>JAYPFK010000053.1:0-50716 GCA_038126235.1 Verrucomicrobiales bacterium
ATTTAGGTTCTGGTTCCCTCGGGAGTGAAGGTTCAAGTCCTTTCTCGCGCACCATTCCTGCAACTTCTTTGCTCATCCATCCCTCGAAGCCCGCAATTCCACCCGGCGCCAATCCGCCGGGGTTTTTATCATCGTCAACGTAACGAACTTTCGTATGAATCGTCTCAATTCGAGACGAAATGAGAATCTCCGCCCGCCAAACCGCCTGCCTCATTCACGCGGCATCCGCTCGTCGGTCCGCCTGAATTCGCCTCGTCGCGCCCGCTCCACTCATGAAACGACGATCGATTCCGGCCATCCTCCGTTCCCTCACCCTGGCCGGTCTGTGCGCGGCGTTGTTGGCCGCCCTGCCGCTTTCCACCGGTTGCGGCTTCATGGCCAAACGCGCCGCCGAGAAGAAGAAAAAGGAGGAAGAGGCCAAGAAGAAGGACGACCAGAAGGAGAAGGGCGTGCCTGTGGATCTGGCCGAGGTCGCGCGCGGGCCGATCGAAGACGTCATCCGCGCCTCCAATCATCTTGAGGCCGAGCAGGAAGTGAGGGTGGTGTCGCGGGCCTCGAACCGCGCTGTGGAGTTGCTGGTCGAGGAGGGGGATGTCGTGAAAAAAGACCAGCTGTTGCTGCGGTTGCAGGACGACGACCAGAAGACGACCTACAATAAGGCTCTCAGCCAGTTGAACCAGGGCAAAGCCGACTTCGCCCGGACAGAAGGGCTGTTCAAGGACGACCTGGTCAGCCAGCGCGAATTCGACGACGCGAAGTACCGCGTCGAGCAGCTCCAACTCGCGCTCGATGAGGCGCAGCGGCAGCTCGACTTCACCGAGATCAAGGCGCCCATCGCCGGCACGATCGTCAACCGCCTGGTGAAACTCGGCGACCAGGTTTCCCCAGGGCAGCATCTGTTCGACATCATTGACTTCGATTCCATCGTGGCCCGGGTCTACGTGCCGGAGAAGCACTTGCCTGATCTTGAGGTTGACAAGCCGGCGCGGATCACCGCGCAATCGATTGGCGAACGCGTCTTTGAAGGCTCGATCAAGCGCGTTTCGCCGGTGGTGGATTCCAAGTCGGGCACGATCAAGGTGACGTTGGCCGTGAAGACCGAGGGCGTCCTGCTGCCCGGCATGTTCGTGGACGCCGAGATCATCGCGGACCGCCGTCCGGAGGCCCTGCTGATCACCAAGCGCGCGATCGTCTACGACAACGACCAGATGTTCGTCTTCCGCCTCGGCGAGAGCAACCGCGTCAAGCGGGCGCTGGTTGTGCCCCGGCTGGCGGACAAGGACAACATCGAACCCGTGGACGGGTTTGAGGCGGGCGACAAGATCGTGATCGCCGGCCAGACCGGTTTGAAGGACGACGCCTTGGTCACGCTTCCCGGGGAAGAGGAAAGCGAGGAGGAGAAAAAGGACGACATGGAGGAAGTCAAAGGCGACGGGGAGAAGGCGTCGGACACCGCGGAATCGAAGTAGGAACGGCCGGAGACGATTCACAGGATCTTGGCCATGCCCGACGCGCAACCCCACCTCGGTCATCGAGACGCATTCCCTCCATCCGGCAGGGAGGCGCTGCGCCGCCGCCCATGGCAACATCCAGGCGGGATGACAGACTGCCGGGCAGGAGCATTTCCCACGCTTCATTCGCCCCTTCAGGGCTTTGAAGTGGGTCGCGGTGCAACGCGACCCTACCGATTGTGCGGGAGCCGCCGCGCGGACGGAGAATTTCGATTGCTGAACAAGGAATCCCAATGGTTGAACTTGGAGGGGCGCGCGCGGGGCCCGGGGCTTCCCTACGGAATTCAGCAATCAGCAATCATCAATCGGAGTTCGGCTCCGCTGTGCCGCTGATGCAGCCCAAACCTCCCACCTCCAGTTTCGTGACGGACCGCCCGGTGGCGGTCCTCATGATCTTCACGGCGGCGGTGGTCTTTGGCTGGTTCTCCTTCAAGCGGTTGCCGGTCACCCTGATGCCGGAGCTCAACTACCCCACCTTGACCGTCCGCACGGAGTATCCCGGAGCAGCCCCCGAGGAGGTGGAGAACGACATCAGCCGCCGCGTCGAGGAGGCCCTGGGCGTGGTCAGCGGCCTGAACCGCATCAGTAGCATCAGCCGCGCGGGCGTCAGCGACGTCGTCCTGGAGTTCAACTGGGGCACCGATATGTCCGAGGCGACACAGAACACGCTGGAGAAGATGGACCTCGTGTTCCTGCCGCGCGAGGCGGAGCGGCCCATGATCCTGCGCTTCGACCCCTCGCTCGATCCGATCATGGAGCTGAGCTTTTCCGGCACGGGCGACCGCTTCCAGGGCGAGCAGGGGTTGCGTCGCCTGCGTCGCATCGCCGACCTGCAGATCAAGCGCATCCTGGAGCCGGTCGAAGGCGTGGCAGCCGTGCGCATCCGCGGCGGCCTGGAGGAGGAGATTCATGTCCTGATCGATGAGGCGGACCTGTTGCGCACTGGGATCTCCGCGCAGGAGATCGGGAACCGCCTCAACCAGGAGAACATCAATGTCGCCGGCGGTCAGATCCTCGAAGGTCGCGCGGAATACATGGTGCGGACCCTGAACGAATACCAGGACCTGGAGCAGATCGCCGAGACGGTCATCCGCCGCGTCGAAGGTCGGGAGATCCGGCTGAAGGATGTCGCCCGCGTCGAGCGCGCGCATCGCGAACGCGAGATCGTCACCCGCACCGACGGCTCCGAGAGCGTGCAGATCGACATCTACAAGGAAGCCGACGCCAACATGGTCACCGTCGCCAAGACGGTCATCCGCAAGCTCGAAGGGATTCCCGAGAAGAAGCGGCAACAACTCTGGGGCGGGCCCCCCAAGGAAGTCGTGGAGAAGCAGCAGCGTCAGCGCAAGGGCGAGGGCATCATTGCGCAGATCAAGCGCGAGGAGGGCGCGGACCTGCGGGTCGTGGCCGATCGGTCGATCTTCATTGAGAACAGCATCGACGAGGTCCGCAACACCGCGGTGATCGGCGGTTGCCTCGCGATCGTCGTCCTCTTCCTGTTCCTCCGCAGCGTGAAGCCGACGGTCATCGTCGGGGTGAGCATCCCGATGTCGTTGCTGATGACTTTCGCCCCGCTGAACATGTTCGACGTGTCCCTGAACATCATGTCGCTCGGCGGCCTCGCCTTGGGCATCGGCATGCTGGTCGACTCCTCAATCGTCGTGCTGGAGTCCATCTTCCGTTGCCGCGAGGAGGGCGACGACGTGACCGCCGCCGCGATCCGGGGAACCTCGGAGGTGCGCGGCGCGGTGTTTGCCTCGACGCTGACCTCCATCGCGGTGTTTTTCCCGATGGTGTTTGTCGAGGGCATTGCGGGCCAGGCCTTCGGCGACCTGGGACTCGCCGTGGTCATCTCGCTGCTGGCGTCGCTGATCGCTGCCGTCTATTTCATCCCGATGCTGGCGAGCCGGAAGAAGGTGGAGCTGCGCGGGCCGGAGGAAACCTGGGCAGGCTTCTTCCAGTTCCGTTCCTGGCGGGAGATCAAGGAACACTTCACGACCGGCCCTCAGTGGCGTCGCTGGGGCCTGGCGGTCTACGCCCTGGCGCGGTTTCTGATCGGCTTCGCTTTGGAGACGGCCGGGAAGATCTGGCTGCTGCTGTTCAGCGCCCTGGTCATGCTGATCGCGCGCGTTCTCGTTCCTGTGATTGCGATTGTCGGGCGGGCGCTCGTCTGGCTTCCGGTGAAGCTGATGGACGGCATTCTGGGGGCGCTGCGCTGGGCCTATCCGCTCACCATCCGCTGGGCGCTGCGACATCCGCTGCCTGTCCTCGTGATCGCCGGGGCCTGCTTTGTCGCGACCAGGAACGTCGCCAAACAGCTCGACTCCGAACTCCTTCCCGAAGTGCATCAGGGGGAATTCACGTTTGAGGCGGCCTTGCCGGTCGGAACGCCGCTGGAGGAGACCGAGGCCGTGCTCGGCGAGGTGGAGAAGGCGATCCTGGCGGAAAAGAACGACATCAAGGCCGTGTTGGCGACCTTTGGCTACGACGTCACCAACATGCAGCGTTCCGACGAGGGCGAGCATTCCGCGCGCTTCAAGATCCTGCTCGAGAGTGGCAAGGACCCGGTCGCCGTGGAGAACCGCGTGCTGGCCCGCTTGAGGAAATACTTCGAGCCGGTGCCGGACCTGGATGTGCGCGTTGTGCGGCCCGTGTTGTTCAGTTCACACCGGCCGATCGTCGTCGAGATCCACGGCGACGACCTGGACCAGTTGAAGGCGACGGCCGACCGCGCCACGGCGATCATGTCGGGCCTGCCCGAACTGGCGGACGTGGAGCCGTCCCTGAGGAGCGGCGCTCCCGAGGTTCAGATCGAATACAAGCGCGACCAGATTGCTCGATTCGGCCTGAACATCAACGCCGTGGCCCGGCAGGTGCGCGACATGGTCAAGGGAGCCGAGGCCACCCGTTTCAACCTCAAGGACCGTCGCATCCCGATCGTCGTGCGCCTGGAGGAATCGAACCGATCCCGTGTCGAGGACATCGGGGAGTTGATCGTCAATCCCGGGGCCGAGCGCGCCATCCCGCTCAGTTCCGTGGCGACGCTGACTGTCGGCGAAGGGCCGAGCGAGGTGCGGCGCATCGACGGCAAACGTGTCGCGCTGGTGGAGGCGAACCTGGGCGACGCTTCGCTGGGGTCCGCCGTGAAAGCCATCCAAAGGTCGCTGGACAGGGGCATCGACTGGCAGGGTGACCAGACCTACTTCATCACCGGCCAGAACGAGGAATGGGAACGCAGCGAGGGCAGTCTCTACCTGGCGTTGGGGCTGAGCCTGTTCCTCGTCTACGTGATCATGGCGGCGCAGTTCGAGTCGCTGTTGCAGCCGTTGGTGATCATGTTCACAATCCCGTTGGCGTTTTTTGGCACCGTCCTCGGCCTGAAGGCTTTGGGCATCAGCCTGTCGATCGTGGTCTTCCTCGGCATGATCATGCTGGCGGGCATCGTGGTGAACAACGCCATCGTGCTGGTCGACTATGTCAACGTCCTCCAACGGCGCGGCATGGAACTGCGCGAGGCCATTGTCACCGCCGGCTCCGTCCGTCTGCGGCCGATCCTGATCACCACGGCGACCACCGTGCTCGGCCTGCTCCCCATGGCGCTGGGTCTTGGCGATGGCGCGGAGATCCGCACCCCCATGGCTGTCGCCGTCATTTGCGGACTCGTCACCTCGACCCTGCTCACGCTGCTGATCATCCCGACAATCTACCATTTGCTTGGGAGTCTAAGGATGAAGGTGGTGCGGACGGATGGGGGCGCGGATGGGGAGGAGGAGGCTTAAGGGAATGAAACCTCAAGCTTCAAATGGAGGAAACGCCCCGGGAGGCAGGTGCGAGTGTGTCCGGACAAGGAGCGGCGACATTCCTGTCGCCGTGGCCCTGAAGGGGCCAGAAAAAGCAGCCGAGCAGGAAGACGCCATCCCATCGTCAAAGTCAGGCCGTTTTCGCGCGCGCCGATGTGCCTGCTTCGCAGGCAAGGCGACACGAATGTCGCCCCTCCTTGTGAGCCGCCCGAACCACGCGACTGAATCGTCGCTTCCCCGAATCTCTCGAAGCCCTTTGAAATTTGGAGCTTGGAGCTGTTTCCGCCTTCGCGCCGCTTCGACGCGACGAGTTGGGTCTTGGAGCTTGGGATTTCGAATTTGATGCCTCCCCACGTGACCGACAACGCCCCAGACTCCCGGTCCCCCGAGAACCTCACCGGTTCCCTCACCCGCTTTTCCCTCGACCGTCGGGTCACGGTGCTGGTGTTGTTGATGACGATCGTGGTGGTGGGGATCATCGCGTCGCTGGGCATCCCCCTGGAGACCTTCCCGCGCGGTTTCGAATCTCCGGCGTTGCATGTCAACGTCCCTTGGCGCGAAGCGCCGGCGCAGGCCGTGATGGAGAAGATCACGCTGCCGCTGGAGGAGGAGTTGAGCACTGTGCCCGGCATCGACAATCTGAACTCCTGGACCCACACCGGCGGCGCGGGCGCTTACATCCGCTTCAAGCCGGGCACGGACATGGATGTGGCTTACCGGGAGGTGCGCGACCGGATGGAGCGCGCGCGGTTGCTGTTTCCCGAGGACGTCGACCGGACTTTCATCTACAAGGAGGACCTGTCCGCGATTCCGTTGATGATGATCGGCGTCGTGGTGGACCCGGGCCTGCGCGACGTCTACAACCTGATCCAGAAGGAGGTGGTGCTGCCGATGTCGCGGTTGGACGGCGTCGCTTCCGTGCAGGCGCAGGGGCTGCTGGAGAAGGAGATCCTGATCGAGATCGACAAGGGCCTGGCGGAGGCGCATCGGCTGAACATCTACCAACTCGCGCAGGACCTCGGCGGCGACAACTTCACCATGGCGTCGGGCACGGTGCGCGATTCGGGGAAGAAGTTCCTGCTTCGCTCCGTGGCGACCTACAAGTCCGTGGACGAACTGGAGAACCGGCAGTTGACGCCGACCGCGCGCTTGAAGGACGTGGCGACCATCCGCTACGCGGAACCGGAGAAGAAGTTCGCCGTGCGCGTCAACCGCAAGCCCGCCTTCGCGGTGATGGTGAAGAAGGAGGGCGACGCCAACACCGTGGAGCTTTGTCGCAAGGTGCGCGCGGTCCTGGAGGAAATGAAGGAGAATCCGAGGCTCGCTTCGGTCGCGATGGAGCCCTTTTTCGACCAGGGCATGGTGATCGAGGATTCGTTGAACAACCTGGTCAAGAGCGGGCGGCTCGGCGGCTTGCTGGCGGCGGCGGCGCTGTTCGTGTTCCTGCGTCAGACGCGCCTCACGATCATCATCTCGCTCTCAATTCCCCTGTGTCTCCTGGTCGCGTTGGCGGTGATGTTCTTCGCCGGGGAGACCCTGAACATCCTGAGCATCCTCGGATTGGTGATCTGTGTCGGACTGCTGGTGGACAATTCGGTGGTCGTGGCGGAGAACATCCTGCGCCTGCGCGACGCCGGTCTTTCCCGCCGCGAGGCCTGTGTCAACGGGGCGGCCGAGATCGCCCTGGCGATCACTCTGGCGACCCTGACCACCGTGGCGGTGTTCCTGCCCATGTCGCTGGTCGAAGGCGAGGGCAAGTTCTTCATGCTGCGGCTATCGATCCCGATCTGCGTCTCGCTGCTCGCGTCGCTGCTGGTCGCCCTGGTCTTCATCCCCTTGAGCGTTTTCCTGACCTTTCCGTCGCGCAAGAAGGAGGCCGCCGCATCAAACCTCTATCGCCGGTTCCTTCGCGGCATGGCCTTTCTCTATGAACTGATCTTCGGAAACCTGAAATGGTGCTACAACCACGCGCTCGCCTTCTTCCTCAAGCGTCGACTCGACATGGTGGGGCTGCTGATCGCCGTCTATGCCGTGACGATCATGGTTGCGTGGAAGGAGGTGAAGCTGCAGCCCACCCAGGAGGAGGACCAGATGAACTTCCGCATCGGCATCCAGATGTCCAAGGAGTTCACCTTCGAGGAGGTGGACGCCTACTTCCAGGAAGCCGAGGCCATCGTGGACGCGCGCAAGGAGGAACTGGGCTTGAAGGGCTTCTTCATCCAACACGGGCCGCGCGGCGGCCAGTTGGAGGCCTGGCTGGACAAGGATGTCGAGCGCGAGGACACCGCCAAGGAGATCGGCTCCAAGATCTACAAGGCCCTGCCCAAACGCGCGGGAGTCCGGCTTTTCTATTCGGCGGAGGACCGCGTGAACGAGGTCAAGGGCAACGAGGTTTTCGGCGTGCAGTTGGAGGGCGACGACGCGGTCCTGCTGGCGGAGGTCGCCGATCAGTTGGAGCCCATCTTCAAGCTGGTTCCCGGCGTCATCGGCCAGCGCGCCGGCGAGGAGGAGGCTCCCAGCGAGCTCGCGCTGGTGATCGACCGTGACCGCGCCACGGCCAGCGGCGTGAACCCGAATGTGATCGCCGGCGTGGTTGGCTACGCCCTGCGCGGCAGCGCCCTGCCGCGCTACAACGAGAACGGCAAGCTGATCCCGGTTCGTGTGCGTTACCAGGAATCCGACCGCGAGACGCTGGACGACCTGGAGAATCTCAAGGTCCCCACCCAGGCCGGCGGCGCGCTGCCCCTTTCCGCCCTGACCGACGCCAAGATGTTGCAGACCCCGCGCGGCATTAACCGACGCAACCGCCGGGTGACGCACAACCTGACCTTTGAACTGGAGAAACAGGACAAGGAGAAGATGGAGGTCACGCGGGCGCGACTGGCCTTCCTGCAACAGGCCATCGACCTTCCCGAGGGCGTGCGCTTCGGTCAGACCAACCAGGGCTTCAACAACGAGGAACTGGCGAACATGCAGTTTGCCGGAGTGATGTCCGTGGTCTTCATCTACCTGTTGATGGGCTTCCTCTTTGAGAGTTTCATCCTGCCCCTGTCCATCATCCTCACCATCCCGCTCGCCGGCATCGGCGTGGCCTGGATCCACTACTTCACGGAGAAGGACATGGACATGCTGGGCATCGTCGGAATCATCCTACTGATCGGCGTGGTGGTGAACAACGGCATCGTCCTGATCGATTACGTGACCCGCCTGCGCCGCGAGGGCATGGAACGCGGCGAGGCGCTGCTGAAGGCCGCCGACCGCCGTTTCCGCCCGATCCTGATGACCGCGTTGACGACGATCATCGGCATGCTGCCCCTGACCGTGAGTCAGCCCAGCGCCATCGGCATGAGTTACAAGAGCTTTGGCCTGACGCTCATCGGCGGCATGACCACGGCCACCCTCCTCACGTTGCTGGTGATTCCCGTGTTCTACACCTTCTTCGACGACGCGCGGACGGCGGTGGCCGCCGCAACCAAGCGCGCTCTGGCGCGCAGGCCCGCCCAAGGAGCGGCGAATCTGTCGCCGTCGGCCCGGAACGGGGCGAAGTGACCCCCCGCGGAGCGCGGCGGATCGTAGGACAGCGCACTCTGCCTGTCATCAGCATGACGCTGTGCCATCGATCTGGCTACGCCGATCCTCGCGATGGAGGCTTCGCGCGTACACGACCGTTTCGGGCGAATCGTCGGCGGGTTTGCCATGCCATGGACAGGCAGGGATGCCTGTCCTACTGGATGCCTGCCTGTCCTTGCGCATTCCCGGGGCATGTCGGAGCATCCCGGGCATGCCACGCATCAAGATCGCCCAGGAATCCGACCTCGCCGACGGCGGGTCGCTTGCCTTCAGCTTTGAACGCGACGGGAAGCGCGTCGACGCCTTTCTCGTGCGGTTCGAGGGCTCCCTGTGCGCCTACGAGAATGTCTGCCGTCATCTGCCCGTTTCGCTCGATTATGACGACGGCCAGTTCTTCAACCGCGAGGGGGACTTCATCGTCTGCCGCACCCATGGCGCGTTGTATCGCCCCGCGGATGGCAAATGCGTCCAGGGACCGTGCGGCGGCGAGAGTCTGTATCCGTTGAAGATTGTCATGGAGGAGGGGGCGGTGTGGCTGGGGGAGGAGGGCGTCGCAACCTCGTAGGCCCCATTTTCAGGTGGCCCTGCGGGCGCTCCGCGCGTGAGAAGTCTCCCGCGGGCGCGATTCACTCTCACCCTTGCAGGGGGCGCGGCGCGACCTGAAGTCGCGACTGCGGGCCAAGAGAATGTCGCCCGGTCACGCCGTGGCCGGCGCGCCGGACTTGGGCAGGGGCGCCTGCGGAGCGTTTCCGCCCTTGCCGCCTTCGAAGCTCTTCCACATGCGCGGCGGCAGGGCGCAGATGCCGATGAGGACCGCCTGGCTGGCAATGAAGGCCATGAGCCAGAACATCGCCTTGTCCATGAAGCCGTAGGAATGCAGACCGACGCCGAGCATGTTCACGCCAAACCAGGAGAAGGCGGTGACGATGTTGCCGAAGACGGCCATGCCCATGAGGCCGCGTTCCTTGATCATGCCGCCCCAGCGCGCGTGCAGGACGATGGCGCACCAGAGCACGATCAGGAGCGCGCCGTTCTCCTTCGGATCCCAGCCCCAGAAGCGGCCCCAGGACTGGTCGGCCCAGATGCCGCCGAGGATTGTCCCGACAAAGCTGAACAGCGTGGCAAAACAAAGGATGCCGTAAACCATGCGCTTGAGGGCCATGGCGGTGTCCTTGTCCAGCCCCGTGGTGAAGAAGCCTCGCAGGATGTAGACGATGGCCAGGAACCCGGCCACGAACATGGAGGAGTAGCCGATGGTGATGACAACCACGTGCGTCGCGAGCCAGAAGTTGGTGTCGAGGACGGCCTGCATCATCTGCATTGTGTCCCCGCTCAGGGAGAGGTGGTGGGCGATGATCAGCGTGGAGAAGCCGACGACCGATGCCACCACGATGCCAATGCCGTCCTTGAAGATGCGCTCCAGGATCGCGCAGAGGATCACGGCGCCCCAACCGACGAACACCGCCGAGGAGTAGAGATTGGTCACCGGCGGCCGGTCCTCCAGGACCATGCGGATGATCAATCCGGCGCTGTGGACGACGAGCGCCAGCATGAGCAGCCAGAAGCCCGCCTGCCGGACCCAGGGCTTGAAATTCAGCCAGTAGAAAACGCCGAGCAGCAGCGCTGTCACGTAAACCACCATGCTCTTGTAAAAGGGTTCGTAGGTGTTGAAGGCGAACTCGGTGCGGCCCTTCTCCTGTTCCTCCACCATGCCCTTGCCGGTCAGCCAGTTCCGGTAGTTCTGGACCTCTTGGTTGAAGGTCGCGGAATCGCCGGCCCGGCAGGCCTGGCCCATCTTGGCGTAGGCCATCGCCGCGGGATGCACCTCGCCGGCGCGCATGGACTCCTTCAGGGCCTTGCCGATCTTGGTCCATTCGCCCGAGGTTCCCTCCGCGCCGGTCGGCGGCATGGCGAGAATGTGAGCCATGCGGTCGAGTTGTTCGTAGTCCCGCATGGCCCGCCCCAGGAACTGGACGGTCTGACGCTGTTCGGGGGTGAGGTCGTTGAAGTTGCCCGAGCGGGCGACCTCAAGCCCCACCGGAATCGCCTCGCTGAACCGGTTCAGTTCCCGCAGGAAGTCGGCCGAGTTCGGGGGGCGGAGACTCGCTTTCAGGGACAGGTAGAGTCCGATCGAGCTGTGCAGGCTCCAGAACTGCTTGTCCAAGGGGGTGCGCAGCTTGTCCTCGACGTTCTCGATGCGCTGGGCCTGTTCACTCAGCACGGTGAAATTCTTCGGATGGGAGTTCGTCAGGCCGGTCATGGGGTCGAACCGGTCGATGGTCTCGCTCGTGATCTCGTCGTAGGAGAAGTACTTCCGTTCCTTGCCCTTGGCGTCCTTCAGTCCGTCCAGTCCCAGCTCGCTCTTCACTTCGGGATGATGGATCAGGAACAACGGGCGGGTGTTCGCGACCTCGGGCTTGAAGACGACCTCCAGCAGCCAGGGCGCCGCCTCCAGCTTCTTCTTTTCCCCGTTCTCCTCATAACGCACGGAGGACTTGCCGCGGATCATCAACAGGCTGTTGCGCCCGACGGATTGCAGCGGCTGGATGCGGCCGTTGAGCAGGACGGGCAGGGACCCGAACTCCTGGATCTCAAGTCCGGCGACCGGCTTGACCGGTCGGAACAGTCCGCCGAGCAGCCAGAGGAGGAACACGCCAAAGACGATGACGGCGGGCGTCTTGTGGAAGGGCTTGCTGGGCGCGGAGTCGGATTTCTTTTTCATGACGGGCTTTCTCCGGTTGCGGTCCGGGATACGGCGGGCGCCTCCCGGTCCTTGGATGCCTGTTTGTCGGCGATCGATTTTGCGGCGCGACGGCGCTTCCGGTCGCCTTTCGCTCCGTCGGCATCTCCACGATCCGCCGTTTTCCTTCTCCGTCCGCCGAAGCGGACGAGGCTGAGAATGAACTGCACGCCCAATCCCACGCCGACGATCGTGCAGGAGACGTAGGGGACCCAGTCGGCGGGATTGCGCACCACCTGGAGGATGGTGACGCGGTCGCCGGGCTCGAAGCTGCTCTGGTAGTAGGTCTCGCCGCCGTAGCGCAGCGGCTCGTTCATCTTGATGAGAATGTTCTTCCGCTCCTCGCCGGTCTCATGGTTCGTCAGGTGGACGGTGCTGGAGAAGTTCTTCGCGATCTCGGTGCCCTGGTACTTGTCGTGGGCGAAGTCCACCAGTTCGATGGTGAAGGATTTGTATTGCCGCTGGGAGCGCATCGCGATCTCCCAGGTCTTCCCGCCATGTTCGAAGGTCTGCGGTGTGTTGAGGTTGGCGTAGCGGGCCCCGACCCGTCCGTTGGCGAAGCCGGCCAGGCGCAGGTCGGCCGCCCAGTTGGTGACCAGCCACTCGCCCTTGGACTGGCCGTCCGCCACGACCTCGACGAGGGCGGCGGGGAAATTGCGGTCGTCCATCTTCTGGGTGGAGGCTTCCTTCACCATCGTGAGCCGTCGTCCCACGCCGAGCTTGGAGGAGATCTGTTCGGCGGTGTCCGCATCCTGGCT
The DNA here is from genome assembly GCA_038126235.1 of Verrucomicrobiales bacterium. Taxonomy (GTDB): domain Bacteria; phylum Verrucomicrobiota; class Verrucomicrobiia; order Limisphaerales; family JAYPEY01; genus JAYPEY01. Next base: position 12,380 of record JAYPFK010000053.1, read on the forward strand.
CATCAAGGCCGGCCGGCTGTTCTGGAAATACTTCTTCACCCGGACGGTGAAGGGGGAGCCGGGCACGGCGATCTCGGAGCCGCCGGCGATCAGGGCTTCCGGAATTGCGTGGACGACATCGTTGTCGCCGCCCTTCTCGATCAGGACCAGTTCGTTGTCCAGGTGACTTTCGCTGTAGTTCGAGTTGCCGCCCTCCTCGATGCGCATGCTGCCCTCGACCTGGAACATCTCGGTCACGAACTGCCCGAGCAGGAGCATGATGATGCCGATGTGCGTGAGGAAGATGCCGGACTTATGCCAGCTCAGCTTGAAGCGTTTGAAGTGCGCGGCGACGAGGTTGGCAAACAGGACCCAGCCGATCAGGTAGCCGCCCGGGAAGATGTATTTCACTTCCGGCCATGAGCCGTTCAGGTCGCTTAACGGCCGGATCAGGAAGAACTTCCGGAAGTACTCGGTCTGCACGTCGTAAAGACCCACGTGGACCTGGGCAAGCGTGCCAATGAACACCAGCACGAAGCCGCACACAAGGCACAGCACGGTCAGCTTCAACGAGGTCAGAAAATCGATAAACTTGTTCATGACGCGTCAGTGGGCCGACCGGGCGAATTTGATCAGGTTCTCCTCCTGGGCTCCGACGAGATCGTTGTCGCCGGTCAGCTTGTAGAACCACTTGAAGCCGTCCTTGTTCACGATGACGGTGATCAGCCGCATGTCGGCGGCGTCGCGTCCGTCCTCTTTCACGCCGCTGGTGTCCACCAGGGTGGCTTCCAGGCCCTCCCAGTCCAGCTTGCGTGAATAGCGGTCGATGGCGTCCGCCGCGACGGGGCTGAGGCCGACCTGGCCGCGCCAACGGTTGATGTTGTCGAGCATGGTGCCGACCATGCCGGGGAACTTGGTGATGGCGACCTCGGCGGCCTGGGTTCCTTCGCCGGCGACGCTGAAGGTCCCGATGCGCATGGGGCTTCCCTGCGCCTCTTTCCATCCTTCGGGGACCTGCCAGTCCGGCTTGTCGGCGCCGGACGATCGGGGCGCGCCCACGTTCATGCCGGAGCCCATGCCCGGGGGCATGCCTGAACCGCTGTGGGGATTCATCATCGAGGCCATCGACGGATGGGACGCCGGGATCTCGGGTTCCTTGATGGACAGGGATTTGAGGAAGCCGACGAAGGCGTCCTTCTGTTCGCCGACCGTTTCCGCCACGCCCATCATCTTGAAGAACCAGACTTTGCCCGGTTTGGACAGGGTGGCGGCGAGGATGCGCTGATGATGTTCGCCATGCACCGTCGCGTCCTCGCTGGTCATGTCGAACAGGCGGCCCTTGGTTTCGCCGATCAAGATCTCCTCGGCCTGCTTGTCGAGTTCCTCCTCGGTCGTCGGTTTCAGGCCGACCTGCCCGCGCCAGCGGTTGACGTTGTCCAGTTCGCCGCCGCTCGCGCCCGGGAGCGGGGTGATCGACACATCCACATTGTGGCCGTGCGGTCCGTCGATCTCAAAGGTGGCGTAGCGCATGGAGGAGCCGCCCGAGGGGCGCTCACGCCAACCATCGGGAATGACCCAGGAAACCATGGGCGCGCCCGGCGAGATCGGGGAGTAGCTTTCGCTGGAAATGCTGTAGCTCTGGACGCTCTCCTTCTCGCAACCGACCAACAGGGCCGCTGCCATGGCCGTCAAAACCGCCAAAAACCGCCGGGGAGCCGTGTTTGCTGGTGGGGGTAGGGTTCTTTTAGACAAATTGTGCATTGGCTGAGGACCATTTTTGACAAGGCTGGCGAGATCTTTACTCAAAACCGGTTTGGGGTAAAAGGCGGGAATTCGCTTTCCGTCGGGCGCGACAATGCCCTCGATTGCCAACGCCGCCCCCTCTTTGCTAGCCCAGATCCAGCGACAGCAGGAACTCGATGTTGCTCTTGGTCTTCTGGAGCTTTTCGAGCAGCAGCTCCATGGCTTCGACCGGCGGCACGCCCGTGAGCGCCCGGCGCAGCAGGACCACCTTGTCGTATTCCTGTGGGTGATACAGCAGCTCCTCCTTCCGCGTGCCGGAAAGTCCGACGTTGATCGAGGGGAAGATGCGACGTTCAACGAGGTGGCGGTCCAGATGGACCTCCATGTTGCCGGTGCCCTTGAACTCCTCGAAGATGACCTCGTCCATTCGGGAGCCGGTGTCGATCAGGGCGGTGGCCATGATGGTCAGTGAGCCGCCCTCCTCGATGTTGCGCGCGGCTCCGAAGAAACGCTTCGGCTTGTGCAGCGCGTTGGCGTCCACGCCGCCGGAAAGGATCTTGCCCGAGTGCGGCTGGATGGTGTTGTAGGCGCGGGCGAGTCGCGTGATGGAGTCGAGCAGAATGACGACGTCCTTCTTGTGCTCGACCATGCGGCGGGCCTTCTCGATCACCATCTCGGCGACCTGCACGTGGCGCTCCGGGGGTTCGTCGAAGGTTGAGCTGATCACCTCGGCAGGGCGGCAGGTGCGGACCATGTCCGTGACCTCCTCAGGGCGTTCGTCGATCAACAGGATGAAAAGGTAGGCTTCCTTGTTGTTCTTGAGGATGGCGTTGGCCAGCTTCTGCATCAGGACGGTCTTGCCCGTGCGGGGCGGGGCGACGATCAGCCCGCGGGTGCCCTTGCCGATCGGGCAGACCAGATCGAGCACGCGGGTGCAGGGCTCCTCGGGGTCGTTCTCCAGAATGAAGCGGTCGTCCGGGAACAGCGGAGTCAGGTTGTCGAAGTGCGTCTTGTCCTTGGCGACCTCGGGACTCTCGTGGCCGACGGCCTCCACCTTGAGCAGCGCGAAGAAGCGCTCCTTTTCCTTGGGCGGGCGGATCTGGCCGGTGATGGTGTCGCCGGTCTGCAGGTCGAAACGGCGGATTTGCGAGGGCGAGACGTAGATATCCTCCGGGCATGGGAGGTAGCTGAAACTCTGGGAGCGCAGGAAGCCGAAGCCTTCGGGCAGGACCTCCAGCACGCCCTCGGCGTAGAGGCGCCCGCTCTGTTCGGCATTCTTCTGGAGGATGTGGAAGATGACCTCGTGCTTCCGCATGGTGCCGAAGTTCTCGATCTCCATCTCCTTGGCCATGGTGTTGAGGTCGTTGATCGACATCTCCTGCAGCCGGGCGATGTTGACCTTCTCGCCCTCGCCGGTTTCGGCGGCGGCGGCCTCCAATTCCTCGGCCTCGAGATCGGGATCATCCACCGGCAGGTCCGCCGGATCGATTCCGGAGGGCCCGATGCGGCCGCGGGTCAGACCGTGCGCCTCCGCGGGGCTCTTCGTGCGTTTGGTTTTGGTGGTTCTGGGTTTTCTGGCTCTGGGCATGGGATCTTCGGGTTGGAAAGTCGGATGCTGGATTGTCAGTCAGCCCGAAATAACGAATTTCCGGGCCGGCGAATTCGACAAAGTTCGAATTCGCGGGCAGCTCGTCGCTGCGGGTTGGGGGTGACTGCCGGCGACAAGGCCGGACTTAATACGGCAAGGGGTGTTTCGCCGTCAGTTCGCGCACACGTTCCCGCACGGCCTTGGCGACGTCAAGATTTTTGACGTCGTTCAGGACCTCGCCGATCATGTCGGCGATCTGGACCATTTCCGGTTCCTTCATGCCCCGTGTCGTGACCGCCGGAGTCCCGATGCGGATGCCGCTGGCCTGGAAGGGCGAGCGCGTTTCGAACGGGATCGTGTTCTTGTTCACGGTGATGCCGGCCTCGTCCAGCGCGATCTGGCATTCCTTGCCCGTGAGGTCGCGCTCGCCGGTGTCGACCAGCATGAGGTGGTTGTCCGTGCCGCCGCTGACCAGACGAAAGCCCTTGTTGGAAATCGCCTCCGCCAAAGCCGCCGCGTTCTTGACGATCTGGCGTTGGTAGTCGGCAAATCCGGGCTGCAGGGCCTCCTGGAAGCAGACCGCCTTGGCCGCGATGATGTGCATCAAGGGACCGCCCTGGATGCCGGGGAACACCTGCGAGTTGATCGCCTTTGCGTGCTTCTCGCCGCACAGGATCAGGCCGCCGCGCGGTCCGCGAAGCGTCTTGTGGGTCGTGGTCGTGACAAAATCCGCATGTCCGACCGGCGTCGGATGCACGCCCGTGGCGACCAGGCCGGCAATGTGCGCGATGTCCGCCAGCAGGTAGGCCTCCACCTCGCGGGCGATCTGCCCCATGCGCTCGAAATCTATGATCCGGGGGTAGGCGCTGGCGCCGACGGTGATCATGGCCGGACGATGTTCGCGGGCCATTTCGGCGAGCTGGTCGTAATCGATGCGCTCGTCCTCCTTGCGCACACCGTAGTGGATGACCTCGAAGAACTTCCCGGAGAAGTTGGCGGCGTTGCCGTGGGTGAGGTGCCCGCCGTGGCTGAGGTCCATGGTGAGGATCTTGTCGCCCGGCTTGAGGACGGAGAAGTAGACGCCCATGTTGGCCCCGCTGCCGGAGTGGGGCTGCACGTTGGCGTGCTCGGCTCCGAAGAGCTGCTTGGCGCGCTCGATCGCCAGATCCTCGACGTCGTCGACGAACTCGCAGCCGCCGTACCAGCGTTTGGCGGGATAGCCCTCGGCATACTTGTTGGTCAGGCAGGAGCCGGCGGCCTCCAGCACGGCGGGGCTGACGAAGTTCTCACTAGCGATCAGCTCGATGTTCTCGTTCTGACGGTTGCGCTCCGCGTCGATCGCCGCGGCGACCTGGGGGTCGATTTCCTTCACTGACCTGGCCAACTGACTCTCGCTCATGACTTTCAATTCTCGTTTTCGATCTTGCTGAGGCGGCGCTGGTGGCGGCCGCCCTCAAAATGGGATTCCAGAAAGGCGTCGATCATCCGGATCGCGAGATCCGCCGGCGTCTTGCGCGCGCCCAAGCAGAGAACGTTCGCATTATTGTGTCGCCGCGCAAGCCGGGCCATCTCTTCATCGAGGACCAACCCGGCGCGGACGCCCGGCTGCTTGTTGGCCGCGATGCTCATTCCGATGCCGCTGCCGCAGACCAGGATGCCCAGCTCGCATTCCCCCTCCGCCACACTCTTGGCGACCGGTTTCGCGTAATCGGGATAATCGGTCGAGAGGTCCGAATCGGGGCCGAAGTCCTTAATCCGAATCCGGCTCTTTTGCAAATGCTCTTTGAGAATCTCCTTCAGCTCCCGGCCCGCATGGTCCGCCCCCAGGGCCACGGAATCGACCAACGGCTCCTCGTCGTCGTCCAGCACGTCCCAACGGTTCAGGTATTTCACCAGAAAATCCACCGCCTGCTCGATCTGGTCGCGGCAATGCCGATGAACCTCCAGCGAGCCGCCCATCGGGTCCGAAACTTCCTTGTCGTGCTCCGCCAACGAATTGTCGAACTCCCTCAGCAGGAAGATCTTGTCCTCCGCGCCCGGGTATTCCTGCATCGCCTTGGCCACGTGCCGTTGGGTCATGCAGAAGACATAGTCCGCGGCGTCGATCATTGCCGCCTTGGTCATGACGCTGCGGGAGCCGGAAAGGTCCAGGCCGATCTCCCGCATCGCGGTGACGGTCAGTTCGTCGGCGGGTTGCCCGGGAACAGTGTCCAGACCCGCCGACGCCACCTGACAACGCCGGTCCGGCCCGATCGCGCGCTCAAAAATGGCGGCGGCCATCGGACTGCGGCAGATGTTGCCGGTGCATAGGAAAAGAAAGGACTTCATCTCAGCGAAAGAAGGAGGATTTGTTAGGGCGGCGGGGAGGAAAGGTCAACCGAGAATGAAGTCGATTTGACGCCCGAATTGGAGGCTGGCCCGGCTTCCGACGGCGCCCTAGCCTCACGCCCATGTCGATCATTTCTCCGGTCGCCGGCGATTTCCTCACCCACTGGCAGAACGATGCGCCCCGGCGCTGGTCCGCCACGGATTTTGCGGCCCAACAGGCGTTTGTGAACGGTCAGGTCGAGGGGCGGGAATGGACGGACTGGTCCACGCCGATGGCCGCGATGCAGCTCATCCAGGCGAGCCTGCTCAAGGCTCCGCTGGAAGATGGCGACAGGCACGATGCCATCGTGTTGGCGGGCCCCGTCACGGAACTGGTCCCGCCGAAGGAGTTGTTTTCCCTCGCTGCAGGCCGCCTGAGGCCGGGCGGACGGCTGATCGGGGTGTTTCCCTGTCTGCGTGACAATTCCCCGGAGAGCGCGCGATTCATGGAGCTGACCAAGGCCGGGCTCTGGCCTTACTTCGTGGAGGAGGAGGTTCGTGAGGTGTTGGGGGAGGCCGGCTATGACACATGCGGCTCACAGGCTGTGGCCGGATTTCACGCGATCCCGCAGTTCAACCGGGCCGTCTTGGGAGATGACCTGGGTTTTAAAGGATTTCAGCGCATTTTCGTGGAAATGGAGGGCGAGGGCTACGACGCGATGGAGGTGGGATTTGGGGAGCTTCGTTTTGCGGTTTCGCTTGGGGCGTGACGGCGCTGTGGAGGAAACGAATTTCGATGGATGAACCAGGACGGTTGATTCTTGGGCGGAGGCAGTTTCGACCCGCTTCATCAATCAACAGTTTTTGTTCATCAGTGGGGGTGTGTTCAGGGCGCCGGTTTGGCCGACTCGAATTTCGGCGGCGCGCGCTTCTCTCGACAGCATCGGTCCGAGGTGGCATTGGTGGGAGGTGCTTTCGGGCAAATTAAACGAACTTCGCGAACTGTTGGCGTCCTGCGGTTCCTGCGTCGTCGCCTACTCTGGCGGAGTGGACTCGGTTCTGCTGGCGTATTTGGCGCATGATATCCTGGGTGACGCGGCGGTGGCGGTGATCGCGGATTCACCCAGCCTGCCTCGTCGCGAACTGGCGGAGGCTCTGGAGGTGGCGGAGAGATTCGGGATTCCCGTGGAGGTTGTGCGGACGCGCGAGTTTGAGGAGGAGGACTACCTTTCAAATCCCGTCGACCGGTGCTTCTACTGCAAACGGGAGTTGTTCACGGAACTGGAGCCCCTGGCGAAGGAACGCGGAATCGAAACGATCCTCTACGGCGAGAATGCCAGTGACATCGGCGATCACCGACCGGGCGCGAAGGCGGCGGCGCAGTTCCGCGTGCGCGCGCCGCTCAAGGAGGTCGGGCTGACGAAGGCGGAGATCCGGGAGCTGTCGGCTCAATTCGGCCTGCCCACGGCGGACAAGCCCCAGCTCGCCTGCCTCAGTTCCCGCATCCCCTACGGTCAACGCGTCGCGCCCGAAAAACTCCGCATGATCGAGGCGGGGGAGAACTGGCTGCGCGATCGCGGATTTCGCGATGTCCGGGTGCGACATCACGAGGCGGAAGGGGACGGCGCGCTGGCGCGTGTCGAGGTTGCGCCGGAGGATTTGACGCGGATCGGCGAGGAGGCGATGCGCGACAGCTTGAGGGAGGAGTTTCGGAAGATCGGCTACGCCGGGGTGGAGATTGATCCGCGCGGTTACCGGCGCGGGAGCCTGAACGAAGCGCCCGCCAAGGGCGCGGCGAACCCGACGCCATGAAAACCCCGGATCGGAAACAGTGGTCGGCGATGCTGACGGCTGCCTTTCTGGTGTTTGCGCTGGTCGTCGATCTGAAGGCCGCGACCTATCGCTCGCCTTGGGCGGTGGCGGTTTCGCCGGATGGCGGGGCGCTCCATGTGTCCGATGCGACGGCCGGCAAGGCTGTCCTGCTGGATCCGACGAAGGGCGAGGTGAGGGCGGAGATCGATCTTTCCGGCGAACCGCGCGGCGTGGCGCTTTCCCCGGATGGAAAGCGGCTCTTCGTCGCGCTGCGCAAGGAAGACGCGGTCGGGGTGATCGACGCGGCTGCCGGCAGGGTGATCTCGCGCATTCCGGCGGGGGCGTGGCCGGTGGCTTTGGCGGTCAACGGGGAGCGGCTTCTGTGCTGCAACAGCGGCGACCACACGGTTTCCGTGGTGGATCTCAAGCAAGGCAGGGAGGTCGGTCGGATTCCGGTGACCCGCCAGCCTTCGTCCGTGGCGATCACTCCGGATGGGACCAGGGCCGTGGTCTGCAATTTCCTGCCGAAGGGCGTGGGCACGGATCGAAACCTTGGCGCGGAAGTCGACCTCGTCGATCCGGTCGCGCTGCGGCGCGTGACCCGGGTTGCCCTGCCGCCGGGTTCCACGATGGCGGGCGGGGCCTGGGTCGGACCGCAAGGCCGGTGGGGTTATGTGGTTCATATTCTCGGGCGTCCCTTCTTTCCGGTCACGCAACTGGAGCGCGGTTGGGTGCACGCGCACGCGTTGAGTATCATCGATCTGGCCGCTGGAACGCGACGGGCGACAGTCCTGCTGGACAGCCTGACGCAGGGCGCGGCCGATCCCTGGGCGGTGACGGGGTCGCGCGACGGACGAGTGTTGTGGATCAGTCATCGCGGCGCGCACGAGGTTTCGCGGGTGGATATCGGTCGGATTCACGATCTGCTCTCCGGGAACATCCCGCCGGAGATCGCGGAGATCCGCGAGGGCGCGCGCGAGAACATCTGGATGCGCCTCAAGCGCGATCCTTCCCGCGTCGCCGAACTGGAGGAGGACCTGACCGCGCTGCATCTTGCCGGCGCCATCAGGCGCTTTGCTTCCGGCGGTCTGGGTCCTTGTGGAATCGCCCTATCCCCGGATGAAACGAGGCTTTACGTCGCCAACCGATTCTCGGGGACCGTGGGGGCGTTGGACGCGAGGACGGGGGCGCTGGCGCGGACGATTTCGATTGGAACTCAGCCGGAACCGGACGCCGTCCGCCGGGGCGAGATCTGGTTCCACGACGCGACCCGCTGTTATCAGCGCTGGCACAGTTGCGCTTCGTGTCATCTCGATGGCGGCCGCATCGACGGGTTGCCCTGGGATTTTCTGCGCGACGGGATCGACAACGGGAAGGACGTCATCAGCCTGGTGGGCCTGCCGCACACGGCGCCCTACAGCTGGCGGGCGACGCGCTCCAGCGCGCGGGAATGCGTCGCCACCGGCGTCCAAGGCAGCCACAAGGTGGAGGCCGACGATTCGGAGGTGGAAGATCTGCTCGCCTACCTCGGGTCATTGCGGCCAGAGCCGAATCCGATGAGATCCAGGCTTGCGGCCGCCGCCGCACGGGGGCAGGGGTTGTTCGAAGGCCGCGGCGGCTGCGCTGCCTGCCACATTCCTCCCTGGTTCACCGACGGGAAGACCCACGACGTGGGCGTGAGAAATGCAAACGAGCCCGAGGCGCTTTACAACACGCCGTCGTTGGTCGAGTCCTGGCGCACCGCCCCCTATTTTCACGATGGCCGGGCGGCGACAATGCTGGACGCGCTGAACATGCCCGAAGCGAGGGAACTGCACGGCAATCTCAAGGAGATGACCGCTTCAGAGATCAAGGATCTGGCCGCCTACGTGCTGTCGTTGTAGCCGCCTTCGCGAGAAGGTGGAGACTGTGTGAGGGAGTCGTGAGGCATGGCGGAGAGCTTTGGTGGAATGCCAGCCGGAGGGCGTTTCCCGGACCGCTGCCGCCTGAAGGCGGAACTCCAAACGGAGCGGCAACGCCCGCGGGTTCGTTCGCCATTCCGCTCATCTCGGCGCGAAGCCTTCCTCCGGCGGTCGATTGACAGAACGGATGGCGCCTTGTCGTTTGGAGTTCCGCGTTTACGCGGTTTGGGCGTTCGGGACACAACCTCAGCCCGGATCTCACGACGGTGGAATTTTGGACGGGTAGCGAGTCAGGCGTTCGTCTGTTCCGCAATCGAACGCGGCCGTCTGCCACGCTTTGGCAAGCGCGGCTACTTACTTCTGCTTCGGCGCCTTCTTCGGTTGTTCCGCCGAGGGTTTCACCCGGAAGTAGCGGATCTTGAAGGCGAAGATCTTGGCGTCCGACTCGTTGAGGAAGCGGAGCAGATTCGTGGGCGTGTCATCGATCGTCGCGTTGGAGCCCTTGATCTTCCCGGTCTTGATCGCCTCCCGGATGAACTTCTGGTCGGCGGGCCAGACGTCGATGTAGCCGTCGCCGACCTCGTATTTCAGGATGTCGAAGCGTTCGGCCTGGGCCATCAGGTCCTTGGGCGAGGAGCCCCGCAGCTGGGAGACGAGCACGGACAGGTTGGCGACGTTCATGTAGTTGCGCCCGCCGATGGCGCTGGTGAAGCCGATCTTGTGGTGCAGGTAGAACAGGGGCTTCTCGCCCGGGTTGACGAGGACCACCTCCATCCAGTCGGATTTCTCGACGAGGTTGCCCGTTCCCACGTGGAGGTAATAGTCCTTGTCCTGCATCCTCGCGTTCCAGGCGCCGACGACGCGATGGTCAAGGCGAGGCTTGTTGGGGTCGGGCAGGGGACGGAGCGATTCCACGCCGTAGTCCGCCGCGGCGTTCAACGCCAAGCCGACGATCAGGAGAAACGAAAGAACGCCCGGAAGGCGTTGGAAGCGGCTTGAAACTGAGCAGGGACGGGATCGGTGAACGAGGCCGAACGGAGGGGAAACAGAGAAGGCCTTCATGATCCGAAGATGATGAGCTTGCCGTCGCGCGTCAATAGTCCCGAGGAAGGCGTTTGTCGCCAAGTTGGTGGGGTGAACTGTCCTCAGTAAGCCGATGTGAGCATGCCTCCGAGCGGCTTACTGAGGACGGTTCGCGCCGCTTTTCGAGTCAACGGCCGGTCGCCACGTTTGCGTCCTCCTCCTCGGTGACGATGCCGATGCCCCAGGCGCGGAGGGTCTCGGCCTGTTTGCGGAAGGCGTCGGGATCGAGGCCGCTGCTCATGATGCGGGTTTCTTCGTCGAAGCGCGCGACGAGCGAGTGTTTCACGTAGCGGCGCTTCCAGACGACATAGCCGCCCCACTTGTCGATGGAGTCGGCGGGGACGCGTCGTTCCCGGTGGGGATATTCATAGACGAAGACCCAGGTCAGGTTTGGCCCTTTCCCCTCTTTCCGGAGGGAGAAGAACTTGGCGCCCAAAGTGGCGTTGTAGAACCAGCCGCTGGCCAGCAGCCAGACCGGCAGGATGAAGACGAGGGCCTTTCCCTTGGGCAGCGGTTTCATCTCGCGCCCGAGCGCGCCCCGCAGTTCCTTCCGGAAGCCCGTGTCAAAGGCCAGAAAGCGGAACACGACGCCAGCGATGATCGTGAAGAACACGATCGTCAGCAGGCAATACATCGACTCCGCGCGCGCGTTGCCCAGCACGACGGTGTCAGGATCGGATGCGAGAAAATCCACCGGCCTGAATTACGCGGCTCGCCACGCCGGGTAAAGGGGAAATGGCGGGAAACGCTTGAACGCCGCCATCCCCATTCGCATGATCCGGCTCGAATGACGAATCCCGCCCCTCTCTCCCGAACCGTCCGCCTGGCGTTTGCGTCGGTCTTCGCCGCCCTCCTTGTCACGAACCTGACCGCCGGCCCCGCTCCGGAATGGCGTTCGCTCGGCAGCGATCCCCTCGAGCGCTACTTCGCCGCCGAGGTGGAAAAGCTCTCCGAGCGCTCCCTTGCCGGCATCAAGACCCTGGAGGACTGGAACCAGCGCAAGGACCTTTATCGCGCCGAGCTCTTCGAGATGCTCGGCATTGCGCCCGACCGCGAGCGCACGCCGCTCAACGCCGCAATCACGCGCAAGACCGAAACCAAGCTGTTCACGGTCGAGAATCTCCACTTCCAGTCCTCGCCCGGGATCTACGTCACCGGCAACCTCTATGTTCCGGCGGGCCTCGACAAGCCGGCGCCGGCGATCCTCTACGTCTGCGGCCATGGCCGGGTGAAGAAGGACGGCGTCAGCTACGGCAACAAGGCGACCTACCAGCATCACGGCGCGTGGTTCGCCCGCAATGGCTACGTCTGTCTCACCATCGACACCGTGCAGCTCGGCGAGATTGAAGGCATTCACCACGGCACCTACCGCGAGGGCATGTGGTGGTGGAATTCGCGCGGCTACACCTCCGCCGGAGCCGAGGCCTGGAACTGCATCCGGGCTCTCGATTACCTCCAGTCCCGCCCCGAGGTCGATGGCGAGCGTCTCGGCGTCACCGGTCGGTCCGGGGGCGGCGCCTACAGCTGGTGGATCGCCGCGCTCGACGAGCGGATCAAGGCCGCGGTGCCCGTCGCCGGCATCGCCGACCTGCGCAACCATGTCGTCGACGGCTGCGTGGAGGGGCATTGCGACTGCATGTTCATGGTCAACACCTTCCGCTGGAACTACGACAAGGTGGCCGCGCTCGTCGCGCCCCGGCCGCTGCTGCTGTCGAACACGGACAAGGACCGGATCTTCCCATTGGACGGCGTCGTCCGCGTTCACCAGGAGGTCGCCCGCATCTACGACCTCCACGGAGCCGGCGACAAGCTGGGCCTGCTGATCACCGAGGGGCCGCACAAGGACACCCAGCAGCTTCGCGTGCCCGCCTTCCACTGGTTCAACCGCTGGCTGAAGGGAGAGGAGCCGCCCATCGACATGGTCGCCGAGAAACTCTTCGAACCGGAACAGTTGAAAGTCTTCGACACGCCGCCCGAGGACGAGATCACCTCGAAGGTCCACGAGACCTTCGCACCCAAGGCGCCCGCGCCGCGCGCGCCCTCCTCCGCCGACTCCTGGGCGGAAATGAGCCGCAAGGCGATCGTCGCCCTGGAGCAGAAGTCCTTCGGCGGTTGGCCGGAGAAGGCGGCGGAACTGAAACCCGTCGAGGCCTTCAGCGCGGTGAAGGACGGGGTCAAGTTCTCGGCCTACGACTTCGAGAGCCAGGAGCACGTGACGCTGCGGCTCTACGTTGTCCGCCCCGGCGGCCTGGCCACGCCGGAGCAGGTCCTGTTCAACACCCTGGGGGAGGACGACTGGGCGCGTTGGCTGGGCGCCATGGCCTTCGCGTTCAAGGAGGAGTTGCAGGAGGAGTTGACGACGCCGATCGCTCCGGCCGGCCCCGCTTTCAACCAGCTGCAGAAATCGCTTCTGGCCCGGAACAACGTGTGGATCTTCCTCGCCCCGCGGGGCATCGGATTGACGGACTGGCGGCGCGGCTTTGACGATTCAAAGAAGATTGCGAAAAAGGAGATCCAGATCCGGCGGCGCTACATGCAGGTCGGCCAGACCCTCGACGGCATGCGCGTCTGGGACATCCGCCGCGGCATTCAGGCGACGCGTGCGCTCGAGGGATTCCAGACGCTGCCCCTTTGGGTGCAGGGCAAGCGCGACATGGCGGTGAACACCCTCTACGCCGCGGTCTTCGAGAAGCACGTGGCCCGCGTGGATCTCTGGCGGATGCCGCGCTCACATCGGGACGGGCCGGACTACCTGAACGTCCTGCGCATCCTCGATATCCCCCAAGCCGTCGCCCTCGCGGCCGAGCATTCCAAGATTCGCCTCTACCAGGATGAGATGATCGGGTGGGAATATCCGGCGACGGTCGCCGCCGCCCTCGATTGGCCGCAGGACCAGTTCATCGTCAGCGCGGCGAGGTGACGTGGGGATGATCGCAAATTGCAAATCGCAAATTGCAGATAAACACCGCCAACCGAAAACCGAGAACCGAGAACCGGCCCCTCACTTTCCGGCGAAAAACTTCTTCACGGTCGGTTCGCCTTTCAGCCAGCCCAGGTCCGCAAAGAAGCGGTCCATTTTCGTGACCGTGTCGAGGAAGGCCTTGTTCCCGGCGCGACCGAAATTGAAATATCCGTGCGCGGCGCCTTCGGTGATGTGAAGGTCGCTGCGGCTGCCGACCTTGCGCATCGTTGCCTGGAACGCCTCCGCCGTGGCGACGGTTACGAGCGGGTCCTTGGAGCCGAAGAACACGATTGCGGGGGGCATGCCCTTGCGGATGTTGTGCGCCGGGGAAATTTCCTCCCAGCGGTCCTTCACCCGGTCGTGGCCGTATTCGCCCGGGCCGTTGTTGTAGACGGGGTTGAACAACGCCAGCGCGTCCGGCACGGAGCTGACGGACTTGTCCTCATCCTCCTCTTCAATCTTCCGGGTGGTTGCCGTCGCGGCGGCCACGTGACCGCCCGCCGAACCTCCGCCGGCCGCCAGCCGTTGCGGGTCGACGCCCAGCTTTGCGGCGTTGGCCCGAATCCAGCGCACGGCGGACTTGCCGTCTTTGACGCAGTCGAAGGGCGGCGTCTTGTGCCGGGAAGCCACCCGATACTCCGCCGTGATCGCGACCATTCCCCGCGAAGCGAGGTAACGACTGTGCTTCTCGAACTGCGCGGGCGTGCCCCCGTTCCAGCCGCCGCCGAAGAAGAAGACGATCGCGGGGCGTTGGTCGGAGGCCTGCCAGCCCTCGGGCTTGAAGACATGCAGATGCAGGTCGCCCTGCGGGGTCTTCTTGAACAGGACCTTCTCCGCGCCCTCGAACGAGAAATCCGCCGGCTTCGGCGCCGCTTTTCTTGCGGACGTCTTCTTGGATTTCTTCTTCCCGGTTCCGCTTTCAGCGGCATGGAGGGCGGTGGCGGAGGTCAGGGTGAAAGCCGCCGCGACGACGGCCAGGAGGAGGGAGCTTTTTTTCATGGCTGGATTCGGAAAATGAACGGAGAGGAACCCTAGCCCCATTTTAGCGCCGAGATCAAACCTCTCATGGCGCCTTCGATCCACCCTCAATTCGCCTCGAAATCGATCCCGCGGGCTCCTAGTCTGCGCACGTGCGGAACCTGGGCCGGACAGATGTCCTGAAGAACGCGGGGATCGCGACGCTCCTGACGGGCGCCGCGTGTCAGCCCCGCCTTTCGCTCTGGCCTGAACTTGAAGGGCGGGTGTTTTCCAGTCTCCTGGTGCTCATTTGGTGCATCTTTGTGCTGTGGGCTTTCGTGTTCGCCTGGCATGAGGAATACTCCGGCCGCAGGCCCTTTCGCTTCGATCTCCCGGCGCAGACATGGCTGTTGGTCTGTGGGGCCGGGTTGCTCGCGGCCGCCGCGCTCCGGTTCGTGGCGGATCCATGGCTGCGCGGGGTGGCCCCATGGAATTACCCCGAGTCGGGACTGGAATGGACTGCCGTGGCCCTCTTCTCCGTCTTCTTCGGGCCCCTGTTTCTCATCTTCGCCCCGTTTTCGTTCTTCCTGCGGCTGACGCGCAAGATGGGCCTCTCCTTTGTCCTGACGGTCCTGGGTTCCGTCGCGGTCTTGACCCTGCGCTTCGTGGTCCAGGCCGGCCGGCCCTCCGCCGTGGAGTTGGCGGCGCTGTCGTTCTTCTTTGCGGCGCAGGCCGTGGTGGTGTTGGCCCTGTATTTGCGGGGCGGCGCGTTTGCAGTGTGGGCGCTCCTGTTGCTGCTGGAGGCGCGGCATCTCCCGGATTGTCTCCCGGAGGGCGCCAAACCCTAAGTTGCGACGGAAACGCTTGAAGTCCTGTGCCGTCCGGTCGATCAGTCTTACGATGAAACCGCTCCTCCTGGGAATGCTGCTGCTGACAATGCCCCCGGTTCGCGGGCTTGCCGGCGCGTCCGACGAGACTCCCGAGGCCATCCTGGAGCGCGTCGTCAAACGGGCGGCGACGCTGGCGTCGGCTGATGACGGCGCGACCTGGCTTTATGACAAGCGCTCGACCATCGAGGAACTGGACGCGCAGGGAGCCGTGACCAACCGCAAGGTGAAGCTCTTCGAAGTGACAGTGAAGGGCGGCGTCCCGGACGCCCGCTTCACGGGCATTGAGGGCCGCAATCTGAGTGAGTGGGAAATCCGGGAGGAAGACGCCGCCATTCGCCGTCGCCGGAGGTTGTTCCTGGGGGGAACCGAGAATCAGGGCCCCGCGACGCGCGGGACATTCGTTCCCGCCGATCTGACCCGCCGTTTCGACGTCGTCCGCCTGCGGATGGAGTCGCAGGCCGGCCGCGCGACACATGTCCTCTCGTTCAAACCCAAGTCGCCGCCCCCCGCCGCCGCCTCGATGGCGGACAGGGTCGCCAACCACCTTTCCGGAACCGTATGGATCGATGACGAGGAGGCTGAGTTGGTCCGCGTCGAGGTGAAGCTGGACGAGCGGGTGAAGCTCTGGGGCGGCATCCTGGGCGTCGTGGATGAATTCACCTATTCGCTGAAGCGCACACGCGGCAGGGAAGGCGTCTGGCGCAACGAACTCGCCGACATCCAACTGGACGCGCGCGGGTTGACGAAACGACTGCGCTTCCATGTGGTCGAGCAGACCAGCCGGTTCCGGAAGGCGCCGGAGTCCAGGTGACCGCGACTTGCGACCAGGGACCGCTGTGGTTTGGGCCGTGAGGATTGTCGGGGCGGGTTGTCAAACTTTGGCGCTGAATCCCCCGGCCGAGGTGCTATCAATTCCATGACCCGCCCGATGAACGCCCGTCGCGCCATCCCCATTCTCGCGCTCACCTTGGCCGTGTTCGGCTTGGGGTTCTGGTTGGGCGTAAGATCAGCCTCGAAGCCGCCTCCGACAGACCCGGCGCCGGCTGAAACGCCGTTCACGGACAACCTTGCGGGGAACTTCGATTCCGCCCGGCTCAGCGACCTTGTGCCCGATGCCGCCGCCCGTGCGGCCGCGGCAAAGAAGGAGTCGGCGCTGGCCGCGATCCTGGGCGGGGGCGATCTGACCGCCCCGCTTGATCCGGCGGATGTCGCCGCGTTCGTGACCTTGAATCGCACAAATGCGCAGAGCCTGCTGGCCGCCTTCGAGAACACCCATGATCTCCAGTGGTTGCGTCTCGCCGTCGAGCGCCATCCCGACGATCCGCGCGTCATGCTCGCCGTGGTCAATCACGACGCCTTTCCGGGTGAGAAGCGCGCCTGGCTCGACCGGTTGGCGGACGCGGCTCCGGACAATCCGCTGGTGGACTACCTTTCCGCGGCCGATCACCTCAAGGACAAGGATCCCGACGCCGCGCTGGAAGCCCTGTTGAACGCGGGCGGAAAGACAGGTTTCAACGATTACACCCTGGACACGATCCAAGGGGCCGAGGAGATGCGCGCGCGGTCCGGGCAGAGTCCCTCGGTGGCCAAGGCCGCGGCTAGCGTTCAGACCCGGTTGCCGCACTTGCAGCAGATCCGTGATCTGGGCCGCGAGATGGTCAAGGTCTACCAGGCCAAGGTTTCGGCGGGCGACATCGATTCCGCCAACCGGATTGCGGCCGCGGGTCTGGAGATGGGCCGTCACCTGAGCGTCGGGGACGGAAACCGTTTCCTGATCAATGAACTCGTCGGGATCGTCACGGAAAAGACGTTTCTTGAAGCGCTCGATCCAACCGTCGAGCATCCTTTCCTCAACCGTCCGCTTCCCGATCTCAAACAGGAACTTGAGAACCAGCGCGAGAACATCAAGACCCTCGGCAGATACGTCGACGTGGAGAAGATGTCCGGACAGGATGCTGTCGAGTACTTCGACCGGATGAAGCTCTACGGGGAATACGACACGCTGAAATGGTTCTACGAACGCGGCGGAGGCCGGTGACAACCACCCGCCTTCGCAAAGCTACGGCGCGGCAGGCAGAAGACACGGAAGACACAGAAGGGGAATTGGGCGGGGCGTTTGAGGGGCGGGGAGAGTTCATGGTGTTGAGGTGTGGGCCGACGCTTCAAATCCAGCCAAGGCATTGAAGTGGGCTCGACGGAGTCTCTCCCCACCGGCCTTGCGAACCATCCGGTTGGCGGTAACGCTGATGGCGACGGTGTGATTCCGGCATGGAAAGAGGAGGCACAAAGACAGCGGCAGCAAATCCAAAAGCCGGTGGGGAGAGACTCCGTCGAGCCCACTTCAAAACCCCGAAAGGGGTGACGCGTCAACCACTGAGGGGGGAACAACCACAGAAGACATGGAAGACACAGAAAGGGAGGCGGGGCTTACGGGTGAGCGGAATCTGGAACAATCAGGAGGCTTTGCTTCCTTGGTGGGGCGAAGCTCCTGCGCCGGACTCAGATCAACACCCGACGTTCATTTGCCCTGCCGGACGCCCTGCTTGGCGGGGGCCGCGCCCCACCGCGTTGCCCGATCATCGACTCGATCTGGTAGATCAGGAAAAAGAGAGGGAATTCCCTTCTGTGTGTTCCGTGTCTTCCGTGGTTCTTCAACGCTCCGCGACCGGTGTGAGCAGGCCGATGCGCCAGTCGAAGGCGCCGTAGCCCTTGTTGCGCTTGTCCTTCTGCCACATTCCCTGGAACACGAAGCGCAGATTCTCTGGATCAATGGTCAGGGTCTGGTCGATGCCGTCGCGGATCAGTTCGCCGTGGCTGATGTTGTCCGTCCAGGGAGCGACGCCGGGGGTCGGCCGGACGTTGGCGGCTCCGGCGAAGGGCCTCTTGAAGGTGTCGGCGATTGGCCGCCACTCGCCGTCCAGACGATCGGCAAGGTAGGCCTTGTAATGCCGCTGCCCCTTCTGTTTCACGATCGTCAGCCATTGCCTGCGCCCCTTGAGTCGATAGGTGTGGCTGGCCTCGAAGATCTCGGCCTGCAAGGCGAGTTCGCAGTGGTCGAAACCCTCGGGGAAATTCTCCAGCTTCGTCCAGAGCCGCCACATCTTCCCGTTGAGGCTGGTCAGGAACAGGTAGGCGCGGCGCTCGTCGCAGACGATCCAGTAGTCCAAGCCGCCGACCGTGCGCGGGTCGCCGTCGCCTCCGTCGAGGATCGGCGCGGCCTTGGTCCACGAATGCGGGTCGGCAATGTTGGTCGTCGTTGAACAGGCGACCCACATCATCTTAGAACCGGGCATGCCGGCCTGGTAGATGAGATACCACTTCTTCTGCGGGGCGAACCAGAACACCTGCGGCGCGCAGAAGTAATCACTGTCGCTTACCCTCAGCAACGTGCGCGGCGCGGCGTCGGCATCCTTCCATTTCTCGAAGGAGCAATACTCAATGACGGAGCGTTTGGGCAGCTTTGCCGTCATGAAGACGTGCCAGCGGCCCTCGTGGAAGACGACCGTTGGATCTTTCTGCGCATGGCTGGGATCAATATCGCGCTTTTCCGGGGAGATCAACGGCGCGGAGTATTCCCAGCGCGCCGGCGGCGTGAAACCGGTTTCCGCGGCTGTGGCGGTTGCGGCCAAGGTGAGGACGCAGGCCGTCAGCGAAATGAGGAAAGCGGGTTGCGACTGTGCTTGGATGTTCATGTCGGAGGTGAGGCGGTTGCCCGCAAGGCTGGCAGGTCCGGTCGATCTGCGCAAAGCCCGAGTGTCGCGGGGAGGGCTACGCCTGAGTTGAAAAACAGGGCGCGATCCCAACTCATGCGTAGGAATGTGTCGCAGGGCGGGTGGGGCGGACTGTCCCCAGTGAGCCGATGTGAGCATGCCTCTGCGCGGCTCATTGGGGACCATTCGCCCTGCCGTTTCGATGAAGGAACGAGAACGTCACTCCCGCTTTCTCGCGGCCGGCGGCTTGGGGCGTTCCCCGCCTTGCGGTTGCTCTTCTTCCTTCGCCGCCTTCGGCAGGGCTTCGATTGCGGCGACCAGTTCCCAGATCTGCTCGTCCTGCAACGCGCCGCGGAAGCCGACCATCGGCGTGCCGTCCAGCCCCATCGAAATGGTGCGGAATAGGTCTTCGCGGTTCGGGCCGCTGCGATGATGATCGACGCGCAGGTCGGCCGGCCTCGCGACCTGGCCCCAGACGTTGGTGAGGCCGACGGAGCCCGGGCCGTTCCCCTCGCCGGCCGTTCCGTGGCAGGGAACGCAGGTCTGCTCGAACAACACGCGACCGGCTGCTGCGTGGGGCTTCAGCGCCTTCTCCTTGAAGAACCACTCCGGAGCCTTCGGCAGCTCAACCGCCGGGGACAGCCGGTCCTCCTCCTTCCATCGCCCCGACAGGTTCTTCAGGTAGACCAGGATGGCGGTGAGATCGCGGTCGCTCAATGTGCTGGCGAAGGTGGGCATGGCCGTGCCGGAAACGCCGCGGCTGATCGTCCGGCGAAGGTCGTCATCCGTCGGTTGGCGCCCCATCGGCGTCGTGCGGTACTTGAAGATGCCGAGGCGGAAGTTGCGGGGCTGGATCGTCATGCCCTCGGCCCAGGGACCGTTGCCGCGGCCGGTCTCGCCGTGGCAGGGGGCGCAGTGGCTCTTGAAGATGTAACGCCCCTGGAGGTAGCGATTGAAATCGTCGCGGTCGGCCTTGTCCGCGCCGAAGGCCTGGCCGACAACGCTGAACAGCGCGAACACGATGGCGCGGCTGGAAAGCATCCTCGTTTGCTACGGCATGGAACCCGGACTGGCAATCATCCGGATTGCCGGCGGCTGCCCGTATCTTGCGGCTGTTGCAGGCAAGCGGGGTTGCCAACGAACGTCCGAGGCGCTTTAACCTGTCTTTACTCTCTTCGTCTTCTGCGAACTCAAACCATGAAAGCATTTCCCCGCTGTCGTCTCACTGCTTCAGTCCTTGCCTGCGCGTTGCTCGCAGCAGCGTGTGGAGACAAGGAAGTTCAGGGCACGCCGCTGGACGCCACCGGACAGCAGGAGACGCCTATCGAGGAACGCATTGGCAACGTGATCCAACCGCTGATCGACGGGGGGTGGTCCAAGGGGATGGTGGTGGGAGTGGTTCAGAATGGGAGGCAAAGTCATTTTTCCTTTGGTTCGCTCGGCGACGATGCGGAGACGCGTCCTGACGGGAACACGGTCTTCGAGATCGGTTCCGTGACCAAGGTGTTCACGGCCCTCGTCCTTGCGGACATGGCGGTCAAGGGTGAGGTCTCTTTGGACGATCCCGTTGCGGGATTGCTGCCCAAGGACTGGCAGGTTCCTTCGCCCGGCGGTCAGTCGATCACGCTGGCGGATCTGGCCGCGCATATTTCTGGACTGCCGAATATCCCCGCAAACTTTTGGCGTGAGGGGGACAAGACCTTCGATCCCGTTTCGGGCGGTCTCCGCTGGAAGGAGTTCTCTGCCCAACAATTCGAGGACTATTTTGCGAATCCGGCGCCGCCGCTGGGCGAGCGCGGCCGTTACGTCTACAGCAACCTCGGCGTGGGGTTGCTGGGGCATGCCTTGGCGCGGAAGAGCGAGAAGTCGTTGGACTCTTTGATCGCTGAGCGGATCTGCCGGCCGCTGGGGATGGACGACACGTCTTTCGAATTGAAGACCTCCGGCCCGGGCCACGATGTCGATGGCGTTCCCACAGAGCCCTGGTCGGCGGGAGATTCTGTCTTGCGCGGGGCTTTCGCGCTGCGCTCCACCAGCGCCGACATGTTGAAGTTCGCGGCCGCGACGCTCGATCCCGCAGCTTCGTCTCTCGAGGAAACCTTGAAGCTCGCGATCCGGGGGAAGGCCAAGATCAACGAAATGGAACGGACGGCGCTGGGGTGGCGGGTGAACAAATTTGGCGTGATTTATACGACCGGCGCCACGGGCGGATTCCGCTGTGCTCTATACCTGTACCCACAGTCCCGGACGGCGGTTGTCCTGCTGGCCAATACACAGGTCGGCGGCGTAACCGGGAGCCGGGCGGGTTTGTTCGACGCGCTCGGCGGAAGCCTTTTGAACGTCGTTCTCGGCATTCCGCCGCTGGAGATCCGCTTTCCCGCCCCCGTTCCAAACGCGGCGGAGAAACTGGCTGACTATCCGGGGCATTATTCGCCGGAGAATGGCGCGAAAGATCCTTCCTTCCCGATCCGCGTGGAGAACGGAAAACTGATCATGGTCGGGCCCGGCGGCGTGGCTGCGCGCCTCTGGCCCGCGGCGGAAGACGCTTTCTTCACTCGCGCTTACCAGACCGAACTGCGCTTCTTGCGCGACAAGGAGGCAAAGGTCACCGGAGCCGATCTGGATTTCGAGGGCCGTAAGGCCCGGTTGAAACGGAACTCGTTCTCGAAATAGAGGCGACCTGTGGCGGATCCCGGTCGGTTGCTTCAAACCAACGCGCACCCGGACAAAAGAGGTTCGTCTTCGTCCGGATCGGCTTGGGATGGATTCAAGTGATAGTGAGGCAGTCGAAGGTGGAGAAGCCGGCTGTCCTGGAATACATCGCGCGCGGTGTTTATCCCCGCTTCACTCCGCGGGCGCTTTGAAATGGGTCGCTTCGGCGAAGCGGCGTCTTGGTTCGAGGCGTCTTGGTTCGAGGAGGGGCGACAAGAATGTCGCCGCTCCTTGACTGGCGCCCCGCCTACCGCTTGTCATAAAACCTCCGCCCTTGCCGGATCGCCTCGCGGTTGGCGAGTTCGCGTTGGCGGCGTTCGGCGTATTTGGCTTCGCGCCATTGGTCGAGGTCGCAGGGTTGGAAGCCTTTGGCGTCGGACTCGGGGTTGCGGGCGAGGTCGGCCTGCCCTTCGCGGATGATCGCCAGCGCCTCGGCGCGGCGCGGGTCCTTCTCGTCCTGGAAGACTGCCAGGCAGGGACTGAGTTCCGGTCGGTCGAAGCTGATCTGCGGGCCGCGGTTCTTCCGGTGGTCGGCCAGTTGGCGGAAGGGCACGCCGGTGAGCTTCTCCAAGCGCGCGAGTTGCGCGTCGTTCAGCGGCGAACGTCCGGCCAGGTTCTCTGGATGCGCGCTCGCGTAGCTGGGGTAGTAGGGCGCGTTGAGATCGATCCACGTGATCACGCGCTCCCGCTCCGTTCCCTTCAGCCGACCCTTTCCCGGACACTTCGAATCCGTCGCGACCAGTCGGCTGGCGTGGGAACCCCAGGAGCGGGCCGGTTGCGTTTCGGCGGGGCCGGCGCCGACGGCGCGGATGTGGCCCTTGCGCCAGAGTTCGTTGTAGGAGGCGTTGAAGGTCAGCCCGCGGTCGCCGGCGAGGATCAGCGTATCCGCGGCCAGGCCGCCAAAGTCGTGGCATTCGAGGCAGTGGCGGTCGAAGATCGGCTGCACCTCGGCGAGGTAGTTGAACAACCGCGGGGCGCCGTGCCAGCCGTCCATGCGGCTCGGTGGACGTTGCACTGCCAGCGATAATCGCGGCAGGGCGGGCGGCGCCTGCCTGCGGTCCTCATGGCAGCCGACACAACCCGCCGTCTCGCCGGGCTGCACGATCGTGCCGCTGCGCATGGACTGGATCATCATCCCGTCCTTGTCGAGCAGTTGGAAGTAGATGAAGGCGTCCGCCGGGACGGCGAAGTAGGCCGAGCCGTCGGCCTCGACCGGGACCGTGCCGAGAATCCGTTTGTTCTCGAAGTTGTGCCAGTTCATCGCGGGCGACTGCCGGCCTTGGCCGCCCCATTGCGGGTTGGTCCAGAAGCGTTTCTCCGGGGCCTCGACCACGCGAAGGGCCTTCACCTCGCCGCGTTTGACGCCCTCCATGTGTGTGCCGGAATAGACATCATGCACGTAGAAGCGGCCTTCCTGGTCCGCAAGCTTGAGGCGATCCGGGAGTTGGTTCGGCCGGGGGCGGGGCGCGAGCGGCATCGGATCGAAGCAACCCAGCCAGCCTTCCGCCGCAGGTCCGCCTTTCCGCTTTGGCCGGGCCGGTGCGAGGGCGGCGGTGTTTTCCGCGTGGAGCAGAAGTTCGTTGCCGAAGACGTCGAGTAGGTAGATTCCCATCTCGTCGCCTTGTCCGGTCATCCGGGAGCAAAGGAAATACTTGTCGCTGAGCGGCCACGGATCCTCGTATTTGGGCGACACCTTCTTGAAATCGTCGAAATGCCCGCGGACGTTGACGCGCTTGATGGCGTCGGCGGGCCAGATGCGCGTCACGGCGGCGGGACCGTCGAGGCCGAGTTGCGGGTCCACGATGGCGAGCGCGCCCCACGGGCGGTCGTGGCAGGAACTGAAGGTGCAGAGGACCGTCTCCGTGCCGGGGATGACCCGCGCGTCGAGGACAGCTCCCGGGCTGCCGGTGTTGTTGCCCCAGAAGACGGCGTGTGTCGTGCCGTCGGGATTGACGGTCCAGAGGCCTTGCGCGTCCCCGAAGTTGCGGTCCACGTATTCCCAGCGGTCGTAGAGAATCCGGCCGTCCGGCATGAGCGAACCGTGGCCTTCGAAGAGCGCGCTCTTGCCGATCTGACGGATGTTCGCCCCGTACGCCTCCATGCGATAGAGGTTGGCCATGATGTGGCGGTTGCAGCCGCAATACTTGGGCTCGCGCGTCGAGGAGAACACGATCGAACCGTCCGGCAGGTAGAGCGGGTCCAGATCGTCCACGTTCGAGGCGAAGGTGAGTTGACGCAGGCCGGAGCCGTCGATGGCGATCTCGTAAAGGTGATAACTGTCGTCGGCGTTGCGCCGCATGGAGAACAGGATCCGCCGGCCGTCGAAATGAACCTCCGGATCGCGCGCCACGCCTGCGGGCAGGTCGAGGAGCGTCCGCACGCCGCCCTTGGCGAGGTTGAGGAGTTTCAGGGAGCCTCCGGGAGCGAAGCGGCCGTTGTTGAATTCGTGTTCCGTGTTGGGGAAGAAGGTCTCCGTGTTGTGGTGTCCCTTTGCGTACTGGCGGCGCGCGACGAAGAGGATGGGCTGGCCGCTCACCAGTGGGTTGGCAATCAGGGCTTCCCGTTGAAGCTCGGAAAACTCCTCGCGGGCTTTCTTGGCGGCCGGGGCGTTCGGTTGACGCAGGGCGGGTTCCAAGCGGTCGAGGCGCGTCTGGAATTCAGCGCTCTTTGGATAAGCGCCTCCGAAGGTTGAGGACAGGTCTTGAATCGCGGCGCGGAGGTTGTCCGCCTCCCCGGCCCGTGTCGCCGAGGCGAAGGCGAGGAGGCCGAGACCCAGCCAGCTTTGATACCGACGCGCGTCCATGGGCGCATACTGTCAGCTTTCGGCGAAAGGCGTGACCATGGGTTGCCCATCACGCCGCTCACCTTGTCGAAACCGGCCTGACGGAGATGGCGCCGAGGCGCCAGCGTCCGGCAGGTTCGACGCCGTAGTGCGGGCTGCTGTCGAGGCGCAGCTTTTCACCCTTGCGCAACAGGCCGATGTCGCTGATGACGCCCTGCTGCTCCTTGGCGTCGTTGTCGGCATCGACGCAGTAGATGGCGAGCGGGGCTTTCTCGCCGACGCGGTAGAAGCCGCCACAGACGCCATTGCCGGCCACCACGCCGACCTGCTCGACGATCACGTCGCGATCGAAGGAGACAAGCAGCGCCTCGCCGTCGTCCACCTGATCGAATTTGCCTCCGCCGAGGCCAAGGCCGCGGGGATTGGGGCGGAAGGCTGCTCTGGTCAAAGGTTTGTCGCCGCGGACGCCGGAGATGGTCATGTTCACCGATCTGTCGGTGGATGTCATCGTCAGGCCGCCCGCCGATTTTCCATCGAACGCGACGGCGAGTTTCTTTCCTTCGGACGCTTCGGCGCTCCAGTCGAAAGTCACGCTGGAGTCCTGCGCAAACTCCACCATCCGCTGCCCTCCGACGCGCCGGTGCAGGGTGGCTTCGCGGGCCAGGAAGGCGACGAGCGGCTTCAGCTCCGGTTTGGTGATCAGGTTTTCGGATTCCCATGGGTCGGCGGCGAGGTTGTAGAGTTCGTAGGGACGGGCCTCTCCTTCGCGCAGAAGCCTCGCGTTGAAGAACATCTTCCATTGGCCGGGGAACTCGCGGCCGCCGACGGTGGGGGAATCCAGCCGCATTGCGACCGCCGCCGGGTCCGCTTTCGCCTCCTTGTGATCGTTGTAGAACATGGGGGCGCGCTTGACGGTCTGGCCGCGGAAGGCGGCCAGCGCGCTGAAGCTGTCCTCCGCGCCCTTCTCGCCGGCGCGCAGGTCGGGCAGGCGGGCGCCGACGACCTCCGCGAAGGTCGCATACATATCCTGCAGGCCGATGGGCGAGGGATTGGTCTGCCCGGGTGTTGTGGCGTCGCCGTCGCCCACGCCGCCGGCCGGCCAGGAGACGAGGAACGGGACGCGGTGCCCGCCCTCATAGCAGCTGCCCTTGTGGCTGCGGAAGGGGCCGGTCGCGACGTTGCTGTCCTTCTCCGCGCCGTTGTCGCTGGTGAACACGACCAGCGTGTTGGCGATCAGCTTGTGGCCGGGTCGGCGCGGATCGTCGGTCGCTTCCAGCCACTCCAGCATGCGGCCCAGGGCGACGTCGTTCTCGTAGACGAAGTCGTGGCGCGCGTCCATGGGGCGGCCCGAAACGGTGCGCGCGGCGCCTTTGACAGGCTTGCCGCCGATCTCCGTGTCGGGTGTGTAGGGGCTGTGATTGGAGTTGGCGGGGTAGTAGAGAAAGAACGGTCTGCCCTTCGTCGGGGCGTCGGTCACGTGGCCTCGCATGAAGTCCATGGCGTGGTCGGAATGGCGGCCGCCCAGATCCGTGAGGACGTAGGCTTCCGGACCTTTGTCCTTCAATTGCCGGCCGTTCCGCGTCGCGGCGAGCGCGACGCGGTCGTGGATGTGGCCGGGGCCGATGCTTTGCTTCGGTCCGTTCCGTTTCTTGGGGTTCTTGGGTTTGGAGCCGGCGTCGGGGCCGGAAGTGCCGTGGGAGCGCGAGGTGAAGCGCGCGATGTCGAAGCCGTGATCGACCGGCGTGGTGTGCAGCGGCTTGGTCAGATCGGCGTCTTCCCAACCCGCGGCCGGGGAGCCGTCCGCTTTCCGGTAGCGCAGGCCCACGTGCCACTTGCCGAACATCGCCGTGCGATAGCCGTTGTCGCGCAGCATGGAAGCGACGGTGGGCCGGTCCGCCTCGATCAGCGGATCGCCCTGCGCGCCAAAGAGCACCCACCACTTCATCCGGCTGCGCCAGGGGTAACGCCCGGTCATCAGGCCGTAGCGCGTGGGCGTGCAGCGGGAGGCGGGCGTGTGGGCGTCCGTGAAGCGCACGCCCATCCGGGCCAACCGGTCCATGGCGGGGGTGCGGAGCTGGACGTCGTCCGCGTTGCCGGTGACGTCCCGGTAGGCGCTCGTGTCGCCCATGCCCATGTCGTCGGCCATCATGAAGACGATGTTGGGAGGCGGCAACGGCGAGGCGTCGGCGGTGAGGGTGACGGGTAGAAGCGAAGCGGCGAGCAGCGGCAGGGCGGAAAGACGGGGCTTTTTCATCGTGGCGGTCGATTGGAAATCCGGAAGGCGGATTGTCCACGAGGCAGGCTGGATTACGAGCCGGGATTTTGCGTTGATCGGCGACCACGATGGTCGGCTCGAAAAAAACAATGACCGCAATTCCCCGCATTCCGGCTAATCTGCAGTTCCCGTTGCCCGACCCATCGGGGCCATCGGCCCCCAAGAATCACAACCATGAAAAAGCTCCTTCCGATCCTCACGTTGGTTGCGGCCGCCGCCGTCCTTGTCGGTTGCCTGCCTTCCATTCACCCCTTTTACACACCGGAGAACGTCATCTTCGACGGGAAACTGATCGGTTCCTTCAGCGATCAAGACACGAACGAAAAGGAGAAGGAGGTCTGGCAGTTTCGGAAGGCGGACGGTGAGGAGAACGCCTACCGCCTCGAGATGCAGGCGCTTGAGGTGGAATCCGGCAAGGTCAAGGTGGTCGGTGAGATGGTTGCGCATCTGTTCAGGCTCGAGGGAAAGACCTACCTGGACCTGCGGCCGGATCGGGACCTGCTGGAGAACGAATTTGCGCCCTGGTATCAATCCGCGTTCATTCCCGGCCACCTCATCTTCAAGGCGCACAACACCGGGGACCGCGAGTTGGAACTGAGCGCGCCTCATTTTGGCTGGATCGAGAAACGCCTGAAGGCCCATCCGGACGAACTCGCCCACGTCCGCGACAAAAACCGCTTCTTTCTGACAGCGACCACGGCCGAGCTTCAGGCCTGGCTTTTGAAACACGACGGTGAATTATGGGAAAAGCCGGAAAAAATGTTTCGCCGCGGGAAGTAAGCCCCCTTAAAAACACCACCCGCAAACGACACGAAAAGCCCAGAAGCGAAACGACGTAAAATGACGCGTTCCCCCTTCGATCGAATTCCCGACAGCCGACGTCGCCCGGCGGCGCTGGTCCTTTCCCTTCTCGTTCTCCTGGCGGCAGGCTGCGCCTCGCCGCGCAAGCTGGCCATCAACATGGTCGGCGACGCGCTGGCCGGGACCGGCACAACCTTCGCCGCCGATCCCGATCCCGAACTGGTGAAGGCGGCTGTGCCTTTCGGCCTCAAGCTCATGGAGGCCCTCCTGGCCGAGACGCCCGAGCACAAGGAACTCCTGCTCGCCGCCACCAGCGGCTTCACCCAATACGCCTACGCCTTCGTCCAGCCCGAGGCGGACAAGATTGAGAGCATGGATTTCGAGGCCGCTGAGGCGACCCGCAACCGCGCGCGCAAGCTCTACCTCCGCGCGCGCGACTACGGCCTGCGCAGCCTGGAGGTGCGGCACAAGGGGATCTCCAAGCTGCTGCTGACGGATCCGGCGGGCGCCGTCGCCATGGCTGACAGCGAGGACGTGCCGAACCTCTACTGGACCGCCGCCGCCTGGGGCGCCGCCATCTCACTCGGTCTCGACCGGCCGGAGCTGATCGCCGACATGCCGAGCCTGGAGGCCATGATCGACCGCGCGTTGGAGCTGGATGAGGCGTTTGACGCCGGCGCCATTCACACCTTCCTCGTGAGCTACGAGATGATCCGCCAAGGCGCCGACGGCGAACCCGCCGACCGCGCGCGCAAACATTTCGAGCGCGCCGTGGAACTCAGCGGCGGCCAGCAGGCCGGACCCTACGTGGCGCTCGCCGAGGCGGTGTCCGTTGAAACGCAGAACAAGAAGGAGTTCAACGCCCTGCTGGACAAGGCGCTGGCGGTTGATGTCGACGCCCGGCCCGAATGGCGCTTGTTGAACCTCGTCATGCAGCGGCGCGCGAAATGGCTTCAGGGCCGCACCCTCGACCTGTTTCTCGAATAGATTTCCCTTCCCCAACGTAAACCAGACGACATGAAAAGGACCTTCACCAGCTTTCTCTCCCGGACCGCGCTTGCCGCCATCGCTTGCGCGGGGCTGCTTTTCACCGGTTCCGCCGACGCCGCCGAGACGCGCCTGCGCATCGCCACCATCGCCCCCAAGGGCACGTCCTACGACAAGATCCTGCGCAAGCTCGCGTCGGAATGGACCAGGATGTCCAATGGCGAGGTTGCGGCGTCCGTGTATTCGGGCGGCACGCAGGGCGGCGAGTCGGCGATCGTCGACAGCATGCGCATCAACCACCTGCAGGCGGGGCTGATGACTGCGGTGGGACTGGCCAAGATCACCCCGGAGGTGCAGGGCATGCAGGCGATTCCCATGATGTTCCAGTCCTTGGACGAGGTGGAGGCCGTGAACGAGAAGCTGCAGGACAAGATCGAGGCGATGTTGGCGGACAAGGGCTTTGTCGTGCTGTTCTGGGCCGACACCGGTTGGGTGCACTTCTTCACCACCAAGCCGGTCAAGACGCCGGACGATGTGCGGAAACTGAAGATCTTCAGTTGGGCCGGCGATCCCAAGGGCGAGGTCATCTATCGCAAGTCCGGCTTCCAACCGGTCCCGATGGAATCCACGGAGATCCTCGCCGGTCTGAAGACCGGACGCATCGAGGCCGTGCCCATGCCGCCCTTTGCGGCCATGGCGAGCCAGATCCAGACCGCCGCGAACCACATGCTCGAACTCAACTGGGCTCCGCTCGTCGGCGCGTTCGTCGTGAACAAGAAGACCTGGGACGCCCTGCCGGCGGACTTGCGCGAGCGTTACCGGAAGTCCGCCATCGGCGCCGGCCGGTTGATCCAGAAGCTGGGGCGGCTCGAGTCGGAGCGCGCCGTCGAGGCCATGAAAAAGCGCGGGCTCGTGGTCCAGGAGGTCGATGCCGCCTTGGAGGCCGAATGGCGCGAAGCCGCCGTCAACCAGGCTTGGCCCCTGGTCAAGGAAGACCTCGTGCCCGAGAAGGTCTTCAGTGAGGTCGAACGCATCCTCGCCGAGTACCGCGCCGCGAAGAAGAAGTAGCGGGGGGGGCGCGGATTTCTTTCCGCTTCAACCTCCGACAAGTCAAAGCTCCGAGCCATTCCCTGGCGCGACGCAAACCCGCGTTGAAGCGGAATCAATTCCGCGCCCCCCCGCCGTCGTTTTCGCGGCTCGCTGTAGAATTGCATTCGCCCCGCCTTCGTCCGATGCTGACGATTCACCGATCATGAAAAGAACCCTTTCCTTCACGTTTTCCATCCTGGCCGTGCTGGCGCTGACCTTGAATCCGACTCCGACCCGGGCGCAGGCCGGCGATGACGCCCTGGACGCGCTCGTTCAGGTGCTCAACGAGGTTGATGACCCCGCCTTCCAGCTCGACATCCTCAAGGGCATGGGCGACGGGCTCAAGGGGCGCCGTAATGTCCCGATGCCGAAAGGCTGGGAGAGTCTGGAGACCAAGCTGGCCAAGAGCCCCAACGCGGAGGTCCGCCAGCTCGCGCAATCCCTCGCCCTGATCTTCGGCAGCGGCAACGCGTTGAAGGGGCTGCGCGCCACCCTGACCGACGCCAAGGCCCCGCTCGACAAGCGCAAGGCCGCGCTCGCCTCGCTGGTCAGCGCCAAGGACCCCGAACTGGCCGGGACGTTGAAATCGCTGCTCAACGACAAGGCGCTTCGACCGCTGGCTCTTTCCGGACTGGCCAGCTACCCCAACGCGGACATCCCGCCCGCGATCCTCAAGGTCTATCCGATCCTGAACACCGCCGAGAAACGCGCGGCTCTCTCCACCCTTGCCTCGCGCGCCGCTTTTGCGCGGCCCTTGCTGCAGGCCGTCGCGGCCAAGACCGTCCCCGCCCGCGATCTTTCGGCGGACATCGTGCGGCAGTTGCGCGACCTGAAGCAGAAGGACATCGACGAGACCGTCGCCAAGGTCTGGGGCGTCAGCCGCGAGAGCGCGGCCGACAAGCTCAAGGAGATCGAGAAACACACCAAGCTGATCGAGGCGAAGACGAAGCGGAAGCCCGACCTGCCGCACGGCCGCGCGCTTTACGCCCGCACCTGCCAGCAGTGCCACAAGCTCTATGGCGTGGGCGGCGCGGTCGGTCCCGACATCACCGGCTCCAACCGGGCCGAGCTCAGCTACATCCTCCACAACGTCCTCGATCCCAACGCGGAGATCCCCAACGACTATCGGACCTCGACCATCGACACCACCGACGACCGCGTCATCACCGGCATCGTCACCCGGCAGGACAGTCAGACCCTGACGGTCGTCACCCAGAACGAGACGCTGACCCTGCCGCGCGGCGACGTCGCCGACATCCAGCAGAGCCAGATGTCCATGATGCCCGAGGGCCTGCTCGCGACCTTCACAGACAACGATGCGCGAGACCTGGTCGCCTATCTGCAACACTCGACGCAGGTTCCCATGTTGGCGCTGGAGGAAAACCTGGACTCCTTCTTCAACGGTCGGGACCTGTCCGGCTGGAGCGGCGCCCCGGAGCTGTGGTCCGTGGAGAACGGAGAGATCGTCGGCCGGACCGCCGGCCTCAAGAAGAACGAATGGTTGGTCGGGCCGCTGGAGTTGGGCGATTTCAAGTTGTCCCTCCAGGTGAAGCTCGTTGGCAATCAGGGCAACAGCGGCATCCAGTTCCGCAGCAAGGCCCGACCCGACGGCGCGGTCGACGGCTACCAGGCGGACGTCGGCAAGGGTTGGTGGGGCAAGCTCTACGAAGAGCACGGCCGCGCGCTGCTGTGGAAGGAATCCGGCGAACAGCACGTGAAGCCCGGTGAATGGAACCGCTACGAGATCGTCGCCCGCGGTTCCAAGGTCCAGACCTTCATCAACGGGCAGAAATGCGTCGATCTGGACGACCCCAAGGGCGCGCGTCGCGGCATCGTCGCCTTCCAACTCCACTCCGGCGGCAAGACGGAAGTCCGCTTCAAGGACATCAAGCTCGAGTTGCTGAAGTAGGGCCGCGGCCGACGTGAGGAGCAGCGACATTCGGTAGGGCTGCGTTGCATCGCAGCCCATTTCAAAGCCCCGAAGGCGGCGACAGAAAGTCCCGGCCGGCGCGGCTTCCTCTCGGATGATTCTGTCGTCCTTTCAGGACTTCAGCATGGGCTGCGATGCAACGCAGCCCCACCGGGCGTTTGGATTTGCGACGCTCCCGTCGTTCCTTCCTTCCGGTCACAACGGGCTCGTGTCACAGCTTGTCATAGCAGCTGTTCTTCACCGCTTCTTGCCGATGTCGCAAGTTACGGACCACTTCCCACTTTTTCGTTCCTTTCGGTCGGCGCCTTGGGTTTACTTTGACACATGACAAAGGCATCTCTTTCCCGTCGCCGTTTCCTCAAGTCCTCATCCACCGCCGTCCTTGGCGCCGGCGCCCTCGGGGCCTCGTCCGCGCTTGGCATGGAGCCGCTTTCCCGGCCGGGCGGGCCGCGCTTCGATCTCAGCCTTGCGGCCTACAGCTTTCGCAACTTCTTCGAGTACATGCGCGACAAGAAGAAGGAGGTCACAGACCGCAAGATGGACATGTTCAAGTTCATTGATTACTGCGCGGACCAGGGGTTGAAGGGCACGGAGTTGACCAGCTACTTCTTCCAGCCCGATGCCGGGGCCGAGTATTTCAAGAAGATCCGCCAGCATGCGGCCAAGCGCGGGATCGCGATCAGCGGCACGGCCGTCGGCAACAACTTCGCGCGGCCCAAGGGGCCGGAGCTCGACAAGGAAATCGCCGATGTCAAACGCTGGATCGACAACGCCGCCATCATGGGCGCGCCGCACATCCGCATCTTCGCCGGCCGAGCCACCGGAGTCAGCGACGCCGAGGCGCGGAGCATGTGCATCGAGGCCATCGAGGAGTGCTGCGAATATGCCGGCCAATGGGGCGTGCGCCTGGGCCTGGAGAACCACGGCGGCATTGTCGCCGAGGCCGACGGCATGTTGGAAATCATCAAGGCCGTGAACAGCCCCTGGTTCGGGGTCAACCTCGACACTGGCAACTTCCACACCCAATGGCCCTATCGCGACCTCGCGCTCATTGCCCCCTACGCGATCAACGTCCAACTCAAGGTGGAGATGCGGCCGAAGGACCGCCCCCATGAGCCGGCCAGCCTCGAACGCCTCGCTCGTATCCTGCGTTACGCGGAATACCAAGGCTACGTCGTGCTCGAATACGAGGCAAAGCCCGATCCCTATGAGGCCGTTCCGCCGCTGGTGAAGGAACTGAAGAAGGTGTTCGCGTAAGGCGACCGAGCGCGCTGGGCGATTCGAGTGGGAGCGCGGACTTTGGTCCGCTTCAACGTTGGGCTGCCCCGAGGCCCGGTTCGGTGTCCTGCCCAGGGAATCCGAAGGTTGAAGCGGACCAAAGTCCGCGCTCCGCGTTCGGGCCTTATCCGTCTCGCCGTCCGGTGACGCAGGGCGCGGGAATCAGTCTCGGATTTCGAGTTTCAGGCTTCGGGTTTTCCCCGCTATGCCTTCAGTCCCGCCCCCATGGACTTGCCTTCACGCGTGGAGGCGAGGTGATCCGCCCAGCGCGTCGTTTCGGGCAGGCGATATTTCGGGCAGCAGCGCAGCACGATGTCGATCGCGGTCGGCAGCGAGACGCGGTGGCCGGCGGAGACAAACATCGGCCTGACCTTCGCCCGCGTGCGCAGGACTGCGCCGATGATTTCATCCCTGTCGAACAGTTCCGACCAGGATCCCTTTTCCTCGCCGGGCTCCTCGAAAGTCCCGATGAAGCGGCTCTTCGCCGCGCCGATCGTAGGCAGGTCGAGGACGACGCCCAGGTGGCAGGCCAGCCCGAAGCGTCGCGGATGCGCCACGCCGTGTCCGTCGCAGATCACGAGGTCGGGCGGCTGGTTCAATTCCTCCAGCGCCGCGGCGACGGCTGGAATCTCTCGGAACGAGAGCAGCCCGGGCACGTAGGGGAACGACGTCGGTTGCCTGACAATCTTGTGTTCCAGCAGTTCGAGACCCGGGAAACCCAGCGCCGCCACGGCCGCGCGGCTCACGCGCCCTTGCTCCTCGAAGCCCACGTCCACCCCGGCGATGCGCCGCAACTCGCCAAAGTCGTCCCGGGTGACAACCGATCCGCGCAGGGATTCCTGGATCTCCCGCGCCTCCTTCAGTGAAACGTCCCAAGCGTGCGCCGACATGCCGCGATGGTAGCCGTGGCGGGCGGGGCGTCAACGTGCGGGGGAGCGTTGCGCCGCGAGTCTTGTCGATGTCATCAAAACGGGATTGTCGCGGAGTTTGGCGATTGGAAGCGCACAAACGGAGCGCGGTTGTGTCCCGTCCTCGGGACCAGCCACAGCAACCTCCGATCCGCGAGGGCTTCCGCACGGACCCGGCCGGGACGCCGTCAACGTTGCTGCGGCTGGTCTCCGACACAGCCGCGCTCCGTCAGCCGCCAAGGCGCGCTCATCCGAGCCAAGGGCCCACTTCAACAATCAGCAATCCTTGTTCATCAATCGATGTTCCTCCCCGCCGCCTCAGTCCTTCCGGCCATAGAGGTGTTCGCCCTTCCGCGCGGCCTGGATGGCCTCCAGGGTGTCCTCGGGCGCGCCGGGATCGCCCTGGGACTTCATCCAGGCGTCGAGTTGGGAGCTGAGCCGGCGCTTGATCGCGGCGTGGGCGGGATCGTCGGCCAGGTTGTTCAATTCGTAGGGATCCTCGGAGGTGTGGTAGAGATGCTCGGCGGGGCGGGTGGTGTAGCGTTTGACGAGGTTGTAGATCTTCGGCTTGTCCCAGGCGTTGAACACCCAGGTCGCCCAGTAGGGGTTGTTCAGCTTGCCGTTGCCCTGCACGCCCATAAGGTGCTTCTCGATGTAGATTTCGTTCGGCAGCAGGTTGCGGATGTAGCGCCATTCGCCGTCGGTGACGGTGCGGATCGGATAGCGCGGGCCTTCCGGGATGTTGTTGTGAACGCCGAAGGCAAACTCGCGGTGCGCCTTCGCGCCGTCGGTCAGAACGGGCAGGAAGCTGCGTCCGTCCAGTCCCGGAACGTCCGTGCCTCCGCCGGCGGCCTGGATGAAGGTCGGGACAACGTCGGCGTAGGAAACGATGGCGTCGGTGCGTTTGCCGGCCGGGACCTTGCCGGGCCAGCGGGCGACGAGCGCGGTGTGGAGGCCGGTGTCCCAGTTGGTCCACTTGTTTCCCGGAAACTGGGAGCCCTGCTCCGAGGTGAACAGGACGAGGGTGTTGTCGGCCTTGCCGGACTTGTCGAGCGCGTCGAGGATCTCGCCGACCTGGCCGTCCATGTAGGTGATTTCCGCGAGGTAGCGTCCGAAGTCCTGACGCGTGCGCGGCGTGTCCGCGATGTTCGCCGGGAGCTTGATCTGACGCGGGGGATACTGGGAGGGGTCGCCCATCACCCAGGGCACATGCGGCTCCACCAGCGCGATGACGAGGCAGAAGGGCTGTTCGTCGCGGGACATGAACTCGCGCGCGGGCCCGAGGTCGTGAGGTTGGGTGGGGTCGCGGACGCAGTTGCCATCGTAGCCGCGGACGTCTTCAAACGGGAAGGCCGGGTCCGGCTTCACATGCACTTTCCCGGCGATGCCGACCCGGTAGCCCAGCGGTTTGAGCTGGTGCGGAAGGCTCTTGGTATCGGGGCGGCTGGCGGAGTGGTTCCAGGCGCAGCCGTTGCGCAGAGGGAACTGCCCCGAGTAGAGCTCGGCGCGGCAGGGTTGGCACATGGCCTCGCTGAGGTAGGCGCGGTTGAAGGTGAGGCCCTGCGCCGCCAGCGCGTCGATGTTCGGCGTCTTCGCGTTCTTCCCGCCGTAGAGCGGAAGGTCGTTGTGGGTGCAGTCGTCCGCCATGACGATCAGGAAATTCGGCCGGGCGATGGCAGGCGATGCGCAAAGCCCCATGGCGGCGGCGAAGGCGAGGAATTGGAGGCGGATGGATTTCATGTTCGGGACAAGAATCTGGATGCGTCGTGGTTCAGGGGGGGATTCAGCGGGAAAGGGACGGAAGTTCCAAGCCCCAAGCTCCAGGGCCTCGTGTTTCACGGGCGTGGCGAGGTGAACGCGCTTTGCTCTCATGGACGGTTCAGGCGATGAATCGGAGCAGGGGCGCAATCTGTGCGTTTTGCCAGGGAATCCGACCGCCCGTTTTTCCGTATTATTTGCATGCGTCGGCGGACGATCCGGCCTAGGTTCCCCGCCTTTCAAGGGGTTTTCGACCGCTTCCGCCGGCGGACCTGGAATCCCGTTCCCGACATGCATATCTCCAATCTCAATCCCGACTCCGCCATCGGCGCCAGCGCGTGGCTCGTCGAAATGGACGGCCATCGTCTGCTGATGGATGCGGGGGTCCATCCGAAGCGCGAGGGGCGCGAGGGGCTGCCGTTTTACGCCCAGCTCAAGGGCAAGGAACTTGACGCCATCGCGATCTCACACTGTCACCACGACCATGTCGGCTCGCTCCCGATTGCGATGCGGCATTCTCCGCGGGCCAATGTGCTGATGACGGAGTTGAGCTATTTCATCGTGGAGCGCGTGCTGCACAACTCGGTGAACGTGATGCAGCGGCAGCGCGACGAGCTGGGCATCAAGGAATACCCCCTGTTTACCCACAACGAGGTCGATGAGATCGCGCCTCTCTTTCAGGGCTTCAAGTACAACCGCGAGATCGAGTGGCAGGCCTTTCACCGGATCCGTCCCGGCGACTGCTCGCCGACGTTGGAGTTCCTTGACGCCGGACACGCGTTGGGTTCGGCGGGGATCATGGTCCGCGGCGAGAAGGAGACCCTGTTCTACACCGGCGATGTCTGCTTCCAGGACCAGACCATTCTCAAGGGCGCATCCTTCGAGGACACCAGGGCCGACGTGCTCGTCATGGAGACCACGCGCGGCAACCGCGCGGTGGAGCCCGGCTTCACGCGCGAGGGCGAGATTCAGCGTTTGATCGAGGCCATCGATGCCACCCGCGAAACCGGCGGCGCGATCCTGATCCCCACGTTCGCCCTCGGACGCACGCAGGAGATGCTGGCCACGCTGGCCCTGCTCATGCGCGACGGCCGCCTCCGCAAGCAGCCGGTCTACATCGGCGGGCTGGGGCGGGTCTTCACCGAGATCTACGATCTGCAGGCGCATCGCACGCACCGGAACCACAGCGCGCTCCAACTGCGCGAAAGCCTCGACCTCCAGGTGCTGGACCGGAAGCAGGTCGAGAGCATGAAGTTGAACCGCGGCAAACTCTTCGTCATCACCGCCGGCATGATGAGCGAGAACACCGCCGCCCACGACCTGGCGGTCCGCATGGTCGGCGATCCCCGGCAACACATCTTTTTCGTGGGCTACGCGGATCCCGCGAGCCCGGCCGGACGGCTGCGCGCCAGCGCGAAGGGCGAGACCTTCCACTTCAGCCCCTCGGCCGGCGATCTTACCCACAACTGCAACCTTCAGGAGTTCGACCTCACCGCCCACGCCAACCGCGAGGAACTGCTCGACTTCGTCGGCCGCGTGGACCCGCGCGTGGTCGTCCTCGGGCATGGGGACAAGGATTCACGCGACTGGTTCGAGGACCGGATCCGCGAGCGCCATCCAAAGATCCGCGTCTTCCAGCCGGAGCCGGGCGAGACGATGGAGGTTTGAGCTTGGGGTGAAGGGGGGATCCTCCTTGTTCGCGATGGTTGGATCACGAGGACGAGCTGGAGCGCGCAAACACCACGCCCGTTCCCGCTTGCCTTGCGGGACCTGAAACGACACAAAGGACGCCCCTTGGCACCCAGGGGATGGTTGATCGAATCGGACTGACAGGCGCATGAACGACACCGAAATCAAGGAAACAGGGGATTTCTCCATTGCCGACGCGGCGGCCGGCGCCAACCGCCTCATCGAGAACGTCTCCCGCGCCTTTCTCGGCAAGGAGGAGGTTGTCCGGCAGGCGGTCGCGGCCCTGATCTCGGGCGGGCACGTGTTGATCGAGGATGTCCCGGGCCTGGGGAAAACGCTCCTGGCCAAGGCGATCGCCCGGTCCGTCTCGGCGGACTTCAAGCGCGTCCAGTTCACCGCCGACCTGCTTCCCTCGGACATCACCGGCGTGACCGTCTATTCCCAGGACCGGCATGAGTTTTCGTTCCGGCCGGGGCCGATCTTCACCAACATCCTGCTCGGCGACGAAATCAATCGCGCGACGCCGCGCACGCAGTCGAGCCTGCTGGAGGCGATGGAGGAGAAGTGTGTGACGGTCGATGGCGAGGCCTACCCGTTGGTCGAGCCGTTTTTCGTGCTGGCGACGCAGAATCCCGTGGAGTTGGAAGGAACCTACCCCCTGCCTTTCGCGCAGATGGACCGCTTCATGATCCGCCTGTCGATCGGCTACCTGGACCGCGAGGGCGAGATCCGCGTCCTGCGCAACCAGCAGACCTCCGACCCGCTCGAACACGTGGAGCCGGCCATGGACTGCGCCCAGTTGCGCAAACTGCACACGGCCGTGCGGAACATCACAATCGAGGAAAGCCTCTGCGGCTACCTGGTCGACATCATTCGCGCGACGCGCGAGGACGATTCGCTCGAATACGGGGCCAGCCCGCGGGGCAGCCTGGACATGCAGCGCTTCAGCCAGGCCGCCGCCCTGCTTGCCGGGCGGGACTACGTGTTGCCGGACGATATCAAGGAGGCCGCGCGCGCCGTGCTGCCGCATCGCCTGATCACGAAAAAGGGGACCCGTTCCGTTTCCGTCAGCGCCCGCAGCGTCATCGACCACATCGTCGATTCCGTGGACGTGCCGATCTGAAGGAGAGAGAAAGAGAGGGAGGACAATTCGTATAGCTTACCCGGAGTTGTTCACTGGTTGGGTTCGAGCCCTC
>JAYPFK010000054.1:0-49935 GCA_038126235.1 Verrucomicrobiales bacterium
AAACCACGGGAAACTGTCTCATAAGGAATGGGCCAAACCGTGGGGTCCAATCAGCACAACCGCAGGGAGCGCTGGGAATTACGATTTCGTCCACGATCATTCCGTCCGACTTTCGTTCCCAGAAGAATCTGCACGAGTCGTAATCAAATTGGAGTGTCAGGTCGTCGTTCACTACGCACAGAGTTTGTTGTCGAGTCGGGATTCCTGACACCCTGCTCTTCCCGCGATCTTCAGGCAAGTCTCGGCGATTCGTTTCGACAATGGCGAGGTGTGCGACTGACAGCGGTATCCATGCCTTCTCATGCCGAAGGCATTCCAGCCACTAGCCGGTGGTTGCGGCGAGGAACGAGCGATACCACCGGTTGTCCCGAAAACACCGTGCCGCATCCTGAACGGATGCCGGCGACGTTCGCGTTTTGAACCGCGCGTCGTGATCGGATCGGGGATTGGGCGCCGTTCATGGGGCTGGCATCCCTTCAGGATGCGCGGGTTCTTGTGGGGCTTTGATCCCGGGGCGCCACCCGCATTCGCGGGTTCAACCCCGGGCTAATGGCTTTCAAGCCTCCAGCTTGGTTTGGCGACGGAGCGCGGCTGTGTCGGAGACCAACCGCAGCAACCTCGGCGACAACCCAAGCCGGGTCCGTTCCCAAGCTCTGACGGATCGGCAACTGCTGCGGCTGGTCTCGAAGACGGGACACAACCGCGCTCCTCCATTTCAAATCGCCCCGATCTGAAGCGCGTGGCGTTGGTAGGCGGCGAGCCAGTCCAGGAGCTTCGCAAATTCCTCGGCGGGGAGGAGATACTGGTTTCGCTCGTACATGCCGGTGGCGGTCTCGATCTCGGAATGCCGGGCCGAGGTGGCGATCAGGCCCTTGATGAACTCGGTGTCGAGGGTCTGGCCGTTGAGGGCCATGACGGGACGGATGTCGATGCGCTTTTCCTCGGCGTAGGCCTTGCACTCCAGAAGGTAACGCGCGGCGGCCTGGCGGTTCTCGACGCCGGCGAGGTCGTGGCTTCCGTCGCGGGTGCGGGTGTGGAACTCGATTGTGAAGCCATGCGGCGCCAACTGCTCTCCCAAGACCTCCAGGAAGCCGCTCATGGTGAGCGAGTAAAGCTTCTCGGGATTGCGGCCGTAGAACTCGGACAGATGCTCGTTGATCTCGGCGCAGATCTCCGCGATGGACTTGTCGTCGAGCTTTCGGGTGGTGTTGAACTCCGAATGAAGCCAGAAGGAACGCTGGTCAATCGACGATTGGGCGTCCCAGCTTTCGCGTTGTGCCATGCGCTTGAGCGATTCGAGATCCCGGCGGATCGGTTCCGCGAGGCCGGGCGCGGCGATGACCGCGAGCGCGGCGCATTCGGCGACGAGTTCCGCGGCCGAACTCAGATCCCTCGCAGCGGTGGTCCGGGCCGCAAGCGCGGCGGCGCGGGCAGCGGCGTGGGCCTTGCGGGAGCGTTCGCGCGTCTCCTCCGGCGTTTCCGCCACGAGGTTTTCCGCCTGGCTGGCGGCGGTCTCGGCCATGTTGGCGACGAATTCCGCCTGGGTCTGCAGGCTGAAGCGTTGCTCGTGCGGCGCGGCCGCATATTCCTCGGCCGCGGAGATGGCCTGATCAAGGGCCTTGATCCGGAAGTCGGGCGCGTCCCGCCAGTTGGCGGCGAAGCGTGATTCAACCCGCCGCGCGCAGCGGGCGGCAAACACGACCGCCGCGGGCTTGGGCAGGCCGATCAGATCCGAGGCGGAGGGAGCCTGTGTCGATTCGTCGGACATGGCCGCGAGGGTAGGCGGCGGGAGGCGGTTTGGCCAGCAGGGAACTGGAAAGGAATAGCGAACGCTAGACGTCCAACGAGCAGCTTCGCGCGCAGCGCGATGTTGAGCGCCCGGCGTTGCCCCCCAACTTCACGCCTCGTCCGCTTCGATCTCGTCCTTTGGCTCGGGCAGCGTCGTGGTCTCGAAGCTGACTCCGAGGAACCGCTCACAGAGGTGGCGAATGTCTTCCAGGATCAGGTAGGTCGCGGGCACCAACAGCAGCGTGATGAAGGTCGCGAAGAGGACGCCGAAGCCCAGTGAGATCGCCATCGGGATCAGGAACTGCGCCTCCACGCTCTTCTCCAGCAACAATGGCGTGAGGCCGGCGAAGGTGGTCAACGAGGTCAGCAGGATGGCGCGAAAGCGGTTCACCCCGGCGGTGTGCACGGCTTCCAACAGGGGCTCCCCCTCACGGCGTCGACGGTTCACGTAATCCACCATCACCAGGCTGTCGTTCACCACCACGCCAGTCAGGGCGACAAGACCAAACATCGAGAGCACCGTCACGTCCATCCCCATGATCACGTGCCCGAAGATCGCGCCGACGAAACCAAAAGGGATGGCCGTCATGACGATCATGGGCTGGATGTAGGATTTGAACGGCGCGGCAAGCAGCGCGTAGATGATCACCAGCGCAATGAAGAACCCGCGAATGATGCCCCGCGTCGTGTCCTTCTGCTCCTTCTTCTCGCCGGCATAGGAATAGCGGATGCCCGGAAACGCGACGGGCAACCGGTTCAAAAACTCGTCCTCCAGGCTGGCCAGGATCTTGTCGGGTTCCTGTTCACTGCCCGCCTTCAGATCGGCGGTGACGTTGACGGTCCGCTGCCGATCGACACGTGTGATGGTCGAGAACCCACGCCCATACTCCGCCACCGCGACATCGCTGAAGGCCACCTCTTTTCCGTCGGGCGTTCGAATGCGCATCCGCTCCAGGTCGCCGAGCGAGCGACGTTCCTCGGCCGGGTAGCGCACCATGACGCGGATGTCGTCCCGACCCCGCTGGATCCGCTGGGCCTCCTCGCCGTAGAACGCCTGGCGCACCTGCTTCGCAAGGTCGGCGAGCGTCAGTCCGAGCGCTTCGGCTTCGGGCTTGATCTTCAGCTTCACCTCCCTTTTTCCGGCGCGGAACGAGTCCGCCACATCGATGACATCGGGATACTGGGCGAGTTTTTTCTTCAACGCCTCCGAGGCCGCCAGCAAGCGCTCCATGTCCCGCCCGGCGAGCTGGATATTGAAGGAGTTCCCCGCCGAAAAGATCGTGGAACTGAACACCAACTCCTCGGCGCCGGGGATCGGGCCGGTTTCCTCGCGCCACATGTTGGCGATTTGCGAACTCTTGATTTCCCGTTCAATCGACGGCGCCACCTCGATCAGCACCTCGCCCAGATGGCCGCCCGAAAAACTCTCCCCCACGGTGCCTGGGTGGGTGTTCTGCTCCTGGCGGTAAGGCTGGGAGCCGATCGAGGCCTGCAACTGCCGGTAAACGTCGTCGCCATGCCCTTCCGCCTCGAGCCGGTCGCGCACCCGAAACGCCGCCTGTTCGATCCGCCGCACCGCCTTCTCGGTCTCGTGCGGCGGCGTGCCCAAGGGCATGACCAACATCGCCGCCACCAGATCGCCCTCGACGTCCGGCAGAAAGTGGAACCGGATCCAACCGCCGCGGACCAGCCCCAGCGTCAACGCCAGGGTCGCCACCCCCAGGGCGACCGTCAGGTAGCGCTGCCGCAGACCGGCGTCGAGAACCGGATTGTAAACCCGCTCGATGAACCACTTGAGCCCGCCGGAGAAGATCCCTTGAAACCGGCTCCACAGGCCGGCCAGGCCGTGCGGATGCTTCTCCTCGATCGGGTCAAGGCCGCTGAGATGCGCCGGCAGGATCAGGAGGGACTCCGCGAGGGAAAACAACAGCGTCGGCATCACCACCAGCGGGATCACGGCCAGCACGCGGCCGGTGTTCCCCTCGATGTTGGCCAGTGAAAAGAAGGCGGCGACCGAAGTCATCACCGCGAAGAACACCGGCACCATCATCTCCTGCGCCCCGGAGATCGCGCCTTTCAGGCCTGGCCTCCCGCGGTGCTGGTGGGTATGGACGTTCTCCCCCACCACGATCGCGTCGTCCACCACGATGCCGAGCACCACAATGAAGGCGAACAGCGACATCAGGTTTACCGAGACGTCCAGGAAAGGCATCAACATGAAGGTCCCGAGGAACGAGATCGGGATGCCGAGCGTGACCCAGAACGCCAGGCGGAAGCGCAGGAAGAGGGCCAACACCAGGAACACCAACACAAGTCCGGCCCGGCCGTTGCGGATCAGCGTGCTCAGGCGGTCGCGCAGGTAGGTGGAGTCGTCCATCCAGGTCGTCATCTCCACGCCCTCGGGCATGCGATGCCGGTTGTCCGCCACGTATTGCTTCACCTTGCGAGAGATCGCCAGCGCGCTCTGGTCCCCCGTGCGGAACACCTGCACCAGGACCGAGGGCTGGCCGTTGAACTTGGCAAACTGGTCCGTTTCCGCGAAGCCGTCATCCACGTTGGCGACGTCGCGCAGCTCCAGCCGCGTCCCATCCGGCTCCGCCCGCAGGACGATGCGTTCAAATTCCTCCTGTCGGTAGGCCTGCCCCTTGGACCGAAGGAGAATCTCACCTCCGCCCGCGCGGATGGCGCCGCCCGGCAGGTCCACCGAGGTTTTCCTTACGGCGTTGGCGACCTCGTCGAAGGTCAACCCGTGCCGCCGCAGAGCCTCCTCCGAAACCTCGATCGAAACCTCATAGGGCCGGGCATTGTTCAACGCCGTCTGGGTGATTCCGGGAATCGCGGACAGCTCATCCCGCACCCGCTCTCCCAGATGCTTGAGCGTGCGCTCGTCGGCGTCGCCGGAGATCGCGACATTGATGACCTGCTTGCGGATGATGATCTCCTCGATCACGGGTTTGTCGGTCTCCTCGGGCAAGGTGTCGATGGCGTCGACCTTGTTCTTGAGTTCAGCCAGGACCTTGTTGGAGTCGGCTCCCGGCATGACCTCCACCCGCACCGTTCCGGAGCCTTCGCGCGCGTAGGAGACGATCTCCTTCACGCCCTCCAACCCCTCGATCGCCTCCTCGATCCGGACGCAAACGCCCTCCTCCACCTCTTCCGGCGCGGCTCCGCGATAGGGCACAACGATGGTGATCATGTCCGAGGAAAACTCCGGGAAGATCTCCCGGCGGAGATTGCCGGCGGCGAGGCTGCCGTCCTGGTCGATCACGTCGCCGATGCGCTCAGGAAGCTTCCCCCCCGCGTCGGCCAGCACGACCGCCCCGATCGCCGCGAGGGCGAGCACGAAATTCAGGATCTTCAGGGAGTCCTTCACCAGCCAATGCCCGAGCAGTCCCAGCACGGAAAAGAAGGCGACGATCAACAGCCCGAAGCGTTGATCCCAGAAGGAGTCAGGAACCAGCAACCGCGGCCCCATCGCAACGAAGCCGGTGATGACCACGATGATCGCCAGCAGGTTGGCGGAGACGTGGTTGCGCGCAAACCAGTCGATCAGCCGGTTCATCTCGCCGCCCCCGGTTTTTCCCGCTTCTGATCGTCCTGGTCCTCCTCCTCGCTGACGCGCACGCGCATGCCATTCACCACGG
This sequence comes from Verrucomicrobiales bacterium, assembly GCA_038126235.1. Classification (GTDB taxonomy): domain Bacteria; phylum Verrucomicrobiota; class Verrucomicrobiia; order Limisphaerales; family JAYPEY01; genus JAYPEY01. The sequence goes on from JAYPFK010000054.1 coordinate 5,433, forward strand.
CGTCGAGACTGGACACACAGACCCGTTCACCCTCCTTCACGCCCGAACCCACGACCACTGTTTCGCGCCCCGCGCGGAGAACCTCCACCCGGCGAACCTCAAGCCTGTCGTCAGGTCCAACCACCCACAGTTCGTCGGTGTTCCGCAGGGCGCGACGTGGCAGGATTGAAGCGTCCTTCACGGTCCGGCCCGCGATTTCGCAATCGACATAAAGGCCCACCGCCAAGGGCGGATTCCCGTTTTCCGTCGCCCGGCCATAGGGATCGTCCACCTCGGCGACCGCGTAAACCATGCGGCTGCGGGTGTCGATGCGACCTTCCGTACGCGTGATCCTCCCCCGCCATTCGTGCACCTTGCCGGCAAATTCAGCGCGCAGCGCGACCGCCGGTCCGGGGCGGCTCGCGTCCCCGTCGCGAAAACCGAGCGGCAGATCCAGATAGGCCAACTCCTCCGCCGGGATCGGCAGCCGGACCTCGGCGACATCAATGGAATAGAGCCTCCCCAGAGACATTCCTCGGCTGACATACTGGCCGACATCCACGCCTTTGCGCTCCACGCGTCCTGCGAACGGCGCGCGGATGACGCAGCGCGCCAGATCCCGCTCCCCGCGCTCGACCGCGGCCTCGGCGGCCTCGACGGCGGCGCGCGCCTGGGCCAGTTGCGGTTCTCGTTTGAGCAGCGGGCTCGCGTCGCCCTGCCCCAGTTCCTTCCACTCCCGGATTGCGACCGCCGCCTCCGCCTCCTCGCGAGTCAGCGTCGCACGCGCCTGGGTCAACTCCGCCTTGGCAGCCGTCACCGCCAGCTCAAAATCCCGCGCCTCGATGCGCGCCAAATCGCCGCCCTTTTCAAAGAAACCGCCCGCCGCCAACGAGGGCGAGATCCACGCGATTCTCCCCGCCACCTCGGCGACGAGATCGATTTCCGTCCGCGCGCTGACACTGCCCTGCGCGGACACATGAAACTGATGCCCACCCGGTTCCGCCTCGACGACCTCGACCAACGGGGGCACGAACGGAATCTCCTCCGGCGTGGTCTTCTTGCCGAATTTGACCAACAGGCCCGCGCCGGCGACCCCGGCGGCGACAATGAGAACAGGAAGCAATAGGCGAACGATCTTCATGTCTGGATTTTTGTAAGAACCCTCATTCCCCGGCCTCCTCCTTCGCGAAACCACCACCGAGCGCGAGGTGCAGGTTGACCCGGTTCTCCAAGCGCGCCCGTCGAACGGCCAGCGCCTGGCTTTCCGCGTCCAGCAGCCGCCGTTGGGTTTCGAGGACGATGGCGAAGGACTCCAACCCTTCAGCGTAACGCCGGCCGGCCAATTCGTGCGCGGAGCGGGTGTGGTCCAGCGTCGTGCGCAGGCGCTCCTCCTGACGCGCGAGGATGGCCCCGGCCGCCAACGCGGTCTCCACCTCCCCAAACGCGCTCAACGCCGCGCTCTCGTAAGCCGCCGCCGCCTGGCGGGCGCGGGCGTCAGCCAGTTTCACCCCCGCGCGAAGTCGACCGCCATCGAGGATGGGTTGGGCGAGATTCCCCGCCAAGGTCCAGACTGTGAAGTCACTCGACAGAATATCGCCCAGTTCCGCTGTGGCCGTGCCGCCCTGCGCGGTAAGGCTGATGCGAGGCAGCAACGCCGCTTTCGCGCCCGCAATGCGCGAATCCGCCGCCAGCAACCGCAGCTTCGCGGCGGCCAGGTCGGGGCGGCGCGATAGAAGGTCCGCCGGCAATCCTCCCGGAACCATCGTTTTCAGTTCGGGCAGGTCGGACGCGGCTCCGGCCTCCCCCTTCGGATAACGCCCCCGCAGGATTTCCAACCCTCGCGTCGAGATCTCCCACGCCCGGCGACGCTCTTCCAGCATGGCCTCGGCGGCGGAAACACTGGCTGAGGCAAGACGCAGGTCCAGGGACGAGCGCAGTCCTTCCTCATAGCGTCGTCGCACCTGGGCCTCCGTTGCGCGATAGACCTCGATCGTCTTCTCCGTCAATCCGACCTGCCGAGCCGCCTCCTTCTCCGCAAGCCAGGCCTTCGCAGTCCGCGCCGCCAGCGACTCCCGAGCCCCGCGCAGATCCGCCAGGCTGGCCTCGAATTCCTGGTCCGCCGCCCGCTTGCCCGCACGGATGCGCCCCCAGAGATCGACCTCCCAGTTCGAGACGAACGTCAGGTTGTAGGCCGAGGAATGGGTTGTGAGCACGCCCCCTCCGCCGGGGATGGGCAGCCCCACGAAATTCCGTTTGTCCCGCCGCCCGTCGGTTGACACGCCCAAGGAAGGCGTCAGTCCCGCGCCCGCGATCCGCGCCTCGGCCGCCGCAGCCTCGACCCGCGCGGCCGCCGCGCGCAGGTCACGGTTGTTTTCCAGCGCTTCGACGATCGCGGCGTCGAGTTCCGCGCTTCCGAAGGGCTTCCACCAGTCGCCGCCGGGTTCACCCGCCGAAGCGCCCGCCTCCCAGTCCGCCGGGAAGTCGATCGTTGGCGCGACGGCCGTCTGGTCTGGAAGGCGGCAGCCGGACAGGGCGGCTGCTGCAAGCAACGCGACAGACGCCGCCTTCTTCAACTGTGCGCTCCTTCGTTCATTCACCCGGCGCAAGTCCGACTCGGGACTGCCCCCGACAAACTCCTCGCCCCCCCCCTTAGATCCGGGACTTGAAGCGGGACGCCTGCGTCGAGGCGTCCCTGCCTCAAGGTGGGGACCGTTCGCCGAAAGGTCCCATTTCAGAGCCCTGAAAGGGCGAAAGATGAATGGCGCAACGGGATATCCGTTTTTCTTGATCCCCAAAGCCAAGAGAAGTCGGCGCGTCTTCACTTCACGCCCCCCTTCCCTTCCGGCGCGACCGGCGCCCGCATGCCGGCGGCTAGAAAAGCCACCATACGTCGGACGATCCCCTCCGTGTCGTCGGGATCGCAGGCCCCGCGCGAGATGTGCTTCAGTTTCTGCGTGTCGGCCATCGTGTGCGCCATGACGCCGATGACAAAATGCATCCGCCACATCAGTTCCACGGGCGGCAGCTTTGGCAGGGCGCGCTGAAAAGCCGGCATGAACCGGCCTCCAATCTGATCGAATTGCTCGAGGAATAGCGCCTGAAGCCGCTCGCCGGGATCCGCGAAGATGCGCCCCAGCAGTTTCATGAACACCCTGCCCCCACGCTTCTGATCCCGGCTCAACCGCAGGGCCGGAGCCACCAACGCTTCCAAGATGCCCTCCAACTTCGGAGCCGACCTGCGTTCGCCCAACTCCGCAAGCATCTCCAACCGCTCCTCATTCACGGGCCCGATCCTCCGGGTCAGCGTCGCCCGAAGCAACTCCTCCTTGGAGCCGAAGTGGTAATTCGCCGCCGCGATGTTGACGCCGGCCGTCGAGGTGATCTGCCGCAACGACGCGCCCTCGTACCCCCGTTCCGCGAACAGAAGCTCCGCGGCGTCGAGAATGGCTTTTCGTGTCTTGTCGGGCGCCTTCATTCAACCAAAATTCAAACGGTCGTTTGAAACGATGGTTTGAAAAATAGCGCTGTTCGAAGCGACGTCAAGCCGACGGCTGGGAGAGTTGCGTGCATCCCGATAAAAGGCCGTCGCCCGGTAAGGCTGCGATGCATCACAGCCCTACCGGACGTTCCGAGTCGCACAACGCTCACTCGCCCAACAACGCCCGATACACGGCCCGAGCCTGATCCAACTGCGCCTGGATGTGTTTCGCGCCGGTGTGCATGCGGTCGCGTTTCCTGAGGTCGGCTTCCAGGCGGTCGATCCATTGAAGGAAGTATTTGGCGTCTGCCTTGGCGGGCTGGGGCTGGTCGGCAACTTCGACGTAGACCGGATTGGTGTGCGCAACGGGACTGCGGCGGATGACATGCGGGTTGGGCAGACCGGACCATCTGAGCGCGACCCATCCGCTTGTCTGGAATTCCACGGAATGTTCGAAGGCAATCGTATTCGGGTCGGAGGGAGCCTCGTGACGGTAGATCACTTCACCGTTTCGGACGATTTCCACGTTGTGCATCGCGAACTGGGATCTGCCTTCGACCTTGATCCGGATCTTCCCAGGGTGAGCCAACTTGATGGTCGAGCCAGTTGCCTGTCCCTCGGCGGTTAGGCGCAGCATCGGGCCGTTGCTGACAAAGGAGCGACCGGCCTTCTGCCCGTCGATCCAGCCCTGGTAAGTGAGACCGTCCGGCAGGTGGACGTAGGCGCGCCCCCAGCCGGGCGGCAGGCTCGGAATGCGGTTCAGAAAGCAGTCGGTCCCGGCGGAAGCGTGAACGCGGAGGCCGCAGTTGAGCAGTTTATACCAGAGTTCCATCGACGCCTCGTAGCCGCCGCACATGACGTCCATGGTGTGCACGCGACCGAGCGCGGCATCGACCGGCAAGCCCTTGGCGGTGTAGGCGCGGTCGTAAAGATCCTTCGGATTGCTGGCCGGATGCGTGTAGCTGACGGCCCCGCCCTGGTCGATGGCCTCCTGCTCGACGTCGGCCAGCGTGGGGACGTCGTAGGGATTCGTGGTGTCCTTGAAACCGAGAAAGACCGGCTCCACGAGCTGCTTGAGATTCTGCAGGGTCAGGTGGCCCCAGATCGTGCTGCGCAGCTCCTCGTTCCAGTAGATGAGATGGCGCTTGGTGGACTTCGGATCAAGGCCGCCGCGGAAGAACTCCCGGTCGAACACGCCGTCGCCGTCGGAGTTGGCGACCACGGCATTGCAGACGTTGAGATCTTCGCCCCGGACCTGACGGCCGATGGTCTCGGGGAAATTGTACCACGCGCCGTAGCCGTAGTTGGCATGGGTGTGGTTCTCACCGGAGAACCAGCCTTCAGCCGCCATGTCGATCCACCGTTCGAGTCCAATGTCGATGTTCTGCGCGCCGTCGCCCCCGACCGTCACGTTTTTTTCAAACACGCGATACTCCGGGCCGCAAAGGGCGGTGATCCGGTAGTCGCCGGGGCGCAGATGCAGCACGGCCTCCCCTTCGCAATAGAAATGGCCTCGGCCGTTGGTAAGCCGGTAAAGCGAACCGAACGGCGCATGGAACTTCCCGCCCGTGCGCTGTATGGAAACCCGCGCGGTCATGGCCTTGTCGGCCGCCTCGTCAAACACGCGAAGGGTGATCTCGCGATACCCGCCTTTCCACGCGACGCCATGGACGCGGAGCTTTTGTTCTGCGCCGGTCGCCAGATTGCGCCGAACCAACGCGGTGGCGCCGAGGGAGTTCTCCGTGTGGACCAGCCAGGTTCCATCCCGGCTGACGGAAGGCCAATCCTCGTCGGCAAAACCGTGCGTGAGACGGCGCATGCCGCGAAGCGGTTCCGTCAGCGGCACATGCCAGACGTCGTAGTGCGCGCCGCCGAGATCCGTGACGACGTAACAGCCCCGGTTCGTCCCGTCGCCGCAGAGATTGTGGATGCGCGCCGGGAAACGGACGATCTTCTCCGCCTTTCCGCCCTCCGCGCTGATGCGGAACAAGTCCATCTGTGGACCGCGATTGCCGCCCTGCTCATCTGGCAGATCCATGTTCAGCGCAAAGAGGATCGTCTCGCCGTTGGCGGAAAGGGCGTAGTGCATGCGCTTGCGGCCGAGTTCGTTCGGATCCTCCGGTCCGACGCCGGGAACGACGGTCACCTCGCCGGATTCGAGATCGAGCCAGGTGAGGCGTTGGGGATAACCGGTCCGGCTGAACCGACCCAGCAGGCGCCGGCCGTCCGGGTGGAAGAACATCTCGCCGTTGGCGCGGATGCTGGCCGGGAGCGGAAGCGCGTCGCCGGAGCCGGCGTCGATCAGGCGCAGGGTGCCGACCGTGAAGTTGGGCGCGTTGACATGGGCGATGCGCGATCCGTCGGGAGACCAGGCGGGATTCACGTCCCAGCCGGGCTCATCGGTGAGTTGACGCAGGATGTCATCCTTTGCTCCCAAAAGGCAGATCGCGCCTTGAAAGGAGACCGCGATGGACCCGCCGTCAGGCGAAACGCGCGGCATGACACCGCCGAAATGGCGCCGCTGGGTCTCGTTGGACGTCCATGGGGCGGCTGATTGCGTGAACGGAGAAAGAACGAGCAGGACGAGAACAACGCCGATTCGGATACCTTTCATGACGGCGAATTGATAGCAGAATGGCGGGCGAAAGAAACAGCTGAAGTCATGGAGGGAAGGCGCCGCATGCGATCAATACAGGGTGGCCAGCCTTTCCCGCCATTCCCACAGCAGCGCCCGCAAGTGCGTGGATGGAAGCGGCGCGGCTGCGGCCTTCAACTCACGAAGATCAGAGAAGTCTTGTAACCCTCCTCGGTCTTCTCCGTGCCGTTGGCGTTGGGATCGAGGACGCAATCGCCGTCCACGACAAAGACGTAGCGATGCCGGCCATGGGTGAGCTTCAAGGCGACCTCCCAGAGACCGCCCATGTTCCTGCGGAGTTTCGTGCGCTCGGTATCCCAGTCATTGAAGTCGCCCGCGAGGGTCACGGATTGCGCCTTGGGGGAATCGAACTTGAAAACGACGCGCACAGCTTTGCCTGCGCCCACGGTGGGGCGCCCGGCCTGAATGGGGGAGTCCTCGGACGACATAGGGCAAGACGGCTTGAAACTTCGAAAGCGGAACTTTGTCGTGGTTCGCGCGGGGGGCGCCAGTTAAAAATCGCCGCCGCCCGACGACGCCTTTCCCCCGTGGGACAAACGGCGGCGAACGGCCTTTCCTCAATCCGTCATGATCGCCCGCGTCACGCTCGAAATCGCCCTGCGCAAGGAATTCGACTACCGGATTCCCGAGGCTCTGGCGGATCGGGTGGAGGTGGGCAGCCGCGTGAAGGTGCCATTCGGACACCGCACGGTCATGGGCTGTGTCACCGCGCTGGTGGAGCGATCCGAGCACGGAAACCTGCGCGAGATCGTCGCCACCGTGGGCGCGCGCTCCCTGGTGACGCCCAAGGTCCTGCGGCTCGCGCGATGGATCGGCGAGTATTATTGCTGCGCCCCGGAGACAGCCTTGAAGAGCGTGCTGCCGCAGGCGGTGCGCAAGGAGCAGGAAGGTTGGAAGGAAAGCCTCTTCGTCTGCCTCGCCCCCTCGCCTCAGACGGAAACGCCCAGACTGACCAAACGGCAGAAGGAGATCCTGGCGATCGTGGAGGACCGGAAGTCCATCCTGCTGCGCGACCTGGTGAAGCAGGCCGGCACGACCGCCGACACCCTGCGACGCCTGGAAAACAAGGGCCTGGTAGCGATCCAGTCCCGGATCACCGAGCGCGATCCCTACGCCAACGAGAACATCCTCCCCACGCAGCCGCTGGCGTTGAACGAGGAACAGGCGATCGCATTGAAGGAGATCACCGGAGCGATGGACGTCGACTCCTCCCGAGCCGCAACCTTCCTGCTGCACGGGGTGACAGGGAGCGGAAAGACCGAGGTCTATCTGCAGGCCATCGAACACGCGCTGAACCAGGGCAAGGGCGCCATCGTGCTGGTGCCCGAGATCTCGCTCACCCCGCAGACGGTGGAACGCTTCAAGGCGCGCTTCTGCTCCGGCTCCCTCAAGACGCTCGTCGCTGTGCTGCACAGCCACCTTTCCAACGGCGAACGACACGATGAGTGGCACAAGATCCGACAGGGCCGGGCGCGCATCGTGATCGGCGCGCGATCCGCGATCTTCGCGCCGGTCGACCCATTGGGGCTGATCATCGTGGACGAGGAACATGAGCATTCCTACAAGCAGGAGGAGGCTCCGCGTTACCACGCGCGCGATGTCGCCGTTCTGCGCGGGAGGATGGAGAACGCGGTGGTGGCGCTCGGTTCGGCGACGCCTTCGATGGAGAGCTTCCACAACACCCGCTCCGGCAAGTACCGCCTGCTGGAGATGCGCGAACGCGCCGATGACAAACGGATGCCGCTGGTGCGGGTGGTGGACATGCGGCACGAGTTCCGCGCGCAGAAGGGACCGCCAATCTTCTCCAACAAGCTGGCGGAGGCGATGCGGCAGCGGTTGGAGCGTCGGGAGCAGACCATCCTCTTCCTCAATCGCCGGGGCTACGCCACATCCATGCAATGCCAGGTCTGCGGATACGTGGCGGAGTGCCCGAACTGCAGCGTCTCCCTGACCTATCATCGGGACGAACAGACCCTGCGCTGCCATGTGTGCGGCCACGCGGGGAAGGCTCCCCGCGTCTGCCCGGTGGAAAGCTGCCAAAGCCCCTCGATCCGGTTCTCAGGCCTCGGCACCCAAAAGGTCGAGGAGACGCTGGGCAAGCTGTTTCCCCAGGCGGCGATACGCCGGATGGATTCCGACGCGCTGCGCCGCAAGAACGACTTCCGGCAGATCCTGGGCGACTTCCGCACCGGCAAGATCGACATCTTGATCGGCACCCAGATGATCGCCAAGGGACTGCACTTCCCGAATGTCACGCTGGTCGGGATCGTGCACGCGGATCTCAGTCTGCACGTCCCGGACTTTCGCGCCGGCGAACGGACCTTCCAACTGCTGACCCAGGTGGCCGGCCGGGCCGGACGCGGCGATGTGGAGGGCGAGGTCTTCGTGCAGTCGTTCACGCCGTTTCATCCGGCGATCCAATACGCGCGCAAGCACGACTACGAAGGCTTCTACGACGCAGAGATGGAGTTTCGCGGCCAGTTGGGCTACCCGCCGTTCAACCGCGTGGCGATGCTGACCCTGCGAGGACGAAACGAGGAGAAGGTGGAATTCTCAGCCGGCCAGATCCGCGCCCGGACCGAGGAGGCGTTGGCCGGATTCGAGGGCGTGAAGATCCTCGGCCCGACCCCGGCCCCGTTGGCCCGCGCGGACAAACAGTTCCGCTACCAGATCATGCTGCGCGGCCGCCAGATGAGCCGCATCAGCGCCCGATTGGCGGAAATGTCCCAAGCGGTGAAACTGCCGGAGGAGGTGTTCCTCGCGATCGACATCGACCCGGTGAACCTTTTTTGAGACCGGGGGAAGGCTATTGGGGAACGAGGGTGGACGCTTTACGCGTTTTCCTCAATCAACTCGCGCCGGCCGCCGCCCAGCAGTTCCTCGACCGTGTTCGTCGAGTAGACGCCGCGACGGAAGTTCGGGTCGTGCAGGATTGCCTGCTCAAAGGGAATGGTCGTCTTCACGCCCTCGATCAGATACTCATCCAGGGCGCGGGACATGCGGTCCATCGCGTCCCGGCGGTCCTTGCCGGTCACGATGAGCTTGGCGATCATGGAATCGTAGTGCGGGGAAATGGTGTAGCCCGCGTAGGCGTGGCTGTCCACGCGCACATTCATGCCGCCGGGCGCGTAATACATGCTGATCCGGCCGGGGCTGGGACGGAATTCTCCGAAAGGATCCTCCGCGTTGATGCGGCACTCGATGGCATGCCGCTTCGGCGACATGAAGTCGCTCTGGGATTCGCGGATCTGTTCCCCGAGCGCGATCAGGATCTGATACTTCACCAGGTCCACGCCGGTCACCTCCTCGGTGATCGGATGCTCGACCTGGATGCGCTTGTTCATCTCAAGGAAGTAGAAGTTGCCCTTCTCATCGACGATGAACTCGACCGTGCCGGCGTTGGTGTATTTTGCCAGTTCGGCGATCTTGACGGCCGCGCGCCCCATTTTCTTGCGCATCGCCGGCTTCTTCTCGAACAGCGGCGAGGGCGTCTCCTCGATCAGCTTCTGGTTGCGTCGCTGGATGGAGCAGTCGCGCTCGCCGAGGTGAATGATCTTGCCGCGGCTGTCGCCGAGGATCTGGAACTCGATGTGCCGCGGATTCTCGATGAACTTCTCGATGTAGACCCCGGAATTGCCGAAGGCCTTTTCAGCCTCGTTGCGCGCCGAGTGATAATCCTTGATCAGGGAGACGTCGTTGTGGGCGACGCGCATTCCCCGACCGCCGCCGCCCGCGGTCGCCTTGATCATGACCGGGTAGCCGATCTCCTTGGCGATCCGCTTCGCTTCGGTCTCGTTCTCAACCAGTCCCTCCGAGCCCGGAGGAATCGGCACCCCCGCCTTGGTCGCGAGAGCCCGGCTCAGGGCCTTGTCCTCCATCGCGTTCATCGCGGCCGAACTCGGACCGATGAAGCGGATGTTGCAATCCTCGCAAATGTCCGCGAAATGCGCGTTCTCCGAGAGGAAGCCGTAGCCGGGGTGGATCGCGTCCACGTCGCAGACCTCCGCCGCGCTGATAAGGCGGTCGATGCGAAGATAGCTGTCCGACGAAGCGGCCGGACCGATGCAGACGGCCTCGTCCGCCATCTGCACGTGCATCGAGCTGGCGTCGGCCTTCGAGTAAACGGCCACCGTGCGGATGTTCAGCTCCTTGCACGCCCGGATGATCCGGACGGCAATCTCGCCGCGGTTGGCTACAAGGACTTTTTCAAACATGCGGGTTGGAAGATGGAAGCCGCGAGGCTTCGGGGTTGGACAGCGTCGACCGTCCGTTCAGGCGGGGGTGATCCGGAACAACGGCTGATCGAACTCGACCGGTTTGGCGTTGTCCAGAAGGACCTCGGTGATGACGCCGGAAACCTCCGCCTTGATCTCGTTCATCACCTTCATTGCCTCGATGATGCAGACAACCGAGTCGGCGGTCACCCTGTCGCCGACCTCGACGTAGTTGGCGGACTCGGGAGAGGGCGCGCGGTAGAAAGTGCCGATCATCGGCGCCTTGATTGTGGGTCCCTCCGGGGCCGCCGCTGGGGCAGGCGCGGCTGGAGCGGGAGCCACGGCCGCAAGAACCGGCGCAGCTGACTGGGGCGCGGCCACGAATTCCTGGACAGGAATGGTCCCGCCCGCCTCCGGACCCCGCTTCAGCTTGATCTCAAAATCCTTCGTCTTGAGTTCGAACTCAGCGACATCCTGCTTCTTGCACAAATCTAGTACGGCCTTGATTTCTTTGATATCCATGACTGGCCTGTTTTGTAGGTCTGGAAAACCGAGTATTGGTCACGCATCGCAACATGCAAAAAGCAGCAGCCAAAACGCCGCTGCTTCCCGCACCAATTCGAATCTCAAGACCCTAGGAAACTCAATTCACATCGTCAAGCCCAGTTTTGAGACGTGAAAAAACCCACTTTTGACGATTTTTTTCGCCCGTTATGAGGCCAAATCGGGCTCCAAAACAGCAGAATTACGACGTTAATGTTAAAGCTGCCTCCAGGCCAAGAATGTAGGAATTGGCGCCGAATCCTGCGATCTGTCCCCGGCAAACCGGCGCGATCAGGGAGGTGTGCCGGAACTCTTCGCGGGCATGGACGTTGGACAAATGGATCTCAATCACCGGGATTTGGACCGCGCCGATGGCATCCCTGATGGCCACGCTCGTATGGGTGTAGGCGGCGGCATTGAGCACGACCGCGTCAAACTGCTCCCCCGCCTGCTGGATCCAGGTAACCAGTTCACCCTCGATATTGGATTGGCGGAACTCAATTTCCGCCCCCCGCGGCCCCGCGTGTTCGCGGACCATGCTCTCAATCTGGGGAAGCGTCGTGCGGCCGTATTTGTCCGGCTCCCGCGTTCCCAGCAGGTTCAGGTTCGGACCGTTCAGGAAGAGAACTTTCATTGGACGCGGACCTTAGTCCTGCGTTTCCGCCGTGTCGATGGCATTTGGCTTCTCGGGCAACCCCCAGAGCAAGCCAAACAGGATAAAGGCCGGCCAGGCCAATCCCGGGATATAAAGGCTGAACTCCATGCCAATCTGGAGCGACCACCCCGCCAATCCGAGCCAGATCAGGAAGAATTCCCATGATCCCGCCCGACGGCTTTTTCGATAAAGCAAATACAGTGAGCTCCAGACAAACGCGATAAAACTGACGAATCCAACCAGTCCGGAATCCGAGGCCTGCTCGAGATAGTCGTTGTGGGCGAGACGGGCCATTTCCGCGTCCTCGGACTTCAACTCCGAGTAGGGGACCATGAACGTCCCCGGGCCCGTGCCGGTAAGGGGGTTGGACTTGAAGGTGGCAACCGCGACGCTCCAGTAACCGGCGCGCGCCCCCAGGCTTCGGGCGCCGCCCTTGAAGTAGTCCGCGAAGACGAGAAAGAACCCCGCCAGTCCGACCGCCAGAAAGACGCCCCCGGTCGCCAGCTTGATCTTCTTCGGGATCGGGAGATGGGCAAGGGCGACGATTCCCTGAAGCAACGCCAGCAGCAGGCCCGTCTTCGAGCCGGTCCAGTAGAGGCAGCCGAGAGCCGGCGTGGCGACCAATACCACCAAGACCCAGCGCGCCGAGGTTTCGAAACGGTCTTCGGTCAGACTCCAGACAAAGGCCAGGGCCAACGGGAGCAGCAATAAAATTCCCCCGGCAAAGGCGTTCGGATAGAAGAGCGAACCCCAAATCCGGTTACTGGCCAACTTGACCAGGAAATCCGGATTCTCCCGCTGAATCATCTCCACCAGCCCGGGCTGCGAATAAAAATACTCACGCGTGGCCTCCAGCCCCCCGAAGTGTTGTTCAAGGCCGGTCAGGAGCATCAGGCAAAAACCGCCGAGCAGGGTTAGGCGGAACCCATTCAACCGCGGCAACCGCCCCAGAACCTGACACCCAAGGTAGAAACAGGCCGTCGTTGCGGCAAAGTGAAACAGTGTCGGCCGCGTGAGCTTGGGGCTCACCGTATCGAGCGCCGCGACGAACTGCCAGGCCAGCCATACGGCGGGCAGCCAGAAGACCGCGCAGGGAATCGGAGCCCTGTCCCGCAGGGAGCTCTCGTCGAACCGGACCAACCAGGCCAGCGCCGCGACCGCGACCAAGGCGACCAGGCCGGCGGTCATCGGCCAGGACTCAAAGATCGCCTGCGCCAGATTGGTCGGCGCGGTGACCCGGTCGTCCATGACGGAAGGCGTGCCAAGCTTCAGGAAGGCGAGGGAAAGGAACGCCGCTGCGGCCGCCGCCAGGATCCCGGGCAACGGCCCGACCGCGGTTTCGGGCGCAACGTTCGTCGCAGGCTCCATGGGTTTGCGTTTCGCCATTTCCGTGAAGGCTAAAGAAGCGTCGTCAGGGAATCCAGAAATCGGAGGAAGAAAAACGGACTATGTGGTCAGAGGGTCTCGACCAGGACCGCCTGGTCCCAAGGCCACCGATATTACTTTGTCGCGGGAGGATTCCGAAAGCTCCCGGTTCTTCTCCCTCTCCCGGGGAAGAGGGCCGGGGTGAGGGCTAGAAAGCATGGTCAATTCGCCCGGGTTGACGCCTATGCCCGGCAGCCGGGACAAAGCCGCGCTTGGAAATGTGCGAATATCGGCGGGCCGCCTGAGGTTGCAGCGGAGTGAATTCCGCCCCGCTTCGATCGGGCTCACTTTCCGCCGGCAAGGACCGCCTTGGCGTATTCGCGGTTCATGCGGGCGATATGGTTGACGCTGATCTCCTTGGGGCAGACAGCCTCACAAGCCCGGGTCACGGAGCAGGCTCCGAAACCCTCCTTGTCCATCTGCTCCACCATGTTGATCACGCGCTCACGGCGTTCCACCCGCCCCTGCGGCAGCATGGCAAGCTGGGAGACCTTGGCCGAGGTGAAGAGGCTGGCCGAGGCATTCGGGCAGGCCGCGACGCAGGCCCCGCAGCCGATGCAGGCGGCGGCGTCCATGGCCTCGTCGGCGTCCGTCTTGGAGATGGGCAGGGCGTTGGCGTCGGGCGCGCCGCCGGTGTTGATTGAGACGAAACCTCCGGCCTGGATGATGCGGTCGAAGGCGCCGCGATCGACCACCAGGTCCCGCAGCACGGGGAAGGACTTCGCCCGCCAGGGTTCGATCGTGATCTCGTCGCCGTCCTCGAAATGGCGCATGTGGAGCTGGCAGGCGGTGGTGCCCTTGTGGCCGCCGTGCGCGATGCCGTTGATGACCATCGAGCAGGTCCCGCAGATGCCCTCGCGGCAATCGGAGTCGAAGGCGATGGGCGCTTCGCCCTTCTCGATCAGGCCCTCGTTGACCACGTCGAGCATCTCCAGGAACGACATGTCGGCGTCGACGTCGCGCGCCTCGTAGACCCTGAAGCCGCCGAGGGCTTCGCCGTTGTCCTGCCGCCAGACTTTGAGCGTGAGATTCATTGTTTTGGTCTGTGGTTGTCGCCCGCCCCGGCAATTCCGAAGGCGGCGACTGAAAACTGAAAACTGAAAACCGACCGGCTCACTTGTAGCTCCGGGTGGACATCTTCACTTCCTCGTAGGCCAGCTTCTCCTTGTGGAGCTTGGGCTTCTTGTCCACACCCTTGAACTCCCAGGCGGCGACGTGCGCGAACTTGTCGTCACGACGCTTGGCCTCGCCCTCGTTGGTGTAGCCGCTCTTCACCTCGGGATCGTCCTTGGTGAACTGGTATTCCTCGCGGAAGTGACCGCCGCAGGATTCCTCGCGGGTGAGCGCGTCGTGGCAAAGCACCTCGGCGAATTCCAGGAAATCGGCGGTGCGGCCGGCGTATTCCAGGTTCTGGTTCAACTCGCCGTTGGTCCCGGTGACGTTGACGTTCTCCCAGAATTCGGCGCGCAGCTCGGGAATGCGCTTGAGCGCCTCCTTCAGGCCCTTCTCGTTACGGGCCATGCCGCACTTGTCCCAGACCAGCCTGCCAAGCTCGCGATGGAAGCTGGTGACGGTGCGTTCGCCCTTGATCGAGAGCAGCTTGTTCGTGCGTTCGTTGACCTCCTCCTCCACCTCGCGAAATTCCGCGGCGTCGCTGGAAAGCTCGGCCGGTTTCTCGGAGGCAAAGTAGTTGCCGATCGTGTAGGGGGCGACGAAGTAGCCGTCTGCGAGGCCCTGCATCAACGCGCTCGCGCCGAGGCGGTTCGCTCCATGGTCGGAGAAGTTTGCCTCGCCGAGGCAGAACAGCCCGGGGATCGTGGTCTGCAGGTGGTAATCCACCCACAGGCCGCCCATGGTGTAGTGAACGGCGGGATAGATGCGCATCGGGGTCTGGTAGGCGTTGTCGCCGGTGATGCGCTCGTACATGTCGAACAAGTTGCCGTAGCGGTCGCGCACCGCCTGCTCACCCAATCTCCCGATGGCGTCGCGGAAATCGAGGTAGACGCCGAGACCGCCGGGACCGACGCCGCGCCCGTCGTCGCAGGCCTCCTTAGCCGAGCGGGATGAGATGTCGCGCGGGGCGAGATTGCCGAAACTGGGATACTTGCGCTCCAGGTAGTAGTCGCGATCCTCTTCCGCAATCTCCGCGGGCTTCTTGCCGCAGTTGGCGGCTTCCTTGGGCACCCAAACGCGGCCGTCATTGCGCAGCGATTCGGACATCAGCGTGAGTTTGGACTGGTATTCGCCGCTGACCGGGATGCAGGTGGGGTGAATCTGCGTATAGCAGGGATTCGCGAAGGCCGCCCCCTTCTTGTAGGCGCGGTAGGCGGCGGTGACGTTGCAGCCCTTCGCGTTGGTCGAAAGGAAGAACACGTTCCCATAGCCGCCGGTGGCAAGAACCACCGCGTGGCCGGCATGACTGGAGATTTTTCCGGTCACCATGTCGCGCACGACGATGCCGGCCGCGCGACCGTCGGAGACGACGACATCCAGCATCTCGGTGCGTTCGTACATCTGCACCTTGCCGAGGCCGATCTGGCGGGAAAGTGCGGAATACGCGCCGAGGAGAAGCTGTTGCCCCGTCTGGCCGCGGGCATAGAAGGTCCGGGAGACCTGCGCGCCGCCAAAGGAGCGGTTGGCGAGGTGCCCGCCGTATTCGCGGGCGAAGGGGACGCCCTGCGCCACACACTGGTCGATGATGTTCGCGCTGACCTCCGCCAGCCGATGGACGTTGGCCTCACGGGAACGGAAGTCGCCGCCCTTGATGGTGTCGTAGAACAGCCGGTGAACGCTGTCGCCGTCGTTCTGGTAGTTCTTGGCGGCGTTGATGCCGCCCTGCGCGGCAATGCTGTGGGCTCGACGCGCGCTGTCCTGGTAGCAGAAGCACTTCACGTTGTAGCCCAGCTCGGCCAGCGTGGCCGACGCGGAGGCCCCGGCGAGCCCGGAGCCGACGACGATCACGTCGAACTTCCGCTTGTTCGCCGGGTTGACCAGCTTCATGTCGAACTTGTGGCGCTCCCATTTTTCAGCGAGCGGACCGGAGGGGATTTTGGCGTCGAGTTTCATGGCTTTCCGGTCATTTCACAAATCCCGTCGCGATGGCGACCGGGACGAGACTGAATCCGATGAACAGCCCGATCGAGGCGACTTTGGCCAGGAGGTCGATCAACTCCTCATGCCGCTTGGTCTTGAGCCCCAGGGACTGGAACAGGGCGCTGATGCCATGGCTCAGGTGGTAGCACAGCGCGCCGACGCCCAAGAGGTAGAACAGGACCACCTGCGGCTTGTTGAAGGCGTCCCTCACCATGGCGAACACGTCGTGCCTCCCATGCTCGTCGTGCAGGTCCGCATAGCCGGCGTTCGGCCAGTGGACAGTGAAGTGGAAGATGTGGCCGACGATGAAGACGGTCAGGATGGTCCCGCTGACGATCATCACGCGCGAGGCCAGAGTGGAGCCGAAGCCGGCGTTTTCGGAACGATGGTAGCCGTCGGGCCGGGCGGCGCGATTTTCCATCCAGAGCTGCCAGCCGGTCGCGAAATGAACAACCACGGCGGTCAGCAGCCCCAAGCGGGCGGCCCAAAGCAGTTCGGGGACGGACTTGAGCTTGGCGGCATAGTCGTTGAGCCATTCCGCCCCGGGGAAGATCAGCAGGTTGCCGAGCATGTGAACGATCACAAACCCGAACATCGCGGCGCCGGACAGCGCCATCAGGTACTTCTTCCCCAGCGTGGAATTGAAGACAAGGCTGAGAAGGTTTTTCATGGCCGGTCGATTCGGAACGGGCGGACGTGAGCGACGCTTATACGCGAAACACCGCCGCCTTGGCCACAACCGAAACGGAAAAAATCCCGCGATCCGGGTGTCCGGATCATTAACGAAGCTGCTGCGGTCGGGCGCATTTCGTTAGGGAATCTAATGAGCCGCCGCTTCCTGTCAACGCCCCTGCTGAAGGTATTAGCGCAGCTTCCGGAACGGTTAAGCGGAATGATTGCTCCCCGACAGCGACGTCTTTCCCCTCATCCTCCGGGCCGACACCCGGGATCACCGACGGCTGATGACCTCGTTCACGACCTTGAGCAAGCGGGCGTTGGTGTAGGGCTTGCGCAGGAATCCGTCGAGCCGGTGTTTGGGCGCGCTGACTTCGTCGAGACCGAGGACGGAACCGGTGGTCGCCACGATCTTGAGGTGAGGATTGATGCCGCGCAGCACCCGGATCGCGGTGACGCCGTCCATGACCGGCATCTTCAGGTCCATCAGCACGACCGCGATCTCATGCTTCCGCTGGCAGTAGAGCGTGACGGCGGCGGCCCCGTCCGGCGCGGACATGACCTTGTAGCCGTGATGCTCGAGCATCTCCGAGGTGAGTTCGAGAATCTTGGGTTCATCATCGACGAGCATGATCAGTTCGCCATGCCCGGGACGTTGCGGCGCGTCTTCCAACTGCTCCTCGCCCTCTTCCTCCTCGATCACGGCGGGCAGGTAGACGTCGAACTGCGTCCACTTGCCGGGGTTGCTCTGGACGACGATGTCGCCGCCCAGTTTCTCCACGATCGAATCGACGGTGACCAGACCAAGATACCGGTCGGAACGATGTTCCTGCGAGGGATCAAACAGGCGCTTCAATTCGTCCGGCGTGAAGCCCCTTCCGGTGTCCTTGACCCGGAGCTTGACGTGCGGGCCCGGCTGAACGCGACCACTGGCGAGGGCGAACTGCCGGTCCAGAGTCACGTTCTCCGCGGTGCAGGAAAGCTCGCCGCCATCGGGCATATGGTCGCGCGCGTGAATGCAGAGGTTCATCAGGACCTGGTCGATCTGGAGTTCGTCCGCGCGCACCTTGTGGAGGCTCTCCGGGGCGTCGTGCTGAAGATAGATGTTCTTCGGAAAGGTCTCGCGAAAGACGTGCGCGACGCTTTCGATGAGCTTGTTGATGCGCATGGCTCGCACGCCGCCAGACTGGCCGTCGCCAAAACGCATGAGTTCCCTCGCCAGGGTGGCGCCGCGTTGACAGTTCGTCTCGATGGTCTCGATGAGCGAGGTCTGGCTTTCGTCGATGAACGCGTCCTCCTTCAGGCGTTGCGCCGCGGTCAGGATCGGGGTGAGGAGGTTGTTCACGTCGTGAGCGAGCCCGTTGGCCAGGGCGCCAAGGCTGCTGAGCCGCTGGGATTCCATGAGCTGGGTCTCCAGCGCGCGGTGCTGGGTGTTGTCGAAGAGGGAGCCGATGACGCGGAGGGGGGCGCGGTCGGACCCCAGCAGGACGAAGGCGCGGGCAAGCACATGGGAATAGACGCCGTCGCCGCGCCGGAACCGGAATTCGGAGAGCCAAAGCGGCTTGGCGGCGGCGGCCAGCAACTTGAGGCCGGCCTCCACACTGTCCCGATCCGCCGGATGCACGCAGTCGATCAGCTGCTCCATGGTCCGGGGCGCGGTTTCCGGAGTGTGTTTGAACACGGTCATGATGCCCTCATTGCACCAGATGCGGCTGTTCGCGAGGTTGCATTCCCAGATGAGCTCCTGGCTCGCGCGGGCGGCGAACCGGAAGCGTTCCTCCGCATTGCGGAGGGATTCCTTGAGCCGCCGGGTTTCCCCGGCGTCCTCCACGCTGCCCAGCACGGTGGGCTTGGCGACTCCGGGGACGGCGATCAGCGTCGCATTCAACTCGACAGGCCCGGCGTTGCCGCGGGTCACGTGAATCGCCATGGAGCGACCGCTGGCGCCGCCTTCCAACAACTCCTGGATCGTCTTCTCCACCTCGGTCCGCTGCTCCTTGTCAATGATGTCCAGGGCATTGCGCAGTCCAGCCAACTCCTCCCGAGTCCGGCCCACGAACTGGCAGAACCTTGGATTAACGCAGGTGAAGGCACGCCCTTCCAAAACGAAGACGCCGCTCAGGGAGTTTTCCGCCAACAGTGAGAACATGCCCTCCCAATCTTGAGGCCCCGCCTCAAGCCGCCCGATTCCCGTGTCCGATTCCATGGTTCCTGTCGATTCGTTTGTCTGTTGGAGTCGCGGGGAGCCGGCAAGCAGGATCGGCGCCGTGCGACCGCGGATTACGACTGTTCCCGGATTGGGAGCTGTTGGACCGAACCGGTCGTGCGAAATTGCGACACCAGGTCAACCGTCCGTTGGTTCGGCGTTCGGGCCCACAGAGCCGAGCCGAAGCGAGAAATAGTGGGTCTCCAGAAGCGTGCGATCGTTCGAGTCGCGGAGGCGTTTCCAGATTCGGGACATCATCGAGGCAACCCGGGCCGCCTGCGTCAGTTCGGCGGCGAGATTTCTCAATTCGCAGGGATCGTTTCTCAAATCGTATAATTCGTCAAAGTCGAATCCGTTGAAGACGAACTTCCAGTCGTCCTCCCAGAGAACGCGCTGGGCCAGCGGAAACCGGCTCCCGTGGTACTCGGCGAAGCCTTCATGAAACGCTTCCGGGATGCGGTCCGGACGGGTCAACGCCGACACAAAGGAACGGGAATCGCCAGCGTTGACCGGCTCCGCGCCGGCCAGGTCCAGGATCGTCGGACACAGGTCATGGATCCCGACCAACGCCCGGCTCTCCTGCCCGCACGCGATTCCCGGGCCGGCCATGACCAACGGAATGCGATAGATCTCCTCAAAGGCCCCTATGTTGTGCGCGTCGAAGCCGTGCGCGCCAACGTAGCGCCCGTGGTCGGCCAGCAGGATGACCACGGTGTCGTCCCGCGCCCCCGTCGCCTCCAACCGGTCCAACAACGTCCCAAACTGCGCGTCCATCTCGCTGATGCAGCCATAGTAACAGGCCCGCGCGCGCCGCCAGTGATCCTCGCTCAGGTTGCGCGCAATGAGCTGTTCCCGACGGTAGAGGTTCGGTCGGTCGGAGAAGTCGGCGTTCAGGTTGGCCGGCAGTTCGATGCTGTCGAGGTCGTATTGCTCGTAGGCGGACCTACCGCAGACGAGGGCTTCATTCGGTTCGGAAAAGCTGACCGCGCAGCACCAGGGTTCCGGGCCGGCGATCCGTTCTTCGAGGAACTCCCGGGCGCAACGCATGGAAACGCCCAGCGGCCGCTCCTCCGGGGGAACGTCGGTCACGCCATAGTGCAGGATGCGGTTGTAGCCCGGCGGGTCCTCCAACCAGCCGCAAAGCGAGGGATCGAGCGTGTCCGGGCCGAACGAATGTGTTCCTTTCCCAAGGTGCTGGTGATGCTCGCTGCCCTTGACGACATGGGTCTGCCAGCCAAAGCGCCCCAGTTCATTGGAACGTTCGATGTGCCACTTGCCGAAGTAGCCCGTGCGATAACCGGCCGCGACCAACCGCTGCGCGAAGTGGGCCTTGTCCGCGCGCAGAACGCATTGGTCCTCGTCCCGGCCGTGTTCGACCTCCAGCACGCCGTGGTTGTGCGGCAACAGGCCGGTCATCAGGCTCGCCCGCGCGGGGGAGCAGACGGGGCAACAGGTATGCGCCCGCTGGAACGTCACCCCCCGCTGCTTCAGCCGTTCAATGTTCGGCGTCCGACATGCATGCGCGGCGTCGATCGTCACCGCCTGCATGCCGTCGAGCAGGAAGACGAGGAAGTTGGGACGAGAGCGTGTCATGCTGTGGGCGGCGCCGGGAAAGGGCGGCGGCAGGGGTTCGTCGGACGGACACCCCCCAGGCTCCAAACCTCAGGAAAGGCGGGCGTCCACTGTTCAACATTCTCGGTTTTCACGCGGATTCCAGGATGATGTTGCCGTACATGGTCGCGTCGCCGGTGCGAATGAGGCCGATCGCCCGGGGGACGCGCCGCTTGAACTCGAGGTGAGGCTCGCGCGTGACCTTCAGACCGGCAAACGCGTCCCCGAAGGCCCCGAGGGTTGCCGGGTCGTTGTGCGCGAGGAACTCCTCCGCCTGCCAGACTTCGCCGATCTCGAAGTTGGGCCGGATCAGGCTGAAGACGTCCAGGACCTTGGGGATGCCCTGGGTCAGCGAGATGTCGACCGTCTCGATCTCCGGCCAGAAAGGGAAGGCCCAGTCGCAGATGACCAGGGTGTTGGTGTGACGGACGCGGGCGATGAGGTCCAGCACGCGGGGATTGATGATGCCGCTCTTGAGCATGCCCCGAGTCTAGACCCGGCGGACCCGCGTTTCAATGGCTGGAGCCAGGCGCCGGAACTTCGGTCCGGATCCGGGGCGCGCCGGCCATGACGAGGTTGTTTCGAAGCGTCGCGAACGGCAGGGCGCGCCTCATTTCATTTGGAACAACTCGCTCGCGACGACTTCGTGGACGAGAGATCGCAGGCCGTAGTCCTGGGCGCGCGTCTTCGCGAGGATTTCGTCCAAGGTGGCGCGGTCGGCGTAGGTCAGGCTGCCGCCGGTGGAATAAACGATCAAACGCCGGACCAGATTGCGGGCGATGCCTTCGGTATCGGACAGCAGCAACTCCTTCAGGTCCCGGATGTCGGCGAAATCCCTTCCATCCGCGAGCCGGTAGGCTGTCTCCACCGGGAGCCCCCGCAGATACTTGATGACGGAGGGCCGGTGCGAGAAGTAGCGCACGATGGTGTTCTGCTGGTCGGGATTCAGGATGCGGTAATGGGAGCGCTGGCCGCCGATGACGTCGAAGGCCTCCAGCGCGATGCCCAGGGGATCGAACTGCGCGTGGCAGCCGGCGCACTTGGGATCAGCGCGGTGTTTCTCCAACTGCTGGCGGATCGTGGCGGCCCCGCGGATGTCCGGCTCGATGGCCGGCGCGCCGGGCGGGGGCGGATCCGCCGGCCGCCCCACGATACGGTCCATGGCCCAGGCGCCACGCACGACCGGCGAGGAGGTCGAGCCATTGGCCGTCACCTTCAGGACGCTGCCTTGCGTCATCAGGCCGCCGCGCGCGGATTGCGGCCCCAGTTCCACCCGCCGCAGGCGGAAGCCGCGCACGCCCTTGATTCCATACTGCTTCGCCAGGCGGTCGTTCAGCATCGCAAAGTCCGAATCGACGATGTTCGAGGCCGAGAGGTCCTTGTCCAGCAGTTCGCGGAAGAAGCCGCGGGTCTCCTCGAGCATGGACCAGCGGAGCAGCCGGTCAAACTCGGGATAAAGATCCGAATCCGGCGCGGTGAAATCGATCAGGCGCAGGTCCAGCCACTGGTCCAGGAAATCATTCACGAAACGGTCCGACTTCGGATCGCCGAGCATCCTTTCCACTTCGGCATGCAGGGTCTTCGCGTCGCGCAACCGACCTCCCAGCGCGAGCTGGCGCAAACGGTCGTCGGGGATGGAATTCCAGAGGAAGAAGGCCAACCGCTCGGCCAAGGCCTCGTCGGTCAACCGGCCGGTCGCGTCGGAACCGGCGGGCAGGCTGGAATAGTGGTAGAGGAAGCCGGGCGAGGTGAGCGCCAGTTTGTAGGCCGCCCGCATCGACTCCTCGAAGCCCGCGCCCTCGTCGATCCAGCGGTGCGCCTCGGCGATGAAGCGCGCAATCTCGGCGGGCTTCACGTCGCGCCGGAAGGCGAGCGGGATGAAGCGCGTGAGCAGGCGCGTCGAACGGGGCTTCGGATCGTCCGCCGCCAGCCGCAACTGCGGAATCAGCGGCGGCGGAATCTTCACGCGCTTGTAGGCCATTTCCGCCTCGCTTCGCTTGGGCTTCTTCTGCGTCCATTCCTGCTTCTCCTCGTCCCAGACGGTCCAGGGGCGGGTGATGAGATTGGGAGGGCCGTCCAGGTGCGCGTTGACGTTGAGGTTCGTCGCGGCGCCCGAGATGGGTTCCAGCCGCGTGTCGCCCCAGAGCAGCTCATGCGCCCTGGGCGGCCACGATTCGAGGATCGGACCCTCCACCTCGACCCACTGCACGACCACGCCCGGCCCCTCGTATTCCGACTGCCGATTCTGCTCGCCATCCACAAAGCGCATCTTGGGCAGCGACCCGGGATAGACGTGCAGGAAATGCCCGCGCAGCAGCCAGCCCTCCCACTCGATGGTCTGCGGTTCGCCAGGATGGATGCTCTGGTGCGTCAGCTCCCAGCGCGGCACGTGGTTGGTTTCCTTGCGGCTGGTTCCCCCCGCGCGCACTGTCAACGTGATCGGCTCCCCGCTCTGCATCGTCCGGGCACGAACCCTTACGCGGTAGCGTCCTTCGCGCGGAATGGTGAACTGCTCCAAGGTCGCGTCGAAATGCGCGAACAACTCCGTGCCGAACATGGCGACGCCATCCGCGACCGGCACATGCGGCCCCTCACGCCGGTATTGCTGCAGGATCCCGTGCGTCTGCTTGTAGCTCAAATGCCAGGTCCGCGTGACCGGCTTCGGGAGGCTCTCGGTCGCCTCGTCGAAGACGCGGTCCAGCGTCTCCAGATAGGTCTCCATCTGCGTGGCAGAAAGGGTCAACGCCTCACCCACCGTGGTGAAGCCGTCCTTCCGCGCGTCCGCAGGCAACAGTTCAGCAATGCGCAGTGGCCGGCCCAACAGGTCGCTCAGCGCGGTTTCGTATTCGATCCGGTTCAAACGCCGCAGCCGGCTGCGCCCCTCCACCCGCTGCCGTTCACGACCGACCGAGACAAGCCGGGCGTCGAGCTCCTTCAGGAACCTCGCCCGGGCCTCGGGCGCCGGCTGCGACTTCGATTTCTTCGGCGGCATCTCGCCTTCGGCCACGCGGTCATGGATGTCCGCCCAGGCCGCGATGTCGGCGGAAGCTTCAAAGCCCTTCGAGAAGACGGTCAAATCCAGGTCGCCCTTCCGCGTTTCCGCGTCATGGCAGTCGAGGCAGGAATCCGCCAGAAAAGAGCCGACTCCGTCGGCCACAACGCGCGACGGGAAGAACTGCCCAAGCAACACCGCGGCGACGGCGGCGAGCTGAAGCGGGAATTTGGCGGCTGGTGTCATGAACCGTTTGAATACTGACCGGGGAGCCGGGGCGCGTCACGGGTTTTGTGGGGAGGCAGCCGGGCATGAGCGCCGGGTAGAAAACAAAGGCGGCGCGAACTGTGTTGGGCGAGCCGCCCGGACAAGCTCACGCCAGCCCCTTGGGGACCATTCACCCTACTCACCCCACCCCGCTCAACCGCCATCCAACCGCAACTTCAGATGTGTGCCGAAGATGTGGTTGTCATCCCATTTCCCGGAGGCCCGGCGCGTGGACTGGATCATGTAGAACAGCTCGACCGACACGCGCTTGTGCAACCGGATGCCGACGCCGGCGGGCACAAGCCGGTTCTCACTGTAGCGGCCCAGGCGATGGTCGATGAGAAACTCGTTGTTGCAGTAGACGCTGTTGATCGGGCCCCACTCAACGCGATGTTTGAGTTGCAGCCGATGGCGGGAACGGGGAATCGCGCCTACGGAACGCTCCAACCAGCGGAGCTCGATCCGGTTTCGCAGGTGCAGTTCCGACTTCTTTGTCAGATCGACACTCGGCGACACGGCGAAGTCGAGCCGATGTTCGTGCCGCCACGTCCGGGCGCCGAGGTCCTGGATGTCGAGGAAGAGGTAGCCGGCCCCGAGGTTCAGGTTGGGATGCACACGCTGGGCGACGCGAGGCCCGAGGATGAAGAGCTTTTGCCGGGAGCTGTCCTCGGCCATGCGGTTGTCCCCGCAGAGTGTAAGGCGGAAGTCGTTGGTCTTCCATAGACGGACCGTCAACCACTGCCAGGTCTGGAAGTCGCTTGCGGCGCGCGTCCCGGGCGGGCTGAAGAGCAACGCAAACAGGCATGTGACGAATACGACAAGGGCAAATCGAGGGTTCCTTTCCGCCTTTCTTCGGGCGGCGTCTGAAGCTGCCTGCCGTCCCGCTTTCATATCCAATCCAAGGTTGCGACGCCTCGACGCGGTTCGCCAACCGATGCTTGTCAGGGACGGGACTCCGATTGGGGAAAGACGCGGCAACCCGCAGAACCACAGGAACCGGATCGACAAATGAGTAGGGCGATTCCGTCATCGAAAGGCGCCTTCCCGGGCTTCTTCGGGCGCCCCGCCGAAATACGCTTTACCCGCCGCGCTTCGCGCCTACATTTCGCGCCCATGTCTTCACGCGCGCCGGCGCCGGTCATCCGCCTGAAAGGGGTCCGGCACAACAACCTCAAGAACTTCGACCTCGACATCCCGATCGGTCGGCTGACCGTGATCACGGGCCTGAGCGGGTCGGGCAAGAGTTCCCTCGCCTTCGACACGCTGTTCGCCGAGGGACAGCGGCGCTACGTGGAGACCTTTTCGCCCTACGCCCGACAGTTCTTCGACCGCATGGACAAGCCGCAGGTCGACAGCATCGAGGGCATTCCGCCGGCCATCGCCATCGAGCAGCGCAACGCGGTCAGGACCACGCGCTCCACGGTCGGCACCATGACGGAGGTCTGCGACCGGGCGAAGATGCTCTGGCATCACCTCGCGAAGCTGCACTGCCCCGGCTGCGGCAAGGCCGTGCGCAAGGAGGCCCCGGGCGATGTCTGGCACGAACTGCGCGAACGGTTCAACGAAGGCTCCGACGCCCTGATCGCCTTTGAACTGCCGCTTTCTGAAAAGCTGTCGTTGGATGAATCGCTTTCCCTGATCCAGAAGCAGGGTTATCAGCGACTGCTGGTGGAGCCGGCCTCGCCCGTGCGCGCGACCGACGCGCGCGTCCTCAACGACGACGGCGCAACCTCCGGCGGCGTCCTGCGGTTGGAGGAAGCCAGGGACGCGCTCTATCGAGCCAAGCCGACCGCGGTCACGGTGGTGCAGGACCGCGTGAAGCTGAAGACCGCCAACCGCGCGCGTTTCGTTGAGGCCTGCGAACAGGCCTACCACTTTGGCAAGGGCAGGCTCGCCATCCGCGTGGACGGCGGCGAAGCCATTCCGTTTTCCAACCATTTCCACTGCGCGGAGTGCGACCGCGAATTCCGCGAACCGACGCCCTCGTTGTTCAGCTTCAACAATCCCGTCGGCGCCTGTCCCGCCTGCAAGGGATTCGGCCGGGTGATCGGCATCGATTACGGCCTCGTCATGCCGGACCACAACCGCACGCTCGCCGAATGCGTGGTCAAGCCGTGGGAGAGCGGCCACGGCGAAGAGAGTCATCGCGACCTGATGAAGGCCTGCAAGAAGCATGACGTCCCGACCGACGTGCCCTTCCGCAAGCTGCCGGCGAAACTGCAGAAGTGGGTGATCGACGGCGACGAGGACTACGGGGTCGACCAGGAGCATCGCTGGCCGCGGGCCTGGTATGGAGTGAAGGGCTACTTCCGCTGGCTGGAATCCAAGAGCTACAAGATGCACATGCGCGTGTTCCTCTCGCGCTGGCGGTCGTATTCGCGCTGCCCGGATTGCGATGGAAAACGCTTCAAGCCGGAGGCTCTGCAGTTCCAACTGCATGTCCCCGGCTCGCGCGGAAAGCGGCTGACGCTGCCGGACTTCTACGCCCTGCCGATCCGCGACGCCTTTGAGCTGGTGGACCAACTTCGTAAAAAGGCGAAGTTCAAGCCGACGGATCCGCTGGGCGTGGTCTTCGGCGAGGTGCATTCGCGCCTGGGTTACCTCGTCGAGGTCGGCCTTGGCTACCTGACACTCGACCGGCCGACGCGCTCGCTTTCCGGCGGCGAGACCGAGCGCGTCAACCTGACCACCTGCCTCGGCGCGCGGCTGGTGAACACCTTGTTCGTGCTCGACGAGCCCAGCGTGGGACTGCACCCGAGGGACACCTCGCGGCTGATCGGCATCCTCCACCGACTGCGCGACGCCGGCAACGCGGTGGTCGTGGTGGAGCACGAGGCCGGCGTCATCCGCGCCGCCGACCGCATCGTGGACCTCGGCCCGGAACAGGGCGAGAAGGGCGGCGAGGTCGTCTTCAACGGCCCGCTGTCCAGGTTGTTGAAATCGAAGCGGTCGTTGACCGGCCAGTATCTGAGCGGCCGACGCACGATTCCCCTCCCCCAACGACGGCCCGTCAAAAAGGGCGACGCCAGGTTGTCGCTTTCCCGCGCCACGCTGCACAACCTGGACAACATTTCGGTCGAGATCCCGTTGAACCGGTTTGTCGCGGTCAGCGGCGTCAGCGGCTCAGGCAAGACCACGCTGGTCCGCGAAATCCTGCTGCCGGCCCTGTTGGAAAAGCTGGGATCGGAGGAGAAGGACGACGCCGCCGAAGCCTTTGACAGCGACGACCAGCCCGACGCCGTGAAGCGCGCGACGTTGAAAGGCTGGCAGAAACTCGGCCGCGCCGTGCTGGTGGACCAGTCCTCGCTGGGCCGCACGCCGCGCTCCAATCCCGCCGTCTACATCGGCGCCTTCGACCACATCCGCGAGCTTTTCGCCCAGGCGCCGCTGGCCCAACAGCGCGGCATGAAGGCCGGCAACTTCAGCTTCAACTCCGCGCAGGGGCAATGCGAACGCTGCCGCGGCATGGGCTTCGAGAAGATCGAGATGCAGTTCCTCAGCGACGTCTTCATCCGCTGCCCGTCCTGCGACGGCCGCCGTTATCGGGAGCGCGTGCTGGAGGTGACGCTCGAGGGAGCCGTCGGTCCCCGGCGGGAGGACGCGCGTTCCTGGTCCGTCGCCGACGCGTTGGAAGCCACCGTGGACGACGTGATCGCGTTCTTTGACGACGACGCCTACGCGGACTCGCGTCACGCCCGGCGCGCGATCGAGAGTCTCGGCTATCTGCAGCAGGTCGGTCTCGGCTACCTGCGCCTGGGCCAGCCCATCAACACGCTTTCCGGCGGTGAGTGCCAGCGCCTGAAGCTGGTGCGCCACCTGGCCGAATTCGCGAAGTCCCAGGCGCGCGCCGAGAAACCGACGCTGTTTCTCTTCGACGAGCCCACCACCGGCCTGCACTTCGACGACGTCCGCGTGTTGCTGGATGTTTTCCAACGGCTCGTCGATCTGGGTCACTCACTGGTGGTGATCGAGCACAACCTCGACGTGCTCAAGGGCGCGGACTGGCTGATCGATCTTGGCCCTGACGCGGGCGACCAGGGCGGACGCGTGGTCGCTGTGGGAACACCGGAGGAAGTCGCGAAGGACAAGGGACACACCGGCGAGGCTCTGAGGGCAGGGTGATTTCCAGGAAACCATGAAGGGACAGAACCATTGGGGCAGGATCATCCTTTTCGAATCCAATGATCCTGTCCTTAACGATCCTGCTTCAACTCTGAGGCGCGTTTTCCGTCCTGGAACTCCTCCCACGTCGGCGACATGCCGCGCAGGTCGGCGATCACCCCGGCCAGAATCTCCACCGCTTCCGCGATCTCCTCCTCGGTGTTGATGTCGGCCGGCGAAAGGATCACGCAGCCTTGGGCCAGCGAGGGATCGAGTCCGATGGCGGCCAGAGCGCGCGGGACCTTCAGCGCCTTGGAGACACAGGCCGAACCGCTGCCGATCGCCACCCCCTTCAGATCCGCCCGCAGCGCGACTCCCTCGCCTTCGACGAACTCGACGCTGACGTTCAGGTTGGTGGGCAGGCGATTAGCGCCGGGTGCCGGGCCGTTCAGGCGGAGCTGGGAAACGCGCTCGCGCAAGCCTTCCCAAAGCCGGGCTTGAAGCCGGGCGACCTTCCCGCGTCGGGAATCCAGTTCACGTCCGGCGATCTCCGCCGCCACGCCGGCTCCGACGATGGCCGGGAGATTCTCCTCGCCCGCGCGCCGTCCATCCTCCTGCGCGCCGCCGCGAAGGAGCGGCTGGATCCTCGCCCGCCTGTGCCGGTAGAGGACGCCCACGCCCTTCGGCCCGTAAAAGCGGTTCGGCTCCAAAGAAAGCAGCGACGCATTCATGGCCCGAACATCGACCGGCAGCCACCCGCCGCTGAACGAGGCGTCGACAAAGAACGGAACGCCCGCCTCCGAAGCGATGCCCCCAAACTCTTCGATTGGTTGAATCGTCCCCAGGTCGTGGTTCGCGTGGTGCAGGGCAAGCAACAGGCAATCCTCCCCGAGGGCTGTCTCGACGCGGGCAGGATCAACGGCGCCGAGGCCGTCCACCTCGATCAAGTCACAGTCTATGTCGCCGGGTTTCAACGCGAGCGCCGGCTCTATCACCGACGGGTGCTCCGCGGCGCTCATGACGAGCCGTCGCCCCCCGAAGCGCCGATTGGCTTCGACCGTCCCTACAACGGCCAGGTTGGCAGCCTCGGTCGCGTTGGCGGTGAAAAGGACCTCCTCGGGCGACTCCGCGTTGATCAGACCGGCGATCTGTTCGCGGGCAGTGTTCAACGCGGCGCGGGCATCAAGCCCAAAGCGGTGCAGGGAGGACGGCGAGCCGAAGCAATCCCGCGCGCATTTGGCCATCGCCTCCCCGACCTCCGGAAGCGGGCGCGCCGCGGAATTGTGATCGAGACAGATCAAAGCTTAAGGATCGCCCGGGCCGCCTTCAACAACGCCGCCATCTCCTTCTCCGTGCCGATGGTGATCCGGAGGTATCGGTCGAGTCCCGGTTTGTCAAAGAAACGGACAACGATCTTCCGTTCGCGCAGTTCCTTGAACCAACGGCGCGCGGCGAAACGGGGCGGTTGCGCCAGCAGGAAGTTGGTCCGGCTCGGCAGGACGCGGAACCCCAGCCCGGCCAGTTCGGCGGCAACCGACTCCCGCGTCTCGATCACCCTGCGGAAGTTCGCTCGGTAATAGGGCAGGTCCGCCAACGTCGCCAGCGCGCTGGCCTGACCGAGACCGGTGACGTTGTAGCTGTCGCGGATCTTGTCCAACGCAGCGATCAACTCGGGATGCCCGACAAAGTAGCCGATCCGTTGAAAACACAGCGAGTATGACTTGGAAAAGGTCCGCGAAACGATCACGTGCGGATGCTTCAGGGCCAACTCCATGGCGTGCTCCTCGGCAAAATCCACATAGGCCTCGTCCAGGATCACCAGCCCCTTCTGCGCGCGGCAGAGCTCGTCCAGTTCGGCGGTGGAATAACCGCGGCCGCTGGGAGCGTTCGGCGTGGTCACATAGGTCAGCGCCGCGCGAAAACTCCAGCGCTTGCCGCGCCGCAGGTCCGCGACCGACGGCAGCGAGTAGTCCTCGTTCAACGGAACCTCGTTCTTCCGCGCGCCGTGGATGTCGGACAATACCGGGTAGAGGGAATAACTGGGCGTAAAATACTGGATGGTCTCGCGGTCCACCGCCTTGCCGGACTTCGCCGGGCTCGCGGGCTCGACGAAGGCGCGGGTCGCCAGGGCGAGCAGTTCGTCGGAACCGTTGCCGATGATGACGTTTTCCGCCGCACACTTGTGCAGCTTGGCCAACCGCTCGCGGAGCGGCTGGGCCGTCGGATTCGGATACAACCGCAGCCGGCCGTCGACCGCGCGCTTGATCGCGTCCAGGACCTTGTCGGAGGGCGGGAAGGGATTCTCGTTGGTGTTGAGCTTGATCAGCCCGCGAACCTTCGGCTGCTCGCCCGGAACGTAGGCGTGCAGGCCGTGAACCAACGGCCGGATCAGCGACTTCGGAGCCGGTCCGGCGGCCGCCGCCTTCGAGGATGACGCGCGCTTAGTCATCGAGCCGGACCTCCGCGGAACGCCCGTGCGCGTCCAGCCCTTCCATCGCCGCAAACTGCTTCACGGTGTCAATCGACCGGGCGAGCGCGGCGCGGTTGTATTGCACGACGCTGGTGCGGCGCTGGAACTGGTCCACCGTCAGGCCGGGAAACGAGGCGCCGGCGCCGCCCGTCGGCAGGGTGTGGCTCGGACCCGCCAGGTAGTCGCCCAAGACCGTCGGCGACAGGGGGCCCAGAAAGATCGCGCCGGCGGTGACGATGCCCTTGGACAATTTCGCGGCGTCCTTCGTCATGACCTCGCAGTGCTCCGGCGCCAACCGATTCGCCAGTTCGACGCCGTCGGTCAGGGACTTCACCTGCACAAGCCAGCCGCCGTTCTTCAAGGCCTTGCGAATGAAGTCCGCGCGGGAAAGCGAGGGCAGCTGTTTTTCGATCTCCTGCTGGACCGCTTTGATGAATTTCGCCGAGGTGGACACGAGCCAGACACGCTCATGGCCGGAGCCGTGCTCGGCCTGCGCCAGCATGTCGGCGGCGGCGTATCGCGCGTTGGCGGTGCCGTCGGCCAGGACCAGCAACTCGCTGGGTCCGGGCAGCAGGTCGATGGCGACGTGCCCGACCAGCAATCGCTTGGCGGCCACGACGTAGGCGTTGCCGGGGCCGTAGATCTTCTGGACCGGACGGATGGTCTTCGTCCCCAAGGCCATCGCGGCGATGGCCTGCGCGCCGCCGACGCGGTAAATCTCCGTCGCTCCGGCCTTTTGCGCCGCATAGAGGATGGCCTCGTTCACCCTGCCGTCCTTGCCGCAGGGCGTGCAGACCACGATCTCCCGACAACCCGCCACCTTGGCCAGGACGATGGTCATCAGGCAGGTGGAAACCAGCGGCGCCGTGCCGCCCGGGATGTAGATGCCCACGCGCCCGAACGCATCGAACTTCTCGCCAACGGTCGCGCCCTGCGCGTTCTTCGCCGACCAGTTCCGGCGCAGCGACTGCTTTGCGAAGAAGGCCACGTTCTTGCTGGAGACGGCGACCGCGTCCCGGAGGGGCTTGCCGGCGGCCTTGTTCGCGGCGACAAGCTCGGCCGCGGTGACGACCAGCGATTTCGCGGTCAGCTTCGCGCCATCGAAGCGCTCAGTGAACTCCAGCACGGCTTTGTCGCCCCGCTTGGCGACGTCGTCCACGATGGCCCGCGTCCGCTCCTCGATCGCGCGATCGAACAGGCTGGAAGGCGCGGTCAGTCTCTGCAACTGCCGCTCAAAGTCTTTGTCCGTATGACGGATGATTCTCATGCGCGCGCGAGGCTAGAGGAACGCCGGGAGAAAGTCAAAAACGGGCGGTGGGGGCAGGGCGAATTGTCCACAATGAGCCGCGCAGGGAAATGCTCACGTCGGCTCACTGGGGACAGTTGCCTCACCGTCGATGCCATCTCGGCGACTCATGCGTAATCTCTGGGCGGGATCCTGTCCGAAATAACCGCGCAGCACCTCATACAGGTCCGCGTGCCGCTTGCAGAGCTGGATGGGTTTCTCAAAGAAACACTCCACCGCGACCGCGAAGAACTCCCCCGGGTCGGTGGCCCCGTAATCGTCCAGCAGCGTCGCCCGGCCCTTGCGCGACGCCTCGACGAGCGTGTCGTACTCCCTGCGCATCACCTCCGCCCAGCGCGCGTAATCGCGCCGGTTGCGCAGCACGGGCGTCCCGTTCACGACGCCGTCGTGGAGATCCAACTTGTGGGCGAACTCGTGCAGGACCACGTTCAGGCCGTCCTGCGAGTTGCGTCCGCCCGCCCGCGCATCCGCCCAGGAGAGGATCACCGGACCGCCCTCATAGGCCAACCCGAGCGCGGGGGCCTGCGATTCGTGCGCGATCCCCTGGTCATCGAAGTCCAGCATCTCGTGCGGGACGAACTGCCGGGGAAAGACCACGATGGTCTTCACATTCCGGAAATGATCGTGCTCCAGGCCCAGCAGCAGCAGGCAGGCTTGGCCGGCAATGACCACCTTCATCTCCTCAGTCACCTCCTGCCCCCGGCTCCCCTCCCAGGTCTTCTCGGCGATGAAGACACGGACCAGGTCGCGCAGTCGGTCCCTTTCCTCCCCGCTCAGGCGAGCCCAGTGAGGGACGGTCCGCGCCAGCCAGCCGTTCCAGTTTTCCGGGAACGGCTTCGCAAGAAGCCGGGCGCGTCGACGACGTTTGAGCCAGGAGAAGATCACCGGCGCGCAGTCTAACCGGAACGAGCGGATTGGCAAACCAGGGCGATGGGGCCGCGCCCCGCATTCGGCCCGGGCGCCGCAGTCCCACAACCGGCCGGAACTCGATTTGATTGCCCCCCGTCGACACGGTCGATATGGTCCGCGCATGAGCAAGGTCAAGAAGCTGCTGCACACGCGTTACCGGGTCGACGATCTCGAGCGAACCATCAAGTTCTACCAGCAAGTCCTCGGTTTGGAGGAGATACGCCGCCACAAGTCGCCGCGCGGTTCGGAACTGGTCTTCCTCAAGGCTCCCGAGAGCGAGGAATTGATCGAGATCTGCAGCTTCCCCGCCAGCGGCCCCGTCCATTGCCAGGAGGACCTGACCCACCTCGCCTTCTCGGTCGACAGCTTGGAGGAATTCGGAAAACACCTCGCCTCCCTCGGCATCGAATACTCCGACGGCCCCCGCATGAAGGAGGACGGCGGCGGATTCGCCTTCATCGACGCGCCGGAAGGCTATGAGATCGAACTGATCCAGGGGCCGACCGTGTAACCCTTCCCACCTCCGGCTTGGTCCTCCGCGCCCGCCAGTTCACCTTCACCTTCCCACGACCCACGTTGGTCATGGGAATCGTGAACGTGACGCCCGATTCCTTTGCCGACGGCGGACGCTTCGTCGAGACCGACGCGGCGGTCGACCAGGCCTTGTTGCTGGTCGGCCAAGGGGCGGATATTCTCGACATCGGCGGCGAATCCACCCGGCCAGGGGCGCCCGCCGTGTCGGAAGAGGAGGAACTGGGCCGGGTCCTGCCGGTACTTGAAAAACTGGCCGGGAAGGTGGACGTCCCCCTCTCCATCGACACGCAGAAGCCCCCCGTCGCGAAAGCGGCCCTGGAGGCGGGCGCCGCCATCGTCAATGACATCGCAGCCAACCGGGAGGACAACGCCATGTGGCGGCTCGTCGGGAAACACGGCGCCGGCTACGTCGCCATGCACATGCGGGGGACTCCCAAGACCATGCAGGAGAACCCCGTCTACGACGACGTGATCGCGGAGGTTTCCGGCTTCCTCACCGACCGGCTAACAAGGCTGGAAGCGGCCGGGGTCGGGGCCGAACAGGTCATTTTCGACCCCGGAATCGGCTTCGGAAAGACCTTGGAACACAATTTGGCGTTGCTCGGAGGGCTGTCCAAGTTTACATGTTTACCACGGCCGATTTTGCTCGGCGCGTCACGCAAATCGTTCATGGGCAGACTGCTGGGAACCGGCACGGCGGATCGGTTGCCCGGATCGCTTGCCTGCGCGTGCCATGCTGTGGAGGCCGGAGTTCAGATCGTGAGGGTCCACGATGTCGCGGAAACCGTCCAGGCCCTGCGCACGATCGAAGCCATCCTTGAGTGGCGACCATGACGACGGATTCGATTCTCAAACTGATCACGGAATACTGGCAGGTCGGCTGGCGGCCGATGCTGGAGATCGTGGTCCTGTGGATCGGCATGTATCAGTTCTACCGCCTCCTGCGCGGCACGCGGGGCTGGGCGGTGGTGCTCGGGCTCACCGGCTTCTTCATCCTCTTCCTGGGACTGGTCTTCATGGCCAACGTGTTCCAGTTGACCGTGCTCAGCGCGGTGCTCCAATACCTCCTGTTCCTCATGCCCTTCGTTGCGCTGGTCATCTTCCAGCCGGAACTGCGGCGCATCCTCGCTGAGGTCGGCAACCGCCCCCTCTTCAACACCGCCCGCCAGGAACGCGAAAACATCGAGGTCCTCATCCGCGCCATGGAGCGCCTCTCCAAGATGCGCATCGGAGCCCTGGTCGCGGTGGAACAGGCCATCCAACTGCGCGAGGCGGTCGAGTCCGGCGTGGAAATCGACTGCGACGCCTCGCCCGAGATGCTCGAAACCGTGTTCTTTCCGAACAACGCGATCCACGACGGCGGCGTCCTCATCAAGGGCGACCGCATCACCTACGCGGCCTGCATCTTCCCGCTCACCCAGAGACAGGACCTCGACAAGAGCGTCGGCACCCGCCACCGGGCAGCCTTGGGCCTGAGCGAGGAGACCGACGCGGTGGTCATCATCGTGTCCGAGGAGACCGGCCAGATCTCCTACGCCTACAAGGGGCATCTGGAACGCGGCGTCACCCTCAACGAACTGCGCCAGTTCCTCAGCTCGATCTTCGTCACCCTCGACCAGCGGGGAGCCGCCCCAAGCCTGTTCGGCCGCAAACGGCGACCAGCCCGCGGACGGGGCGGTGAGAACCGGACGGAAACGGACGCCGAACAACCGGACGCAGCGGAGGAAAAGTCCGACGCCCCGCAATCCTCCGCCCAACCGGCCGTCGCCAAGGCGGAAGCCAAGTAAAACGCCATGGGTCTGCGCCGCGCCATTCAACGGAATTTCTGGGCGAAATTCCTCAGCTTCGTGCTCGCCTTCATGACCTGGCTGAGCATCCGCACCGGTCAGAGTGACGATTCGCGCACCGGGGAGGACGAGAAGATCACCGTCTCCGAGGAGCCCGCCAGCCCCCTGCCGAACCTCCTGACCCCCGCCAAACCCAAGCCCGCCAACGCCATCGTCAAAAGCAAGCCCGTGACCCGCCCCGTCGCGCTGCTCAAGCCCCCGAGCGACAGCTACGCCTACGAGGTGAAACCAACCGAGGTCGAGATCGTCCTGCAAGGCGAGAAGGAACAGCTCGACGGGATGGACGCCACGAAAGTCCAGGTCTTTGCGGACATCACCGAAGTCTTGGAGAAATTCAACACCGCCGAGCAACACGCCGGGATCCCGGTAAGGATCGAGGTCCACACACCGCTGTCGGTGACCCCCGCCAGCATCACCCCGGCCCTGGCGACCGTGAAACGCATTCCGCCGCCGGAACCGCCCAAGAAAGCCGATCCCAAACCCAAGGAAACCATCAAGCCTGACGAGAATCTGTCGACCAACAAGACGGGGCTGATCACGGTCGCAACGAATGCCGCCGACCGCGCCTCCGCTCCCACGAACGCGCCAAGCCAATCCGACCAACCCGCCGCCCAGAAAGCGCCCGCGCCCGCCCCATCCGGGGACGGTTCGCTCCCCGACAACGAATGAGTTCCCAGAAAAAGATCTTCGGCACGGACGGCGTCCGCGGCCGCGCCAACATTGAACCTGTCACGGCTGAAACCGCCCTCAAGCTCGGCCGCGCCGCCGCGCATGTCTTCAAAAGCCTGGAGATCCAGGCCCGCGGCCGCGACCGCCACCGCATCGTCATCGGCAAGGACACCCGGCTCTCCGGCTACATGCTGGAGAACGCCCTTTCTTCCGGCGTGCTCTCCATGGGCGTCGATGTCCTCTTCATCGGCCCGCTGCCCACACCGGGCGTCGCCTACGTCACCCGCAGCCTCCGCGCCGACGCCGGCATTGTCATCACCGCCTCCCACAACCCCTACGACGACAATGGCATCAAGTTCTTCGGCGCGGACGGCTACAAGCTGGCGGACGACATCGAAACCCGCATCGAGAAGCTGGTCTTCAGCGGCGAGATCGAGAACATCCGCCCCACCGCCGGAGCCATTGGCAAGGCGGTCCGCATCGAGGACGCACTCGGCCGCTACATTGAATACGCCAAGTCCTCCTTCCCGCGCGGCATGACCCTGGAGGGCATGCGCATCGTGGTCGATTGCGCCCACGGCGCCGCCTACAAGTCCACCCCCTGCGTCTTGAAGGAACTCGGAGCCGAGATCTTCGTCGTGGGCGACTGCCCCAACGGCAAGAACATCAACGACAACTGCGGCTCCATGCACCCGCAGCAACTCTGCGCCAAGGTCACCGAATACCGCGCCGACATCGGCCTCGCCCACGACGGCGACGCTGATCGCGTCCTCCTTTGCGATGAAACCGGCAGGTTGATTGACGGCGACGACGTCATGGCGATCGCCTCGCTGAACATGCTGGCGAACGGGACCCTGAACGAGGAGACCCTCATCACCACGGTCATGAGCAACGCGGGGCTCATCGACGCTGTCGAGAAAGCGGGCGGCAAGGTGATCCGCACCGCCGTCGGCGACAAGAACGTCATCGACGAGATGCTCAAGAACGGCTTCAACCTCGGCGGCGAGCAGAGCGGCCATCTCATTTTCCGCGATCACAGCACCACCGGAGACGGCCTGGTCGCCGCGCTTCAGATCCTCAGGATCATGAAGGAATCCGGCCGAACACTGTCCGACCTCGCCGCCTGCTGGACCCGGTTTCCCCAGCTGGTGACCAACGTGGTCGTCGAGTCAAAGCCCCCTTTCGAGGACATCGACGGCCTCCCCGAACTCTTGAAACAGTCGGAGGAGGCCATTGGCGCGGAAGGCGGCCGACTCCTGCTGCGCTATTCCGGCACGGAGCCCAAGATCCGGCTCCTCATCGAATGCCGCAACGAGGCCCTGATGAAGGACTGGACCGACCGGATCTGTTCCCTGCTCAGGAAGCAGATCGGAGCCTGAGGCCTATCCCTCGGTCTCCAAGGCGCCCAGGCTGGGCTTTTGCAACTCGCGCTGGGTCCGCTCCCGTCCCTGCCGATGAGGAACGTAGACACGCCTGACAGGATGGGAGGAACAGGAACCCGGCAAAGGCGACGCGGCGCGCGCGGCGGGCGAATCCGACCGGAGGCGGTAGTCGTCACGCCCCGTATCGACAAACCCCGGATCATCGCCGGAGAGGTTGCCGCCAAGGTCGCGAGGAGGGCGTTCACCCCGGCGCATCGACCAACCCTTTTTCATCCAGTTGCCATTCAGAAGCGCCGAGCCCTTGCCGGCCAGGATTGAAAACTGACGACCCGGCGCCGTTATGTAGATCAGGTTGTTCCGGCAATCGACTTTTTCCCGACCGCTCGAAAGCCGGAAAAGCGTCGTGTTCGAACGGCGCTTCGAGATCACGGTGTTGTGGTAAAAGCGCAGGACGCCCGGCCGGTACCATTGCGTCTTTCCACTGTCGCCGCCAAAGTGGACGATCTGGTTGTTGTCCTCAACGTCCAGTTCGATGAGCACATTGCCGTAGACGAAGGTCTCGGCGTAGCGCGGGTCGTTCCTCAGACGTTCGCTGTCCTCGGCATCGACCAGGTCGAGTTGCCGGTTGCCGCCCTCGATCCAGTTGTGCCGGATCACCGTGCCCGCCGAACGGTCCTTGAGGTTGTTGCCGCGGCAACCGGCGCGCAGCGGACCGAAACGGTTGTATTGATAGGTGATGCCGGCCGCGGCGGTATAAGCATTGTGTTCGAAAACGCTGCCTTCATTGCCGTTGTCGTAAATGTGGCAGCCCTCGATCAACACATCGCTCGATTCGGCGGAGACGAGCAGTCCGTTGCCGCTGTCGCGCAGGACGCAGTCGCGGATGACGATGTGCTCGCCTTTCGAAAGAAAGATCGCGGCCGCATTCTTCGCGTAAGGCAACCCGCCCTGCCTTCCGGAAAAAGAATAGGGCGGCCGGGCTCCCGAGATCTCCAGACCTTCGATCACAATGTGCGCGGGCGTCGTGTCCTTGGGCCGGTTCGCCCCCCCGATCTTGATCACTCCTCGCGCCTCGCTCCAGAAGTTGAGCGCTGACCGCGTGGTCGCGTCGCGCCCGTCAATCCGGGGCGGCTCGCCCTTCGGGCCGGGAACGCCCCGCACCACAATCGGCGCGTCCACCGTTCCCCGGCGGCAGATCACCCATTTTGCGTGATAAGGCTCGGCCCGCCAGTGAATCTCCACCTCATCGCCGGGCTCCAACGCCTCCCACGGGACGTCCCCCACCTCCGACAACGGCTTCCCCGGTCCCACGACATACCCGGCGCCGGAAGCCGTGGCCGAGGCAAGGACCGACGCGGCCACGGCCACGAATGTGACCGCGGGACGCCCCGCCGCACTTACGATGGCAGCAATTCGCATCCCGCAGTTTCACCCGCTATCGACCACGAATGCAAGCGGACGGCGAAATGCCGAAGAGGGCCGGAGGCGCGGCTCCGATCGTCAACAAGCGGGACAGCGTCGCGGCTGCATGCCGCATCCACTCCCACAAAAGCGCCACCACGGCCCCCAACCGACACGCCCGGAACGCAACCCATCGGATGTCTGGTCCGACGATTTTGCCTGCTTGAGGCCTCGATCCGGCAATCCCAGCCGCCAAGCGGAGTTCAAATCCGCTTGCCCCTCGCATCCACGATTCCTATTTTCCCGGCCCTATGCGGTTCCGATTCATTCTGCCGACCCTTCTCGCCGGCGCCTTGGCTTCCTGTTCCAGTGTTTCCGGCCCCAAGGCGGACGGACCGGCCTCCCTGGCCGTCGCCCAGGCACGCGCCGCCGAGTTCGGCTCCCTCCTGACCATCCCGGTCTTTGAAACCGATCCGGCCCAGATCGCGGCGTCGATCGACGGCGCCATCGCGAAGGCCGACGCGGCCTTGGACGGGGTCGGGCGACTCAAGGCGGATGGGGTCAAC
Source organism: Verrucomicrobiales bacterium (assembly GCA_038126235.1). GTDB lineage: Bacteria > Verrucomicrobiota > Verrucomicrobiia > Limisphaerales > JAYPEY01 > JAYPEY01. The sequence goes on from JAYPFK010000054.1 coordinate 44,412, forward strand.
TTCGACAACACCATCCGCGCCCTGGACGACATCGGCTATGAAGCCATGACGGTCGCCAACCGCGTCTACCTGATCAAGGAGACCGCCCAGGACGCCAAGCTGCGCGACGCCGCCACCGAAGGCATCAAGAAGTTCGAGGCCTGGTCCGTCGGGCTCGACTACCGGGAGGACGTCTATCGCGCCGTGCGGGCCTACGCCGATTCAAAGCCGCAACTCGAGGGCGAACGGAAGAAGCTCTTCGACGAGACCCTGCGCGATTACAAGCGCGCCGGGCTGCACCTGCCCAAGAAGGAACGCGACGAGGTGGAGGCGCTGCGCAAGCAATTGGCCGGCCTGACCACCGATTTCCAGACGAACGTCACCAAGGAGAAAAAGGCCGTAAAATTCACCGCCGCCGACCTCGAGGGCGTTCCCGAGAACTTCCTCAAAAGCGCCAAGACCGGCGACGACGAATACACCGTGCAGGCCAATGTCACCTTCCACTTCATGGTGGTGATGCAGAACGCGAGGAAGGAGGCGACCCGCAAGAAACTCAAACTCGCCCGCTACACGCTCGCCAAGGAAACCAACTCGGCGCTGCTGCAGCAGATCGTCGAACTGCGCGACACCATCGCCCGCAAACTCGGCTACGCCACCTGGGCCGACTACAAGACCGAGCCCAAGATGGCCAAGACCGGCGAGACCGCGATGACTTTCGTCCGTCAACTCAAGGACGGCCTGCAACCGAAATTCCAGGCGGAACTGGAACAGTTCCGCCAACTCAAGGTCCGCGACACGGGCGACCAGAACGCGCAGATCCGGCTCTGGGACTGGCGCTACTACAGCAACCAGCTCAAGAAGGAGAAATACACCGTCGACACCGAGCAACTCCGCGTCTACTTCCCCTACGGGAAGGTCCTGCAGGGCATGTTCGACATCTACGAACACTGCTTCGGCCTGAAGATCCAGACCATCGATCCGGGCTACAAATGGGTGGATGGTCTCACCCTGCACCTGATTTCCGATTCCAAGACCGGCGAACCGTTGGGAATGGTCTACCTCGACATGTTCCCGCGCGACGGGAAATACAACCACTTCGCTCAGTTCGGCATCATCGAGGGCAAACGACTTCCCAATGGCGTCTACCAGCGGCCGACCGTGGCCCTGATCTGCAACTTCCCGCCGCCCGAAGAAGGCAAGCCCTCGCTGCTTTCGCACAACGAGGTGGAAACGCTGTTTCACGAATTCGGCCACGCACTGCATTCGGTCCTGACCCGCGCCGAATTCTCGCGCTTCGCCGGGACCAGCGTGCCGCGGGACTTTGTCGAAGCCCCCTCCCAGATGCTGGAGGCCTGGATCTGGGACAAGGACGTGCTCGACAGCTTCGCCGCCGACTACCGCGATTCCTCGAAGAAGATCCCGCAAGACATCCTCGACAAGATGGAGGCGGCCAAGCTCGCCACCGTCGGGACCTTCTACCGGCGACAGCTTTCCTTCGGCCTCCTCGACCTCGCGCTCCATTCGCAGATCAACTCAAAGAACCATAAGAGCGCCATCGGGCTTTCCAACGAGATCCTCAGCGACGTCTTTCTGCCCGTTCCGGAAGGCACGAGCTTTGTCACCTACTTCGGCCACCTGATGGGCTACGACGCCGGCTACTACGGCTACGCCTGGGCCGACGCCATCGCCGCCGACATGGAGACCGTCTTCAAGAACGCGCCCAAGGGATTCTATGACCAGCAGGCCGGCCGTCGTCTCCGCGACGAGATCTACGCCCCCGGCGGCTCCCGCGACGTGGAGGATTCCATTCGATTTTTCCTCGGCCGCGAACGGTCCATCGATCCGTTCCTGAAGAAGATCGGAATCGGCAAGAACTGAAATGCGCCTCAACGAGACATTCAAAGCCCTGCTCGGCGGCCTGGTCGTGGCCGGCGTGTTCGTCCTGTGCCTCTACGCCCTTTCCGGCGGCGGCAATCGCCAGGAGCGCGCGGACGCGGGCGTTCTCAACCAGGAACTGCACCTCGCCAACGGCGTCGAACCCGAGGATATCGACCCACACCTGACGACCGGCGTGGCGGAACACCACATCCAACTGGCCTTGTGCGAGGGACTGGTCAGCGAGGACCCGGTCGATCTTCATCCCGTTGCCGGCGTCGCCAAAAGCTGGGACATTTCAAGCGACGGCACGGTCTACACCTTCCATTTTCGCGACGCAAAATGGTCGAACGGCGACCCCATCACAGCGGAGGATTTCGTGCTGTCCTACAAGCGGGCCCTGACGCCAAAACTCGCCAATGAATACGCGTCCATGCTCTTCCATGTCGTCAACGCCCGCGAGTATTACAACAGTGGGATCGAGGATTTCGACCAGGTCGGTTTCAAGGCGATCGACGACAAGACGCTGGAGATCACGCTCAACAACTCCGTGCCGTTCTTCCTCTCGCTGTTGAATCACCACTCCTGGTATCCCGTGCATATTCCGACGATCCGGAAATACGGCGGAGTCGATGATCGGCGCAACACCTGGACGCGCCCCGGGAGATTTGTGGGCAATGGACCCTTCGTTCTGGAGGACTGGCGGATCAACAACGTCCTGATTGTCCGCAAGAACCCGCTTTACTGGGATGCCGAACGCGTCCAACTGAACCGGATCTTCTTTTATCCGATCGAGAGCTACGACACGGAGGAACGCGCCTTCCGCGCCGGACAGGTCCACAAGACGGAAAAGCTGCCCCTGGCCAAGATTCCCAAGTACATGGCCTCGGACAAGGAACTGCCCGAAGAGGAACGTGTGCTCATGAGCACGCCCTATCTCGGCACCTATCATTACATGTTCAACACCTCGCTGCCGGGCCTGGACAACCCGAAGGTCCGCAAGGCGCTGAATCTGGCCATCGACCGCGAGGCCATCGTGAAAAACGTCACCCAGGGCGGCGAAATGGCGGCCTTCTCCTTCGTGCCGCCCAACTGCGCCGGCTACACCTCGAAGCACCAGATCGAATACAACATCGCCAAGGCCAAACAGCTCATGGCCGAGGCGGGCTATCCGAACGGCGAAGGCTTCCCGGAATACGCAATCCTCTACAACACCAACGAGGCGCACAAGACCATCGCCGAGGCCATCCAGCAAATGTGGGAGAAGAACCTCGGCATCAAGTGCAAGCTCGAGAATCAGGAATGGAAGGTCTACCTCAACTCCAAGACCGAGGGCGATTTCGAAATGGTGCGCTTCGGTTGGATTGGCGACTACAACGACCCCAACACCTTTCTCGAGCTCTACACCAGGGAAAGCGGCAACAACAATTCACGCTGGTGGAGCGACGATTACGACCGCCTGCTCCAGGAGGCGGGCCAGACCGGAGACCAGGAGAAGCGCTACGCCATCATGCAGGAGGCCGAGAAGATCCTGCTCGATGAACTGCCGATCATGCCCATCTACTACTACATGACGACCTACCTGATCGACCCCCGCGTCAAGGGCTGGCACCCGACCATTCTCGACCACCATCCCTACAAGTATGTTTCCCTGGAAGAATGAGGGCTCTGCTCGAAATCCCAAATCCCAAGCTCCAAATCCCAGAGCCGGAGGCTTCGCCCCGAGCCCTCCCTGTATAACAAGCCGCCGCCCTCCATGTTACGCTTCATCGCCATACGCGTCGCCCAGGCCATTCCGGTCCTGCTGATCATTTCGATCGTGACGTTCGCGATGATCAAGAGCGTGCCGGGCGGCCCCTTCGACAAGGAGAAGAAGGTGCCGGAGGAAGTGGAACGGGCGCTGAACGAGTACTACCACTTGGACAAGCCCTTCGTGCAGCAGTACTTCCTCTGGCTCGGAAACGTCGCGAAGGGCGATCTCGGCCCTTCGACCAAGTATCCCAACCGCAGCGTCAACGAAATCATCGGGGCGGCGTTCCCCATCTCCTTACAGCTCGGCATCATGGGCATCGGCATCGCGCTGACACTGGGCCTCCTTGCCGGCGTGGTCGCCTCCATGCGGCCGAACACCGCCCAGGACTACATCCCCATGTCCTTCGCCATGATCGGCATCTGCGTGCCGCGTTTCGTCATTGGGCCGTTGTTCATGCTCATGTTCGCCATCCAGTGGGAGTGGTTCAACGCCAGCGGCTGGTTTTTCTGGAGCGACCGCGTCCTGCCCGCCCTGACCCTCGGCATCTTCTACGCCGCCTACGTCGCCCGCCTGACGCGCGGCGGCATGCTGGAGGTGCTGGGGCAGGACTACATCCGCACCGCGCGGGCGAAGGGCGCCGGCGAGGCCCGCGTGATCCTGCGGCACGCCCTGCGCGGGGGCATCCGCCCGGTGGTCTCCTACTTCGGCCCCGCCATGGCAAACCTCCTGGCCGGCTCGTTCATCGTGGAGAAGATCTTCGCCATCCCCGGCCTGGGGACCTTCTTCATCACCTCCATCTCCAACCGCGACCAGACGATGATCCTCGGCACGGTGCTGTTCTATTCCGTCCTGATCATCACCCTGAACCTCATCGCCGACATCGTGCTCATCTGGCTGAATCCGAAGCTGCGATTCGACGAGCAATGACATGAGCGAAGCCGAGACAACCGCGCCCGCCAACGCCGCCCAGCTTCTCGAACAGGCCGAGAAGGGGCAGTCGCTGTGGGAGGATTCGTGGCATCGGCTGGCCAAGAACAAGCTCGCCGTCGCCAGCGGCATCACGCTGGCCGTGATCGCGCTGTTCTGTTTCGGCGCCTGGGTCGTCGGTCTTGACACCACGACGCAGAACCTCGACATGGGCGCCCAACCGCCCAGCCTGAAACACTGGATGGGCACGGATGTGCTGGGGCGCGACGTCTTCGCGCGGGTGCTGTTCGGCGGCCGGATCTCGCTGATGGTCGGCCTGCTGGCCACAGCGGTTGCCATGTGCATCGGCGTCGTCTACGGCACGGTGTCCGGTTACTTCGGCGGCAAGATCGACGCGCTGATGATGCGCTTTGTGGACATTCTCTACACCATCCCCTTCATCATCTTCGTCATCCTGCTGATGGTCTTCTTCGGCCGGAACATCTGGCTCATCTTCATTGCCATCGGCGCGGTGGAATGGCTGACCATGGCGCGCATCGTCAGGGGGCAGGTGTTGTCGATCAAGAAGGAGGAGTTCGTGGAGGCGGCCCGCGCCTTGGGTCTGCCGCAGACGCGGATCATCTTCCGCCACATGATCCCCAACGTCATCGGCCCCGTGATTGTCTACGCCACGTTGACCGTGCCGGCGGTGATGATCTTCGAGGCGGTGCTGAGCTTCCTGGGCCTCGGCGTCCAGGCCCCCGCCACCTCCTGGGGCGTGCTGATCAACGAAGGCGCGTCGGCGATCGAGGAATATCCCTGGCTCCTGATTTTCCCCGGCATCGCCATGTCCCTCACCCTGTTCTGCCTCAACTTCCTCGGCGACGGCCTCCGGGACGCCTTGGATGTCAGGAGATCGAAGGATTAGTTCGTGATTTGTGATTTGTAATCGGGCGCCAGCAACCAGCAACCAGCAACCAGCAACCAGCAACCAGCAACCAGCAACCAGCA
>JAYPFK010000055.1:0-8017 GCA_038126235.1 Verrucomicrobiales bacterium
GGCGGCCTCGCCCTGATTCCCGACGGCTCCTCCAAGTGCCGCTGCAGCTACCAGATGAAGGCCTGGTTCGCCCTGCAGGAAGGAAACTGACGGGCTGCCCGCCCCGCGATGCGCGGCCATTTCCCTCCCCTTGACGCGGCGGGACCGGCCGACTAGCTTCGACCCGGCTCAGGTTTGGGAGAATTCCGATCGGAACGGGGCGCCAAGTTGAACCTGATCCGCCAATTATTTATAGACCGCCGACTCAACCCACACAGATCATGGAGAAATACGAACAACTCAAGGAACTGGTCGCCAGCCTCGCCCCCGATTTCGAGAAATTCTTCATCCGCGGAAACAACGCCGCCGGCACCCGCGTGAGAAAAGGAATGCAGGACGTCAAGGCCCTGGCCCAGGAAATCCGCAACGCGGTCCAGGAGCGCAAGAAAGGCGACTAGGGCCGCGCTTGATGCCGCCGGCCACACGGCGTCTCCGCCTTCTCCCCGCTCTCCCCTTGCAGGGATAGCCCCATAAAGTCGGCTGCCCGGCTTGCTCGGAAGCCAGCCCTTCCGCGACGGGCGCGGCCCCGCTGACCCCGCCTTTCCTCCCCGCCTTCCCCGGCGACACGAGTCGCAACCGCTCCCCCCAGCCCGATTTTTTTCGACGCGGGTCCTTGACCCGGGCCCGCGGCATCGGCACATTCCGCCGCTTCACTGAAAAAACGACCTTGATGGAACACATCCGAAACATCGCAATCATCGCCCACGTCGATCACGGCAAGACCACGCTCGTCGATTGTCTCCTCCGCCAGTCCGGGACCTTCCGCGCCAACCAGGAGGTTGCCGAACGCGTCATGGACTCCATGGACCTGGAGCGGGAGAAGGGGATCACCATCAAGGCCAAGAACGCCGCGTTCCGCTACAAGGACTGCCACGTCAACATCGTGGACACCCCGGGCCACGCGGACTTCGGCGGCGAGGTCGAGCGGATCATGAACATGATCGACGGCGTCCTGCTGGTGGTGGACGCGCTCGAAGGCCCCCGCGCCCAGACACGCTTCGTCCTCAAGAAGGCCCTCGAGGCCGGCGCCCACCCGATCGTCGTGGTCAACAAGATCGACCGCGAACACTGCGACCCGCACAAGGCGTTGGACCAGGTCTTCGAACTCTTCATGTCCCTCCACGCCACCGACGAGCAGCTGGATTTTCCGGTGGTCTACACCTCGGCCAAGGACGGCATCGCCAAGCTGGAACTGGAGGACGAGGCCACCGACATGACGCCGCTCTACGAGGCAATCGTCAAACACACGCCTCCGCCCGTCGCCAGCTCCGGCGACGCGTTCAAGATGCTGGTCGCCAACCTCGACTACTCGGACTACCTCGGCCGCATCTGCTTCGGCAAGATTCTCGGCGGGAAGATCGAAGTCGGAAACACGATCTACTGCCGCCGCGGCGACGGCTCGACCAGTCGGGGCAAGGTCAGCGCCATCTTCCATCACCAGGGGCTCAGCCGCATCCAGGTCCCCAGCGCGTCCGCCGGCGACATCATCGGCATCACCGGCCTGGAGGAGGTGTTCATCGGGGAGACCCTGACGCTCGATCCCGAGACGCCCGCCCTGCCCTACGTTCCGGTCGATCCGCCCACCATCCACATGGAGTTCGCGGTGAATGACGGACCGCTCGCCGGGCAGGACGGCAGCCTGCTCACCGCCCGGCACATCCAGGAACGCCTCATCCGGGAGACCCGCACCAACATCTCCCTGCGCGTGCGGGAGACCGCCGCGCCGAACATCTTCGAGGTCAGCGGCCGCGGCGAGATGCAGATCGCCGTTCTGGTGGAACAGATGCGCCGCGAGGGCTTCGAAGTCCTCGTTTCCCGGCCCGAGGTGATCTTCCGCCGGGACAAGGACGGCAAGCTGCTGGAGCCGATCGAGAAGCTCTTTGCGGAGGTCGATCAACAGTATCTTGGCGACGTAATGGAAAACCTGGCCCGGCGCAAGGGCGAGATCACCGCGATGGATCATCATTCCAGCGGCGTCACGGTCGAGGCTTTCATCCCCACCCGCGGCCTGATCGGTTTCGAAACCGACCTGGTGAACCTCACCCGCGGCACCGGCGTCCTCGGCCACCTTTTCCACGAATACGGCGAGGACCGCGGCGAGATCGATTCCCGCAAGAACGGCTCGCTGATCAGCATGGAAACCGGGACCATCACCGCCTACGCCCTCGACGCGCTCCAGCAACGCGGACGCATGCTGGTGAAGCCCGGCGACAAGGTCTACGAGGGCATGGTCGTGGGTGAGAACGCCCGCGACAACGACCTGCCGGTCAATCCCACCAAGGCCAAGCAGCTCACCAACTTCCGCTCCCAAGGCGAGGGCAAGGGCATCATGCTGGAGCCGCCCATGCAGCTCAGCCTCGAGCGCGCGTTGGAATACATCAAGACCGACGAATACGTGGAGGCCACGCCCAAGAACCTGCGCATCCGCAAGAAGATCCTCAAGGAACACGAGCGCAAGCGCGTCGCCAAGGTCCGCGCCATGCGGATCGAGGAGATGGAAGAGACGCCGGCCCTGGCGTAAGCCCTCAAGATTTCCACCACCTTGCGCCAATCCAGCATTCCCCCAATCCGCCGTTCAATTGAACGGCAGGATCTTCGAGCAGACAATTGACTCCACGAGCCCGACCACGGCGATGATCGTCAGCATCGGCGTCCAGGACTTCAGCGTCTCCTTCTCCGTGAAGCCGCTCAGGCGCCCGACGATCCAGAACCCGCTGTCGTTCATCCAGGAGCAGGTGATGGAGCCGAAGCCGATCGCGAGGTAGATGTAGAAGACGTGGTAGTCGAGCGTGGTGTTGGCCAGCAACGCGGACATCAGGCCTACGCCGGTGATCATGGACACGGTCGCCGAACCCTGCGCGATCCGCACCAGCGCGGTGACGAACCAGGCAAGGAAGATGTAGTTGATGTTGAACGACTCGCCGTAGTGCTGAAGCGTGTCGGCGATGCCGGAGGCGGCGATGGTCTTGCCGAAGGCCCCGCCCGCGCTGGTGATGAGGATGATCACGCCGGCCGTCTCCAATGGCTCGTTGAACCGCTCGCTGACCTTCTCGATGCTGAGCCCCGCCTGCCTCATCAGGACCAGCAGTGAGAGCAAAGCCCCCAGGCCGAGAGCGATCACCTTGTCCCCGAAAAACTTCGCGACCGCATGCAGTTGCGAGTGGTTCCCGGGCGCGTCCAACGCCGCCTCATAGGCCTTCTTGAATGCGGCATTGTCGCCGGCCGACGCGGCATCAACGCCGAGTTCCTGCGCCACCGCGGCGCGCACCTCGCCCGCCTCGCGCAATGCCGTCTCCTCCTTCATGTCGATGAACGAATAGGCGCCGAGCAGCAGGACCGGCAGGAGGATGGGCATGATCGACGCGGCGAAGGACGGGAGTTCACTGTCCTTCTTCTCCGGGGCCGGAGCCTCGGTGGAGCCGTGCGCGTCCCGGACCGGAATGTCCGTCTTCGCATTGAGCCGCTTCGCATACCACATGGCGACGATCGCTGGCGGGATGCCGAAGACCACGCCCGCAATGATGATGGTGCCCAGGTTCAGGCCCAGTTCATTGCCGACCAGCAACGGACCGGGAGTCGGCGGCACGATGGAATGCGTGATCGCCCCCCCCGCGCCGATGCACATGACGAAGAAGAGGTAGTTCTTCCCCGTCCGCAGGGCGAGCATGCGGGCAAGGGGAATCACCAGGAAGAACATGGTGTCGAAGAACACCGGGATCGAAAGCACGAAGCCGCTCGCCAGCAACGCCCAGCCCGCATGCTTCTCGCCGCACATCCCCACAAAGGTCCGCACGATCCGGTCCGCCGCGCCGCTTTCCAGCAGGCACATGCCGATGATGGCGGCAAGGGCGATGACGATGCCGACGCCGGTCGCCGTGGCTCCAAAGCCCTTGGCGACATCGCCGATGGTCGAGACCATGTGCCCCGGCTCGCCGCCATTCAACCCGGAGAGCCAGCCCGCGATCAAGGCCGCGCAGATCAGGGCCACGAAGGCGTGCATGCGCAGCTTGGTGATGGCGAGGACGATGAAGGCGACGCTGATCAGGAAGACCGCGATCGGCCAGTTGCTGACGGCGCCGGAGGCATTCGCGAGGATGAATGTGTCCATGATTCTCGTGCAGTTTTCTGGGAGGGATTCGCGCAGGAGGAAAGAGGATGCCCCCGCGGATGTCGATTGCATTTTTTGGCGGCGGAACGGAACGCGGCCTTCAGGCCGCTGCGTTGCGTCGCCCAAGCGGACACGACCTTCAGGCACGCCCCGCTGATCCAGCGCCTCAGCGGCGTAAACGCCGCGCCCCGATCACTTTTTCTCGCCGCCCTTGGCTTCCCAGGAAAAGCCGTTGCCCAGAAAGCGCTCCTTGGACTGAGCGGAGAGAATGGCCTCCATCAGGCGCCCGGCCATCCGGGGGTGTTTCGTGCCCTTGCTGACCGCGATGTTCTGCACCGCCTTGGCGCGCGGCAGTTCGATGGGGATGAGTTCGAAGTTGTCGGTGAGATGCTGGCAGTTCGCCTCGTAGACGAGCGCCACATCCAGCTTGCCGTGCCCCTCCATCTGCAGGATCAGCTCGTGCGCGGTCGGCGACGTCACGACAACCGACTTCTTCCGCTCCAACTCCTCCTTGATCCCGACCTGGCCGAACATTTGCCAGCTCAAGGCCCCCAGGGTGCTGTGCCTCGGCTCGGTGGTGCCGACGGCCACATCCTCCTTGGTCAGGTCCTTGAGGGACCGGATGCCTTTCGGGTTCCCCTTGCGCACCAGCATGACGACCTTGGTGCTGGAAACGTCGGACGGGTTCAGGAAATCGTCCTGAACCATGGTCATGTAGCTGGCGTCGCAAGTCATGAAGGTGTCCGGCAGCGCAAACTTCCCGGCCTCGATGTTGCCGATGATGGTTCCGCATCCGGCATAGGTCGTCAGAATCGTGCAGCCTTCCCGCTCTTCGAAATCCTCCAGCGTCTCCTTCAACGCATTGCGGTTCACCCCGCCGCAATAGGCCACGATCTCCGGGCGGTCCGCCCACGCATCGCCGGGAATGGACGTGTAATGGTGTTTTTCAAACGCGGGCTTCCCCTTCTCGGGAGCGGCGAGATAACGGGCAAAGTGAAGCGCCTGCGTCGGCTTCGATGTCCCGGCGGTCACGTTTGCCGAAATGACCGCCTCCCCCGCCGCCAACTCGGGCAGTTCCAGGACACGCAGCCCGAACTGCTTCGCGGTGGAGTCCCAGAGGAAGGCCGCCTCGACATTGCCGGAGGACTTCACCGCGTTGGCCGCCTCGGGAACGCGCGGAAAACTCGTCTTCGCCGCCGCCTTCACCGCGTCCCACTTCCCGACGGCCGCGAGAGCGTCCTTGGTCTTCTTGCCCACTCCGGCAAGTTCGTCGCAGATCGCAAAGGTCGCGCCGCTCTGGAGCAGGGCGTCGACGGAATCGAAGTCCCGCTTCGAATCCGCCTTCACCGCCACGACCAGACGGAACGCGGCCAGGGGAATCGACTCGACGGTCAGCCCCTTGTCCTTCGCCCGGTCGGCGAAGGACTGATCGGCCGGGATGTAGAGGTCCGCGCGCGTGGATCCGCTCTGCAAATCCAGCTCCATCTTGCCCTCCATTTCACCGCTCGACCCGTAGTCCAACCGCACCGTGACCTCGTATTCCTCCTCGTAAAGCTTGGCCATCTCCTCGACCGGCTTGCGGATCCCCGCCGCGCAATAGACCGTGAGATTCTCCTTCTGGACAACCGGCTCAGCGACCTCGCGCTTCAAGGTCGCCAGCAGCGCCACGACCACCGCCACGGAGACGATTGCCGCAATCTTCCATGCGCCGCTCTTGCGCCCGTAGTCGTACTCTGGGGAACTCATATCGGAAGCATCATCCTGACCGACCGCGCTTTTTCAAACCCAATGTGCGGGGCGTTCACTCCATCAGGAACATCGCGCGGTCGTCACGGCGGCGGAGATAGTAGTTGAATTTCGTCTCGTCCACCCGACCGTCCTCGCCGACCAGCAGTTCGCGGTTTTCCTTCAACCGGGACGCCGGCGAACCGGCCCATTCCTCGTAACGCTTCCGAAAAGCCGCCGAGCGATCCTCGCGCGGGGCCTCGTAGTCCCATTCGAAATCCTCGAACCCCGGGACCTTGCGCAACGCCTTGTGGGAGATGAATCGGACCGTGTCATAAGGATCCAGCAGGAGCTGCCCCAGATAGGGCGGCATCCACTCGGTCCCGGAGACCTCGCGCGCGGCATCCCATCCGTAGGTCCAGGCCGTAAGCGCCCGCTGACCCGCGTCGCCGCGGAGCAGCCACAGGACCGAGGCCGCGACCTCCTTCTGCTCCTCGTTCATCGGAGGCACGGGCTGGGCAAACCACTCGTAGAGGTTCTCCGCCGTCCAGGCCAGCGTCTTGTCGAGATGGCACTGGTTGCAGGCGTTGGGCCGGCCGGTCTGCTGCGTGACCAGCACATTGGGAGAGTCCAGTTGATGGCTGCGGATCGCTCCCATCAGGGCGTAGGTGGTGTGGGGCATGTGGCAGTTGTAACAGACGCTGCCGGAGGTTCCGGTGGGATGATGCGTATGGGCGGAGAGGTTCTTCCCGATGTCCTCGTGGCATTGCAGGCAGGCGTCGTTGCCAGTCATGCCGGGCTTCAACATGTCGTTGGCCCACTCATCCACGGGACGCGTGTCGTCGTCCGGCCGGTGCAACAGATGACAGGAAAAGCAGGACATCCGGCGGTCCTCCTCCCCCCGTTTGAAGCAGGGGGACTCCATCAGCCCGTTGAATTCGCGCCCGGCGACGCGAATCATGCCGTCCGGCCAGAAGTGTCCCTGGTCCACATAGGGATCGATCTCCTTCATGATCTTCAGCTTCGCCGCGTCCTTTACATTGCCCACAAAACGCGACTCGGTGAGATCATCGCCCGGCCGGTAGGTGAAACCGCTCTTCCTCCAGTGCGCCTTCAGTTCCGGGGTCTTCTCCATGCTCATGGCATGACATTGCCCGCACACGTGCGAATCCATCGGATGCATCAGTTTCACCGGGTCCTTCATGGTGTCCTCCCCTTCCCCTCCGAGGGCTGTCGCATAACGGTTCCCTGGCGAATGGTAATACGCGACGTGCTCCCTCCCTGGCCCGTGACACGCCTCGCAGGAGATGCCGAACTCCGACGCCTCGGTGTACATCTCGGAGGCCCCCACCAGTTCGGGCCGCCCGTCGGTGGTATGACAGCGCAGGCAGATCTCATTCCAACGCCCGATGTTCTTTTCCTCCGGTTCGTCGGGCGGGAAAAGGAACGTCGCATTGCGCGCCACCCAGCGGTCCTCATGGATCAACCAGGCCAGCGGAAGCTGCTCCATGCCACGCGAATGTCCGCTTTCCAACCAGCAGAACTGGATGTGATGCGATCCGGTGGTCATCAGGACCTTCCGGCGGATGCGCGGCGTCGGCGATCCCTCGCCTGACTCCAGCAGGTCCGCATCCAATTCCACGAAATACTCATCCCCGACCCGTTCCAGCTTGAATTCCCGGCCGTCGGCGACCACGGTCTCGTTGTCAAAATCCCCCAGCACGCTCTCCGGCGACGCCAGTCTGGTCATCTTGCTGTGATAGGAATGCGCCCAGCTCGCGTGCTCCTCGGGATGGCAGCTGCGGCAGGCCTGGGAGCCCACAAAATCCCCCTTCAGGACCTCGAGCGGGCGGTTTTCGGGAACCGGAAGTTCCACGACGCGCCTGTCCTGGATGCGCGCCAACACAAAGGTCAGCCCCAGGCCCAGCAGCAAGGAAACAACCAGCGCGGCCCGACCGGCGCGAAGCCCGGCGGACCGGAACACATACAGCGCGGCGAGGATCGCCCCGCTCACGGCTGCAGCGTTGAAGATGAATTCCCAAGACATGTCGAGACCGGAAAGTTATCGCGCACGCAAGCCATTGGCCAGTGACAAACAAGAACGCGGATCGACTGGTTACTGGTTACTGGTTACTGGTTACTGGT
>JAYPFK010000055.1:8117-49543 GCA_038126235.1 Verrucomicrobiales bacterium
TGGCTGGTGGCTGGTGGCTGGTGGCTGGTGGCTGGTGGCTGGTGGCTGGTGGCTGCGCCACGCCCCACGAAACACGCTCAAGCCCCACGCAACCCATCGACAAACTCCCTGCCAACTGCCAGCATTGCACACCGGCAGCCGCCAACCTTGACGTGCCATGAATTCGAAAACCGACAGACCTCCGTTCGCCGCGACAGCAGACCGCGCAACGATCCTCGCGCTCGTCGTCTTCCTTCTCTTCGGGGCGGCCGCCTGCAATCGCAGCGACGACGCCAAGGACCCATCGCCGTCTGCGTCGGCTTCGCCGGCGGTCACGAAGGGCAAAGCAAAGACGCCTCCCCCGGACATGAAGGCCTTGCTGGCCAGTCTGGCCGTCGAAACCGACCTCAATCCCCATGCCTACTGGAACGAGGCCATCGTCGAACAGTTGGACGCCCAACGCCAGGCCGCGACGAATGTGTACGAACGCATGTATTTCACCTTGGAGCTGGCCGAGGAATCCCTGAACGCCAACCAACTCGACCGTTCCGTCGGGTTGTTCGAGGAGTTCATGGCCCTGGCCCGCAAGCACGACCCCAAGTATTGGAGCGAGGACGGCGCCCGTTTGAAGAGCCGGCTGGCCGTGGCCCATATTCGTCGCAGCGAGCAGGCCAACTGCATCCTCCACCACAATCCGGAATCCTGCCTCTTCCCCATCTCCGGAGCCGGCGTCCACGGCAATCCGGACGGCGCCCGCAAGGCTATCAAGCTCCTCAACGAGGTCCTCGCGGAAAAACCAGACGACCTGCCCGCCCGTTGGCTGTTGACAGTGGCGACCCTGGCTCTGGGAGAAAAGCCCGACGCGACGACCGCCGCCCGGGCTCTTCCCCTAACCGCGTTTGATTCGCCCCATGACATCGGCCGCTTCCAGGATGTCGCCTCCGAAGCGGGGCTCGCCGTCCGCGGCATGGCGGGCGGCTCCGCGTTGGACGATTTCGACAACGACGGCGACCTCGATCTCTTCGCCTCGGCCTGGGGCCAGAAGGACCAGTTGCGGTTCTTCGCGAACGACGGCTCCGGTCGTTTCACGGAAAGGACCGAGGCCGCCGGCCTGAACGGCCTCTTTGGCGGACTCAATCTCGCCCAGGCGGACTACGACAACGACGGCCACACCGATCTCTTTGTCATCCGGGGAGCCTGGCTGGAACGCGCCGGCCGGCATCCCAATTCCCTCGTCCACAACAACGGCGACGGCACCTTCACCGACGTCACCATCGACGCCGGCCTGCTGACCTTCCACCCCTCCTCCTCCGCCGTCTGGTTCGATTTTGACAACGACGGCCATCTCGACCTCTTCGTCGCCAACGAGACCGTGACGGCGGACGATCCCCACCCTTGCGAACTCTTCCGCAACCGAGGCGATGGGACCTTTAAAAACGTGGCCGCGAACCTGGGGGTCGATGTCCGGGGCTACATCAAGGGCGTCGCCGCCGGCGATTTCGACAACGACGGCTGGAGCGACCTGTTCCTCTCCGACTACCGGGGCGCGAACAAGCTGTTCCACAACCCCGGCGGTTGGCAGGGAACTTCCTCCCCGCAATTCCAGGACGTCGCCGCCGAAGCCGGCGTGACTTCCCCGACCAACAGCTTCCCCTGCTGGTTCTGGGACCAGGACAATGACGGCCGCCTCGACCTGTTCGTCGCCGACTACGACCCCGACAACCGGGCGGATGTCGTGCGGAACTACCTGAAGCATCCCTTGAAGGGCGAAGGCGCGAAACTCTTCCGCAACCGCGGCGATGGCCGTTTCGACGACGTCAGCCGAGCCGCCGGCCTCCATGTCGCCACCCTGGCGATGGGCGTCAACTTCGGCGACCTCGACAACGACGGCTTCCTGGACTTCTACCTCGGCACCGGCACCCCCGACTTCGGCGACATCTACCCCAACCGCATGTTCCGCAACGCGGCGGGCCGGACCTTTCAGGACGTGACCACCTCCGGCGGCTTCGGGCATCTCCAGAAAGGGCACGGCATCGCGTTCGGCGATGTCGATGGCGACGGGGACCAGGACGTCTATGCAGTGATGGGGGGAGCCTACACGGGCGATGCGTTCTTCAACGCACTGTTCCGCAATCCCGGACACGACGCCAACTGGATCAAGCTCCGCCTCGTTGGGAAAAAGGCCAACCGCTCCGCCATCGGCGCGCGCATCAAGGTGATCGTCCTGGGATCCGGCGCCCGGAGGGAAATCCACCGCATGGTCGGCAGCGGCGGCAGCTTCGGCTGCAACCCCCTGCGTCAGGAAATCGGCCTCGGCAAGGCGACCGCAATCGAGAGCGTCGAAATCCGCTGGCCGGGCTCATCAATCCCGCAGGTCGTGAGGGGCCTGAAGCCCAACGCCGAACATGTCATCCAACAACCGGGGGAATAAAAAAAGAATTCGGAATGCGGAGGAAAAGACCAGGCGCTCGACGCGCTGATCTGAGCGAAATGTTCAACGTCCGCCTTTCTTTCCATCCAGCCCCCCGTCCCGCAGGAAATGCTCAAAGAACCGGCAGATCGCCTCGTTCGATTGCGGGTTGGGCGAATGATCCGGGCGGTTGGTCATGGCAACGCGATTCTCGTAGCCCAGCAGTCGATTGACGGCGACGGTGTGGTTCAACGCCCGCCAACGATGCGGGCCATCCTCGCTGCCGCCGGAAACCAGGAACGGCCGGGGCGCCATCAACGCGTGCAATTCATGCAGATCCCGTCCCTCCTTGAGGAGCCGGGGATAAAGCCCCGTGGCGGGGTTCTCCTTGGTGATCAGCCCTCGCTTGCGCCAGGGCGGCGGCTCGTAGCCGAGGTAGTAGGGCTCCCAGTAGTTCACGCTGGGGCGGGTGTCGAAGACAATCCCCGGGTCGGACCAGACGGCGCAGGCAAACTTGTCGAACAAGCACGAAGCGAACATGGACCACTTGCCCCCGTAGGAATGCCCCACGATCCCAATGCGTTCGGAATCCACCTCCGGGCGGATCGCCAGCAACTGCCAGGCCTGCGCGGCGGCGTAGGCCATCATCGAAAGCGGCTCCACCTTGGCGTTCTCCCGGCTCGGCCAATACGTCGCGTAATGTCGCGCCTTGGACGTTTCCGTGGTCCCGATGGACAACGCCACGAAACCGCGCTTCGCCAGTTGATACGCGAAATCGCGCTGTTCCTTCCCTTTTCCGATCGCCGTTTCCGGCTCATAAAACACCGTCACCACCGCCGGGCGCCTTCCCTCGCCATCGGGGATCAGGAGATAGCCTTCCGTCTTCTCCACCGGGGTCCAGCGGAAGCGGATCTGGAGCTGCACAAAATTCTCGCGTCGCTCACGCCCCAAGGTTTCCACCTCCAGTTCTTCCAGCATTGGCGGCCATTCGCCGAAAGCCCCCGTCCAGTAATCTTGGATCTCCCGCCGACGGCGGGCCCAGTCCGCCTTCGTCCTCACCGGCGAGCCGTCGTCGAAAACCAATGGGGAACGGTATTCGCCAAATTCTCCGGCGCGACCGGAGGGAGGCGAAAAGAACGGGAGGATGTCTTGGGGAATTTCGGCGGCCGTCGCCTCTCCCCACCCCGGAACCCCGACATTTCCAAGGAGGCAGGCGGCCGCGAGGCCCGAGCAAATCCAATGGCGTTTCACTGACATCCGCCCTTCGTAGCACAAGCGCTTTCGCAACGCGAAATCAATCGGGGCGCCTCGCCTTTCCTCGCGCGCGCCGCCCCGCGGGCACAACCCTTTCCCCGCCTTGTGTGCGTTCCCTCGCCGCCTCAAACGCTCCCGTTTACGAGACCTTATCCGGCACATTCAACACTCGTTATCCCATTTTCGAACCCGGGCGGTATCCAGTGCGAAAAGATTTCCGTTTGATACGTCGAAGTTCGGAGTCACCTCCCGGACAGACAACCCACAGCGGCAAGCTCGGGAAATGGTGTTTTCCCCGCGGGTCGCGCCACATAGAAAGCGCATACCAGCCTCGACATCGCATGAAACGACAACTGAAAACATCTCTGACACGCTTCCTCGGCCTCCGGGCATTCACCCTGATCGAACTCCTGGTGGTGATCGCCATCATCGCAATCCTGGCCGCCATGCTGTTGCCCGCCCTGGCCAAGGCCAAGAGGAACGCCCTCCAGACCTCCTGCCTCGGCAAGCTCAAGGACATCGGCAACGCCTACCACATGTATCTTGCCGACAACAAGGACGAGCTCCCCTACGCCTTCGGCTTCAAACGCAACGGCGGCACCCACTTCTTCACCTGGGACGAACTGCTCCAGTCCTACCTCGGCCTGCGTTATTCCATGGCCGACAGCCGCTGGCGCCGCGACTGGTCCCCCGTCCGCAACCAGAACCGCAAAGCCGAGGAGAAGGCCTACGTCTGCCCCGCGGACAAGATCGCAGCGCAGGACTGGGCCAGCACCAACTGGCGCGGCATCCGTCGCTCCTACGCCATGCCCCAGCACAACGGCGGGCGCAACGACGCTGGCTTCAATGTGAGCAGCCCCGGCGCGGCGATCTCCGGACAGGACTCCCGCAATCGCGACTGGCCGCCCAACGCTGGCGCCCAGACCGCCGTCGGCCTCCTCTGGGAGCAGAACAACCATGGCGGCGGCGCCCCGAACGGCGGCGGCTACGTCTGGAAGGACGACCCCAACCGCCCCAACGGCTACCGCGGCGACAACGACCAGACCGACATCCTCCACATCAAGCACCAGTTCTTCGTGCCAGCCAACGTTGTCCAGGACGGCTCCCGGACCATGGCGGTGACCGAGCGCATCTATGACGGCAACTACCTCGGCGCCACCGGTTGGGCCGAGATTCCCCGTCCGCAGGACCACATGGCCGCCTACGGCGCCGACGGTCAGCCCTGGGGCAGCGGCTGGAGCCGCAACATCCAGGCCCGCATGGGCATCGGCCCCAAGGAAATCCACAACGCGAGCTGGAACTACCTCTTCGTGGACGGCCACGTCGAATACCTCCACCCGCGCGCCACGCTCGGCGACTTCAACCTTCGCACCGACAAGCAGTCCGGACTCTGGACCATCGCAGTCGAGGACTGAGTCCAACTGACGCGTCGTTGCGTCCGGTCGATCCACGAAGCATCCGGGGCTGGTTGTTTCGTGGATCTTCCTTTTGTACGGAGCCCGCGCCGCGGCGGTTTGGCGACCGCCGCGGCGCTTCCGTTCCGTCCCGCAAAAGGTTTCGCTTTCAACATCCCCGTCCCGCCGCTATCAGGATCGCATGTCCAACACACGCAGCGAGATCCTGGCCCGGTTGCGCCGGCAGATCCATGAGGGCGTCCCCATCGTCGGCGGGGGCGCGGGAACCGGCATCAGCGCCAAGTTCGAGGAGGCCGGAGGCATCGATCTCATCGTCATCTACAACTCCGGCCGCTACCGGATGGCCGGACGCGGCTCCCTCGCGGGACTCATGCCCTACGGCGACGCCAACGCCGTGGTCATGGAGATGGCCCGCGAGGTCCTCCCGGTCGTCAAGTGCGTCCCGGTCCTGGCCGGCGTCTGCGCCTCGGACCCTTTCCGCCTCATGGGCCGCTTCCTGAAGGAGGTGAAGGACACGGGCTTCGCCGGGGTTCAGAATTTCCCGACCGTCGGCCTCATCGACGGAACCTTCCGCCAAAACCTCGAGGAGACCGGCATGGGCTACGACAAGGAGGTCGAGATGATCCGCCTGGCCCGTGAAATGGACCTCCTCACCACCCCCTATGCCTTCAACCCGAAGGAAGCCGCCGAGATGGCGGAGGCCGGCGCGGACATCGTCGTCGCCCACATGGGCCTCACCACCAAGGGCTCCATCGGCGCGGAAACCGCCCGCTCCCTCGACGACTGCCTGCGCGAGGTCCAGGCGATCTCCGACGCGGCTCTCGGGACCCGGGAGGACACGATCGTGCTCTGCCACGGCGGCCCCATCGCCATGCCCGAGGATGCGGAATACGTCCTCCAGCGCACGAAGAATGTCCATGGATTCTACGGAGCCTCCTCCATGGAACGCCTCCCCGTGGAGACCGCGCTCACCGAGCAGACCCGGAAATTCAAGGCCATCCGCTTCTCATGAACCATTTCCTCCTCGCCTTCTGGTTCGCGGCGTTCTTCTCTGCATGGTTCGCTTCGGCGACGGCGCGGGACCTGAACGTCGTTTTCATCCTGGTGGACGACTGGGGCGTCACGGACGCCGGCGTCCAGGGCGGCGACTATTTCGAGACGCCAAACATCGACCGCTTCGCGCGGGAGAGCCTCCGCTTCACGCAGGCCTACGCGGCGGCGCCGGTCTGTTCTCCGACCCGCGCGGCGATCATGACCGGCCGCTCCCCCGCCCGGCTCGACCTGACAATCTGGCACGAGGGCGCGCGGGACGGCGGCCCCAAGGGGCGAAGACTCCTCGCCGCGGAAGCCACCCCCGACCTTCCCCGCGAAGAGGTCACCCTGGCCGAACTGTTCAAGCGGAAGAACTACTTCACCGCCCACGTCGGCAAATGGCACCTCGGCCGCCCCGCCTTCTACCCCGAAACGCAGGGCTTCGACGTGAACATCGGCGGCACCTACTGGGGCGCGCCGTCCACCTTTCACTTCCCCTACCGCGGCGTCTGGTCCAAGGGCGACCCGGAGTTCCGCTACGTGCCGGTCGGCCCCGGCAAGCCCGGAGACTACCTCACCGACAAACTGACCGACCACGCGCTGGAGATCATCGACAACCGGAAGAACCAACCCTTCTTCCTGAGCCTCTGGTATCACACCGTTCACACGCCCATCGAGGCGAAGCCGGAGACGATCGGGCGTTTCGAAAAGAAACCGCGCGGCAAGAACCACCGACATGAGGTCTACGCCGCCATGGTCGCCAGCCTCGATGAAAACGTGGGGCGCGTCCTCAAGCGGCTCGACCAGCTCAACCTCGCCAAGAACACCGTGGTCGTCCTCACCAGCGACAACGGCGGCGTGGACTTCCCTTCCGGCAAGTCCGACAACCGTCCGCCCACCAGCAACGCCCCCTTCCGCTCGGGCAAGGGCACGCTCTACGAGGGCGGCGTCCGCGTGCCGCTAATGATCCGCTGGCCCGGCCGCACCCGGGCCGGTTCCCTCTGCGACACCCCGGTCACCTCGCAGGACTTCTTCCCCACGCTGGCGGCCGGCCTCGTCCCCGAAGCGAAGGACCTGCCCAAGTCCGACGGCGTGAACCTTCTCCCGCTGCTCTCCAATCCCAAGGCCGGCCTGCCGCCCCGCGTCCACGCCTGGCACTATCCCCACTACTATCCGCGCATGACGCCGGGCAGTTCCCTGCGCGACGGCGACTGGAAACTCATCCACTTCTACGAGGACAACCGGTTCGAACTCTACAACCTCGCCGATGATCCCGGTGAACAGACCAACCTCGCCGCAAGGAACCCGGCCACCGTCGCCCGACTGCGCGCGAAACTCGATGCCTGGCGCCAGGAGACCGACGCCAACGAACCAACGCCGAACCCGGCTTGGAAGGGGCCGAAGGCCCGCTGATCGTCACCGCTCCTTCAAGAGCCTCCACGAAAAGGGGTGTCAGCCGACGTAAGGAGGCTCATGCACCTTCTTATTGCGCCTTTTTGCGCTTCTTTGCGGCTACAGTGAAAATGAATCAAACGAGAAGGACTCTCGTCCGCCGCCACAGTTCCGGCCCCCGAACCGGTCAGGGCCGCCGCCCCTTCAAGAACGCCGCCAGCGTCGGCGTGTCCAACGTCCGGGTAAAGCGAAACACCCCGGCCGGACCGCCCGGCGCGCCGCTGTAGAAGAAGACGTGTTGCACTCCGCGCTTTCCGTCGATCACCGCGCCGCCGGTGTGAAAACCGTCCGCGTCCCGGTAAAAACGGCCGCCGCGCTTGAAGAGTATTCCCTCATGTCTCCATCCGGCCGACGCCCAATCCTCCGGCGCGAGACTGAAAAGGTGGATCGACATGTCCTCGCGCCTTGACTGGATCACTTCGTAACGCCGGGTCACGGGGTTGAAGCAGATCGCCGAGGTGTCCACCGAGACCTTGGTCTTCATCGGTGTGTTGGCGATCTCGACAATCGCCCGGTCCTCGAAGTCGAACCGCGCCTGAGCCAGGACATTCGCCGGAGCCTGATTGCGCAGAATGGCGACAAAGCGTCCATCATGAACCATGACGTCCGGTTCGGCCGGCTTGCACCACTCGGGCAAGTTCAAGGTCCGCCCGGTCCAGCTCGCGCCGCCGTCGCGCGACCGATAGACCGCCAGTTCCGGAGCGATGTCGTGGGGCCGGCCATTCCGAAATAGCGTGTGATGGGCAAAGAGGAGCAGACCCTGCTCCGGATCGTCGATCAGGCGGGGGCCGACATAGACGAACGGGCCTTGGTGGCGATCTTCGCGAAAAGCCGTCCGCAGATGCCGCCAGGTCTTCCCCTTGTCTTCGGAACGGAAGACGCCGTGATCGCCGGCCACAACCACCGCTCCTTCCCGGGTCGTCCCGATCGCGTTCAGGTGCAGCTTGTATCCGAGCGGACTCGTGTTCTCCGGGTCGAACTTGTAGCGATGGCTCAGGGGAACCGAGCCGCCTCGATCCCGATCCTCCAGCCGCATGCAGTCCCGCAGGTCGGCGGGTTCGGACCAGGCCTTCCCTCCGTCGGTTGAGCGGACGACCATTGAGTAGGTTGTGTCCTCGTCCGCCGCTCCTGACAGCTTCCGATTGTGTCCCGGCATCGCGCGATGAACCACGATCAACGTGTCGTCGATCATCGTCGCGACCGGCCAGCCGAAGTGGTCGTTCTCCCCCTCGGGACAATACGGCAGATGCACCGGAGCCACTTCGATCAAGCCGGCCTGCCTTCCTTCCTCCAACAATTCAAACCGTTCGTCCGAGCAACCAAGAAGTCCGCGTTCGAAGGCGGCATCCATCTCCTCCAACCGGAAGCGGACGCTGACGATCGAGTGCTTCTCCTTCCCCGGCCGATACTTGATGTAGGTCGTCGCGACCATGGTTCCGTCCGGCAGGCATTCGAGTCCGGAATAGCCGCAATCCGGCCCCGCGTGACTGTGCAGCAACTTGACCCGATACTGCCCCGGTCTGCCCTCGCGCAGATCGTCATAGGTCCCGACCCAAGCGACGTAATGCCCGTAAGTCGGACTCCCGACCGCGCGATCCCGAAAAGCCACAACCAGCCTACCATCCGGCGCGAAACGGGCGACGTGGCGATCTCCGGTCAACTCCGGCGGAGCCTCCCGGGCCTTGGTCCAGGTCCCGCCCTCGTCGTCGCTGAACATCGCCAGCGAGTTGAGCCGCCGGGAGTTTTCCCGCATCAGGCAGGCCAGTTGCCGGCCGTCCGGCGACCGCAGGACTTCCGGCTCACAAGGGACCGCGCCGGGGACTTCGCAAACCTTGCGGTAATCCCCCCAGCTCAATCCCCCGTCCCGCGAGACCGCCTGCCAGACCGCCTGCGTCTTCTCATTCGTCGGCGCGCCCGCCGGACCGCGCTGCATCAGCAACAGATGCGCCCGGCCGTTCTCGATGGGAATGATCGCCGTGTTGCCGCCCGGCTTGTAGAGCCCGGTCTCCTTCATCGGCGTCCAGGTCGCGCCCCCATCTTCGGACACGGCGCCGAAGTGCTTCGGCCTGCCGGCGAAGACGAACAGTCGCTCGACGCCAGCCGGGTCGGTCAACCGGAAGATGCAGGGGCAACTGGAGACCTCGCCCCAATTCGGCGGCGTCCCGATGAAACCGCTCCAGGTCAGACCGCCATCGACGCTCTTCTTCAACGGCCCGCAACGGCCGCCATGCCCGATCGACCAGGTCGCGAACATCGTCCGGCCATCCCCCATCAACACGGTGTCCACCTGGCCTCGATAGTCCGTCTCCGTTCCGGCGGCGACGATCACCTGCCGGTTGGTTTCCGCGGAAAGGTCGATCAAGGGAATGCGCGGCGGACGCGGCGGCTTGGGAGCATTGGGCAACCTGGCCGCAATCAACGTCCCCTCGGCGGCGAAGTCCCGGATCCGCATGGTTGCGCGCCAGGGACGCAGCCCGAATGAACCAATCTCCCCGGCGGGAAAGGGCGTGGACCAGACCCGCTTCCCGTCGATGCCGAAGCTCAACGTCGCCCCTGCCCTCCGAACCTCCAGTTCGAAGGGCTTGCCGGGTTCGAAGAAGTCCGTCGGCTCGCCGATGGGGCGGCTTTTGCCGAAGCGCGGCCCGTTGACGAACATCTTCCGGTGCGCGCCCTCGAATCCAAACTGGTTGCCATCGATCACAAACGCCGCCGCCGTCCCGTCGAGCCGGTCGATCGACAACCGGGCGCGAATCACGAAATCTCCAGCTCCCAGCCCGCGAGCAGCATACAGGTGATGCCGACCTGACGAAACCAGGGCGCTCCCGACGGGCCGCCATTCGCCAACCGGCGCCCCCGCGTCCTTCAGCCGCCCTCGGTCAACGATGACCAGTTCCTCAGCCGACAAGGACGCGAGGCAGCAGAAGAGGGCCGGCAAAAGGGTCGCCAGGTGGACAATCGCTCGCATGCTCCCTAGGTGGGGGGAATCAAGGCCCAAAGACAACGTGAATCTTCCCCCTCACCTCATTTCAATCGCACTCTGACGCGGTCGTGCGCAGTGGGAGCCCCTCCTCGACCCACGCTTTTGGACGAACGCCCGGAAACAAGACACGACTGCCCCGAAACCCTTATCCGCCAACGGCCTGAATATTATCAAATTGACCGGTGGCATGCCGGCTGCTAGTAGCATTGAACTACGGGACCGCATGAAGATGAAATTGGACGAGACCAACCAACAGCCCTTGAAATCAGAGGGCTTCACCCTGCCGGAAGTTCTGGTTTCCATTCTGCTGATCACGGTCGTCATCGTCTCCCTTTACGCCGGGATCACCCAAGGCTTCGTGATTTCCGACGTCACGCGCGACAACATGCGCGCGACCCAGATCATGGTGAATACCATGGAGGTGATCCGTCTCTACAGCTGGGACCAGATCAACTCCAACGGCTTCGTCCCGACCAACTTCATGGTCAACCTCTACCCGACCAACATGATCAAGGGCACCCAGGCCGCCGACCTGATCAACGCAAATCGAAAAGCCGAGGTACAAATACGAATCAAGACACCCAGTATCGGCACGGCCTACGCCACCAACATGAAGCGGATCGACATCCAGGTGAACTGGACGAACCAGAACGTGCCGCGTTCACGTACCATGAGTTCCTTCATCGCCCGGGAGGGCATGCAGCATTATGTTTATTAGGCGCACAAAAAGCCGGCGGCAGGCCGGCATGTCGCTCATCGAGATGATGGTCGCCTCGACCATCGGCATCATTGCGTTGGGGGCTCTCGGCTCTCTCTCCTTCTACACTGCCCGCGCCTTCGCCTCCCTGAACAACTACGGGGACATGGACCAGGAAAGCCGCGTGGCGCTCGACCGCATGACCCGCGAGATCCGGCAGGCCAACACTTTGGAGACTTTCAGCTCCACCAATCTCACCTTCAACAAGTTTCCCCTGGAACCGCTGGAGTACCAGTATATCGCGGAGGCGGAGGAACTGCGCCAGATCAAGGGCAGCGAGGTCTCCGTCCTGCTGACAGGTTGCAAGGGGGTCAAGTTCGAGGTCTTTCAGCGCAACACCGTGGCCGGCACCTTCGACCAGTTCCCCGCCATCTCCGGGACGAATCAAGCCAAGGTGGTCCAGGTCTCCTGGACCTGCTCGCGCAGCCTCCTCGGCACCGAGCAGAACATCGTGAACGTGGAATCCGCCAAGATCGTCATCCGCAAATAGGAGCGCCCTCATGAAGACGTCCCCCCGGCAGCCCCGAAACGAAGGCAATGTCCTGATCCTCACCATCGTCCTCACCTCGGTGATCGGCCTCACCCTGGCCGCCTATCTCACCTTGGTGAACACCAGCTTCCGCCTCACCTCCTCCTCCCAGAACTGGAACTCCCTGATGCCCACCGTCGAGGCCGGCATCGAGGAGGCCCTCGCCCACCTCAACCAGCTCGGAGCCTCCACCAACCGGGCTGTGGATGGCTGGAACCGCACCAACACGACCGACGGTACATTTTATTACAAGACCCGGACCATGGGAAACCAGGACTTTGAGGTCTTCATCGGGACCTCCCTTTCCCCGGAAATCCGGGCCACCGCGACCGGAGCCGCCCTCGAGGACTGGAAAAAGGTCACCCGGGGCGTCCTCGTGACCACCCGACGCTACTCCGGCCGATGGCTAGGACTGGTCGCCAAGGGAGCTGTCACACTCGGCCCCAACAGCAACATTGACAGCTTCAACGCCGAGGATCCCACCATCAGCACCAATGGCAAATACGACCCCGCCAAACGCAACGACCAGGGATTCATCGGCTCGGTCAACGGTAACATCGACGGCGGCGGCGGCGGCCAGATCTTCGGCAACTCCGGCACCGGCCCCCTCGGTTTCATCACCAACGCCAACGTCGGCGATCTGGCCTTCCTCAATGGCGGCGGCACCGGCGTGCAGCCCGGCCACTACGAGAACGACCTCAACCTCTCCTTCCCCGAAGTCCAACCCCCCTTCAACAGCGCCCCTAATGCGACTTCCGGCTCGATCACCACCACGACCTATAACTACTCGACGAATTCGATTACCACGAACGTCTTCCCCAGCCCGGCTCCGACAAACGCCGTCACTACGAACATCTCCCAGATCGTCTCCTTCACCTATCCCTCGCCGGCCCCCGCGGGCGGCGTGGTCACGAACCAGATTCCCACCACCAGCGCCACCTGGCCCGGCTCGGCCTACCTCCCCATCACCACCAATACCACCGCGATCACCGGCGGCACCAGCACTCCGGCCATCGGAACCTATGTGCCTCCGCTCAGTATCGTCACCAATACCGTCAAAATCACGGGCGGCGGCGGCCCGCCAAAATACGTCACCGTCATCACCTACAGCTACAACCGCATCGATGACTACGACTACGAGAAGCCGTCCTACACCTACGACGACATCACCTACACCTATGACAAGACGACCGTGGTCTCGACCAACGTGACCACGACCAGCTACCGCTACCTGCTGGGCGACGGAAACTACATGAACAATTCCGTCCGGTTCAGCGGCAACCAGGAGATCATGGTCGTCGGCGACGCGGTCTGGTACGTGGTGGGCGACTTTGACATGGCCGGCCAGGGGCAACTGACCGTGGCCCCCGGAGCCTCGCTCAACCTCTACTGCGGCGGCGACGTCAAGATCGCGGGCAACGGCTGGGTCAACGGGGACCAGGACGCCTACGCCCTCCAGTTCTGGGGACTGCCCAGCTGCACGGAGTTCAACCTGAACGGCAACGCGAACTACGTCGGCACGGTCTATGCCCCCAACGCCGTCCTGAAGGGCGCCGGCGGCGGCAACAACGAACAGGACTTCGCCGGAGCCGGCATTTTCAAGGAGGTGGACTACAACGGCAAATTCAGCTTCCACTTCGACGAGCGCCTCGGCGAAGACGAGAAGATCGTCAAGTTCCGCCTCGCCTCCTGGAACGAATACTGATCCTCCTCCGGGGTAGGGACGCCTCGCCGAAGGCATCCCACTTCAAAACGTTTCTTGCGGAACCGCGGCCGTCTTGCGTCCCTCCGGGACTTTGAAATAGGACGGCTCGGCGAGCCTACCTTCCGCAGGTGGGCTCGCTTCGCCGAAACGACCCACTTCAAGTCCCAAAGGGACAACAAGAAATCTGGCGAATCCTCTTGGTGACGCTCCAAGACTGAACCGCGCCGCCTCCACGCAACCAAGGTGGCGCTTTCGACAAAATTCCCGATTGCTGATTCAATCGATTTCCCTAAGGTGTCGTCTCTTTTTCTGGAAACCATGAAACGACTCCTCGCTTCCCTCGCTCTGGCGGCGCTCATTTCCCCGGCCCTGGCCGCGGACAACGCCGGTTTCAAATCCATCTTCAACGGCAGGAACCTCGACGGCTGGGAGGGCGACACGAAGCTCTGGTCTGTGCAGGATGGAGCCATCACCGGCGTCACCACGGACGACGCCCCCCTCCCCTACAACAAGTTCCTGCTCTGGCGCGGCGGCACGGTGAAGAACTTCGAACTGCGCGCGACCTTCCGCCTCTTCGGGAACAGCAACTCCGGCGTCCAATACCGCAGCCGCCACGCCAAGGACCTCGGCGAATACGTCGTCGTCGGCTACCAGGCAGACATCCACCCCTCCCCCGCCAACAACGCCATGCTCTACGACGAGAAGGGCCGCGGCATCCTGGCCAACCACGGCCAGAAGGTCTTCATCGACGAGCAGGGAGCCAAGTGGATCGCCGGCTCCACCGGCCCGGTCCAGGAGGCGAAGATGGACGACTGGAACGAACTGACGATCATCGCCAAGGGCAACCACCTCGTCCACAAGCTCAACGGCAAGGTCACGGTGGACGTGACCGACCACCACGCCGCGGAACGCGAACTCGAGGGCATCCTCGCCTTCCAGGTGCATCGCGGCCCGGCGATGAAGATCCAGTTCAAGGACATCCTCCTGAAGACCCTGCCGGACGGCGGTGTGTTGAGCGTGAAGGAGGCCCCGATCCCGGCAAACGCCAAGAAGGTCGAAAAGCCGAAGCGTCGCCCCAAGGCGAAGAAAGGCGGGAAGGGCAAAGGCAAGGCCGCGCCGAAGGCGAAACCCGCCGCCAAGGCCGCCGCGGCAAACTCCGCCAACGGCAAGGTCACGCCGCAGTGGATCTGGGCCGAGAAGGCGCACGACAAGCAGGTGGTGCATTTTCGCAGGACCTTCACCGGCTTCACCCCCCGCACCGCCAGCGCGCGACTCTACGCAAGCTGCGACAACGGGATGCAGGTCTTCATCAACGGCGTGAAGGTCGCGGAAAGCTCCCGCTGGGAGACGCCGATCTTCAAGGACGTCCTCAAGCATCTCCAACGGGGCCAGAACGTGATCTCCGTCCGCGCCTCCAACGAGGGCAGCTCCGCCGGCCTGATCGCGAAGCTGATCCTGGACTCCGACAAGGAACCGATCGAAATCGTCACCGACGCGTCCTGGAAGCTGAACGCCAAGGCGACCCCGGGCTGGGACAAACCGGGCTTCGACGACAAGCAGTGGCAGGCCGCGCGGGTGATCGGGCCGCTGGGCATCGGGCCATGGAACCGCGCGGTCAACGCCGTCTCCTTCTACGCCGCCGTCGAACTGCGCGAACCGCAGGCGACCCCGGTCGAGACCCTCAAGGTCAAGGAGGGCTTCAAGGTCGAACTGGTCTACACCGTCCCGAAGGACGAACAGGGTTCCTGGGTCAGCATGTGCGTGGACGACAAGGGCCGTCTGATCGCCTCCGACCAATATGGCGGCCTCTACCGCGCAACCCCGCCCCCGATCGGCGGCAAAGGCGCCACCAGGATCGAGAAGATCGACGTGGACATGGGCCACGCGCAGGGACTGCTGCACGCCTTCGGCAGCCTCTACGTCGTGGTCAACGACAAGGCGCACGGCGGCCGCGGCCTCTACCGCCTGCGCGACACCAACGGCGACGACCAATACGACAAG
Organism: Verrucomicrobiales bacterium; assembly: GCA_038126235.1. Taxonomy (GTDB): domain Bacteria; phylum Verrucomicrobiota; class Verrucomicrobiia; order Limisphaerales; family JAYPEY01; genus JAYPEY01. Next base: position 23,632 of record JAYPFK010000055.1, read on the forward strand.
GTCGAACTGCTGAAGAAGTTTGAGGAATCCGGCGGCGAGCACGGTCCGCACGCGGTGATCCTCGGACCGGACAAGAAGTCGCTCTACATCGTCGTCGGCAACCAGACCGCGCTGCCCGAGCCCTACGACGTCTCCCGCGTCCCGGCGGTCTGGGGCGAGGACCAGCTTCTGCCGCGCGTCTACGGCCGCGGCTTCATGAAGGGCATCCTCGCGCCGCGCGGCTGGATCGCGAAGACCGACAAGGACGGCAAGCGCTGGGAGATCATCGCCACCGGCTTCCGCAATGAATACGACGCCGCCTTCAACCGCCACGGCGAACTGTTCACCTACGACGCCGACATGGAATGGGACCTCAACACCCCGTGGTACCGCCCCACGCGCGTGTGCCAGGTCGTCAGCGGCGCGGAATTCGGCTGGCGCAACGGCTCCGGCAAGTGGCCGGTCTACTACCCGGACAGCGTGCCGCCCTCGTTGAACATCGGCCCCGGTTCCCCGACCGGCGTGTGCTTCGGCCACGGCGCCGCCTTCCCGGCAAAATACGAGGATGCCTTCTACATCGCGGACTGGAGCTACGGGAAACTCTTCGCCGTGCATCTCACCCCCGATGGAGCCGGCTACACGGGCGAATTCGAGGAGTTCATCGCCGGCTCGCCCCTGCCCTTGACGGACCTGGTGGTGAATCCGAAGGACAAGGCGATGTACTTCGCCATCGGCGGCCGGCGGGTGCAGTCCGCCCTCTACCGCGTCACCTACGTGGGCAAGGAGCCGGTCGGACCGGCGAAGCCAAGCGACGCCGGGGCCCAGGCCCGCAAGACCCGCCACATGCTGGAAGCCTTCCACGGCCGCCGCGACGCGAAGGCGGTTGAAACCGCCTGGCCCTATCTGAAACATGAGGACCGGTTGATCCGCTACGCCGCGCGCGTCGCGATCGAGCATCAGCCCGCGGCCTCCTGGCAGGCCAAGGCCTTGGGCGAGAAGAACCCGAGAGCCGCCTTGGCCGGGCTGCTCGCCCTTAGCCGGACCGGTGACAAGTCGGTCCAGCCACAACTCCTGGCCGCCTTGGATCGCATCGCCTGGGACGCGCTCGACCGCCCCGCGAAGCTGGAACTGATCCGCGTCTACAGCCTCGCGTTCATCCGCATGGGACCGTCGGACGCCGCAACCCGCGACGCGCTCGCCGCGAAGCTCAACGCCCATTTTCCCACCCGCTCGGCGGCCCTGAACCACGAGATGCTGCAACTGCTGGTCTACCTGCGGTCCGACGAGGCGACCCCCAAGGGCGTTAAGCTGCTCGCCGAGGCCCCGACGCAACAGGAGCAGATCAACTACGCCAAGTCCCTCCGCCTCGCCCGAAGCGGCTGGACGATGCCGCTGCGCGAAACCTACTTCAAATGGTTCCTCAAGGCGGCCAGCTACCGCGGCGGCGCCAGCTTTGGGAACTTCGTCGAATACATCAAGAACGACGCGATCAAGGACCTCAGCGCATCGGAGAAGGATACCCTGAAGCCGATCCTCGAAGCCCAACCGGAGGTCCAGACACCGGAGGCCGTGATGGCGGCCATGATGAAGATCGGCGACCGCGGCTTCTCCAAGGAATGGGAGGTCGACGAGCTCGCGCGCAAGGCGGACACCGGCCTGAAGGGAGGCCGGGATTTTGATCGCGGCCGCGCCCTGTTCGGCGCGGTGGCCTGCTACTCCTGTCACCAGTATGACGGCCAGGGCGGCATCGTCGGCCCCGACCTGACCAGCGCCGCCGGCAAATTCAGCGCACGCGACCTGCTGGAGTCGATCGTCACGCCCAGCAAGGAGATCAGCGACCAATATGGCGCGGTCGTCATCACCAAGATCGACGGTTCCACCGTCACCGGCCGCATCGCCAACCTCTCCGGCGACCGCATCAGCGTCATCACCAACATGTTCGATCCCGGCTCCATGGAGGGCGTCGATCGCAAGCAGATCAAGTCCATCGAACCCTCCACGGTCTCGATGATGCCCGTCGGCCTGATCAACATGTTGCAGGAGGACGAGATCATGGACCTGCTGGCCTACGTGCTCTCGCGCGGCGACGCCAACCACGCCATGTTCAAATGACCCAGACGGCGGGGTGAACAGTCCCCTGTGAGCCGCGCTCGCACCTACTCAAGTCGGCTCACTGAGGGCAATTCGTCCCACCCTCCCCGCCCCGCCTCCGCCGCGCGGCGGAGGCCAACGCAATCCAGGGTTTCCTCCCGCCAGAAATGGGAACGCGCATCCGACGACAATCACCGATGGCTTTGAAAAACATGAAAGAGCTGTCCTCCAACCACTGGGAAAAACACCTCCGCAACGGCCACCGCGTCTTCGTCGGCTCCGGCGCGGCCTGTCCGCACGCGCTGATGCGCATGTTCGTCGAGGCCGCGCCGCGGTTCCAGGATCTTGAACTCGTCCACATCATGACCCTGGGCGAGACGCCCTGGTGCGCGCCGGAACTGGAGGCCCACGTCCGGGTGAACGCCTTCTTCCTCGGCAAGGGCACCCGCGAGGCGGCCAACGCCGGCACGGCCGACTACACGCCCTGCTTCCTCTCCGAGCTGCCCTCGCTTTTCCGCGAGCGCTTCGTTCCGATCGACGTCGCCCTGATCATGGTGACGCCGCCGGACGAGCAGGGCTACTGTTCCCTCGGCGTCTCGGTGGATGTCGTCAAGGCCGCCGTGGAATCCGCGGGCTGCGTGATCGCCCAGATCAATCCCAGCATGCCGCGCACCCTCGGCCAGTCCTTCATCCACAAGGACAGCATCAACGCGTTCGTCGAGATCGATGAGCCGCTGGTCGAGCATTCCTCGGGCGACCTGGACCCCGTCTCCCAGAGGATCGGCAAGTATGTCAGTCTCCTGATCAAGGACGGCTGCACCCTGCAGATGGGCATCGGCAAGATCCCGGACGCCGTCCTTGCCTGTCTCGGCGAGCATTCCGACCTGGGCGTGCACACCGAGATGTTCAGCGACGGGGCCCTCCCGCTGCTGGAACGCGGGAATATCAACAACCGCGCCAAGGGCTTCCATGTCGGCAAGACCGTGAGTTCCTTCTGCTTCGGCTCGAAGCGGCTCTACGACTTCGTCCATGACAATCCCCACGTCGAGTTTCATCCCAGCGAATACACCAACAACCCGGCGATCATCGCGCGCAACAACCGGATGGTGGCGATCAACAGCGCCCTGGAGGTCGACATCACCGGGCAGGTCGTCGCGGACTCGCTCGGCGCCCGGCTCTACAGCGGCATCGGCGGCCAGGTGGACTTCATCCGCGGAGCGGGCATGAGCCCCGGCGGACGCCCGGTCATCGCCCTGCCCTCGACGGCCAGGGGAGGCGCGGCCTCCCGGATCGCCGCCGCCCTGACCCCGGGTTCCGGGGTGGTGACCTCGCGGGGCGACGTCCACTACGTCGTCACCGAATACGGCATCGCCACGCTGCGGGGACGCTCCTTGCGCGACCGGGCCGTGGAACTGATCCAGATCGCCCACCCCGACTTCCGCGAATCGCTGCTGGAGGAGGCCTCCCGCGCCCTGCATGTCCCCAAGGCCTCGATCTCTCCGCCGAAGGCGGTGGAAGACCTGGGCGACGTCGACATGATCAAGCTGCGGATGGCGGACGGACAGGACTACTTCCTCCGTCCGCTGCGCCCCTCGGATCATGACCGCCTGCAGCACTTCTTCTATTCGCACTCGGAGGAGACCCTCTTCCAGCGCTACCGCCATGTGCCGACGGCCATGGACACCGCGACCGCCTACCGCATGGTGAACGTCGATCAGACCCGTGACCTGGCCCTCTGCATCGTGGACCTGCAGGGACCGCGACAGGTCATCCACGCGGTCGGCCGCTACTACCTCAACGAGGCGGGAGACAACGCGGAGGCCGCGTTCGTCGTCGGAGAGAGCAAGCGCAACATTGGGATGGCCCGCGCCTTGATGGCCAATCTCATCGAGGTGGCGAAGAAACGGGGGATCAAGTCCATGACCGCCCTGGTCCGCAAGGACAACCTGTCGATGAGCAAGATCTCGCGGAAGTTCAACTTTGAGCAACGCCCCAGCGAGGACCCGGAGGAAACCGTTTTCACCCTCGACCTTGCCGGATGACCCACCCGCTCTGCGAAAAGTTCGGCAGCCGGGACGACGCGTTCGCCGTCTGGTTCCACCGCGACTGCCTGCTGCATTCCGGACCGCGCGAACATCCGGAACGACCGGAACGGCTGCAGGCCATCCTGGACGGTTGCCTGGAACTCCCCGAAGACACCCGCGTCGCGTTCGCCGAACCGCCGCCCGCGACCTTCGAGCAACTGCTTGCGGCGCACGACCGCAACTACCTGAACCGCATCGAGGAGGCCGTCTACCACGTGTCCGAGTTCATGTCGCCGGACAACTACCTGTGCTTCGATTCCTTTGAGGCCATCCGGGCGGCCGGAGGCTGCGCCATCGCCGCGGGCGAGGCGCTGCTGGACGGGCGTTCCTCCTTCGCCCTGACCCGCCCCCCCGGACATCACGCCGGCCGGGCAACGGCGGAGGGTTTCTGCTTCATCAACCATGTCGCGCTGGCCATCGAGACCATCCGCGCCCAGCGCCCCGACAGCCGCTTTCTCGCCGTGGACTTCGACGTCCACCACGGCAACGGCATCGACCGCTACTACGAGAACGACGGCTCCGTCTTCTACTTTTCCATCCACGGGAATCCCGCGCACATCTACCCGCACAGCGGCTTTCCCGAGGAGCGCGGCGAGGAGGCCGGACGCGGCTTCACCCGCAACGTGACCGTGGAGGAAGGAACCCGCGGCGAAGACTGGCTCAAGCTGTTCCGCGCGTCGTTTGAGGAGATTGAATCCGCCTTCTCCCCTGATTTCCTCCTGGTCAGCGCGGGCTTCGACGCGCATGAGGAGGACCCTTTTGGCCTGATGCGCCTCAACGACGGGCACTTCCTGGAAGCCGCTGGCATTCTGAAGGCGTTCGCCGAAAAACACTGCGCCGGTCGCGCGGCCTGGTTCCTGGAAGGCGGTTATTCGACGGAAGTCCTGCGGCGGCTGGTTCCCAAGGTCATCGCCGCGCTGGCGACGCCTTCGTAAGGAACCCGTCCAGGACCTCCGACGGGCGCCCCTGGGCAACCAGCAATTCACGGCGCGCTTCGATCTCCGCGAGCAGCTCCGGCTCCATCTCCAACGCGGTCTTGATCGACCTCCGGGCCTTGGTCCTTTCCCCGAAGTCGAGCTGTCGGAATCCCGCGCGCAGGTGACCGCCACCGTCCACCGGCAGGGTCTCGTCCTCCAGCAGATTGCGCTTGGCCCAGGTCTCCAGCCATTCCAACCGTCTCCGTCCGTTGCCCAGGTAGACCGGACCCAGCTCCCGGAAATGGGCCGCGAAGGCCTCGCTTCGCTCCTTGTCCGACCAATTCCGGCCGACGGGAAGAAGGCCGACCTCTTCCAGCCTCGCCGCAATCAACCGCGCAATCTCCTGGTGGCCGGCGATCGTCGGATGCACGTGATCGAGATACCAGTCGTTGCCGGGAATCCCGTCCGGACTGAGTTCCTCCAGCCTTCGCCGCGCGTCGATGAGCGGCGCTCCGGATTCCTCCGCCAAGCCGACCAGGAACTCTGCCTGCCGCTCAAAGATCCGCAGCGGGCAGATGTCCTCATCCTTGGCTCTCAGGTAATGCGTCCGGGCCTCGACCTTGCGCCCCAGCCGGTCCAGGCAGCGCGCCAGCCGCCAATGCAGCAGCGCAAACGCTTCGTCGATCTTCTCCGCATCGCGATACGCGGCCAAAGCCGACTCCAGGTCCCCGGCCTTGTCCGCCTCATCACCCCGGTCAAAGGCCTCGCGCCAGGCGGCCTCATCGACCGAGGAAAGATCCGCGCGATGTTCCGACTTGAAGGGCGGACAATCGCGCACGTTCGAACCGAGACGGACAAATGCCAGCGGGACCCCGGCTTCCGCGCAAAGCTCCACCATGGCCCGCAGCGAATCCTCGTACTGTTCGACGACGCGGGCATGCCAATCGGCGTCGCGGTGATAGGACGCATAACCGTTCTCCGTGTCCAGGCGGGTCTCGAAATCGCCGTCCTTTTCCGGATTGCCCGCGGCGGACGGTTCCCGCTTTCCGCGCAACAGGTTCCGCCCGACCCGCACCGTGCGGATGTTCTGGCCGAGACTGTCGATCCAGCTCTGCGCGGCCGTCCGGCTCTTGAGCGAATGGTAGGTCCGATCCTCCAGGAACTCGTTATGCCCCGTCGCGACCACGATCAGATCCGGTTCGTAACGCAGGACCTCCCGCAACATCGGAACGATGCGGTAACTCGCGTAGGAGATCCCGCCGCAATTGACGACCTCGATCGTCCGGTCCTCGCGCGTGGCGGCCAGTTCCATCTCCAGCCAGCGGGGAAAAGCCGTCTCCGCCTCGTAAGGCCGGCCATGCACGGTCGATCCGCCGAAACAGAACGCCCGGTAGCCGTTCGCAGCTTTCTTCGCCGGGAAGGACTGTTCCGCCAGGAAGGGCATGCGCTTGTCCGACATGCGCCAGACATCGCCATCGCGCTCAAAGACCGGGATGTTTGAGCCAAACCCGGCAAAGGGATCCGAGGCCCCATCGTCCGCCCCGACCCCAAACAACCGCAGCCCGATCTCCAGCGCAACAAACGGAAGCAATGCCAACGCAACCGCCAATGCCTTGAACAAGGCGCCCGGCCGGCGCCGGGAATCGTTGTGTTTCTGTTTCTCTTGGGGATCGCTCACGGATTTGCGGCCGGAACCTTCAGCCTGCCGCCGACCGCTGTCACGCGCGAAGTGGGGACCGAACGTCCCGTCCGAATAACGAAACACCCTGCGAAATTGGGGCTGTGATTCCCGCGCGTTTCTGCTACCCCACCTGCATGCCGGAACTTGAAGCCCTCCTCCAAGCCCGTCAGGAACGGATCGAACAGCTCCACATCTGCCGCCCCGGGGAGACCGCGCTCCTCGTCATCGACATGCAATGCGGCTTTGTGCGCGAAGGAGCGTCCCTGGAAGTCCCGGCCGCCCGCGACATCGTTCCCAACATCCGCGCGCTCATCGACGCCTTCCGCGCGAAGGAGGCCCCGGTCGTCTTCACGGAATTCGTCTACAGCGGGGCCGTGCCCTGCCTGCGCGGCGATCCCTTCGGTGTCGAGCACCTCCCCCCCGGCGAAGGCCAACCGACCGGATTCGGCTCCCCTTCCGCGAACTGCCTCATCGGCCCCGACGCCGGCCAGGGCCCTGAATCCGCGGACACGATCGAGGAACTGAAGCCGGCGCCTGGCGAACTCATTGTCCGCAGCCACACCTATGACAAGTTCTTCGACACCCCGCTGGACCTGGCGCTCCGCAGTCGCGGAGTGAAATGCCTGGCTCTCACCGGCGTCACCACGGACGTCTGTGTGAACAGCACGCTCATCGCCGCCTCCACCCGCAACTATCGGGTCACCGCGGTCCGGGACGGCTGCGCCTCCCCCTGGCCGGACCTGCACGAAGCCTGCTTCCGGATCTGGGAGAAGAAGTTTGCGCGCGTCGCAAGCGCAGCGACCGTGTGCGAAGAGATCGCCCGGTGAGGCGCGTCCCGCTGAGTGGAGCAAGGCCATGACCGCAATCGACTGGCTCATCGTCCTGATCCTGAACGGCGGCGTCATCGCCTACGGGATCTGGCTGGCGCGGGGCATCAGGACGAGCGGAGAATGGTTTCTTGGCAAACGGGCTTTGGCCTGGTGGGCCGTGGGCTTGTCAATGCTGGCCACCAACGTGGACAACGCCGACCTCGTCTCCCTCACCGGCACGACCTACAAGGAGGGGCTGCACATCATCACGGTGCACACCTTTGGCGCGGCGGTCGGGGGCATTCTCGCCGCCTTCGTGATCGTGCCCGCCATGTATCGCTCCGGGCTCTACACGAACGCCGAATACCTGGAGTCCCGCTACGGCCTGTCCACCCGCGTCCTCAGCGCGCTCATCCAGATCCAGTACCGCAGCAGCATGCTGGGCCTGATGATCTGGTCCGTCTACCTGCTGCTGACCGGCCTGGTCGGGCTCACCCCCGGCCCCGCATGGACGTTGATCGTCGCGATGGTCATCTTCTCGGCTCTGTACACCGCCTGGGGCGGGCTCCGCTCCGTGGCCCTGACCGACGCCTGCCAGGGCGTGATCATGCTGATCGCCATGGCCGTCATCTTCAGCGCGGTCTGGAACGCCGGCGGCGGCTGGACCGCCATGATTGACAAGCTGCAGACCGTCCCCGCCAGCGGCGGAGCGCCCTCGGCGGACCTGCCTCACATCGGCCGCTACCACGGGGATTCGGGAACCACGCCGTCCGTCGTGATCATCCTCGGCTGGGTGATCATCGCGGCGGGCTACTGGATCGTGAACCACACCCAGACCATGCGCCTGCTGGGGTCGCGTTCGCTCTGGGACATGAAGATGGCCGCGGTCTTTGGCGTGGCCCTGAGCATGCCGATCATGGTCGGCTGCGCGACGCTCGGCGTCTTCGGCCGCGCGTTGTATCCCGAATTCGCCCAACCCGACCGGCTTTACCCGCTCATGGCCGACACGTATCTGGGCGCGGGATTGAAAGGCTTTGTCGTCGCCGGCATCGTGGCGGCCGCCATCAGCACCTTCGATTCCATGGGCTCCGCGCTGTCCGCCGTCTTCACGCGGGACATCTACGCGCGCCTGATCCGGCCGGACGAGGAAGACGCGCATTATCTCCGGGTGAGCCGCTGGGCCACGGTTGTCATCCTCGCCCTCGGTTTCGCCTACATCCCCTTCATCAGCGGCAAGGACACGATGCTCAAGGCCTTCCTGACACTCATCCCGGTCTTCGTGACCCCGTTGTTCACTCTCTACGTCGCGGGCGTGTTCACCCGCGCGCACCCGCGCGCCGGAATCACCGGCATCCTCGTCGGCGCGCTCTACGGCCTCCTCGCGCTCTACGACCGCGAAATCACGAATGTCGGATGGCTGCCCGACTGGCTGACCGGCCGCTGGGAGGCCCTGCCCTGGTCGATGCTCTTCACGGCCGCGGGAATAGCCGTCGCCACCTTGGTCTGGGGCCGCGCCACGGACGACAAACCGGACGCCCCCGGAGCCGCCGGCTGGCTGGCCCGCAGCCGGGCGGAACTCCCGCCCCTGCTCGAAAAACCCGATGCGAGCCACGCGCCCGGCTGGGCGAAGCCCGAGTGGTTCGCCGCCGCCCTGGTCGCCTTCACTGGCTGGCTGGTCTTCGGTTTCTTCTGGTAAGCGGCATCACTCCATCACTCCATCACTCCATCACTCCACCCCTCCCCGAATGAGCAACCGAGCTGAAACCGAATATCGCTACGAAAAACTCACCTGGCCCGAGATCAACGACGCCGTGGACCTCGGTAAGGTCTGCATCGTGCCCTGCGGAGCCATCGAACAGCACGGCCCCCACCTGCCGCTTGACGTCGATGTCCTGTGCGCCACCGAGGTCGCGCTCGGCGCCGGGCGCGCCGTTCCCGACAAGGCCCTCGTCCTGCCGACGGTCAACTACGGCTACACCGGCCACGTGATGGACTTCCCGGGCACGATCAACAACGATTTCACCACCTTCATGGCCCACGTCCTGGACGTCACCAAGTCCCTCGCCTACCACGGCTTCAAGAAGATCGTCCTGCTCAACGGGCACGGCTCGAACATGCCCAACCTCGACCTCGTCGCCCGCCGGACGAACCTGGAAACCGACGCCGAGTGCATTCTCGCGGCCTGGTGGAACCTGCTCACCGTGGACGAGGAATTCATGCCGCGCTGGCGGGAAAGCAAGTTCCCGGGCGGCTGCGCCCACGCCTGCGAGCTGGAGACCTCCATGTATCTGTATCTCGACGGCGACAACGTCCGGAAGGACCTGGTCAAGAACGGCGACATCTCCTTCAACCTCGAAGGCAGCCCCTTCAACTACGTGGACCTGCTCAAGGCAGGTCCCGGAACCATCGTCTCCTGGACCAGCAGCTATTCCGACACCGGCGTGCTGGGGGAGGCGGAACTGGCCACCGCCGAGAAAGGCAAGGAAGCCTACGAGGAGGCGGTCAAGCAGCTCGCCCGGCTGGTGTCGTGGTTCAAGGACCGCCCCAAGGACGAACGCACGGACCGCCATCGCAACCCGCCCACCATGCCCCTCCCTTGGGGGCAGCGGCCGGTCGATTGAGAATGCGTGTTTCGGACATCTCGCCTCATCAGCCATCCCTACCTTGCGGGGGGAGGCTCGCTTCGCCGAATCGACTCACTTTGACGCCCCGGAGGGGCGATAGCGGCGTGGGCTGAAACTGGATGCGCAACTTTCTCTTCAACCGGACTTGCCTCCTATGGGTATTGAAGTCGGACGGCTCGGCGAGCCATCCCTACCGATGTTGGTAGGGTCGCTTCGCCGAATCGACCCACTTTGACGCCCCGGAGGGGCGATAGCGGCGTGGGCTGAAACTGGATGCGCAACTTTCTCTTCAACCGGACTTGCCTCCTATGGGTATTGAAGTCGGACGGCTCGGCGAGCCATCCCTAGCGGCATTGTCGGGACGCCGCGTTCAGTTCCCCCCAAAAAAAAGGCCGCCCTTCCGGGCGGCCGTTGTGAAATCGCTGTCTGACGCGGATCAGTCCCCGACGCGGATCGTCCACCAACCGGTCTGCCGGGTGTTGCGGGTGCCCTCGCCAAGGGTGGCCTCCGGATCGACGTATTCGACGTGCATGTCGGCCATCAGATAGTTGTATTTGCCGAGGTGGAACAAGGCCCGCTCCTGGGCCTTGGTGGCCCGGCCGGGCCAGTTCTCGATGTGGGCGTTGGGGGCGTTGAAGTTGGCATTGCCGTTCTGCGAACGGCCCACCACGTTCTCATCGGTGAAGTTCTCGGTCAGCACCAACGTGCCCACCTGATCCAGAATGATGCCCATGTTGATGGAGGGCTGACGACGGTCGGGACGAAAGCCATTGCCGTTCTCCGCCGTGTTCCACGCGGTGTTCCCGGCAGGGCCCGGGCGGCTGAGGTCGTTGCCGCCGCGGCCGTTCAGGGCGAGACCGACGCCGGTCTGGTTGTCCGCCGTGGGCGGCCAGTCGGCCGCGGTCGCATTGCGTCCGCCAATCCGCTCGTAGCCGCGGTTGTGCTTGGAGGGATTGTAGGTGCGCCGCGCGCGCTGCTGCGTGGTCTGCGTGGCGTTGGGATAGACGCTGATCTTGTTCGACGGGCAGTGCAGGAGCTTCTGCACGGACTTGCCGCGTCCGCCATGACGGGCGGGATCGATCGACACAAACTGCCGCCGCAGGTCAGCCGGGGTGAAGACGCCGCCGATGTAGGGATGGAGGTAGTCGTCCCAGGAGTAGTTGTGGTTCCGGTTCGCCGCGCCGGCCGATTCCGTGGCGGAGGAGCCGGTGGTTTCCCGGAACATCATGCCCGCCGCCGGCAGCTCATCCTTGTGGTCGCCCAGGTACATGGTCATGGCGTTGCCCAAGTTCTTGAGATTGGACAGGCAGGCCGACGCCTGGGCCTTGGACTTCGCCTTGCCGAGGGCAGGCAACAGCATCGCCGCCAGAATGGCGATGATCGCAATGACAACAAGCAGCTCGATCAGCGTGAACGCCTTCGAATCCGCCCGGTTGATTCTATGTGGTTTCTTCATTTCGGGTGTGGGTTGGGTTTGAATGGTCGTCGTCGAAATTACTTCGCCCTAAAATCTCACTTGGTCACGAACCGAAACTTCCGTTCCTCCCGGCTGAAGACGAGCTTCTTGCCCGGCGGCACGCGCGGATACATGGTCAGTTCGCCCTGATCCAGGAGTTCCTTCATGCTCTTGGGAAACCGACCCTCGCTCTCGTAGAAGGACTCCAAGGCGTCATTGGCCGCATCCAATCCCGAGTCGTAGGCCAACTGGATGTCCTCCTCGGTCTCGTCCTCTTCGACGCTGGCCGCCATGTTCTGGGGTTGAGCCTGAGCGGTCGCCGCTTCGGCGGGCGGGGCTTCGGGCGCGACCACCTCAATCTCGGGGACATCCGAGTCCGCGACGTCATAGATGTTCGGCGGTTCGTATTCCTCCTCGGCGGCGCTCGAAGCGTCGTCCCCACCGCATCCCACCGCAAAGATGAGGGAGATGCCCAAGGTGAATGTGGCCAAGTTCTTCAGCAGGTCTTTGTCCCAACTGTGTTCCTCTTTCATGGTCTGGCGCAATCGTTGTAACATTTTCGACACTTCGTTCTGATAAGTGTTCCATCCAACCATCTTTTTCCACGATTCACCATAGGCCATTTGGGTGATTCGAAAAACGGACGCCAAGTCAAGGAACGCTAAAAAACGGCATATTTAAGCTGAAAAAGCTGATTCTGCCCCAAACTGGCGCGTTGTGGAAGCGCATGCGAATACGCCACGCTGTCTCGTTCCGGACTTGAGGATGAACGCCGAATTGGCGATCCGAGAGGGGTGGATTGTCCTCAAAGGCGGGGCGAACTGTCCCCAGTGAGCCGTGTCGCGGCAAGCTCAGATCGGCACAGTGGGGACCTATCGCCCCCACCGCCCTGCGACTTCCTTTTCCAACCGCTCCCGCCGGCCCGGCCCGCGGGGACTCAGAGATCGCCCTTGGTCCGGGTCTGGATCCGGCACAGATACATGTCGGCGGTCATGTAGAGCACGGAACCGTCGCCTCCCCAGCAGCAGTTCGCGATGGCCTGCCCGGTGGCGATGGTCCCGAGATGCCCGCCTTCCGGCGAAAGCACGATCACCCCGCCCGGGGCTGTGGCAAACAGGTTCCCCTTGCGGTCCACCTTCAGCCCGTCCGGCAACCCCTTGCCGCCGGCGGCCTGCAACGGCTTGCAGTCGAAGAAGAGGCGTTCATTCTCCAGCGTGCCTTCGCGCGTCACATCGTAGGCCATGATCGCCGGCTTGGCGGGATCGGACACGTTCACGTACAGGGTCTTCTCATCCGGGGAAAAGGCGATGCCGTTGGGCCGGGTCAACCCCTTGGCCAACGCCGTGACCTCGCCGCCCTTCGTCACCCGGAACACCCCGTTGAAGGCGATCTCCTTGGCCGGATCCTTGTCGTTCTTGGGCAGACCGTAGGGCGGATCCGTGAAATACAGGTCGCCGTTGCCCTTGTAACAGGCGTCGTTGGGGCTGTTGAAGCGACCGCCTTCGAACCGCTCCGCGACCGGCTCCAGGAAGCCCCGCTTGTTCAGGCGGGCGATCCGGCGATCCCCATGCTGGCAGATGACCAGGTTGCCGGAGGAATCGAGCGTCAGGCCGTTCGAGCCCACGCCCCCTTCGCGAGGCACGGCCCCGGTGTATCCCGAGGGCTTCAGGAAGGTGGACAGACCGTCCTTCTCGGACCACTTGTGGATCACGTTTTCCGGGACATCCGAAAACAGCACGTAACCGCCGCGCTTCACCCAGACCGGCCCCTCGGACCAGTTGAAGCCCTCCGCCAAACGCTCGATCCGCGCGCCCGGCGCGATCAGTTCGTCCATGGCGGGGTCCAACCGGACAACCTCGCCCATTGATGGATACTGATCCGCCGTGGTTCCACCATCCCCCGAGCCGGGAGTCTTGCAGCCACAAAACGCCGCAGCCGCCACACCAACCGTCATCAAGAATGCTTTTCTCATGAGGCCGCGGAGAATGGGGAACCGGGGGCCGTTTGAGCAAGCGAAAGCGTTCCCGGTGCAGGGCTTACGCATGAACCCCAAAATCAATTCAATTTCGAAAGCTCGCCTGTCGGCGCTCGGAGTTGGAGTTCACGCTTTAGCGTGCATTCGCCCAGAAACACGCTAAAGCGTGAACTCCAACGAGGCGCGAATCCAACTCATGCGTAGGCCCTGGTTCCCGGTGGCGATCTGCAATCTGCAATCTGCCATCGGCCATTTGAGATCCATCTTTTCCTCGACGCGCTTAACCGAGGACGAGTGCGAGGAGGAGAACAAGGACGAACGGAGCACGCCCGCCATTGCCTTTTCCTCGCCCCCCCCTGACACTCCGCCCGTGTTCGACGACCGCCCCCAATTCATTGAAAGCGCCGACGCCATCTCCATCCATGGCGCGCGCGAACACAACCTGAAGAACCTCTCGGTCGCCATCCCCCGCGACCAGTTCGTGGTCATCACCGGGGTCAGCGGCTCCGGCAAGAGCACGCTCGCCTTCGACCTGCTGTTCGCCGAGGGGCAACGTCGTTTTCTCGACTCCATGAGCGCCTACGCGCGGCAGTTCGTGGAACAACTGGCCCGGCCGGATGTCGACCTTATTGCAGGCATCCCGCCCACCGTCAGCATCGAGCAGCGCAACACCCGCGGCGGCGGCAAGAGCACCGTCGCCACCGTCACCGAGATCTTCCACTACCTGCGCCTGCTGTTTGCCCGTCTCGGAACCCAGCATTGCCCCGACTGCGGCGTCGCCGTCGAAGCGCAGAGCCGCGACGAACTCATCCGCAAGCTCCGCACCCAGGCCCGCCAACGCGGCGAACTCACCCTGCTCGCCCCCGTCATCCGCAACCGCAAGGGCTTCCATTCCGAGATCGCCACCTGGGCCGCCAAACGCGGCTACGAATACCTCCGCGCCGACGGCGAGTTCTATCCAACCGCGGAGAAGTTCCGCCTCGACCGTTTCCGCGAACACGATGTCGAGATCGTCGTCGGAACCCTTTCCGGAAAGAACGCGAGAGGGGCCGCCGCCGGAGACGGCCAAGAGATCATCGAGGACACCCTGCGCCTGGGCGGCGGAACCCTCTTCGCTGTCGATCGCAAGGGCGGCGAGACGATCCACTCCACCGAGCGCGCCTGCCCCAAATGCGAGCGCGCCTTCGAGGAACTCGACCCGAAGCAGTTCAGCTACAATTCCGCCCGCGGGTGGTGCCCGACCTGCCGGGGCTTCGGCGAGACCTTCTACCTGCCCGACGTCGAACGCGGGGCCCGCGCGGACGCCATCGAGGAATCCTGGTTCGGCTGGCAGGACGGCGAACGCGACGAATGCCCCGACTGCCATGGCGCGCGCCTCAACCCCGTTTCCCGCGCCGTCCGTCTCGACCTGAAGGCCTTCCAAGCCAGATTCGGCGCAGGCTCGCCCACCATCGATTCCTTCTCCCAATCCACCGTCGAACAGGCGCACGAGGCCTTCAAGAAACTGAAGCTGGCGGGTCGCGAAGCCGCCGTCGCCCGCGACATCCTTCCCGAGATCGCCACCCGCCTGAAGTTCCTCTGCGAGGTCGGCCTGGGCTACATGTCGCTCGGCCGCAGCGTGACCACGCTTTCCGGCGGCGAGTCCCAACGCATCCGTCTTGCCGCGCAACTCGGCTCCAACCTCAGCGGCGTCCTCTACATCCTCGATGAGCCGACCATCGGCCTCCACGCCCGCGACAACGAACAACTCCTCGGCGCCCTCAAGACCCTCCGCGCCCGGGGCAACTCCCTCCTCGTCGTCGAGCATGACGAGGACACCATGCGCCACGCCGACCACGTCATCGACCTCGGCCCCGGAGCGGGCGTCCACGGCGGCGAGGTCGTCGCGGCCGGCACGCTCGCCCAGCTCATGCGCAACCAAGCCTCCCTCACCGGCCGTTGCCTGAGCGAGAAGAAAACCTTTCCCGCCCGCGGCCAACGTCGCCCCGTCGCCAAGGGCGGCAAGACGGCCTCACTCAAGCTCGCCGGGGCAAGACTGCACAACCTGAGGAACGTCTCCGCCGCCTTCCCCCTCGGCCGCTTCACCGTCGTGACCGGCGTCAGCGGTTCCGGCAAGAGCACCCTGATCCGGGAGTGCCTCCTGCCGCTGGTCACCCAGGCTCTGGAGAAGAAAGGCCGCCGCGCCCGGACGCAATCCGATCCCGCGCTCGGCGAGCTCGCCGGCTTCGAATCCCTGCAGGCTGTCTACGAGGTGGACCAGTCGCCCATCGGCCGCACGCCCCGCTCCATTCCGGCGACCTACGTGGGCTTCTTCGACGACATCCGCAAGCTCTTCGCCCAGATCCCCGAGGCCCGCCTGCGCGGCTACCAGCCCGGCCGCTTCTCGTTCAACAGCGCGCAGGGCCGCTGTCCCGAATGCGAGGGCTCTGGCGCCATCAAGCTGGAGATGAACTTCCTCCCCCCGGCCTTCGTGAACTGCGATACCTGCAACGGCTCGCGCTTCAATCCCGAGACCCTCGACATCGAACTGAACGGGAAGAACATCGCCCAGGTCCTCGACCTCAGCGTCGAGGAGGCGCTCGAATTCTTCTCGCCGTTCCCCCGGATCAAGCGCGCCCTGGAAGCCCTGCACGACACCGGCCTCGACTACCTCAAGCTCGGCCAGACCAGCCCGACCCTCAGCGGCGGCGAGGCCCAGCGCCTCAAGCTCGTCACCCACCTGCTCACCGGTCTCAAGGAGAACATCGCCCGCATCGATCCGAACCAGAAGCGCAAGCTGTTCATCCTTGAGGAACCCACCATCGGACTGCACATCAGCGACGTCCGCCGACTCGTCGATGTCATTCAGCGCCTCGTCGACGCGGGCCATACCGTGATCGTGATCGAACACAACCTCGATCTCATCGCCGAGGCGGACTGGGTGATCGACCTCGGCCCCGAAGGCGCCGACGGCGGCGGAAAGGTCGTCGCCACGGGAACGCCCGAACAGATCGCCGCCCGCAAAACCTCCCATACGGGGCGGTTCCTCGCCAAGACGCTCAAGGGAAAATGACCATGGAAGCGAAGTTCGAAAAGCGAAGTTCGAAGCAATCCTCTTGGAGGGCGGGAGTTGTGGAGTTGTTGAGATTCCCGGGAAAAGGGAGCCAATTCCAATGCTCCAATTCTCCGCTGCTCCATCGCTCCGCTCCGGTTCAACCTCTGATCCTGGAATGACCGCGCCCTACGAGGAGATCATCCACGGCGAATCCGTCCTGCGAAGCCCGCGTGACCCGCGCCACGATGAAGTCTGCGCGCGCCTGCAAGAGCTCGTCGCCGCCGCGCTCGTTGACGCGCCAAATCTCCGCCTCGAATCCCCGCGCTCCCTGTTGGAACTCAGCCCCGCCGACTGGCTGCACCCGGACCTCCTGATCTTCGACACCTCGAGCAACGCGCCCTGGCTCGTCGCCGAGGTCATCGACTCCGTCGATCACACGCCGGACACCGTCGCCAAGAAGCGACTCTACGAGGCGGCCCACATCCCGCGCGTCTGGATGATCGATCCCCGCTATGACAACGCGGAGGTCTACCATGACACCCCCTATGGCCTCTCCCTCAAAGGCATCCTCGCCGGCAAGGAACTCCTCACTGACACCCGCCTGCCGAAATTCCGCGTAACGGTCGAAAAACTGTTCGGTTGAAGAAGATCACTCGTAGTCGCGACCTTCAGATCGCGCCACGAGCGCGCCCAGCGCGAGAAATCAGCCGCCCAGTCTCCCTACTCCCCGCCGCCGCCGCTGACGTAGGAGATCAGGTCGGCCATGGCCTGGGGAGAGAGCGCGGCCTCGAAGCCCTCGGGCATCAACGAGAGCCCGGTCGCCCGGAGACTCACCAGGTCCTTGCGCAGGACCGTCTCCGTCGTTCCCGCCGCCGTCTTGAAGACCAGCGTGGTCGGGGTCTCCGAGGCGATGACGCCGTTCACCTCGCGATCGCCCTTCAAGGTCGCGGAGTAACCGACGAACTTGTCCTCGACCGCCGCGTTCGGATCCAGGATCGCGACCAGCAGTTCGGGAACGGTCTTCCCGCTGACCGAGGCAAGGTCCGGACCGATCTCGTTGCCCGCGCCACGGTAGCGGTGACACACCACGCACGCGGTGTTGAAGAACTCGCGCCCGCGCGCCGGGTCTCCCGCCAGGCGGTTGACGGACTGGTACATCTCGATCACGGCGGCCCGGTCCGAACGCACGGCCGAGAACAGGCCGGCCGCCCGCTCCCTGACCTGCTTGTTCCGGTGGCCCGTCAACTTCTGCCGGTGCGCCATCCCGATCTGCGAGGCCGGCACACGCCCCGCCTTGATCGCGTCCAGGAGCTTGTTCAGCCAGTCGCCCCGACTCATCAGGGCATCGACCGCCTCATCCCGGATGGCGGGACTGAACCGACTCCAACCGCCCAGCAGCGCATCCGGGGTCCGGGGCGTGCGCGCCCCTCGCAGACTGCGCAGGGCCGCCTGCTGCAACCCCACCGGATGCCGAGGGTTGAGCAACGCGCTCAAGGTCTCCAGATCCTCATCCTGCCGGGATCTCCCGCGACCGAGCAGGCGGACCGCGTTCAATCGCCGATCCAGCGCCGCCTCGGAATCCATGGCCAACCGCCTCGCCTGGTCGAACGCTCCGTCCAGTCCGGCGATGGCCCCCTTAAGATCGGCGTCCGCATTCTTCTCGAAGCGGGCGAGGGTCGTATTGCGGCCGGCCAGCGCATCCAGGAATCCGTTCAACGCCTGCAGCTTCCAGTCGGGAACGGCGGCTCCCTTGCCGCCTCCCAGTTGTTGCAGCGCCTCGGCAACGGATTCCTGCATGTCCAACGCCGCCGCGAGGCCCAAAAGCTTCTCGACCAGCTGCCCGGAAGGCTCCGCACCATCCCTGCCCTCCATCACGACGCCGATCATTTCCTCGATGTGAGGCATGGCTGAACTCATGACCGCCGTCATCACGTTCGCGTCGTCCCGGTCCCGCAGGGCCAACCTGCCCAAGGCCTGTCCGGCGCGAGGATCGCGCCACTCGCCAAGCGTGAAGGCCAACTGCTGACGAACGCGGGCGGACATGTCCTTCTCCAGGGCCAGCAACGCGCCGGACAACCGCTCCGACGCCTCGGGCGTCATGCCCGCAAACCCCTTGCGCAGGAAGCCTTCGCTCACCCGCGCCGCCATGCGCCGGACCTCGGCGTCGGCGTCGCCCAACGCGGCGGCCAGCGCCTCGGCGTCCAGCGCGCCCAGCCCGTCCAACGCGCCCAGGACATTCAACCGCCCCTTGGCCAGAGGCAGATCTCCGAATCCGCGGCGCAACGCGGCGCCCGCGCGGGGATCCTTCCCCTGGACCAACAGTTGCTGCGCCTTGTCCCGCACCCAACCGTTCGGGTTGGCCAGCGCCTGGATCTGTCCACGCAGATCGTCCGCCTTCACCGGCGCAAACTTCGCCAGCGTCAGGCCCTTGGGATACACCCGATAGATCCGCCCCTTGTCCTCACCGAGCCGCACATTGACGGCCGCCTGCGCCTGGGGCGAGATCCACTCGGGATGCTCGATCACGAAGCGATACATGTCCGCGATGTAGAGCGCCCCGTCGGGTCCGGTCTTCGACATCGCGGGGCGGAACCAGTTGTCGCTGGACGCGAGAAACTCCCGCTTCGTGTCGGCCGGATGACGCCGGCTCCGCAACGCCGAACCTTCCACCGTGACCACCTCGCGATGAATCAGGTTGTGCACCGGCTCGCTGATGAACACCCAGCGATCCGACCCCGCGCCGAACAAGCTTCCGCGATAGGGCGTGGGGCTGCAGGCGGAGGTCACGAAATTCGCCGAATGCGGCTGGTTCCAGCGGGTGATGGTGCGGCTGGTAGGAAAGCAGCGCTTCGAATCCTCGTAGTTCTCCAGCATGTCCTTGGTGGAACCCACCGCCAGGTGCGGGTTGCGCGCGAGGTAATGCTCCGGCAGATGGTAATGCCACAGCCAGTTCGGGTTGTTGTTGCCGAACCAGTTGCCCCACTCGTCGCGGTTGCGCCCATACTGCGTGCGCCCCGCAACCGCCTCGAAGACTCCGGTCTCGGGATCGAAGCGCACATCGCGCCCGTTGATGTTGACCGGCTTGCCGCCCTTCGTTCCGTTCAGGGACTCGACCAGGGTCACCGTCCCGCCGCTGTCGCCGTTCGCGGCGTATACCAGGTTGTCGAGGCCGTATTGGAAACCGTTCACCCGATGCTGCTGGTTGCCTTCCTTGAAGCCCTTGAAGAGCGTCTTGCGCAGGTCGGACCGGCCATCGCCGTCCGTGTCCTCGGCGTAGAAGATCTCCGGGGCGGCCGAGACCAGGACGCCCTTGCCCCACTCCATCACGCCGTTCGGGAAGTTCACCCCGCTCAGGAACACCGTCGACTTGTCATACTTCCCGTCGCCGTCCGTGTCGGACAGGAAGCGAATGATGCCGCCGGGCTTCTGCTTGCCGTCCATGCCGTTCGGATAGTCGCCCATTTCCGCCACCCAGAGCCGGCCGTCCACGCCCCAGTCCAGGGCGACCGGATCCCGCACGAGCGGCTCGGCGGCCACGAGTTCAATCTGGAAGCCGTCCGCCACGCTGAAGCTCTTCAACGCCGCCTCCGGCGAAAGCGGGTCCGGCACGGGGAAGCTCAGCAGTTCCTTGAATGTCCGTCGGTCCACCACGTCCGGCATGTGGGCGGTATCCTCGTTCTGGATCCACAGGTGGTCCGAATGGAACCAGGCTCCGTTGTTCCGCGCCTCTCCGGCCCGAACAATCATCGGGATCTCCCCCGGATCGCCCCGCCGGCCCGCGCGGGATTCGTGGGACCACCCGGCAAACCAACCCAGTCGCGGCACGGGATTCGGGACCCACAAGTGCAACGACCACGCCTCCTCGTTCGAGAAGATCACGTCTTCAAAGCCATCCTTGTTCAGGTCCACAAAGCGCAGGCCGTTGTCCTCGCCCCGCGCGTTCACGATCGAAGTCCCGGGCGGCAGGCCGAAGGACTTCGACTCCCACAGCTTCAGCTTGTCCGACCACTGAAAGACCGCGTTCTGGGATTCGTTGCCAACGATCAACTCGCAACGTCCGTCGTGGTCCACATCGCGCAGACGCACGCCGCGGTCGAGCCCGGCCCGCGCCGTCAAAACCGCCTCGCCGCCAACCTGCAACCCGGCCAAGAGTTCCGCGTCCTCGATCCACGCGTCGCCGTCGAAGCTCCAGGCCATCGCGGTCGTTTCGCTGCGGACCAGCGCGCTCGCGCGCCCGTCGCCGTGCACGATCCCGAACCGCACGCCCGCGTCGAACTGCTTCCCGTTGCGCCCCGCCCGGACCAGCGGCGTCGGGAAACGGGCTTCCTTCCAACGACCCGTTTCCGGCTGCCAGATCCGGGTGAAACCGCCCCGCTCGTCGCCGAACACCACGTCCATGAAGCCGTCGCCATTCAGGTCGAGCAGCCGCGCGCCGCGATCGCCCCCGTTCGCCGCGCGCAGCGATTTGCCCTTGAGCAGGTTCTGGTTCAACCGATCGAGAGCCTCGCGGAAATTCAGGAACTTCACCCGCTTCCCGTATTTCGCGGCGGCGTAATCGATGAGCTCCACGATCTGGTCGCTGCGCATCCAGCCGTGGGGGTGAAACACCAGGTTGTAGGTCCCCCGCTTCGCAACCGCCACGTCGAGGCCGGCCTTGAAGTCGGCCAGCGTCGCCGCGTTCGTCGGGCCGTGCAGGTTGAAGGCCTCCCAGTCGCTCGGGACCATCGGGGGAAACTCCCAGCACAGCTTCCCAATCACGTAGGGATACGGGTAATCCTCGATCGTCGTCGCGAAGGACTCCATGTCCCGCTTCTTCGGTCCGGGAGGCATCGTGGGCAGGTACTTGCGGAACCGTTCGCGCCCGTCCGCGTCCACGGTCAATTCCCGCGGCAGCGCCGGATCGTTCGTCGAGGTGATGTTGAAGACCGAGGAATCGATGCTCAGGAACTGCCCCGCCGGATTGGCCCGATTGAAGATCTCCGCAAAGAAGCGCGGGCTTGCGCTGTTCATCGAATCGCAGCAGGGCATCCGATATCCGACCGGCCGGTTGTTGGGAATGCCGCTCAGCAGGTCCACGCCGCCATGCACCACGTTCGCCGACGCGGTGAAGTTGCTCCGCTGCAGCAACGGACAGGGATGCGTCAACGTGTGCACGTCGATGTTCAGCCCCTCCCTCAGCCAGGTCTGGACCTGAGGATCGTCCTGGTTCACCCGCACCGTCATGATGCTCACCGGCGCGCGCCCGTCGATCTGCTTCAACCGCTCCAGGATCGGCCGCAGGAAGGTCTCGTATTTCTCCGTCCCCCGCATGTCGTCGATCGCCAGCGTCACCACCGCGTCCACCCCCTCCTCGCCCACCCACTGCGGCGTGGTCAGCTTGGGAAAATCACGATGAACGTAGAACGGATCGCTGGAATCGAGATGCGTCAGGCGGTTGCCATCCGCGGCGGAATGAACCGCAGCCGCGAATGCCAGGCCGGCAAACAACGACAACGACTGAAAACGAGGAATCGAGAACATGCCGGAAACGATAATCCCGCGAGCAGGCCGGAGCGACGGAAAAATGGACCTGAATGCGCCGGCAGCGCGCCATTGAGACAGTGCGGCGGACATCTTCCGGCATTCCCTCAGCCGCGCTCGCAACCGATCATGAGGAGCCCGATCGTCCTCAAATAATCACGCCTCCCCGCGTTTCTTTCACCCCTTCGGGGTTTTGAAGTGGGTCGCCTGCGGCGAGGCGACCCTACCCCCCAAAGGTAGGGACGGCTCGCCGAGCCGTCCCACTTCTGTGTCCCAAAGGGACAACAGCCGCTCCCCGCGAATTGAATTCGTCTCGCCTCCCCCCTAAGCTCCACGCGTGCAGGATGCTCCCGGTTCCCCGCTTGAAACGCCACTGACGTCCCTTCCGGGCGTCGGGCCGGAACGGGCGTCGCAGCTCGAACGCCTGGGGCTGCGCACTGTCGAAGACCTCCTGCTCCACCGACCGCGACGCTACGAGGACCGGCGCCGACTGGCCTCGCTGGACGAACTGGTCAAGGGCGAACCCGCGCA
Organism: Verrucomicrobiales bacterium; assembly: GCA_038126235.1. Lineage (GTDB taxonomy): Bacteria > Verrucomicrobiota > Verrucomicrobiia > Limisphaerales > JAYPEY01 > JAYPEY01. The sequence goes on from JAYPFK010000055.1 coordinate 46,333, forward strand.
AGTGACCGGGGAAATCATCGCCGCCGGGATCAAGCGCTTCGCCCGGGGGCGCAAGTCGGTCTACGAGTTCATCCTGGACACGGGGTCCGGCCGCCTGCACTGCCGGTGGTGGAACATGCCCTTCATGGAATCGAAGTTCCGCACCGGCGACCTCATGGCGGTCTACGGCAAGGTCGTCTCCCTGCGCCCCCCGACCATCGATCATCCCGACACGGAGACCATCGAGTCCGACGACGCCGATGAGCCCGGCGAATCATCGATCCACCTGAACCGCATCGTCCCCGTCCATCCCCTGACCGAGGGGCTGCCGCCGCGCTGGCTGCGGGTCCTGATCTGGCAGGCGGTCACCCGGCTCGGCGACAAGGTTCCCGAACCGCATCCGGATGTCGCCCTGCCCGATCTTCCCTCCCGCGCCGATGCCGTCCGCATGCTCCATTTTCCGGAGGAGATGGATGACGCCCGTCTCGCCCGCGAGCGGCTGGCCATGGACGAATTCATCGACCTGCAGCTGAACATCCAGGGCCGCAGAAAGAAACTGGAAGCGCGGGCCGCGCCCCTGCCTTGCGCCGGCGACAACCGCCTCATCAAACCGTTCGCCGCCGCCCTCGCCTTCGAACTCACCGACGCCCAGACCGAAGCGCTGCGCGAGATCCGCGCCGACATGAAGGACGGCGCGCCGATGCGACGTCTGCTTCAGGGCGATGTCGGCTCCGGCAAGACGGTCGTCGCCGCGATCGCCGCCCTCACTGCGATCGAGAGCGGCTACGATGTCGCGCTCATGGCCCCGACCGAGATCCTGGCCGAACAGCACTTCGCGAACTTTCAACGCTGGTTCACCCCGCTCGGCGTCCCCGTCCACCTCAGGACCGGCAGCCGAAAAACCGACAGAGCCATGGATCAACCCGATCTCCCCATCGCTTCCTCTCAACTCTCAACCCTTACCATCGGCACCCACGCCCTGATCGAGGACGGCTTTGAGGCCGGGAAGTTGGGGTTGACGATCATCGACGAGCAACACAAGTTCGGCGTCGGGCAACGCGAACGACTGCTGCGGAAGGGGGCCTATCCGCACCTGCTCGTCATGACGGCGACGCCCATCCCCCGCACCCTGGGCCTCACGGTCTACGGGGATCTGGACATCTCCACCATCGAGCACATGCCGCCGGGCCGCGGGACGGTGCGCACCTTCGTCCGCGCGCCGGACCGGCTGCCCAAGGTCTGGCAGTTCATCCGTGACAAGCTCGCCGAGGGCCGGCAGGCCTACATCGTCTATCCTCGCGTGGAAGAAACCGAGAACACCTCCCTCCGGGCCGTCACCAAGGAATTCAAACGCATCCAGGCCGAACTTGCGCCGCACCAGGTCGGCCTGCTGCACGGCCGGCTGTCCGCGGAGGAAAAGGACGCCGTCATGAGCGGTTTCCGGGAGAACTCCATCCAGGCGCTGCTGGCAACGACCGTGATCGAGGTGGGGGTGGATGTCCCCAACGCGACGGTCATGCTGGTGGAGAACGCGGAGCAGTTCGGCCTCGCCCAGCTTCACCAGTTGCGCGGACGCATCGGCCGGGGCGGCAACGAGTCCTTCTGCATCCTCGTGGCGGAGACCAAGACCGAGGAGGCGAAGCAGCGGCTGGCCATTCTGGAAGAGACCAACGACGGCTTCCGCATCGCGGAGTTTGACCTGCTCCAGCGCGGCCCTGGGGAATTGACCGGCCGCGACCAGAGCGGCGAGACCTCCTTCAAGTTCGGCGATCTCCGCAAGGACGGCCGCCTCGTCGCACGGGCGAGGCAATTGGTGAAGGAACATTTGCGGCAATAACCCGCCAATTAAACCGGTCCGGCGGTGTCGTAACGATTGATGAAAGCAGCCTTCTCCTTCGCATGCGGACTGATCCTTCTCGCGGACACGTCTTTCGCGCTGACGGTCTTCAACACCATCAACACCGAGGGCGACTGCCCGCCCAATCTGAAGCTCAAGATCGAACCGCCCCGGGCCGACCGGGAAATGGCTCTCGTGACCGTCGTCCTGACGCCGAACGCTCCCGAGGGCTACCGCGGGAGGGTTGATACGACCGTCCGCCTCCGGACAACCCGCGACGACGCGCCGCAATTTGCCGGCAAACTCGCGACGATTCGCCAGGGGGAGAGCGTGCACTGCCGATTCCAGATCCACCCGGCAGCCCTGAGACAAACCAAGCTCACCGTCTCCACCTCACTGCGAGAAAAAGACGGCCACCCGACAGTCGGAGGAGGAGTGATCTACGAGATCGATCTTCGCGGCTTCTTCCCGGCGCCCAGGGGCAACAACGGACATAGCGGACATTCCTCGCAACGCGGATTGCGCGGCCGGCAATAATCCTTCCCCACCACGACCAGTTGCGCATGATAGTCCCGCCAGTAATCCAGTTCCTCCCCCCCTTCTTTCTGCCCCAGCGATTCGACACACAAAGCCTGAAGCTCATGGTAGTCAGATGACTCCGCGCACCAACCGTGACGCGAGAAGATCCGCTTCGTGTAGGCGTCGATCACGAAGCTGTGATGTTCCGCGGCGTAGAGCAGCATGCTGTCGGCCGTCTCGGGACCGATGCCGTTGATGGCGAGCAAACGCGCGCGCGCCTGTTCCGCGCTTCCGGCAAACAACCGGCTCATCCGACCGCCATACTGCCCGACCAGGACTTCCAGAAAGGCCCGCAACCGCCGGGCCTTGACGTTGAAATAGCCGGCCGGCCGGATCAGTTCCGCCAGTTCGCCCTCGGACAGGGCATGCATCCTGCTCGGGGAAAGCGACCGGGCCCGCTTCAGGTTCGCGAGCGCCCGCTCCACGTTGGTCCAGGCGGTGTTCTGCGTCAGGATAGCGCCCACGCACACCTCAAACGGCGTATCGCCCGGCCACCAGCCCTGGTGGCCCGCCCGTTTCCGCATCAGCTCATAAGCCCGACGCAGCCGGTCCCTGGTCTTTCTCGTCGTGTTCATGCCACAGGCCCGCGCGTCCGCCGCGACGGGGCGAAGCAGTGTAGGCCGCGGTCCCTTCGGAGCAAGCGTCGGCGCAATCCTCGGGGGGCTTGCTCGAACGTCGAATTGAAACAAACGGCGGGGCAAACTGTCCTCAGTGAGCCGCGCACGCGCCCCACAGCGCACTTGCCTCCAACAGGCGCATCGACTAGGGCTAATCGACATTCAGACTTGTACCATGATTGGAAATATGTTCCAAACT
>JAYPFK010000056.1:0-46260 GCA_038126235.1 Verrucomicrobiales bacterium
TTCCAATGCTGGTGACACTGTCTGGGATGGTGATGCTGGTCAGGGAAGTGCAGTTGTAGAACGCATAGGCTCCAATGCTGGTGACACTGTCAGGGATCGTGATGCTGGTCAGGGATTGGCACCAATCGAACGCCCTGACTCCAATACTGGTGACAGGATGCCCTTCAATCGTCGCAGGGATATCTAAGTGTCCTGAAGCACCGGGGTTGCAATCCGTGATCGTGACCTCGTTGTTGCTGATCGTGTAGTTGAGATCGCTCAGATCTGCTCCCCGACCACTCCATGGGAACACTGAGAGTGAAAGCAGAACGAGTCCCAAGATTACCGACTGAGATCGTCTGAATTTCATGGAGACATTGAAATCAAAGAGGAGAGAATCAGCAAGGGTTTTTGAAGGGTCGCCTCAGGTGACAAGGGTGGGTCAAACGCTTCGAATCTTGAGTGCCTTGATCGACTTCAGGAGCGATCGTTCCTTGGTATCGATGAACAGAGTCAGACCCTGAAGGAAACCCAGTAGCGAATTCTGTTTGGCAAGAAGTCCGATTTTGCGTTCCAAGGACTTTTCGTTTTCGACCTGCTTCATGACTCATCATCGAGAGGGCATGTCAACATCTGAGGTGGTTTGCTTGACCCTAGCAAGGGCAGTTTCGGCCAAGTTTACGCATTAAACCTTTGCTGAGAAACGGCTCTTTGATGTTTCCCGGCCGGTAGTCGCGTTTGCAGTCATAGAGGTGTCCGTCTGCCGTCCGTGTGTTGTCGAATTGCTCAGCTTCGCATGTCCCCCTTACGAAAGTGCCGTCAGGGAGGAAGAACCCGTTTCGCCATGTTTTTCGGATGAAGTCAGCAATCTGCTTTTCCTTGCCCCGAAGCGATTGATTGTCGGCGATGCCAAAATGCCAGTGCCAATGTTCTCCACTCTGACCCGATTCAGCGGCGGTGTAGAAGTCGAAATGAAAACGTCCACGGGGTATCCCGTAAGCCCGGAAGCCTGTGTCAGGCTGTTGGCCGTCCTTCCGTTGCTGGCTGCCGGCTTCGTTGGCTTCTTGGCGGCAGCGCGCTTCCTGCGCGGGGTGGGATTAGTTTTCCGTTTGGCGGTCATAAAAAAGGGGTGCAAGGGCGGAGAACCCGCGTCTGGGCCTAAGATTTAGAGGTGTCCTACCGGGGGGGCTGCCCCCAGCTGTTTTCCTGTGAACGTCATGGTTGCAGTCGGTTGTAACGAAACCTTGATGCGAACTTGCCGCCGGGGATACCCTTTCGGTTCAACGTCAATACTCCATCGCGGATCAAGCCATACAGGAATGATAACGCCATGGTTGGGTTTTGGGTCCTAGCGGCTTTAGCTGCCTTGCGAGCACTCAGGAAAAACGGCTGATCCCCCGCAAGCTGTTGCAGATGATAGCAGACTGCCGTCAATCGCTTGAGATTCTCGCTTCGGTAGCGTGCACACTCCGGCGGATGGGGTCGGTTATCCGCGCGCCAAACGGCCTCCTCGAAATGGTTGGCACCAAGCGGCGACTTGGTTCGAGCGAACGACTCCAGAAACTGGAAGCGGTATTCGTCGAAATCGGCTTCCTGAGGCAGTTGGGTATTGACCCTCGACCAAAGTAGGGCGAACGCGGCGTCCAAATCGTCTTGGCTCAGCTCACAGCCTTCTGTGAACTCAAACGCCTTCAGGGCTCTTGCAAAAGTGAAAAGCAAATCGCTGTCCAAGCCTCGCTCCACTGTCGCTTGAACCGCTTCTTGCAACGTGCGGATGCGCGCTGCAAGGAGCGGGAACTCTTCCGCTTCATCGGTAGCGTCGGAATCTCCGTATCTTTGTTTCTCTGATTCTCTGTTTCTCTGATTCTCTGTTTCTCTGATTCTCTGTATCCCCAGTAGCATGAGACGAAGGCCGTTGCTTTAATACGGTCGGTTCTTGATTGTATGGTTCCTTCATAGCCCTTCTTTCCTTCTCCGTTCGGGCTGCTTGGTGCCGACGGCGGCGGTTCTTCGTGCCATACCTGACCACGGGTGTAGGGCTCAGCCTCGAGTTGCCCGAAGCAGTCGCCCCATCGCTTCCTCGGCCTCGGCGCACGGGATGAACCATCGTTTGCCGAGCTTGATAGCGGGCAACCGGCTGGCCGCAATTTGCTTGTAAAGGAACCCCCGCATCTCCATGGCGCTGTCCTCGCCAAAGAAGCGAGACGCAAACTGTTCAATTGTGAGAAGCGGGCCGCGAATTTTCGTGTGGGCTGCCAACATTTAATTAACGTAGGCAACGTTATGTTATATCGTCAATAAAAATACGTAGTGTTGACTACTTTTTTTATTGCCCCTGTCACCGATGTGTGTGTTTATTGGCGCATGTCCCGAGGACGAAAACCGAACCTCCAAACCCCTTTTGCCCAGGTAAGAGTTGCTCTCCGGGCTTCTCGTGAACAATTTGCGAAGTCTTTAGGAATCAGCCCGCACACAATTCAGAGCATAGAACTTGGAAAACTCCCTGTCTCCGAGTCCATTGCTTCGCAATTGCTCCACTCCTTCTTGGTCGACCCGGTATCCCTGCGCCAACCCACCGGGGCCCCAAAGGACATCTTCGGCCGCAAATTCGGGGCAGAGGCAATCCGAGATCTGGTGCTAGGCACCGAGGACAAAACTGCTGCCAAAGTTGCGATCCGAAAACATGAAAAACGCCTGGAAAAAGCGCAGCGCAAGAGAGTGGAAGATTCGGTTTCGAAGATCAACGAGGCTCTCGATCATGCAAGCCAGATCAACATTTTGAATGAGGCAATAGACAAGGTGTGTCGGGCCTTGGCCGCCGTAGAAACTGAAATAAAGAACCTTCCGACAAAGCCTGTCACGTTGTGCATGTATGTTCCATACCGACTTATCCCATCGGTGGAAAAACTGGCCAGGGAGCAAGGGGTCAGCGTTCAGGAATTCTTAGATTCGATGGTAAGCGAAGAGAAATCGAAATGAGGCCCCGCGGACAGTTCAAGCTGATCCCCTACCGGAATCGTTCCGGTTCTGCGAGTTGGCGCGTGTCTGGAACATCCCGTGACGGGCTGCGCATTCAGCGCAACTTTCAATCGCTCGATGCCGCCAAGGTGTTCCTCGCAGAACAAACCGTCGAGGCGATCAACCGAGACGCCGACTACTCCATGCGGCGGACGTTGCTGTCGCCGGCCCAGATCAGTGAAGCAGAACTGGCCTTCAGGAACCTGAAATCCGGAACGCTCGCAGATGCGGTCAAACTCTGGAACGAAACATCAGCTGCGGCCAGTAGGTCTATTTCCGTCGGCGATGCGTTCAAGCTCTTCATGGAATCGAAACAGAGAAGCAATCGGCGCCCTGCAACGATTCGGAATCTCAATGATCGGGTAGGCCGCCTCGCTGAATTTCTCGCCGGTAAGACTGTCGCCGAGATCACCGCGGCAGACCTGAGCCAATTCATCTTTCAACCAACGCTCTCCGATCGCACCAAAGCGAACAACCGACAGGCGGCGGTCACGTTCATGAAGTGGTGCAGAGTGCAGGGCTACTGCTCGATGATCGCGGATCATTGAACCCGTCAGCGTCGATGACAAGGAGCCGGAATTCTTGACCGTCGATGAGGTTGAACGACTGCTGAAGGCCGCGGCAAGGATCAAGTTCGGCCGGGTGTTGCCGTTCCTCGCCCTCTCCCTCTTCTCTGGCATGCGCCGGGATGAAGTCGGGCGCATCACCTGGGCCGCCATCAGTCTCGATCACAACACGATCAAACTTTCATCGGTATCGACCAAAAAGAGCCGCCGGCGAGTGGCGGAGATTCCCGGCAATCTCGCCAAGATTCTGCACCTTGTTCATGGCATGCCGATCATCCCGGCGAATCTCCGGCGAACCCTTGACGCGGTCTGCGATGCGGCGAACGTCCGCTTGACTCAGAACGTGCTGCGGCACACCTGCATCACCTACCGCTGCATCTCAACAGGCATTGACGCCACCGCCGATTGGTCCGGAACATCTCGGGGAGAAATCAACACCCGATACAAAGGGCTCGTCGAAGATCCAAAGAAAGCCGCCGAGTTCTGGGCCTTAACGGTAACCGGTTACCGTTATGACGGGAACCAAGGGGGAATAACGAGAACAACGGGAAGTTGCCAGAATTCCAAAAACTCCGCAGGAAATCGCAAAAGCCCTAGAAAACGGGCGAAAAAGAGTGGAGCCAATGATGGGACTCGAACCCATGACCGACGGTTTACGAAACCGTTGCTCTACCACTGAGCTACATTGGCCCGAAGGAAGGCGGAAACGTTATTCAGGATCTTCCGGAGAGCAAGGAAAAACACGCGTCCTCGACTGTGATGCGTTCCCTCTCCCTCTTCCACAAGAACCGGTCAACCTTGAAGCGATTCCGCGGTGACGACGTCAAACGCCTGTCCAACAGATTGACAAATCGGCCGGCGATGTAAACAGTTCCCGGCTTTCACTCCGAACCATGACACGCAACAGATTGATCCCCACCGTAACGACGCTGGCATTCGCTGCGTCCCTCGCCTCGGCCGCCGCCCGCGAGATCGACTTCAACAAGCACGTCAAACCCATCCTCGAGGCCGCCTGCGTCTCGTGCCACAATGAAAAGAAGGCCAAGGGCGAACTGCTTCTGGACACGTGGGAGGGACTCATGTCCGGCGGAGAGAACGGCCCCTGCGTCGTCCCCGGCAAGCCGGAACAGAGCACCCTTTACACGTTCTCAGTCATGGACCCGGACGAGGACGAAGTCATGCCCCCCAAGGAGGCCGACCGTCTCTCCAAAGACCAGATGCTGGTGCTCAAGGAATGGATCGAACAGGGCGCCAAATGGCCCAAGGGCGTGACCCTGAAGCAGGTCCGCCGTCCCCGCTTCGTCAAGGACATCCAGCCGATCTTCGAATTTCACTGCGTGTCCTGCCACTCCGACCACGACCCCAAGGGCGACTACGACATGTCCTCTCTCGAAGCCGCGCTGCACACCGGCGAGAACAGCCCCAACCTGGTCGCGTTCGACGCCAAGGGCAGCTACCTCTACACCAGCATGACCCTAGACAAGGATGACGACGACGTCATGCCGCCCGCGAAGAAGGACGGCCCCCTCCCCAAGGAGGAGGTTGATCTCATCCGGCTCTGGGTGGAACAGGGAGCCGAATGGCCCGAGGGAATCAAGCTCACCGCCAGGAAGAAGGAAGCCGACAGCTCTGCCGACAGCCTCGACCTGGTCAAGGCCATCCACGCCAGGATCCTAAAGAATCAAAAGGCCAAGACCGAGGCCGACATGAAGGCCTACTCCAGCCAGATCCCGGACTCCGTGGTCAAATTCGACATGCTGCCGATCAAGGGCGGTGAATTTGTCATGGGCAGCCCTGACGGCGAAGCCGGCCGCAATGCGGACGAAGGCCCGCAACACAAGGTGAAGATCTCCCCGTTCTGGATGGGCAAATATGAAGTCACCTGGAACGAGTTCGAGCTGTTCATGTATCCGGCCGACGCAGAAACCAACACCGCCGGAGCCGATCCGATCGTCGTGGCCGCCAAGAAACAGGTGCACGCCTGCAGCCGCCCGACCAAGCCGTATGTCGAAATGAGCTTCGGCATGGGCAAGGACAACTTCCCCGCCATCAGCATGACCCAGCACGCGGCCCTGAAATACTGCCAGTGGCTCAGCGCCAAGACCGGCCACTTCTACCGCCTCCCGACCGAGGCGGAATGGGAATACGCCTGCCGCGCCGGAACCACCACCGCCTACCACTTCGGCGATGATGTCTCCAAGCTCGGCGAATACGCCTGGTACGAAGCCAACAGTGACTGGAAATACCAGCAGATCGGCAAGAAGAAGCCCAACCCTTGGGGCCTCTACGACATGCACGGCAATGTCGCGGAATGGGTTCTCGACCAATACGCCAAGGACTACTACGGCACGCTGAACGGCACGGCGGCCGACCCCCTCAACAAGCCGGCCAAGCTCTACCCGCGCCCCGCTCGCGGCGGTTCCTGGGATCACGACCCCGAATTCCTCCGCAGTTCCAGCCGGGCCATCCAGTCCAACGCCGACTGGAAGACCCAGGATCCACAGTTGCCCAAGAGCATCTGGTATCACACGGACGCCCAGTTCCTTGGCATGCGCATCATCCGCCCGCTCGAGGTCCCCAGCGCCGAAGAGATGTTCGAATACTGGAGCATGGGCCGCGGCGACGGCGAGTGACTCGGAGCCTTGTTTTCCCGACCACGAAACGGCGCGAGAATCTCAAGAAAAGAGCGTCTCCATTCCGCGGCGCGGTCTACCAATGACGAATCGTCAGCCATCAACCAAGAACATCATGAGCGACAGCAACAACAGCAACGGTCAACCGGCGATCAACCGCCGCAACTTCATCAGACGCAGCTCCACCATGGCCGCCGGCGGCGCCGCCCTGGCCGGATTGGGCGTCGATCGTTTCGTCCACGCCGCTTCCAGCGACCAGCTCAAGCTGGCTTTGGTCGGTTGCGGCGGCCGCGGCTCCGGAGCCGCCGACCAGGCCCTGACGACCAACCGGCTCAACCAAGGCGGCCTCAAGCTCGTCGCCATGGCCGACGCCTACGAGGACAAGCTCCTCAACTCGCTCAGCGGCATCCGGGAAAAGCACCGGGAGCACGTCGATGTCCCGCCCGACCGCCAGTTCGTCGGCGTTGACGCCTACAAGAAGGCCATCGCCCTGGCCGACGTGGTCATCCTCGCGACGCCTCCCGGATTCCGCCCGATGCAGTTTGAGGAGGCCGTCAAACAGGGCAAGCACGTCTTCTTTGAAAAACCTGTTGCGACTGACGCTCCCGGCATCCGCAGGGTCCTCGCCGCGGCTCAGGAAGCCAAGAAGAAGAACCTCAAGGTCGGCGTCGGACTCCAGCGCCATCACCAGGTCGGCTACCTCGAGACGATGAAGCGGCTGCATGACGGCGCCATCGGCGACATTGTCTCCGCGCGTTGCTACTGGAACGGCAACCCCGTCGGCCACAAGGGCACCCGCCAGGGTCTGACCGAGCAATGGGGACGCAAACCCAGCGAAATGGAGTATCAGATGCGCAACTGGTACCAGTTCACCTGGATTTGTGGCGACCACATCGTCGAGCAGCACATCCACAACATCGACATCATCAACTGGGTCAAAGGAACCCACCCCATCAGCGCGCAGGGCATGGGCGGCCGCGAGGTCCGCAAGGGCATTGACGACGGTGAGATCTACGACCATCACTTCGTCGAGTTCGAATACGAGGACGGCTCCCGCTGCTACAGCCAGTGCCGCCATATCAAGGGCACCTTCAACAGCGTCTCCGAGCACGTGGTGGGCACCAAGGGGCACTCCGACATCAACAGCTACCAGATCTTCGGGAACAACAGCAAGTGGCGTCATCGCCCGACCGAAGGCCGTCGCGACCCGAACCCCTACCAGCAGGAACATGACGACCTGTTCGACGCGATCCGCAACGACAAACCCTACAACGAAGCCGAATACGGCGCGATCAGCACCATGACCGCGATCTTCGGCCGCATGTGCACCTATACCGGCAAGAAGATCTCCTGGGATCAGGCCTTCAATTCCAAGGTCGACCTCCTGCCGAAGAATCTCGGCTACGACGAAAAGGCCCAACGCTGGACCGGGACCCCGCAGAGCCAACCTGACGAAAATGGCCAATACCCGATCCCCGTCCCCGGCGATGCCGCGTGGTACAAGAAGATCGTCGGCTGAGCCGTTCCAACGGATTCACCCCAAGCCCGCGCTCTGACCGAGCGCGGGCTTTTTCGCGTCTCAAAGAACACATCAAGGGCCAGCGATGAGCCGACAACATCAATGCGAACTTTGCGACCGGACGGTGGATGAGGTCACCAAGCACCACCTCATTCCCAGGACCCGCCACGCCAACAAGGTCAACAAGAAGCGTTTCGACCGGCGTGAGGTGAAGGAACGCGTGGCCTTCCTCTGTCTCCCCTGCCACAAGCAAATCCACGCCCTCCTGAGTGAGAAGGAACTGGAACGTCGCTACAACACCCTGGAACTGCTTGCCGCGCATCCAGACATCGTGAAGTTCATCGACTGGCTACGCGACAAGCCTCCCGGCTTCCGAACGACAACCCGGAACGCCCGCTGAAACAGGGCCTCAAAGGAAGGCAAGCCTCCGCCCTTTTCCTCGAGTTGGCGCTCAGCCGGAGACGTCTCCCTCGCGCCCGTCCAGGCGGCGTCGAACAATCTCTACCAGCCCCTCGGGGTCAAATGGTTTGGGCAGATAATCAAATCCGTCCCGCAACCGGCGGCCATTTTCGTTTATCTCCACGTTGTAACCGCTGGTGAAGACAATCGGCAGTTCCGGCTTCCTGGCCCACAATCGCTCCGCCAGCTCAAAGCCGGTCAACCCGCCCGGCATCACGATGTCCGAGAGGACCAGATCGATCGCGCCGTCCTCCCTCTCCCAGATCTCCATGGCGCTGGGAGCATCCTCCGCCAGCAGGACGCGGTAGCCATGACGCCGCAGGGAGACGCTCATGAGATCCCGCACTGGGGCTTCGTCCTCCACCGCCAGGACAAGTTCGTCTCCGTCAATGATCCTCTCCTGCGTTTCCGAAACCTCTGCAGCTTCCTCGGACGCGGATTCATGAAGCGGAAAGTCCAGGGTAAAACAGGATCCCTCGCCCGGCTCGCTTTCGGCAAAGATGCGGCCGTTCTGCTGGCTCATCAGGCCATACGCGGTGGAAAGCCCCAGACCGGTTCCTTGGCCGACTTCCTTGGTCGAGAAGAACGGCTCGAAGACGCGGGACAACTCCTCCTTCGACATGCCCTCCCCCGTGTCCCGGAACCGGCCCCGGGCGACCTTCTCTCCATTGCCCGTCTCCCTCTCCACGACGCTCGTCGAGATCGTGAGAACGCCCCCTTCGGGCATGGCGTCGCGGGCGTTGACCACCAGGTTCGTCACGATCTGCCCCAGCATGCCGACATCCGCAAGAATCCAGATCTTGTCCGGGAAGAACTCTCGACGCAGTTCGATTCGCTCCCCCAGCACCGATTCCATCATGCGGGAAAACTCCTCCAACTCCGCGTTCAGGTCGACTCCGGTCAACTCCATTGCCTGCCGGCGGCTGAAAGCCAGAAGCTGCCGGGTCAACTCCGAGGCCCGACGGCTGGCCGCTGCGACATGCTCCGCCGATTCCCGGGTTTCCGGCGCCAGTTCCTCAGCCTCGGCCAACAAGCCGGCATGCCCGCGGATGATCGTCAGCACGTTGTTGAAATCGTGCGCGACCCCGGCCGCCAACTGCCCCACCGCCTCCATTTTCTGGGAGTGGCGCAATTGCTCCTCCAACTCGAGGCGTTCGGTGATGTCGACAAAGCTGACCAACAATCCCGGCCGGTCGCCCGGCTGCAAGACCTCGGCTGACACCAGTCCCGCCCGAGGCTGACCGCGCTTGGTCAGGAAGCGCATTTCCAAATCTCGAACTGCCCCATGCCGCTTCGCCCGGGCAAGGAACCCGGCGCACTTACCGGAGTCCTCCCACATCTTCAAAGCCGCCACATTCTCCCCGACGACCTCCTCCCGCCTGAACTCCAGGACCCGGAAGAACGCCCCGTTCGCGTCAAGCACGCACCCTTCATCCATATCTATGAGGCACATTGGCACCGGGCAGGCGTGAAAGGTGGCTGAAAACCTCTGTTCCGACCGCTGCAACGCCTCCAGAACCCGCTTCCGGCCGTCGATGTCAATCTGGGAGGAGATCGTGCCCACGATCTTGCCCCCCTGATTACGGAATGGCGTAGCCAGGACCTCAGCCCAGAAAAACGTCCCGTCCTTGCGGCGCAGCCTGGCCTCGTAACGCCCCGCCTCTCCCCTGCTCCGCGCCCGGTTGCGTTCCCGCGCCTCCGGCCATTCCTCCCGGGCCAGAAACACCTCGTGGGCGACCTTGCCCTGCAACTCCTCCCCTCCGTAACCCGACAGGTCGGCGATTCGGCGGTTCGCGTAGTTGATCCGGTCCTCAAGGTCCGTAATCAGGAGTCCCTCTCCCAGGCTCTCAGCGACCGTCCTGAACTTCGACTCCGATTCCGCCAACTCCTGTTCCGCCAGGATTCGACGCAACGCGCCCGCGCTGTGATCAGCCAAGGCTTGAAGGTCGTCCAGATCCTTCACCGAATAGGCGTCCGGGGAGTAGCTTTGCACCGATAACACCCCCACAACCGCTCCGCCGATCCGGCAGGGGGCGAAAAGCAGCGATTGCGAAGCCCGCGTCTCATCGCCAAACCGTTTCAGGTCAGCGGCCGCCCCTGAATCCCTGTTCCGCAGGATCAACTTCCCCTCGCCTGCGAGCACGGCCCGCAGTGTCCCCGAAGGCTCATGCCTCCCGCCACCCGGCGTCACCCGGGTCACCTGCCCGTCGAGGGTGTCGAATGCGATCACCGAGTCAAGCAACCCCGAGTCCCTGTCCCACAGGTCGAGATGGCAGGCATCCCACCCGAACATCCCGCGGGCAGCTTCAACGATCACCCGCCCCACGTCGGTTCGCGACACGGCTCCGCTCATCTCGCGCCCCAGCGACGAGAAATACTCCTCTCGTTCCAGGCGCGAACGAATCAGACCCGTCTGATTGCGGACCATCCTGCGCAAATGCCACACCCAGGCCAGGGCCCCAAGCGTCAGCCCAACCACGCAGGCGAGAAGCGCCTTCAATCCGGACATCGTCCAGAACGGCGCCCCCTTCACCACTTCGATATCCGAGGCGGAACGCAGGAACAGCCCCTCATAGGATGGCATCCCCGACGCGCCCGTTTCCAACACGAGCACGCCCGTCGCCTCCACGATCGCGCCAATGGGAGGACGGCCGTCCTCCCAGTCCGCGGCGCCGCGTTCCAGAAACGCCCGCAAAGCGGCATTTTCCTCCTTCAGGATCAAGGTGGCGAGACGCTCGTCCTGAAACAGATCCGACAACACGCCCCGCACGCGCACCAAACGCCCGTGCAGGTTGTCCTGGGCATTGGCATTCGTCAGTTCCAGAGCCGCCGGCTCAGGAAAACCTCCCGGTCCGAGGATCTTCAACGTCGCATTCTCCAGGACGCCCGCCCCATCTCCCCGACCGGGAAATCCTGCCACCATGACTTCGTCCGATTCCGCCAACTCCGCTGCCTCCGCCACCCGGACCAGGATTCCTCCGGAATCATCCTGAACGAAGAACGACATCGGGGAGATCCGCTTGGTGACCACGCCTCGAACAACTGCCCTGCGCGGCCCCGCCTCGGTCGCATCAAAATGCCTCACATCCGCGATCAGGGTCGCCTCCGCGTCAAAGGGACTCGGAACCCCGGCTTCGACAACTTCCAAGAACGCAAATTCCGGGACGAACAGCTGGATGCCCGTCACCTGTCTCCTGTCGTTGAACATCGTCCCGGCCACGCCCGTGACCCGGACCTTCGAATCCACCCACGCACGGATATCCTTGGCGTCCAGTTTCCCATTCACCCGGACATCAACCCCGCCCTCGGCGGTTTCCAGCTTCAGGACCGCATGTTGTTCCTCCTGAAACGACGCGTGAATGACGCCTTCCAACCGGACCCACTGACTGTCAAGGGAGCCAGCAAACAGCCGCTCCAACCGCACGGATGCGGGAGCGGGCAGGGAATTCGTGCCGAGAACCTGGATCTCACGCGAATCGATGACGGGAGCGAACTCCCCGGGACTCGTCACGCCCGTAACCCGCACGAACTGCCCTGTTTTCAATTCCGCCCGGGAGCCGCCCGCATTCACGAAGATTCCCGCCGTGTCGTCCTGCACGAACAGGACCGGCCATCGCGTGTCGTTGTGCGTCACCGTGCCTTCGATCACAACGACTCGGCGTTCCGCGGCCTCGGGGATCGACAGCTCCCGGACCCTCCGGGCCGAAGTGATCGGATCCGCCGCTTCCGCGAGGCAACTAAAGATGACCGCCAGGAGGAGAGCCCCCCTGATCGCGCTGCCGGTTTTCTCAGTGATTCTCATCATTCCGCAGACCTCGACTCCGCCGGACACAGGCGCCGACAATGAACAACCCCCCAGGCAAAAACAATCACTTCCCCTTCCCGCCCTACAATTCCGCTTGCAGTCTCACGCCTCCCGTCGATCATGCGCCGCTGCGTCCCATGGAAACCGCCATCGACACCCTCGGTCTCATTGCCGGCAGTCGTTCGCTTCCCTTCATGCTCGCCCGCCAGGCGCGCGCGATGGGAGTGAAACGGCTGGTCGCGGTCGCCTTCGACGGCGAGACCGATCCCGGGCTCGCCGATCTCGTCGACGACATCGTCTGGCTGAAGGTCGGCCAGTTGAGCCGGATGATCCGCGCATTCAACGATCGAGCGGTGAACCAATGCGTCATGGTTGGACAGATAGCGCCTTCCAACCTCTTCAACCTCCGACCGGACCTGCGGGCCGCCAAGGTCCTGCTGACGCTCAAGGAGAGGAACGCCCACACCCTCTTCGGGGCCATTGCCGACGAACTTGGCAAGGACGGCGTGGAACTGGTTTCCGCCGTCCCCTGGCTGGAGCCGGTCATGCCCCGCGAGGGCTACCTGGCCGGTCCCCAACCCTCCGACGCCCAACGCGCGGACATCGACTTCGGCCTCCGGATCGCCAAGGAAGTCTCCCGACTGGAAATCGGCCAGATCGTCGTGGTGAAGGACGGAACCGTGCTTGCCGTGGAAGGATTTGAGGGCACCGATGCCTGCCTGCGCCGCGGCGGCGGACTCGCCGGAAAAAAGGGCGGAGCGGTCGCCGTCAAGGTCGCCAAAAAAAATCACGATCTTCGGTTTGACATTCCCTGCATTGGCCCGCAAACCATTCGCTCCTGCGCGGAATCCGGGGTCTCCGTTCTCGCGTTGGAGGCCGGCCGGACGCTCCTCCTGGAGCAATCCGAATGCGAGGAACTCGCCCGGTCCAACAAACTCACCGTCGCGACCGTCGGCTGAATCCGCCTCCGTCGCGCCGCGTCTGTTGAAACCCCTGTTGGAATAGAACGAACACGCCTGAACCATGCTGAACTGCCACGAACTGCTCGGTTTCATGTCGCCCGGACTGGCGACCGAGATCATCGCCTCCACCTTCGAGGGCGACAAGGACCTCTACAAGGCCACCCTCAATTCCGTCGCCGAAGCCCGCAAGGTGCGCCTCGTGTTCCTGCAACGCCAACCCAAGGAGAAACGCAACCAGACCATTCTCCAGACCCTCTCCCGGCCCAACATGGAAATGGTCGCCGGCAGCCTCCTGCGCGGCTGGCTCGTCAAGAGCCACCAGTCCATGCTTGAGAACTTCCTCACCGCCCTCGGCATTGAGCACAATGAGGGCATGGTTGAAGAACTCCCCGAGTCCGTGGAAACCGACAAGCTCAAGGCGGCCGTCGAGAAGATCCTTGAGGACAACGGGGCGGAAACCGTCGCCGTCTACCTCCATGCGTTCAATTCCATGAACGACACCCGCTGGGAGAACCTCGACGAGATCCTTGACTCCGACGAACGCCTCCAGATCGCGTAGGGAGGCCGAAAGCCCGACGCGCCAATCCGGGTTTGAAGTTGGAGGTTTGACGCCCGGCCCCTCTTCCCTCAACTCGAATTCCTCCCGCAGGCTCCTGTTTCCCGTCCTTGATCCCCGAACCGAAAGCCGGTTTACTCCCAACGTCCTTCATGGCCATTCGGACGTTATGAACCGGTTTCCCCAGACAGATCGTCGCACATTCCTGGTCGCCTCGACCATGGGCCTCGCGGGCTTCCGGTTTCACCGGACCGCGAACGCGACGAGCGCGGCGCCATCCCCTCTGCCCGAGGCCGCGGGCAGGGCGAAATCCACCATCCTCTTCTTTCTCTGCGGCGGGTCCTCCCACATCGACATGTGGGACATGAAGCCCGAGGCCTCCTCCGAGTATCGCGGCGAATTCAACCCCATTCGCACGAGCGCGCCCGAGATCCGGATCTGCGAACATCTGCCGCTTACGGCCAGGCAGGCCAATCACCTCGCCATCGTCCGCACCGTGACCGACCGGGGCCGGACCACCGGCGACCACCATGCCGGCTATTACTACAATCTCACCGGCCACGTTCCCGACCTGACCTTCAAGACCCAGGGCAACGACCGCCGCCCGCAACCCGACGACTGGCCCTTCATGGGCTGCGTTGTCGGCGCGCGCCGGCCCGCCCATCCGTCCCTGCCGCAGATTGTCACCCTGCCGCACAAGCCCAGCCGCGCGCCCTACACCCGTCCGGGACAATTCGCGGCCAGACTTGGTTCCGAGCACGATCCTTTCTACGTCTTTGGCAGTGAGTCAGATCCTCTACGCTTCACCGCGCCCTCACTTACCCTGCAGGCCGGACGGGACCTCGATCGTCTCGGCGCGCAACGGCAACTGATGAACTCGTTCAACGCCGCCCGTCGCGACCTCGATCATGTCGCCGCCGCCGCCAACCTCACCACCCAGCAGCAGAAGGCCTTCTCCCTGCTGGCCTCCGCCGGCGCCGCAGACGCCTTCAACGTGGCCGACGAACCCGATTCCGTCCGCCAACGCTACGGAGAGACAACGAACGGCATGAGCCTCCTCATGGCGCGCAAGCTGGTGGAAGCCGGGGTTCCCTTCATCACGGTCTTCTGGAAGGAAAACACAAAACTCAAGAAGAAGTGCAGGAGCGCCGGCGGCTGGGACACCCATGGCAGCAATTTCGCCTGCCTCAAGGACTACCTGCTCCCGGAATTCGACCGCGCCTACTCAGCGCTGCTGGAGGATCTGGTCCGTCACAACCTCCTCGATCAGACCCTGGTCGTAGTGAACAGCGAGATGGGGCGCCGGCCCAAGATCGGCGACCGGCGTTCCGGCGGCGTGAGCGGAGCGGGCCGCGATCACTGGACCGCGCTGCAAAGCGTCGTTCTCGCCGGAGGCGGCATCCGCGGCGGTCAAACCTACGGCCGGAGCGACAAGAACGCGGAACTGCCCGCCGACCTTCCCGTGGGCCCCGAAGACATCACCAAGACCGTCTACCACGCCATGGGCATCCACGATCTCTCCGCCATGGACGCACAGGATCGTCCCTTCAACCTTCTCGACGAGGGCCGACCGTTGCACGACCTCTTCTGAGATCTACTCGCTCAGGATGACCGGCCGGTTGTCCCGTTCGCCCAACAACATGGAGTAACCCCGGGCATCGTATTGCCCCGGCCCCGTGATCAGTGTCGCCCGGTCGACCGGCTCGCCGACAGCCCGATGCGCCTCGTTCCATTTCCCCACCACCGCCAACGCCGTCTCCCCCCGTTTCTCCAACGACCATTCCTGGTCGAACTCCAGATTCTCGAAACCGGAAAACGCTCGCAGCGATCGCGCCGCAATGAAGCGGATCGCCGGATACGGGTCCTTCAACAACTCCGCGAGCAACGGTGCCTGCCACATCTCACCCGCCGCGGCGCGCGATGCGTCCCATCCCAGGCTCCACGCGATCAACGCGCGCTGCCCGGCGTCCCCTTTCAACCCCCAGACCAGCCCCGAGGCCACCTCTTCCTGTTGCTTTGAGAGCAGAGGCGATTCCAGCCCATAACGCGCCCTAAGTTCCCTTGCGGTCCAGGCAAGCGTCTTGTCCAGATGACAGAGGTTGCAGGCGTTTGGGCGGCCGTGTTCCACGCTCTCCCCCACGCCCGGCGAACCCACCAGATGACTCCGAACCGCTTGGAGCAGACCATAGGACGTGCGGGGCATGTGGCAATTGTAGCAGAGGCTTCCCGCCGATTCCGTCGCGTGCCCTGTGTGCGAACTCACGTTGTCGCGAAATTCACCGTGGCACTGGAGGCACCCCTCGTTCCCGCGCATACCGGTCTTCACCTGCCCTTGGCGCCATTCCTCCAGGTCGCGTCCCGAATCCGCCGGTGGATGCATTTCATGGCAGGAGAAGCAAGTCATGCCGCCATCGTGGCCGTCCAGATGACACGGGGCTTCGATCATCCCGTTATACTCCCGTCCCGCCACCCGCACCATGCCGTCGCCCCAGAAGAAATTGCGAACGAACTCCGCCTGCATCCCGCCATACGCCTCGATCATCTTCGTGTCGCTCAGGCGGATCACGTCCCGCTCCTCGTTGAGATCGTCGCCCGGCCGATAGGCGTAGCCCTCCTTGCGCCAACGCTCCCGCATGGCGACCGAAACCTCCACGTTCACGCTGTGGCACTGCCCGCAGACCTGCGAGGCCGCCGCTCCCTTCAAACGCGTTGGCAGCGTGGCGCTCTGGTCAGCCTCGTCGCCCGTCCGCGCCCCGTAACGTCTCGCCGGATTCGTGTTGATCGCAACATGCTCCTCCGCTGGTCCGTGACAGGCCTCGCAGGAGATGCCGAATTCCGCGACCGTGGTGTACATCTCGTGTTCGTTGCGGAAACGGGGTTTGTAGCCCGTCGCGTGGCAGCGGACGCAGCCTTCGTTCCAACGCCCCTCCTCCAACGAAAACCCCTCGTGCGCCGGGACCAGAAAGGAAGACTTGCGCGGAACCCAGCGTCCCTCGTCAATCAGCCAGACCAAGGGAAACTGGTCCAACCGTTTCGAAAACCCCGCCGAGAACCAGTAAACCTGGTAATGGTGCGAACCCGTCACCATTTCAATCCGTCGCTCCCAGCGCGTCCCGGCCGGATCCACCCGCTCGTCCGCATTCAGAGCAGGCATATCGACCCAATACTCATCGCCGCGCCGCGACATCCGGAAGCTGGCTCCCTCAAACGTGACATCCGCGTCGCCGAAATCCCCCTTCACGCTTTTCTCGGAAGGCAATTGAGTCATGGTGCTGTGGAAGGAGGCATGCCAGGTCGCGTAGGCGTTCGGATGGCAACTGCGGCAATTGTCGGACGTGATGTAGCCGTCCTCGGGACTCTCCGTCGGACGGTTGTCCGCCACCCTCGCCCCCGGCCTGAGTTCCCTCGCCCGCAGCCACCCGAGTCCAACCATGAACGCCGCGGCGACGGACAAGAACACAAGGGCCAGTGAAGAACGCAAATCGCGTCCTTGCCGCAGGGCGACCGCCAATGGCGCCAAGGCCAGGACCAAAGCGGCCAATACCGCAAGCGATTCCAGACTCATGAGACTCACTCCAAATGCCGCGCCAGCGCCGCCTCTATCTTGCTTTGGGAAACAACGCCGACCATCTCCTCGACGACCTTGCCATTCTTGAAGACCTTGAGCGTGGGAATACCCCGGATGCCGAATTCATCCGCCAGTCCCGGCTCCTGATCCACATCCACCTTGCCGACGATGACCCGGTCCTTGTACTTCACCGCCACCGCCTCAACGGTCGGCGCCAACTTCTTGCAGGGCCCGCACCACGTCGCCCAGAAATCCACCAGGGCCACCCCCTCGTTCTCGCGCACCTGCTTGGCAAAAGCCCCGGCGCTCAGGTGAACCGCTGCGTGCTCCTCGGCTCCGCCACCCTTCCCGGTCGTGATGGCCGTTTCAGAGCTCGTCTGCACGTCGCACCCGCCTGCCAACAGGGCCGCGACCGCGATGCCAAGAATGTGTTTCACGTTTCTCATGGCTTCTTCTTACGTCAGAAAATCGATCAAGGCGAGCGACCTTCCTCCGGCGATTCTTGAAGCTCGGCTCTGCGAACTACAGCAACCATGAACGAAGGAGCCACGAAAAAAGTTCCGCCATTGGGGATCGGCCCCGGTCCACTGCGGGGCACAGTCTCGCGCGGCCGATCAATTCAAGGAAGCATCCGGAGGTTCGCAGGAACTCAACGCCTCCAAAACCGTGTCGTGGGTCTTCAACGCCTTGTCCAAGAGCGCCGGCGAACTGGCGCTGATATCCTGCAGGATCTCCATGATCAGGTCGCTTTCGTCCGGCGGAAACTCGGGCGCCATGATCGCCTCCCTCGCCCACGCCACCAGCGCATCGAAACCGATCAGTTCCGCGCGGAAAGCTCCGACCTTCCCCGCCACGTCCCGCAATGTCACCTTCTCGATCATTCCGTCACCGAGACAATCGTCTCCACCCAATCCCGAAACGCCATCCCCTCCGTGAACACGTCCGCGGTGATCAGGTGGTTGCCCGGCTTCACGCCCTTCGAGACAAACACCCGCATCGGGATCGTCTTCCTGCCGCGCGCCGGGACGGTCGTGTTCAAGGCGTAGTCCAGCAGAACCACGCCCTCGGGGACGTTGCACCGGATCGAGTAGTTCCGCTCCTTGTTCGAGTGGTTCCAAATCTGGAACTCGCAGGTCACCCGCGTTCCCGCCTTCGTCTCCGAGCCGTAGGGGTAGATCCAGGCCCATTGCTCGTCGATGCCGTAGTTCGGATCGTCCCAGGGGAACAGCTCCGACAGAACTTCGATCCGCTTGCGATACCGCGATTCCAGGTAATCCAACTGCTCCTGAGTGTAGCGGAACACGAAGTTCACGTGCTCGTTCATCAGCCAGTAGTCGCCCTCCATCTCGCGAAGCTTCTTGAAACAGAGCAGGTAGCCGTTGTCTTCGCGGGCGAGATTGCGGTTCAACGTGCAGTAGTCGTCCATGCCCGACGGCGTGAATGCGTCGCCGATAAAGAAGATCGGCGTCTCGCCCCGCTTCTTCACCAGCAGGCCGCCGTGGTAAAGCGCCTGCCCCGGGTAGTAATGGAAGGTCAGCTCGAAGTCCTTCCACTTCATCGTCTCGCCGTCCTTCTTGCCGATCACCTCCTTGATCGGATTCGGCGTCATCGCCGCCATGTGGTAGGCCTCCGGCTTCTCCAGGATGTCCTCGTATTCCACGGTCGAGTAAACCGGGCACTTGAACTCCTCCGCCGCGCGTTGCACGTAATCCGTGTGGTCGCCGTGGTAGTGCGTGACAAAAATGCCCTCGATCTTCTTCAGCAGGCCATCCGCCATCAGCTTCTTCACGAAGTCGATGTAACGTTGGTTGCCGCAATCCAGCATGAAGCCCGAGCCGTCGTCCGCCACGACAATGCGCGTCGTGCCCGTCGCGACCACCCACCCCGGCAGTTCCTCGTGGTGTGAATACGGCATCAACTCATACTCCGCTCCCTCGCCGAGGATGCGTTCCGCGCAGGCCTTCATCCGGTCCGCCTTGAAATACCAGTAGAGCGCGTTGGTCGAGAGGTAGTTCCGGTACAGCTCCTGGACACGCCCGATCAACCGGTCGATCGCCGCCCCTGGATCGCGGATCAGCGGCCCGCGCGCCGGCACAATCAGGTCCGGCTTCAGCGCCTTGATCTTCCGCAGGCTGTCCAGCAGTGGCCCCAGGCGCGCGCCGTAGCCGTGGTAGCCGCCGATCTTCGCCTCCGGGATCTTGTCCTGGAAGCTGTAGAGATCGAGGATCTTGCCGTCGCCGTAGATCAGGTCGCCCGTGAAGGCCGCCGTCTTCCCGTGAATCTTCCCGACGTATGACACCGCCGCCCGCGTGAAGCCCGGGGTGTCGTAAACCTTCAACGTCACATCGCCGATCTCGATGGTGTCGCCCTCCTGCACGCCGAGCCCGACCTTCAAAGGCCGTGTCAGCATCTTGGTCGTCTGCTGCTGCGTGTCCTTGAGCCGGATCTTGATGAATTCCTCCCACTGTTTCGCCGGCTCCTCGAAATACATTCTCTCCCCCTCTGGCACATAGGCCATCGCCCCCCTTTCCACCAACCCACGCCCCGCCCAAACCACGTCGCGCCGATGATGCGTGAACAGAACCGAGTTCACCTTGCCCTCGATCTCGCCCGAAGGGTCGCCGTACACGACGACACGCTGGCCGCGGGATTCAATCAGGGCGCCGTTGACGGGCCCGGGGTGAAATTCAAGTCCGGGGACAAGCGCCTCCGCGCCGACGGATGATTGCCCAACCACGGTTTGGCCAACCAGGCCAATACAAACGCCGAGTAACAATATGCTGTGTGTTTTCATATCAAGTCAGTAACCAGACGTCACATTCCTCGCAGCCCCCCCGCACTTGGGACAGACATGGAGCTCAAATTCAAACTCAGAACACAAGCTTCCTTCCGCACCGCACGAGTGACACGTCTGCATCTCCATGTCAAAACCGCCAGAAACGCCGGAACGATCCCCTTTCACTGCATGCTCCCTCCAATCCCTTTCCGAAAAAAAGGACATTTCGGACTCTGAATCAACCCTAACCAACAAACGATCTTGCATCTGTGGCCGGGAGTGTGTCTGCGCGTGCTCCACTGCATGCTGCGCCCCGCACATCAGGCAAACCAAAGAAGTCCAAGCTTCACAGCCGGATGACGAATCGTCATAGACGCGATGCCCCGCTCGGAAACTCAGATCGCATTTCGTGCACTTGTATTCCGGCATCGCCACCTTCTTACCTCACGCGACCAATCAAAGAAAAGACGCTGACGCGACATTCGACGCGCCCCGCGCTTCCGCCGGCATGACTCCGTGCTCCATCACTCCATCACTCCGCTGTCCTGGCTTCCGCATTCCGAACTCCGGTTTCCGCATTCGGCTCACGCGACGATCCCGTGCATCACGTGCCCGTGGATGTCCGTGAGCCGGTAGTCCCGGCCCTGGAAGCGGAAGGTGAGCTTCTCGTGGTCCAGGCCGAGAAGGTGCAGGATGGTGGCCTGGATGTCGTGGATGTGGGACTTGTTCTCGGCGCCGTTGAGGCCGAGTTCGTCTGAGTCGCCCCAGGTGAAGCCGGGCTTCGCGCCGCCGCCGGCCATCCAGAGCGTGTAGGCGTCGATGTGATGGTCGCGCCCGCCGATCTTGTCGTCTCGGGTCTCGCCCATCGGCGTGCGGCCGAACTCCCCGCCCCAGATCAC
Source organism: Verrucomicrobiales bacterium (assembly GCA_038126235.1). GTDB lineage: Bacteria > Verrucomicrobiota > Verrucomicrobiia > Limisphaerales > JAYPEY01 > JAYPEY01. Next base: position 20,741 of record JAYPFK010000056.1, read on the forward strand.
CAGCGTGTCCTCCAGCAGGCCGCGCTGCTTCAGGTCCTTCACCAGCGCGGCGGAGGGGCCGTCGGTGAGCGCGCAGACCTTGTCCAGGTCCTTGCCAAGGGTCTGGTTGGGGCCGCCGTGGTGGTCCCAGTCCGTGTTGTAGAGCTGCACGAAACGCACGCCGCGCTCGATCAGCCGCCGGGCGAGCAGGCAGTTGTTGGCGTAGGAGGCCGCGCCGGGCTTCGCGCCGTACATGTCGAGGATGTGCTGCGGCTCCTGCGACAGGTCCATCAGCTCCGGCGCGCTGGTCTGCATGCGGTAGGCCATCTCGTAGGCTGCGATGCGCGTGGCGATCTCCGCGTCGCCGGTCGCGTCGAGGCGTTGGCGGTTCAGGTCGCCGACCAAGTCGGTGAAGGCGCGCTGCCGGCCCCGGTCGATGCCGTCGGGACTGCTGAGGAAGAGAATGGGATCGCCGGTCCCTCGGAATGGCACCCCTTGGTAGGTGGTTGGCAGGAAGCCGCTGGACCAGAGCGTCGCCCCAGCGCGCGGACCGCGCGGACCGGACTGCAGAACGACAAAGCCGGGCAGATTCTCCGATTCACTGCCGATGCCGTAGGTCACCCAGGCGCCCATGCTGGGGCGGCCGGGCTGCGGCGAACCGGTGTTCGTGAAGATCTTCGCCGGGCCGTGGTTGAAGACGTTGGTCTTGATGCCCTTCACGAAGCAGAGGTCGTCGACGATCTCCTTGAGCTTCGGCAGGCATTCACTGATCCAGGCTCCGGACTGGCCGCAGCGCTCAAACTTCCGGACGGAGCCCAGCAACGGCGGCGTGCCTTTGAGGAAGGAGAAGCGCTTGCCCTTGAGGAAACTCTCGGGCGTGGGCTGGCCGGCCAGTTCATTCAGCTTGGGCTTGTAGTCGAACAACTCCAGCTGGCTCGGTCCTCCCGCCTGAAAGAGGTAGATGACGTTTTTGGCGCGCGGGCCATACTGAGTGGGCCGCGCCGCCATGGGATTCATCGCGGTCGCCGTGGCCGCCGAAGCTTGATCGCGGCCCAGCATGCCCGCGAGGGCCATCGCGCCCAACCCGACGCCGCTTTGCTTGAACATCTGCCGCCGCGTCAGGTCCCGCAGGAGGGTCGATTCTGTGTATTCCTTCTGTTCTGTGGTCATCATTCCCGGGTGATGAATTCGTCGAGGTTCATGACAGCGCGGGCGGTGGCGGTCCAGGCGGCGGCCTCAGCGTAGTTCCCGGCGAATTCCTCCGCCGCGCCGGCGACCTTGCTCGCGCCCGCAGTGTCCGATTCAAAACCCTTCCGCTGCGCCTCCTTGAACTCCAGCAACCGCCGCAACTCCCCGTCCCCCGGCTTCCGCGCCAGGGCCAACCGGAACATCCGCGTCATCCTCGCGTCGTCGGACTTCCCCGATTCGCGCAGGACGCGGGCGGCGAACTCCTGGGCCAGTTCAAACAACCCCTCGTCGTTGGCCATGGTCAGAGACTGCAACGGCGTGTTGGAGCGGATCCGCGCAGTGCAGGTCTGGCTGAAGTCCGGCGTGTCGAAGGTCGCCAACATGGGGTACGCGGCGCTGCGGTAATAGAAGGTGTACATCGTCCGACGGAACTTGTCCTCGCCCGGACTGACGTCCCAGCGTTTCTTCACCTGCGTGAAGTTATAAACCCCGTCCGGCTGCGGCGGGCGCACGCTCGGACCGCCGATCTTCGCGCTCAGCTTACCGGAAGCCGCCAGGGCAATGTCGCGCACAATCTCCGCGTCCACCCGGAGCCGGGACTGCCTCCCCAGCAACTGGTTCTTGGGATCCACGGCGGTCAATTCCGGTCGGGCCTTGGAAGCCTGCCGGTAGGTCGCGGAATTGAGGATCAGCCGGTGCATCTCCTTCAGCGACCAGCCGCGCCGCATGAACTCGGAGGCCAGCCAGTCCAGAAGTTCCGGATGGGACGGCGGCGATCCCTGCGTTCCAAAGTCGTTCTCCGTCTCCACCAGACCCCGGCCAAAATAATGCAGCCAGATGCGGTTCACCGCGACGCGCGCCGTAAGGGGATTGTCCTCGCGCACCAGCCACTTTGCGAGATGCAGCCGGCTGCGATCCTTCTCCGGCGCCTTCATCGCGGGAAACACCGCCGGCGTGCCCTTCCCCACCGGATCCCCCTTCCGCAGGAAGTCGCCCCGGATGTGCAGGCGCGTCTCACGAGGCTTGGGCATCTCGCGCATGACCATCGACGACACGCCCTCCGCATCCAGCTTCTTCTTCTCGGCCTCCAGCTTGGCCACCGCCGCGGCCAATGCGCGTCGCGCCTTGTCTTGCCCCCGATACTCGTCGCGCAGCAGCTCCTGCTGCTTCTGACTACGTTTGTCCGCCGGGGTCTTCAGCGCCCCCAACAACGCCTTAGGATCGCCTGACGTCAACAATTCCGCCGGCGCGTCAGTCACGGACAGGGCAAATCGCCCGACCATGTAGTTCCGGTTGCGCTCGCTTTCGTGGCGGATGACAAACTCCAATGTTTCCCCGCCCAACTCGACCGGCTCCTCCGGAATGAACCATGCCCAGTGCGGCTCGTTCATTTTTTTCTTGGACCCCTTGCCGACATTGATTGCCCACCCCGTTGTCTTGTCGCCGTCCAGCAGTTTCATCGGGTCGAACTTCGGCTGGGTGTGGTCGGCCGCGGCGCGGATCAGCTTCACGGCCTTTCCGCCGACCTTGAATTCAAACCCGGTCATCACGAAGTTGCCATTCCCCGCGAGGCCGGGCCCCTTCTTGGGCAGCGAATCGTCCGTCAACGTGTCGAGGCGCACGGCCGTCACCCGCTTCAATCCTGTCGTGGCCTTCACCGAATAAACGTCGTTCTGCGGATGCTTCGGCCCAACCAGCAACGACTTGTCTCCCAACTTCCGGATGTCCGCCCCGCCACGCGTGGAGAAGTCAGCGGGGTCGAGCCGCGTCCAGACCTCGCCGGAAGGCTCGCGCCCCAGGAACGCCGCCTCCCAGGCCGCCTGCCCGGAGGCGTGTTCGCGGTCGTAGGCGTCAAGGTCTGCCTGCGACGCCTTCAACCGCGCGCTCACTTCCCGTTCCCGCGCCTCGTAACCGGCGGGTCGGATGCGCACGGTCGGCCCGACGTTGTTCACGTCCTCTGTCGTGTTGAAAAAGGCGTAGAGGTTGTAGTATTCGCGCTGCGTGATGGGGTCGTACTTGTGCGAATGGCACTGCGCGCAGCCAACGGTGAGCCCCAGCCAGACCGCGCCGGTGGTGTTCACCCGGTCGATGACGGATTCCACTCGGAATTGTTCATGGTCCGTGCCGCCCTCCTGCGCGATGAGGGTGTTGCGATGAAACCCCGTGGCGAGAAACTGCTCCGTGGTCGGATTCGGCAACAGGTCGCCCGCGAGTTGCTCGACCGTGAAACGGTCGAACGGCATGTCGTCGTTGATCGCCTTGATCACCCAGTCGCGGTAAGGCCACATGACGCGGGGGTTGTCGAAGGTATAGCCGTGCGAGTCGGCGAAGCGCGCCTGATCCAGCCAATGCCGCCCCCAACGCTCGCCGTAGTGTGGATTGTCCAGCAACGCGTCGACCACCCGCTTGAAAGCGTCCGGCGAAGGGTCGTTCACAAAGGCGTCCACCGCCTCGACCGAAGGCGGCAATCCGATCAGATCCAGATAGGCGCGCCGGATCAAAGTGGCGCGATTCGCCTCGGGCGACGGCGTCAACCCCTCCTTTTCAAGCCGCGCGACAATGAACTTGTCGATCGGGTTGCGGATTCCGGTCCCGTTCCGAACCGTCGGCGGATCGACGCGCCGGATCGGTTGAAAGGCCCAATGATCGGTCGATACCCGGGCGGTCTCAAGGCCGGCCGGGTAGAGCGCGCCGGCGTCGATCCACTTTTCCAACAGGGCGGTTTCTTCGTCGGTCAAGGGAGCGCTGTCGAGAGGCATCCGTTTCTTCGCCCCCTCCTCGCCCCGGATCATCTTGAGCAGTCGGCTTTCCGCCGCCTTGCCCGGAACGACTGCGGGTCCGCCGTCGCCGCCGGCCAGGGCTCCCTCCCGGGAGTCAAGGCGCAAACCGCCCCGTTGCTTTGAGGCCCCGTGACAACCCCAGCAATGACGTTCCAAGACCGGCAATACCTCGCCCGCCAAGCCGGGTTTCACCGCGTCCGCCGCGACACCCGAGGTCGCGAAAAGAAAGAGGACCGGCCAGAAAGAAGTGATGGCCTTGAATCGATCAATCATAGGCGGCGAGCATTCTCCGGCCTGAACCCCGGATTGCAACCGAATTTGAGCAGGCAATCACTCAAACACCCGGACATGCAACCGGTCCTCCGCGGGTCGCCCCTCGGCGTCCGGCCGCGCCACGCGGACCAGGTAGTCGCCCGGTTTCGCGTAGGTGTGTTTCACCACGGCATAGCCGTTCTTCGCGCGTTGCTCCACGTTGCCGTCGGACTTCGATCGTTTGGTCGGACCGCCATCCCCAAAGTCCCATACCTCCTCGCCGTGCGTGTTGTTGAAGGCGCGCGCCTTGAAGACGATCTCCTGTCCCGCCCTGGGCCGAAAAGTTGGGTGAAAGGTGGCGTGAATCCTCGGGGGCTGTTCCTGCGGAGCCTTGCGGTCGAACACCTTTACCTTGAAGAAATCGTAGTCCGTCCGTCCCTGGGCGTCGGACACCTTGAGCGTTTCGACATAGGTCCCCGGCCGTTCGTAGGTCCGGCTCTGTCTGGCTCCAACGGCCTTAGAGCCATCGGAAAACGTCCATTCATGCCGCGTGACAGCCCCGTCCCGACTCCAGGACCTGGAGCCGTCGAGTTGGACCTCCTGCCCGGCAAAAACCACGCGCCCGGGCCTCGCCACCGCGACAAGGGCCGGATCGTGCCGCGCGCGATACCCCTCCCAGAGGAAGGCGTAGCCCTCCTGCGTTCCCCAGCGGCCCGAAGGCTGCCGGCTCTTGATCTCGAAATGCAGGTGCGTCCAGCCGCCGCTGCCGCCTTCCTTGCCCAAGGTTCCGATCTTCTGGCCTAGTCTGACGCGCCCGCCCAACTTCACGGAATCGTCGATCGATTCAAGATGACTGTAGCGGTAATACCAGCCCCGCTCATCCATCAGATAAAGGACGTCGTAGCGCTTCTCGATTGGCGTATCCTTCTCGTGCCCCGCCAATACGTCATTCCCACGGCTCACGACCAACGCATCCGTCGCGGCGAGGATGTCAACCAACCCTTCGCAGCCGCCGATGTCCAACCCCGCGTGATAGTAGAGCAACCGGGCCGGACGCGGCGCCACGGGCTCATTCGAAAACGAGGTCTGACTCGCGAACCACTTCTGGTTCACGGGATAACCAAAGGTCCCCGGGCGAATGGGTGGGGAGTCTTTCGGCCAGATCCGCAATCGGGCGTCCTTCTCAAGCGCCCAGTGATCGATGTGGCTGTTCGCCTTCAGGCCGCCGGTGATCGGGCAATCAATCATCGTCCCTCCGACCTTGACCGGCAGCCGATACATTCCCGAGGTGACCGTCGCTGTTTCGTCGCCGACTCTGACATCGACCTCCGCGTGATAAACCTCGCCCCAGACCCCTCCCCGGCTTTCACGAACATCCACCAATTCCACAGGGACGGAATCCCCCCCGGGCAACCGGACCTCGATCCGCTCCCCCTTCTTCAGATCCACGGTGGCAAACAACGGCTCCAGGGACGCTCCGCTCGCACTCAGGGACAGTGTCAGACTAGGAAGGGCAACCGTTAGAATCCGGAGAATTCTCTTCATCCAGCCATCCAAGCAAACCCGCCGAGATTTGTCAGCCATGCGCCAACGCTTCCCCGCAATGACGCCTCCCCTTTTCCCTCGCTCCGTTCGTCCCCCGGATCCATCATTCGGAGGATGTTCTCTCCGCCGAAGAAACCGTTTCCTGGTGTCGCTATCACCGCCCTGTTCCTCCTCGTTGAGCCGGCTCACTCCGCCTCCCCTTGGCCCCCGAATCCCTGGCCTCGCCCCATCCTCTCCGAACGCGCCGTCGCCGCGTGGGAGTTTCGGGACAATCTCCAAGGCTGGACCATCGAGAAACATGCCCGGACCATTTCCGTCGCCGACTCCTGGACCTTGGATTCCCTCGGCATCGACCCGATTCTCATTTCCCCGCCCGTCGCTGCCGAACAACGGGCAACCGTCCGCCTCCGCATGAAGATGGACGCTCCGGGACCGGGCCAGATCTTCTGGATGACGCCCGCCTTTCCCCACGCCAGTGAAGATCGGCGCACGCAGTTCAACACGAATTCCGACGGGAAGTGGCACGAATACACCATCGAATGCCCCTTCGATTTCGAAGTCAGCCGGTTTCGCGTCGATCCCGCGACCGGTCCGGGCCGAGTCGAGATCGACTGGATCCGCATCGAACAACGCCGGCTCCATCCCCTTGAAATCGCGAGTCTCACGGTCACCCCGGGCTCCGCGCAGGCGCTCATCCGAAACCACTCCAAAGCCTCGCTGCAATTCCGACATCAAGGCCGCGCCCATGTCCTCGGCCCCGGGAGTTCCTTGGAGATAAGACAACCGCGCCCCGCAAACGGCCGTCCTGCCTTCGAACGCGTTCAAGTCCGCCTTGAATCCGAAGGCCTGCCCCCGGTCGAACGCGCCGTCGTCGTCCACAATCCCGAAGCGCCCGCCGACTGGCAGCGACTGCGGGGCGAACGCCTGACGGTGGATGTCGCCCCCGACGGCTCAGGCGCGCGCCTGCTGCGGGACAAGCAACCGGTCGGAGTCATTGCGCCCTTGCTCTGGGATCGCAACGCCGTTCCCAACCTCACCCCCGTGGGCGCGCCGACCTCCTCCGCGATCACCTTCCGGGGCGAATCAGTCCGACACCTGAAGCTCTCAATCGTTGCGGATGAACTGCGCATCGTGTTCCGCGGAGAACGGGAACTGGAGGGCCCGGTCGTCCGCGTCTTTGGCGGACTCGAGCAGGGGCTCCTGCCCGGCGTGGAGCACCTCGGCAAGGGCGAACGATCCTCCTCGGACCTTGATCTGCACGGCCCCGAACGCGTCCGCCACACCCCTCCCCTCGATCACGTCACCATGCCGATGATGGCCTTCGTCACCGATCGCGCCTCGGTCGCAATGCTGTGGTGGGGCGCGCGACCGCAACCGGTCTTCACCGCGCCCAACTTCTTCGAAAACACCCCGGATCACAGGATGGCTCTGACGGGAACCAACTGGAACGCCATCGTCCGGGTGAAAGGCTCCTTCACCGAGGGGGAGCGACTCGCCGACGCCGTCCGCTGGGGCGTCAAGAAGAGCGGTGGACTGCCCAAGGTCCAATCCGCGCCACGCTCCCCGGAGGCACAATTCGCCCTCTGCCTGCGGGGCATGAACGGACCGGAACTGAAGGGCGACAACGGCGGCTGGTTCCATGCGCTCGTTCCGGGAAACCGGTATTCCCCAGAGAAACCGAGGTTCTTCGCCGACCATCTTTCCACGATGTATCGTTTGACCGGCAAGGTCCCTGATTTCCCCGAAATCGTCCCCGGCGGCGCGCACATTGACAACGACGCGATCTATTTCCTGACCGGGCGCGCCGACGAATGGCTGCAACGTGATAAACGCATGACGCAGAACCTCATCGTCGCGCAACGCCCCGACGGCTCCTATCGCTACGGGGGCAAATACCGGGAGGGACATTTCGAGGACACCTCCAGCGGCCAGTGCGCGCGGCCGGCGTGGCTGCTGCTCCTTCGCGCCAAGCGCACCGGCGACGAGTCGGCTCTCCGCGCCGGCGTCAAGACGCTGGAATTCATGAAGCGCTTCCGCACGCCGCGCGGCGCCCAGGTCTGGGAGTGCCCCCTCCACGCCCCCGATATCCTCGCCGCCGCCCACCTTGTCCGGGCCTACACCCTCGGCTACGAACTCACCGGGAACGAGGAATACCTGAAGCTCGCGACGCGCTGGGCCTTGAACGGCGTCCCCTTCGTCTACCAGTGGGGCGATCGCCCCATCATGCAATACGCCACCATCGCGACGATCTGCGCGACCCACTGGAAGGCTCCGGTCTGGATCGGCCGTCCCGTGCAGTGGTGCGGCATCGTCTACGCCGACGCCCTGCTCGATCTTGCGCCCCACGACACCACCTTGGACTGGCGCCGCCTCGCCGAAGGCATCCTCGTCTCGGGCGAACAGCAACAATACACCGAGGGCGGTTCAGCCGGCCTGCTCGCCGACAGCCTCATACTCAAGTCCCAGAAACTCCTCCCCTTCGACATCAATCCCTGCGCCTTGGTCAGTCTGCGCCTTCGCCTGAACAATGCCCCCGCCGGACTCGAAACCACGGTCAGCCAAACGCGACGTGTGGTCGCGCCTTTCCCCGTCGCCATTGAGGGGGAAACCGCCGCCATTTCCGCGCGCAAGGGCGTCCGCTACCAGGTCGTGATCGACGGACAACGCGTGGTGGAGATCCTGTCCCAGGGAATTGACAAGCTGCCCTTGGACCCGCCGGCGGGCGGGCTGTGATCAAGCCGCGTAGGACAGGCATCCCTGCCTGTCCACAGCATGGCGCATGGCTTCCGACAATCCGGGACTCGGCTCGCGCCGGGCGCCTTCCCCGGTCAGGGAATGGACAGCCTGGAAGGACTGTCCTACGAAGACTGCTGCTCCTTCGCCGGCTCGACGACGATCTCCTTGTCGTCTGCATCGACGTCCGTGTCATCCGCCGCTCCCTTCGTGGTCGGCTCCCCCAATGACGGACGAACGACTTTCTTCAAGAACTTCACCAGGCCGGTCTCTGCATCACGCATTTCCGATTCCGCGGCTTTCACCGCGCTTTCCCAGGCCGAGCCAAAGCCCGGAGCCTTCTCGTTCATGGTGGCGATCGCCTTGTCATAGATCTGCAGGGTCTTCATCTCCGCGCGGCCGGCCTTCTGGTCGAGCGCGCCGAGATTGACGCGGAGGTTCTCATTCTGCTCCTTGAGCGAGGCCAGTTCGCGCTCCAGTTCCTCGGAGCCCTTGGCGGTGATCTTCATCTGCCGGTTGAGGTGCTTGTGCAGGTCCTCGATCTCCGCCTTCAGGTCCTTGATCTCCTTCTTCAGCAGGCGCTGTTTCATGAAGGCCGCGCGCCAGACAACGACGGCCAAGGCCGCGCCCATCGCCAAGCCCCAGAAGAAGGGATGTTTCAACAATTCCAATATCGAATCCATGTCTGTGTTCTTTCTACCCGTCCAGATTCCGACGATCCGTCGCCGAGTTTCGTTCAGTCCATCGGCCCGAAATCATGACACGCTCAGGCGCCCCCGCAAAATGGACCACGGCTTCACCGGCCTCTTCGATCGCGGCGGAATGCGGAACCGCGATGCAATCCGCATAAGCGTCGCCCGGACGCAGGGCCCCGAGCGAACCGCCCAATCCCAGGGCCCGGGCGCCATTCTCGGTCGCCATCCGGACAATCCGCTCCGGGCGCGCTCCCGGAAACGCGGCGGCAAAACCTCGCATCTCCGCGAACATATTCAAGCGCGGGGTTTCATTCCCTTCACCTTTGACGGAGGCAAGACTGTCCGTGCCCAGGCAGATGTTCACCCCGGCGGCATCAAGTTCGTCGTAGGGAAAGGGCGTGTGCCCGAAAAAAGCATGACTGCCTGGACAGTGAACCACGCTCGCGCCGGACGCCTTCAACCTCCCCGCATCGCCTTCTCCAAGCCGGTTCACATGCGCCGCCAGCAGACCTCGCCCCAGCGCCCCGCACTCCGCCGCGACCGCCACGGGCGACCTGCCGCCGCAATCGTCCATCTCCCGCCCCACGTCCTTGAGCCAGTCGTGCAGGGAACCGTCCGCTCGCGCGAACATCTCGAATTCCTCATCCGATTCCGCGAGATGCATGGTCGAACGCAGGCCCTTCTCAACCGCAGTGATGGAGGCCAAAGCAGCCAGACCTTTTGCTGTAGAATAGAGGGAATGCGGCGATAGCCCGGTGTCTCCCCCCTCGTCGTTCAACCGCTCCGCCAGTTGGACCGTTTCCCTTGCGATTTCGCCCGCCGAAGCCCCGCCCAACAGGCCGGTCATCTCCAGAAAGGAAAACACGCGAGCCGAAGATCCCTGCCAGACGTCCGGCAACAAGGACGTGACCGAGACGATGTCTGCAACCGTCGTTGTGCCCGAATCCACCAGCATCCGCGCTCCATCGAGCCATGAAGCGTGGAACTGCTCCACGGTCCACGTCGCCTTCAACCGGATGATCCGCCGCAGCCAGTCCGTGAAGGAATCGCCCGGTGGAACCAGCCCGGCCATGCCCGTGTACTCCAGGTGACAGTGGGCATTGATCAACCCGGGCATGAGGATGACCTCCCCCAGATCCTCCACCGGCGTCCCGGCCGGCGCATCAATCTCCCCGGCCGCGCCAACAGCCGCAATGCGATCTCCTGAAACAAGAACCGCGCCGTTGTCGATCGCCGGTCGGGAAACCGGCAGAACGACGCGGGCGCGGAGAATGAAACGGTTCTGTCGCTGCGAGGTCAAAGATTGGCGGCCTGCTGCTCCTCCTTGAGACGGGCGGCCTCGGAGTGGTTCTTCGCCTTCTGCTTGCTGTGAACCTTGCGGATCTGCTGCTGGACCTTCTTGGTCACCAGGTCGATGGCGGAATACAGGTTGTCCTCGTGGTCCTCGGCGTAAAGGTCCGGACCGGGCATGCGCAACAGGATCGCGCACTTGAACGCCTTCTCGGGGGCCTTGGTCTTGTCGTGTTCGATGGTCACCTGGGCGTCGATCGCGTTGCGGTCAATGTGCTCCAGTTTCTCGATGCGCGAGCGCACGTGGCTCTCGATGGCATCGGTGATGGTGAGATTGTGCGGTGATATGATCAGTTTCATAAATCAGGTTTTCTATCGGAGTTTTGGAGTGGGGAATGAAACGAAGCCCTCGGAGTGCGATGCGGAGTCACGATGTCCGACTGTCCGGGGTGTGTGCGTCCCAACTGTCAAAACCGCCGGGAAGCTAGCGCCGATGCCCCCCACTGGCCAGCGATAACGTCCATCCTGCATCGCCTGTATTCTGGTCCCGGACATCGATTTCCGCCGCTCTATTCTTGCGATTGCAACCGCGCGGATTGATCAGACATTTTCCAGCAATCCGGTCTCCAGCGCGGCGTACCGATCCAGCATGGCATGGTAGGTTTCATGCGCCGCGGAATCCGGCCGGGCCGCCACGGACATGGCGGGTTCGCCTGTCAGCGCCTCGGCGAATGGGATGAATTCCCCCTTCACCGCGCAGGCCGCGCCATGCAAGGCGCGATAGGCCGCGCCGAGCGAAGCCGAGTTCGGTTGGTCGGCCGTATAGACGTCCACCCCGAACACGTTCGCGATGACCTGGAGAATCGCCGGGTTTGCCGAAGCTCCGCCGGTCGCCAAGATCTTCGAAGCCTCGATGCCGATGTTCTTTCCGTGAAGCCTCATCGACAGGAACTGCCCTTCCACCACCGCGCGGATCTCCGCGTCGTCCGGAAAGGAATCCACCGGTCGGTCGTCCGCGCCAAAGCGGTTCGCCCCGGTTGTCAGAATGGGCGGCGTGATCTCCGGTTCCTTGCGATAGAAGCCGATGCGCCCCTCGTTTCCGACCGGCGTGTTGGCGAGAGCCTGATTGAACTCCTCCCACGAACCGTTGGCGCAACGATTGCGGATGTCCTCCCTCGTCATGGAACCGTTCTTGTAGCAGACCAGCGCCATGTAGCCTTCCGGATCAACGGGGCTGGCGAAGATGTGTCCCTCCGAGGCCGAGGGCTTCGGCTCGGTCAACGCGGCAAACACCGTGTCACTCGTGCCAAGGCTGATCGCGATCTCGCCCGGATGCTCCAGGCGCAGCCCCGCCACGCTGCAGGGATTGTCGCCCGAAAAGGCGATCACCCGGCAGCCCTCCGCGAATCCATACTTCTCCACGAAGAAGGAATGAACGGTTCCCAGGCAGGTGTGAGAAAGCACGATGTCGCCCAGTCGCTCCGACAAACCGTCGCCGCACTCCGCGACGGCCGCGTCCGCCCAGTCCCGACTGCGGATGTCCATCAGGTTCATGCCCGAACCGTCGCTGGCGTCGATCGCCGCGTAGTCGCCCAGGAACAACGAGGCCGCAAAGGAACTGACCAGCGAAATGCGCTCGGTCTGGTTGTAGCCCTCGACCTTCACCTGCGAGATCTTCGCGATCTGGTTGCCGGTGAAACGCTCATAGGCCCGCGAGCCGGTCAGTTCGGCCACGGCCTGTGCGCCGCCCAGCGCGTTCTCCAGGACGCGGCATTGATACGTCGTGCTGGAATCCATCCACACCGGCGAGTCGCCGATCGCGAAGCAGCCGGCCAGGTTCTTCCGCAGGCTTTTTTCCGGATCCAGATTCCGCAGGGAGATGGCGGCATCGAAGGCCCAGTAAACGCTGCCATGCTGTTGCCCTGATCCGGAAAGGGCCGCCACCCGGCCGAAATCAAAGCCGTCCGCCTTCATGCGATCGAGCAGCAGGTCAAACGCCGCGACCCACATGACCGGCGGCGAGGTCACGGTCAGCCCATCCTCCCCGTGGTGCACGCCTGCCTTGGTGTTGAACTCCGGCAGGTCGGCCTCGAAGTTGACCGTCGTCTCGTAGACGATCCCGAGGTCCGCGTCGATGGCGGTGGCCTTCAGGCTCTGGGTGGAGGAATCAAACCCCAGGTAGATTGGCGAATCGGTCTTGTTGTCGTTATCGCTCATACAATCTCATCATTGGAGCCCGGATCGGATCGCCTCCAAGGCGACCGCGCGGTCCAAGCGTTGTTCTTCTCGGGTTGCAAGCTTCTTTAGAATGACCGCCACTTCGCCGGCATCGTCCCTTTCGATCCTCACGGTCGTCTCGGCGTTCAATTCCTGGGCGCGCTTGAACTGCTTGTTGCCCTTCATCGGGGTGAAGGAGTAATCCACAACCAGCCCCGCGTCGCGCAGTTCTCCGATCAGTTTCAGCGATTCCGCACGCAGCGCCTCGTCCTCGATCAGAACGAACACCTGCAGTCCGCCGGTGAATTGCGGCATCAGGCCGCGCTCGTTCAGGAGGTCCGCCAGCACCACGTCGCCAAATCCGAAACCCAGGGCGGGCAGGTCCACCTTGCCGCCGGAAATCAGCTTCAGCAGGTTGTCGTAGCGACCGCCTCCGGCGATGGCGCGGAACTTGCCCTTCTTGTCGAAGGCCTCAAACACAGGTCCCGTGTAGTAGGCAAGACCACGGATGATGTTGTAGTCGATGCGAACGTATCGAGCCAGATCCCGCGCGGCCAGGTTGTCGAGAATGACCTTCAGGTCCGCCGTGGGCTCCGCCCTGTCGATGAACGCCTTCACCTCCTCCAAAGAAAAGCCGAGCCCCTTCAATTTCTCGTCGCTCTTCGCCGGATCCTCACGCTCCAGCTTGTCGATGATCTGGTAGAACTCATACGCGCGATCCGCGTCACCGCGGCCGGAATAAAAATCTTCCCACGCATTGCGGCTGCTCAGGCGGATCTCAAAGTCGTCAGCCGTCAGTTTCAACTCCCGCAGGACATCGATCAGCAGGGCGATCAATTCCGCGTCCGCCGCCGGATCGGTCTCGCCGACAATGTCCGCGTTGAGCTGGAAGTGCTCACGCTTGCGGCCAGCCTGCTGCCGCTCGTAGCGGAACAACTGCGGGATCGAGAACCACTTGATTGGCTTCTTGTACTGCCGCTCGCTTGAGACCACCATCCGGGCAAAGGTCGGGGTCATCTCCGGGCGCAATGCGATCTCGTCGTCGCCCTTGTCCTTGAAGTTGTAAAGCTGGCCGACGATTTCGTCTCCGCTCTTGGCCGTGAACAGTTCCAGCGATTCCAAGGGCGGGCCGTCGTATTCACGGAAGCCATAGCGCTTCGAAACCGCGCGCCAGGTGTCGAAAATATGGCTGCGCGCGTCGGCGCTCCACGCGTCCTTGTTGGGCAGCGGCTCCGGGTAAAAGTCACGAAATCCAGGAAGTCTATCCATGAAAGAAAACGAAATGGTGGAATTACGATACGAAGGCGCCGATGATGCTCCTGAGAGCCGCTCTTGGTCCGCTATGCCCGTGTAGGGCGCGGGGCCTTGAAATGTTCGAAAAACGGGTTTGCTGGAAGTTGCCGCGAATCCCGCAGACGCGGAAGCTCTCCCCACTCACGCCGCCGACTCGCCGCCATCGCCTGGATCCGGCGCAGGGGCATCGCTGACTGGCTCCTGTGAGGTCCGCATGACCGCCTCGCGCATCTCCTTGCCAGGCTTGAACCTGACGACGGCGCGGGGAGGGATGGGCACGTCGTTCTCGGGCGCGTTGGGATTGCGCCCGATCCGGGCCTTGCGGGTCTTGACTTCAAATACGCCAAAATTGCGGAGTTCGACGGTTTCACGCTTGGTGAGCGATTCAGAAATGTAGTCCAGTGTCTTCTGGATCACTTTCAGCACGTCCTGCTGCACCAGCCCGGTCTCCTTGCTGATTCGCACAACCAAGTCACGCTTTGTCATCAGATTAGGGGGCTGAAAGGGTTGGGTGGGAGGGTTCGATTAATCGCGGTATAACCCGTTGAACCATAGCGGTCAAGAGCTTCCCGAACTTTACCCACCCGCCAAAACGGCCCAGCGAAAGCGCAGCTTGCCGCACCTTCGGGAATCCGCTCAACCGTCGATGACGTTGATCTCAACCGGCTCCACGCTGATGCCCAGCTTCTCCAACCACTTGACCGACTTCTTGATCTCGGCGCGTTCCCCGTCCATTTCGAGACAGGTGATGCCAATCTCGTCGGTCACGCTGACCTGCCGGACATTGGTCACGACCTTGAACTTCTGCCCCAACTCCCAGATCACCGGCCGTTGAATCAGCTTGGAAGGATACATCAGCCAGAAGCGCTGCCCGTCCATGCGGTGATCCGGACCTTTGATCGCCGGCTTCTTCGCAGGGGCCTTGCGCTTGGGAGCCTTCCTCGCCGGAGCGGCCTTCTTTTTTGCCTTGGCTGCCATGGATGTTCCTCAACCGCCCGCAATCGCGGGGATGATGCTGATCTCGTCGCCGTCCTTCAGCTCCGTCTCCTTGTTCTGAAGAAAGCGGATGTCCTCCTCGTTCACGTAGACGTTCACGAAACGGCGGACCTCGCCGGCCTCATCGACCAACCGTTCCTCAATGCCGGGATACTTCGCCTGCAAGGCCGCGATCGCGGAGCCGATGTTGTCCGCCTCCAGTTCGATGGAATCCTCCCCGTTGGTGAGCTTCTGGAGAGGCATGGGAATGCCAACTGTTACTTTTGCCATAAATATATTTTTTTGAATGGGTTACGCCTTCGCAGTCGATTTGGTTTCCTCATCGAGCAGGGCCTCGAACTCGCGGAGTCGCGGGCCGATGGTCGAGGCCTCACCGGCGTGGCCGATCACGGCGTCGAGCGTCTTCAATCCGTTGCCGGTAACGCAGAGAACGGCTGAATCATCAGCGGGAATCTTACCCGAGGCAATGAGTTTCTTGGCGACGCCGACCGTCACCCCGCCCGCCGTTTCGGCGAAGATGCCTTCGCACTCGGCCAACAGGCGGATGCCCTCGCGAATCTCGTCGTCAGTCACGTCCTCACCGTGTCCGCCGGTCTGCTTCATGCAACGCAGGGCGTAGAAACCGTCGGCCGGCGTGCCGATGGCGAGGGACTTCGCGATGGTATCCGGCTTGACCGGTTTGAAGAAGTCCAGTCCCGCCTTCTGCGCGGTGGTGATCGGCGAGCAGCCCGTCGCCTGCGCGCCGTGGATCGTGTAGTCGCCGCCCTTGACCAGGCCCAGCTTCTCCATTTCCTGGTAGCTCTTGTGGATCTTGGTCAGCAACGAACCCGAGGCCATGCAGACGACCGTGTGTTGCGGGATCTTCCAGCCGAGCTGCTCCATGATCTCGAAGCCCATGCTCTTGGAGCCCTCGGCATAATAAGGCCGCATGTTCACATTCACGAAGGCCCAGGGGAACTTGCCAGCGATCTCCGCGCACAGCCGGTTCACCTCGTCGTAATGCCCGGTGATCTTGATCACACGCGGGTTGTAGATCAGCGAGTTGACCACCTTCCCCTGCTCCAGATCGTGCGGGATGAAAACGTAGGCCTTCAAGCCGGCGGCGGCGGCATTGGCGGCGACCGAGTTGGCCAGGTTGCCCGTCGAGGCGCAGGAAACCGTGTCGAAACCCAACTCCCGCGCCCGGCTCAACGCCACGGAGACCACGCGGTCCTTGAACGACAATGTCGGGTAGTTGACCGTATCGTTCTTGATCCAAAGCTCGCGGATGCCCAGCCGCTTGGCCAGGCGGTCCGCTTTCACCAACGGCGTGAAGCCCACCTGCTGGCCGACCGTCGGCTCGCCCGCGACGGGCAGCAGTTCCCGGTAACGCCACATCGTCTGCGGGCGCGATTCGATCGCCTTTCGGGTCATCGACGCCTTGATGCGGTCGTAATCGTAGACCACCTCCAGCGGGCCAAAGTCGTATTCACACACATGCGTCGCCTCGAGCGGGTATTCCCGCCCGCACTCGCGACACTTGAGCGCCTTCATGAAACCGTTCTTGTCTGCCATGTTCTTGCTGTCGTTGTTCGTAATCTGTGACGGGTGAACTGTGATTCGTGACCGGTGATTGGTCCGATGTCGGACGTCCCAATCACCGGTCACAAACCCCAAATCACCAAAACAAAAAGCCCCGACTCAACATAAGATGAGAAGGGGCCAAAGCCTGCGGCGCTGCTTCTCATCTTTCCCCGGCCGAAACCGGGCTGGAATTGGCACCTGGTCGCTGAACTTTGCGCCGTTCAACCGGTTGCCGTGACGTCTCAGGGCCAGTCCCTCAGTCACTCTGAATGAGAATTCGCTGATTTGATATCAACGAGTGCGGATATATTGATTTGAAGCCGCAAACTGTCAATCCGTTTTTTTGGGGCGGTGCAACCGACAATCTCGATCGGATCCCAAGACTGGCAACCGACCTGCTTCCTCGGAATTCATGAAACTGGAAATTGCCGAATATGCCTGGGAGGAGTTCGAACCGCGAATCCTGGAGAAAGTCCGCTGCCCGGCCTCCCACGCAGAAACTCCCAAAAGAACGGGGCAAGTCCCACCTCGCAACTGCCCCTGCGTCCGCGGACATGACTGGCAGGTTTCTGGTGACGCAACCGAATCAGGTATGGCGGAAATCGAGCACGATGGCTGTCGCCCCCTCTCTTGATCCCCCTCGCGACCGAGATCACCCGATCTGCGCCGCGTAGGCCTCGGCTGACAGCAACGCGTCCACCTCTTCTGGCGCGGAGAGCTTCACCTTGAAAAACCAGCCCTCGCCGAAGGCGTCGCCGTTGGCCAATCCCGGATTGTCTTCCAAAGCCTTGTTCGAGTCCACAACTTCCCCGCTGACCGGCGAGTAGACATCGCTGGCGGTCTTGACCGACTCAACCACGGCACAGGGTTCTCCGGCCTTGAGCGCACGACCCACCTCCGGCAGTTCCACGTAGACCAATTCGGTCAACTCGGCCTGGGCGTGGTCGCTGATGCCCACGGTGGCGACGCCGTCTTCAACCCGCACCCATTCGTGCGACTCGGCGTATTTCAAATCGGAGGGAACGTTGGCGCTCATGTCGGTGTGTCAGTCGGTTCTGTCTTTGCGATAAAGCGGTTTGGCGCAGACGACCGCCGGAGCCCGGCGACCGCGGATCTCAATCTCGAGCGGCGTCTCTTTCCGGGCAAATTCAAGCGGCAGATATCCCAGTCCGATGCCGACGCCGAGAGAGGGACTCTGCGTGCCGCTGGCGGCTTCGCCAATCATTTTCGCGGCGTCCCCGACGCTCCAGATCGGATACCCCGGGCGCGGCGGCGCGGACTTGCCCGTCATCTTGAAGGCGATCAGACGACGCTCAACGCCCTGCTCCTTCTGCCGGGCCAGAACATCGCGCCCGACGAAGTCGCCCTTGTCCAAGGCCACCGACCAGCCGATGCCCGCCTCGATCGGCGTCGTGTCCTCGGTCAACTCGTGGCCATAGAGCGGATAGCAGACCTCGGTCCGCAATGTGTCTCGCGCGCCGAGCCCGCAGGGCTTGGCTCCGGCTTCGAGCAAGCGATTCCAGATGACGCCCACTGCGTCGTTCCCGCAGACGATTTCAAAACCGTCCTCGCCAGTGTAACCCGTGCGGGAAATCCAAACCGGCTGCTCCAGACCGGACACCGCGAAGGAGCCGATCCGATTCTTCGCCAAGTCACAGGCTCCTTCCGCCAATGCCCTCATCAAAGCAGCCGACTTCGGCCCCTGAAGGGCGACCGCCGCGCGCTCCCCTGAAATGTCATTCAGTGAGCAACTGCCGGCAGCATCGAAGCCTCCATGCCGCGCGACGAGCCAATCCCAGTCCGCCTCAATCCGCGAGGCATTGACCACGAGCAGGAAACTTTCCTCAGCGGTCCGGTAGCAATAGAGATCGTCAATCACCCCCCCACGCTCGTTGCAGATCTGGGTGTAGTGCCCCTCCCCGATTTCCAACCGGGAAACATCGTTTGTCAGCGAGGCATTCAGAACAGCTGCGGAGGAAGCGCCCTCAACCGAGAGCTCCCCCATGTGCGAGATGTCGAAGATCCCGGCTGCCTCCCTCACCGCCTTGTGCTCCTCCATGATGCCGGAATACTGGACCGGCATCTCCCAACCGCCAAAATCTATCAACCGCGCCCCAAGGGCCTGGTGAGCTTCAAACAACGGCGTGCGTTTCAACATGACCTCCAACTCGATTTGAGATTTGGAACTTGGAGCTTCCTCAGGACCTGGAGACTGGAGCTTGGGATTTCAGATTCCATTCCGCATTCCGATCTCCCAACCCCGCATTCCCGTCACCCCCACTTCTCCAGCTTCATCTGCTCCTTCGGCACGCCCAGTTCCTCCTTCACGAGCTTTTCGGTGCCCTCGACCAAGCCTGTCGGACCGCAGGCGTAAAAGACGGTCTTGTCCAGGTCGTCGACCTGTTCCTTGATCCAGTCGGCGTCAATGCGGCCGCGCCGCCCTTCCCATGGATGATCCTCCGCCAGGCGGGTGCAGGTGACCTTGAAATGGAAATTCGGATTCTGCGCGGCCAGTTCAGCGAACTCATCCTTGAAGATGATGTCGTCCGTCGTGCGCACACTGTAGAGCACGGTAATCTTCGTCTTGAGCTGGCGCCGCGCGGCCTCACGGGCAAACCCGCGATAGGGCGTCACCCCCGATCCGCCCGCAATGCAGATCAGATGCATGTCCTCCGACTCAAAGACCGGCTGAAACTTCCCGACCGGCGGCAGCACGTGCATTACATCCCCGGCTTCCACCCAGTCGACGACGCGCGTGCCCATCTTGCCGTCGCGCTTGATGGTCACCTCAAAAAAGCCCTTGTCCAACTCGCAGCACGACAGCGAGTAGGCGCGACGGTACTTCGGCCGGTCAGGGAAAGACACCGTGATGAACTGCCCGGTTTTGAATTCGCTGGGATAGCCTTCCGGCCATTTCAAAACGACGGTCTTGGTGTCGGGCAGCTCCATCACCACCCTCTCCACCCTCATTTCAGTGTGTTGCTTTGCCATCTTTCGGATCGTGGTTGAACAGAAAGGTCCAGCCTAGTCCCCCTCCCCCGACTCAAAAAGCAAAAACCGGCGAACCTACTCCTCCACCCGGAACGAAACCGCCACCGTCTTCGCCTCGATCCGTTCGGTCACCTGGTTGAAGATGTCCACCTCGAAGGGGCGACCGATGCGGTTTCCCGCAAGGTCCTCCAACCATTCGTCGGCAAGCAGTCGATGATCTCCGACACCCCACGGCGCGTCGGGCGTGAAACGCCAGGTCGATTCCTGCCCGCCGACCGCCGCCTTTCCCTCGACGCGTTTGCCGTCCGCGTCCTCCACCCATAGCAACCGTTCCAACAGGGCGTGGTCCAGCGACTCGCCCAGTTCCACAAGCAGAGGCTGCCGCCCGCCCGCCTTGGGCCGCGAGAGCTTCCACTGCTTCGCGTCCGGCTCCGTCCGGTCCGGCGGTCCGACTCGAAACCGCTTCTCAAAGCCCCACTTCAAGGGCGCCCCCTTCGCATCCGGCCAACGCCTGTCGATCTTCAGGGAATAGGTCCCGCCGGCGACCATTGCCGGGCCCAGATCCTCCAGCGGCTTGACCTCGCGCTTCACCCGACCGGGATCGATGAGCAGGGTCAACCGCGTTCCGCTCGAATCCCAAAGCTCCTCGGCAACCTCGAGAAAAGGGATGTCCGCCTTGCGCCCCTTGGCATCCACCAGTTCGATGAACTCGTAGACCCCGCCCTGCCGCATTGGCTCGGAGAAATGCAGGTAGAACTTCAGCAGGTTCTCCGGCAGAACCTCCGCGCTGGGATAGACGGCCGAGACAAAGGCCGAGGGCTCCTTCTCCTGCGCGGGGATTTCAAACACCGCATGATACTTGCGTTGGCCGCGCGGCGGCACGAACTCCGCGATGTAGTTCAGCCCGGGCTCAAGGGGAAATTGCGGGTAAAAGAGCGCCCACCCAGCCCCAACGAACTGGCCAGCGGGCTCGTACCCATATTCACCGATCAAGGATGGCTGACCTCGGAAATCGACTTCCCTCGATTCCTTCCAACGTCGGGTCGCCTCCGCGTCCGCGACAAACACCCTGAACCGCTTCGCCAATCCATCCTTGCCCCCCAATTCCCCCCGAAAGTCCTCCTCCTCCACCAGCACACGAAACGCCGTTGTGTCCCCGTTCTGCCACAGCAGAATCCCGTACCCTTGCATTCCAACGGAAACAGCCGCCCCGGAAACCTGTTCCGGGGCGGCATTTGAATCGGTCGTGTCGGCCGGCGGCCGGGTGGCGCACCCCGCCAAACCCAGCGCCGCCGTCAGGCAAAGAATCGCATTCCGGATCACGGCAGCGACTTGGAGACCAGGTCCAGCGAGGCGCCCGAACGCTCGATCACCAGCGCTGAGCCCTCATCCAGCTTGTCGAGCTGGTCGATGCCGGTCCACGCCTTGATCGTCTCGTAGGAGGTTCCCTTGATCCCGTCCACCTTGCTCTCCGGAATCTGCGAGCCCGCCTCGATGACGTCGGCCGACAGCTTCATGATGCCGCGGCTGCTGTTGGCGATCAGCACGAAATCCTTGCCGCCCTTGTGGTAGACGATCATGTCCAGCGGCCGGTTCCGGTTGCCCAGCTCGGCGATGGTCGTGCCGCGGATCTTCGCGTTGGGCTTCAGGTCGCTGACCGGGATGCGCACCAGCGGCGTACACTGATAGGCCGCCAGCAACTGCGGCTCCTTGCCGAGGTTGAACGGGACAAAAGTCCGGACCGGCGACGCCGTCTCGAAGCGGCCATGCGCGCCGTGATAGATCTCCACGCCGGCTCCATCATCAACCTTGCCGAAAGGAAACGAAATGGACCGCAGGGTCGAGGCGAACTCCTCGTTCGACAGCCCGGCGACCAGCACCTTGCCATCGACAAAGGCCAGGTCCGTGATCGAGGACGTGCGGTTGTTGCGCCGCCGACGCCCCTCGCCGACCGTCTTGTCCTCCGGCGCGTTGGGCAACGCCGCCGAGGCGTGCGGGATGTTGTTCAGCTTCAGGACGCTGATCGCGCCGCCGGCTTCCACCTTCACGATCGCCGCGGCCGCGTCCGGTCCGCGCCCGCGCGCGACGGACAGGTAGGCGTTGCGCGAGATCGGGTTCACGGCGAGATCGTTGATGAGGATGTTCTCAGCGGTCGTGCCCAAAGCCGCGGCGACCTTGGCGTCGATGCCCGAGACCTTGAAGTCCGCCGCCGAGGCGGCCTTCTTCGTGTCGCCGGTCCCGAGCGCAAACACGGCCGCGCCCTTCGCATCGCCGACGAACAAGATGCCCTCCGGACCAAAGGCGAGGGCTCCGGCGGATTGGAGATTGGCCTTGCCTGGTTTCAGCGAGGCGGAGAGGTGATGGTTTGCCTGCGCGACCGAGGCCCACAGGCCCGACGCGAGGAGGGGAATCAGGAGTTTCTTGGAGTTCATTCTTCTTGGCGGGTTGGTGTGTGTGTGCAGCAAACGCCGGCAGCCATGCAAGGCAATCCGGCGATTGGCCCGAATCAAGCCGCCGACACTGGGCCGGTCAAGCCTCAAACGGGCGAGGCTACAACGCACGGGGGAGGTCTCCGGTTACCGGAAGTTGCATTCGCCTGACCTCGTAGCCGCCTTCGCCAGAGGCCGGGTGAAAAGCGGTAGCCGCCGACGTAAGAAGGCTCATTTCAATGCGTAAGTCGTTGATAAATGAGCCTCGTCACCTCGGCTGCTACGAATCGGAGAGGTTCTCACACAGTCTGGCCAGAAGGTGGCCCGCCCCCCATCCACACTTTCGCAAGCGCGGCTACGGAAATCGCCGCCCCCCGGAGAACTTGCCGCCCACCGCCTTTATCCATAGTCTGCCAACCTCGAAATCCCCCGACTGCGGACTCCCATGAAAGTCTTCATCACCTCTCCCTTCGGCTCACGACTCCAGCAAACGCTCGCAACCGCCCTCCTCGGGGCCCTGCTCCTGCCCGCGCTTCCGCTCGCCGCACGATCCGACCCGCTCCCTTCCGCCATCGGAGTGAACCGCGGGATCTGCGCCATCGTTGGCAAGGACGCCAAGGCAACCGCGCTTGACCTCGCTCGCCAGACCGAATTGACGATTTATGTCCAGACGCCGGACGAATCCGCCGCCCTTCGCCTTCGCAAGGCTGCCGAAAATGCCGGCCTGCTCGGTTCGCGCATCCACGTCGAAACCGGCCCGAGCGACCGCCTGCATCTTGCCGGGAATCTCGCCGACGCCATCGTCGTCGCCGGCGAGACCGAAACGCCCGTCCCGCTCGGTCCCTCGGCGCTCACCCGCGCCCTCCATTCCCGCGGCCGGCTGATCCTCGGCGACCAGATCTGGACCAAGCCCGTGCTCGTCGGCGAGGGCGACTGGTCTCATCCCTACCATGGTCCGGACAACAACCCCCAGTCATCCGACACGCTCGCGGTCGGCCCCTACCTCACCAAGTTCCTTGCAAAACCGTGGTATGGTCCGATGCCCGAGGTCACCGTCTCGGCGGGCGGCCGGATGTTCAAGGCCTTCGGCCACATCTCCTTCAAGAAACGCGAATGGGCGCTGCTCAACACCCTTGCCGCCTTCAACGCCCACAACGGAACCCTCCTCTGGAAACGCGACCTGCTGCCCGGCTTCATGATACACCGCAACACCCTGGTCGCGACCGACGACACCCTGTTTCTCGCCGACAACGATTCCTGCAAGCTCCTCGACGCCGCCACCGGCGAACTCCGCCGCGAGATCCGCTTCGCCTCCCACCCCGCCTGGAAATGGATGGTCCTCGACGGCGGCGTCCTCTACGCCCTGCTCGGCGACAAGGAACCCATCGACGACACCCTCCAAGGCGTACGCGAGAAGTCCGGCTGGCCCTGGACCGAACTCGGCAAGATGTATGACAGGAAGAACGAATACCAATGGGGATTCGGCAACCGCCTCGTCGCCCTCGATCCCGCAACCGGCGAAACCCTCTGGACCCGCAACTACGACCGACCGATCGACAGTCGCGGCATGGCGATGAAGGGCCGCCGCATCTTCCTCTACAGCCACAAGAACCACCTCGAAGCCGTCAACGCCAGCGACGGCTCGCCCGACTGGAAAACCTCGGATCCCAAACTGCTCCAGGCCATTGGCGAACATGCCGGCGCCCAGAATCCCAAGCTCGGCTACTCCAGCACGGTCTACCTCAAGGCCGGCCCCGAGGTTCTTTACTTCGCCGGTCCGCAGCGCACCAACCTCGTCGCCGTTTCCGCCTCCGACGGGAAGCTCCTCTGGTCCTATCCGCACGGGAACTACCAACTCGTCATCCGCGACGACGCCCTCTACGCCATGGGCCGCACCGACACGAGCCGCAAGTTCGACCCGCTCAGCGGCAAGATCCTCGCCGAACTCGACTGCTTCCGCGGCAACTGCACCCGCGCCACCGGCACGGCCGACGCCATCTTCGCCCGCGGGCATTCCCACGCCGGCACGCTGCGCATGACGCTCAGCGACGACGCGCCTCACCGCATGCCCGCCATGCGCCCCGGCTGCCAGGACGGCGTCATCGCCGCCAACGGCCAACTCTACTGGGGCCCCTGGATGTGCGATTGCAACCACTCCCTCGTCGGCATCATCAGCCTCGGGCCCGCCGGCAAATTCGACTTCGAACAACCGGCCAAGGAAGCCCAACGTCTCAAACGTTCCCACCCCGTGTTCACCCGACGCGTGGCCTTCAAGGCCACCCAGCAAGACTGGCCCACCTACCGGAAGAACAACCAACGCACCGCCCACACCACGGTCAATGTCCCCACGAAACCGCGCCTTGCCTGGAATCGCCCCTCACCCACCGGCGCCAAACCCACGGCCCCGATTGCGGTCGGCGACACCCTCTTCCTCGGCGGCGATGACGGGGCCGTGCGTGCCCTCAACGCCCGAACCGGCGAGCCCCGCTGGACCGCCTACACCGGCGGCCGCGTCTACTATCCTCCCACCCTGGCGGACAGCATCGTCCTCGCCGGCTCGGGCGACGGTCATGTCTACGCCTTCGACGCCGGCTCCGGCCGCGAACTCTGGCGTTTCCGCGCCGCGCCCATCGAGCGACGCATCCCCGTCTACGGAAAGCTCGTTTCCAACTGGCCGGTCGCCAGCGGGGTGATGGTCGAGGATGGCGTCGCCTATGCCGCCGCCGGCATCGTCAGCCACGACGGCACGCACGTCTACGCCCTCGACGCGAGAACCGGCGCGCTCAAGTGGCAGAACAACACCTCCGGCCGCCTGCTTGAGAACGAGGGCGAGGTCTCCGGCGTCAGCGTGCAGGGTCACCTCCTTTGGCACGACGACAAGATCCACCTCGCCGGCGGCAACATGGTCTCTCCCGCCGTCTACGACGCGAAGACAGGAGCCTGCCTGAACACGATCACAAACCTCTGGGAGACCAAGGCCCCGCGCGGCAGCGAACTCTTCCTCGCCGACGGCCAGGTCCGCGTCATCGATTCCATGATTTATGCCCCGCGCGAATACATCCCCTCCCGCTACCACGCCAAATACCTCCTCCAGTCCGCCGACGCCGGCCGCGTCATCCAGGGCACGCAGAATGAGATCATGTGCCTCGAACTCGGCAACCCCGACACCGCCCTGCCCAACAAACTCCTCTGGAAACAACAACCCCTCCTCGACACCACGGCCGTCGTCCTCTGCGGCAACGGCATCCTCGTCGCCGGCATGCGGACGCCCGAAGCCCCGAATCCCGCAGACCAACCCAAACCCGTCCTCCAATTTCTCGACCAGCAGGACGGCAGAGTCCTTTGGGCCCTAGACCTCCCCGCCCCCACAACCAACTGGGGCCTTGCCGTTACCCGGAACGGAAGCATCGTCGCAACGCTCGGGGATGGACGGGTGTTGTGTTGGAAGTGAGAACAAGGAAACGCGCCATGCGGCCGCTCCGCCGACCTGGTCCATGATCAGGCCCCCTCCGGGGAGACTGTGTGAAAACTCGTTCGCTTCGTAGCTGGTGATTTGAAAAGCGGACGAC
>JAYPFK010000057.1:0-44441 GCA_038126235.1 Verrucomicrobiales bacterium
GGGAGAAGGGTTGGAGCGGGTGATGGGAATCGAACCCACGTGTCAAGCTTGGGAAGCTTGCGTTCTACCATTGAACTACACCCGCATCCGAAGCGCGGAAACTTGTAGCAGCATCCGTCCGTCGGCGCAATGAAGGTTTTTCGGGAAATCTACGCGCGTTTGGCGACTTGCATTTGGAATGCGGCGGTCGCAGACACGCCGCTACAAGCGCGAGTGTAGCGGCGGGTCTGCGACCGCCGCACATTGGAGAACCGCCGTGCCTTCGGTCTAGGGTTCAGCTTCCCAGCCTCACCACGCGGTCCGCTGCCTCGCTGATGGCGGTCCCGTGGGTCACGGCGACGACGGTCCCGCCGCGGGCTTGGAAGGCCTTGAGATGCTTCACGGCTTCGGCGGCGTTCGCGGGGTCGAGATTGCCCGTGGGTTCGTCGGCGAGGAGGACCTTGGGCGAGGTGACCAGGGCGCGGGCGATGGCGGCGCGTTGACGTTCCCCGGCGCTGAGTTCGGAGGGCTTGTGATTGATCCGGTGGGAGAGGCCCATTTCCTCGATCAGTTGTCCGGCCCTGGGCCGGGCCTCGGCGGTTGGGAGGTTCCGCGCGGCGAGGAGCACGTTGTCCAGGATGGAGAGGTAGGCGACGAGGTGGAACATCTGGAAGACGAAGCCGATCTCGGTCGCGCGGAGGCGGGCGCGTTCGGCGGCGCCGAGGGCGTAGAGGTCGCGGCCGTCGAATCGCGCGGCTCCCGACGAGGGGTGCAGCATGCCGCCCATCATCAGGAGCAGCGTGGACTTGCCGCTGCCGCTCGGTCCGACGATGGACACGAACTCGCCCTTGTCGACCGAGCAGTCGAATTCCGCCAGCGCGGTCACGGGGCCGCGCTTCGTGGCGTAGGTCCTTGAGACTTTTTCGAGCCGGATCATGACCGTGGTTTTGTTTTGACCGCGGATGACGCGGATTTCCCGGATGGAGAAAGACAGTCATGCAACCGGTGCGCGGCGCGCGGGACTCGGCCGTGTGAATTCCGGGGCAATGTAAGAGCCGTTGTGAAGTGAATCCGTGTCATCCGTGAAAACCGCGGTCAATTGTCCTGTCGCAGGGAGTCCGCGGGGTCGCGGGCGACGGAGGTCATGGTGGGGATGAAGCTGCACAGGGCGGCGAACAGGGGCGCGCCGACGCCCAGCCAACCCAGCAGGCCGTAATCCGCCTTCAGGTTTTTGGCGGTGAGCTTGAACATGTCGGGCCCGTAATGCAGGGCGATGGCGGTCCCGACTCCGAAGCCGAGCGCGGCGCCGATCAGCCCGAGCAGGACGGCCTTGCCGAGAAAGAGTCCCGCGACATGCCCGCCGCCGTAGCCCAGCGCCCGCAGGATGCCGACCTCCTCGACGCGCTCGCGGACGTTCAACATGGCCAGCGCGCCGATCCAGATGCCACAGGCCAGGACGACCGCAGGCATGACCAGGGCGAAGTAGTCCTCCATCATCGTGCGCTGCTGTTCCCGGGCCATGGCGATGGCCTGCATCTTGACGACGGTCGCTTCGGGCAGGACCAGGGCGAGTTGTTCGCGCAACACCGTCAGGGTGTCCTTGTCCGGGTGGCGGCAGTAGCAGTCGAGGGCGCGGATCTCGTTGATCTGGCCGGGAAGGTTGAGGATGGCCTGGGCGTCCTTGAGATGAACGGAGACGCGGAGGTCGTCGATGGAGCCGGCTTCGGCGAGAGTGGCGGCGACTTTGAGCTGCTGGCCGTTGATGGTGACTTCGTCGCCCTTCTTGAGATGGCGTCCGCGGGCGAGTTCAAAACCGAGGAAGGCCTCGCCCGGTTTGATGTTGAAGACCATCGAAGGCTTCTTGCGGCCGGGGGGCGAGACCTCGGCGGACATGCCGGTCAGCAGGGCGGGACGGCCGTCCCAGTCGATGCGGCGCTCCAGCGTCGCAGTGAGGTGGGAGTAGAAGAGGCCCTCGACCTTCTCGAACTTGTGCACCCATTCCTCGGGCATGAGTTCGTCGGAGTAGCCCTGGTTCCAGAAGCTCTCCATGTCGGTTGACTTGGCGACGATGCGCAGGTTCTGGCCCATGTCGCGGAGGTTGCGTTTGGTCTCCCGCTGGGAGGCCTCGCCGGTCATGAAGAAGACCACGACAAAGCCGGCGGCGGTCGTCACGGCGACGAGCGTCAGCAACGCGTTCCACTTCCGGTGCGCGATCTCCTTGAGGATGAGCGGAAGGAGGGGCATCAGGCGGTGGGGGCGACCGGGCGTTGGATGTCCCGGCAGCGTTTTGGACTGCGGCGCCGCGCGCCGCTTTGTTGGGCGATGGGAAGAAAAGGGAGCGCGAGGCTGCGCCAAAGGCCTGGGACGCCACGGAGGCGCGACTTCAGCAGGCGGACGGATTGGGGAAACGGACGCGCTGCAAAGCGGCGCGCGGCGCCGCACTCCACGCCGCTGGCGCGCGATTCGGGGCGCCGGTTCTTGCCGGATGCCTCGAGAATCGCGTTTGTGTCGGCCCTCCGGGGCTTGAAGTGGGACGCCTGCGGCGAGGCGTCCTTACCAGTGTTCGGTAGGGACCTTTCGGCGAAAGGTCCCAGTTCAACGCTCTGCACGGGCGATTCGGTGTCCATTTCGCTTTTCAATGCCCCCCTCGTCCGCGGAGGAGGATGAAGGCGCCGGCGCCGAGGATGAGGGCTGCCGCGCCGCCGAGGAGGAGGATGAGGGGGCGCAGTCTGCCGGAGCGGGCGGGTGAGGGAGTGGGGGCGGAAGGCTCTGCCGGAGCGGGTTTGGCGGCGGTGTCAGTTGATGACTCGGACGTTTCGGTTGGTGTGGCTGCGTCTGACCTGTCGGACTTGTCTGCCGCGTCCGACTCCTCCGTCGTTGGCAAGGTCGGAGCGGTGGCGGACTCGGAATAATTGTTGAGCAGGGTGTCGATGTCGGCCTGAGCGACCTTGATCTTGGCGCCCTGGCCGGAGCCGCCCTTGGAGAGGATCTGGCTCATCTCCATCTTGATGGCGGGGTTCTCAGGATCGAAGCCCAGATGTTTGGCGACCTGTCGCTGGATATCCTCGTCCCATTTGAGGGGCAGCATGGCGCCCTGCATCCAGCTTCGGTCGAGGCCGCATTCGCAGCTCAGGCCGATAGTGTTGAGCACGGCGTGGACGGTCCGGTCATTGAGCTGCGCGCCCTTGAGGACGCGGCCGATCTGCCGGCCCCGGCCGTAGACCATCGCGATCTGCGCGCCGGGTTCCGCGAGATCGACGCCGAGGCTCCAGAGGGTGACGCGTTCGCGCGCGGCCTGGTCGCGCGGAAGGACATGCAGGACGGGCGGTTGGGCGATGTCCTTCTCCAGCTTCTTGTCGCGGATCAGTTGCGCGATCGTGGCGATGGACTTCTCGACGGCGGCGCGGGCCCGCTCGTTTTCGGCGGGGTCGGCGCCTTCGAGCAGGATGACGGCGCCGTAGGTTTCAAGAACTGTCTGCATGACCTCGTCGCGCCAGGTGGATTCGTAGAGGGATTCGAAGGCGGACCAGAGGGATTCTGTCGGGGACTTGCCGGGGGCGAGGAGCGGGAGTTGGAGCGAGCGTTTCTCCGGGGAGACCAGCGCGGCGAAGGGCAGGGCGGGGTTCTTGTCCGAAGCGGCGTAGTCGAGGCCGGGGTGGTTCTTGGCGGTGTCGAGGTTCACGACCTCGGCCTCGATGTTGGAATCCAACAGCGCGGCGAGGGAGATGTCGCCGATCTGTGTGGCGAGTTCGGCAGAGGTTTGGTTGTCGATGTAGCAGTAGAGCTTGTAGGGCTTCGAGCCGAGATCGACGAAACCGACGTCGCGAACGTTGAAGCGGCAGGCGTGGGCGACGGGGGCGAGGAGGAGAAGGGCGGCGAGAGCGAGAAGGAGGCTGGTTTGCAAGTCCGGACGGACCCACCCCGATTTCATGCTCCTCCGCCGCGCGGGAGCATGAAATATCCCCTCCCAAGAGGGGAACTGCATTCGCAAGGAGCGGCGACATTCCTGTCGCCGTGGCCCTGAAGGGGCCAGAACAGCGTGTGAGCAGTCGGCGCGCGTGGGGGGGGGCGTAACTTCGCGAAGCGTCGCGCGCCTGTGTGCCTGCTGTGCAGGCAGGGCGACAGGAATGTCGCCCCTCCTTGTTGTGTGCGTTCCTTCGCCCATGCCGTCCGTCAATCGATCACGTTCAGCCTGGCCGCCTTCACGGGCGGGATGTCCTCGCGGACGATCTCGAGGAACTGGACGGCGGGCTTGGCGTCGCCGGTCGCGGTCCAGGCGATGTCCAGATCGCCGGTTACCTTGACCCCCTTGAACTCCTTCACCACGGCCTTGCCGGGTTTGCCGGCGGCCTTCGCAATGTCGACGTTCTTGGCCGCAACCTTGCCCTGCAATTTGACATCGAAGGCTCGGTCGCCGGGCTTGTCGCCGGGTTGGGCGACGAAGCCCATGCGGACGGTGTAGACGCCCGCCTTGCCCTCGTCGAGCAGGGGGATCTTCATGCCGGTCAGGCCGGTCAGGGCGGAGGTGTAGAGAAAGGCGCGGTCGTCGCCCTCGATGGTCACGCCGCGGAAGTCGCGGCGCTCGACGACGCTGTCCTTGTTCTCGCCGACATCGAACTTCACGCCGTAGTTCTTGTAGGGACCGAGGCCGACGGAGGTGACGGGGCGCGGATAGCCGAACCAGAGCGTTCCGTCGGGCGCGCGCATGTCGCCAGGGGCGCCGAGGTTGAGCGGCAGGCGGGAGACGGGTTTGGTGGGCTCGCCGGAGATGAAGATGGTCCACTCGCCGGGCTCCTTCTGCGGCTTGTGCTTGAGGGTGATGGTGGTGCGCAGGGAGTAGGAGCAGGTGCAGCCGGCGCTGGATTCCTGCATGGTGAGCAGGCCGTTCGCCGGGATCATGCTGTTCCAGCAGCCGGGACGGGTGCCGCCGAAGAGCTGCAGGCCGGAGTCGCGCTCGACGTTGACGATGGCCGCCGAGAAGGAGCGGTAGAAAATGCTGTTCGGCGAGGCGGTGACGATGCCGCAACTGTGGCCGGGGCGCAGGAACTCCCAAGGGACGGTCTCGCCGGTGATGGGGTGGGTGCGGGTCTTGATCGTTCCGTCGGCGAGGCTGGCGGCGCGCGGTTCGATGAAAAGGGTCTGGTTCATGATCAGGGGGCGGCGGCGGTAGTTGAGCGGCTTGGACCAGAGGAAGCTGCCGCCGTCGCCGTCCATGACGGTGATGCGGCGCCAGGAGAGGTCGCCCTTGTCGAAGGCGCTCTGGTCGTGGTTGCTGTAATGGCCGAAGAAGAGGACGCGGCCGTCCGCGTAGGCGACGCCGAGCTTGTTGCCGCCGCAACCGCTGAGATCGACGGGCTTGGACCACACCGGTTGGCCGGTCTTCGCGTCAAGGGCCACGACGCGGCGGTAGTCCTTCTTCGATTCGGGCAGCTTGTCCTCGTCGTGCTTCTCGTAGATGTCGGTTTCGATGAGTTCCCGGCGTTCCTTCTGCGCGGCCTTCTTTTCCTCCGCGTTCAGGTCGCCCTGAATGAAGAAGATCTTGCCGCCGCCGAGGGAGATTCCGATCTGGGGGATCTGCGCGCTCTCGTGTTTCCACAGCAGCTTGCCGGTCTGGATGTCGTAGGCGAAGAGGGCGTCGCTGATCATCATGCGGTCATCGACGGCGGAAGGTTTGTGGTCGGGCAGCCAGCCGGGGAACTTGGCGCTGTAGGCCCAGTCGTAGCCGTTGCGCTTGAACTCGGCGTGGGCGTTGTAGTCCGGCTTGGGATACTTCTTCCTGAGGTAATCGACGATGAGTCCGCCGCTGCGGCCGTGCTTGATGCTGCGGATGTTCTCGGGGATTTCCTCGTTCGGCTTCCATTCGCCATCCTCGACCATGGCGTTCCAGAGGGCTCCGTATTCGGCCTTGAGGGGGATGGCGGAGGAGCCGTACAGGACGCCGTTGGTTGCGGAGATGTAACCCCAGCGGCGGACCTGGCCGTCGGAACGGGGCGGGACGGGGAACTCGCGGATCGTCTCGCCGGTCTGGGCGTCGAGCTGCAGGGCGGTGTCGATGGCGCCGACGAAGAGGTGGTCGTCGGTCGCGAAGAGGTTGCTGCCGTCGACATCGACGCGGGAGCGGACGGCGCCCTTGATCTCGCGTTTCCAGAGGAAGGTCCCGTTGTAGGCGTCGAAGCCCATGACGATCTCCTCGCCCTGGACGAGCAGGCGGCCGTTGATGGCGATGGGGCTGACGGAGCGGGCGTGGCGGTCGAGCATGTGCTCGGAGCCGGGCTCGCCGAACCAGAGCACGCCCATGGGGCCCTTGACCAGTTCGTCGGGCGTGGAGCCGGTGTTGGAGGCGTTGCCGTAAAGGCCGGTCCAGGAACCGGACTTGGGGAGTCTGGGGCGGGTGACCTTGGCGAAGTTGAGGGAGCCGGAGCCGCTTTCGGTCGGCCAGTCTCCGCCTCCCAGTTCAGGAAGATCGGACAGGTCACTCGAAGAAACGGCGATGGCGACGCCGCCGGCGGGACGAAGAACGCGTGTCAATTCCCTGGCCGGCGCGTCGGTGTGTCCGTTCGCCACGATCCGGTCGCTCACAATCAGGTTGGCGAAGTAGTCGGGCAGCTCGCCGTAGGACCATCCTTCGATGACGACGCGCGATCCATAGAGGCCGGCCCGCTCAAGACGCTTCCGGGCGGCATCGCGCTTCACGGGGTCGTGCTCGATTCCGATGATTTTCAGTTTTGAATGCCGGGCGAGATGGGCGGCGAGGAGCCCTTCGCCGGCGTCGGCCACGAGGCAGAAACCGCTGTTGATGCCCGATCGAATCAGGATCTCCCTGGCGGCGGCGGGGTAAACCTGGGCCGGAGTCTGGACGGCGTCCGGATTGGCTCCGCGGCGCCGGACCCGCGGATTCGATACAGCCTCCTTGCCAAAGCAATAAACCTCCCCCGTCGTGGAGCTGACGAACAAACGATCGTCGCCGATGGACGTCCCAATAACCTGACCCTTCACCCGTTCCGTCCACTCGGACTTGCCGGTGGCCGAGTCGATGGTCTGGATGACTCCTTCGCCGCCGCAGACGAGGGTGTTGCCGGCGAGGGCGATGGTGGAGAGCTTTTCGTGCGGGAGTTGCCATTTGACGCGGGCGAGGGTCAGGGCCTTCTCGCGGCTGTTCAATTCGGAGAGCTGCTTCGTCGCTTCCGACAACTTCGCCGTGGCCGCGGTCTTTTCGCTCGCGCCCTTCTTTGCGGCGGCCTTCATGGCGGCGCGGGCGTCGCTGATCTGCTTGGCCAGGTCCTTGCGTTGGTTGGCGATCTTGGGGAGTTCGGCGGCGGCCTTGGCGTAGGCCGCGCGGTCGATGGCGATGACGGCGGTCTCGGTGAGTGTGTAGGCCGTCTCCTTGGTGAGGACCATATCGATGCCCGGGAAGCTGGCGAAGATGTCGCCGCGTGAGCGTTTGGTCTTGTCGTCGAAGACGATCTTGGTGGGGGCGCCGGCGTTGTTGTCGCCGGCGACGAGGTTGCCGCCGTCGATGAGCGCCCAGCTGCCGCCGGCCTTGCCGCCGCCGGAGAGGAAGTTCAGGAACTTGCCGGTCTTGCGGTCGAAGGCGGCGGGCATGGCCCGTCCGGAGGGGACGTAGAGGGTGTTCTCGGAGACGAGCAGATAACCCTGCGGGGCCATGCCGCCGTATTGGAGTTCCCAGGCGAGGTCGCCGGCGGTGTCGTTCTTCCAGATCTCGCGGCCGGTCTCGGCGTCCACGGCGCAGACGTAGAGCCCCTCGTAGGGGAAGATGCCGGCGGCCAGGTAGACGACGCCGTCATCGACGAGCAGGCCGGTGCGCAGGGGCCAGAGGGAGATCATGCGACCGTTGCCGATGACGCGCTCGGTGGTCGCGCTGGGCTGGTAGCGCCAGATCTGTTTTCCGCTGGAGGCGTCGAGACAGTAGGCGTAGCCGTCGTCGGCCCCGAAGTAGACCCTCCCGTTGGCAATGTGCGGGGCGAAGCGGATGGCTCCCTCGGCGAAGAAGCTCCAGCGCTCGGCTCCGGTGCGGGTGTCGAGGGCGCGGAGCTTGTTGTCGGCGGAGGAGCCGAAATAGGCGGTCTGCCCGACGATGGCGACATGGAACGCGCGATCGGTGTGCATCCGGGGCTTTTCCTCGCCGGGCATGGGCCAGGCGGGAACGGGCGCGTGCGGCGACTGCCAGGTCCATTGCGGGTGGAGTTGGCCGGGCAGGGGGGAGCCGGTGACGGCGCCGCGGGTGGCGTCGTGGCGGTAGGCGGGCCAGTCCTTGGCGGAGTCGGCCGCGGCGACGAGGCAGGAGGCTCCCAAGAGGAGTGCGGCGAGGCGGATGGAAGGGGGAAGTGTCATGACAGTCTGTGGGTCGGCTTCAATTTCGACGGGGAACTTCTTTGACCGATGGGGAGTCTTGCGGGATCGCCCGCTGATGGCAATGGGATTTGCGGGGGGGCGCGGGCGCGATGTTGTCTGAAGAGGCGGGGGCAACTGTCCTCACTGAGTCGCGCATTGAAACGCTCACGCAGGCTTACTGAGGACAGTTTGCCCCACCATGATTGCCTTGGCTTCCCCAACGCCCGCTCTGGACGCGCCTTGTTCTGTTGGCTAACGTGCGGGCAATGAAGAATCCCTTCCGTCGGTCGATCTTGTCGTTATCCCTCGCGGCCCTGCTGGCGCCGCTGCTCTGCCTGTCCGCGAACGCCCAGGAAAAGAGCGTCAGGCCGGGCATCAACGAGAAGTTCCTGGATCCGGACCTCAAGGTCGGGGAATGGGTGGAACGTTTCGAGCGGGAAGGGCGCGAGGTCTACGATCACCGGAAGGCCATCATGGACGGGATTGGACTGAAGCCGGGGATGACGGTGGCGGACATCGGTTCCGGCACGGGCTTCTTCACGCGGATGCTTTCCCGAAAGGTCGGGGACGAGGGCAAGGTCATCGCGGTGGACATCGTTCCGAAGTTCCTCGCGCGCATCGAGGGATTCAAGAAGGAGGACGGGCTGAAGAACATCTCCACGCGGCTTTGTTCCGCGAAGTCCACGCGTCTGCCCAGGAACTCCATCGACGCGGCGTTCATCTGCGACACCTACCACCACTTTGAATTTCCCGAGGCGACGCTGGCGTCGCTCCACGCCGCGCTTCGTTCCGGCGGCACGTTCGTGCTGATCGATTTCAAACGCATCGAGGGCAAGAGCTCGGACTTCATCATGAACCATGTCCGGGCGGGGCAGGAGGTCTTCACGGCGGAGATCGAAAAGGCGGGTTTTGAGAAGATCGATGAGCCCGTGCAATTGAAGGACAATTACGTGATCCGGTTCCGGAAGAAGTGAGAAAGGGAGAGTCATGAGCGACGATCATTGGAAGAGCAGGTTTCGTGAGATTTATGACGCGGCGGCCGAACGCTACCGCGCTGGCAGGCAGTCG
The DNA here is from genome assembly GCA_038126235.1 of Verrucomicrobiales bacterium. GTDB lineage: Bacteria > Verrucomicrobiota > Verrucomicrobiia > Limisphaerales > JAYPEY01 > JAYPEY01. The sequence continues at coordinate 9,400 of JAYPFK010000057.1, forward strand.
CCCGGGACGATGTTCGAGCCCGAAGAGGTCGCATTCCTGGAGGGACTCGGCTGCTCGGCCCAGGAGTTGTTCGATTTCGTCGAGGATGGGATGGGCGGTTCGCCCACCTACGCCGAGGTCGAGGAGGTCACGGCGATCCGCCGTGATTACTTCCTGAACGAGATGGGCGGCCAACGGACGGGACATGAGATCGACATGGACGCCCTGCCCGCGAAGAGCGCCTCGGTGGACAGCATTGCCTGGCTGCCGCGCATCATCCCCAAGGCGAAGGCCAAGCTGCGCGGCGAGATGCCGCCGGACCTGATGTATGGCTGTGGCGGCGACCGGCCGTTCCTGCAAGGTGTGAACGTGGGGCTCGGTGAATTCCTCCGCGTGGTGTGGGCAGCCGGCGACGATGATCGCAAGGTGATCGAATTCGTGAAACAGCGGGCGTCCGGGGCGTAGGAGGGCGGGGAATACTGAATCGGCGCGCGAGGTGAGGCGAATTGTCCCCAATGAGCCAATTTGAACATGCCCCTGCGCGGCTCGTTGAGGACCGATCTCCCCACCTTCCTCGCGAACGTCGGGTCTTGTGGGTTGTGACCTTGCTGACTTGTAAGCCTTGGGCTTAGCGCGCTGGTCCCCGCCCTCAGAACGCGTTCTTCAAGATCTTCACCAGATCCTCCTCGGTCGGTTGGCGGGAATTCAGTTTCATGAGGCGCGTGATCCCGATGGATTTCGCCGCGAGTTCCGGCAGTTGTCCCTGGGTGACGCCGATGTCCCGCAACCGCTCGGGAATCCCGATGTCGCGCTTGAGGCGTTCGATGGCGGCGATGCAGATTTCGCCGGCTTCCTCGTCGCTGGAGCCGGTCGTGTCCTCGCTCAGCAGGTGGGCGATACGCCGGAATTCCGCCAACCTTTCGGGCAGGTTGTAGCGCATGACGTAAGGCAGCAGCAGCCCGTTGCCCGCGCCGTGCGAACAATGCACCGCCGCGCCGATCGGATACTCCAGCGCATGCACCACGGCCACCCCGCAGTTCGAGAAGGCCATGCCCGCCATCGTCGCCGCGAGGGCCATTCCTTCACGGGCGTCGAGATTCGTCGGCTTGGCGACGGCGGTCCGCAGATGCTGTCCGACCAAGGCGATGGCCTGTTGGGCCAGCAGATCGCCCATGGGCGTGCGCCCCGTGTAGGGGGTCGCTTCGCCGGGCGGAACATCAAGCTTGTCGAAATCCACCGCCGTGAAGGCCTCGATCGCGTGGGTCAGCGCGTCGATGCCGCTTTCTGCAGTTGCCTTGGAAGGGCAGGAGACGGTGAGCTTCGGATCGACAATCGCGCGCGTCGGGCGAAGGAAGGGGCTCAGTGTGCTGACCTTGATCTTGTTGGCCGTGTCGGTGAGCACGGAAGAATGGGAGACCTCGCTGCCCGTGCCGGCGGTGGTGGGGACGCAGATCAAGGGAGTGACCGGGCCCGGCACATTGCCGTAGCCGAAATAGTCGGCCGGCGCGCCGCCGTGGCGGTGCAGAACAGCAGCCGCCTTGGCGAGGTCCATGTTGCTGCCGCCGCCCACGCCCACGATGACATCCGGCTTGAACGCTCCGGCGCATTCACCGGCGGCGACTGCGGCCGCCACCGAGGGTTCGGCCTCGCCATCGCGAAAAATCTCATGCTCCACGCCCGCCTCATCCAGTGGGCGTGTCACGCGCTCCACCATTCCAGCCTCGACCAGGTTCTTGTCGGTCACGAGCAGGGCGCGCTTCCAACCGCGGTCGTGGATCATGCGGCCGATCTCATTGATCGCGTCCCGCCCGAAGGTCAGCTGCCCCGCCGAGGCGAATGTCCAGAAGGATCTCATCGTTGCGTGCGTGGTGAACGGGGAGGCTGCTTCAGCTCCGACCGGATTGGCAACGGAATTCGGGCGAAGGGCGAAGGGCGAGGCGGCGGCGGCTCAAGGAGCGGCGACATTCTTGTCGCCGTGGCCCCGCAGGGGGCAGACAGGCGCGTGGGATATGGAACCGTCTGGATGACCGCCCAATCGCACCGCCATGCCCGCGCCTATGCGCCTGCTTCGCAGGCAGGGCGACAAGAATGTCGCCCCTCCTTGTTTCAGGCATCCCACGCGTCGCCTTTTTCCTCGCCATGCGATCCGTCCCCGAAATAATCGCCGCCATGTCCTCCCTCCGCTTCGTTTCCCATTTTCGCTTGCTCGCCTTCTTCGCGTTGATCCTGATCGCTGGTCTGGCCCCTGCCGCTTCGCCGGTTGACGAACTGGAGCGGACCTGCGCCGAAATCGCGGCGGACAAGGGAGCCCAGCCGGACGCGGAGCGCCTGCATCGGCTGTTCGACGCGCAGTGGGACTTCATGATGCGGGAATTTCCGGAATTCGCCACGCGCAAGGGAGCCGAAGGGGAGCACGACCGCTGGACTGATTGGTCGCTCGCCGCCATCGAACGGCGCAAGGGCATCCTGGAGCCGACTCAGAAGGCCATCCTCTCGATCGATCCGTCCCGCCTGAACGAGGTTGACCGGCTCAGCCGGGATCTGTTTGCCCGCAACATCGAGCTCTCGATCGAAGGTCTGCGCTTCCCGGCGGAGTTGATGCCGATGACGCAGATGGGCGGCATGCAGCAGTGGTGCGCCTCGTTGATCGCGATGATGCCGGCGCGCACCGCGGGAGACTACGAGAACATCATCGGCCGGTTGGAGGGCCTTTCCACTTTGGTCGATCAGAACATCACGCTCATGCGGGCGGGGCTGGAGCGCGGGATCACCCCGCCGAGGACGCCGTTGCGCACGCTCGCCGCCCAGGCCGCTCGCCAGGCGACGGACGATCCCCTCAAGAGCCCTTTGATGCGGCCATTCGTGAAGATGTCCTCCTCCCTTTCGAACGAGGAGAAGGAGGCGGCGCTCCAGCGCGCGACCGACGCCTACGAACGTTACGCCAAACCCTCCTTCCAGATGCTGCATACCTTTCTCAAGGACGAATACGTGCCCAACTGTCGCGAAACGGTTGCCTGCGGCGACCTGCCCGACGGCCAGGCCTGGTACGCCTACGCGGCCCGCCGTTCCACGACGACGGACCTGACGCCGGAGCAGATCCACCAGATCGGCCTGGACGAGGTGAAGCGCATTCGCGGCGAGATGGAGAAGATCCGGCGGGAGGTCGGTTTCGCGGGCGACCTGCCGGCGTTCTTTGAATTCATGCGCACGGACAAGCAGTTCTTTTACGAGTCGCCGGCGGAGTTGCTGGCCGGTTATCGCGACATCTGCAAGCGCGCCGATCCCGAGTTGATCCGCCTGTTCGGCCGGCTGCCGCGTCAACCTTATGGCATCAAACCCGTGCCCTCCTACGCCGAGCAGTCGCAGACGACCGCCTACTACCAGCCCGGCTCCACCGACGCCGGTCGGCCGGGGTATTTTTTCGCGAACACCTACGCATTGGGCACGCGCCCGAAATGGGAGATGGAGGCGCTCAGCCTGCACGAGGCGGTGCCCGGTCATCACCTCCAGCTTGCGCTCGCCGACGAACTCGAGGGCCTGCCGGAGTTCCGCAAGAACGATCATTACACCGCCTACGTGGAAGGCTGGGGGCTTTACGCCGAGAGCCTCGGCGCGGAGATGGGGTTCTACCAGGACCCGTATTCCCGGATGGGCCAACTCACCTACGAGATGTGGCGCGCGATCCGGTTGGTCGTGGACACCGGCATGCACGCGCTCGGCTGGTCCCGGCAGCGGGCCATCGACTTCTTCAAGCAGAATGCCGGCAAGACCGAACACGACATCGTCGTCGAGATCGACCGTTACATCGTCTGGCCCGGCCAGGCTCTCGCCTACAAGATCGGCGAACTCAAGATCAAGGAGATCCGCGCCCAGGCGGAAAAGGAGCTGGGTGAGCGCTTCGACATCCGTTCCTTCCACGATGAACTCCTCGGCGCCGGCGGGTTGCCGTTGAGCATTCTGGAGCAGCGAATGAACGCGTGGATGGAACGGGTGAAGGCGAAGTAGCCTTGGTTGTCGAAGTGGGCGGCGATGCAACGACCGTCCTACCGTGGACGGGCTCCAATCGTTGAAGCCACACCGGCTTGCCCCGTTTTCTGAAAGTGTGGACTTGGGGGTAAGGCACAGTTCCGGGGAGGGGGTAATCCATTCTCCCGCGCAACGATGAGGAGAATGGAATCAGGGTGGGGGGGCGTGTCCGACACAAGAAGGCGTCCAAAATGAACCGCTTTCGCTTCCCACCCTTCTCCAATTGAAGCTTGCGATTTGGGGACGGGAACTTCATTCAAGGTCGGCTCGCATCCAGATCGACACCCATGTCCCCCGTTGAACGAGAAAAACGAAACCGGCTTGGCCGCATCCTCGCCGCGGCCTTCCTGGTGGCGCTCTTTTTTGGCCCCGGCCCCGGCCTGCGGTTGATCAACCCCGATCCCGCGGATCCCACGGCAACCTTCACCTTCCTCGGTCTGCCCAAGGTCTACGCCTGGGGGTTGTTCTGGTACGGCGTGGAGTTGACCATCATCCTGATCGCCTATTTCAAGGTCTGGCGTAGCGATGACGAAGAACCGGAAGCCTCGGGTCCGAAGGAGGCAGCCGATGGCTGAACCCACGCCGGAAGCGGGAGCCTTGGGCAGCCTGCCGTATGTCGTGTTGGGCGGCTACCTGCTGATGCTGCTTGCCTTCGGCATCGCCGGTTGGCGGCGCAGCACGAACAGCGAGGAGGACTACTACCTCGCCGGACGAGGGCAGGGCTGGCTCGTCTCCTCGCTGACGATCATGGCGACCTTCTTCAGTTCCTTCGCGCTGCTGGGCGCGCCCGGCATGGTCTACCGCGACGGGGTCGTGTTCGCGCTTTACGCCCTGAACGTGCCGCTGTCCGGGGCCTCGGTCTATTTCTTCGGCGCGAAGATCCGGCGCGTCGGCCGGGCGCGCGGGCATGTCACACCCGGCGACATGATCTCCGAATACTACGGCAGCCCGACCGCCCTGCGCCTGCTGGTCGCGTTGATCGGCGCGCTCTACGCCATTCCCTATGTCGTCATGCAGATCAAGGCGGGCGGCATCCTCTCGGCGCAGATGTTCCCCGGGGAGAACTCCTTTGAGGTCGGAGCGGTCCTGCTGTCGCTCATCACGATGTTCTACATCATGATCGGCGGCATGCGCAGCGTGGCGTGGACGGACGTGGTGCAGGGCCTGCTCCTGATGGGGGGGATGTTGATCGGCGGGTTGGCGGTCGTCGCCGCGCTCGGCGGTCCTGTCGCGTTCTTCGGCAAGGTCGCCGAGTTGCCGGCAAAGTCGCTTTCCGTGCCCGGCACGAACGGTTTCTGGAGTCCGGAGATGCTCCTGACGGTCTGCATGTTCGCCTCGGTTGGCTCGTTGGTGCAGCCAGCGCAGTGGATGCGCTTTTATGCCGCGAGGTCCACGAACACCCTGCGGCGCAGCGCTTTGATCTTCGGCGTGGCGCTGACCGCGTGCTTCCTGTTCGGCGTCATGCTGGTCGGCTTGGGAGGGCAGGCTCTTTATCCGCTGGTTGATGCGGCCGGCGACTACTACACGAGCGCGGACGGCAAGCTGCTGCCCAATCCGGCGGTGGGCGATTCCGCGTCCGGCTTCGACAATATCCTCGTCGTCGTGCTGAACGACCACCTCCCGCAGATGTTGGGCGGTTTCGGCGCGCTGCTGGCCTCGTTGATCATGGTCGCCATCATGGCCGCCGCCATGAGCACGGCGGACAGCAACCTTCATTCCCTGAGCGCCGTGCTGACCCGCGACATCTACGATCGCTTCGTCCGCCCCGGAGCGGGGCAAAAGGAGCGCACCTGGGTTGGCCGCGGGATCATTATGCTGGCCACCGTGGTCTCGACGGTCCTGGTGATCGTGGCGCATCGCAGCGCGGTGGATCCCCTGGCCATGATCGCCACGCTGGGGCTCTTCGCCATCGCCTTCTCCTCGCAGTTGCTCCCGGTCACCTTCGACATGCTTTACGTCCGCCGGGGGACGCGGGCGGGGGCTGTCGCCGGGATGATCACCGGTCTGGCGATCGTCTTCTTCATCAGCCCGTTCATGGCCTTGGATCTGGGGCCGGGCGTCGCCGACATGCGCAAGGCCATGCTCGGGATGATCGACAAGGGCGCCTGGGGGCTGATCGGCAACGTGGCCGTGTTCGCCGTCGTGAGTCGCTTCACCCGGCCCGTCGATCCGGAGAAGATGGCGGAGTTCGCGAAGATCGCGGACGGGGAATGAAGTTCGCATGAAGGCCATCGTCACCTGCGGGCCCAGCTTTGAACCGATCGACGAGGTCCGGCGCCTGACGAACTTCTCGACCGGGGAGTTGGGTGTTCGACTGGCCAACGCGTTGACCGACGCCGGCATCGAGACCGCTTGCCTCCGGGGCGAACAGGCGACCTGGCCGGGGGGATGTCGCGCTGTCCGGACGATCCCGTTCACAACGAATGACGATCTTCTGGCGAAGCTGGAAGGCTGCGCAGCGGAAGGCCCGTTCGACGCGGTCTTTCACACGGCGGCGTTGTGCGACTTCAAGGTCGATGAAATCCGTGACGCGGAAGGCGCGTCGGCCGCCGAGGCCAAGATCCCGACCCGGGGCGGCGCGCTGACCATGAACCTCGTCCCGACCGCCAAGGTGATCCCGGAGCTTGGGCGGCTTTTTCCTGACGCGTTGTTGGTCGGCTGGAAATATGAATTGGACGGCGGTCGCGAGGACGCGGTCGCGAAGGCCTTCGCGCAGATTGAAGCGAACGCAACCGCCGCCTGTGTGGTGAACGGAAGAGCCTTCGGAGCCGGTTTTGGCCTCTGCGAACCGCCGGACGCGATCCGTGAGTTTCCGGACAAGCAGACGCTTTGCGAAGGCCTCGTCGCCTGGTTGTTGAACCGCGGAAGGTGAACAAGCACAGAAGACACGGAATACACAGAAGGAAGAAATGCGGCGTGTCTGTGACCGCCGCATTTTGAAACGGACCGCTCTGACGTGAGCATGGCCAAGCCCGGCTCACTGAGGACAGTTCGCCCTACCAATTGAGGTCGTTCTTTTCCGTGTCTTCCGTGTCTTCTGTGGCTGTCTCCCTCAGTGGTTGAGTTCGCCGAGGGGGACGCTTTTGATTTCCACGTTGGTGAAGCCCCAGGGGGCCTGGAGGTTGAAGGTTGCGGTGTCCTTCCCGTCGCGCCAGATGTCGATGAGTTCGCCATTGCCGCGGCGAATGCGGACATTGTCGATGCAGACCCGGAACCTCCCGGCCGCCTCGCCGTGAAAGAACACGCCGTGGTAGCTGCGCAGCAGCGGAGCCTCGTGTCCGAATCCGACCACGCGGCGTTCCCATCTGCCGGGAACGACCGGCGGCCCTTCGCCCGTAGCCTGGACGCGCCCGAACTGATCGATTCCCATCCGTCCGTTGAACACCGGGGGATCCCCGTTGCGATAGGGCGAGACGATGAAGCCCTTACGCAGGAAATCTCCCTCCGGGATCATGATGTCAAACTCCATCTCGTCGCCGAGGCCGACGTTGTGCCGATGGAACGCGAACTGCACCTGCAGGGCGTCCTTCAACGCGGCGGGATGCGTCTGTTCGGCCGAGATGACCAGCACGTCGCCCTCGGGCTTCGGCTTCGGGTTGCGGTCAGGCGGGGCCAGCGGGGACGCGACGCCCAACTCCTTGCGCCAGTGCGCGAGGCGGGTGGACATTTCCCTGACGACCTCGGGGTTGGCCTCGGCCACATTGTGCTTTTCCTCCTGATCCGTCCGCATGTTGTAGAGCTCCACGCGGTTCAGGAAGTGAAAGAGCTTCCAGTCGCCGGTGCGCACGACGTCGCTGTCCATCCAGGCCCAGTAGCCGTCGTGGACGGGGGAGGGACCTCGCGTGCGCAGCGCGTTTGAGCAATCGACGCCGTCAAGGGGGCGCGCTGTTTTCAACGGTTTGCCCAGCAGGCCCGCGAGGGTCGGCAGCACGTCGAGATGGCCCAGCAGGCCCGCGTATTCGCCGCCATTGAAACCGCCGGCCGGCCAGTGGATTGCCGCGGGCACGTGGATTCCGCCCTCCCAGAGTGTGCCCTTGCCGCCGCGGAACGGGAGGCTGCTGCCGACGCCGAGGCCGCCATTGTCACTGAAATACCAAACGATCGTGTCCTCGCGCAGCTCGGCGTCGTCGAGGGCCTTGAGGATTGCTCCCACGCTCTCGTCCAGGGCCAGCAGCATGGCGGAGTGAAGTCGGTGCTTGGGATTCTTGAACCGGTTCTTCACGCGGGCCAACAGGTCCGGCCTGGCCTGCAAAGGCGTGTGAACCAGATCGAACGGGACGTAACAGAAGAACGGTTTGTCTTTCCCTTGGTTCTTGCCCTGCGCCCCGCGCTCCTTGATGAACTCCACGGCGTGTTTCACGATCAGGTCCGCGAGGTAGCCTTCTTCATCGGGACGGTATTCCCGGTCGTGGAACCAGCTGACCAGCTTGTTGCCGTAGGACTTGCGGGTCCATTTATCGGGGCCGCCGCCGTAGTAGACCGTCGCGCGGTCGAAGCCGTGGGCGTTTGCGCCGAAGCCGGTGACGTAAGGTTTCTGGGGGAGGTGGCCGAAGGTCTTGTCAAACGCGGCGCGAAACTCCGGCGTGTCCGGCTCCATCCCGTTGTGCCACTTGCCGAAGACGCCGGTCCGGTAGCCGAGTTCCTGGAAGAAGTCGCCCAAGGTGGTTTCCGCCACATCCAGCTCGCCGCCGACGTTCGGTCCCGCGCCGAGTCGCAGGGAATGCCGCCCCGTGAGCAACCCCGCCCGTGTCGGTGAGCAGACCGGGCAGACCATGAAGTTCTTCAATTGCAGGGATTCCCGGAACAGTCCGTCGATGTTCGGCGTCTCCACGCGGTCGTTTCCATGCAGCGACATGTCCCCCCAGCCCTGGTCGTCCGCCAGCAGGATGACGACATTGGGCGCCGCCGCGCGCGCGCCGCCCAACGCGAGGAACGTGAGCGAGAGGAGGAGCAGACGTTGGGTGGCTCGAAGCATGGGGCAAAGATAGCCGTCGGAACGGCGGGGGCGAGGCTTCATTCAAACGCTGGCGCGCCATTCAAGGCGTCGCACAGAACCCGAAGGGTTCCAAGCATGGTAGCCGTGGGTTGATCCCGCAACGGCGGAGCGACATCCAAGGGAAACGACCCAATGGATCCGCATCCTGAACGGATGCCAGCGGGATAGTTTACCGGGACAAGAATCCGTAGGCGCCCGCGTCGCGTTCCAGCTTCATGAAGCGCATGTTGTAGTGCTCGTCGGCCTCGGTGTCCTGGATGCGGCCGTCCTCGAGGGCGGCGCGGAGGTTGGCGACCTCCTGGCGGATGGAGCTGACCGGTTGGTAGCCGAGTTCGTTGACGATCTTGTCCGAGGAGATGTGGTAGTCGCGGTGGTCGTGCGTGTCGGTCACCTTGATCTCGACGTCCAGGTCCGCCAGTTCCGCCTGGATGATCTCGGCGATCTCGATGACCTTGTGGTTCTCGAACCCGAAGTTGAAGGTGCGGCCGTTGATCTTGTCGGCATCGACCTGCGTGAGGAACTCGTAGAGGTTCACGATGTCGGTCATGCCGACATTGGGGCGGCGCTGCTGGCCGCCGTGGACGGTGATGACGCGCTTGGCGATGGCGTCGGCGGTGAGTTTGTTGACCGTGAGGTCGAAGCGCTGCCGGGGCGACCAACCGCAGATCGTGGCGGGGCGGACGTTCACGGTGACGAAGTCAGGCGCCGCCGCCGCAACGACCAGCCATTCGGAGAGCATCTTGTATTTCGAATAGAAGGTCAGCGGCTCCGGTTCGAGGACCTCGGTCACATCGCTGTCCTCCTTGATGCCGAAAACGCTGCTGGAGGAGGCGTTGATGAAGCGCCTCACCCCGGCCAGGCGCGCCCTCGCGAGCAGCAGGCCGATGGCGTCGAAGTTCACCTGGCGGGTCAGCGTCTCGTCGATGTCGCCGGTGGGGTCGTTGGAGATGGCCGCGAGGTGGATCACGGTGTCCCGGCCGGCCATGGCGCGCTCGACGGCGTCGGGATGGCGGATGTCGCCCTCGACCAGGTCGAATCGGTCTTGCCAGTCGGCAAAGCGAGGGTCGGCCTTGAGCGAGTCCAGACCTGCGGCGGTGTAGAGCATCAGGTCGATCACGCGGACATCGTGGCCCTGTTCGAGCAGGTGCGGGACGAGGCGGCTGCCGGCGTAACCGAAGCCGCCGGTGACGAGAATCTTGCGGGGTGTCATGTCGGGGGAGTCAGGGTTTGTGAATGTAGTCGGAAGGCTGTTGTTTCAGCGTCTCCAGGTGGCGGTCGATCCAGGCGATGGTTTCGTCGATGCCGGTCTCCAAATCGATGGCGGGATTCCAGCCGAGTTCTTCGCGCGCCTTCGAGGAATCCAGGATGTAAGCGGCGTCCTTGCCCGGGCGGTCGTCGGCGATCTCAACGACCTCGTTGAAGTCCGCGCCCATCTTCCGGCAGATCAATTCCACCAGTTCGCGGATGGAGACAAAGCGTTCCGGCGCGAGGTGAAAGGCTTCGCCGGGCTGCGCGTTGCGGGCGATGCGCAGGGTGGCGTCGGCGACGTCCCGGCCGTGGATGAAGGCGCGCACGGCGCGGCCGCCGCCGTGGAGCTGCAGCTTCCGGCCGGTGCGGATGTAGAGAATGGTCCGGGGGATGATGCGGTAGAGGAGCTGGCCGGGGCCGTAGAGGTTGGCCGCGCGGGTGAATACGGCCGGAAAGCCGTAGCGCTGGACAAAGGTCTTCAGGTGCATGTCGCACGCGGCCTTTGAGGCGGCGTAGGGCGTGCTGGGATTGAATGGCGCGTCCTCCCTTACGCGATCGACGCAGGCCCCGTAGATCTCCGGGGTGGAAACCTGGACGAACTTGCGGATGAAATCGAAGCCGCGAATGCGCTCGGTCAACCGCACCGGCGCGAGAAGGTTGGTCCGGAACCACTGCTCCGGATCGTTCCAGCTTTCCGCGACCATGCCCTGCGCCGCGAAGTTCACGATGAAGTCGGGTTGGAACGCGCTGATTGCTTCCACGATCTTCTCCAGGTCGTCGTTGAGGTCGAGTTGATCGAAACGGAAGCGGTCGAATGATTCCTTCGAGCCCCAGCGGTAAGGCAGGAACACCGGATCCAGTTCAGGCGAACGGCTGCAGCCGTAGACCTCGCAACCGGCCTCCAACGCGTGGGCGACAAAGGTCGCGGCCGTGAAGGAATTGCTTCCGATGACAAATATCTTTTCCGGCATGGTTGGAGGGTTGGGGCAGTCGCCTCGTTTGGTTGGGCAGGCAGATGAAAGCGACTCGCCGGCGGATTGGACAGGGGTTTTTCGACCGGCCGGGTTCAGCTGCGCGCGTCTTCCTGTTCGTTCAGTTGTTGGAGCAGGTCCGAGGCGCTCCGGGTTTCGCCGGGCAGGATGAGATCCGGCGCGATTTCCGCCAGGGGCTGAAGCACGAAGCGGCGTTGGGTCGCGCGCGGATGCGGCAGGATCAGATCGGCGGAGTCCCGGGTTTCCTCCCCGAAGGCGATCAAGTCCAGATCCAGATGACGGGGGGCATTGACCACAACGCGCGGTCTGGGGCCGAATTCAGGTTCCAGTTGGAGCAGCTTTTCGAGCAATGACTCAGGCGTCTCGCCCGCGCGGGGTTGAAGCGCGACGACCGCGTTGACGAAATCCGGCGAACCGGGCGGGCAGTCCACCGGCGCGGTTTGCAAGAGACTGGAGCGACGGATCGGGGAATCGGAATACGCCTGCAGGCGGTCCATGCCCGATCGGACGATGGCCGCGCTGTCGCCCAGATTCGAACCCAGCGCGACGAATGCGGAATGCGGAATACGGAATGCGGAGTCGTTCACCTTCGGAAGAGACTGTGTGAAAAATCGATCGATTCGTAGACGAGGTGACGAGGCTCATTTGTCAACGCCTTACAGATTGAAATGAGCCTCCTCACGTCGGCTGCCACCGTTTTCACGCAGTTTCGGAAGTCGGGGATTACAGAGCGGCGCGGCGGCACATTCCGCATTCCGAACCCCGCATTCAATCGAGTCCGAGGACGTTCTGCATGCTGTAGAGTCCGGGTTCTTGGGCGACGGCCCAGAGGGCGGCGCGGAGGGCTCCGTTGGCGAAGATATCGCGGCTGGCCGCCTTGTGCGTCAGCTCAAGCCTTTCGTCATGGCCGGCGTAGACGACGGTGTGGTCGCCGACGACGCTGCCGCCGCGGAGGGAATGCATACCGATCTCCTCATTGGTGCGCGCGCCGACCAGGCCCTCGCGGCCGTGACGGATGTCCTTGTTGTAGTCCTTTTCCCGCACATCGCAGAGGATCTCGCCGAGGGTGCGCGCGGTGCCGCTGGGCGCGTCCACCTTGTGGCGGTGATGCATCTCAACGACCTCCAGATCGAAGTCCGGCCCGAGAATTTCGGCGGCCTTGCGGGTCAGCCAAAAAAGCGTGTTCACGCCGGTCGAATAATTCGAAGCCCAGACGATGGGGATTTCAGATTGCAGAGCGGTGATCTGGGCGCGCTCGGCGTCTTCATGTCCGGTGGTGCCGATGATGAGAGCCTTCTTCCTTTCGGCGCAGAGCTTCGCGACGGCGAGCGTGGCGTCGGCCAGGGTGAAGTCGATGACGGCGTCGGCTCCGTCAATGACGGCGGCCAGATCGTCGCCCATATCCACTCCGGCGGCGACCTCGATGCCTTCCATCCGTCCGGCGCAGGCGATGAGGGCCTGGCCCATGCGGCCTTTCGATCCGTTGATGATGACTTTGGTCATGGGGCGTGATTCGTGTTACGTGCTGCGTGGAGCAAATGGCAGATGGCAAATGGCAGATGGCAGATGGCAAATGGCAGATGGCAAATGGTCGATGGCAGATGGCAGATGGCAAATGGTCGATGGCAGATGGCAAATGGTCGATGGCAGATTCCAAGCTGCTGGATACTGGTCCCTGGATTCTGAATACTGATTGCTGAATACAGAATAGCAACCACCCCTCACTTCAAAACGCCGCAGGCCTTGAGGGTCTTGCGGAGTTGTGCGCGGTTGCCCTTGTCGATCTTCGTGAGTGGCAGGCGGTAGTTTTCGCCGATCAGGTCCATCATGGCCATGGCGGCCTTGACCGGGCCGGGGCTGGTCTCGATGAACAGGTCCTTGAACAGCGGGTAATACTGGAAATGCAGCTTCTGCGCGGCGGCGTATTTCCCGGCGTTGGCCGCCTTGACCATCTTCGCGACCTCGGCGGGGATGATGTTCGAGGCGACGCTGATCACGCCGTCGGCTCCGACGGACATGAACGGCAGCGTCAGGGAGTCGTCGCCGCTGAGGATGTTGAAGCCGGAGCCCAGCGCGGCCCGGAGTTGGCTGACGCGGTCGGCGTCGCCGCCCGCCTCCTTGATGCCGACGATGTTTTTGCAGTCCTTGGCCAGGCGGACGACGGTCGACACCGCGATGGAGATCACGCTGCGGCCGGGAATGCTGTAGAGCACGATGGGCAGGCGGGTGGCCCGGGCGATGGCCCGGAAATGCTGATAGAGGCCCTCCTGCGTCGGCTTGTTGTAGTAGGGGCAGACCTGGAGCGAACCGTCGGCGCCGCAGGCCTCGGCGCTCTTGGTCAGCTCGATGGCCTCCTCGGTGCTGTTGGCGCCGGTGCCGGCCATGACCTTGATCCGGCCGTTGGCGGCGCGGACGGTCAGTTCGACCACGCGCTTGTGCTCCTCGAAACCGAGGGTGGGGGATTCGCCGGTGGTGCCGACCGGCACGACGCCATCGACCTTGCCCTTCACCTGCGCCTTGACCAGGGCTTCCAAGGCGGGTTCGTCGATCTCGCCGTTCTTTTTGAACGGCGTCACAATGGCGGTGTAGGTTCCGGTAAACATGGTGCGTTCTGTTGGGGGTCCCGTTTTCGGGGCGGGTAAATTCAGGGAAAGGCGGCGGTTTGGCCAGCCCGTTTTAGAGTCAGGCCATCAGGCGGGGCGATCGACCCTTGATTTGTCGAATGCAAAACGGGTGGGGCGAGTTCTCCCAATGAGCCGACGTGAGCATGCCCCAGTCCGACTCAGAGTTCGATCCGGCCGTGGAAAGCCACGTCGGCCGGGCCTTTGAGCCTCACGTCGGAGAACTTGTCTCCCTCCTTTTGGAAGAAGACTTCGAGGATGTCCCCGCCCTGGACCTGGACCTTCACGGGAGAGGGGAAGCCCCTGAGTTCGGAGGCGACGATGGCGGAGGCGGTGACGCCGGTCCCGCAGGCGAGGGTCTCGCCCTCCACGCCGCGCTCATAGGTGCGCACACGGATGCGGCCCGGTTCGAGTTCCTGGACGAAATTCACGTTGGTCCCCTTCGGCGCGAAATGGTCGTGGCAACGGATTTCGCGGCCGAGTTCCTTCACCATCGCCTGGTCCGCGTTCGACACGAAGACGACGGCGTGCGGGACGCCGGTGTTGAGCGAATGCACGGAGAGCTCGCCGTGCGAGGTGGTCAGCGTCGCGTTCAGGGCGAGTCCATGAGGTTCGGTGAGGTTGACCGTGACGATGTCGCCGTCGAAGGCGGCGTGGATGACGCCGGCGCCGGTCTCGAAGGAGATGTCGCAGTTCGGGCCGACGACCTGCTCGATGAAACGGGCGAAACAGCGGGCTCCGTTGCCGCACATGTCCGCGGTGGTGCCGTCGCTGTTGTAGAACTGCCAGGCCCAGTCCGCCTTGCCGGACTCGCACGGCACGAGCAGGAAGACGCCGTCCCCGCCCACGCCGCGCTGGCGGTCGCAGAGACGCTGGACCTGCTCCGGGCTGAGATCGATCTTCCGCTCGCGGTTGTCGATCAGCACAAAGTCGTTGCCCGCGCCGTTCATCTTGGTGAATTCCAAAAGCATGGACGGACGATAACAAAGCCGGTTCCAATGACAAGCGCGCCGCGTTCAGGGGAGGATTTGGAGCAGGCGAGGAAAGGGCGCAGGACCAGAATCCCGATTGCCGAACAAGGATGGTTGATTGTTGAAGTCCGTCCCGTAGGACAGGCATCCTGCCTGTCCTGAGCATGCCAACGTGCGGTCGAGGAGGAAAAAACGATCAGTACGGTCGCGCAGGATGGCCCATCGCCGGGGTGGTTCCGGACGTTTACGGCAGGAATTGAACGCTTGGCCATGCCGGGGACACGCAGGATGCCTGTCCTACGGGAACTCAGCTCACTCTGTCAGCCAGGCCAGGGGGAATCTTGCGAATTCGATGCGTTCGTAGGCGGAGGAGCCGCCGCGCTCGTAGAGGCAGCCGATCTCCTTGTTCTTCAATGCGACGAGGCAGGAGTAGGCGGCCGGGCCGTGGAACAGTTCCCTGGCGACGGGCCATTGGATGCCGTCATCCTCGCTGAGCTTGATGGTCATGTGGTCGCGTTTCTTGGACGCGGGGTTGGAGAAGAGCAGCCGGCCGGGACGCGAGCCTTTCGGCCAGTCGTAGCGGAGGATGCTGGCCTGGCAGACGGGCTCGATCAGGTCCGGGGCGTCCCTGGGCTCCGACCAGGTCTTGCCGCCGTCAACGCTGACGGAATGGGTGCGGCGGTTGCGGCCGTTGTAGGCGCGCATGTTCATGAGGAGGGTTCCTTCCCCGTCTCCGAGTTCGACCACCTGGCATTCGTTCGCGTTGGGATGGATGGCGGAGCCGAGGCTCCAGGTTTCACCGTGGTCGTCGCTGTAGATGGCGTGGGCTCCGAAGCCGTAGGGGCCGCCGTGAATCTTGCCCTTCGGGTCGTTGTAACTGTGGTCACACGGGATGACGAGGCGGCCCTTGTGCGGACCGTGCTGGATCTGGATGCCGACGCCCGGCCCGGTGGCGTACCAGCCCCAGCTGTGCCACTTGGTCGTCTCCGTGATGTTGACCGGAGCGGACCAGGTCCGGCCGTCGTCCTCGCTCTTCGAAACCCAGACTGTGCGCGTGCTTTCGGCCTTGTGGTGGATGATGTCGCGCTCGGCGTCCTTGCCCAGGTTGTGCGTGAGCAGCAGCCAGAGGGCGCCGGTGGTTTCGTCGAGAACGGGGCAGGGGTTGCCGCAGGTGTTCTTGGCGTCGTCCCAGATCACCTCCAGTTCCGACCAGGTTCGGCCGTTGTCGCGGCTGCGCTTGAGGACGAGGTCGATGTCGCCCTTGTCGCTCCGGCCGTCCTTGCGGCCCTCGCAGAAGGCGAGCAGGTGGCCGCGCCGGTTCTTGATGATCGAGGGAATGCGGAAGGTGTTGTAGCCGTTTTCGCCGGCGTTGAAGACAGTGGTGTGGACCGGGAGGTTGCGGGCCTTGCGGTCCAGTTCGCTGAGCTTGAAACGCACGCTGACGATGTAGGGCTGCTCGCCCTTGGTCCAGTGGCCGTAGGTGGTGGTGACGAAGGTGTCGTCGGGCAGACGCTCGACCGGCGGGTAGGCGCAGTCGGCGCCCTTGGTGTTGTCCATCAGGCGGACGCGGTATTGGCCCTCGCGGCCGTGGACGATGTCTTCGTAGGTCCCGACCCAGCCGACCCAGTCGCCCTTGGTGGGGCTGACGTGGGTGGTGTCGCGGAAGGAGATGAAGAGGCGGCCGTCCTTGCCGTAGCGGCCGGTGTGGCGGTCGCCGGTCAGGGCGGCCGGCAGTTCACGGGGCTCGGTCCAGTTCAGGCCCTCGTCGTCGCTGAAGATGACGAATGAGTTGTACTTGCGGCTGTTCTCGCGGAGGAGGACGGCGAGCTGTTTTCCGTCGGGCGAGCGAAAGATGCCGGGTTCGCAGAGGTGCGCGGCCGGATGTGTGGCGATGACTTCCGGGCCGGTCCAGGTGAGGCCGCCGTCGAAGGAGAGCGTCTTGTAGACCTTGAATACGGGCGGGTTCTGCTTCTTGTTCTTGCCGTCGATGAAGCGGCCGTCGTCATGGAACAGGGCCATGTAGTCGCCGTTCTGCAACCGCTCCACGCAGCCCATGGCGACAATGCCGCCGAAGTTCCCGATGGGATTCAGCTCGGACCAGGAGGCTCCGTCGTCCTCGCTGACGGCCATGCGAATGGGATGAAGTCCGGAGAACATGATGATCCGCTTCTTCCCCTGCTTGTCGATGACCCGGTGGAGTGTGGGCACTTCCCTGGATGTCGCCCAGCTCGCCGGGGTGGGGAGGCGATCGGACCAGGTCTTGCCGCCGTCGGAGCTGCGCTTGTAGACGATGCCGCCGCGGCCGTGGCCCTTGGGGTAGACGATCAACAGGGTCTTGTTGTCCTCCAGGAGGAGCGTCGTGGGATGACCGAGGTATTGTCCGGCCTCGCGATCGACGACGACCTGCCGCCCGGTCTCATGGGCCAGGTCGATGGTCGGAATCGTGTAGTCCCTGGACTGCGTCGAAGGCGGGGGCGCGGCCGTGAGCAGGGGAGCGGCGAGGAGGGCGGAGAGAAGCAGCGCGGGCGCGGTCGGGAAATGTCGTTTCATGAGCGATGGAGCTTTTCTTTGGCCGGAAACTAGATTACCAGACCGCGATGCCAATCGAAAAAATACAGGGGCTTGTCGCCGCCGGCTTCACGCCGATGAAATCGGACCTGAGTCTGGATCTGCCGGTCATCGACCGGCTCGCCGACCACCTCGCGGAATCGGGAGTGGCCGGGGTGTTTGTCTGCGGTTCCACGGGCGAAAGCCTGTCGCTGACCACGGCGGAACGGCAGGCCTGCCTGGAGCGTTGGCGGAGCGCCTGCGAGGGGCGGATCAAGGTCATCGCCCACGTGGGTCACAACTCGGTGGCGGACGCCCGCGAACTGGCGGCGCACGCGGCGGAGATCGGGGTGGACGCCATTTCCGCGATGCCGCCCTCCTTCTTCAAACCGAAGAACCTGGAGTCCTTGGTCGATTGTTGCGCCGCGGTGGCGGAGGCCGCGCCGGAGATGCCGTTCTACTACTATCACATTCCCCCGTTGACCGGCGTCGCGCAGAAGATGAGCGTGTTTCTGCCGGCGGTGGAGGAGCGCATCCCGACCTTCGCCGGCGTCAAGTTCACGCACAGCGACCTCATGGACTATCGGCAATGCCTGGTCTACGGGGGAGGGAAATTCGACATCCTGTTCGGCTCGGACGAGATCATGCTCTCGGCCCTGGCCATGGGGGCGAAAGGCTTCATCGGCAGCACCTACAACCTCGCTCCCAAGCTGTATCTCGATGTCATCGCGGCCTTTGAGGCGGGGAAGATGGAACAGGCAGCCGAACTGCAGACGAAGTCGATCGAGATGGTGGATCGCTTGATTGCGCTGGGCGCGTTGCCGGCGTTCAAGTCCGTGATGCGGCTCCACGGCATCGACTGCGGCCCGATCCGCCTGCCCTTCCGCGCGTTCACGGACGAGGACCACGCGGCGGTCGCTGAGGCGTGGAATGGGCTGGGGATCTGCTGAACAGCGGAGCTCGCGCTGGATCCGCGCGTTTGTCTGCGCGAATGCCTTGTCGGTGGGGCGAGGCTCCCGCCGAGCCGGACCTACGATGTGGAGGCGCCTGGAGAAACGAGGTCGCGCGGGAGTAATGGTCACCGGGATCAGTCCGGCATCGACCTGCAAATCCCCACATTCGGCACAGCGGGAGCTTCGCCCCACCGGATTGCTTTCAGACGATCAGTTCCTTGATCGGTCGGCCTTGGTCGACCAGCACGGTCGGTCGGCCGTTGAAGTCCTCGATCAGGACCTTGCGGCCGTCGATGCCCAGGTGGTGGTAGATGGTTGCGAGGAAGTCCTGCGGTCCGCAGCGGCGTTCGATCGCGTCCTCACCCTTGCTGTCCGTGGCGCCGATGACCTGTCCGGGCTGGATGCCGCCGCCGGCCCAGATGTTGGAGAAACCCCGGGGCCAGTGGTCGCGGCCGGGTTGCTTGGCGCCGGCGGGCGCGCTGGCATTGCCGGCTCCCGTGCTGGGCTGGAAGTTGATCTTCGGCGTGCGGCCAAATTCGCCGGTGACCACGACGAGCACCCGTTTGTCGAGGCCGCGCTCGTAGATGTCCTCAATCAGCGCGGTGACCGCGCGGTCGTAGTTCTCGGCCCGGAAGCGGAGGGCGTCGAAGACGTGGTGGTTGACCGCGTGGTCGTCCCAGTTCTGCACGCGGCCGCAGAGGGGGCCGTGGAGGCTGCTGGTGATGACTTCGACGCCGGCCTCGACGAGACGGCGCGCGAGGAGGAGTTGCTGGCCCCATTGGTTGCGGCCGTAACGGTCGCGGGTGCGGTCGTCTTCCTGGCTGAGGTCGAAGGCGTCGCGGGTTGTCGGGTTGGTGAGAAGCGTCAGGGCCTGGGCCTCAAACTCGTCGAGAGCCTCCAATTCGCCGGCCTTGTCGAAGGCGCGCTCCAGCGTGTCGAGGTTCTTGCGCAGGGCGACGCGGTGGTCGAGCCGCTTGGCGTCATCGGGGTCGTCGAGGCCGATGTTGGGGACCTTGAAGTTGGGCTGGCTGGGGTCGCCGGTGACGGAGAAGGGGGAGTAGGCGTCGCCGACATAGGCGGAGCCGTAGTAGTTCGTCGGGCCGTGAACGCTGATGTAGCGGGGCAGGGGATTCTTGCGCGGGCCTTGGAGCGAGCGGACGTAATTGGCGGCGGACATCCAGTCGGGGTAGCGGGGCTGGGGCTTGTCCTTGGTGTCGGTGTCGCCGGAGAACATCTGCATGGAGCCGGCCGGGTGGCCGCCGGCTCCGTTGTACATGGAGCGCAGCAGGGAGAACTTGTCGGCGATCTTCGCCTGTCGCGGGACCAGTTCGGTGAAATGGAGCCCCGGGATTTTGGTGGGGATCGTGCTGAAGGGACCGCGATACTCGCTGCCGGAATCCGGCTTGGGATCGTAGGTGTCGATGTGCGAGCAGCCGCCGGGCTGCCAGACAAGGATCACGGCGGTGTTGTCCTTCTTCCCGGCGAGCGCGTTCTCGGCCTTCATACGGAGGACGCCGGGGAGACTCAGGCTGGCGAAACCGGCCAGCCCCATGCGCATGAAACCGCGGCGGCTCAGGGGGCCGGGGCAGAGGTTGGAAGCGGTGCGATTCATATTTTGAATTTCACTTTAACCACGGATGAACGCGGATGAACACGGTTTTATTTCCCCTTCGGTTTGACCCGGATGGGAATGGGTTCGGTGACGACGATGTCGGCAATGTCGCGAGGTTTGGCTTTCTCGGAATCCTTGTACTTGGCGACGGCGCCGCCGTAAAAGGCGACGACGTAGTCGCCGGGGGCGACCTTGTATTTGGCAAGGTCGATCACGGCCTCGGATTTCTGGTCCTTGAGGCTTAGGTCGATCTTCATGCTCTCGAAACCGGCGCCGAACGTGCTTGCGTTGATGTTGGCTCCGGAGAAATCCATGCGGCGGGTGTGTTTGAGGGGAATGGTCAGCTTGGAGCCGGCTTCGGCCTCCCAGACCTTCTTCTCGGCGGGAGCGATCGTGAGCGGCGCGAGCTCCTCGCGGGTGACCGAGACGGGGATGTCGGCGAGGAGTCGGGGGCTGGGGATTTCCTGCCAATGGTCCTTCACCGGCCAGGCCATGGAGGCCATGCGCACGGGGCGGCGGACCGTCTTGCCATCGATCTCGGCCACGCCGAACATGGTCGCGCTGGCTGCGCCGCGCGGAGCGTCGCTGCCGGCGGTGATCAGCATGATGCCCTTGGTCTTGTTGGCGGGTATCTTGATGCCCGCGGCGGTGACGCCCTGGGGCAGGCCGTCCATGCCGAGGTTGATCTCACCGGTGAAGCCGTCCTTGCGGATGACGACGACCTCGAAGGCCATGGTCGCGCCCGCGCGGAGGGCGATGGGTTTGGAGAGGCAGTTCCGGTCGCCGTTGCGCAAGGTCATGTGCATGGCCCAGGAGGCGAGGGCGAAGTCGGGCTGCGCCTGGCGGATGATAAGGCGGTAGACGTTGTTCGGATCGTTGCGCGTGCCGCCGAACAGGTCGCGGAGCGCCAGGCGATGGAGGCCGTCCTGTTTGATCTCGATTTTGCCGAGGATGTCCGGCGAGCCCGAATTGTAGGGGGGGGCGTCGTAGGCGTATTGGTTGCTGGAAACCTTGACCGGGCTGGCGATGTCGTTCAGCTCGGCGACGTCGGTGAGCTTCTCCTTGTCGCCGTCCCTGCCGACATGTTGCACGAGCGCGAAGGGATCGGTGGGGCGGCCGAGGCGTTCGGAAGCGACCTCGACCCACCAGGTTTCGCCTTTCTTCGCCTCGAACTCGAAGTTGTCCACGTCTGCGGCGGGGAAGAAACTGCCCGAGATTTCGCAGGGGAGGGTGATCTTCTGGGCCTTGACCGGATCGTTGTTCGGTTCGGCTTCCTTGGCGGAGTCCGGAGTGGAGGGCGCGTTCCAGGAAACGGAGCTGACGGACTTGGTGGAAGCCATCCGGTGGTAGTCGCCGGATTTCGGGGCTTCGCTCAAGGCGAGGCGGTAAAAGAAATAGGGGCCTCCCTGGAAGGTGAGTTCATGGACCTTGACGATGTAGGCGCCGTCGGCGGGAGCCTTGAAGTCGATGACGCCGCCGAGGCGCTCCACCATCAGGTCGCGGCCCTCGGCGTCGGCGACGATGACGACGGGTTTGAGCTTGGAGTCGATGCCGGGGGCGGCGAGATCGACCATGATCCGCTGGTCCTTCTTTGCCTGAAAGGAATAGTGATCGACGGCGCGGGCGGTCGTGGTCGCGTTGCAGACGCTGTTCAACGCGAGCGGCATGGCTGCCTCCAGCGTGGTGTTGGCCTTGGTTCGTGTGACTTCGGGCAGGGAGCCGACGTTGAAGGCTCGGGAGCTGGAGAGGCCGAGATCGGTCATGACGCGCGCCTCGTGAACGCCGGCGGGGACGTCCTTGGCGACGGTCACGGTGAACTTGTTGGCGACGGGCTTGCCGGCCTTGTCGAGCAACGGTTTGGCGGTGATGCCGGGATGCGAGAAGAGGAGTTCGCTGGCGCCGTCGATATGCTCGCCCTTGATGGCGACCTCGACGGAGGTTCCGGTCTGCGCGCCCATGGGAAGAGTGGTCAGGAGGCGCGGGGCGGGGAGACCGACGGATTGGGCGGCGGCGCAGAGCGCCATGGCGAAGGGCAGTTGGCAGATGGCCAAGCGGCGGAGGGCAGAGCGTAGGATTCTCATTCGTGTCGATTCGTGTCCGTCAGTGGTTGAACAGGAACTCCTTGGTGTTCACCAACGCCCAGATGAGGTCCTCGTATTTCTGCTGGCGGGCCTTGGCTTCGGCGATGGGTTTGCCGGCGGCGTCGGTCCTCGGGGCGGCGAGGAATTCCGTGGCGGTCTTGAGTTCGTGCGGCTTCGGTTCGCGGGAGAAGGCGGCGCGGTAGAGTTCTTTGACGTTCTCCTCGTCGGGCTTCTTGTTTTTTGCGAGTTGGGCGGCGCGGCCGGAGCCGGTCGAGAGCTTCTGCCGGATGTCGGAGGCGTTCATCAGGTGGAGGCTCTGCGAAAGGCTGGCGGTCTGGACGCGTTCGCATTCGCAGACGCTGGCGCTGTCGGGTCGGCCGAAAACGCGGAGGAAGGGCGAGGCCTTGTTGTAGCTGTTGTCGGGCAGGGCGATGGCGCGGGTGCCGACGGGGAGATTCGCGAAGCTGGTGCGGTTGAGCGTCAGGTCGTCGATGGAGTCCAGCATCGTCTCGGCCTGCATGCGCTTGGGATAGAAGCGGGAGTAGTTCTGCTGATCGACGATGTTGTGCTCGTTGGGGATCGCGCTGAGTTGGTAGGCGTTGGATTGCGCGATGACGCGGACCAGCTCCTTCAGATCGAAGCCGCTGTCGATGAAGTGGCGCTCGAGGGCGGCGAGAAGCTCGGGATTGGTGGGCGGGTTGGAGTCGCGGATGTCGTCCTCAGGCTCGATGAGGCCGCGCTTGAAGAAGTGTTTCCAGTAGCGGTTGACGAGGGCCTTGGCGAAGAAGGGGTTGTCCGCGCGGCCCATCCAGTCGGCGAGGCGCAGGCGAGGATCCTCGTCGGGGCCGATGTCGGGCGTGGCGTCGCCGAGGGCGGCGGGCTTGAGCTGTTTGCCGGAGCGGACGTTCTTGGCGGTGGCGATGCCGCGCTTGTGAAAGATCATGTCCTCGCCGCGCTGGGCGGTGGGTTTGCGGCCGATCTGGCTGAAGAAGGCGGTGAGGCTGTAGTAGTCGTCCTGGCTCCAGCGCTCGAAGGGATGGTGATGGCACTGGGCGCATTGCATGCGGACGCCGAGGAAGAGCTGGGCGACATCCTCGATCTGGGTCTTGGGATCCTTGACGCGCTTGTACCAGGCGACGGGCGGGTTGCCCATGACGGTGCCGGTGGCGGCGAGAAGCTCGCGGACAATCTGGTTGTAGGGCTTGTTCGAAAGGAGGCTGTCGCGGACCCAGGAGTGGAAGGCAAAGTTGGAGGTGATGTCATTGTTGTCGTCGCGGCGGTTTTTCAGCAGGGCGGTCCACTTGTTGGCGAAGAAGTCCGCGTAGCCGGGGTCCTTGAGAAGGCGGTCGATCAGTTCGTCGCGTTTGCCGGGGCTCTGGCTGGAGAGGAATTCAGCAGTCTCCTTGTCGGAGGGCACGCGGCCGGCGATGTCGAGGGTGACGCGGCGGATGAAGGTGGCATCGTCGCAGACGGGCGAGGGCGGGATCCCGATCTCCTTGAGGTTCGCGAAGACGTGCCCGTCGATGAAGTTCCTTTCCTGGGGGAGGTTCGCTACGGGCGCGCCGAGGGGGACGACGGCGTTGAAGACCGCGACCTTGTCCATGAAGCGCACCATGACGGCGACCTTCCCGGGGACATTGGAGATTCTGACATGACCGTCCTCGCTGACCTCCGCCATGCCGGGGTCGTTGGTCTCGAAGATGGCGAGGCGGGTGACGTCGCGCTCGGAGCCGTCGGAGTAGCGGGCGATGGCCTTGAGTCGTTGTTCGGACCCGATGGGAACGAGCTTGCGGCCGGGTTGGACTTCCAGGCTGACGAGTTTCGGCGCCGATCCGTCGTCGCGGGGCAGGCCTTGGGCAATCCACTCGCGTAGCGTCTCGTATTCCGGGGAGTCCCGCATGATGCGTCGACCGCCGCCGTGGGGGACGCCGGCGGTGGCCTTGAGGAGGACGAGGCTGCGGTCCGGAGCCGAGGGGAAGAGTCGTCGGGCGCGGCCTTCCTTGACGAGGTGGTCGTAGTCTTCGGCGGCTTCGTATCCGAAGAGGGAAAGCTGGAATCCGTTCTGTCCGCCGCCGGCCTTGGCGTGGCAGCCGCCGGAATTGCAGCCGGTCTTGGTCAGGACGGGGACGACGTCATTGAGGAAGCTGACCGGGCGGTTGGCCGGGGGAACGGCGTCGTTGGCGAGGATCGGCGCGGCAGCCAGGGACAGAACTGTCGCGAGAATGAGCCGATGGACCGGAAGTCTGGTGTGCAATAAACGGGCCATTAACGGGAGACTGCGACGGGTAAAACACGGGCACAATTCAAAACTTCCCGGTTTTTGTCGGTATTTGTCGGTCGACATTACATTGCCGTGGATTCCCCGCTAGTTTCGCTCCGTCGGAGTGGGAAGCTTGACCCGTTTTCGTTTCATGCCCGTCCGGTGGGCATAATCCGCGCCAAACTTGTCGCGATTGGATAACTGTGGTGGGTTCGGCCGCGAAGGCGGAATCAGGCGGCGGGCAGTTGATGCAGATGCACGTCCCTCTGCGGGAAGGGAATCGTGATGTTCTCGGCGTCGAAGCGCAGCTTCACCTCTTCCAGCAGCGCGAAGTTCACCGGCCAGTAGTCGGCGGATTTCACCCAGACCCGGATCAGCAGGTTCACGCTGCTGTCGCCCAGTTCGGAAACGGCAATCAGGGGGGCGGGATCCTGGTGGATGCGTTCGTCCGCGGCGATCGTGTCGGCCAGGATGCCCTTGGCCTTGCGCAGGTCGTCGTCGTAGCCGATCCCGAACACGAGATCAACGCGGCGGGTCTCCTTGGCCGAGTAGTTCACGATGGTGCCGTTCATGACAGCGGAGTTGGGGAGGATGATGAGCTTGTTGTCGCCGGTGCGCATCTTGGTGCAGAAGACATGGATCTCCTCGACAATGCCGGCTGTGCCGCCCGCCTCGACGAAGTCCCCGGCCTTGAAGGGGCGGAAGACGATCAGCATCACGCCGTTGGCGAAATTGGAGAGTGAGCCCTGCAGAGCCAGGCCGATCGCCAGGCCCGCCGCGCCGATGACCGCGACAAAGGAGGTGGTGTTCACGCCGAGTTTCCCGATCGCCATCAGGGTCACCAGGGTCATGAGGAGCATGTGTCCCAGGTTGGTGATGAACGTGACGATGGTCTTGTCGACCTTGCGGTTGGCCAAGGCCTTGATCGCCAGGCCGCGAATCCAGCCGGCGATCCATTTGCCCAGGATGAAGATGGCCAGGGCGGCAAGGATGTTGCCGCCCCATTGGATGGCGAGGGCCTGGATTTTCTCAGGGTCGAATTCGATGTTCATACTTTGGTCGGGCTGGACGTTTGGCTCGGAGGCGGTCGTCAGGCTCCAATGGAATCCGCCTTCCGCCGACTGTCAACCCTCGGTTCGTTCATGCTTTCCAGAAGAAGCGTAATTGAAGGACGAAGTCGCGCAAGCGGACGCGGCTCACTGAGGACAGTTCACCCCACCCGTTGCGGGAATACCGCGTTCGCGAGAGGGTCAGACGCCGGAGGAAGCGTCCGCCGGATCGATCAGGCGTAGTTTCTTGGCAGCCAGGGCCGCGTAGACGGCCGGCAGGTCGAAGGACTTGAGGACGCCGGGCAGGATGCAGGAAAGCGGCCAGGCGTAGTGTTCTGTCGCCGCCACGTCCGCGAAGGAGGTGAGCGTATTCTTCAATGTCACGCGGCTGATCCGGTCGTCGAGGAGGGCGGCGAAGGCGGCGGGCAGCGCGCCCCAGCCCTTCCCTGCGAGGTGGATCTCCCCATGCCCGAAGGAGGAGAGCCAGTCGACCGTGCGCAGGATGTCGTGGGTCTTCTGGCCGACATAGGGTTCGTCGAGCATGAGGGAATGAACGGCGTAGAAGTAGTCGCTGCCGTAGGGGCTGAGGAAGGAGTCGGGGTTGGTCGTGTCGGGGCGGGATTCCCCGATCCCGCGGACATCGCAGGCGAAGAACGCAGCGTCGGGCGCCCCCTCGATGAGTTCTCGGGGCAGGGGATCGTCGCGCAGTTCGGCGTCGGCTGAATGGTGGGAGACATAGAGGATCGCGGGGCGCGGATCCCGCGGCGGGCGGGACTGGAGCCGTTCGGCGCCGAGCCGGTAGACAATCGCGTGAATGCCCGGTTCCGTCGTCACGGCGTAGGTGGAGAACTGCGGTTGGGGGAACCTGCGACCGCCGCGTTGTCGGAGGATGCGGAATTCGGGGGCGCCCTTGGCGTCTTTCAGCCTTAATGCCTCTTTGAGCGCGTCTCGCAGGGCGGCTCCTTTGAGCGGCTTCCTCGCTGCCGCCAGCTCCTTCGCCCGGTCGCGGGTGAAATCGAAGACGGTCTTTGACGTCAGCGACGCGACCTGGCCGGATGGCGCGCACTCGAGCGTCGCGTCCTTTTCCATGGTCAGCGGCGGTTCGGTCGTTGCGTTGGATGCGCCGGTCGCGCGGTTGAACCACTGGTACATGGCTTCGCGGTTCTCCTGGGAGTAACCATGTTCGGTCGGGCCGATGAAGAGACGGATGTTCTCCGGTTTCCCCAGCAGGGTGTAGAGGCGCTTCAAGCGGGCGAAGGCTTCCTCCGAGCCGCGGGCGTCGAAGAAGTCCTTTTCCTTGGCGAGCAGGATGACGGGCTTGGGCGCCATGGCCGCCAGGAAGTCGGAATGGTCGAGGCCGAGCTTCAACGCGAGCGGGGGGCACTGCTCGGTGTCGGCAGGCAGCTCGTTCTCCATGTTGCGCCGGAAAGTGGTCACGAAGCAGCTGGGCGCGCCCATCGTCCAACGCCGCTCCACGCCGCAGAGCCAGGTCGTCATGGTGCCGCCGCCGGAGTTGCCGGTGACGCCGATGTGTTCCGGGTCCACCTCCGGGCGGGTGAGCAGGTAATCGAGCGCGCGGATGCCGTCCCAGGCGCGCCAGGAGGCGAGGGATTCGCCCACGAGGAACTGTTGGTTCCCGCAGTGCAGGTGCTGGCGCGTGCCGACGCCGATGGTGTCCTTCGGTTTGCCGTCGCGGAACTCGACGTATTGCGAGCGTTCGCCCTGGCCGATCGGGTCGATGATGAACACGACATAGCCCATGCGCGCGAGTCCCTGGGAGAAACTCTGGTAGGCCTCGGCGGCCTTGCCGTTGGTCGAGTGCCCGCACACGCCGACGACGCCGGGGGCCTTCCCTTTGCCACTCTTGGGCAGATAGAGATTGCCGGTGACGAGGAATCCGGGGCGGCTTTCAAAGATGACGTTCTCGATGCGGTAGGCGTCACGTTCAACCGTTCCCGTGACCCGGGCATTCAACGGCGTCTTCTTGGGCCACGGCCCGAAGCAGCGGTCGATCCGTTCCTGCGCGGACGTCACGTAGGCCTCGGCGTCGGCCTTGGTCTTCAGTTCCGCGCGGACCTTGTTCGCGGCGGCCTCGATCCTGCGGACGCGCCCGACGAAGTACTCCTGCACCATGCGGGGGAAACGGTTCAGCGGTTCCAGGTCGGCCTTGCCGGAGGCGGCCGCGGCCAGGACATCGGCGACGAACAACCGGTCGGCGGCGGCCAGGCCCAATGCGGCCAGGCCGCCGGTCTTCAGAAGCCGGCGACGCGAAAGAGCGGAGGCGGGGGACGGGTTGTTGGAGGAGGCGTTCTGGTGTGAGTTCATGGGGGCGGTCTTGGATGTGCTGGGTGGAATCATGGCCAAGGACGGAGCGCGGCGTTCACGCCGCTGGGTTTTGGATCGGACAGGCGCTTCGGATGATTGCCAGGCCTGTCCGGCATTGAGCGTTTCAGCGGCGAGAAGGCCGCGCCCCGCACTTTCAGCCGTGCCGGTTCATGGTGTGAGAACAATTGGAGGTTGCCGATCGGTCCGGAAGCTTGGGACATTACGAGGCAACCCATGCACAGGCAACCCATACGAATCGGCGTCATTGGCGCGGGCGCGAACACGCGGAGGAAACACATTCCGCTGCTTCAGCAGATCGACGGCGTCCAGGTGGCCGGCGTCGTGAACCGTTCCGGCGAATCCTCCCGTCGCGTCGCGGAGGCCTTCGACATTCCCAGGGTCTACGATCGTTGGGAGGAGGCGGTGGCCGACGAAGAGGTCGACGCCATCGTGATCGGGACCTGGCCGTATCTGCACTGTCCCTGCACGCTGGCGGCGTTGGAGGCGGGCAGGCATGTCCTCACGGAGGCGCGGATGGCGATGAACCTCGACGAGGCCGGGCGGATGCTGGCTGCGTCGCGCGCGCGGCCGGAGTGGGTCGCCCAGGTCGTGCCCTCGCCGTTGACGCTCGGCGTGGACGCCACGATCAGGCGATTGCTCTCGGAAGGCTGGCTGGGGACGTTGCTGGTTGTGGAGGTTCGCGTGCGCTCGGAATTCCTCGACCGGGAGGCCCCGATTCACTGGCGGCAGGACAAGGCGTTGAGCGGGGAGAACATCATGATGCTGGGCATCTACTACGAGGCGATCGCGCGCTGGTGCGGCCATGCGACCGAGGTCAGCGCAAAGGGGCGGGTCTTTGCGGAAAAGAGACGCGACGCGGAAGGGCGGGAACGGGTTGTCGAGATTCCCGATCATCTCGAAGTGACAGCCGACATGGCCTGCGGCGCGCTGTTACACCTCCAGCAATCCACCGTCATGCCGTTCAACGAAGGCGAGGGCATCTGGCTGTTCGGAGACGAGGGCGTCCTGCGTTTTCACGAGGGGAAGCTGTGGGGGGCGAGGAAGGGCGAGGAGGCCCTGAAGGAAATCGAAATCCCGGAAAATGAACGCGGCGGCTGGCGGGTGGAGGAGGAGTTCATCGGAGCCATCCGCGGCGAGGAAAAGGTGCGGCTTACGACCTTCGAGGAAGGAGCCCGCTACATGGCTTTCACCGGGGCGGTCAACCGAAGCCTGGCGAACGGTGGAACGGTCCGAGTTCCGGCAGTTGCCGGCTGACTGGCGTCGGAGCGCGCTCGGTCAATCCTCGGCCTCGGTCATGCCGCCCGCGCCGCCTTGGACCAACTTGTCGAGGTCCTCGTCGGACATGTCGTTGATGTGCTCGGGGCGGAGCGGGCCGGAGATCTTCTGCTCCTCGTTGAACCACTTTCCGAGGTCCACCAGTTTGCACTGTTTGGAGCAGAAGGGGCCGTATTCGGCGGCGAACCAGTCGCCCCGCTTCTGGCAGGTCGGGCATTTGACGATGGGATTGTTGCTCATGGACGGGGCAAGGCTGCGGGGCGGGCGGGCGGATGAAAAGGCCGAAATGGGAGGCGGAGTTGAGTCACAGGCAAGTTCCGGCGAACCCACCCCGATTTCATGCTCCTCCGCTTCCGCCTTCGTTGCGCTTCGGCGCGACAAGTCGCGGGAGCTTGAAATATCCCCTCCCGAGAGGGGATCCACGCATTGGCATGCCAGAAGACAGGTCCCCTCCGGAGGAGGGGATATTTTGCGGAGCCGAAGGGCGAGGCAAAATCGGGGTGGGTTCGTCGCGCCGAAGCCGGGCGAAGGCGGATTCGCCCGGATTGACAACGCGCCTCCGATGCCGCCCCGATCCCATCATCCTTCTTCACCGCGCTCCTCGACCAGCGCGTCGAGCGCTTCGTGGCGGGCGGTCTTCTTCAGGCGCTTCAGGCGTTTGACCTCGCGGTAGAAGGCGTCGAGGTCGCCGGAGTTCTTTTCGATCAACGCGCGGAAGGCGGGAACCCACTCGTAGTAGGTGTCGATGGTGTTCAGCCGGGCGTTGTTGATGGGGAGTTTCATCCAACGGTCGTAGCCGTTGAAGCCGTTCCATGATTCGTCCCGCAATCCGCGATAATCGGCGCGAAGGTCCTCGATGATTGAGGCCTTGGCGCGGCGGAGTTGCTCGCGGGCGGACGCGTCGAGCTTGTCGGAATCGTGTTGTTCGTAGAGCGCCTCCAGTTTGTCGCGCGCGTCGAGGAGGAGGTGGATGAATTCGGTCTCGCGTTCGAAGGCGGCTTGGCGTCGTTCGATGGCGGCGGGGTCGCCCTGGGCGAGGAGCCAGAGGCGCACGCCCTCCTGCGCAATGGCCGTGGCGAAGGCCTCGTTGAAGTCGGTGTCGCCGCGCGCGAACACCTTCTGGTGCGCGAGTTCGTGGAAGATGAGTTCGGCGAGATCGTCGTCATCGCGGAGGATGAAGGAACTGAGCACGGGGTCCTTGAACCAGCCGAGGGTGGAATAGGCGTCCACGCCGCCGACGAAGACGTCGTCGCCTTTGGCAGCGAGGCGGTCGGCGTAGCCTTGGGCGTCCGGTTGGGAGAAGTAGCCGCGGTAGGTGAGCCGGCCGAGGAAGGGATACCACCAGCCCTTGGAATCCAGGGAAAACTCCGGCGAGGCGGAGATATTCCAGACCACATGACGGCGGTTTAGTTCGACGTAGTCGAGGTAGTGTCGACCGGGATCGAGGAGGAGTTCGCTTTCGGCGAAGTCGCGGAGTTCAAGGATGAGGGCGAGCTTGCGGCCGAGCTCGGACTCGGCGCCGGATCCCTTGATGACAGCGGTGGCGGGTTCGCGGTCGGCGAGGATCTGGAAGTGCCCGCGTACGGCCTGCCGGTAGAAGCCGGCTGTCCGGCAGCCGGCGCCGAGGGTCAGGAGCGCCATGCCTGCGATCGTGGCGAAGAACCGGGAAAGGCGACGTCTCCGGAGTGATTGCAGTCGGGTTTTGGAAGAGCGTTTCAAGGGGGCGCAAGGGCGGTCAAAGCCGCCGGACGTTCGCGGAGCTGATCACCCATTCGGGCAAGTGTGAAGCAAAGCCGATTCGTCCCGGCGCGATACCGCGGATGCGGGGGCTCATGCTCAAGGAACTGGTCGGTCCGTTCCAGCGATAGAAGGGTTGGGAGTCCAGATGGACCTCGATCTGCGATGTCAGGCCGCCGTGGCGGACAATTACCTCGATTTGGTGAGGCGCATTGTTCCGGATCTGCCGCCCCTCGACGGCGTTCGGATCGTAGCGGGCTGTGGTTCCGCCGAGCAGATGCAGGCCTGAAAAGTGTCCGGACGTGGGGTATCCGTCCAGGACGAAGCAGGTCTGCCGTGTTCCCACGGGAAGAACGATCCCGAGAAAATCCTTGGGTTCGAGGCGTCGAATGGCGATCTGCAGCTGATAGCTTTCGTTCACAAGCTCTCCCGGCAACGCCACCACGGCATTCATTCGGTCAGGGCTCTGCAGTTCGCCATCCTGCAACTCCCAGCCGTGACCCTCGACCTTGATCTTGTCCGGGTCGAGACCTGCGATCAGATCGATCCATTCGCCTTCGCCGCTGGCGGTTGGATCCTCCCCGGGTGGATCGTTGGATTCCGGTTGAAGGCATCGCGGCTCCCAAACGCGCAGTTGATGATCGAGGCTGACGCAGGCCAGTCGGGTTCCCCCAGGGCTGAACGACAGTGAGCGCGGCACTGCCAGCGGCCCGCGTAGCTCTTCCAGCATGGTCCCGGTCTCGAAGTCCCACAAGCGCACGGACAGATCGGCCGAACCGCTCGCGAGAATCGGGCGGGTCGGATGAAACGCGACGGCAAAGATCGGGGCGTCGTGAGCCCGGAATTCACTGGCAACCTTCAGGGAATCACGGCGCCGAACCCGCACACGGCGATCGTGTCCCGCTTCCGCGAAGACAAGCCCGTCAGGAGCTCCAGCGAGGCAAAGAATGCGGGCATGGCCGGTTTGCCGACGGCCGCTCTCCTCTCCGTTGGACGCATCGATCAAGGTCACCCAATTAAGGTCATCCTGGCGGCCGGCAATCACGAGGTGATTGGTTCCGACCCAGGCTCCGATCGACGCGTCGCGCGCCTGGATGGATGCGAGTTTCTTGCCTGTCGTCGCATCGAGGATGTCCGGACCGGTCCACAGGCGGGTTCCGTCCGGGTTCAGGCGGGCCAGTCTCGCGGCCGGTTCCGGCGAGAAAGTCGCCAGTTCTTGCACGCTGCTCCCATCGCGTTCCAACAAGGTGAGAGGGCCGCGGCTGGGGCCGGCGATCGCTCGTCTGCCGTCCTGGCTTACATCGAGCCGCCGGGCGCTCAGCCTGGTTGGCACATTCGACCCGAGGCCGTTTGCCAGCAATTGTCGCACGGCCAGGCGGGGGCCTTCCGTCGCGAACAGCAGCCAATCGTCCGCGCCCCAGAATTCGACCGTCGGTTTGCTTGCCGAGGACTCGAAGGTCCAGGTGGGAGCCAGTTGGAAAAGATCCCATGACTTGCTGGCAACCGAACCCGCCACCAGCAGTTCCAGTGACTCCGGGTGAAGGCACATTTCGTAGGCGGGGGCTTCCACTCCCAGCAAGGTCGCCAGCGGGGAGCCGGTCTTCATGTCCCAGATCTTCACTTCCACGACCGACTGATCCTGCTGGGCCGCCAGGGTGGCAAAACGCTTGCCGTCGGGAGTGATGACGATGGAGCGGATTCGGGATTCCGAGACCCGGAGGTCGAGCGTCACTTCGCCATCCTCCAGGCGCACTTTTCGCAGGCGTCCCTGCTCGTTGCCGACGAGCATGAACAGACCATCCGGGCTCGCCGCGAGGGCGAGCATGTAATCCGGCAGTCCGGGCAGGGTCCGAATCTCGCGCCCGTCGCGCGCGTCCAGCAAGGCGGGGCGCGCTCCGACCCCGTAGCTGACCAACACCCGGTCCCCTTGCCCCACGTAGACGCCCCGCAATCGGAGGGAATCGAACTCACGGGACCAGACCTCCTTCCCGCTCAATGCCTCGAGCGCCCGGATTCTGCTTCGTCCCCGATCATTCAAACGATCCATGGTCGGGGCCGTCGTCGGGACGACCAACAGCTGTCTGCCTTTCGGGCCGAACTCGATCGATTCCGGAGGCCGGGTCTTCCAACGCGCCAGAGGTTTCCCGCTGTCCGCCGCGAAGATGCGGATTTCAGTCGCATCCCGGTTGCCGACCGCCAGCAGCGAACCGTCGGGCGAAAAGGACAGCACATACTGCACCGGGACATTACGGAAGCCTGTCGGGAAGCTCGATAAGTGGCGGCCGGTGCGGGCGTTGAGGAATTGGATGCGATGGTCCGCCCCGGCGACGGCGAAGACGCCCGGCCTTGTCGGGTGCGCCGCCGAGCCGCGGATGCGTCCATCGACGCGCGTCCGCAGGGCGGCGAGCGAACTGTCCGCCCGCAAGGCGAGATAGGCGTGATCCTCGTCCCGAAGGTCTTCCGGCACCTCGCGCAGGGCGGCCCGCATCGCGACGCCGTCATGCGCCCGGTAAGCCGCCTCCGCCAAGGCTATCTTTGCCCGGGCCAGGGCCTGGCGCGTGGTTTCCCTCTCGGCGAGGGCGACCCTTTCGGCGGCGGTGGCGCGGGTCGCCTCCTTCTCCGCTCGTTTCTCGTTCTCGATGGCCTCGCGTTCGTTCTTCTGGGCGGTCTCGGCATTTGCCTTGGCCAAGAGGGCGTTCTTCGTCGCCCGACGTTCGCTGGCGACGAGTTGGATCATGAAGGCCACGGAGAGAACGACCATCAACATGGCGGCCGAGGTCAAGGTCTTGTGGCGCCGGATGAAGAGGCGCAGCAGGGTGAGGATGCCGGCATCCTCGGCGGTCGTGGCAAAGCCGTTCTGGTAGGCTTCGATGTCCGCCGCCAGTTCGGCGACGCGCTGATACCGGTCCGCCGGGTCGCGCGCGAGCGCCTTCATGGCGACGGACGAGAGAGCCGGCGGGACGCGCCCGCCCGGACAATGCGCGAGCGGGAGCGCGTTTCCGGCCGGGGCAGAGGAGGCGGTCGGGGTGTGGGTTGTGGGCGGGGCGATGTTCGCGCTGCGGACCTTTTCCAGCACGTCCGCCAAGGTGGCGCCGTCCACCGGCGGGTGGAGCGTCAGCAGACCGTAGAGAATGCCGCCGAGCGAGAAAATGTCTGAACGCTCATCCAGATCTCCGGTCCGGCCCTGGGCCTGTTCGGGCGACATGTAATGCGGCGTGCCCATGACCGCGCCTTCCAACGTCGCTTGAATGCCCTCAGGGGACGGGTGCGGCGGGGCCGCATCGCTCGAGTCGAAACACAGCGGCTCGATCGGGGCGTCGTCTGCGGGGGCTCTATATTCCCCCGGCAGCGTCGATTCATCATCCGCATTCGGGCGCGAGGCGTTGGTTTGCTCCGAAGGACCCGTCTTCGCATCGGGTGGCTCATCGGTCTGGGTGGACGGACTGCCGGGGAGGAACTTGGCCAAGCCCCAGTCCATCACCAGGACTTCACCGAATTCACCCACCATGATGTTCTGCGGTTTCAGATCCCGGTGGATGATGCCGCGCGAATGCGCGAAGGCGACGGCGTCGCAGACCTTGTGAAAGATGGTCAACAGGACGCTGAGCGGATACCGGGCCGTTGTCGTCGCGTCGCCGGCCTTCAACCGGGTCAGGATCTCCTTCAGCGTGATGCCCTGCACCAGTTTCATGGTGTAGAACGGTTGCCCCGTCGTGTCCGTTCCGGAATCGTGAATCGGGACGATGTTCGGATGGGCGAGCTGCCCGAGGACCCGGGCCTCCTGGTGAAATCTCCATTTCTCCTCCTTGGAAGCGTTGCGACGAAGCAGGACCTTCATGGCGACCATGCGTCCGAGCTTGGCATCGCGTGTTTCCAGGACTGCCCCCATCCCGCCCCGCGCCAGTTCGCGAAGCGGAGCGTAGTTGGAGAGGTTGGAGGCGGACGACGGATCTCGCATAACGACAAACGGGGAATCGGAACCTCGACTGACAGTCCCGCTCGTTCCGGAGACGGTCTTTTAACCGAAACCTGTGACGCTCACCACAAGAATCGCAAAGGCGGGACAAGCGCATCTGTTCGCGACGGAATGCGCTGCGTGCGCTGCTGACGTTTCGTCTGGAGTCAACGGTTCGGCCAACTCCTCGAGCTTCACCCTGGACGGCTTCTTCAAGGAACTCCGAGACATCGAGATCGTCCCCCCGGATCCCCTCACCGGGAACTGAGAGAAAAGCGCCGCGGGGGGGGGGGGGGGGGGCGGGCCCCCCCCCCCCCCCCCCCCCCCGCGGGCCCCCCCCCCCCCCCCCCGTGAAAGATTAGATCCAAGATGGGGGGGTTCGGGGAAGGGGTGG
>JAYPFK010000058.1:0-43369 GCA_038126235.1 Verrucomicrobiales bacterium
AGTTTGGAACATATTTCCAATCATGGTACAAGTCTGAATGTCGATTAGCCCTAGTTCCCGGCTTTCCGAGGCAGAATCGTTCGATGACAGACAATCACGGTAGGGTCGCGTTGTGTCGCGACCCATTTCAACGCCCTGAAAGGGCGCAAGCAACTCACGACAAAACACGACGTTGGTTTGTTTCATCCCGTCAGGATGTCGAAATGGGCGGCGATGCAACGACCGCCCTATCATGGAACGGATTCAGATCTTTGGAACCACACAGGCCTGCCGCGTCGGAGTCTTGCGAAGGCGGGTCCGCTCGGATTGACATTGCCCTTTCCTTCGCGCCCCGTCTCGCGCGGGAACTCACCCCGACCCTGAACAGCTTCGGACGCTGGGACGATTGTCTCCGGCCAGTTTTGAGACACATCGACCTGATCGAGGGGTATCACAACTGCGTCACAAAATGCGTGTTTAGCGTTTTCTGGCTTTTTCCTTGGGTGGATTCGCGCTACATAGCTCACGGTAAGATCCGAAGGATGGCAAGAATCCTGATAGTCGATGATGTCGAGGAAGTTCGTGCCCTTCTGGCGGACTTGCTGAGGTCTTGCGATCACGAGGTGGAGCTTGCTCGCAATGGGGTCGAAGCGCTCGAACGGTTTCTAGCGGCGCCTTTTGATCTGCTGATCTGCGACCTCCTGCTGCCGCTCAAGGGCGGTCTGGAAACGATCAAGGAATTGCGCGAGACCAATCCCCTTTTGAAGATCATCGCCATCTCCGGCACGTTTGACGTGACCACGCAATCGAAGGCCGGGCTCTGCCGCGATTGGGCCACAAAAATGGGGGCCGACTACACCATGAGCAAGCCGTTCGATTGCGATGAGATCAAGAGCGCCGTCCGGCGGTTGCTTGGTTGAAGGTCCGCGATCCTGCGGCGCGGAATCCTCCGATTTATTCCACCGGAAGCG
The DNA here is from genome assembly GCA_038126235.1 of Verrucomicrobiales bacterium. Lineage (GTDB taxonomy): Bacteria > Verrucomicrobiota > Verrucomicrobiia > Limisphaerales > JAYPEY01 > JAYPEY01. The sequence continues at coordinate 951 of JAYPFK010000058.1, forward strand.
TGATTGGGGATTGCGGGTGCGGCGTGCGAACGTCCCGGCGTGTGTTCCAATCCTTCGACGCCATGTCTTCATGAAACGGACCTTCCAGGGAGTCGCACGACCGGAAACTCAAAACTTGGAACTCAAATCCCGCTTTTGCATTATCCGCCGCTTATGTCGATCGGACGCAGACAATATCCCTTTCATATCATCGAGCCCAGGTGGCAGCGCTTCTGGGACGAGCAGCAGACCTTTCGGGCCTGGAATCCCGGCGAGGCGATCTCCGCTGAGCACCCCTTCGCCGCGCGGCACAAGGACGGCCTGCCGCCCAAGTTCTACGCGCTCGACATGTTTCCCTATCCCTCCGGCGCCGGCCTCCACGTCGGTCATCCTGAGGGCTACACCGCGACCGACATTGTCTCACGTTACCACCGCGCCAAGGGCTACAACGTCCTGCACCCGATCGGCTGGGACGCCTTTGGACTGCCGGCCGAGCAGCACGCCATCAAGACCGGTCAGCATCCCCGCGAGAACACCGCCGCGAACGTCGCGAACTTCAAGCGGCAGATCAAATCGCTCGGCTTCAGCTACGACTGGACCCGCGAAGTCAACACAACCGATCCTGGTTATTTCAAATGGAGCCAGTGGATCTTCCTGCAGCTCTACAATTCCTGGTTCAACCCGGAGACCAACCAGGCCGAGTCCATCGAGACGCTGTCCTTTCCGGACAACCTGACCACCGAGGAGCAGAAGCGCGAATACCGGGACAACCATCGCCTCGCTTTCGTTTCCCACGCCCCGGTCAACTGGTGTCCTGCCCTCGGCACCGTGCTGGCGAACGAGGAGGTCATCGACGGCAAGAGCGAATGGGGGCACGAGGTCATCCGCAAGCCGATGCGCCAGTGGATGCTTCGCATCACCGCCTACGCCCAACGCCTGCTCGACGACCTCGGCCTGCTCGACTGGCCCGAGTCCCTCAAGAAGATGCAGAGCGACTGGATCGGCCGCTCCGAGGGAGCCGAGGTGGATTTCCAGGTCGACGGCTCCGGCGAGACCATCCGCGTCTTCACCACCCGGCCCGACACGCTGTTCGGCGCGACCTACATGGTGCTCGCGCCCGAGCATCCCCTCGTTGAGGCCATCACGAGTGACGAACAGCGCGAAGCGGTCAAGGCCTACCAGGAGGCCGCCGCCAAGAAGAGCGACCTCGACCGCACGGACCTCGCCAAGGAGAAGACCGGGGTCTTCACCGGCGGCCACGCGGTCAATCCCGTCAACGGGGCCAAGATCCCCGTCTGGATCGCGGACTATGTCCTGATCAGCTACGGCACCGGGGCCATCATGGCCGTGCCCGGACACGACACCCGCGACCTGGAGTTCGCCCAGGAATTCGACCTGCCCGTGATCGAGGTCGTCGAAGCCCCCGGCGACGAGCCCAACATCGGGTTCACCGGCAACGGCGTCAGCATCAACTCCGACTTCCTCAACGGCCTGCCCACCCCCGAGGCCAAGCAGAAGATCACCGCCTGGTTGGACGAAAAGGGGCTCGGCCAGAAGACGATCAACTACAAGATCCGAGACTGGCTGTTCAGCCGCCAACGCTACTGGGGCGAGCCTTTTCCCATTGTCTGGAAGGACGGCCATCATGAGGCGTTGCCTGAGTCCGAGCTCCCTGTCCTCCCGCCGGACCTCGACGATTACAAGCCCACCGAGACCGGCGAACCGCCGCTCGCCCGCGCCAAGGACTGGGTGAACCGCCCCGACGGTTCCACGCGCGAGACCAACACCATGCCCCAATGGGCCGGCAGTTGCTGGTATTACCTCCGCTACATCGACGCCAACAACGACGCCTCGTTCTGCGGCGCCGACGCCGAGAAATACTGGACCGGCCAGACCGACAATTCCGGCCCTGACGCCAAGCCCGGCGTGGACCTCTACGTCGGCGGCACCGAGCACGCCGTGCTGCACCTGCTTTACGCCCGCTTCTGGCACAAGTTCCTCTTCGACCGCGGCCACGTCTCGACGCCCGAGCCGTTTCATCGCCTGGTCAATCAGGGGCTGATTCTCGGCGAGGTGGAATACACCCTCTTCAAGGACGCCGAAGGCAGCCTTGTCTCCGCCGCCGAGTTGAAGGACATCGCCGAGGAGGCCACCGACGCCGGCCTCAAGATGGCCGGCGTCCACAAGCAGACCGGCGCGAAGATCTTCGGCGAAAAGGTCACCGAGGAGGACGCGGTCCAAGACGGCAACCATTCCGTCTACGCGCAGGACAAGACCATCCGCCTCGACGCGCGCAGCTTCAAGATGAGCAAGAGCCGCGGCAACGTGGTGAATCCCGACGATGTCCTCGCCCAATATGGCGCCGACGCCTTTCGCCTTTACGAGATGTTCATGGGGCCGCTGGAGATGGTGAAGCCGTGGACCACCAAGAATGTCGCCGGCGTCTACAAGTTCCTCGGCAAGGTCTGGCGCCTGTTCGTCGATGACGCCAGCGAGACGGAGTTCGAGCAGAACCTCACGGCGGACGCCGACAACGGCGAGGCCCACCTCGACGCCGTCAAACTCGATGCCTCCATCCGGGACGCTGAGCCGGAGAAGGACCAGAACAAGGCCCTTCACACCTGCATCAAGAAGGTGACTGAAGACCTCGACGCCATGCGTTTCAACACCGCGATCTCGGCGATGATGATCTTCGTCGGCGAGGCGCAGTCATGGAAGACGAAGCCGGCCTCCGTCCTGCGCCAGTTCCTCATCCTGCTGCAGCCTTTCGCGCCGCACCTGGCCGAGGAACTCGCCTCCAAGCTCAACGCCGTCACCGGCGGCGGAACCCCGACCCTGGCCTACGAGCCCTGGCCCGCGTTCGATGAGTCGTTCCTCGTCGAGGACACCGTTACCCTGCCGGTGCAGGTCAACGGCAAGGTCCGCGACCGCATCGAGCTTTCGAAGGACGCCTCCAAGGAGGACGCCGAAGCCGCCGCCCTGGCCAGTGACAAGGTGAAGGCGCAGTTGGAGGGCAAGACCGTGCGGAAGGTGATCGTCGTCCCCGGCCGCATGGTGAACATCGTCGCGAATTGAAGGCGCGCGTAGGACAGGCATCCTGCCTGTCCCCGGCATGGGCGCAGTTCAGTTTTCATGCGCCATCCGAGGACGTTGCGGCGGAGCGCGGCGTTTACGCCGCTGAAACCCCGGTTTTCCCAGGGATTTCGGTTGAAACCTCGACTCTATGGCGATCGGGCGCATCAGCGGCCTAAATTCCGCGCTCCCTGCGCGTTCCGCGCCTACTGCCCCTCAAACGCCACCTTGGCCAGGTAGATGGCGGTCTTTCCCTCGTGCGAGGAGTAGTAGCTGATCCACAGCAGGTCGTCCTTCCAGACCAGTCCGGCGTAGCTGGTGTCGCCGCCGGAGGGGAGTTTGAGGCATTCCGTCAGTCTGCCCTTCTCCACATCAAGCCAGGAAAGCGACGTCCGCGTCTTGCCGTCGTAGAGCCGCGTCACGGCGACAATGTTCCCGTCCGGCAGGCGGATCATGTTCGGGCCGCCGATGCGCAGGTTCAGCTCCCGCCAGTCCCACTTGTCGTAAGGCGGTTGCGACTTCCCGAGGAAGGCCATCTTGTTGCCGGTTTCATGCCGGAAGAGACAGAGCGCGGAATCGTCCTCCAGGAACAGGATCCGATCCTCGCCCACGCCTCGGTCGATGTTCACCTCCCTGATCAGGGTCTCGAAGTCGGCGCCGGTGTCGCTGCGGTAGAAGCGGGCCGTGCGTTGGGTGCGGTCGCGGTCCGTCGCGTAGCCCATGCTGTAGCATTTCCCCTTGTGCCATTGCGCGCGCCACAACCAGAACCCCGGATCGCCGATCCGGTTCTCCTTGCTCCAGGTCTTCCCCTTGTCGTCGGAAAACCAGACGAAGGAATGGTAACGGATGGGCTTGTCCGCCTGCATGCCCGCGCCGTTGAGCATGAAACGGCCGTCCGGCGTGACCGAGATCTTCGCATCGCGCAGGTCCTCGATCGGATGCGTCACCAGCGCCAGCGACTGCCATTTCTTCCCGTCGTCCGAGGTGATCACCCGCAGCGAGCCGTCGGGCGAAACGTGCTTGGAGCCCTCGCGAAACACGCAATACCAGCGCCCCTCGTGAAACATCATGTCGGTGAAAGCGTTGTGCGGAGCCCGGTCCCAGATCTTCCGCGCCTCGACCAGGCGGGGCTTCGGAAGATCCGGCGCGGCCGCGGCCGCGGCGGTCCATGCGACGCACAGGAGAAGGAAGGTGGAAAGGGAACGGGGCTTCATGGGGACGCATCTAAACCCGCGTTTGCCGAAGTGCGCAACCCTTTCTCTGAGCGCCCTGTAGCCGGGCTTGTGAAAGCGTGGAAGGCAGGGCGAACTGTCCTCAGTGAGCCTCGTCAGGGTTTGCTGCCCCAAGCCGCCTTTCCACTCAATATTCGAACCGGTCGATTTCGCGGACGACGGTCTTCTTCTTGCCCTTGGGTTCCGGGGCGCGCGATCCGTCGCGGGGGATGAGCAGGGCGCTGCCGGGGCTGCGGGGTGTTTCGTGGGGTTCCGTCATCCAGCCGAAGAAACCGCTGGCGCGGGCCTTGCCCCGACGGAGCAGGAACTTCCAGACGATCGCCGCGATCAAAGCGCAACCCGCCGCCATGCCCCAGCCGACCTTTTGCTCGTCCGGCGTCTCCCCTGCGAGGGCGGCGTCAATGAAGGTGATCGTCAGCCAGCACAACGCCAGGAACAGCGTGCCCCCGAACAGCACCCGGATGGTTGTGAAGATGGATTTCATGGCAGGAACTCAGCGGGTTTCAGGCCAATCTCAACCTTTCGCCGTTCCGCAAACTTTGCAATCTGGAACGCGCCCGATGCGCACCTTGCGAAAATGCATGGTCCGCAGGTCGCAGGCCAGCAGGCGGTCGAACAACGGCTCGCCCAGTCCGGAGAGGATCTTGATCGCCTCGGTTGCGCCCAGGCAGGCGACGCTGCCCGACACCGCGCCGAAGACGGGGAACTGCCGTTTCCAGTAGGGGGGCTTCTCCGGGTAGAGACAACGCAGGCAGCCGGTGCGTCCCGGCATGAAGGAGGTGATCTGCGTCTCCATGTCGAACATGGCGCATTCGACCAGCGGCTTTCCGTGGCGCACCGCCGCGTCATTCATCGCGTAGCGCTCCTCGAACAACGGCGCCGCGTCCACCACCAGGTCCACATCGCCCACCAACCGGTCCGCATTCGCGTCAGACACGTTTTCCGGGACGGGCACGATCTCGATGCGTGGATTCAGGTCGCGCAATCGCTGCGCGGCCCGTTCGACCCGCGCCTTGCCGAGCCAGTCGTGGGTCATCAGCAACTGCCGGTTCAGGTCGCTGGGTTTCACATCGCCAGCGTGCGCCAGAACCAGTCGGCCCACGCCCGCGGCGGCGAGTTCGTAGGCGACCAGCCCGCCCAGTCCGCCGACGCGCGAAATGAGTACAGACGAAGCCTTGAGCTTCTTCTGCCCCTCCTCGCCGAATCCCGGAACCCACATCTGCCACTCGTGGACCGCGCGCTCTTCGGGCGTCAGTTCGATCGCTGATTCCATTGAGCCCATAAAACAACGCGAACGCCCTCTATTTCCAGTGGAAAAGGGCGGAGCAGGGGGAGGGGGGGTAGTTTTCAGAACGGTCGGGTGACCGGGCGCGCGTACCCAACCCGATTCCATCCGCCTCATCGCTGCGCGGGAGGATGGAATATCCCCTCCGGGGAGGGGGAATCTCAAGCCGCCGGAGGGCGGCGCGAAATCGGGGTGGGTGGGCGCGTTCAGCATGTCCAGGTCTCCATACCCTGCCGCCCGACGCGCCCTTCGCGCCCGCCCATCCGGTGGTGGACAAAGCCCCGGCTTGCGGGTAAAACGCACGTCTCCTATGAAACACTCCTCCAAGATTCTGTTTTCAGGACTCGCTTTGGCGATGGCGTTTGCCGTCGGTTGCGGCAAGAAGGAAGAAATGACCCCGGCGCCGTCCGGCGGCGGCGGCGAGTCGCTCCTGTCGGTCGAGAAGAAGGCCGAGACTCAGGGCGATTACATCATTCTCGGCACGCTGACCGACCAGTTCGACCGCGCGAAGGCCAAGGCCAATGTCGAGGACACGCTGGCCAAGCACCCTGACATCGATGGCATGGTCGGTCTGTTCGCCTACAACCCGCCCGCGATGCTTGAGGCGCTGAAACAGGCGGGCAAGACCAAGAAGGTCAAGGTCATCGCCTTCGACGAGGACGACGCGACGTTGCAGGGCATCATCGACGGCACGGTCCACGGCACAGTGGTGCAGGATCCGTACATGTATGGCTACAAGTCGATCGAGGTGCTCAACGCTTTGCACAAGGGCGACAAGAGCGTCATCCCGGAGAACAAGTTCATCAACATCGACGCCCAGCAGATTCGGAAGGACAACGTCGAGGAATTCTGGAAGGTCTTGAAATCCCGCGTCGAGGGCGGTGGCGACAATCCCCACAAGGACGGCAAGCCGAAGTTCTCCTTTGTTTCCAACGGCGTCGCCTCCTTCTGGACGATCTGCGGCGTGGGCGTTAACAAGGCGGGCGCCGACCTTGGCGTGAACACCGAGATGCTCATGCCGGCCGAGGGCATTCCCGATCAGAAGCGCATCATCGAGGACCAGGTGACCAAGAAGGTCAACGGCATCGCCGTCAGCCCGATCGCCCCGGCCGATCAGACCGAACTTCTGAACAGCGCCGCCGCCAAGACCCTGCTGATCACGGCGGACTCCGACGCGCCGGAGTCCAAGCGCCTCGTGTATGTCGGCATGGACAACTACATCGCCGGCCGGATGTGCGGCAAGTTGGTCAAGGAAACCCTCCCTAACGGCGGCAAGATCATGATCTTTGTTGGTCGCATGGAGCAGGACAACGCCCGGCTCCGCCGCCAGGGCGTGATCGACGAACTGCTCGGCCGGTCCGAGGATTCCTCCCGTTTCGATCCGCCGGACGCGGTCCTGCAGGGCCGTTGAGTTTCGCCTCGTTGATCGTTCCGCATGACCGCCCAGGCCGAGACGCCGCTGCTTGAGGTCCGCCGGGCGACCAAGCAGTTCCCCGGCGTCAAGGCCCTCAAGGGCGTCGATCTGACGCTGCGCAAGGGCGAGGTGTTGGCGGTGATCGGCGAGAACGGCGCGGGCAAGAGCACGCTGATGAAGGTCCTCGCCGGCGTGCAGTTGCACGATTCCGGGGAGTTCCTTCTGGACGGCAAACCCGCCGAAATTCATTCGGTCCACGACGCGTTGGCGAAGGGCGTCGCCCTGATCCACCAGGAGTTGAACCTCGCGGACAATCTCGATGTGGGCTCCAACATCTTCCTCGGCCGCGAACCCTTGCGGATGGGGCTGATCGATCGCGGGAAGATCCGGAGTGAATGCCGGAAACACCTCGAGTCCGTCGGCCTGGATGTCGATCCCGACACCATCGTTGACACGCTCACCATCGGGCGGCAGCAGATGGTGGAGATCGCCAAGGCGCTTTCCATCAACGCCCGAGCGCTGATTATGGACGAGCCGACGTCGAGCCTTTCACAGGCGGAGACGGAGAATCTCTTCAAGGTGATCAAGGAGCTGCGCGACCGGGGCGTGAGCATCGTCTACATCTCCCATCGCCTCGGCGAGGTGAAGGAGTTGGCGGATCGCGTGACCGTGTTGCGCGACGGCGAGAATGCCGGGGAACTGGCCCGCGAGGAGATCAGTCACGACGCCATGGTGCGCCTGATGGTCGGCCGCGATGTGAGCCAGTTCTACCAGCATGAGGCGCACACTCCGGGCGAAGTCGTGCTGGAGGCAAAGGGCCTGCGGACGCCGGTTCATCCGGGGCACGAACTGAACTTCAGCGTGCGCGCCGGGGAGATCGTCGGTGTGGCGGGGCTGGTCGGGGCGGGGCGGACCGAGTTGCTTCAGACCCTGTTCGGCGTGACGCCCCTGATCGGCGGTGAGATCCGGATCGGCGGGCAGCGCATCGATCCGCGGAATCCGATCGAGGCAATCCGGGCCGGGCTGGCCTTGGCTCCCGAGGACCGCAAGCAGCAGGGGCTCGCCTTGGAGATGTGCGTCCGGGAGAACATGAGCCTGCCGAGCCTGCGCCGCGACCAGCGGATGGGATTTCTCAATCGCGCCCAGGAGGACGGCATCACGGCGGAGATGACCCGCGACATGCGGATCAAGACGCCCAGCCCCGAGCAGATCGTCCGTTACCTTTCCGGCGGCAATCAGCAGAAGGTCGTGCTCGGCAAGTGGCTGGCGATGAAGCCCAAGCTGCTCATGCTCGACGAGCCGACCCGCGGCATCGACGTCGGCGCCAAGCAGGAGATCTACGGGCTGATGGAGAAGTTGGCGAAGCAGGGCGTGGCGATCCTCTTCGTCTCCAGCGAGATGGAGGAGGTGCTCGGAATGTCCGACCGGACGTTGGTGATGCACGAAGGCCGCATCACCGGGGAATTGAAGCGGGAGGAACTCAGCGAGGAGGCCGTCATGCAACTGGCGACCGGGGGCGCGCACGTCGCCGCTCACGCGGAATAGGATTGGACCGCGGATGACACGGATGAACACGGATTTGGAATTTGCGCGGGTGGGGCAATTGTCCTCAATGAGCCGCGCTGGGGCATGCTCACGCCGGCTCACTGCGGACAGTTCACCCCACCTGTCTCGCGTTGAACGGACGTAGTCACTCATGAAAAAGACACTCGGCATATTTGGACTGCTCGTTTTCGTGTTCTTCATCACGTCCTTGATGAGCGACTCCTTTCTGACGCCCTACAACCTGGAAAACCTGATCCGCCGCACATCATTGTTCGGCATCATCAGCATCGGGGTGGCGTTCGTGATCATCACCGGCGGCATCGACCTCTCGATCGGTTCCGTGATCTGCCTGGTGGGCTGCGGATTGCCGTGGTTGCTGACGGAGCAGGACTGGTCGGTGGGCGGAGCCTTGTTCGCGATTGCGTTCGTGTCCCTGGCGATCGGGTTGGCGCATGGGTTGATGATCGCCAAGCTCAAGCTGCAGCCCTTCGTCGTGACCCTGTGCGGGCTGCTGTTCTACCGCGGCATTACGCGCGGCTTCACGGCGGACCAGACCCAGGGGCTGGGCGACGCCTATCCCAAGCTGCGCATGCTGGCCACTGCGGAACTGGCCAAGGTGACGGCGGCGCAGGCCCTGTTCATCGTCGGCGCGGCCTGCCTGCTGATCGCGGTGGCCTGGTTCGTCGTCGCGCGAAAGCGCAGCGCCTTGAACAAGGATGCGAAGCTGACCTTGGGCGTGCTGGCGGGGTTGGCCTTGTTCTTCTTCGGCGCGGGGGTGAAGTCCGCCTCCCACCAGCCCGTGGTCGCGGTGGCCGCGAGCGAGGCGGACACGGTCGCGGTGGATCTGCCGGAAGGGACGCTCAAGGTCTCGCTGGAGGGGGATGCCGGCGGGGGCTGGCAGGTTCTGGCGGAACTCCCGATTCAGCCGTCGGATGAGAAACAGCAGCTCAACGTGCCCCCGTTGAGCAAACTGCGGGCGCAGAAACCGGGTGAATGGTCGGCCCTGCGGATCGTGATCACGGAGCGGGAGTTGACGAAGATCGGCATCCCGTCGCCCTGCGTGATCCTGGTCATCGTCGCCGCGCTGGCCGCTCTCTTCCTCAATCACACGATCTACGGCCGCTACCTGCTGGCCCTCGGCAACAATGAGGAAGCCGCCAAATACAGCGGCATCGACACCGACAAGATGATCATCCTCGCCTACGTCATCTGTGCGGCCTGCGCCGGTCTGGGCGGGATGTTGTTCGTCCTCGACGTGAACTCCGCGCAGCCGGTGGACTTTGGCAACTTCTACGAGCTCTACGCCATCGCGGCGGCGGTGCTGGGCGGTTGCAGCCTGCGCGGCGGCGCGGGCAGCATCGCGGGCGTGCTGATCGGCGCGGCCCTCATGCGCGTTCTGCGCAACATGATCACCCTGGTCGACTGGATCCCCACCCACATCGAGTATGCCGTGATCGGCATCGTCATCCTCGGCGGCGTGACCGTGGACGAACTGCTCAAACGTGTCGCCGCGAAACGCCGGGCCTCGGCCGAGGCGAAGCGGGGAGCTTGAAGATAATCGCGGACTGACAAATTGCGCAGGAGCGTGCAAGATCCGGGGCGGTTCCCTCCGGCGAATGAAAAAGCGAATCCAGCTTCTCCTCTGGGTGGGCGGGGTCAGCATGGTCCTGAACACGGTTCTCTTCTGGGCGGTTGAAGTCCGCGAAAATTCCGAGATCGACGATTTGGGCGACGCGCTGTGGTGGTGGGTCGTGACTTCCACGACGGTCGGCTATGGGGATATCGTGCCGAGCACGGCGTTGGGGCGTTGGGTGGCGGGATTGACCATCATCACGGGCTTCTATCTCTACACCAACGCGGTGGCCTTCGTCGCCGAGTCCGTGCATTCCTATCTCGACCGGCATGAGAAGGGGCGCGCGCAGGTGAAGTCCACGGGGCACATCGTCATCTGCGAATACACCGCCATGGCGGACGAACTGATCCTGGACCTGCCCAACATTCCGGAACTGGCCGATTACGAGGTGGCGGTCATCAGCGATCTGGTCAAACGGAATCCCTACCCGCAGCATCATTTCGTCTCGGGCGTGCCGATCAATCCGGCGGCCCTGCGGCAGGCGAACGTGGAGAAGGCGGCCATTGTGTTTGTGTTTGCGAACATCCGCTTCGTCGATCCCGACATCAAGACGCTGCACGTCGCCTCGCGGGTGAAGGCCCTCAACAAGAAGGCCTCCGTCATCGTGGAGATGGTTGATTCGGAGAGCGACCTGCTGCGGCATGCGCCCCCGGACCTGATCGTGCTTCCCAGTCGGGAGGTGATGGGGTATGTCCTGCAGGACAAGCCGTTCAATCCCATGAAATGGATCTGGGAGTCGGTGCGTAGGCGGAGCGAATCTTCGGAGGTCTCCGCCTGGGATCCGTCAATCTGAGAGACGCCGCGGGGCGGGGTATATTTCATCGAAATGAAGATCAAACGAATTGTGGTGTATCAGGCGGACCTGCCGCTGCACGAAGGCAGCTACAAGTGGTCCGGGGGCAAGTCCGTGGAGGTCTTTGACAGCACCGTCGTCGCGGTCGAGACCGATGCCGGTGTGACCGGCTACGGCGAGGTTTGTCCGCTCGGGCCGTTCTATCTGCCGGCCTACGCCATGGGCGCGCGCTTCGGCATCATGGAGCTGGGGCCGCATCTGATCGGGGAGAACCCATTGGAACTGGATAAGCTGAACCGCCGCATGGACGCCTGCCTCAAGGGGCACCCTTATGTGAAGTCCGCGATCGACATGGCCTGTTGGGATATTCTCGGAAAGGTGTCCGAGCAGCCGGTCTGTTCGCTGTTGGGCGGGCGTTATGGTGAGGACTTTGTCCTTTATCGGGCGATCTCCCAGGAGGAGCCGGCGGAGATGGCCGCGCGCATCGCGGATTACCGCGGGCAGGGCTACCGCAGGTTTCAGCTGAAGGTGGGCGGCGATCCGGACACGGACATTGAGCGGATCATCGCCGCCGCGCAGGTCCTCGAGCGCGGCGACAAGTTGATCGCCGACGCGAACACCGGTTGGCTGCCGCATGAGGCGAGGCGGGTCGTGCGCGCGGTGAATGACATCGACGTCTACATCGAGCAGCCCTGCCTGACCTACGAGGAATGCCTTTCCGTTCGCCGCGCCACGGATCATGCCTTCGTGCTGGACGAGGTGGTGGACGGCGTCGAGATGCTGATTCGCGGCCGGGCCGACCTGGCCATGGACGTGGTGAACATCAAGATCAGCAAGTTCGGCGGCCTGACGCGGGCGAAGCAGGCGCGGGATCTCTGCGTCTCGATGGGGATCGCCATGACGATCGAGGACAGCTGGGGCGGGGACATCGTCACGGCCGCGATCTCCCATCTGGCGCACAGCACGCCGCCGGAACTGCTGTTCACCTCGACGGACTTCAACAGCTACGTGACGACCAGCATCGCCGAAGGCGCGCCGCAGCGGGAAGGGGGCAGGCTGCGGGCTTCGACCGAGCCGGGGCTGGGCGTGCGGCCGAAGTTCGACGTGTTGGGCTCTCCCGCGTTCGTCGTGCCGCAGTAGGGCGGGGATCAGTAGTCAGTAATCAGTAGTCGGCAACCAGTGATCGGTATTTCGTAGTCAGTGGTTGGGGATCGGTGGCCCGAGGCGCTTCTGAGCGCTGAATACTGAGCGCCGAATACTGGGTCGGGCACGCGCGCTACTGCTTCGGAGCGGCGGCGTCGCCGCTTGGCGGTTGCGGCTGCGGTTGAGGAACCACGGAGGGCGGGCCGGGGGAGAATTTCTGCTGCATGGCTCGGAACTCCTCCTGCATCTTGACCAGCGTCTGGGCGATCTCCTGGTGGCGGGCCTGCAACTCCCCGGCCTTGGGTTCGATCTTCGCGACCTCCGCCTCGACCGCGTCGGCAAAGGCGTTGCGGAGTTGCTTGATCGTGGGAATGTCGGCGATCTTCATCTGCAGCGGATCGATCTTGGCGGAAAGTTCCTGCATTTCCTTGAACTGCGCCTTGGTGGCGTCAGTGATCTTGGCGGGATCGCCGGAGGCGAGTTCCTGGTTGTTGTCCAGGCTTTCGATCAGGGACTGCAATTTCCTCCAATCGGTTTCGATGCCGGGGGAGATCTTCTCGAGTTCCTTGAGGGCGGCGTCTTCCAACGCCTTTTTCTTGTCGGCGACCGCGGTGGACTTGATGGCCTTTTCGTGCGCTGCGCGCAACTGGGAGGAGATCTGCTGCAGTTCGTTGTTCAAGGCGCCGCCTTTCTGGAAAAAGGCCTGAAGCTCGGGCGGCATGCCGGCGGGGGGCTGGGGCGCGGAGTTGGGGGCAGCCTGCGCCGCCGCGGTCTTCGCGGCCGCTTCCTGTTGGATGCTTTTCGCTTCGGCTTCAGCCTCCAGCTTGACCTGGGCCGCGGCGGCTGCGACTTCTTTCTGTGCGGCGTTCGCCTTGGCTTCCGCCTCGGCACGGGCTGCCTGGATCAGCTCCGCTCCCGTGGGGGCGGCGGCGGGTTCCTGCGGAGTGACGGGCTGCCATTCGTCGGAAATGGAGGCGGTGTCGGAGGCGGCCTGTTTCTGGGATTCATCCGGTCCGCAGGCGACGGTCAGGCAGAGGAGCCCCGCGGCGGCCAGAAGCTGAAGCCGCGGGTTCGCAATGGGGGTGCTCGAGTGTCGTTTCATGGGGCGCGCAGTACCCTATCCCGCATTTCCCGGTGAGTCGATGGCGAAGGAGGCCGGCTGCTGTTGGTTGATTCTTGGGAAACCTGTCCTACGCCGTTGCCAAGGCTTCCTCCCGTCCCTTCGGAACGCGTTCCAGGTTGTGGGCGAGGAAGTGTTTGAGGAAGGAGTCGATCTCCCGGAATTCCTTCGGAGCCAGCGCGCGGCCGCCGGGCTTTTCCCAGTCGATGGCCAGGAGCTTCTCCGCGATGCGCTGGCCGGGGGCGCTCAAGCCGGAGGTTTCAAGGTCGGGTTGCAGGCCAGTCTCGGCGAGGAGGCGGAGTTCGAAGGCCAGCACGGGGACTGGGGAGGCGGCGGCGAGCGTCAGGCGTCGAAGGAAGCCCAGGAGGAGGTCGTGAATCTCCGGCAGGGGGGTCTCGGTCTCCGTGGCGGTCTCGATGAGACGGGCGGCGTAGGCGGCCTGGCGAAGCCGGATCATCTCGCGGCGCAGATCGGGGCGGGTGTCGGTCAGGGTGACCTCGCGGAGGTTGTGCAGGTCGGAACGCCGGCTGCGGCTGAAACTGAAGGAGGCGGAGAAGTAAAGGTCCAGCTTGCCGCGATAGGGGGATTTCGGGCGGCGCGCGCCCTTGGCTACGGTGGCGATTCTCCCGGACTCCGGCGTCAGCCAGTGGGTGATAAGGCTGGTCTCGGTGAGGGGACGGCTGCGCAGGATGATGCCCGTGGCGCGTTCGTCCATGGCAATGGCGGCGTCGCCGGTCAACGGGAGCCGGCTTCGACGGGTTCCCGCTCGTCGCGGCGCGGCTTCTGGTCGTCCGTGACAGCCTGCTCGACCAGTTCCGCCACCTGGTTTGAGGTCAACGTCGGGGCGGAGGACTGCCCGAGGTAGGCGGGAGCCACCGAGCCGAGGCTGATGATGTACTTGATGCCGTCGGCCACGCTCATCTGCAGCCTGCGCACCTTTTCCCGGGGAACGAAGACGAGGAATCCCGTGGTGGGATTGGGGGTGGTGGACACGAACACGCTGATGATCTCGCTTTCGAGTTGGGCGCTGATCTCGTCGTGGGATTCGCCGGTGAGGAAGCCGATGGAGTGCATTCCGGGCCCGGGGAACTCGACCAACACGACCTGTTTGAAGGAAGATTGGTTCTTCTTGGTGAGAGCCTCGTTGACCTGTTTGACCGCGGAGTAGATGCGGTTGAGCAGGGGCACCTTGAGCATGGTCCAGTCGACGAACTCCAGGATTTTCTTGCCGACGAAGTTGCGGGTCATACGGCCGATGAGGCCGATGATGAAGGCGGCCATGATCAGGGCCATGACGCTCCACCACCAGTGCATGGCGCCGGATTCGCCGTTCACATAGATCCACTCCTTGGATGGCTCGGGGAACCACTCCAGGAAGAAGAGCAGCTTGTCCGTGAAGCTGGAAACGGTCCCAAAGAGCCACGCGACGACCGCGATGGCGATGAACGCGGGCAAAACAACGACCAACCCCGTGTAGAAGTAGGTCTGCCAGCGCGCAAAGTCTTTGTTCATGGGCGGAGATTATCCCGCTTTTCAAGCCGCGCCAAGTCACGGCGCGCCTCAACTTCGCGGAGGATGCGGTTTTCTTCTTTTTTCATCAATCTCCGGTCGGCGGGGTCGATATCGTCGTGGCCCCGCAGATGGAGGATCCCGTGAATCACGTAGCGAATCAGCTCCGATTGCCAGGAGGCGCCGAATTCCCGCCCCTGTTTGACGGCGTCTGCGACCGAAATGAACAGTTCGCCGTAGATTGCATCCGAATCGCTGTCATCGGTGTGATCGAAAGTAATGACATCGGTCGAGCCCTCGTGATTCAAATAATGTCGGTTCACCCGGGCCATTTCTTGAGCCCCGACCAGGTGGACGCAGAGTTGGGCGTCCGGGGCCTCGAATTCCGTCGCCAGCAGGGACTGGATCAACCGCCGCAGAACGGGGAGGTTCAACGGACGGTCGGTCTGGCGGTTGCGGAGGGAGAGTTCGATCATGGCGAGGCGGGCCGAACGCGGTGGGTGAACGGACGCGAGGGGGGAGGAAATCCCAAGGAAGCTCCAAGCTCGAAATCCCAAATCGTGCTGTGTGGAAGGTGGAATGTCGCCGGTTCCGAGGGATGCCCAAGGAGGGGCGACATTCCTGTCGCCCTGCCTGCGGAGCAGGCACACGGGCGTTCGAATGCAACGAAGCCGGGCAATGATCCGTCGCCGCCGATTCTCGTGGGCTTGCTCTGGCCCCTTTGGGGCCACGGCGACGGGAATGTCGCCGCTCCTTGGATGATTCCCGCCGCCGCCCTTGGTTGCGCGCCCAAGCGGCCCTTTTGGGATTTGGAGCTTCTCATCCGCTTCTCATTCCCCTTTTGCCCTGTGGCCTTCATATGCCTTGATGATCCGCCGCACCAAGGGATGTCTTACCACGTCCTTTTCGGCGAACTCGACGATTCCGATGCCCTCGATCCGGTCCAGGGCGTGCCGCGCCTCGACGAGGCCGGACTGGCGTTTGGAGGGGAGGTCGGTCTGGGTGGGGTCGCCGGTGATGACGGCCTTGGAGTTGAAGCCGAGGCGGGTGAGGAACATGAACATCTGCTCCGTGGTCGCGTTCTGGGCCTCGTCCAGGATGATGAAGGCGTTGTTCAGGGTCCGGCCCCGCATGTAGGCCAGGGGCGCGATCTCGATGGCGCCCTTTTCCTTGTTCTTCTGCACCTCCTCCAGCGGGAGCATGTCGTTCAGGGCGTCGTGTAGCGGGCGCAGGTAGGGATCGAGCTTCTCGTAGAGGTCTCCGGGCAGGAAGCCGAGGGCCTCGCCGGCCTCGACCGCGGGGCGGGTGAGGATGATGCGGGCGACGTCGCCGGCCTTGAGCGCGGCGGTGGCCATGGCCATGGCCAGGTAGGTCTTGCCGGTGCCGGCGGGACCGAGGCCGAGCGTCACGTCGTGCTCGCGGATGGTCTGGAGGTAGCGTTGTTGGGTGACGGTCTTGGGCGCGACGGGCGCCTTGCGGGTCGAGGTGATCACGCGTTCGGCGAAGATCTTCTTGAGGGCTTCGCCGCCGTCTTCGCAGACGACGTCCAAGGCCTGGAGGAACTCGCGGTTGCGCACCTTGCCGCCGTTGCGGACGGACGCTTCCAGCGCCTCGAACAGTTCCCGCGCGCGGACGACGTCCGCCTCCTCGCCGTCCAGCTTGATCCAGCCGTCGCGGGAGGTCGCCTTCACGCCGAGCCGCTCCTCCAGCAGTTGGAGGTTGCGCGTCTCGTTGTTCACGAGCTGCATCGCCAGACGGGCGTTGTCAAAATGGAGGGTTTCGGAGGTCATGGATGCTGGTGACTGGATGCTGGATGCTGGTTGGCTGCCGAATACTGAACACTGCCCAACTGCCTGCCCTAATCCCGCTTCAGCGCGTCCCTCAGCTTCTCTGCCGTTTCCTTCAACGCCTCGGGGACGACGGAGGTTTCGCCAATGACGGGCATGAAGTTGGTGTCGCCATTCCAGCGGGGGACGATGTGAATGTGCAGATGCTCCACGATCCCGGCCCCGGCGACCTGCCCCTGGTTGATGCCGATGTTGAAGCCGTCGGGGTTCATGGTCGCTTGGAGCGCGGCCTGGCAGCGGCGGGTGAGATCCATGAGGTCGGCCAGTTCGTCACGGGTCAGTCCAGCCATGTCGGGGGTCTCCTTGTAGGGGACGGTCATGAGGTGGCCGCCGCTGTAGGGATAGCGGTTGAGCAAGGCAAAGCAGGTCTTGTCCCTGGCCACGACGAGGTTTTCCACGTCCTCGTTGGACTGGGCGATCCGAGTGAAGAGCGAGCCTTCCCCATTCTCCGGCTTGGGGGCCAGAATATAGTCAATGCGCCAGGGCGCGTGCAGGTATTCCATCGGCGCGGAAAGTAGTTTGAGGGAGGCCAAAAGTCAAAAACGCCGAGAGCGGAGAGGTTGGGCGGTTGGCGGCCCGGGAGCGGCGACATTCTTGTCGCCGTGGCCCCGAAGGGGCCAGAGAGGCTCTCGGCAAGCGGAAAGGACTCAGCACTCCCAGGGCCTCAGGGATTCATCGCGCGTTCGTGTGCCCGCCGCGCAGGCAGGGCGACAGGAATGTCGTCCCTCCTTGGGGGACGCCTTCGGCGTGGGAGGCGTCCGTGTTCGACCGTGCGTTCCGAATTCCCGCCTCAATGCGGCTGGATCTGCACGAACACGGGACGTTCGCTCACGTTGATGATTACGACGCCATCCTGGATCGGGAGGTTGGTCCGGATGCCCACGGGGTCGCCCTCCGCCAAGGCGATCAGGGTTGCGTGATTTTCTTCGCCGACAGGCAGGCCGAAGCCGGGAATCCGCAGGTCCTCGCTGGTGGAACACCAGACCGCGAAGGCGCGCTCGGGACCGGTGGGCGAGCGGAATTCGTAGACGCGAACACGCCGGTCGGCGTTCGCGATTTCCTGGTGGAACGCGAGTCCCTTGAGAGCGCTCTTCATCGTCGCCACGTAGTGCCACGACTTCTTCGGCTGATGTCCGTTTGCCTTTTCGCTGGTGAGGCCGGAGGTGTTGTATTGCGTGGGGCTGGCGGCGTTGACGTCGCGGAGCATGTATTGGAAGGCGCGGTCGATGCCGGCCGCCGCGAGTTCCAGGTAAGAACGCACCAGCCACTGCGCCTGGACTTCGGCGCTGTCGTTGGCGCCGATCTTGGGCGCGTGCTGGTAGGAGCCGGGATGGATGTCGTAGCCGAACTCGGTCAGCCAGACCCCCCTGCCGGGAAGGTTTTCGTGGCAGAACCCGACCAGTTTGCGCATGCGTCCCTTGAGGTCGTCGGCCTCGGGACTGATGCCGTGTTTCGCGGCCCCGTGTTGGCCGCCGCCGTCGTTGGAGTAGTGGTGAAGGTTGATGACGTCGGCGGGGAAGTCGCCGTCGCGGAAGGCGTCGGCCCAGAGCATCATGGCCTTGAGGTATTCCGGTTCCGGGCGGGCGATGCCGCCCATGACGAAGCGCATTTGCGGGTCGGCGTTTTTTACGCCGACCGTCGCGCCCATGGCACCGCGATGCCCGTCGTAGTCCGCGCTGCACATGGCCGCGAACTCGAAGGGCGAGAAATGCGCCCGACGGCCCTCCCACCAGCGGTCCGGCTCGTTGTAGTTCTCCAGATGACGGATGAGTCCGAGGCCGGTCTTCTTCGGTTGGCCGGGACGCAGTTTCAGCAGTGACGGGTCGATGGCGTTCGATCCGTAACGCGCGGCGAACTGGAACAACCAGTCCGCGTGCTCGCGGTAGGATTCGGGGGCGGAGGGATCCTCGTTCTTGCCCGCCGGTTTCTCGGAGATCCGTTTGAAATCATTCCCGACGAGGTAGGGCGCGCTCTGTTGCAGCACGGGGGAGATCTCCAGACCGGCTTCGCGCAGCCGGGAGTAGAAGTCGTCGAAGTCCCAACCCCAGCCGGGGCCGCTGACCCAACTGGGGCTCCAAGCGTATTGGTTGCTTGGAAAACCAGAGTAGGCGGCCTTGCCGTTGCCCTCGTCCCAGGCCCATTGATGGTATTCGCGGATGATTCCCACGGCGGCGATGCGTTCGATGGGATCGTCGACAAAGGCGTTGATCCCCATGAAGCGGTCCATCGTGGAGCGCGGCGGCCGGGGCGGCGTTTTCCGCGGAGAGGCGAGGGGCGCCCGGGAGGGCTCGCCGTAGAGCCCGATCTCGGAGATGAGGGCTCCGGGCGTTTCGAACCGGAATTTCACGTAGCGCGCCCGTTCCTCCAGGGCGTGCGTCTTCCACTGGAGGTAGGCCTTGAGGTCGTCCGAAGCGACCTGCTTCCAAGCCCTGGGGCTGCCGACGGAAACGGTCATTGGCGCCGAGCCGTTCGCGTCGAACCAGCAGATGGCGGTGAGTTGCAGTTCGACGCCTAGATCGACAACCACATCGAGAGGGAAGTAGAGGTCCTTGTTCTGCCAGCCCTGGCTGAAAATCGTCTTGGGCTTCCCGCCGTGTCCGTTGAGCGGGTCGCCGACCGTGTCCTGCTCGTCGGCCAGTTCGGTCGCCGGTCGGACGCCGGACAGGTTGACCAGCATGTCGGGAGTCAACTCGATGAGGGCCGGGGCGGCGGTCGTGGCGGTCGCAAACAGCGAGGCGCAGAGACATGAGGCGACCAGGAAGCGTTGGGGGCATCGTGAGTCGGACATCGACGGAGGTTGGTCGAAACGGCCGGCGGACGCCATTCGATTCGCAGTTGGCGCTGCGCGGCGTCAACCAAGGAGCGGCGACATTCTTGTCGCCGTGGACCCGAAGGGGCCAGAGAGACGCCCGGTGAAGGGGGAGGCTTCAGCCTATCCCCTTGGTCTCAGTGAAGTCCCGCGAGCCTCTGTGCCTGCTGCGCAGGCAGGGCGACAGGAATGTCGCCCCTCCTTGGCAACCTCACCGGAAGAGCTCGTGCCCGATCGCCATGATGCCGAAATCCACCGCCATGTGCGCGGGCCAGGCTTCGGCGAGCATCTTCTGGTGTTCGTAGAGCAGACTGAACATCACGCCGCCCCATCCTCGACAATGAGAGCCGTGGCGAACAGCCCTCAAGTTGCGCCATTGGCAGGCTTGTTGCGTGGAGCTTAACCCGCCGTGCCCAGCAGCGCGTTCATCAGACGAATCCGTTTCAACACATCCACCTCCGCCAGCGCCGCCTGCCGATGGTCGGGGTCGCCGAGGAGGGTCGCGGCGGCGCGGTCCGCCGCCCGACCGGGATCCGGTTCGTTCTCGATGTCGGCCGCCAGGGTCGCGGCTCCGTCCTCAAGTTGTCGCCGCGTTGTCGCCAATTCCCGCGCCTTCCCGGGCGTGTAGGCCAGGGAAGCCATTGCTGCGTCGATGCTGAGCTCCAACCGTTTTCGCAGCAGCGCGTGCATCCGATCGAGATCCTGCTGGCAGGCCTCCCGGGTGACGGGTTTGGAATGGAGCGGCGTCAATTCGAAGCAGGGATATGGTTCATCCAGCGTGGCGCGCTTCAAGGCGACGCGTGTGGTTCCTTCCAGTTGCAGCTTGGAGGTCCCGTCGTCTTGTTGTGTTGAATAGCTGACGTAGCCGACGCAGGCCACGGCTTCGGGTTCCTCGGTCAACGAATTCGGCCGTTGGCGCGCCACGCAGAAGCTGCGGGAGCCCTCCAGCACATCATGGAGCATCTTCCGGTAGCGGGGTTCGAAAATGAACAAGGGCAGGGTCTCCCCGGGCAGCAACACGCAGTCCGGGAGAATCATTGCCGGCGATCTTTCTTCTATGGGCACGAGCAAAACGGTAGATCGGAAGTCTGCGAACGCAAGCGCCTGATGCGTGTGGGTTGCGCCCTCCCCCGGGGGAGTCGCTGAAGACACGGCGGCAACCCGGTTCCCTGTTGCGATTCCATTGCTTGGAGTTGTTTCTGGAGCGCCCGCGGATATCGCTTGCCCATCGAGGCTGAGAAGAAAGTTCCCGTTCTGTGCAACCGGCTTTTCCTGCCGGCGCTTGACGCGATGGATGACCCGCCTTCCGCCCGCTCAGGCTGGGAAATGGGCGAACCTGCAAATGTGCCGGCCCCTTGGCGGGGCGGCTTGGCAATATCACCGGATCAGTTCATACCCGATTGCCATGATGCCGAAATCCACCGCCATGTGGGCGGCCCAGGCTCCGACGAGCGTCTTTTGCCGTTCGTAGAGCAGGCTGAACATCACACCGCCCACGCCGACCATTGATCCGAAGAACACGCCCCACCAGAACGGGAAGAATTGCGTGGTGATCACGATGTGGTGCGCGGCGAACGAGGCCCCGCCCAGCAGGTGCGCCGGCCAGCGGGGCAGCAGTTCCCGTAGGCGGCCGTAGACGAACCAGCGCCAGTAGTATTCCTCCAGCAGGGAGTGGCAGACGGAGATGAAGACCGCGAAGAGCCAGAAGTGTTCGAGCACGCCGAGTTCGGCCGTCTTCTTCCCCACATTCGCGCCGCCTTCCACCACGACCAGCCCGAGCGGCGTCAGCATCAGCCCGAACATCAGCAGAACGACCGCAAGCCCGGCGATCAATCCCAGCGGCAGAGCCTTCAGATGCGCCGCGTTGCGAAGATTCAGCCTGGGCAGGCCGACCCGGTGGATCAATGCGACGACGACGACCGGCCAGACCAGGGTGAAGACCTTCGTGCCGGCGTAGATGATGCGGGAGAAGGTGAACTCGCTGAAGAGGACAAAGTAAAAGAGCGACGCCAGGAAGGGCAGGCACATCGCGGGAACGACGGTCTTCCAGAGCAGCGGGCGCGGGACGTTCATGGGCGGGAGGTTAGCCCGAAGCCGTGGATTCTGGGGCATTCAATAATTCGATGCCGACTTCCTGAGTATCGAAATGGCCGTGCGCGCGGAGAGATTGTCTTGGCATGCGTCGGTCGCAGACGCGCCCCTGCAAACACGGGTGATGTAGCGGCGGTCTGTGTACGCTGCATTTCGAGGGGGCGCTATTTGGGCGGAATCTCGCGCGGACCGCCTGATTGCGCTGTGATCCTCGCCTGCAACGTGGTGATCGCGGTTTCATAGACGCGTTCGACTTCGGCGCGCTCGCGCTCGTCGGTGAAGACGCCGTGCATCTGGATGGCGAGGAGGCCGGCCTCCATGTCCGAGACGAGTTGTCGGGCGGTCTCGCTGTCGAACTGGCGATGGTCGCCGACCTGGATGTAGACCGGGCTCGTGTGCGCAAACAGGGGTTCGCCCAGTTCGTTCTTTCCCGGACCATGTCCGCGGGCGGGGGCGTCCGCCGAGGTTCTCTGCAGAGGGTTGGCGACGCGGAGCGCGAACCAGGCTGACTGGTCGATCTTGACGTCCAATTGGATGGAGGCTTCGAAGAAGCCGTCGGCCCGCGCGCGTTCAGCCGAGGCGACGATCCTGCCGTTGCGGACGAGTTCGATGCGGCCGAAGTCGTTGCGCCCTTTGGCGTGGGCGCGGACTGTCAGGGTTGCGGGGGACGCGCTTTCGATGCTGTCCCCGACCGCGGCATCGCCGATCCGAAGATCGAGCAGCGGGCCGTTTGAAATGAAGGTCCGTCCGGCTTGCAGGGCCTTGAGCCAGTTGGGAGTGGTGAGTTTTTCGCCATCTTCCAAGAGCGCGTAGACCCGGGAGTAGTCGTAGATGAACCAGTCCGTTCCGGTGGAGAAGGGGACGCGGAGCCCGATGTTCAGGTAGCGGTAGAAAGTGTCTTCGTAGCCGCCGCGGTTGCCGCCGTCGAAGATGTTCTGGGCGTGGAGCCGGCCGTCGAGCCAGTTGGGAATGTCCTCGAAGCCGAAACTGTTGTGACACCAGACCACGGTGGCTCCGACTTCGCGTGCAGATGCGATGCCTTGCGCGAGGGGCGGGGCGTCCGTGCCGGCCTTCATGATGCCGGGACCGACGCTGACAGGGCGGATCAGCCGGTTCAGGTCCAGCAGCATGACATGGCCGAATCCCTCGCCGCCTCCGCCGAAGTTGTGCCGGTGTTCCTCGCCGTTCTCAAAGAGCAGGCCCGGCTCCGAAAGCTCGCGCAGGTCCCGCTTGGTGTAGCCGTTGGAGGTGTAGGTCTTCTCGGCCTCCGCGCGTCGAAGGTGGGAAACGAAGACGATGTCCAGATTGTCGGCGCGCGCCACGGAACGAAGGTAGCGATCCGATTCGGCGCGGGTCATGTTGCGCGTGTGAACGTGGGTGTTGCCGGCGCGCCAGCCTGGTTTCGCGACTTCGGAGAAGCGTTCGAGTGTGAGCGTCAATTCGGCGTTCGTTCGGTCGGCGAGGTCGATGGTCCGGGAGGCGAGCCGCGTCTCGATTCCCGAAATGGCATCGACGGCAAGGCGTGTCCGGGGCACGTGGACAACGGTCGGTTCCGGCAGGCAATGCCATTCCTTGGCGGGGCTGCCGCGACGCAGCATGGCGCCGCGATTGACCAGGTTGGTGAGCGCGACAGGGGAGCCTTCCGCCATGCGAACTCGGATCAGGCCGGGGATGGGCGCGCCGGCTTCGTTGAGCGTCGTGAGTTTGAGGGCGCAGGTTTCGGCGGCGAAGGACCGGAGGGCAAGAAGCAGCAGGAGCAAGCAGGAGAAGAGCGGCGCCCCTGTCCCGCGAGCGGGTGCGATGCTGGTCGCCGTGTTGCTCATGCCGGGATCGGATCGGGCGCGTTGCCGTGGATGGCAGCTCACTTCACCGTCAGCAGCGGGAGCGGGGGCATGGTGGGGAGGTCGAGGCCGGGCGGGAGGGGCGGGTAGATGATCTCAGCGGCCTGCTCGGGCAGCGGAGGCATCTTCGGGACGAGGCCGGGAGGGAGCGGCGGCATGGGGGGGAACTTGTTCACCAGGTTGGACCAGGTTTCCCGTTCGGAGCGGGTCATCTGCCGCCACTGGTCCGCCTTCCGGAAGAAACGTTCCCGCCGAGGCGCGGGCATGGCGACGATCTGGCGGAACGCGTCGAGGCATTCGGCGCGCTTGGATTGCGGCAGGGCCTGTAGTTTCTCGATGGCGGGCCCGACGATGCCGCGTCGTTGCTCAGGCAGTTCGGCGAGGGTCTTTTCCTGTTCCTGTCGGGAAAGGAGGAAGAAGCGGTCGAAGTTGTTGAGCATGCCGGCGCGGGTCTCGGTGGGGAGGTTTCGCCATTCGGCGAGACTTGGCTCGGCGGAGCCGTCGTCCTTTCTCAGGGCCGGATTGAGCTCCCGTTGTCGCAGCCAGTCCATGGTGCGCTCGTGCTTGAGGACCTCCTCGCGCCAACCGGGAGAGAGCAGGTCCCACTGACTTAGCCGCACGGCGACCAGTTCGCGGTCATTCGTGGACATGAGACGGAGCTTCTCGGCGCGCTGCTTCGGCTCCATCGGCAGGAGCTTCTTCAGGAACCAGCGAAGTTCGGTGGTGCGGAGGCGGAGTTCACGGGTCCGGGCGTCGAGGGTCTCGTATTCCGCGATCTTGGCCTCAATGGCGGCGCGGGCGGTCGAGGAGCGCGCGGCCAGCGCTTCGGCGCGTCCGGCCGCGTCCCTGGCGAGGAGTTTGCGGAAGAACCGGACCGGGGATTGAAAGGCTGCCTCCGGGCGTTCTATCGCAGGCGTCGGCAGGGCCGGCGGCGCGACCGCGGCATGGGAAGCCCCGCCGCCGAACAGGGCGGTTATCAGGAGGAGGGCTGTCTGACGCATGGCGGCGTTCATTTCTGTTCCAAGGCGGCGAGCAGTTCGTCATCGACGACCGGTTGTTCGCCCAGGCGGTCGATCTCCTCGAAGTGCATGAGCGCATCGAGTTCCGCGTCGGGCGCGAGGGCGACGGCGGAGATTTGAGCAAGGTCGTCGGCGAGTTCGGCGCGCAGGGCGACGCGGCGTTGGTCCTGGACGATCCAGGCCAGGGCCAGGGCGACGCAGCCGGCCGTGGCTGCGTGGACCCAACGCATGGGCAGCCAGCCGAAGAGCCGGGGGCGCCGGGCCGCGCGGCCGGGGAGTTCCTCACTTTGAGCGGCTTCCAATACGCGGGCGGTGAAGATCGATGAAAGCGGCGCGTCCGGCAGGCGGTCCAGCAAGCCGCTCAGCCGCATCTCCTCGTCCCAATGGTCGCGGATCTCGGGGTGCTGCGAGGTCAATTCCTCCAGCCGGGCCTGTTCGGCGGCTGTCAGCTCGCGTTGGAGCCGCGCGTTCAGGAGTTTCTGGTATTCGGTTTCGCTCATCTTCGTTCCTTCAGTGAATCACCGGGTTTGGACAATGGTTTCTCAGGGGCGGGCGTCTTCGCGCCAGGCGCCCGTTTGCAGATAGGGTTTCAGGACCTGCTTCAGGGTTTCACGGCCGCGATGGATGAGGGATTTCACGGCTGAAAGGGAAACGCCAAGGACTTCGCCGATTTCCTCGTAAGAAACATCACCCTGTTGGCAGAGGAGGATGGCGGTGCGCTGGTTTTCCGGGAGGGCCTCGACGGCCTCGGCGACCTTCACCTCCAGTTCGCCCCGCAGCGCGGCGTCCGGTGGCGAGGCGGTGCGGTTGTCCTCGAATTGTCGGAACGGCTGATCTTCTTCGCCCGGAGGCCCGGCGTCCATGGAATCGGCCGGGTGGCGGCTGCGGCGGCGGATCTCGTTCAGGGTCAGGTTGCGGGCGATGGTGAAGAGGAAGGTGGAGAACTTGGCCTTCACCTGATAGCGGTCGCGGGCCTTGTAGACCTGGATGAAGACATTCTGCGCCAGGTCCTCCGCCTCGGTCGCGTCCTTGAGGGTGCGGTGGATGACGTTGATGACCGGCTGCTTGTAGCGGTCTACCAGCGCTTCAAACGCATCCATGTCCCCGCGTTTTACGCGGAGCATGAGCTGGGCGTCGGGATCGCTGTCGTGCGTTGCCATCGTGATGCAACCATAACCAACACCGCGTTCGCCGCAAGGTTGCGAAGGGAAGGCGTAGCCGCCTTCGCCAGAAGGTGTATCCCCGGCACGCGCGGTTCTCACGCGAGCGGGCTGCGAGGGGGGCTGCCGCGCGCGCTTCCGTCAAGAACAGGCCACGAAGCTGCAATTACCGTCGCGCATTGCCGGACAAACGGCGCTCTACTCGAGTGAGATGCAACGTTCGCGCGCGTCCCTTCGGGGCGAGGCGCGCGGCAACCCCGGGATACCATGAACAAAGCCGCTTTGCAGTTTGCCGCGGATGCCATCGTCGCCAACGGTCGAGGCATCCTCGCCATGGACGAATCAACGGGCACGATCGGCAAACGCTTCGCGGCGCTTGGCATCGAGGCCGATGAGGAACACCGGCGTCGCTATCGGTCCCTGCTGGCGGAAACTGCCGGCCTTGGTGAATTCGTAAGCGGGGCGATCCTGTTCGACGAGACCATCCGGCAGACTTCGCCGGAAGGAGTTCCCATTCCTGAGTTGCTGCGGAGGAACGGCATCGTCCCCGGCATCAAGGTGGACAGGAAGACGCACGATCTTGCGGGGTTTCCCGGTGAGAAGATCACGGAGGGGCTGGACGGACTTCGGGAGCGGTTGGCGGAATACCGGGAACTCGGCGCGGTGTTTGCCAAGTGGCGGGCGGTTTACACCATCGGCGAGGGCATTCCCACGAGGGCGGGTTATCGCTCGAATGCCCATGCGCTGGCCCGCTACGCGGCGCTCTGCAAGGAGCAGGGGCTGGTTGCCGTGGTCGAGCCCGAGGTCCTGATGAACGGAGCCCACGATCTGGAGCGGTGTTTCGAGGTGACGGCGGAGGCGCAAAAGACAGTCTTCGCCGAACTGGCGGAGCAGGGCGTCTGTCCTTGTGGGATTCTGCTCAAGCCGAACATGGTGATCGCCGGCCAGGATTGCCCGAGTCCAGCCGGGATCGTGGAAGTCGCCGAAGCCACGTTGCGCTGCCTGAACGAAACCGCGCCTCCGGATCTCGCGGGGGTCGTGTTCCTGTCCGGCGGACAGAGCGCGCAACTCGCCACCCAACATCTCAACGCCATGAACCAGATGGGCGCTCAACCGTGGCCGCTGAGTTTTTCCTACGGGCGCGCCTTGCAGAACGAGGCCATGGCGGCCTGGGCGGGAAAGTCGGAGAACGTCGCGGAGGCTCAACGGCTGCTGCTGCATCGCGCCCGCTGTTGCAGCGCCGCGTGTCGGGGGGAATACACGGACGAGATGGAGCGGGGCTGAGAAAGGCGAGAGCGCTTACGGTTTTTTCTTCGGCTTCGAATTGGGCGCCTTCCGGGGCAGTCCAATGCGGTGCTCGAAGGTCTTCTCCGGCATCTTGAAGGCCTTCGCCAATGCCTGCAGTTCCCTGACCTTGGCCGGGTTCTCCGCCGCGAGGTTGCGTGATTCTCCGATGTCCTTCGCGAGATTGTAGAGCTCGATCTTGTTGGAGCCGCGATCGTCCACGTAGCCGTAGAACTTCTTCTTGTCCGGCAGGACCAGCTTCCACGGGCCCTGGCGCACGCAGTGCATCTCGCCCTGGCAGAAGTAGAAGTAGTTGTCGCGCGCGCCGACATCGGTTCTGCCCAACAGGAGGTCCGTTTGGTCCACCCCGTCGATGATGCGGTCGTCGGGGGCGCGGTAGCCGGCCAGGTTTCCGAAGGTGGGGAGAAAATCGATGGTGGCGAAAATGGCGTCGCTGACGCGCCCGGCCGGAATGTGGCCGGGCCAGCGGGCAAGGCAGGGCACGCGCAGGCCGCCCTCGTAGGTGGAGCCCTTGCCCTCGCGGAGCGGGCCGGAGGAACCCCAGGCGATCTGCCCGTTGTGGCGCGGGCCGAGGCGGTCCGCAAAGTTGTTCCACGGGCCGTTGTCCGTTGTGAAGATGACGAGGGTGTTGTCGCGCAGGCCCAGTTCGTCGATGGCATCGAGCAAGCGTCCGGTTTCGAAGTCCATCTCCTCCAGGGCGTCGCCGTAGAGGCTGCCCTGGGATTTGCCCTTGAAACGGGGTGATGCGTCGATCACCGAATGCACCATGGTATGCGCGAAATAGAGGAAGAACGGACCTTTCTTTTCGCGCTTCAGGAATTCGATGCTCTTGTCCGTGTAAAGGCGGGTGAGGCTGCCCATGTCGTCGGTCTGGCCGACCTTTTCGTTGTTCTCGTGGAAGGCGACGCGGCCGCCGTCGTTGGCGCCGAGCGTGCCGTAGTAGTAGTCGAAGCCCTTGGCGTTGGGCATGCGGGGGATGATGGCGGCGCGGTTGGAGACGTCCCACTTCCCGATGCAGCCCGTGCGGTAGCCGGCCTGCTGGAGGAGTTCGGCGAGGGTGACTTCACTGGCCGGCATGGACCAACCGCCGCTGCGCACGGGATAGCGTCCGGTGAGCAGGGCCGAGCGCGAAGGACCGCAGACGACCTGCGCGTAGAAGCTGGTGAACTTCGTGCCGTCCTTGGCCAGGCTGTCGATGCGCGGGGTCTTGAATCCCTTGGCTCCGAAGCAGCCCAGGTCGCCGTAGCCCTGGTCATCCGTGAAGATGACGACGATGTTGGGGCGGGCGGGCGCGGCGAGGGAGCGGAACGCGGGAGCGAAACCGACGACGGCGATCAGCAGCGCTGAAAGAAGACGAAGGCGCCAGAGGCCGGACTGGGGAAAAGGGCAGGCTGGGGACATTGTTCGACCATGTCCCAAGCCGCCGCGTGAGGCAAACCGGTTTGGCGGGTTGCGTTGGTGGCTGGCCCGGTCGGGTTTGTGAGGCGAGGCAATCACCGCAAGACCCTGTAGCAGCCGACGTGAGGAGGCTCTGACCCGCAGGTTGGTCTCCAAGTGAGCCTCGTCACTTCGGCTGCTACAGCGTCGTGGAATGCAGGACCGCCAGGAAGAGGCTGTCCTACGAGTCGGCGTTGAGCGCCCGCTTCAATCCAGCCGCTTGATCGCGAGGTTGCGGAACATCACGGGGTCGTTGTGGCCGGCGAAGCCGAAGTGGCCTTCCTTCAGTCCGATGCCGGGATGCGGCGAGTTGGCCATGTATTCCTTCGCCTCGCTGGCGTCCGTGTCGAGAATCACCGTGCCATTCAGTTCCACCTTGATGGTCGAGCCCTTGACGGTGACCTCCTGGTAGTTCCATTCGCCGACGGGGCGCAGGTAGCCGCGATGCGCCGGGGCGATGCCGTAGGCCGAACCGTGATACTGGCGCTTGTCGAGCTTGGCGTATTTCTCGGCGGTATTGTCGAGGACCTGGAGTTCGCACATGCCGGCATAGGCGGGGTTTCCCTTGCCGGGGTAGCGGATGGCGAGGCCGTTGTTGCCGCCGGCGGGGAGCTTGAACTCGAGGCGCGCGACAAAGTCCCCGTAAACGGCCTCGGTATGGAGCGTCCCGCCCTTGCCCTTCTTGCAGGCGATCGCGCCGTCGCGGACCTCGTAATTGTCCTTGGCCCCGGCCCAACCGCTCAGGTCCTTGCCGTTGAAGATGGACTTGAAGCCCTGGGTCGCGTCGTCGCCGCGCAGGCGGCGATTGGCTTCCGCGGCGCCGATCTCGCGGACCTTCAGGTTGCGCCAGCGGATCTCGCCGCCGTGGGTCTGCAGGTGGATGACACCCTTTGCCGGCAGCGGCGTCTTGCGGGTCTTGTCCCAGTAATTCTCCATGATCGCGTTGTCGACCACGAGCTTGTCGTTCAAGAGGACGGTGGTGCGGGAGCCGAGCTGCGTGATGCGGAATTCGTTCCACTCGCCGAAGGGGCGGTCGGCGTGGACAAGGGGGAGTTGGCCGGGCGCGCCCTTGGTGTTGTTGAACAGGCCGCCGGAGCCCTTCTCGGCGTGACGCGTTCCTCCGGTTTTGCCGCCTTCGGGCGTGGTGTCCCAGATCTGCACCTGGGGCGTCCCGCGCAAGTAGATGCCGCTGTCAGCCTTGGCGACCGTCTTGTAATCGATGAGGAACTCGATATCCCCGTATTCGGCGTCTGTCGTGGCGTAGGGGCCGTGGCCGTCATTCACCAGTTCTCCGTTTTCGACCGACCAGTGCGCCTTGAATTCCTCCTGCTGCTTCTCGATGGCGGCCTTGATCCCGCCATCCTTGTCCTTGGCCTTGACGGTCTGGTGCGGATTGTTGCCATACCAGCCGGTCAGGTTCTTGCCATTGAAGATGGACTGGAAGCCGTCATCGGCGGCTTGAGCGGAAAGCGTGAAGGCGGCGACGAGGAGCGTGGAGAGGAGTTTGATGTTGGATTTCATGTTCATGGTTTTTGAAAAGCCGTTTTCAGGAATCGTGAGGTGGTAGGAGGGAGGCGCGGGTTTGACAAGGGAAAAGGGGCGGTTGGAAGGGTGACGGGCGCAGTTCAAAAAATATGCGCGCACGACAGAACTGGCGGGGCGCGGCCTTTAGGCCGCTGATGCGCCCGATCACCATAGAGCCGCGGTTCCAACAAAAAGCCTCGGGAAATCCCAGGTTTCAGCGGCGTAAACGCCGCGCCCCGCCGCAACATCCTCGGATGGCGCATAAAAACTGAACTGCGCCCAAGAGTGACGTGTTGAAGGTCCCCTCCACGGGAGGGGCGATTGGGTTCTCCGGCGAAGCGATGAGGGGAACTCAATCGGGGTGGGTTCGCCCTGGGTGGCAATGCGCTCACTGAAGCGAACGGGGGGCGTTGGCGCGTTTCTGGCCGGGGCGAGACAAGAACCAAGGGCAAGTCCCGCGAACCCACCCCGATTTCATCCTCCTCCGCGACGCGGGAGCTTGAAATATCCCCTCCCGTGGAGGGGACGACGCGTTGTGGGGGCGTTCAAATCCGCAGCACCCCGTCCATCCACTTGGCGATGCCGGCGAGGCGCTTGCGGTCGCCGCCCCTGACCTCGGCGGTGGCCCAGCCGTGGTAGTCGATCTTCGCCAGTTCCCTGCGGACGTTGGCCCAGTGCACCTCGCCGCCGTCGGAGCCGACCGCGCCGGGGCGGGCCAGTTTCTTGTCGCCGAACTCGGCGTGGCCGCGGTCCTTGATGTCGAGCTTGCCGATGCGCGCGCCGAGGACGCCGGCCCAATGCTCGGCGTTCTGTTCGGTCCAGGTGATGGTGTTGCCGGTGTCGAAGTAGGAGCCGATCCAGGGATTCTCGAAGGAGTCGATGAATCGGGCCATGCCCTCGGCGGTCTTGAGGAAGGTCGCGCGGACGTTTTCGATCAGCAGGCGGACGCGTCGCTTCTCGGCGAGGGGCAGGGCGGGGCGGACGATGGTCTGCCAGTGTTTGAAGTTCTGCTCGTAGGAGAGCCTCGGGTTTTCCTCCGCGACGACGAGCAGGGAGGCTCCGCCCAGGTCGGTCGCCATCTCGATGGCGTCGGCGAGGTCGGGGTTGGAGCTGTTGACCACGCCGTGGACGGGGAAGCCGGTGGCGTCGATGGCCTTGCGGTAGTCGGCGGTTTCCTTGCGGGCGCGGGTGTAGACCTCGACGCCGTCGAAGCCGAGATCCTGGAGGAGCTTGAACTTGTCGGTGGTGGGGAGTTTCTCGGTCACCATGCCGAGCTTTACCGCCTTTTTGATCTTGCCGGTGAACTGGCCGGCGGGCGCGGGGGCGGGAAGGAGCGTTGACGCCAGAGCGGCGGTTGAGGCGCTGAGGAAGGTTCGGCGGTTCATGGGGGGGCGGATTGGGACAGGATCATTTTTTCTCCTTGTTCATGTCCGCGATGCGGCGGGCGATGAACTGGCGGATCAGGGGGATCTTGGATTTGGCGGCAAGTCGCAGCGCGCGCTGGGGATCTTCGGCCACCAGCGGTTCGATGGCATACCAGATCATCAGGGCGAGGTTGCGGTCTTCGGCGGGGATTGGCTTCTGAACCAGCGCGGCGGCGACTCGCCAGCGGTTTTCGAACGGAAGTTCACGCAGGCTTGAAGCGATGGACAACCACTTCGGTGGGGATTCCGACCGTTCGATCGATTTCAGAAGAAAGCCGGCGAAGTCGGCGGGCTTTGGTTTTGCCGTCAGACCGATGCCGCGAGCGCTCGCCAATTCCGCTGTGAGGGGCGCATGGGAAGCGGTTTTTCCCAACAGGAAGGTATCGAGGAAGGCTTCATCTTTCGACTCGTGCCGTTCGTAGAGAATCCGCAAAGCGGTTCTCCGCCACCAGACATTTTCGTGGCGCAGCAGGGTCGTCAGTTTCTTGTCCCCCATCTTCCCCAGATCAAACTTCTCCATCGGCTTGCTCTCGCCATACACCACCTTGAACAACCTGCCACTGGTGCGGTGAACGCCGTCGCGGTCGTGGCATTCGCCGAGGTCGGTCCATTCGGCGATCATCATGTTGCCGTCGGGGGTCTGCTTCAGATCCACCGCGCGGAACCAGGGGCTGTTGCCGAAGAGGAAATCGGGGCCGTGCTTGGCGACGTAGCTGGAGTGTTTCCGCTCGAGGGAATCCATGTTGATGCGCTGGCCGTGGATGTTCGCCATGAAGGCCTTGCCGCGATACTTCTCCGGCCAGACGTCGGCTTGGTAAATCATCAGGCCGGAGTGCGAATGGCCGCCGCCCTGCGCGGGATGGGCGAAGCCGTGGCGTTGCAGCGCGCCAGGGCTGTCGTCCCAGTGCCGGTGGTCGGAGATGGGGTGCATCAGCTCGTAGGTGTAAGGATTCGGATGCTCGTCCTTGCCCTCGCGGCGCTGGAAACGCGCGCCGGGCACGACGTGCCATAGGTGGTCCACCACGCTGGTGTTGATGAAGGGCTGCCCGTCCTCGTTCCAGTCCAGTCCCCAGGGATTCACCGTGCCGTCGGCGACGACCTCGAATTCATGCGTCACCGGATGGAACCGCCAGATCGCGCAGATCAGTTCGACGCGCTCCTTGGCCGGCGTTCCGGGTTTCCCGACGAGGGAGGGTTTCTTGATGCCGTGGCGGCCCCAGAGCCAGCCGTCGAGGCCCCAGGTGAGACCGTTGAAGAAGTTGTGCTCCGCGTTGGTCGCCCAGCCGTCGAGCATGACCTGGGGCGGGCCGTCGGGGATGTCGTCGCGGTTCTTGTCGGGGATGAAGAGCAGTTGCGGCGCGTCGCAGATCCAGACGCCGCCAAAGCCGACCAGAAAGCCGCTCAGGTGATTGGCCTCGCCCCAGAAGACCTTCTTTGAATCGAAGCGGCCGTCGTTGTCGTGGTCCTCGAAGATGGAGACGCGGTCCTGCGCCTTCCGCTTCCACTCGATGTAGGAGAAGCTCTCGGCGACCCAGAGGCGGCCGCGGTCGTCATGGTTGATGGCGATGGGCTGGGCGACGTCGGGTTCGCCGGCGAAGAGCGTGACGTGAAAGCCCTCCGGCACGGTGATGAGCGCGCGGGACTCCTCGGGGGAGGGCGGTTCGTCGCCGGGCTTCTGGGTGTTGACGATTCCCGCGGGCAGACCGGCGAAACCGGCGGCGGCCAGGGCGAGGCAACCCAGGGAGAAAAGAAGCGGCCGTATCGATCGGACTGGCATGGGAAATGTATAGCGGGGGGCGGGAAGGATGGCGACACGGAAGCTCGGGACGGGAAGAGAAGCCGAATGTCGATTGCTGAACATGGATTGCTGATTGTTGAAGTTCCTTATTGGGCGCGCGTAGGCGAATTTGGATTTCAAACCGGGAATTGCGCGCTGCGCGGAGTCGGTTAGGTTGACGCCCGATATGGAGTCGAAAAAATCGAACCCGGCAGTTCCGTCTCGAGGGTATGCCGCCCTGGCGGGCTGGATCGTGTTGTGTTTCAGCGCCTCGGCGGTCGGGGCGTTCTTTATGCCCGGCGAATGGTATGCCGGGTTGGCGAAGCCGTCGTGGAATCCGCCCAACTGGATCTTCGGCCCGGTGTGGACGGCGCTCTACCTGATGATGGCGGTGTCCGCTTGGAAAGTCTGGCGGAAAGGCGGATTCGAGGCGCAGCGTCGGCCGCTGGGGATCTTTCTCACGCAGTTGGTCCTGAACGTCGCCTGGTCGCCCATCTTCTTCGGTCTGCACAATCCGGGGCTGGCCTTCGCGGAAATCTTGCTTCTGTGGACGGCCATTGTGGCGACCCTGCGCGCGTTCCTGCGCGTCGATCGGATTGCGGGCATGCTGCTGGCGCCCTACCTGGCGTGGGTCACTTTTGCCTCCGTGTTGAACTTCGCCCTCTGGCGGCTCAATTCGTGAGAGGTCGGCGCTTCACCTGGAGTTCAGAAGTTCCGCCTCGGTGAAGTAGGCCCCGCCGGCTTTGTCTTTGTCGTCGCAGAGGAAGGTCCGCAGGTCCGTCTTCCCGATTGGCAGGTCCAACTCGAACACGACTCCCTTGGTTCCGGGTTCGACCGTCTGCTCCAAATTACGTCCGGCGATTGTCATTCTTGCGCGGACGGCGACGACCGGCTTGTCCGCCTCCTCGGGCCATTGCCGCAGGGTGAAACGATAGCGGCCAGCTGTGCGGACGTTCACCATCCACGGACCGGTTTCGCGGGGCAGTTTGTTGATCGCGCCGAAGTGCCAGGGCGGATTGCCCGTGGGCATGCGCCAGTCTTGGGAGCAAAGCACGGTCGGGTTCTGGGCCGGATTCCCGAGGTCGATGTGGACGGGCGTCATCCGGCGCGAGACGGATTCCCAAAACGGCGGGTAGAGGGCGCGTAGTTGTTTCACCATGTCAGGCCGGGCGGCGGCGATGTCGTTCCGTTGCGCTGGGTCTTCCCTGATGTCGTAAAGCTCCCGTCCGTCGATCAGCCGCCACCGGTCCTTCAGGACGCAGGAGTATTCCCATGGCTTCGGCTCGGACCGGAAATAAGGCCCGCCTTGAAACTGCACGACCAGATGATTCCGTGGCGCCGGCGCGGAAGCCTCCCTCAGCAACGGCGCGAGGGAAACGCCGTCCGGGCGATGTGATGCCGGCACGGGGACGCCGCACAATTCCGCCAAAGTCGGCAGGACATCCAGGTGCGCCGACAACGCGTCGATATCCCGGCCGCCGGTGAGCCCGCCCGCCGGCCAATGTACGAACAAGGGCACGCGATGTCCTCCTTCGTAGACGGAGGATTTCTTGCCGCGCATGCCGGCGTTGTAGCCTTCGAGGGGTTCGGAGGTCAGCGACGTGAACTTCCCGCCGTTCGCCGTGCCGTTGTCCGTCATGAAGACGAAGATGGTGTTTTCGGACAGGCCAAGTTTCCGCAATCGCCCGCGCAGAAGGCCGAGATTGTGGTCAAGGTTGGCGATCATGCCGTAAAACTCCGCGCCCGACCGCCAGTTCGCCTTCCCCTTGTAGGGCGCGGCCCATTCCGGGGCGACGCGGTAGGGGCCGTGCGGGGCGTTGGTCGCGAGGTAGAGGAAGAAGGGGCGTTCGCGGTTTTCCTCCACGAATCGCGCCGCCTCGGCGAACCAGACGTCCGTGCAGTAGCCTTCGAATCTCTCGAACTTCCCGTTCCGCTCGTAGGTGTCGTCGAAGTAGTCGTTGCCCCAATGATCAGAGGCCTGACCGACGCCTCCGCAGCGGTGCCAGACGACGTCGTGGAAGCCCCGGTCCTGCGGTCGGTGCGGAGCGTTGTCGCCGAGGTGCCATTTGCCGATCATTCCGGTCCGGTAGCCGGCGTCAGCGAAGACGTTGGCGATCGTTCGTTCGTCCGTGTGCATCATCGTGCGCCCGCTGCTGGTGCGATAGGCGCCGGTCCGCGCCGGGTAATGTCCGGTCAGCAGCGCCGCGCGCGTGGGCGTGCAGAACGCGCTGACGTGGAAGTCGGTGAAGCGGACGGCTTCGGCGCGCAGGCGGTCGAGGTTCGGCGTCTTGAGGGTCGGGTTGCCGTGGCTGGAGAGATCGCCGTAGCCCTGGTCGTCGGTCATCAGCAGGATGACGTTGGGGCGAAGGGGCGCGGCCGGGGCGG
Source organism: Verrucomicrobiales bacterium (assembly GCA_038126235.1). Taxonomy (GTDB): domain Bacteria; phylum Verrucomicrobiota; class Verrucomicrobiia; order Limisphaerales; family JAYPEY01; genus JAYPEY01. The sequence continues at coordinate 36,295 of JAYPFK010000058.1, forward strand.
CGCCGCAAGGAACGCGAAGAACAAGCAGAGCGCAGAGTAGGAGGATGATGCGGCGCATTGGATACACGGAACCATCCGGATCGAGAGGTGTCAGCCTTTTACGTTCGTTTCCGAATCGACGGGGTTGAAGGCGATTCCGTCACGTTTGCGTCGGTGTTGAATTCTTGAATGCCGTTTGGTTGCGTGCGCGCCTCCTTTCCTTCGCGCAGCTTTCACTCCTTCGGGGTTTTGAAGTGGGCTCGACGGAGTCTCTCCCCACCGGCCCTACGAGCCATCCGGTTGGCGGGAACGCAGATTACGGCGAAGTCGGGTGTGACTCCGGCATGAAAAGAAGAGGCACGAAGACAGCGGCAGCGAATCCAAAAAACTGGTGGGGAGAGACTCCGTCGAGCCCACTTCAATGTCTTGGAGGGACAGTCTGCCGCCTTCGCTCCGCTTCGTCGCGCCAAGGGAAGGACTGTCCTACGCGCTCTGTCCGGGAGGGGGCGGGCGCTCCCGACGCTCACTTGCCTTTGGCCAGTCGGAACGATTCGACGTGGTAATCGAACCAGACCGGGCGAAGGCGGCCGATCATTTCGGTGCGGCGGTGGCCGAGGTTCTCCAGCTCGATGTAGGTGTGGTCGATCTTCAGATCGACCAGATGCTGATGGAAGTCGCGGACGGTGGGGAGATGACCGCCATCCTTCGTGCCGCAGGCGATCTGGATGCGCAGGCCGCCAACGATCCTGCCACGGTTCTTCTTCGCCAACAGGAAGGCGTCATTGTCGATGTAGTTCTGCTTGTCCGGCCCGAGGTAGCCGGCCAGGTATTCCTTCCACGCGGCGGGATCGTATTTCTCCGAAGTGCGGGGGACGTTGCCCGCCTGGCAGAAGAGGGAGCAGAACAGCTCCGGATACTTCATCGCCAGGCGCGTCGAGCCGCGGCCGCCCATGGAGAAACCCTCGATCGCGCGTCCGCGCCGCTCCGCGATGGTGCGGCAGGTATTGTCGATGTGCGGGATGAACTCGCGGATGAACATGGTCTCGATGGGGAACTTCCCGTCGTGGGAGTCCTTGTAGAAGGTGCTCCGGCCGCCGTTCGGCAGGACCATGATCATGGACGGCCACTTGCCGGCGACGATGCCTGCGTGCAGGACCTCGATGTCGAACAGGCCGGTGAACTCATTCCCGCCGTTGCCGTGAAGGTTGTAGATGACGGGGTAGCGTTTGTCGGGGTTCTTCGCGTAATCCGGCGGCAGGTAGAGGCAGTAGCCGACCTCCCGTCCCGCGGCTTTGCTGAAGAAGGTCAGATGTTCCGTGTTCGGCGGCAGCGTCTTGTCGGCGGGGAGTTCGTTCACCCAGGTGATCGACGGGCCGGTCGGTTGATTCCGCTTCTTCTTGCCGCCTGGCGCGGCGGAGGAGGACAGCGGCGTCAGGGCGAGCAGGCAGGCCGGAAGCAAGGTGACGACTTGAAGGATTCGCATGCGCCATTCCTACGGGAACGCGGGCGGGATGAGAAAGGGAAAAGAGGTGGGGCGAATTGTCCCCAATGAGCCGCGCCTCGGGCATGCTCACGTCGGCTCACTGAGGACAGTTTGCCCCACCGTTGTTGGCAACTCGGCAGGACGAGTCTTCCAGAATATCCCGTAGTTCCTGTTTCCGTTTCCTTTCCACAATCACTCCGCTTTCTCGACCAGAGCTGCAACCACCCGCTCCGGAAAGACCTTCAACATGTCTCCCATGCCCTTGTTGTGGGCGGTGACGACGGCGATGAGCTTCAGTTCCGGCAGCAGGAGGAGGAACTGTCCGCCGGCGCCGCGGCCGCTGATGCAGTCATGTTTCTTCCCGCCGACCTCCATGTCGTGTCGCCACCAGAAGAAGCCGTAGGAGGAACCTTGGCGGTTGGTGTGGAGTCGTTGGGTCGCTTTCTCGACGAAGGCTTCGGGAATGAGCTGCTCCCCGTTCCAGCGGCCGCCGTTCATCATGAGCATGCCCCACTTGAGCATGTCGCGCGAACGCATGCTGCTGCCGGCGGCTGCCTTGGGCAGGCCGCTGACATCGTCCTGCCAGGCGAAGCTGTAGATGCCGAGCTTGTCGAGCAGCTCTGATTTGATGAAGTCGCTCGCGGAGTCGGGCGCGACCGCCTCGACGACCTGCATGACGATGGAGGGATCGGAGCCCTGGTATTTGAATTCGCGCGGCGCCGCTGGAATAGGGGAGCTGTTTTCCAGCCAGGCCTGGATTTGGGCCTGGCCTTTGAGAGCCGCCGGTTGGCGCATCAGTTCCTTGGCGCGGGCGGGAGCGATGCGGATGCCGGAACGCATGTTCAGCGCCTCGGCCAGGGTGATCGATCCGGCTCCCTCCGCGAAGCGCGATGGATCGAGCTCTTTGAGGAAGTGCGTGATCGGCCGGTCCAGGTCTGGCAGGTCCAGATGCCCCAACTGCATGGCCCGGCCCAGGGCCAGCGCCGTGTAGGACTTGGTGATCGACATCTGGAAGTGCGGGTAGTTCGCCCGCCCGCGCCGGAAATAGGATTCGAAGATCAGCCGCCCGTCCTTCATCAGGAGGAAGCTGTCGATTTCGCCGTGTTCTCCGGCGGCCAGTTCGCGCGCGAAGCGGAGGATCGCGCGGCGGTCGCCGTGCCGGCGTGTCAGCGGAGCCACGGGGATGCCATCGCCCCGGTTGTTGGGGCGGGGATTGATGTAGGGCTCTTCGAGGTCGGGCAGTTCCGCTTCCTTTGCCCAGGAAATGTCTTCCGCGTTCAGGTCGGTGATTTCGGGAGCCAGGCCGTCAGCGGGGGCGGCGTTCTTTCGGGGAGGTGGAACCGGACTTGGTGACGACGTTGATTTCGCCGGGGCGGCCTTCGCCACCGTTTCGAACGGCGGTTCCGGCGCGGCGATCATGACCGGGCGCTTCCAATCGACGGCGACGTAGCCTGCCGGTTTCGGCGGCTTGAGAACCTCGACCAGTTCCGCCTCGGGATCGAACAGCGACCATTCGTCGGTGCGAAAGGGGGAGGCGGGCAGTCCCTCGCGGTTGTAGAGCAGGTTGCGCTGGGAGGGGTTCATTGCCCAGGCGTAACGGACGGCGACCGGTTCCGGAACCCGCGGCGAGCACAGCACAATCGTGTCGCCCTTGATCCTGGCCCGGCCCCAATGCCAGTCGCGATCCTTGCCGGCGATCGCAAAGGAATCCAGTTCGCCTTCCCGTCCCGGCATCAAGCCGCCGCCGATGGAGGAGAAGCGCAGGATGATTTCGGAGCCCGTGACCGTGTGCGACTCGAGGCGCGGTCCGGCGCCCACGATGTCCCTGCCGTAGGTGTTCGCGAGGGCCAGCAACGCGTGACGGATTCCGATCGGCCGCTTGTTCTTGGGATGAAGCTCGACCGCGTCGCCTGTGTCGATCGCGACGGCCATGGCCGTGTTCGGGACGTCGCGTTCCCTCAGGCGCATGGCCTCGCGGTTCACCACCCACGGGGCCTCGACGCCTTCGACCGGTTCGGATTGCGGCGGGTTCCAACTGGGAAGCTGGGTGAATTGGAATGGGAAGTCCTTTGCCACATGGCCTTCCGACTCCCTGTGCCAGGATTCGCGGTAATGCCGGATCAGGCGGCCAAGCTGCTCCCGATAGTGCAAGGCCTGTGGCGTGTTCTTGGAATTGCGCTCGCCCTGATACCAGATCATCCCGCGGATGCCGTAGGGTCGGATCGGGTGGATCATGGCGTTGTAGATGTGCGCGGGGTATTGGTGGCCCAGATTGGCCGGCTTGGTGATGATGGGCGGAGCCAGCGGTTTGAATGCGTTCAGCATGGTCTCGCCGGCGTCGATGCGCGTGTTGTAGGCGGCGAGTTCTTCCGCGAAGTTGGCGAGCGCCTTTTCCCCGGCTTGGGCGTCCCGGGCCTGGATGCGGGCGGCGTTCTCGTCGTAACGAGCCTTGTGGGCGACGGCGCGCGGATCGTTCCTCTGTATTTCCCAAGGCATCCAGCCCTCGATCGGCGTGCCCGCGTAGGCGCGCTGGATGATGCCGACCGGAACGCCCAGCTTCTTGTGGAGTGTTTTGCCGAACCAATAGGCGACCGCCGAGGTCTCGGCCGCGGCGGCGGGGTCGCAAGGTTTCCATTGGGCCAGGCGATCCCGGTTCTCTTCCAGCGGTTCGTGCCAATGTTCGCGCGCGGAGCGGAAGATGCGAAACTCGGGGAGGTTCACCTGCGCTTCCAGATCCGCGCCGAAGGAGTTCCCGGTCGACCAGCCCATGTTCGACTGGCCGGCGCAAATCCAGACCTCGCCGACGGCGACGTCCGCAATCCTGATCTCGTTGTTCCCGCGAATCGTCAGGGACTGGCCGGTCCGATGGCCGGGGGTGGCGAGGAATAGTTTCCATCTCCCCGCAGCGGATGCGGTGGTGTCAGCCGTGGCGCCCCAACTGGCGCGGACAGACACCTTCTCGCCGGGGGCAGCCCAGCCCCAAATCGCGTTCGTTGTCTCCTGTTGCAGGATCATGTGATCGCCGAAGAGCCTCGGCAGACGGATCTCAGCGTGCGCGAGCGGAACGACGGCTGATAGGAACAGCGCGGCCAAGTGAATGCGGATTAGCCTCATGCGCCATTCCTAAGGGATTGCGGGCGGGATGAGAAACGGAAAAGGGACGGTGGTGTGGACAGAGTGCGGAGCATCACTGCGCTCGCACGCTGAGAAATATGTTGCCGCCGGATGTTCTTGGTTGGAGTTCACTCTTTAGCGTGCTTTGAGCGGAAAACACGCTAAAGCGTGAACTCCAACCAGGTTTCGATCCACCCCATGCGCACGCCCTGCTTCTCAGCGGCCCGTTTCCTCCCGCGCCTGCTTCTTCAATTCAAGGAGTCGCTTGGGGAAATCCGTGTAGACGCGGTCGACGCCCATTTTCAGGAATCGTTTCAAATCCGCTTCGGCGTTCACGGTCCAGACGCCGGCTTTAAGGCCCGCCGCCTTGATGCGCCTGATCTTCTCTGCGGTGAGGAACCGTTCGTTCACCACCAGGGACTCGAATCCGTGTTTGCGCGCGATCCGCAGGTCCTCGGCGAGATTCGAATCGCCGCGATCCCAGAAGACCGGCATCTCGGGCCCCAGCTGCTTTACTTCACTCATGTAGGCGAGATTCCCGTCGTTGAAGCCCACCCAGTCCTCGGCGCCCAACTTGCGGATCAACCGGATGGCGTCGGCCACGCAGTCCATCTTGGGTTGGATCGACACCCGGGTCTTCCGTTGCCGCATCACGAGTTTGAGAACCTCCTCCAAGCGTGGGATCCGCTGCTTCGGACAGGCGGCCATGTTCAGTCTGTGGCGCCGTCGAAAGTCCGTTGCCACATCGACCTGCGCGAGGTCCGCGTAATCCGACGCGGCCACGTCGAGATCCCGGTCGCCCACGCGACCGGTGGTCCGGTCGTGGATGACCGCCAGTTTCCCGTCCCGTGTGCGCAGGATGTCGAGCTCGATCCAATCTGCCCCCGACGCGATGCCGCTTTGGAAAGCCGGCAGGGTGCATTCGGGGAATTCGCCGGAGTTGCCGCGATGCGCGGTGACGCCGTTTTGCAGGAACGTATCCTGGCCCTTCGCCAGGGGAGAAGAGCATGCCGCGACGACGGTTGCGGTCAGGATCACGAACAGGCGTTTCATGGGCGGCGGTCTACGGTCAGAACCAGACATTCTGGCAATTTCCCGTGACCAGGAACGGACCGTGGGAACGCAGCATTTTTCCGAAGAAGGTCTTTCGAATCCGGCGGCCGAGGACAATGCCCGTGTCCAGTTCGCGTCGGAAGAACTGGGTGTAGGCCACCAACTCGCGGGAGCCCTGCACTTCAGCGGTTCCACAGAAGGCCAGGGCCAGCGCGGTGGCCGGCTGTTCGCTGTCGATGATGCGGCCGCGAATCTGCGCGTTGTTCTCGGCCTTGTTGCCGGAAAGTTCCTCCCAGGGGCCGTCGCCGCCCTCGTTGGAAACGCGCATGTACCACTGCCCGATCTGCGCGCGTCCGGATTGCAGGAGATCGACGAGCGCGGCCTTGGCGTCGGTCGTCAGGGCTTCGGAGGATGGGGCTGGTTCTTGCTCAGACATGGCGGGCGTCGCGAATAACTGGCACAGGCGCGCCGGGGAGGCCATTCAAATCTTATGCGCGGTATCGACGCCGGAAAATTGCGGATCGACGCCGGAGCGTCCGGCGCCTAGGTTTCCGCCTTCACTCAGGAAAAAGGCAAAACCTCATGTCCCCCTATCTTGCGGAATTCCTCGGAACCACGGTCCTGATTTTGTTGGGCGATGGCGTGGTCGCCAATGTCTGCCTGGCCAAGACCAAGGGAAACAACTCGGGCTGGATCGTCATCACCGCAGGATGGGGGCTGGCGGTTGCGATGGCGGTCTACTGCGTGGGCTGGATCAGCGGCGCGCATCTCAACCCCGCCGTCACGCTGGGCATGGCGTCGATCGGCAGCCTGGACATGGCCCATGTGCCCGGTTACCTGGCGGCGCAGTTTGGCGGAGCCTTCGCGGGCGCGACACTGGTGTGGCTGGCCTACCTGCCGCATTGGAGGGAGACGGAGGACAAGGCGACGAAGCTCGGCGTCTTTTGTACAGCTCCGGCGATCCGCCACACCGGCTCCAACCTGATCACGGAGTTCATCGGAACCTTCATGCTGGTGCTCGGAGTGCTGGCGATCCTGCGCCCGGACAACCTGAATCCCGACGCGGGCTGGGATGTCGGTCTGGGTCCGCTGCTGGTCGGTCTGCTGGTTTTTGCGATCGGTCTTTCGCTGGGCGGCCCGACCGGCTATGCGATCAATCCCGCCCGCGACCTGGGGCCGCGCATTGCCCATTTCCTTCTGCCGATCGAGGGCAAGGGCGACTCCGATTGGGGGTATGCCTGGATTCCGGTTGTTGGCGACTGCCTGGGCGGCGTGGCGGCGGCGCTGTTTTACCACGCGGTCTGGCCGCCGGTCAGCGTTTGACGTTCGCGCTCCCGATTTGGGCAGGGCCTACGCATGAGTTGTATTCGCGCCTCGTTGGAGTTCACGCTTTAGGTTCTGTTCACGAATTTTAAATTGTACAATGGGATGAAGTCGTGATTTAAG
>JAYPFK010000059.1:0-42076 GCA_038126235.1 Verrucomicrobiales bacterium
GCCCGAAATGCTACGCGCATCTCAGGTCGTCCGCTTTTCAAATCACCAGCTACCCATCGGGAAGACTTTTGAGACGGTCTCTTCCGATTTGCCCGCCCATTTCTCAGCCAGAGCGAGCGTAGCGATGCGCAGGAGCCCCGCTCGCGAAGTTGGTTGCAATTGCAAATTGTGCCCGACTGACGCCGGTCACTGGTGACACTGATCACTGATTCCCGGGCCGTTCGCCCGGCGTCCACCAGCGGTCCAGTTTGCGCTTCATCCGTTTGATGCGCTCCGCCTGGGCGGGTTTGCCGGCAAGGTTGAACTGCTCGCCCGGGTCTTTGGCCAGGTTGTAGAGAGTCGTCTCCGCAAGGTAGCCGCCCCAGGGCTTGGACCCCTTGCTCGAATGGGGAACGATCAGCTTGTAATCGCCGTCGCGGACCCAGCGGTAGGCGATGTCGCGTGAAGGATGACGCAGCGAGGTCGCGTCGCCGGGATAGATCTCACCGAACACCGCGCGACCCGCGTCCATCTTCGCCTCTCCGCGCGCCGAAGGCGTCAGGTCGATGCCGGGGCGGTCGGGAATGCCGCCTGCGTTGCCCGTCGCCGCGAGGATGGTCGGGACCAGATCAACGGAGTTGACCAGGGCGGTATGCGTCGCCGGCTTCACCACGCCCGGCCAGCTCAGCAGGATCGGTGTGCGCAGGCCGTCCTCGAACGGTGAGCGCTTGCTCTCCTTGGTGTGGTAAAAGAAGTCCTTGTCCGTCTTGTGCCGCCGCGTTCCCGGCGTCCAGCCGTTGTCCACGACAAAGACGAACAGCGTGTCCTTTGTCAGGCCCTTTCTCTCCACGAAATCCAGCAGGTCGCCCACGGTATCGTCGAATTGGGAGATCGACGCGAAGTAGGGAACCTCGTGTTTCGCGACGCCGGGCCTGCCGCGATAGAGGTCGAAATACTTCTTCGGGGAATCATGCGGCTGGTGCGGAAGATAAGGCGCGTACCAGACGAAGAACGGCGTTTCCCCGGCGGCGCAGTCGTCGATGAAATCGTGGATGGGCTGCATGGTCTCGCGACCGATCTTGAGCCCCCAGTCGCCGTTGCCGTGAGCGGCCTTGACGCCGGAGGCCAGCGTGCGAACGCCTCCGAAGGTCTGTCCGGGCGGCGGTTCGAAGATCGTCATGCCCTCAGTAAAGCCGGCGTTGCGCCAGTGTCCCTCCCAAAACTTCCCGGTCTGCAGGCAGCGGTAGCCGGCCTTGCCCAGCGCGCGCGGCAGCGTCGGTTGGGAGCGGATGAGCTCGAACGACCGGCTGCGCACGCGTTCGTATTCCTCGCGCGTGGTCATCTTGTTGAAGGCGGAGTTGCCGGGCGGCGGATGGTTGTAGTGGATGCCGTGCTGGTGCGGATAGAGACCGGTCAACAACGTCGCCAGCGAGGGACTGCACACGCTGGTCGGAACGTAACCGTTGACGTAACGCGCCGAGCGCGCGGCGAGGCGATCGAGGTTCGGCGTCAGAACGCGGTCGTTGCCCATGAAGCCGAAATCCCGCCAGGTCTGGTCATCCGAAATGATCAGGACCACGTTCGGGCGCGAGGCGGCGAAAGCGTTCAGGCAAAGGAAACACAGGAAGAGGCAGAGGAAAGACCGGCGGAACATGATCGGATCATGCGGGAAGGGGCGGGGAGGAAAAGCCCCAAATCCCAAGCTCCAGATTTCAAATTGCGTTGGGATGAAGCCGCACTCCGGGGCGTTCCTCGATATGCGGGTTTGAACGAGAGCGGGCATCGGGCGACGCCGCATCGGCTTTCAACGTCCCGAAGGGACGACTGACATCCTCGGCGCCGACTTCCCCACAACGCGAAAGTCACAGGGCGGATAGGGCGAATTTTCCTCAATGAGTCGACATGAGCATACCCCTCGCGGCTCACGCGAAGCCTTGGGCGGCCCCTCTTTCCCGTTGATTCGTTTAAGCTAGGCAGCTGCTCAGAGAATGTTCGCGGCCAGTTCGGCCAGTTCCGAGCGTTCGCCCTTCTTCAGCTCCACGTGCGCGGCGATGGGCTGGTCGCGGAAGCGGGTGACGGCGTAGGTGAAGCCGTTCGACGCCGCATCGATGTAGGGGTTGTCGATCTGGTAGGGGTCGCCGGTGAGGACGATCTTGGTCCCGTGGCCAACGCGCGTGAGGATGGTCTTCACCTCCAGCGGCGTCAGGTTCTGCGCCTCGTCGATGATCATGAACTGGTTGGCGATGCTGCGGCCACGGATGTAGCTGAGGGCCTCGATGACGAGGGTTCCCGAGTTCAGCAAATCGGAGCCGCGCTGCCGGTCGCCGCCGCCCATGTTGAGGTCGCTCAGCATTTCGAGCGCATCATGGATGGGCTGCATCCAGGGTGAGAGCTTCTCCTCCAGGGTGCCGGGCAGGTAGCCCATCTCCCGGCCCAGCGAGACCGTCGGCCGGGCGACCATCACGCGGCGGTACTGCCGTTCGGCGACCGTCAGCTTCAACGCCACGGCCATGGCCAGCAGGGTCTTTCCCGTGCCCGCCATGCCCATCAGCGTCACCAGCCGGACATCGTCGTCCAGCAGCGCGTCCAACACGAACTGCTGTTCCCGGTTGCGCGCCTTGATGCCCCAGACGCCCCGGTGGGTATCCTGAATGGCAACCAGTTTATTCTCCGCCGGAAAGGCCTTCGCCAGGGCCGTCTTCTTGGGGTTCGCGTCGTCGACAAGGGTCACGTATTCGTTCGGCGAAAACGCCTGCGGATTCGGCAGCGGCAGTTCCTTGTTTGCGTGGAACCCTTCCAGTTCCTCGTGGGAGACGGGCAACTCGACCGTCCCGGTGTAGAGGTTGCGGAGGTTGATGCGGTCGGACTCGTAGTTCTGGGCCTGCAGACCGAGGGCGTCCGCCTTGATGCGCAGGTTGATGTCCTTGGTGACGAGGATGGTCGGAACGTCCGGCTGCGCTGACTTCACGGCCAACGCCTGGGCCACGATGCGGCTGTCCACGGTCATGCTGCCATTGCCCTTGCCTTCCTTGGCTCCGTCGCCGGTCCGGCGGTGCGGCTGGTAATTGCGACCGTCCACCTCGTGCAGCAGGATCCGCAACCGCCCGCCGCCGTCGAGCGTCACGCCGTCGCTCAGGTTTCCCTGTTCACGCAGGGTGTCCAGGGTGCGGGAGACCGAGCGGGCATTCTGGCCGAGTTCGCTGTGCTGTTTCTTGAAGGCGTCGATCTCCTCGATGACCTCGATGGGGATGAGGACGCGGTTGTCCTGGAACTGGCGCAGGGCCGCCGGGTCGTGGAGGAGGACGTTGGTGTCGAGGACGTAGTTCTTCACGCTGGTTTACGGGGAGTCTGGGGAAGTTTGATCCGCGCCATCCGCGCATGCCAGGCGCGGAGCCGGTCGTGGGTTTTCGGGATTTCGTGGCGCCCGTTGAAGAGGAAGTTGCCCAAGATGCCGAACAAGTCGAAATCGACAAAGCGGGGCCGGTCGTCGAGCAGGAATTCGCGGGTGAGCAGCATCTGCTCGTAGGGCGCCAATTCCGTCTCCATTTGTGCGAGCAACGCGTCGGCCTGCTCCCGCCAACGCTCCAGGCAGCCGCGGCCGAACTTCCGTTCCTTGTGCCGGATGAAGCCGAGCCGCTGCGCCTTCGGCACGAAGGTCTCGTAATGCGCGTCGTTCAGCTTGAACCCGATCGCCTCCACCTCGTTCTCGATGTGCCGCCAGACCAGGTTCTGCACGCCGCGCAGCTCCTTCGGGAACAGGCCCAGCTCCAGTTTCTGGTCCAGGTATTTCGCGATCACCTGCGAATTGTCGTCCGTCTCGAACAGGACCTGCCGCCCGTCGCGCAACACGGGGACCTGGTAATACCGCTGCTTGGTCAACCGCCAGACCAGGGAGCGGTCGCCGATCGGGATGTTGGCAACCTTGAAGCGGACGCGGGAGTATTCGAGGATGCGTCGTTGGACGATGCAGAACGGGCTGCAGGGAAACTGGATCAGCTCGATCATGTAAGCCGTGACGCGGAAACGGGAAAGAGGAGGTCGGCGTCGCGAAAGGGACGCGACGCAAAATTGCGGGACAGGCCGTTTTGCAGGGCTGAGCGAGCCACCGCCGGCAGATTAGGAACCCGTTCCGCCCCCGGCAAGCCGAACCTCTCTGAAATCCCCGCGCCGCCCAGGCGCCAAAACGACGCCGTGAAAGCAGGACAGGCTGGAGGCGGATGTCCCAAGACCCCGTCGCCGCCGACGAGAGGAGGCTCCAATCCCTGAATCCCTCCGGAAATGAGCCTCGTCACCTCGTCTGCCACCCATCGGGAAAACTCTTGAGGCAGCCTCGGAAGCGATTGTCCTACCGCAGGCCAGTCACGAATCCCCGTCCTTCTTGGGCTCGATGATCTCGGCGTCCTCGGCGGGCGGTTCGAGGGCGACGACCTCGCCGGGGGTCAGCCCGGACAGGACTTCGGCGAACTTGTAATCCGACACTCCGATCTCGACCGGCCGGCGCTCGAAGGAGTCTCCCTTCACGACAAACACGTGCCGCCCCTCGCGCTCGGTGAAGACCGCGGCCAGGGGCACGGCGACCGCATCGTCGGCCGAGGCGACCGGGATGGAGATCTTGGCGGTCATGCCGGGCTGGACGCGGGGATCGATCTCGGTCAGGAGGATGCGGGCCTCGAAGCCCTTGATGCCGTTGCGGATGGTCGCCTGCGGAGCGATGCGCTCGACCCTGCCCTTGACTGTCAGGCCGATCACGGCTTCCACCTCCACATCGACCTGCATGTCCTTCTTGAGCCGGGTGATGTCGGCCTGGTTGACGTGGGCGTTGATGATCATCTCGTTGAGGTTCGCGATGGTCAGCACCTCCGTGCCGCTGTTGAAACCGCCGGAGCCCGAGACCGCCTGCCCGACCGAGACCGGGCGCGTCAACACCGTGCAGTCGAAGGGCGCGACGATGCGCGTCTTGCTCAGGCGGTCCTTGGTCAGGTCAAGGCTGCGGTTCGCCTTTTCGACGGTCTTCTTGGCCAGCTCAAAATCCGTCTGCGCCTGCTCCTTCGTCTTGGTCCGACGGTCCTTGGCCAGGTCCAGATCGCGCTCGGCGGAAGCGATGGCGTTCTTGGCCAGCTCATAATCGGTCTTCGAGGATTGGTAGACCTCCTTGGAGACGAGCTCCTCGGCGAAGAGTTGCTCGTCGCGCAGGAAATCATCATGGGCCTTCTCGGATTCCAGCTTCGACCGGAGGAGCCGTGTCTGGGCGGATTGCACGGCAATCTCGAGGTCGGCGACGTCGAGGTTCTGGCGCGCCTTTTCCAACTGAAGCTGGGCGCTGGCGATCTCGGTCTCCCGCGTGGCCAACTCGATCTGCAACTCCTCGTCGTCCAGCGAGAATAGCAGCGCGCCCTTCTTCACGGTGTCGCCGATGTCGACCGGAAGTTCCTTGATCTTGCCGGGAACCTCGGGGCGGACGGAAACCTGCTCGGCGGGCGTGATTTCCCCGGCGACGCTGATCGAGAAACTGATCTTCGTCTTCTCCACGACCGCCGTGGTCTCCCGCTCCTTCTTCTTCCCGACGCCGCCGGCCGCGCCCTGGTCCGCATCGCCGCGCCAGAACTTGGCGGCGGCGAGGATCAGGGCGACGACGACGATGGTCGGAATGAGTTTCTTCATGCGTAAAACCGGGGAACCTACGGGTTTCAAATGGGCCGTGCAATGCCCGAAAAGGGTCTGGTTGGAATCCGCTTCAACGCAAAACGGAAATCACCGCACCGTCACGAATTCGTTGTGATTGAAGAGGGTGTGCACGAGCAGTTCGCGGGCCCGTTGCCGGGGCTCCCCCGCCGGCGGAACTCTCGACTGTCCGCCCGCGGGAAAGGCTGCGCTCTGCGCTTCTGCGTCCGGCCGCGACCGGATGAACCGGACCATGGCGGCGAGTTCCTCCTGCGTGGGACGACGGTTCAGAACCCGGACGAAGGCCGCGCTGACAAAGGCTTCGTCGGTGGCGGCGTCGCTTCCGTGCTCGTCCGTCAGATTCCTTGCCAGCAGCCTCGCCTGGTCCAGGGCCAGTCCGCCGTTCATCAGGGCGAGCGACTGTTGCGGGACGACGCTGGTCTTGCGCTCGTAGCAGGCGTTTGGGTTGGCCAGATCGAAGAGATCCAGCATGGTCATCCTGTCGTCTGGCGTCGTGCGGAAGTAGAGGCTGCGCCGCTGCGAGGTCTGGCCGAGCTTGGGATCGAGTTCGGGGCCGCCCATGGCCGGATCCAGATTGCCGGCGGAGAAGAGGGTTCCATCGCGGATGACCTCGGCTTCCAGTCGGCGGGATTCGGCGCGCCAATAGAACGCGTTGTCCGGGTCCGTCCCGGCGGCGGCGCGGCCGGCGGTCGCCGAAGACTGGCGATAGGCCTGCGAGGTGACGATCAATCGGTGCAGGCGTTTCATGCTCCAGCCGCTTTCCATGAACTCCATGGCCAGCCAGTCGAGCAGTTCCGGATGAGTGGGCTCCCTGCCGGCGAGCCCGAAGTTGTCCACCGACGCGACCAGCGGCTTCCCGAAGTGGCGCAGCCAGACGTGGTTGACTGCGACGCGCGCGGTCCGCGGGTTTTCCGGCGAGGCGATCCACCGGGCAAGAGCCAACCTCCGGCCCGTGCTGGTCGCAGGGTAGATCTCGCCCACCGGGCTGAAATTGGAGCCCGGGTTCCCCGCGCCGGCCCTGGCCTTGGCCAGTTTCACCTCGGCCTCGGCGAGCTTCTTCCGGACGTCGGTCATCGCGGACTCCTTTACCCCGCCGCGCTCCACCGACTGCAGGTGATGCCGCGCGATCAGGACATCCTTTTCCACCGCGAGACCAAGGGCCAGCTTCTCGGCCTGGGCGGCGGCGCGGACAAGCGCGTCGGCGCCCGGCGCTTTCAGGGTCGATCGTACGGCGCGTTCGGCGGCGATGCGCGCCTTCAGGGAGTCCGCCTCGGCGCGGGCGATCCCCACGTCCATTTCCGCAAGCGCGACCGCGTGGCGGGCGTCGCGCTCCCGTGCTTCCAGGTCCGCCAGCGACGGCTTCAATTCCTCGATCCGCAGATGATGAAATTCGGCGGACCCGTTGTGCACCCAGAGCGCAAACTTCCCGTTGCGGCGCGGGACAGGCATGACGTAGTCGAGCCTGTGCTCGCCGTTCAGCCGGATTGTGAGGTTCTGCCCGCGCGCCTCGACCTCAAGCGTGGTCATCTCGCCGAGGGTGATGGGCGTAGGCACGATGCCAGGCTTCGGATAGAACTGCTTTCCGCCCTGGCGATGAAATGCCTGGACGCTCTGGCGCTGGTCGCCCGTGCTGGTGTAGACGTCCTGTGAATTGCCCTTGTCCACAAAGTCGAAACTGAAGCCGACGGACCGGTAGCCCCCCGGCTGAAGCGTCCGATACTTCAGCGTCGCCCGGAAATTCCGGGGGTGATCGCGGAGCGAAACCAACGTGGCAAAACTGGTCACCTCCTCCTCAACGAGCCGGCTGCCAACCTGCTTCCAACGGCCGTTCAGGGTCTTCCATTCGGCAGGATGCAATTTGGCGAAGCTGTCTTCGAGAAAGGGGCGTCCGCTCTCGTCCGGAGCCGCCTTCTGCTCCGAGCGCGCCGTGGCGACCTCCTTGGAAGCGATTTCCCGCTCCGACCGGGCCTTTTGAACGGCGGCCTGAGCCTGGGCGACCTTCTCCTCGGCGAGTTCAATCGCGCCTTGGGCGAGCCCAGGTCGCAGGGCCGGATACCAGGCTTCGACCGGCAATCGCACCGGCCGGACCGAAAGAGGTGAGCCGCGCAGCGCGACCGGCGCTCGCGGTTCCAGCGGACGGGACGTGTCGGGTTGACGGTCGTCGCCGCGACGAAACAGGAAGGTGTTGGTCGCGAGATGGCGGTCGTAGACGCGGGAGAGTCCGTCCTTGAGGATGGGCTCCTTCTTGTTGTCCTTCACCGTTTCCGTCCGCGCGTCGAGGCGGTCGGTGCGCACGTCATGCGGCTCAAAGAAGGCGCGGAAACGGTAGTATTCCTCCTGGGTGACGGGATCGTACTTGTGGTCGTGGCAGCGCGCGCAGCGCATCGTCAGACCGAGGAAGGCCTGACTCGTCCGCTCCACCGTGTCGAAGAGCCAGACGTTGCGGTCGAATTTGTACCAGTTGCGCCCGATGAACCCTGTGGCCGCCAGCGCGCCCGGATCGGTGGGAGCGGCCTCGTCGCCGGCCAGCATCTCGACGATCATGCGGTCGTAACCCTTGTCTTCGTTGAGGGAACGGACAATCCAGTCCCGCCAACGCCAGATATGGCGCATACCGTAGCGGATCTCGTTGACGCCGCGCCGGCCATACCAGTCGCTGTAGCGCCAGACGTCCATCCAGTGACGCCCCCAGCGTTCGCCATGACGAGGGTCGTCGAGCAGCCGGTCCACGACCCGTTCGTAGGCAAGCGGGGAATCGTCCGCCTCGAAGGCGGCAAGCTCCTCCGACGTCGGAGCCAACCCGATCAGGTCGAGATGAAGGCGGCGGAGTTGGGTCGCCTTGACGGCGGGAGGGTTCGCCTGCAGGCCGCGCGCGGCGCGGGCCCATTCCAGGAAGGCGTCGACGGGATGGGCAAAGCCATTGGCGTCGGGAACGACCGGCCGGGACGGCGGGACATGGGACCAATGCCGCGCGGGATCCTGCTGCGGTTGTTCGGCAGTCGGCGCGGGGACGCCGGCGAGAATCCACCCGCGCAGCAGTGCGATCTCCTCAGCGGAAAGCGCCGAGCTTTCCCGCGGCATGCGCTCGGATTCGTCGGTCGCCGTGACACGGTGGATCAGCGCGCTCTCATCGGGCTTGCCGGGGACGATGGCCGGGCCCGACCCGCCGCCCTCGATGGCGAGCGGGACCGTGTCCAGACGCAGGCCGCCGCCCTGCTTCAAGGCGCCGTGGCACGGCGCGCACTTGCGGGTGAGCAGGGGCTTGACGTCGCGAAGATATTCCTCCGCCGTGAACGCAGCGACGGACGTCGTCGCCGCCAAGACCAGCAGCAGGCCCACGACCGACACACGATGGCTCCGGATTCCATTCACAATCGGATGCGATTGTTACCAGCCTAGCGGCCGAACTTCCAAGCGCGCAATTTGCCGGGCGTGGCGCACAAGCCTGACCTTGATCGCGGGGCCGGGCGGGGAAACAGGCGGCCGCAGGATTGACTGGCGCTTTTCCGAGAGGGCCGGATACTCCTTCGCATGAAGGAAAATCAACGCAGTCGTCGAAACTTTCTCGCGCGGACCGGAACCGCCGTTCTGGGCGCCGCCTCCCTGGTGGAAAGCGCCTTCTCGAAGGAAGCCGGGACCGGCGTCGACTGGGAGATCGGGTGCTTCAACCGTCCCTGGGGGGAGTTCAGCCTCGACGACGCGTTCGACGGCCTGAAGGCGGCGGGCTTTGCCACGACCGGGATCGTCGGCCGGCACAAGAAGGACCCCGAGCCGCAGCTTGCAGCGGACGCCTCCCCCGAATATCTGGACCGGCTCAAGGAACGCCTTGCCGCGCGCGGGCTCAAGCCGGTGGTCGCCTGGATCACCGGCCCCAAGGCCCGCGACCGCGCGGGACAGATCGCGGAACTCCGGCAGCTCGCGGACAACGCCGCCCGGCTCGGCGTCGGGACCCTGCTCTCCGGCGGGCCGCGCCGCAACGAAGGCGTGAAATACTACAGCGGGGTCACGGCGGAACTTGCGGCCCACGCGGCGGACAAGGGCATCAAGGTGGCCATGAAGCCCCACGGCGGCGATGGCGCGGAGATCCGCCAGTGCCTGGAACTCGTCGCCCATCCCAACTTCAGCCTCTGGTACGACGCCGGGAACATCGTCTACTACACCGGCGGCGATCCCGTGAAACAGCTGGCGGGCCTCGCGGACCAGGTCACCGGATTCTGCGCCAAGGACTGCGGCGGGCAGAAGACGCCCGTGATGCTGCAGTTCGGCGAGGGGCGGGTGGACTTTCAGGCCGTCTTCCAGAAGCTCAAGGAAGCCGGCTTCAAGGGGCCGGTGATGATCGAATGCACCGGAGTCCCGAAGTCGCCGCAACACGCCACGGAACTGGCGGTCGCCAACCGCGAATTTTTGCGCCGCGTGTTCGCGCGGCTGAAGTAGCCGCCTTCGCGAGAAATCGCGGACATTCTCTTGGGGCCTGCGCATGGATGGAGTTTGCGCGCCAAACAGCGGGCATTTGCTTTGTCGGTGGGGCGAGGCTCCCGCCGAGCCGGGCGTCCAACCTGCCAAACCAGCGTTTGGTGTCGAAGTGAGTCCGGCTCAGAAGCTTCGCCCCACCGGCTTGCCGTGATCGGCAGCTCATGCCTTTCCCCGGGGACAAAACCCTCTTCCCTTGGCGCGGAAATCGGCGTTAGATTGGGCTCGGCGGCAATGCCGGGCCACGAACCATGAATGCGCGTTTGCAGCATCTGGCGGCGGCTGTCCTGCTCGTCAGCGGGGCGGCTGCAGGAGAGTTCGAGGATCTCTCCGAAGACCTGCGGGTCTTCCGGGAAGGACAGGCGGACGTTCAACGCCTGAAGGCCGAGGCCCAGCATCCCGCCGCATTGATCGATCCCGCCGACCAGACCCCGCTGGATGTCGTCCGCCGTCGGACACAGGCGTTGATGAAGGATTTGGGCATCGAGCGGACCCTGCCGGATGACTTTCAGGCCCTGCGGACCGCGCGGCGCGAGATTGCCTTCACCAATCCCCTCCTGGATTTCCGCGACATCATCTTCCTCAAGCATCACAAGGCCCGCTACAACCACATGGTCGATCAGTACTTCGGCTTCCACGCCGTTCCGGGAGGCGGCGTGTTCATCCTGCGGGATGCGTTTGGGCCGAATCCGCAGGTGGAGAACCTGCTGGCGAACTCGGTGGTCGAGAACGGCCGGCTCAAGGGACGTCGCCTGGAGAACGGTTCGTTCATCAGCCTGGAGCTGAGCCATGACGCCGACGAGATCTTCTTCGCCTGGACCGAGGCGCACACCCCGGTCGAGCCCACAGACCGAACCCCGCAGGAGGATCTCTGGAAACCCGAGAGCACGTATCACGTTTTCAAGGCGAAGATCGACGGGACGGGACTGACCCAGCTGACGGATGGGAGTTGGAACGATTTTGATCCCTGCCAACTGCCGGATGGCCGGATCTGTTTCGTGTCCGAGCGACGCGGCGGATTTCTTCGTTGCGGCGTCCGACCCGACCCGACCTACACGCTGCACGTGATGAACGCGGACGGCTCGGACATCCGGCCCCTCAGCCACCACGAGACCCATGAGTGGCACCCGAGCGTCGCCCACGACGGCACGATCGTCTACACCCGCTGGGACTACATCGACCGCGATTCCGACATCGCCCACCATCCTTGGATCACCCAACCGGACGGACGCAATCCCCGCGCAATCCACGGCAACTATCCGAAGGTCCGCGAACTGCGGCCCTGGATGGAAATGTCGATCCGCGCCGTGCCGGGATCGCATCGCTTCGTGGCTGTGGCCGCGCCGCATCATGGCCAGAGCTATGGGACCTTGACGCTGGTGGATCCGGCCGTGGAGGACGACGGGGCCATGTCCCAGGTCAAACGGCTCACCCCGGAAATCCACCTGCCCGAGTCCGAGGTCGCGCCGGGCCGCCCCGGCAAAACCCACGGAGGCAGACACAAGCCCAACGCCGAGGTCTACGGTTCGCCCTGGCCGTTGAGCGAGACCTATCACCTCTGCGTTTACGACCGGGGTCGAAAGAACTATGGAATCCATCTCATCGACGCCTTCGGCAACCGGGAACTGCTCTACCGTGACGCCGAAATCTCCTGCCTCGATCCGATCCCGCTCAAACCGCGCCCGCGTCCGCCCGTCATCACGGACAGGACAAAGTCCGGGAGGGAGAAGGCCTTCGTGCTGGTGGCCGACGTCTACGAGAGCGCATTCGAATGGCCGCCTGACACCCGCATCGCCTGGCTGCGCATCATCCAGCTTTTCCCCAAGACCACGCCCGCGCAGCGCGAGCCGAACATCGGGATCGGCGACCAGGCCCTGGCGCGCGGCATCGTGGGAAGCCTCCCCGTCGAGAAGGACGGCAGCGTCTACGGCGAGGTTCCCGCGGGCGTCCCCTTCTACCTGCAAGCCGTGGACGAGGAGGGCTTCGCCGTGCAGACCATGCGTTCCGCGACCTACGCGCATCCCGGGGAGATATTGTCCTGCGTCGGTTGCCATGAGAAGCGGTTGCAGGCCGCACCTCTGAACAACGCCCCATCCCTGCTGGCCCTGCAACGTCCGCCGTCCCGACTGATCCCGGAACCGGAGGGCGCCTTCCCGCTTTCCTTCCCGCGCCTGGTGCAACCCGTCCTCAACCGCCTCTGCGTGAATTGCCACGCGCGGGATCCCAAGGCCATCACCCTCGACGACAAGGTCGTCGGCAAGTACGGCTGGACCGCTTCCTACGCCAACTTGTCCCGCTTCGCTTGGGCCAAGCACGGCGGCAACGGCGCCATCAGGAAGAACGGCGCTTCCACCTCCGTGATCGGCGATGTCGGCGCCCGTGCCTCAAAGCTCATACGGATTCTCGACGCGGGTCATTACGATGTGAGGCTGTCCCAGGAGGACCGGAAACGCCTTGTCCTCTGGCTCGACGCCAACAGCAACTTCTACGGAGCCTACCACGATCTCGAGAGCCAGGCCCGCGGCGGCAAGGTCATGCCGGATCTGTTTTGAGTCCGAAGAGGGCTCGGATGACACGGGGCAATCGGTTCACTCCAACCGGATCGACACCGCCGTCCGCTCGGCGATCAACGCCGGCGAGTCAAAGACCGGCAACCGCTCGAACTTCACGCCCTTCCCGATCTTCTCCCAGCGACCCCCGGGAATTTCATGGACGCGCCCGCTCAACAGGTCCGCCATGACCGGATGCGTGAAGTCCGCCCGCTCCAGGGTCAGGTCCACCCGCGTCGTCTCGTTGGACTCGACGGGCGGATGCCCGCTGAACCACACGGCGAAAACCGGTTGCCCCCCTCTGCGCTTCCGCCAGCCGTGAACCGCCAGCGTCTCCTTCGTCGAGGCGGCGAACGGGCTGTCCGGCTCCAGCTCCAGCGAGTCGTCGAAAACGCTGAACACATTGCGCGCCGCGAACCACGCCGGCTTCCGGCGGGCGATGGTCTGGTCCGGATTGGTCGCGAGGAGGCCCTTGTAGTTCATCTGCAGTCCGCCGCCCCGGCGATAATGCATGTCCGAGATCGTGAACAGGTTGAAGGGAACGCCCCGGGCGTGATGGGCGAGCATCCGGCGCAGATCCCACTTCGCCTGCGTGTTCTCCGTCCAGGGGATCTTTGAGAGCGCGAAGTTCGCCTGGTATTGCGAAGGCGCGCCGGTCTCGCCCTGCCGCGCTTCGATCGAAAGCCCGTGTTTCCCGATGATGGCCCGCAGCTTGTCGATGTTCGAGGTGTCGTCCGGGTTGCGCGGGTATCCGTGGATGGTGATCGCATCGACGAGATCCGTCCGCCCCTGTTGTTTCAACCGGGCGAGAAAGGCGTCGGCGAAGTCCAGTCGCCCGGCGAGCCCCAAACCGTAGATCCGCGCCCCGGGCTGCTCCGCGCGAATGATTGTCGCGGTCCGCACGAACAGGGCGGTGTAGTCTTCGGCGGCGTTCTTCTTCCCGAGGTCGGGTTCGTTCCAGACCTCCCATTGGTTCACGCGATCGCGATAGCGCCGCACCAGCGCCCTCACCCATCGGTCCCACGCGGCCAGCGCGTCCGGCGACCGCGGCAGCCCGCCGCCGAGGCCCGTGTCCCCGCCGCCTTCGTAGATCGTGTTGCCATAGGATGTCTCCAGCCAGGGACGCACGCCCTGCGCGACGGCGTCATCGACGATCGCGTCCAACCACTCCCAGTTGTAGACACCGGGCTGCTTCTCGCATTTTGCCCAACCGGCCTGCAACCGGATTCCCTTCGCGCCCAGCGGCCCCAGATGCTCCCGGTAGTTCGCGTAGACCGCGTAGTCGCGATCCAGCGTCTCGCCCCCGATCGACCAGTTTGAGGCTTCGATCTCAAGGGCGCTTCGCGGCGTCAACAACCCGAGGAAGGGGAGTCCTTCGCGGGCGAAATCCGAGGACGGCGTGGCAGGGGCGGCGTGTGCGGCGAGCGACGTCGCCAGCAGCGCGGCCAACAGGAGGAATGTCTTTCTCATGGCGGGATGGCGTCTTTCCTCCAATCGATCAGGAGACGCCCCGCCTGCATCGCCCTCGCTTGTCCTCTCCGCATCGCCGCTTGCCCCACCGAAGGGGACCTGCCTTGGGGCATACCTACGCGCGGGCTCGCTCCTCGAATCGGTGACAGGCTCATCATAGCAAGGTGACAGGCTTATTGTAGCAATTCACGGGTGGACCCGCGGAAATGCCTGTGGCAGAGTTTCACCAACGTTGGGAGACGTCTTTTTGTCATGCGATTGCCACGCCTGAAACTACAGGGCGAGGATGCTGTCTATCACTGCATCGCTCGCGTCGTTGGGGGAGAATTCCACCTGGGAGACCTCGAAAAGGAACGTCTGCGGATCATGATCCGGCAAAACGCCGACTTCGCCGGCGTCGAAGTCCTCACTCACTGCGTCCTGAGCAACCACTTTCACCTGCTCGTGCGCGTGCCTGCGGACCAATCCGTGTCCGACGCCGAACTGCTGCGCCGCATCCGGGCCTACTACCCCCGAAAGTGCCCGTTGCGACTGGCAGTGGAGGAGGCCATGGAATCAGGCGGCCTGCCACAGAGCATCAGGGAACGAATCACCGGGCGCATGGGCGACATTTCGGCATTCATGAAGGAACTCAAGCAACGGTATTCCCGCTGGCACAACAAGCAGCATGGCCGGTTTGGCACGCTCTGGGCCGAACGGTTCAAGTCGCTGATCGTCGAGAACAGCCCTTCTTCCATGGCCGCAGTGGCCGCCTACATCGACCTGAATCCCGTGCGCGCCGGCTTGGTGACGGACCCCAAGGAGTATCGCTGGTGCGGTTACGCCGAGGCGGTCGCCGGAGACAAGCGGGCGCAGCGCGGCATCCTGGCCTTCGTGGAGGGGGCGAAGTGGAAGACAGGCGGGGCGCAGTATCGTCAGATGCTGTTCGTAAGATCGGGCGTTGCCGGGCGACCGGACAAACAGGCGTTGGACCGGGATGCCATCAAGAAGGTGGTCGAGGAGGGCGGGGAACTGGCCTTGGCGGAGGTGCTGCGGCTAAGGGTCCGCTACTTCAGCGACGGGGTGGCGTTGGGATCGCGCGAGTTCGTGGATTCGGTGCGAACCGAGTTCAGGGATCACTTTGGCTCTAAACGCAAAACGGGCGCGCGATCGATAGGGAAGGGAGGCGCGATCCCGGGCATGTTCGCAATGCGCGATCCGAGGGGCTCTTGGTTCACGTAGCCGGGCAGATCTCCGATTCCTCCCAGACCCGGTTCTGCCAAGCCGATTCCGCCTGGATGCGGAAGTCGCTGTCCGCAACCGGAGTTCAGTCGTCAGTTCTCCCGAGTCCCCGCCCGGAGTGAGCCGGAATCCTCCCTGATCCCCCATCCCAGAAACCACTCTGGGCCGATGTGGCGGCCTACGCAGACGCAATCGCCAGATTGATAACAACGAACCACAATGAACCTGTTACTTTTCTTTTCCTTTTCAAAAGTGCGTTTTCGCAAGATTGCCCCTTTTGCCCCCCTGTCTTGTATGGAACTGAGTTGGGGGCGAAATGTCCCGGTTTCCGCGCTCTCCGAACCGCTCAATCGATGACGACCAGCTCGTTGCTCAGCTCCTCCTCATCATCCTCCTGCCGGGGCAGAACGTCGCCCAAGATGTCGCCCGCCCGGACCACGGCCTCCTCAAGGGCCCTGGTCGGCGAACCCGCCTTCATGCCGGACACGATGAGATCGCAGATTTCCCGCCAGGTTTCCGGCGGCAGTTTCTCGGCGACGGCGTCATCCGGCAACACCACGACCTGATGCTCGAAGAAACTGACGTAGATAAGAACGCCTGTTCCGCCGACGGTCCCGCGGATTCTGGAGGACATGAACGCGGCCTGCGCGGCCCGCAGACATTCTTCCGCAAGCTCGCGCGCGGGAATGAACGGAAGCCGCAGAACCGGGAATTTCACGGCCAGGAACCCGCCGCCGACAAAACCTACAATCATGGCGACCAACGCCGGAACAAGCCCCGCGGACGAGGGAGCCGCCTCCCAGGCCGCTTGCGCATGAAAGGCCGGACAGGTCAGCCAGCCCGCGGCCAGCAGTGCAAGAGCAACCAGAAAACCGAAGATATCCTCGGACCGATCGTAGCGGCCGGACGCGGTGGCCGCGACCGTGACGATTTCCGCCGACGTCTTCAACTCGGCCTTGCCGATGGCTTCGGCAACGCGTTTGCGATCATCCGGACTGAACATCTGGCTGGCTCGTTTCATGATCGATTGGAATTGAACCGGTTTACCACGACCCGCTGGCGCCGCCGCCGCCCGAGGAACCGCCGCCGAAGGAACCGCCGCTGCCGCCGCTTGAAGCAGCGCTCCGCAGAATGAAGAACAGGACAACGCCGATGCCGACGATCAACGTCCAGCCCCAGCCGGATCGTCCGCTCTTGAACAGGGACACAATGACACCGATGACAAGGATCGCGCCAAGGATCATCGCGGGAAGAACCCACCACGGCGCGGTCGGCTTCGGAAGCGCCAAGCCGCGCGCCATCTTGTCCAGACCATCGACCCCGTCCCGAATGCCGGTCGAAAAGTCCCCGCGTTTGAAGGCCGGAACGATCAGCGAGTCCATGACATGTCCGGCGTCGGCGTCATGCTGCCCGGCCCAGGCCTTGCCCAACTCGATGCGCGCCTTGCGGTCGCCGACGGATACCAGCAACAGCATCCCATAGTTGCGGCTCT
Organism: Verrucomicrobiales bacterium; assembly: GCA_038126235.1. Taxonomy (GTDB): domain Bacteria; phylum Verrucomicrobiota; class Verrucomicrobiia; order Limisphaerales; family JAYPEY01; genus JAYPEY01. Next base: position 16,864 of record JAYPFK010000059.1, read on the forward strand.
GCGAGCCAATGCCCCACTCATCGAACAGGGCCGCCGCATAGGAATCCACGGTGTGATCGGTCGCCTGATGGGAGACCAGTGAGGGAATGGTGACGACGAGGAGGGGAATCTGCTCATCCTTGAGCAGGCTGGCAGCCAATTGGTCGATCGCCTGCGCGTCCTTGTCTTTCAGCAGGCGCGCTTCATCGACATAAAAATGCTCCTTCGGCGGCTTGTCGGGAAAAGAAGCGGCCCGGCTGGAGCCCATCGAGACCAGGACGATGACGACCGTCAGGAACAAGGTGTGGATTCGGGAACGTTCCATGAAATCGACCAAGATCCTAGCGGGACCACGGTGCAATGTCAGGCGATTTTGCGTGTGCGGGGGCATGAAAGCATTAAAGTATGAAATCTCCCCTCTCAGCGGAGACCTGCCTTCGGGAATGTCAGCGCGCGCCCGCCCTCCAGAGCAGTGCGAAGCGACTGTCCCCACCCTTTGTCAATCTACCCGAGAAAGAGAAAGGGGTCAGTCCCGGGAAAACGCACTTTGGCCGAATGGCAGTCTTGAATGTGTGTTTCCGTAATCCGGCATCACCCTATTCAAGGGCGTTCTTCGTGTTGAATGTGGCGCCGGTTTCTCAACCTGGCTTTCGTCCATCCTCATTTCCCCATCAACCACCCGACCAGGTGATTCAACTGCTCGGGCTTCAGCACGTCGCCGAAGTTGGCGGGCATGAGGGAGAGGGCGGATTTCTGGCGGGTGGCGATGTCGGATTTTTTGATCTCGTGCAGCTTGCCGGTGGTGTCGGCGAGGATGAGGAGTTCGCCCTCCTCGCGGAGGACGAGGCCGGTAAGGGACGTGTCGTCCTTAAGGTCGATGTTCTCGGCGCGGAAGCCGGGGTCGAGGTTGCGGTTGGGATCGAGGACATCCTCAAGGACGCGCCGGTAGCCGCGACTGCCGATCCCATCGAGCTGCGGGCCGACCTTGCCGCCCTCGTTGTTGACGGAGTGGCAGGCGGCGCAGTTCTGCTTGAAGAGGTTCTCGCCCGCGCCCATGGATGCGCGCCCGGGGGCGAAGGCGGCGATCGCGGCGGCGAGCTGATCCTGGACGCGCTTCTCCAAGGGCTCCAGTTCCTGGGTCATCTTGGCGAGGCGCTTCTGGTAGCCCTTGTCGACGGCGAGGAGGCGGTCGACCACGGCCTTGTTCAGCAACAACCGGGCCGTGACCTTGTTCTTGGCGATGAGTTCGAGCAGGACCTCGGCGCCGACGCGGTCCGCTGCAAGCGCATTGGCGAGGGGCGTCTGCGCGTTGGCGGGGGCGACGGTCAGGGCTTCCGCGAGGGCGAGCAGCGTCTGCTTCGGCTTGGCGCCGGTCAGGGCGGCGGCGATGCGGGACTGGATGGCGGCGGGCACGGAAGCGTCGCCGACCAGCGGCGCGAGGGCCTTGAGGCGGGCGTTGGGTTCAAGGGCGACAAGGGCCCCGGCGGCGGAGGCGCGCGACTGGGGCGAGACATTGTCGCCGGCCAGCATCGCGACCAGAGCGGGCTTGAGGTCCTTGAGCTTGATCTCCTTGATCAGCCCGACGGCGAGCCGCTGTCGCTCGATCCGCTTGGAGGGATCCATCGCGGGGAGCTTCACGACGGGCGGATCAAAGCGTCCCGCGGCGAGCCAGGCGTAGGCGCGGCCGTTGTCGGCGTCCACGATCTCCAGACGTGCGCGGGCGTTCAGGGCGGCGTGTTTGGCGAGGTTCCATTCGACCTTGTGGGCGGTGTCGTGGCGGGGCGCGAAGGCCTCCGCAATCAGCGCGCCGGTCTCGACATTGCGCAGGCGGACGAGGTTCTTGTTCTTGCGGTCCTTGTCGGGAAAGCCATCGTGGCCGGCGAGGAAGAAGGTCAGCTTCTCAGGGACCTTGAATTCGGCGGAGCGAAGAATGCCGGTGAGGCGTTCGCCGCCGGGCGGCAGGCTGCAGAGGAAGGTGGATTTTTCGTCGCCGTCGGTGGACTTGCGGACCTGGAGGAACCAGGGGACGCGGTCGGACGCAAGGCCCTCGATGGGCAGGGCGGTCCAGCCGGTGTTGTCGGCGTCCAGTTCGGCGAGGACCTCGCGGCAGAGGTCGGCGCCCCAGTCGAAGGCGCCCTTGCCGGCATCGCCGCGGCGGAGGGCTCCCTCCAGCGTCCCGCGAAAGAGATCGAGGCGCAGGTCGAGGTTGTCCTTGAAGCGGGCCCGGGCGAAGCGGATAAGCTCGTCGCCGCGGGCGGGCGGGATCTGGCGCGCGATGTGGCGGACCATGTCGATCAGGGCGGAGCCGGTCTCGTCGTGTTTCTGGATGTGATCGAGGAGGAACTCGCCGGCATCTTGATTGGGAATGCCGAGCATGACGGCGGCGGCGGCGCGCGCGTCGGACTCGGTGAGCTCGCGCCCACGTAAGGCGGCAAGATTGTCGCCGCGCGCGAGGACATCGCACAAAGCGCGGCGGAGGGCGTAGTCGCTGTGAGCGTCCCCTTCGGTCAGTTTCTCGCGGGCCAGGATCAGGGGATGAAATTCTGCGAGATCGCCTTGTTGTCCGGCGGCGTCGGCCGCGGCCTTGACGACCTGCGGATCGGCGTCCTTCAACAAAGCCATGATGTGGGCGTGTTCAGCGCCGGACCAGTTGGGCCGCTCGGAGAGGACCTTCGCGATGTGAGCCCGGATCCGCGGGCTCTGGTGGCGGGCGGCGAGTTCGATCGTTTCGGCGTCGAGTCCTTCGAGGCGGTGCGAGATCCAGAGCGCGTGGGCGACGGCGTCGGGGGCGGCTTTGGGATCCTGGGCGAGCTTGCGGGCCTTTTGGGCGATGGCCGCGTTGCCGTTGTCGGCGAGGGCGTCGGCAGCAAGCCGGCGGCGGGCGAAGTCAGGGTTGCCCAGTTCGGCGAACCAGCCATCAATGTCGTCAAGTTCGGGCAGCGGCGCGGGCACGGGCGGCTTTGCATCCGCCGCCACGCTCTTTTTGTCGCCGACGTAGGCAATGCTCCAGATGCGGCCGCTTTCACGATCGCGTCCGGGATGGTCAAGCGGCACCTCGTAGTGGCCGATGATCTTGTTGTAGAAATCGGCGACATAGAGCCGGCCGTCGGGACCGAACTGAAGATTGACCGGACGAAACCACGGGTCGCTCGTCTTGACGAAATCGTCCATCTCGGTCCCGACGGGGCTGGCGCCGGTGAAGTTGACGCGGTCGCGGTTGACGCGGCTGGTCATGACGTTGCCGATGAAGACGTTGCCCTGGAATTCCTCGGGCCAGGCTGGATTGTCCACCCACACGATGCCGCAGATGGCGGTGGAGCCGTGCGTGTGCTGGATGACGAGCGGCGCGAAACCGAGCCCGTCGTGCGGCCGGCCGAAGCCGGGATACTGGCCGTTGCGGATGAGCTGGTAGACCGGGGAACTGTGGCAGTCGGCGGTGTAGAAGTCGCCCCAAGGGTCCGGGCACATGCCGAAAGGATTGACCTGCCCATGGGTGAAATGCTCGACCCGCGTGCCGTCCAGGCGGATGCGGTAGGTGTTGCCGGAATTGAGTTCCACCTCGTGCTTGTCCGCGCCGGAGAACTTCGACTGGTTGCGAAAGCCGTGGGTGGCGTAGAGCCAGCCGTCGAAACCGCGGTTGAAGGAGGAGTTCATACCGTGCGTGTCGCGGGTGTGGTCCAGTGGGCCGTAGAGCTTGACGCGCTCGTCGCATTTCCCATCGCCGTTGTTGTCCTTGAGGTGCCAGATGTAGGGGATGCTCCAGGCGATGCAGCCGTTCTGATAGGGGTAGATGCCGATGGGGATGTTCAGGCCGTCGGCGAAGACGGAAACCTTGTCGGCGCGGCCGTCGCCGTCGGTGTCCTCGAGGATCCTGATCTCGTCGCGGCCGGGTTTGTCGAGCGGCGCGGGATAGGGATACTCGCGCGTGACGGTGACCCACATGCGACCGCGCGTGTCGAATGCCATGTTCATCGGCTTGGCGATCTGGGGTTCCGCGGCGAAGACGCGGATCTCAAACCCCGGCGGCAGGGTGAAGGAGGCCCGCTCCTGTTCGGGGCTGAGCTTGTCGGTCGGGCGGACGCCGGCCTTGAAAGGATCTTCGGCGGCGGAGGTCGCGAAGGCGGAGACAAACAGACCGGTCGCGACGAGGACGGAGGAAAAACGCGGGGAGAATAATGACTTCATGTGCGCCGGGAAGCTTAGCGGCGTTCCGACGACGTTCCAGTCTGGAAATGGCGGGGTGGGCAGTGTTCGGTGGTCGACGCTGTCAGGTGGGGCGATTTCCCCGAATGAGCCTTCATGGGCATGACCCAGCATGGCTCACTGAGGACAGTTCGCCCCACCTTTTGCGCCCATTCCGAATTCATGCTGGGACTCCGGCTTCGCCGCTTGTTCGCGCGAGCGCGCTCGCCTATACAGGGCTTCGTGATCCGATTCCGTCTTCCGCCCCTCTTCGCGCCGGCAGCGACCGGTTTCATGTTCACCGTCCTGCTGGCCGCGCACGCCTTCTCAGCGGAGACGTTGCCCGGCACGGCGCCCCTCGACTGGCCGGAGGAGGACTTGTCCGAACGCATGATGAACGGCGCACATGCGTTCATCGAACGCCAGATCGACGAGTCCATCGACAGCCGGAAGCCATTCTGGAATTACGACCTCTCCTCGCCTGAGGCCTACGCAAAATCAGTCGAGCCGAATCGGGAGCGGTTCCGGAGGATGATCGGCTTCGTGGACGAACGTGCCGGGCCGGGGATGGAGTTCTTCGGCAACGACGAGAACCCGGCTCTGGTCGCGGAGACAGAGACGTTCCGGGTGTTCCAGGTCCGGTGGCCGGTGTTGGAGGGGATGTTCGGCGAAGGTCTGTTGGCGCGGCCGAAGACAGCGACGGCGACCAACCGCGTCGTCTACCTGCCGGACGCGGACCAGACGCCGGAGCAGACCCTGGGTTTGGCGCCCGGCCTGAATGCGGATATGCAAATGCCGCTGCACATGGCGGCGAAAGGCGTCGAGGTGTTGGTTCCCGCGTTGGTGAATCGTTCAAAGTTGGAGACCAACGATTCTCGACTCAAACGCTCGGACCAGACGCGTCGCGAGTGGATCTACCGACAGGCCTTTCACATGGGGCGGCACATCATCGGATACGAAGTGCAGACAACCTTGGCCGCGGTGGATTGGTTTGCGGCGCATCAGCAACCCGGCAGCCGGATCGGCATCGGCGGCTACGGTGAGGGCGGATTGATCGCCTTCTACGCGGGCGCCTGCGACACGCGGATCGATTCGACCTATGTTGGCGGGTATTTCGGTTCGCGGCAGAAGGGTTGGTCCGAGCCCATCTACCGGAACGTCTTCGGGCTGCTGCGGGAATTTGGCGACGCCGAGATCGCGACCTTGATCGCCCCGCGCGAACTCCGGGTGGAAAGCAGCTTTGCGCCGAAGGCGGAAGGTCACAAGGGATCGAATCTCGATCCGCGAAAGCCGGACATGGAACGGGAGATCGCCAGGGCGGAAGCCCTGGCGCCGCTGGTGAGAATCGGGCTCGGAGACGGAGGAATTGTCCGGGGCGTGGCGGAGGGTGTGAAGTCCCTTCACCTGCGGAATGGAACGGTGGCGACCACCGCCCCCCGCGACATCATGCCCGCTCGTTGGTTTCCTTTCTGCGACGCTTACTTGGCGCGCGACCTGCAACAAATCAAGTTCGACGCGCTGGAGAACCGGACTCCAAAGGACCTCCGCCAGTCCTTCTCCCCCGCCACCCGCCACGCGCGAATCTTCAAAGGCATGGAGAACCACGTCCAGGGCCTTATCCGCAAGTCCGAGCACGTCCGGGACAAGTTCTTTCTCTACGACGTCATGCCGGATTTCGAGGGCGGGAAATGGAGCACAAACAAGGAACACCCGACCCACGATCCCGCGCCGTTCATCGAGAAGGCGAAGGCGTTCCGGAGAAAGTTCAACGAGGAGGCGATGGGAACCTTCGACGAGGCGAAACTCCCGTTCAACGCGCGCACGCGGAAGTTCAAGGTGACGGACAAGTGGACCGCCTACGATGTTGTTCTGGACGTGTATCCCGAGCTGTTCGCCTGGGGCGCGCTGGTCCTGCCGAAGGACCTCAAGCCGGGCGAGCGACGGCCGGTCGTGGTCTGCCAGCACGGGCGCAACGGCGTTCCGCGCGACGCGATCGACGCCGGCTCCACCGCCTACAATGACTTCGCGGCGAAGCTGGCCGAGCGCGGCTTCATCACCTTTGCCCCGCACAACCTCTATCGCGGCGAGGACCGCTACCGCTGGTTGGACCGCAAGGCGAACGCGGTGGGCGGGACGTTGTTCTCCTTCATCGTCGCGCAACACAACCAGATCCTGAAGTGGCTGAAGACGCAGCCCTTTGTCGATGGGAAGCGCATGGCGTTCTACGGTCTGAGCTACGGAGGCGAAACGGCGGTGCGCGTTCCCGCGATCCTGGAGGACTACTGCCTGTCGATCTGTTCCGGCGACTTCAACCAGTGGACGCGCAAGGTGGCGGCGACGGACCAGCCCTTCAGTTTCATGAACACGATCGAATGGGAGATGCCCTACTGGAATCTCGGCCACACCTTCGACTACGCGGAGATGGCCTACCTGATCTTCCCGCGGCCCTTCATGGTCGAGCGCGGCCATCACGACCGCGTGGGCCGCGATCGCTGGGTGGCGCATGAGTACGCGAAGGTCCGCTGGCTTTACGCGCAGTTTGGCCTGGCGGACCGAACGGAGATCGAATTCTTCCAAGGCGGCCACAGCATCAACGGCAAGGGGACCTTCGACTTCCTGCACCAGCATCTGGACTGGCCGAAGCGGGATTGAGCCGTGAGGCCAAACGGAGCGATGGAGTTCCGGAGAATTGGAGCATTGGGTCACCCCTCGAGGGAGCCAGAACAACTCCATCACCCCAAGCCGGCTCCTTCCCGCCTTTCAGCCGTCGCTTTCCATTTCGCAGATCTCCCACGCCCCCTCAGAGCCCGCCAGCAGGCCCAGATCGTAGCGGGAGGGCCTGGCGCAGGCAACCGCGCCGACCGCCTTCGCCACTTCCGACGCGGCCGGTGTAAAGTAGACCTTGAGTTCACAGTGCAACCGCCCTTCGGATTCATGGCGGGTGTAGGCGGCCAGCGCGACGGGTCGGCCAGCGCGTTCGAACGCCTCGATGACCGACAAGCGCAACTGCTCCAATGATTCGCCGGCCAGCGCGGCGTCGCCGAGATTGCGGACGAACCAGGAACTCATGGACAGGATTCTCGATCACGCTCCCGGTCATTCAAGGCCCAAGTCCTCGCGGGCAGACGAATCAGGGATTGCCGCCGCAATTCGAATCCCGTCCTTGAGTCTTCGACGAATTCCGTGGAAAACCTCCCGATCATGAAACGCGCCCTGAAACGCCTCCGTCTTCTTTGTCTCCTTCCGTGTCTTCTGCGCTGTCTCGCCGTAGCCGTTTGCGTAGGCGGATGTGCTCCGTGGTTGTTCTCCCAGGCCGCCGAGAAGCCGAACATTTTGCTCATCCTGGTCGACGACCTGAAGCCGGCGCTGGGCTGCTACGGGAACAAGGCCGCGAAGACGCCGAATCTGGACGCGCTGGCGGCGCGGGGCATGCGCTTCGATCTCGCCTACTGCAACCAGGCGGTCTGCGCCCCTTCGCGCTTCACGCTGATGCTGGGTTCGCACTCGACCTCCACGGGGCTTTACGGCCTGGGCAATCGCGTCCGCGAGAGCTGGCCGCAGGCCGTGACCCTGCCGCAGCACTTCGCGAAGTTCGGCTACCGCACGGAATCCTTGGGCAAGATCTTCCACATCGGCCATGGCAACGAGGGCGATCCCGAGTCCTTCTCCGTGCCGCACTTCCACGACAAGGTCGTCGAATACAACGACCCCGCCAGCGCCCCCGGCGGCCAACTCACGCGCGAGGAGGCCTACTTCTCCAACCAGCGGCTCGGCGAGATCAATTCCCTGCCGCGCGGCGCCGCCTTTGAAAGCCCCGATGTCGCGGACGAGGCCTATGCCGACGGGCGCGTCGCGGCGGAAACGATCCGCCGACTCAAGGCAGCCAAGGCCCGCCGCGCCAAGGAAGGGACCCCGTTCTTCATCACCGCCGGTTTCGCTCGTCCGCACCTCCCCTTTTCCGCGCCGAAGAAATACTGGGACCTCCACGATCCCGACAAGCTGCCGCAGCCCGTCTACGAGGATCATCCGGTCGACTCGCCGGAGGTCGCGCACAAGCGCGGCGGCGAGATCCGCAACTACTTCCCCGTTCCCGACAAGGGCGACCCCGCGCAGATCTCGGAGAAGGTGAAGCGGCAGCTGATCCACGGCTACTACGCCAGCACGAGCTTCGTGGACGCCCAGATCGGCAAGGTGATCAAGGGGCTCGACGAGTTGGGCCTGGCCGACAACACCATCATCGTCCTCTGGGGCGACCACGGCTTCCACCTGGGCGACCTCGGCATCTGGACCAAGCACACCAACTACGAGCAGGCCAACCGCATCCCCATCTTCATGATCGCGCCCGGCGTCGCGCAGCCCGGCTCCTCGACGAAGCAGCCGGCCGAGACCGTGGACATCTTCCCGACCCTCGCCGAACTGGCCGGTCTGCCCGCGCCCAAGGGACCGCAACCGATCGACGGCGTCAGTCTCGTTCCCGTGCTGAAGAACCCGTCGGCGCGCGTCCGCGAGCACGCCTACCATGCCTACCCGAAACGCAAGCTCGGCCGCGCCATCCGCACGGAGCGCTACCGCCTGGTCGAATGGCGCAACCCGGACGAACCGGTCTCCGCCGCCGAATACGAACTCTACGATTACCAGGCCGACCCGAACGAGACGCGCAACCACGCCGCCGAGAAGCCCGAACTGGTCAAGCAACTCGCCGGCGTCCTCGCAACCTACCCCCAGGCATTGAAGCGCGCGCCGCAACCCAAGGGCGCCGCCAAACCCGCCGCCTCCGCATCGCCCAAGATCGCGAACAAGGAGCTGCGGATCGTCGTCGAGGCGAACAGCCGGGGTGAATCGCCGCAGGGCGTCGTCCTCGCGCAGGGTGGGCGCGAACACGGCTACACCCTGCACTTCATCGACGGGCGCGCCGTTTTCGACGTGCGTGTCCACGGCAAGGTCACGCGCATCGCCGCCAAGGAACCGGTCAAACGCGCCATCCGCCTGGAGGCGGAACTCACGCGGAAGAGCATGACCTTGAAGGTGAACAACGAGCTGGCCGCTTCCGCGGCTTCGCCCGGCCTAATTCCGGTGCAGCCCAAGGATGGCCTCTCCGTCGGGCAGGACACGCTGTCGGCCGCCGGCGATTACCAATCTCCCAATCCGTTCAACGGGACGGTCCTTTCCACGCGCGTCGATGCCGGCGGCCAACCGCCCGCCGTCGCGCAGCCGATGAGGAAGAAGCAGATCCGCGCCGGGCTGAAGGCCCACGACCGCGCCCTGTTCGTCCTGAACGACTGGATCCGCGATCCCTACATCGTCCTCGGCCCGGACGACTTTTACTACCTCACCGGCACCACGCCGCTGGCCAACGATCCGCGCGAAACCGCCGATCCCTACAACACCGGGCTCGGCGAGGAATCCATTGTCGGCTGGCAGGCCCGCGTTTGGCGCAGCCGGAATCTGCTCGATTGGGAAAGCCTCGGCGCGCCTTACAGCCTGAAGGACGGGATCTGGTTCAAGGAGAAGCCAGAGCGTTTCGACGAGGTCGTGGAAAAGCAGTGGCGGCTCTGGGCTCCGGAGCTGCATTGGCTCGGCGACCGCTGGGCGCTGATCCACACCAGCCCATCCCCGGTCGCCGGCGCGAATCTGTCGTTGTCCTCAGGCGCGGAGGTCAAAGGCCCCTGGAGCAATCCCATGGGCGCGGAGATCCGGCGCAAGCACGACCCGTCCCTGTTCAAGGACGACGACGGGACCTGGTGGATGATCTGGGGCGCGACGACCATCGCCCCGCTCAAGCCCGACTTCAGCGGTTTCGCCGCAAAACCCACTGACATCGGCCCCACGGGGGAAATGGCGAAGATGGGCCACGAGGGCTGCCTCATGATGAAGCTCCACGGAAAATACGTCCTCTTCGGCACGGGCTGGTCAACCGGCCTGGGCCGCCGCGGCAGCTACAACCTCTATTACGCGACCGCCGACACGATCACCGGCCCCTACAGCGAGCGGAAGTTCGCCGGGCGCTTCCTCGGCCACGGCACGCCCTTCCAAGACAGGGAGGGCCGCTGGTGGTGCACCGCCTTCTACAACGCCAACGTCCCACCGGACGGCCGCGACGGCATCCGCGGCCGCGACCTCCGCGACACCGCGCACACCATCAACCAACGCGGCACGACCCTCGTCCCCATGGAGGTCCGCCTGCTCGACAACGGCGAACTCCACATCCGCGCCAAGGACCCCGACTACGCCATCCCCGGCCCCGACGAAGCCCAGAAATTCTGAGGCGTCGGAGGAGGACAGCCACTGAAGACACCCGCCTACGCCCAAGGCTACGGCGAGACTGCGCGGAATACACAGAAGGGGGACTTGGGCGCGGGGCTTGATGGGCGCGGGGCAAACTGGATGCCGTCCGGGTGTGAACCGGTTTTCCGAATCCCGCCATGGTCGAGTAGGACAGTCCTTCCGAGGCTGTCCCGCCAAGGATTGAAATGGGCTCGACGGAGTCTCTCCCCACCGGTTCTTTCGATTCGCTTCCGCAGTCTTCAGACTCTTCATTCCATACCGGAATCACACCCGACTTGAACGCCATCAGCGTTCCCGTCAACCGGACGGTTCGTGTCGCTGGTGGGGAGAGACTCCGTCGAGCCCAATTCAAAACCCCGTGAAAACGGAAATGGTCCCAGGGCAAACACGGAGGCCGCTATGACGCCTCGAATGCGAATCCGCCCACCCTGCCGGCCTCTTTTCCGTGTGATCCGTGTATTCCGTGGTTGAACAGCCTTTTCCGGTCCCGGCATGCTTTCGCGCGTCATGAAACGTCTCCTCTCTTCGTTCCTTCGCGCCTTTGTGGCTATCCCCCTGGCCGCGTCCGTCTTCGCCGCCGATCCGGCCTCCGGCGCGACCAACCGCCCCAACATCGTCTTCATCTTCATCGACGACATGGGCTACGGCGATCTCAGCTGCACCGGCAACCAGGACGTCCCCACGAAGAACCTGGATCGCCTCGCCAGCGAAGGCATCCGTTTCACGCAGTTCTACGTGGCTTCGCCGATCTGCTCGCCGTCGCGCGTGGCCTGCACAACCGGACAGTTCCCCTCTCGCCACCTGATCAATTCCTACCTCAACAGCCGCGCCAAGAACCGCGCGCGCGGCATGGCGGACTTCCTCGATCCCAAGGCGCCGGCTGTCGCGCGGGCGTTCCAGGACGCCGGCTACGCCACAGCCCACTTCGGCAAGTGGCACATGGGCGGCGGGCGCGACGTCGATGACGCCCCGCTGCCCCAGGCTTACGGTTTCGACGAATCGCTGGTGTCCTTCGAGGGGCTGGGCGACCGCATCCTGCCGCCGGGCGGGCTGTCGGATCAAAGCGCGAAGCTCGGTCACGGGAAGATCACCCGCGTCGAGAAACACGAGCAAACCGGCATCTACGTGGACCGGTCCATCGACTTCATCAAGCGGAACCGGGCGAGGAGCTTCTACCTGCACCTGTGGCTCAACGACGTCCACGATGTGCACAAGCCCCGCGCGGATTACCTGAAGAAATACGAGAAGTTCAGCGACCAGCCCTACCTGCAGCAGTTCTACGCCGTGCTGCATCAGATGGACGACGAACTGGGCCGCCTGATCGATACGGTGGACAAGCTCGGCCTCGCGGAGAAGACGCTGTTCGTCGTGACCAGTGACAACGGCCCCACCGCCTGGCCGCGCTACTACAACCAGGGCCAGCTACCGCCCGGATCAACCGCCGGCATGCGCGGCCGCAAGTGGAGCCTCTACGAGGGAGGCATCCGCATGCCGTTGATCGTGCGTTGGAAGGGGAAGGTCCCCGCCGGCCGGGTCGATGAGACGACGGTTTCGGCGACAGTCGATTTCTTCCCGACCTTCTGCGCCATCGCCGGCGTGAAGGCGCCGGACGTGGAGTTCGACGGCGAGGACCTGAGCGCCGCTTACCTCGGCAAGCCGACGAAGCGGGCGAAGGCTTTGTTCTGGGACTACGGCCGCGACACCTCCTACCTGAAGTCGGGCCATCCCCTCGACCAGAGCCCCAACCTCGCCGTCCGCGACGGCGACTGGAAACTGCTGATCAATGACGACGAAACACGCCTGGAGCTTTACGACCTGTCGCATTCGGACCGCGAATACCACAACGTCGCCGGCGAGCATCCCGACATCGCGAAGAAGCTGTCCGAGAGACTGCTGGCCTGGCGAAAGGCCCTGCCCGAACTGCCCGGCGCGAAGAAGGCTGTCCAGGAAGGCGAGTGGAAGACCTTCAAGCTCACGCGCGAGTCACGGCTCAAGGGCGGCGCGGCCCCGCAGATCAACGGGGCCACCGTGCGCGTGAAGGCCGAAGTCACGACCGGCGACAAGAACGGCGTCATCGTCGCGCAGGGCGGACAGGCCGTCGGTTATGCGCTAAGCATCGCCGAGGGGAAACCCGAGTTTCACGCGCGCGTCCGCAGCCAACTTTTCACCGCGTCCGCCAAGACGGAACTGCCGAAAGGAAGGGTGCAGTTGGAGGCCGAAATCGCCATGGAAGGCAAGATGTCGCTGAGCGTGAACGGGAAAGTCGTCGCGACCGCCAAGGCGCCGGCCTCGTTCGCCTCGCAGCCGGTCGACGGCCTGGAGGTCGGCATGGACGACAAGGGCAACGTCGGCGACTACGAGGGGCAGAACCGCTTCGCCGGAACGATCCATTCGTTGGAGGTCGCCGTGCAGTCCTCGGCCGGCGACGCGCAGATCGGCGGGCGCGTCACGCGTTGGGCCGGCGACATGAACCCGCTGCGCCCCCTGCCGGAGTATCCGCGCCCGCAGATGACCCGCGACCGCTGGGTCAACCTGAACGGCCCCTGGCGCTACGCCATCGCGCCGAAGGACAAGCCTCAACCGAAGAAGATCGACGGCCTGATCACCGTGCCCTTCGCCATCGAGTCCGCGCTCTCCGGCGTCAAGCGGACCGTCGGTCCGGACAAGCTTCTCTGGTATCGCAAACCCTTCGGCCCGGTGGAAATGGACGAAGGCGAACGGCTGCTGCTGCACTTCGGCGCGGTCGATTGGGAGGCCGTGGTCTTCGTGAACGGGAAACAGGTCGGCGAGCATCGCGGCGGCTACGATCCCTTCTCCTTTGACATCACCGACGCGTTGAATCCGGGCGGCGCGAACGAACTCATCGTCCGCGTGTGGGATCCGAGCAACGACGGGCCGCAGCCGCGCGGCAAGCAGGTGAAGGATCCGCGCGGCATCTGGTACACCAGCGTCACGGGCATCTGGCAGACCGTGTGGTTGGAGCCCGTTCCCGCCGCGAGCATCCGCGGATTGAAGTTCGCGCCGGACATCCAATCGAGCCGGCTGGAGCTGACGGTCGACGCCTCACCGACGGGCCGGGGCTTCGCCGTTCGGGCGGAGGCGTTTGAGAACGAACGCAAGGTCGGCGAGGTGGTCGGGCTGGCGGGGCAGTTGCTGCATCTGCCGGTGCGTCAGGCGAAGCTGTGGTCGCCGGACTCGCCGCACCTTTACGACCTCAAGGTCACGCTGCTGGACGGCGGCCGGGAGATCGATTCCGTCGGCGGCTACTTCGGCATGCGGGAAATCAAACTCGCGAAGGACAAGGAGGGCATCAACCGGATGTTCCTGAACGATTCGCCGCTGTTCCAGTTCGGCCCGCTCGATCAGGGCTGGTGGCCCGACGGCCTCTACACCGCGCCAACCGAGGAGGCGTTGATCTTCGACATCGAGATGACGCGGAAGATGGGCTTCAACATGATCCGCAAGCACGTGAAGGTGGAGCCGGCGCGCTGGTATTACTGGGCGGACAAGCTGGGCATGCTCGTCTGGCAGGACATGCCCAGCGGCTTCCAGGGCGACGCCCGCGGCCCCAACCACCTCAAGTCCGGAGCCGAGAAGGACCTCGACCTGCCGGCCGGGGCGCGCGCGATCTACCACACGGAACTGAAGGCCATGATCGACGCGCGGCACAACCACCCGTCGATCGTGGTCTGGGTCCCCTTCAACGAGGGCTGGGGGCAGTTCGACACGACCCCCGTGCTGGATTGGACGAAGGATTACGATCCCACCCGGATCATCGACGGCCCCAGCGGTTGGGCCGACCGAGGCAGCGGCGACATGATAGACATGCACAAGTACCCCGGCCCAGGGATGTTCGACGTGGAGGCGAAGCGCGCCTCCGTGCTCGGCGAATATGGCGGCCTCGGCCTGCCGGTGAAAGGCCACCTCTGGTGGAACAAGCGCAACTGGGGCTACCGCACCTACGAGACAGCGAACGAACTGAAGTCCAACTACGCCCAGCTCATGGAGCAGTTGCCCGCCCTGAAGAAGCAAGGACTCGCCGCCGCCGTGTACACCCAGACCACGGACGTCGAGGGCGAGGTCAACGGCCTGATGACCTACGACCGCTCCATCCTCAAGTTCGATCCTGAGTGGATGACAAAACTGGCCGAGATGCTCTATTGAGCTGAAGCCCAAGGAGGGGCGACATTCCTGTCGCCCTGGCTGCGCAGCAGCCACAAAGGCGTTGACGGCGAAAACGCTTCCGGATTTCCGACGCCGTCTACGTGTCCCACGCGCTGCGTCTGCCCCCTTCGGCGGCACGGCGACAGGAATGTCGCCGCTCCTTGGTTGGGTCACGCCGCTACCCGGCTGAGAACCGATGGCCCTGTTGCCCTTCTGTCGCGGTGATGAAGAGGCATGGGAAAGGCCAAGCCCAAGGAGGGGCGACATTCCTGTCGCCCTGGCTGCGCAGCAGCCACTAAGGCGTTGGCGGCGAAGACGCTTCCGAAATTCCGACGTCATCTGCGTCCCACGCGCTGCGTCTGTCGCCTTCGTCGGCACGACGACAGGAATGTCGCCGCTCCCTGCTTGACGCGGCGTTTCGCGCGCCGTCCAATCCGCGGTCATGAAGATCTCCCGGCTACTGCTCCTCATGTCCGCGTTGCTTTTCTCCAGCCTTCCAGTCCATGCGGGCGACTGGATTTCCCTGTTCAACGGGAAGGACCTGTCCGGTTGGCGCGCGAATCAACTCCCGGATTCGTTCTCGGTGATGGGCGGCGCGATCAAGGCGCATTGCCGCGAAGCGAGCCAGAAGTCGCACCTGTTCTACGTCGGCGACCGGAAGGAGGGGCTGGTCCGCTTCAAGGACTTCGAATTCGAGGCGACGGTGCGCAGTGAGCCGGGCTCGAACTCCGGGATCTTCTTCCACACGGACATGACCCCGCGCGACGCGAAGCATCATCTGCGCAACGGCTACGAGGTGCAGTTGAACAGCTCGGCAAAGGAAAAACGCAAGACGGGCAGCCTTTACGCGGTGGTCGATCTGGCGGAATCGCCGGTCGATGAAACAAAGTGGTTCAAGGTGCGGATCCGCGTGGACGGCAAGCGGATCGTGGTTCACCTCAATGACAGGCAGGTCATCGAATACACGGAGCCGCCGAATCCCAAGCGGCCGAAGAACCGCGAGGGGCGCCTGCTGAATCCCGAAGGCGGCGCGATCGCGTTGCAGGGACACGATCCGAACAGCGTGTTCTATTTCAAGGACCTGCGGATCCGCCGGTTGGATTGAGGGAGGGAGAGCGGCAGGAATGTCGCCGCTCCTTGGGCACGCCTTCGCATGGCTTCCGTCGATGCCCTGAAAAAAAGCGCCTGTCTCAGGGTGGATAGGGCGAATTGTCCTCAATGAGCCGACGTGAGCATGTCCAGGCGCGCTGGACTGCCGCCTTGGCGGCACGGCGACAGGAATGTCGCCGCTCCTTGAGAGGCGCCTCAGCGCTTCTCCGCCTCCTCGCGCGCCTTGAGCTGAGCCTTTTCCTCCTCCGTCAGCTTGAGTTCCAGCCCGGCCATCTGCGCGAAGACGGCCCGCATGTCGAGGGTGAAGGCGGGGTTCTTCCCCTTGAGAATGTCCTGCGCCGCGTCGGCCTTCATCTGTTCGATGTCAGGCAACTGGATGCGGACCTGGTTGAAGGTCCGGCCGTGGTAGACCTTGTGCACGTTCATGGCCATGATCATGCCCTTGGTCGCGTCGTCCTGCTCGCCGATGACCATGTTGTAGTAGGCGGTGTTCAGGAAGCCGTCGATGATGGCGACGACGCGGTCGCGGTTGCCGTCCTTGACCATCTCCTCAACCCGGAACTTGGCGAAATCGTTGAGGCGGGTGAACTCCGGCAGGGCGTCGGGATAGAGTTTCTTCAGCTCCAGGAACCACTTGTTCGCCTCCCCGATCCGGTTGTAGCCGTAGAGGAAAAAGACGGCGTCCGCGAGGAAGCCCTGATGCGCGCGACCGACGTAGTCCGCCATCTCCTTGGAGTTGTCGTCATCCTCTTCAGCCTCGGCCTTCTTGAGGTTGAGAAAGACCTCATGGGTCTTCTCCAGCAGGTCCATGTTCGGCCCGAAGTCGAGGGTGCGGGTGAACTGGTTCTCGATCAGCCGGCCGTGCTTGAAGGCGGCGTGCATGGACTGCCAGATCGTGCGGCGCAGGACGATCACGTCGTCATCGACGCGGGCGCGCTCGAGGCCAAGCGAGGCCCAGTAGACGGCGTGCGCCTCGGGCAGGCGCCAGTCGAAGGGGCCGTATTCCTGGTCCACGCGAGCCATCCAGACGGGGTCGAGATTGTATTCCTCGCGCATGCGGCGGACGGTCTCCCGGGCCTCGTCGGTCTGCGGGTTGAGCAGCGCCGCGTAGTCAGGATGGCGGCCGAAGAGCTTCACCATCTCGGTGGCGAGGCGGATCTTGTAGAAGCGGTGCTCCTCGTCCAGCGTCTTGCCGAACTTGTCCTCGTAGAACCAGGCGAGTTCGCGGTAGAGATCGGGCTCCTGGGGGTTGTAAACGAGGGCCTCGTCGCGCAGCAGGCGGATGCCGCTGTCGATCCACTGCCAACGTTCCTCGGGTTCATCGAACTCCCGGGAGACATTGTAGGCCATGTTCCAGGCCTGGTATTCCCAGACGTCGGAGATGCGCGGTTGCAGCTGGGTGATCCAGCCAGCGAGCGTCATGGTCTCGAAGTAGCGGCCTTCCAGATGAAGCGAATTTGCCCGAACCCAGAGGTAGTTTGCGATCAGGCCGCGGAAGCCCCCCAGGGCCACCGTCGAGAAGGCGAGCAGCGGCGGCGCGTTCTCCAGGGGCTTCTCCAGGTGCGTCAGGCCATTTTCCGCGCGCTGGGCGTTGAGCCCCTTGAGCGACAACAGGTTCTTGCCCGCCAGCAGGGCCGCCAGCAGGCAGAGCGAGGCCTTGATCTTGAGCGAGGAGTTCATTGGTGCGATTGCGCGGTCGCCAGCTCGCGCCGGTTGAAGATGACGGCCCCGGCCACGAAGAACATTCCGCCGACGACCAGGATGATCCGGACGAAGGCCACGCCCAACTGGCCCCACCCGACCGTGCGCCCTGTGCTCAGGGCGTCGATCGGCGAAACGGACCGGACCGAGTCCACGACCAGCAGCAGCAGCTTGAAGAGCGGCACCAGGAACCAGTCCAGATAACCGAAGGACTTCTGGCCGGTCTCATGGTCGATCCCTGAAATGGTGCCCTCGCTGACGATCTCGGTGATCAGGTTGCCCGAGGAGATCACGATCAGCAGGGTGAACACAAGGAAGGCCGCGATGGGGAAGGACAGGAAGCTGCCGCCGCACAGGCCGACCGCCGCCAACAGCCCCAGCCAGCACAGGATCACCCCGAGAGCCCGCGTGAAGTTCATCGTGAAACCGCCCTCGGGGAACAGGACCTCCAGGCCGTCCTCCAGCGGAAAGAGCACGGTGGAGCGGTTGTGATTCGCGAAGGAGATGCGCAGCCGGCCCTGGTCGTCGTAGAGATTCGGCGGGATTTCAAACTCATGGAAACCCTCCGGCGCCATCGGCCGGTTGTAGCTGAACTGGCGCGAGCGCTGCGGATGGCCGACCTCGAAGTCCGTCTGCATGGTCATGTTGGTGACCGTGGGCTTGAAGTCCGAGGAGAAGAACTTGACGCGCAGGTGCAGGGGCTGGTCGCGGGTCTTGTCCATCACGTGGCTCAGGTCGATGTCCCAGCGGATCACCCGCCCCGAGCCCACCAGTTCGTTGGCGCGCTTGAGTTCGGCGATGGCCTCCTGACGCAGGTTGGCGTCATTCAGGTCAGACATGCCGGGCAGTGTGCGCAGCACGGCCATGCGGGTCTTGATCTGCTCCTCGCCGAAGGGCCTGGCCTCCTTGACGCCGCCTCGGGCCACCAGGATCTCCTTCTTCAGGACCTGTTTCTGCTCGGCGGTGAGGTCCTTTGACCGCCAGTGGAGCATACCCGCGATCGTGCCCCCGCTCAGGCCGAGCAGCGCGGCGTTGAGGAGCGTGATGCCCAGCCACTTGCCCAGCCAGATCTGCCAGCGGGGGACGGGTTTGGTGGCGACGACCTGCATGTGCGCGTCGCCGATGTCCCGCGCCATGGTCCCGCAGGACAGCCAGATGGTCGTGAGCCCCAGCAGCAGGGTCACCACGAACAGCGAATACGTCATCATCACCTGGGTGAACATCCCGGCAGAGCCGTCGTGCGAGATCAGGAAGGGGAGAGCGGCCAGCAGCAGGACCAGCAGCGCGGCCACGGCGGGGATCAACCGCATGCGGACAGCCGCCTTGATCGTCAACCGTGTGATGGCAAGGATTCCCGACATCTCAACTCAGTTCCCGGTCCTGGAACAGCGCCATCGCGAGGGCCAGGACCATGGCCAGATAGCCCAGGGCGTATTCCAGTCCCCGCCCCACGTAGGACCAGGGGATCGTCTTCCCCTCCTCCAGCGCGTCGGACATCCAGAAGACCTGCCAGTTGGGCGTGACTGCATAGGCCGCCGAGGCCGCCCAGCTTCCGCCCTGGGCCGCCAGGCCGAACAGGTAATCCGACATGATTCCGATCAGGAAAAAGCCGGAACAGATGGCGAGGGTGGCCACCATGTCCAAACGCGTCGTGCAGGCCAGGGCCAGCGAGGCCAGGACCCAGAGGGCGAACAACAACAGCAGCGTGGCCGGCACAAGCCGCCAGTCGATGTCCGCCCCAAAACTCTGCCGGGCGCCCTCTTTGTCGAAGAAGGCGATCACACAGAAGGCCGCCGTCAACGCGAGGACCAGCGCGAACACCGTGTTTCCGACGAAGGGTTTCCCCAGAAAGTAGTTCAAGCCGGCGCCGACCAGGTAGGCAAGGAAGATCGAGCCATAGTAGATCCCCAGCGCCCGCAAGTCCGGTTCGCCGTAGGCGTCGAAGGCGATCTTGGTCGAAACCAACACGGCGATCAGGTTCACGAAAGTCAGCAGCGTCAACGCCCCGGCCAGGCCGGTGAATTTCCCGAGCAGGAAGGAAAACCGACCGATCGGCTTGGACATCACCGCCAGGGCCGTGCCGGAATGGATCTCCCGCGCCACGGAACTCGACGCGCTGAACACGGCCCCGAACAGGCCGGAAAGGAACACCACCGCCAGCGCGCTGTCCTTGACCAGCTTCTCATCCTCGCCTAGGGCGAAGTAATAGATGCTGCCCAGGAACGCGATGAACGCAACGGAGGCGGTCATCAGCACCAGGAAAAAGGGCTGACGCACCAGCTCCATGAACGCGTTGGTCACGATGGATCTGAAGGCCTGCATCGATAAATGCCGTCGGTTGTCTGAAAATTCGATCGGGGGTTCGCCTGACGCCTCCGGGGCGGCGGGCAGTCGCGGGTCCGAAATCAGAGACAACCCGACCCCGGAAAACGTTGCAACGAAGCCGGGAGTTAGTCATGAGCGCGCCCGGGCTGCAACGCTAAAACCGGAGCAGCAAACTCCCGGATCCCGAGCTCCCGATCCCGTGTGGGAGTTTAAAATTCAAGGGTGAGCGTCCGAGGCTCAGGTTTCCGGATTGTGGGCCGCCGCATCCAGGGGAAACACGGGCCGGCGAATGCGGCGGAAGGGCAGGTTCTTCAGATTACTGGTGCAGGGGCCGGGCGTGTCCACCCAGAAGCTGCGGGAGGTGATCGGATCGTAGGCCGCCCGGTGCGCGACCGCGGCCTTGATCCCGATGAAGGAAAGCGCGGCCGGATCAACGCCCTGGCTGCGCCATTGGCCGAGGTCGAAGGGCGGAGTCTTGCGGCTGCTCAGCAGGATGATCACGCCCTCGTGGCGCACGACCGCGGTCGAACCCATGTCGAAGAAGCTGCCGGACATGGAGGCGAGATGGCTTTGCTTGTCTTCCAGTTCGAACCGTCCATCGCTGCGCGAAACCAGCTCAACCTCCAGCTCCAGCGGCCCCGCGTCCAGGCGACTGCCCTTGCCGCCGATGGCCAGTGTCTTCATTTCCCCGGGTTGCAAGTCCGCGAGGGCCGCGACGGCTTCCGGATCGTTGATCGCGACGGCGGCGTTCTCAAAGCCGCGTTCCACGAAGGCGCGCAGGATGCCGGTCCCGTCGCCGGGCGCGCCGCCGCCGATGTTGTCCGACGGCTCGACAATGGCGGTCAGGCCGGGCGCGTCGCGGTCGAGCTCGTCAAGGACCGCGTCGATGGGCCGGTCTGTGACGTTGCCCTGGTCGCGAAGTTCGTCGGCAAGGCGGACCAGGCGGGCCAGTTCGTCCAGCTCGGGCGGCCGCGCTGGATCCCCGTCGTGGTGTTCAATCACCGCGCCAAAGCTGACGCCGGTGTCCAGGGTGTCGGCGAAGGAGTAGCCGGCGTTCACATTCACCGCCCAGACATTCGTTTGGGCCGCCTCGATTTCGCGGGCCAGGGATTCCAGCGCGCGCATCGGATCGTTGGCCGTCGCGACGCCGGTCGGCGGCCAGACGAGATTGGTCCCGGTCCAGATCATGCGCGTCTGCTGGCCGGTCTCGAAGCGCCGTTGCAGCAGGCGCGCAGCGCGGATGGCCGCGTCCTTGGCGTCGGTATGCGGATTCTCGCGGTAGGCGACGAGGCACTCGACGTTCGAAGCCATCGTCCAGGTGAAGTTGGCGTGCAGGTCGTAAACGCCGAAGATCGGGACGCGCGCCGCGCCGTCCAGCCTCCTGATGCGATGAAGCAGCTCGCCCTCCACATCGGGATAGGTCTGCGAAACCATGGCTCCGTGCAGAACCAGGTAGATGGCGTCGATGCCCTCGCGGATTTCCGGGATCGCCCGTTGTTGTAACTCTGACCAGAAGCTCTCGAACACCGCGTCGTCCACCGTCGCGCCGGGCGTGGCGCGGTAGTCGATGGTCGGCAGGACTTCCCAGCCGCAGTCGTCGGCGATTTCGAGAAACCCGCCCAAGGGCGACGCGTCGCCGCGGCGGGCGAACAACTCCTTGCCCCGGGCAATCTCGAACTCGCGCAGGCTGGTGGTCCCTTCGAGAAAGGTGTGCGTCTCGTGAAAGAGGCCCGCGAGTAGGACGCGTTTTTTAGGGGCGGTCATGGTTGGAGGCAAGGGGAGGAATAAAAGCGTCCGGAAGCCGCGTCAGCGTTTTGGAGTGCGGCGCCGCGCGATTGGACGCCCCTTCGGATTCCATAATTGGCGACTTCGCGCGCATAACCGCCCTCATCCTCAGGAAGAGGAACTCCCCTCTTGAAGTCAATCCACATACAGGAACTCGTTTGAATTCAGGAGGGCCTGGCAAAGGTTGGCCATGATGAGCTCCGCCGGCTTGCGCTTGGGATCGGCGGGCGGTTGGACGGCAAGTTGGCGGGCCTGTTGTTCCACGAAGTCCAGCGCGGACCGCATTTCCTCGGCGGTGGGGGCGCGGTCGTAAGCCAGTTCCCAGGCGCGCGCGATGCGCGCGGGGAGGTTGGCGAAGGAATCCGCCTTGGACTCGACCGGACCGTGGAAGCCGGCGTCGGACTTCCACACGCCCCGCTCCGCGCCTTCGGGTGAGGCCAGCGAAATCGTCGCTGTCCAGTTGAAGGAATCGGAAGTGTGGTTGGCGCGACAGTCGGTGATGAAGTCGATGGTGTCGCCGGCGCGGACTTCGAAGGCCGCGATCTCGGTGCGCGCCTCGCCGGTCTTCGCCGTCCATTCGCCGAGCAGGCCCGCGCGACTGGAGACCGCCCGGCCGCGCACGCCGTCCCCGTTGGGGGAGGGATGATGCAGCCGACCGGTTATCGTCGCGCGTCCGGCGAAAGGCGCCGTCCAGCGGCGGATGGTCGCGAAGCCGGGGTTGCGGTCGGGATGGCCGCCGGAGGCGCTCAACGAGGCGTAGCCGGTGACCGGCGCCGGCAGTTTCGGTCCGCCCGCCCAGGAGGAGCCGGTCCAATGCGACAGTGGCGTGAAGGAGCCCGTGCGTTTCTTCGCTTCATCGTAACCGCCATGCCCGAAACTCCAGGGAGGCCGCAACGCGGCGACCAGGGCGGCGGGGTCGAATTCAGCTTTGACCGACGCGGCGGCCGACGATTCGCGTTCGGCCCGCTCCGCCATTTTCTCCGCCTGCTGCAGGACGAACTCGCTGTTCATCATCATGAGCGACTGCGGCGTGACGGTGGACGAGGGACGCATCGCGCAGTTGACCTCCATGACCGGCGCGTCGAAGGCGGTGAGCATGGAGAGCGGCTGGCTGCGGCGGTTCTGCATGTAGACGCTGCGGCGGGCCGGCGGCTCGGACTCCACGATCTGCCCGGCGGCGTCGGCCTTGACCGCAACCGGCGGACCGAAAAGACGGGGCTTCAGGGCGCCGCTCGCGACGAGCATCCGGTCGCGCACGATCTCCGCGTCAAGGCGGACGATGGGCTTGCGCGAGTAGAGGAGGTTGTCCGGATCGGCGGCGGCGCGTTCGGCGTCCGCCTGCGAGGTCTGCCGGTAGACGGCGGACGTCATGATCAGCTTGTGCAGGCGTTTCATGCTCCAGCCTGAGGCCATGAACTCGCTCGCCAGCCAGTCCAGCAGTTCAGGATGGCTGGGACGTTCCCCCAGCGCGCCGAAGTCGTCCGGCGTGGCGACGAGGCCCCGGCCGAAATGATGCAGCCAGACACGGTTCACGACGACGCGCGCAACCAACGGGTGTTCGCCGCTCGTCAACCAACGCGCGTAGGCGAGACGGCGGCCGCTGGTGGGAAGGCCGTCAGAGTTGGTCTCGAAATGGCGTCGCTTGCCGGGCGGCGCGGTGACGGTCAGGGACGCGGGCTGCATCTCGTCCTTGGGCTGACGGGGGTCGCCGCGATGAAACAGCCGCGTCAGCGGAACCTGCCCCGGGGTTTCAGACAGGACGCGCAGAAACTCCTCGACCGGCTTGCGGGCGCGGACCTTGGCGACCGCGGCGTAGTCGGCCTTGATTTCATCCGCCGCCTTCTGGTTGTACTGGTAAAGCGTGCCGGCGCTGATGTTCGTCGCCGGGTATTTCTTCAACAGGGCCTTCTGGTCCGCGGTCCGCTTGGCGACGGGCGTGTTGTAGGCCTCGCGCAGTTGGTCGCGCAGCGGTTGCTCGTGCTTCTTCAACTCCACTTCCAGGGCGGCCTTCACATATTGCGCCTCCTTCTGCTTCACCTTCGCCTGGGCTGCCTGGGCCTCCTTCTCGATGGCAGCGGCGGTTTCCCGGTCCGCGTCGGTATAAAGCGACACGCGTCGGCGCGAAGGAGCCTTCCAGCCGCCGCCGTTGAAGGCCGGTTCAAAAACCGCGCGCAGCTGGTAGTAGTCCTTCTGCGAAATGGGGTCATAACGGTGGTCGTGGCATTGCGCGCAGCCGACCGACAGGCCGAGCAGGGAGGAGGAGACGATCTTCAGCGTGTCGGCGATGACCTGGTTCTGCCCCATGGCGTCATTGGCGCCGCTGCCTGTGCCGTCGGAGGCCATGCGCAGGAAGCCCGTCGCAGCGAGCAGGTCGATCTGGTCGGACGTGAGGTTGCGGTGGGGCTGGGGGACAAGTTCGTCGCCGGCAAGCTGCTCCACGATGAAACGGTCAAAGGGCTTGTCCTCGTTGAAGGCGCGGATGACATAATCTCGATAGCGCCAGGCGTAGGGGCGCAGGTCGTCCCGCTCGGTGTGGCCCTCGGAATCGGCGTAGCCCGCGGCATCCAGCCAATGACGCCCCCAGCGCTCGCCGTAATGCGGGGAGTTCAGCAGGTCGTCGATCATTCGACCGTAGGCGCCTGCGGAATCGTCGGCGATGAATTCGTTCACGGCCTTGGAGCCGGGCGGCAGGCCAAGCAGGTCGAAATACGCACGCCGGATCAGCGAGGCGCGAGCGGCTTCGGGCGAGAGGGAGGTCCCTTTGGCTTCCAGCTTGTGGAGGATGAAGGCGTCGATCGGCGCGCCGATCTGTTCCGGGTGGCTCACCTCCGGGATGGCGGGACGCTGGATCGGCTGAAAAGACCAGAATGCCCGTTCCTCCTCGGTGATGCCCAGGCCCGGACCGATGCTCTCCGGTTCGGGGCGCTGGGTGGGCGCGCCGGCCTGGATCCATTGTTCCATGAGAGCGACCTGTTCGGCGGGAACGTGTCCGCCGCTGGGCGGCATCTCGCCGTCGCGGACGCGCTGGATGAGCAGGCTGTTGTCGGGATCGCCCGGCGCGATGGCCGGCCCGTGCTTGCCGCCGCGCACGAGGAATCGCCGCAGGCGCAGATCAAGGCCGCCCTTCAATTCCGCCTCGGCCCCATGGCAGTCGAGGCAATGGGCGCGCAGGATCGGACGAATGTCCTTTTCAAATGTCGGAGCCGCGATGGCGATCGGGCCGCCCGTCGCAGTCACGGTCAACGCCGCCGCGAAAACCGGCGTCAGGGCGATCAATCTGGTCTGACGGAGCATCCCGCAAAACTAGCGGATCGCGGGCGTGGAGCAACGCTTTCGTGCGGGTTGGGAGGGTGACGGGCATCGCCAAGAGTGGGTGGCAGCGTCCTTTTCCTGGGGCGGCGGCATCGACGGGTTGACTGTTTTATTGCTGGTTGACTGCAATTTTGGGTTATGCATGAATGATAGTGGTCCGGTTGGCAGTACGTTTCCTCAGCGGGGTTCCCCACCCCCACCTCCTTGGCGTCTGCCTTCCGGGCCACTTTTTTCTCTTTTTGTCGTTTGACACCCCCAAGGCGTTTCACTACGTTCTCGGCCTCCCACGCGGGGGCGTAGCTCAATCGGTTAGAGCACTGGCCTGTCACGCCAGGGGTTGCGAGTTCGAGTCTCGTCGCTCCCGCCATTT
>JAYPFK010000060.1:0-38958 GCA_038126235.1 Verrucomicrobiales bacterium
TCCTTCACCTCGCCGCAGCGCTCCTCTGGTTGAACTGAATGTCGATTGGCCCTAGCGCGGGGAGCATCAGGTCGTCCCTCCGGGACTTCATAATGGGCTCGACGGAGTCTCTCCCCACCGGCTCTTTGGATTCGCTGCCGCTGTCTTCGAGCCCTGCTTTCCATGCCGAACGACAATCTGCTCAGCCACCGTCAGCGCCTGCGGAAACTGGATGGTCCGTAAGCTCGGTGGGGAGAGACTCCGTCGAGCCCAATTCAACACCCCAGAGGGAGTGAAAGCAGAGCTGGGAAGAACGAAGCAACTGGCATTCGTCCCGATTCGCCCACATTATCCCACGATCATGAATCACCCAAAGTCCGCCGCTCTTCTCCTCGCCGTCTCCCTCGCATTCACGGCCGCCATTCCAAACCACGCGCAGGACGCCAAACCGCTGCTGCTCAAGGAAGCCCCGCCGCTCCTCGCCGCGCCGAATTTCAAGGCTCCGCTGGACGACAGCTTCAGCGTCGCCAAGGGAAAATGGACGCCCGCGAACGGCATCCTCGACGTGCTCGACCTCCCGGAGCAGAAGCACATTCCCGTGCTGCATCACAAGGTGGGGCTGGCCGATGCCGTCATCGAAGTGGAGTTCCTGATCGAGGGCCCGGGTTCCTTCCTTGTGGGCTGCGACGCCAGGAAGCACGTCGGCCGCGTCGTGGTCAACGCGGCGGGGCTGAGCATCGCCGAGGACTCCGTCAAGCCGTCGCACACCATCGCCCGGGCGAAGGTCCCGGTGAAGTCCGGCAAATGGCATCGCCTGCGCGTCGAGTGGACCGGAGACAGGATGGCCGCCAATCTCGACGGCAGGGAGCTCCGCGCTCAACACGCCTATCTCGCCACACCCAAGACCCGCAGCTGGCTCGCCGCCGGCAAATCCGTGAAGGTCCGCAATCTCCGGATCAGCGGAAACAAGACCAAGCCGGCTACGCACGCCCCCAAAAGGTAGGGCGAACTGTCCTCAGTGAGCCGCGCAGGGAAAGGCTCGCGCCGGCTCATTCGGAGAATTCGCCCCCACCTGCGCGGCGGCCATCGTGTCTTGCGGGCATTGAACGGTCCGACACGAAAGTTCAAGCCCCAAGCCCGTCCTTAACCCGCATTGCATTCCCGCCCGGGCGCGCCTAGCATGCGCGCTCCATGAAAACGCCTTCCCGGATTTCCTTCGCCGCCTTCACCCTCGCGTTTCTCGCCTCGACCGCGTTCGCCGCCACCCCGGAGTTCCTGAAGGAGTCGGGCGTCTCCGGCGGTCTGACTGTAGTCGTCGGCGCGGGGGACGGTTCGCTGGCGACGCAACTGGCGAAGGCCTCCCCGGCCCTCGTGGTCCATGCGCTCGACACCGATTCCGCCAAGGTCACCACAGCGCGCGAACGCTTCCGGACGCACGCCGCCGCCGGCCGCCTCAACGCCGAGGCCTGGACCGGCCCGCAACTCCCCCACGCGGAGAGCCTGGTCAACCTTCTCATCGTTGAGGCCGGCCAAAGCGTCTCCCGCAACGAGGCCATGCGCGTCCTCGCTCCCGGCGGATCGGCCTTCTTCAACAACGGCGGCAAATGGAGACAGGAACGCAAGCCGCACGGCGACGCCTCCAAGGACTGGACCCACTACCAATACACCGCGGCAAACAACCCGGTCGGCGAAGATTCCGACTGCGGCCTGCCTCGGCGTTTCCAGTGGTCGGGCAAGCCGCTCTGGTCCGCCACCCACGAGAACATGGCCAGCCTCAACGCCATGGTCTCCGCCAACGGCCGCGTCTTCTATATTCTCGATCACGGACCCAGCGCCTCGATCCAGCTCCCCGCCGACTGGCAACTCGTGGCGCGCGACGCCTACAACGGCGCCGTCCTCTGGCGCAAGCCGATCACGCAATGGCTGACCCGCTTCTGGCCCTGGAAGAGCGGCCCCGCCCAGATGCCCCGCAAACTCGTGGCCGTCGGCGATCGCGTCTACGCGCCGCTCGACATCAACGGCGCATTGAAGCAATTCGACGCCGCCACCGGCGAGGAACTGCAAACCTACAAGAACACCGCCGCCGCCGAGGAATTCATCCACACCGACGGCATCCTGCTCGTGCAGGTGAACCCCGATCCCGCCAACCAGACCGCGCTGGAGGCGGAGCGCCGCAAGCGCCGCAACTTCAATTACGACGGCCGCAACCACGCCGTCATCGACCACGATATCGCCCGCCGCGTCGTGGCCGTCGAGGCCGCGTCCGGCAGGACGCTCTGGACGCGCGTCGGTCCGCGCGTCGCGCCGCTTACCCTGGCCTCCCTGAACGGAAACGTCGTTTACCACGACGGTCAGAGCGTCGTCTGCCTCGACCTGAAGACCGGGAAGGAAAAGTGGAAGTCCGAGCCGATGCCCGAGAAGCTGCAGATGTATTCCGAGGAATCGCCCACGCTGGTCCTGCACGAGAAGGTCGTCTTCTACGCGCGTTCCCGAAAGCTCACCGCCTTGTCGCTGGCCAACGGCAAAACGCTCTGGAAGACGGACTGGACCACCGACGATTACCGCAGCCCCGTGACCGTGATGCTGATGAACGGCCTGGTCTGGTCCATGAACATCACCAGCGCGCGCGCCGACGGGACCTTCACCGGACGCGATCCCCTGACCGGCGAGGTGAAGGAGCAGTTCGACCTGCCGCCCTTCAAGGGCATCGGCCACCATCGCTGCTACAAGGCCAAGGCCAGCGGGGACTACGTGCTGCTATCCCGCTCCGGCGTGGAATACGTGGATCCGACCAAGGAATCCTACGAGGAAAACCACTGGGTCCGCGGCGCCTGCCTCTTCGGCATCATGCCCGCCAACGGCATGCTTTATTCCACCCCGCACGCCTGCGCCTGCTACATCAAGGGCAAGCTCAACGGATTCACCGCCATGGCCCCCGGGCCGACCGCGCGCCTGCCGCTGCCCGATTATGAAACCACACCCACCGAGAAGGGGCCGGCCTTCGGCGCGGCCATCCAGTCCGCCGCCAAGCCCGGCGACTGGCCGACGTATCGCGGCAATGTCGCCCGCAGCGGCGAATCCTCCACCACGGTGACCGCCGACCTCAAGCAGGGCTGGAAGACCGATATCGGCGGCGACCTCACCAGCCTCGTCGTCGGCGAAGGTCTGGCGCTCGTCTCCCAGCGCGACCTCAACACCGTCCACGCCCTCCGCGCGGAGAACGGCGGACGCGCCTGGCAGTTCACGGTCGGCGGCAAGGTCGATTCCCCGCCCACCATCGATCGCGGCCGCGTCTACTTCGGCTCCGCCGACGGCTCGGTCTACTGCCTGCGGGCGACCGACGGCGCGCTCGTCTGGCGCACCCGCGCCGCGCCGGTCGAACGCCGGGTCATGGCCTACAACCGCGTCGAATCCGCCTGGCCGATCAACGGCAGCGTCCTGGTGCAGAAGGGCTTCGTCTACGCCGCCGCCGGCCGCTCCTCCTTCCTCGACGGCGGCATCCACCTGGTGAAGCTGAACGCCGACACCGGCGAACTCGTGTTCACCTACAACGTCTACGACCTCGAGGGCGGCAAGCAACCGCCGCTCACCAGCTCCTTCGACATGCAGGGCGCGCTGCCCGACATCATGTCCGGCGACGGCGAGCGCGTCTTCCTCCGGCACCTCGGCTTCGACGCCGAGACGCTTTCCCCGCGCGAACCCGCGCCCCATGCCTTCTCGCCCGCCGGTTACCTCGACGACACCTGGTGGCACCGCATCTACATGGTCTACGGCGATGACACCAAGGGCGGCTACGGCGGCTGGTGGCAGGCCGGCAACAAACTCCCCGCCGGCCGCCTCCTGGTGAACGACGAAAATTCCGTCTACGCTTTCGGGCGCTCCGCCTACCCCGGCATGAACACCGCGCAGTTCACCCGCGGCGACAAGTACATCCTCTACGCCGCCGAGAAACGTTCAGGCCCGGAACCGAACTACGCCGAGGTCAACCAGGCCCGCCGCCGCGGCGAGGACCTCGGCCTCGACTGGACCAAATACCGCACCACCCCGATCAAGTGGTCGCGGGAAATCCCCTTCCACGTCCGCGCCATGGCCGTCGCCGGCAAGGCGCTCTTCGCCGCCGGCCCCTACGGAGACGCCGTCCGCTCCATGGGTTCCTTCACCGGCAAACGCGGCGTGCGCATCGGCGCCTTCTCCACCGAGGACGGCAAGCCGCTCGCCAGCGTCGCCATCGATGCGCTGCCGGTCTGGGACGGCATGGCCGCAGCCAGCGGCCGGCTCTTCGCCGCCATGAGCGACGGCTCGGTGCAGAGCTTCGGCGCGCAGGGCAAACCGCTCAAATCCACGCTCGGTGAGAAGGTCGAGATCCTTCCCGAGTTCCTCCTGCCCAGCGACGAGGAATACAAGGCCGAGACGGACAAGCTGGTCCCGCGCGGACGGCAGGGAGGCAATCGCGCCCGGCCCTCCCGACGCGCCCCGCTCAAAGGCGCCAGCCTCAACCAGAACTTCGACAGCGTCACCGACGGCAAGGCGATCAAGTCCCCCCTGGGCATCCGGCTCGGCGCCGACGACCAGAAAGCGTCCTTCGCCCTGAACCAGCTCGAGGCGCCGATCACCTCGAACGCGAAATGGAAGTTCAAGATCCAGGCGGCGAAAGGATTCCCGAATCCTCCCTACTACCAGAACGGCTTCTTTGCCTTCGGAGACGGCTCCGAGGACGAGAAACTGATCAAGTGCGGCCTCCAGTTCGTTCAGGGAACCGTCCGCGTCATCCAGGGGCCGACCGGCCGCCAGAAAGGCGCGACCTTGAAGATCAAGGGCGATTCCCAGCGCGTATTCGAGGTCGAGGTCTCCGTGAACCTGGATAAACGTGAAGTGGTTGTGATGACCGACGGGCAGACGCTCAAGGCCAGGATCGACCGTCCCTTGAAGGCCGTCACCCACGTCGGCTTCGTCGCCTGGAACGCCGTGACCGACTTCAGCGAGTTGTCGACGCTGCAGGCACGCTGACCGCCGCCATGCGCATTTCCGCAAAACGGCTGTCCGCCATCGTTGCCGCCGGTCTTGTGAGTCTGGCCGGGGGCGATGTTGATGCTGCGGACCGCCTTGAAGGCTTAGTTCGGGAACACTGCCTCGACTGCCACGACGCTGAAACCGCCAAGGGCGGCCTCGACCTGAGCAGGACGCCCTTCGACCCGGCCAACGCCAAGAACCGCGCGATCTGGATTCTGGTCCACGACCGTGTCGAAAAGCTGGAGATGCCGCCCAAGGCGGACAAGTTGCCCGACGATCAACGTCGCGAGATTCTCAACCTGCTCGACCAAACCCTTCACGAGACCGACCTGGCAGACGTGAAGAAGCACGGCCGCGGCACATTGCGTCGGCTCACGCGCGCGGAATTTGAGAACAATCTCCGCGACCTGCTTCGACTGCCGCATCTCGACATCAAGGACCGCCTGCCGGAAGACCGCACCTCCGCCGGCTTTTCCAAGGCCGCCGCGACGCTCGACATGTCCCGCGTGCAACTCGAGGCCTACCTCGACGCCGCGGAAACGGCGCTCCGCGAGGCGGTCGCCGACGGCGTGAAGCCGACCCGGCCGGCGAAATACCGCGCCGTCGGAACGGACCTTTATCCCAAGACCGGTGAACATGGCGGCCGCGAGGCGATGTTCTTCGCCAAACATGGCAAGATGGTCCCCGTCTCGA
This sequence comes from Verrucomicrobiales bacterium, assembly GCA_038126235.1. Lineage (GTDB taxonomy): Bacteria > Verrucomicrobiota > Verrucomicrobiia > Limisphaerales > JAYPEY01 > JAYPEY01. Next base: position 5,683 of record JAYPFK010000060.1, read on the forward strand.
ACGCCGATGTCGCGAAGGCCTCCAAATCCGGCAAGAAGGACGAGGAATTGGAGGTCGGCATCTTCCGCTCCGCGACCTGGCCCTACTACGGCTATCCGCGCGGATTCCTGGCCCGGAAAGACGGAGCCTACCGAGTCCGCTTTTCCGCCCGCGCCGTGCTGCAACGCCCCGGCTTCTGGATGGTCCCCGCAAGCCGCCCGATCGCCATGACCTTCCGCGCGCGGCAGCCCTCCGCCGCTGATGTCTCCGGCGATGTTCGCGCGACCGGCGGCTGGATCGACATCCAGCCCGAGCAGGCGGTCTACCAGACCACGGTCCATCTCAAGGCGGGCGAGACCTTCGAATACAGCATCCTCGGCCTGCCCGTCCCCCACCCCATCACCAGCCATGGCGGCCCGCTTTACTACGACTTTCCGCCGATGCCGCCGGACGGACATCCCGGCGCCGCCTTCCAATGGCTTGAGGTCGAAGGACCGCTCCAACCGGAATCGTGGCCGCCCGAATCGCACGTGGTTCTTTTCCGCGACCTCCCGATCGAACCGGCGAAACCCGGTTCCGTGCTTCCGGTCTCAGTCGTCTCCAAGACCCCACAGAACGACGCCGCCCGCCTGTTGAGGAGCTTCGCCCACCGCGCCGCGCGCCGCCCCGTTGCCGAAGCGGACCTCGCGCCGCACCTCAAGCTCATCCATGACCGCCTAGCCTCCGGCGCCCCCTTCGCCGAAGCCATGCTGACCGGTTACCAGGCCTTCCTTTGTTCCGGGCATTTTCTCTATCTCGACGAACCTGCGGGAACGGGCGCGAATGCCCAATTCGACGTTGCCTCCCGGCTGTCCCACTTCCTCTGGAACTCCCGCCCCGACACGCGACTGGAGGAACTCGCGGCCAATGGCGCGCTCCTGAAACCAGCCGCCCTGCGCGCCGAGACCGACCGCTTGATCGCCGGCAGACACTTTGAACGTTTCATCGCGAACTTCACCGACGAATGGCTGGACCTCGACGAACTCAAGCGCGATCTCCCCGACATCCGGCTGTATCCCGAGTATCGCAAGGACGACTACCTCGTGGAGTCGCTGCGCCAGGAGACCCGCGCGTTCTTCCGCTCACTGATCCGCGACAACCTCCCCGCCGTGACGCTCATCGATTCGAACTTCGCCTGGGTCAACGACCGTCTCGCACGCCACTACGGACTGACGCCGGTCGAAGGCTCGGAGGTCCAAAAAGTCGCCCTGCCAAAGTGGAGCCCCTACGGGGGCCTGCTGACACAGGGCGCGATCATGAAGGTTACCGCCAACGGCACGACCACCTCGCCCGTGATCCGCGGCGCGTGGATCATGAAACACATTGTCGGGGATCCGCCGCCCAAGCCGCCGACCTCCGTGCCAGCCGTCCAGCCCGACCTGCGCGGCGCGAAGAGCATCCGCGACATCCTCGCCGCGCACACCAAGGACAAGTCCTGCGCCAACTGCCACGCCCGTTTTGATCCCGTCGGCTTCGCCTTGGAGAACTTTGACATCATGGGCGCCTGGCGCGACCGCTATCGCGGCTTGGAAAAGGGCGACCCGATCACGGGGGTTGATCCGGCCGGCCATGCCTTTGAATACCGCGTCGGCCCGCCCGTGGAGTCCTCGGGAAGACTGCTGGGCGGGGAGGCCTTCCGGGACATCCGCGACCTGAAGACAATCCTGACTGCCCGCGACCGCCAACTCGCTCGCAACCTCCTTCAGCAGTTCACGCTCTACGCGACCGGGACCCCCGTCCGCTATTCGGATCGCCGGGTGATCGAGACGATCCTCAACCAATCCGAAAAGAACGGCTACCGCGTCCGCGATCTGCTTCACGGCCTGATCCAAAGCCGCGTGTTCGGCGGAGGCGTGGTGGAGTAATCCTGAGCTTGAAGACGGGCTCCGACCCCGCCGTTCACGAAGGGGCGACATTCCTGTCGCCCTGCCTGCGCAGCAGGCACACGGGCACCCGCCGTATCCGCATGGCCTGGCAGCTTCCCGCAGCCCCCGTTTTGCCGCGCGCTTTTCTGGCCCCTTCAGGGCCACGGCGACAGGAATGTCGCCGCTCCTTGATTGCCAGCCGCGTCCCGCGGACCTACGCTTCCAAGCCTCATGAAAGCTCCTCTTCTTCCCCAGCGCCGGGCATTCCTATCGACCATCGCGATCCTGCTTTTCACGACCTGCGCAACTCCCGCTTTCTCCCAGCAAGCCCCCCCGGAGAAACTGCTTCCGGCCGCCGCGCCCGGCGACGGCCCGCAACCCCACTTCGCCACCGGCTTCAAGACCGGCGAAGTCACCGACACCACGGCCATCGTGTGGACGCGCCTCACGGAGACGAAGTCTGCCAATCCCGCCGACGGCCCCATGTTCGAGATCGAGTATGAGCGCCGCGGCTCCGGTCGGCGCAACCAAAACGTCAAGGCGGTGAACTTCCCGAACGGTTCAAACATCCGCACGGTCCGCGACGCCGCCCCCGGCCTCGCCGGCGCGGTCAAAGTCAGCTACCGGATCGCCGGCTCGACAGAGTGGCGAAACGGCGGCGAGGGACAGGTCGATCTCAAGGCCGACTTCACCCGACAGTTCACGCTGAAAGGCCTCCATCCGGACACGCGCTACGAGGTCGCCGTCGGAGCCCGCGGCGGCAAGGGGACCCAAGGCCTCGTGCAATACGGAGGCTTCAAGACCGCGCCCGCGGCCGACAAGTCCGCCCGCGTCGTCTTCACCGTCTCCACGGGGCAGATGTTCAACGACAAGGACCGCCCCGACGGCTACAAGATCTACCCTTCCATGCGTCGACTCGATCCCAGCTTCTTCGTCCACACCGGGGACATCGTCTACTACGACCGCCTCGCAAAGAACGAGGAACTCGCGCGCTACCACTGGCAGCGCACCTACGGCCTGCCGACCAACGTGGAGTTCCACAACAACGTCGCCAGCTACTTCATCAAGGACGACCACGACACCTGGGTGAACGACTGCTGGCCGACCATGAAATCCCCCTACATGGGCGACCTCACCTTCGAACAGGGCCTGCGCATCTTCCGCGAACAGGTCCCCATGGGCGAATCCACCTACCGCACGCGCCGCTGGGGCGAGGATCTTCAGGTCTGGTTCGTCGAGGGCCGGGACTTCCGCAGCCCCAACAACCTGCCCGACGGCCCTGACAAGACGATCTGGGGCGCGAAGCAGAAGGCCTGGTTCAAGCGCACCGTCCGTGAATCCGACGCCGCCTTCCGCGTCCTCATCAGCCCGACACCCATCGTCGGCCCGGACCGCGACAACAAGCACGACAATCACTCCAACCAGGACTTCACCCACGAGGGAGACGAGATTCGCGCCTTCCTGGCCTCGCAGAAGAACATGATCGTCATCTGCGGCGACCGCCACTGGCAGTATCACTCGATCCATCCGAAGACCGGCGTGCGCGAATACTCCTGCGGCCCCGCCAGCGACAAGCACGCCGGCGGCTGGAAGAAGAGCGACTTCCGCGACGACTACCACCGCTACCTCAAGGTCGTCGGCGGGTTCCTCGCCGTGACCTCGGAACGCAGGGATGGCAAGCCCACGCTCGCCATGCGCTTCCACGATGTGAACGGCAAGGTGAACTTCGAGGATGTGCTGACGGCGGAGTGAGGTTGGTGACTGGTGATCTCTGGGTGGAAACGCGCGACTGCACATCGACGTCAACCTGAGAGCCGCGAGCTTGCGACCTCCGAAGGAAGTGAAAGAACCGCGTAGCAGCCGACGTGAGGAGGCTCATCTATCCGGCGGCACGAGGTCGGAATGAGCCTCCTCACGTCGGCTGCTACGGAGAGGAGGAATTCGCTCACGCCAACACGGCGCCCCGCCGGAGCGCCAAACGCGGCCGAATCTGTGCGCATATCTGGTTCATGAGCCCGCCAACCGCTTCCCCGCCATTGACGCCCGCCACCTCGCCGCTACGCTCCCATTATGCGTCATCTCGCCGCCCTTCTCCTCCTGACGTCCACCCTCCTTCGCGTCCCCGCCGCCGAGCCCGAACCCGCCCCGCTGTTCAAGGGCGAGGTAGGGCTCATTCTCCCGCCGGTGATCCATGCTGTTCCCGGCGTCGAGATGAACGTCTACTTCGACAACGTCAGCCTCGTCGTGAATCCGGCGAACTACATCTTCGACGTGACCTGCAACCGGGGCGCGCAACAGACCGAACGCTGGACCTACGCCCCCACGGAAAAGGACGTGGGCCAGTTCGGCTTCACGCTTGAGGTCCGCGACCAATCCAATGCCATCATCGCGCGGGCGAAATCCATGATCCGTGTTTCGTCGGCCGACGCCGGCAAAGGCGCCGGGAAGTCCGTCCTGATCGTCGGCGACAGCCTGACAGCAGCCTCCGTCTATTCGCAGCAGGTCTTCGATCTCTGCCAGGGCGAAGGGAATCCGAAATTGAAGCTGATCGGCACGCGCGGCCCCGGCGGCGGCTCCGAGGTCAACCGGCACGAGGGTTACGGCGGCTGGACGGCCGAACGCTTCGCCACGAAATACACCGGCGTCGCGCGCGGAGGCCCCTACAAGGAATGCGGCAGCCCCTTCATCTACAAGGACGGCGACGCCGAACCGCAACTCGACTTCCCGCGCTACTGCCGCGAATTCAACGACGGGAAGGCCCCGGATTTCGTGACCATCCTCCTCGGCTGCAATGACACCTTCAGCTCGACCGACGACACCATCGAGGAACGCATCGACCGGATGTTCCGGCATTACGAGACGCTCCTGAAGATGATCCGTGAAGCCGGCCCCGAAACCCAGATCGGCTGCCTGCTTCTCGTGCCGCCCGCGGCGACACAGGACGCCTTCGGGGCGAACTACCGCAGCGGCCAGACACGTTGGCAGTACAAGCGCAACCAGCATCGGGTCGTGGAGCGCATGCTGGAAACCTTCGGGAACCGCGAGGCGGAGAACATCTTCCTCGTGCCGGCAAACGTGAACCTCGACTGCGCGAACAACTACCCCAAGCGGACCGCGCCCGCCAACGCCCGCACCGACATCGAGGCCGCCCGCCTCAACAACGGCGTCCACCCCGCTCCTTCGGGCTACCGGCAGATCGGCGACAGCATCTACTGCTGGATCAAGTCGCGGCTGGCGGCGAAGTAGAAGTGCGGCGGTCGCAAACGCGCCGCTACAGCCTCGTTGATTGTAGCGGCGCGTCTGCGACCGCCGCGTTTCAGAATTGCGTTTGGGCTTTTCCCCTACGCCTCCCAACCCTTGCGGTATTCCCGCCGCAGGAAGGCGTTGGCGCCCTCGTGGTTGGTGAACTTCATCGCCTTGCCGTCCCATTTCAGGCTGTCCTTGGTCAGGTCCTCCCGCAGCTGCGGGCGCAGGGCCACGTTGCCCAGAAGCACGGTCTCGGTCATCGGGCCGGCCCAGTCGAAGTTGGAACCCGCCTTCTCCCCGCCCTTGCAGGCGTCGATGAATTCCTGGTGATGACCGGGCGAACGCTTCAGCTTCTTTGGCGGCGTCCCGTATTCCTTGGCCCGCTTGTCCGGCAGGAGCCGCCAGGCGTTCCAATCGGACAGCAGGGCTCCGTCGTCGCCGATCAGCAGAAGGCCGTTGGTTCCCATTACGTCGCCCTTCTTCACAACATCAGGCCGCGCCGGACGCAGGCCGCCGTCGTACCAGACCAGCTTCACGGGGGCCATGGCGCCGCGCTGCGGAAAATGGTAGGTGATCGTGGAGCCGACCGGGTAGGTCTCCTCGTTCACGCGGGTGGAGGTCGCCTCGACGCTCACGGGCGCGCCGAGCTTCAACGCCCGGAAGACCGGATCGAAGAAGTGGCAGGCGATGTCACCCAGGGCGCCGGTGCCAAAGTCCCACCAACCGCGCCAGACGCGCGGCGCGTAGGCCGGGTTGTAGGCGCGCGCCGGCGCCGGTCCCAGCCACAGGTCCCAGTCAAGCGTCTCCGGCACGGGCGGGGTGTCCGTCGGGCGATCAACGCCCTGCGGCCAGTATTCGCCGAAGAGCCCCTTGGCCGGCCGATCCGTCCAGATGTGCGCCTCGCGCACCTGCCCGACCGCGCCATCCATCACGAATTCCTGCACCACGCGCGTCTGCTCGTTCGCCTGGGCCTGGTTGCCCATCTGGGTGGCGACGCCCGCCTCGCGTGCCGCCTTGGTCAGCGTCCGCGCCTCCCAGATCGAATGTGTCAGCGGCTTCTCGCAATACACGTGCTTGCCCATCCGGATCGCCCGCATCGAGGCGTGGAAGTGGTGGTGATCCGGCGTCGAGATGATCACCGCATCGATCTCCTTGTCGTGCTTGTCCAGCATCTTGCGGTAGTCCTTGAACCGCGGCGCCTTGGGGTATTTCCTGAAGGTCCCCGCCGCGCGATCCCAGTCCACATCCGCCAGGGCGACGAAATTCTCGGACGCCAGGCCCGCGATGCCCGACACCGCCTTGCCGCCCGCCGCAATGGCCGCGATGTTCAGCTTTTCATTGGCGGCGTAGGTCCGGGCGGAACCAGCCTGAAGGATGGTGAAGGCGGTCGCGGCCGCGCCGGTCTGGAGGAATTCTCTTCGGGTGCGTTTCATGTCGATTGATTCGAATTGGCTGTGAAGGAAGAACGGCTGGGATTCACTGGCATGGAAGCAGAGGAAGCCCCCCGAAGCAATGCCCGGTCTCCGGGAATGCCGGCGGCAATCGCGAATCGGAGAATCAGCCTCACAGGCTCCGCCGCGGCGCCTCAGCCGGCGCCCGCAAAGAAAAACGGCCGGCGGACATCGCCCGCCGGCCGGTGAAATGCTCAGGATCAGCCCCGGCTCAATTGCCGGAAGACGGCCGCCTCGGCCCGCCGCCGCCGCCGCCGCTCATGGACGCGGCCAGTTTCTCCGCTTCTGCCTTGTCAATGAATCCATCCTTGTTCTCGTCGGCGCGATCCATCATGCGCTGCATGCGGGAAGGCAACTCGTCCTTGCTCACCTTGCCGTCCTTGTTTTCGTCAAAGCCCATGATCCGGTCGGCGAAACTGAATCCGCCGCTCTGGCCGCCGCGTTGCATCTGCGGTCCGCCCTGGGAATTCGGTTCGCCGAACCTGCCGCCGCCGGGACCGCCCTGATTGTCAAATCCACCGCGCCCGCCCTGGCCGCCGGGACCGCCAAAACCTCCACGTCCTCCCTGCCCGCCCGGTCCGCCAAAACCGCCGCGCCCCCCTTGGCCGCCCGGTCCGCCGAAACCGCCGCGCCCGCCAAAATCCGGGCGCATCTCATCGTCGGTGATCTTGCCATCCTTGTTCTTGTCCAAGGTCTTCAACGCGGCGACCGCATTCTTGATCTCATCCTCGGTGAGGATGCCGTCGTTGTTCTTGTCGATCGCGGCGACCACCGGGTGCGTCGGCGGACGAAAACCGCCGCGGCCACCGCCGCCAAAACGCCCCCCGCCCTGCCCGCCTCCCGGTCCTCCCGGTCCTCCCGGTCCGCCAAAGCGTCCGCCGCCGGGCCCGCCTTGTCCCTGTTGTCCTCCCGGGCCGCCAAAGCGGTCGCCCGGTCGTTGGTTGTCCTGCGCTTGCGTGGTTGCCGTCAGCGTCGCGAGCGCAAACGCCGTCGTGAGTATCAGGGACTTTGTCTTCATGGTGTGTTTCTAGTTCAGGTGACGGGCGGCGTCAGCGCCAAACTTGCATGGGGCGACGCTCGCGTTCATCGGGGTAGACGCCGCCCATTGCGGGAAAGTTGCGTCCCAGCCCGCATCCACGCTTTCGTAACAACTTGGTCACATCTTAAGTCGTCGCGGCCGCGCGATGGTGGAGTGAATTGCCCGCAAAGAGCCGCCCGGCCATTGCGCCAAGCAACTCACCGAGGACGGTTCTTTCCGCCCTTTCACGCAGTTCATGCACTTGCGCAGATCCCTCGCGGCGGCGTGAACCCAGCAACCGGACTGATGGGTGTTGGATTCGATGATCGGGAAACGCCCGCACTGTTGGCGGAACGGGCGCGATGCGGTGGAACCTCCTTTGGCCGTCCGGCCGATGGGTTCACGCCGCCGCGAGGGGGATCAACCGGCCGCGCCGGGCGACACCGGCTCCCCGGCTCGCCGCCAGGCCCGGTCGACTTCGACGCGCATCCGGTCAAACCACCAGCGCGCCCGCTCGTTGCGGCGCAATCGCCGTCGATGGCTGGCGGTCATCGGGATGTTGGGGAATCGGATCTCAAGTTGTTGGGTCGCTGTCATGCTTGCCTTTCTGTTGCGATTTGTTGCCGCTGATCCTGCGCCCCCCGGTCGGACAAAGGGTGTCCAAGCGACAATTCCAGCGAAGAAATCTGAAAAAACTTTTCATCGCCCCGCCAAGCCGCTCTTCTGCCAGCGTGACCCAAGCCCAGAAAACCGCCTTGCCCCTGCTGATCGCCCTTGCCGTCGCGTCCGCGCCCACCGCGAACGCCGCGGAAACCGTCCTCCTGGAGAAGCCTGTCCACCTGGGAACGCCGGGCTTTCCGGAATGGGATCATTTCGCCGACAGCCAACCGCACGGCCGCCAGTTGGATCTGCGTTTCCAGGCCGCCCGCAACAAGACCGAGGCGACGCTCTTCATCCGGCAAAGCGACGTCAAATACCCCTGGGTCGTGAAGCTGAATGGCAAGGCCATCGGGAATCTCGAGAACATGGAGGTCGAGCTGATCTCCCACTTCAGCGTGAAACCCGGCCTGCTCAACGACGGAGAGAACCTGCTCTCCATCGTTCCGCCCAAAAGCACCGACGACATCCTCGTGGGCGAGATTGTCCTGGACTCGCGCTCCTTCGAAACGACCGCAGGCCGTTGTTCCCTCGCGGTGACCGTGACCGAACGCAGGGGGGGCGAAAAGGTTCCCGTTCCCTGCCGCATCACCGTGACGGACGAACGCGGCGCGCTGGTCCCAATCCACACCGATCCGGACATCACCCTCCCGACCGGCCGCGGCGTGATCGAGACCAAACCCGGGCAGAAACTCGCCGTCCGCGCCGGCGCCGTCTACGCGCCCGACGGCCAGGCCTCCCTCGGCCTTCGTCCGGGCATCTACACCGTCTACGCGAGCCGTGGATTCGAATACACGGCGGCCACCAACCAGGTGGTCCTGCGGAACAGCGCGGAGAGATTCCTGAGGATGGAAATCGCCCGTGAAGTCTCGACGGAAGGCTGGGTCGCGGCGGACTGCCACATCCACAACCTCACCTACAGCGGCCACGGCGACGCCACCATCGACGAGGGAATGATCACCATCGCGGGGGAAGGCATCGAATTCGCCGTCGCCACCGACCACAACCACCACACCGACTACACCGAAACCGCCCGCAAGCTCGCGGTCAGCCGGCATTTCACCCCGGTCGTTGGCAACGAGGTCACCACCAAGACCGGCCACTTCAACGCCTTCCCCATCGCCCCCGGCAGTTCGCTTCCCGACCACAAGCTGACCGACTGGAGCGCGTTGCTGAAATCCATCCGCGAGACGACCCAGGCCAAGGTCATCGTCCTCAACCACCCGCGCAACGTGCACAGCGGCTTCTCCCCGGTCGATCCGGAGAATTTCCGCCAGGTCACCGGCGAAGACCTGCGCGGGGGCGGTTTCACTTTCGAGGCCATGGAGATCGTCACCTCCGCCTCCCTGCAGTCCGATCCCATGGATCCGATCCGCGACTGGTTCGGGCTGCTGAATCACGGGTATCGCATCACCGGCGTGGGCTCCAGCGACACCCACTACGTCAGCCGGATGATCCTCGGTCAGGGGCGCAGCTACGTGAAGGCCGACGACTCCGACCCCGCCAACCTGGACGTGGCGGAAATCGTCCGCGGCTACCAGGAAGGCCGCGTGGCCGTGAGCATGGGGCTGCTGCCCGAGATCCGCTTCGAACCGAGCCGGAAATCGAACGCCCCCCGCTTCGGAATGGGCGACCTGGCGACCGGACTGGCCGACGACGCCCGCGTCGTTGCCAAGGTTCTCGGGCCCAGGTGGGTGCAATCCACGCCTGAAGACCCGACCGAGTTGGTCTTTTACATGAACGGGCGCGGACTCGGCCGACTCGCCACCGGCTCCGGAATTCCGCAGGTCGTCAAGATCGACGCCACCCTCGACCTGCCGCCCGGAACCCGCCCCCGGCACGACTTCTGGATTGTCGCCGTCGCGACCGCGCCCGGCGTGACAGCGCCCTTCTGGGCCATCCCCCGGCCCTACCAGCCCAGCTCCAAGAAATGGACCCCGCGCGTCATCGGCGTCACCAATCCCATCTACGTGGACGGCGACGGCGATGGGAAATACACCCCGCCCCGCGGCTATGCGGAGCGGCTTGTCCGCAAACACGGCAACGATCTGCCCGCGCTGTTCCTGACCCTCAAGGACTACGACCGCGCCGTCGCCGCGCAGACCGCGAGCCTGCTTCTTGAGCGTGGCTTCGATTTCAAATCAGACCGGTTCCGCTCGCTTCTCCGCGACGCCTTCCCCACGACGAAGGAAGCATTCGCGGCCTTTGAAGACTCCCTGAGATAAGCAAAGGCCCGGCCACACCCCTTCCCCGGCGATTTTTCCCAAGGCTTGCGGGCATGCGGAAATTGCACGCTCTTTCGCGAGCATTTGCTTCGCCGGTGAGGCGAGGCTCCCGCCGAGCCGAGCGCCCAACCTGGCAAATCCGCGTTGGGAGTCGGGGTAGGTTCGGCTCAGGAGCTTCGCCCCACCGACGTGCTGACAGCTCGTGCGTAAACCCTCCGATTTTTCCGTGACCAACGGCCCCGCCGCGGTCAGATTCCGTTCGAAATCCAACGAAATCAGCCGTGCTTGGAATTCTCCGTTCCCGTCCTCTTCGGAATCTACTCCTTTCGGCCGTCCTGGCAGGGGCCATCGACCCGGCGCTGCAGAACAGCGCGGCCGCCCCGGCAAAACCGCAACCGCCGGAAAACCGGGAGATGGCCGAGCTGCTCAAGCGGATGGCGGCCCGAACCCGCGCGAACCCGAACGACTACTCCAACGCCGAGGAGGTCGAGCGTCTGCGCGCCCAGCTCAAACAACCCCTCCCGCCCCAGGCCGCGCTGCAGACCCGTTTCCAACTGGCTGAAGCTCTGCTCAAGGCCGGCGAAACCGAGGAGTCCATCCAGCGTTTCGAGTCTTTTCTCACGGACGTCCAGGCCCTGGCTCCCGAGGTTTACGCCAACGCGGAGCCCTTCTTCAAATCCCGGCTGTCGATCGCCTACATCCGCCTCGGCGAGCAGCGCAACTGCATCCACCACCACAACTCCGATTCCTGCATCTTCCCGATCGCCAACCAGGGCGTTCACTCGAACCTCGAGGGCTCGCTCAAGGCGCGGAAGCTGCTGGAAGACATCCTGCGGAAGAACCCGGACTACCTGCCCGCGCGCTGGCTGCTCTGCGTCGCCGCCATGACCCTCGGCAATTATCCGGAGAGCGTGCCGGAGGCCTGGCGTTTCCCCGCGGACGCCTTCACATCCCCCTACGACATCAAGCGTTTCCCGGACGTCGCCGCGCCCATTGGCCTCGCGGCCAGCGGCCTGGCCGGAGGCATCGCCGTGGAGGACTTTGACAACGACGGCCTGCTGGACGCGTTCATGTCCTCCTGGGGACTGGAGGACCAATTGCGCTACTTCCGCAACCGTGGCGACGGCCGGTTCGAGGAGTTGACCGAGGCCGCGGGCCTGACGGGCATCAGCGGCGGACTGAATCTCGTCCACGCCGACTACAACAACGACGGAGCCATGGACGTCCTCGTGCTGCGCGGCGCCTGGCTGGGAGGCCTCGGCGAGCACCCGAACTCCCTCCTGCGCAACAACCGGGACGGGACCTTCACCGATGTCACGCGCAAGAGCGGTCTGCTCAGCTTTCGTCCCACCCAGACCGCCGCCTGGTTTGACTATGACGGCGACGGCTGGCTGGACCTGTTCATCGGCAACGAGTCCGAACCCCGCGGAGGCGCCACCTTCAGGAGCGAACTGTTCCACAACAACGGCGACGGGACCTTCACCGAAACCTCCGAATCCTGCGGCGTGGCCTTCGACCAATACGTCAAGGGCGTCATCGCCGGCGACTTCAACAATGACGGTCGTCCCGATCTCTACCTGTCCATCAACGACGACCCCAACCTCTTGCTGCGCAACGACGGCCCCGCCGACGGCGCCGCGCCCGACGCCGCGCGCTGGCGTTTCACCGAGGTCGCCGGCCCCGCCGGCGTGCAACGCCCCAGGGTCAGCTTCCCCGCCTGGTTCTTCGACTTCGACAATGACGGTTGGGAGGACCTGCTGGCGCTCGACTATGACGTGCACAAGCTGCCCGACATCGTGAACAACTTCCTCGACCGCCCCATGAGCGGAGAGGGCATGAAACTCTATCGCAACCGCGGCGACGGCCGCTTCGAGGACGTCACCCGCGCCATGGGATTGGAACGCGCGCTGCTCGCGATGGGCTGCAACTTCGGCGACCTCGACAACGACGGCTGGCTGGATTTCTACGTGGGCACAGGCGACCCCGATCTCGGCGCGATCTTCCCGAACCGCATGTTCCGCAACAACGCGGGCAAGGGATTCCAGGACGTCACCACCTCCGGCGGCTTCGGCCACCTGCAGAAGGGCCACGGCATCGCCTTCGCGGACATCGACAACGACGGCGACCAGGACGTCTGCGCCGTCATGGGCGGGGCCTACACCGGCGACAGCTTCTTCAACGCCGTCTTCGCCAACCCCGGCCACGGCAACCATTGGATCAAACTCCGCCTCGTCGGTACGAAGGCCAACCGCTGCGCCATCGGCGCCCGGATCAAGCTGACGGTCTCATCCGGAGAGGGAAGAAGGACCATCCACCGCGCGTTGAATTCCGGCGGCCGTTTCGGCGCCAGCCCGTTGCTGCAGGAGATCGGCCTGGGCGACGCTGACCGCATCGTCTCGCTTGAAATCCGCTGGCCGGGATCGGACACGCGCCAGACCTTCTCCGATCTCGCAATCGACAGACTCCACCGGATCACCGAAGGCTCGGATTCCGTGGCAACCGTCCCCCTGAAGCCCTTTCAGTTCGCCCGGCCGTAAACCCCAAGTCCAGCTGGGTTGCGCTCAACGAGTTTCGCTTGGACACGCCGAACCCGCTCGGGCATCGTCCCGCCTCGTGATGAAGAAACGCCTAAACCACCCCTTCCTCGCCGCTGCCGCCCTCGCGTCCGCTTTCATTCTGGTTTCCTCGGCCTCCGCCGCGACAGGCGACTGGGTCAGCCTCTTCGACGGGAAGACGCTGGATGGCTGGATCCAGCGCAACGGCCAGGCGAAATACTCCGTCGAGAACGGGGAGATCGTCGGCCGCACCGTGCGCAACACGCCGAATTCCTTCCTCTGCACCAAGCAGCGCTACGCCAACTTCATTCTCGAGGTGGAATACAAGGTGGACCCGCGGATGAACTCCGGCATCCAGATCCGCAGCCACAGCCTCAAGTCCTACCGCGACGAGCGCGTCCACGGCTACCAGGTCGAGATCGATCCCTCCGACCGCGCGTGGTCCGGCGGCATCTACGATGAGGCGCGCCGCGGTTGGCTGAATCCGCTGGAGGGCAAGCCCGCCGCGCAGAAAGCCTTCAGGCAGAATGAATGGAACCACTACCGCATCGAGGCCATCGGCGACCGCATCAAGACCTGGGTGAACGGCGTCCCCGCCGCCGACCTGCACGACGCGATCACGCCGAGCGGCTTCATCGCGTTGCAGGTCCATGGCATCGGCAAGGACAAGCCCGAGGGCATGGAGATCCGCTGGCGCAACATTCGCATCAAGGACCTCGGCCCCGCCAAGCCGCTGCCGCTGTTCGACGGACTCACCCTCAAGGGCTGGGTCGATGGCTCCGGCAAGCCGGTCAAGGCCGGCGGATGGGTCGCCATCGATGGAGCCCTGCACCGGGCCGGCCGGGGCGGCTCCATCTACACCGAACTCGAATACGGCGACTTCGAGCTGAACCTCGAATGGAGGATCTCCGAGGCCGGCAACAGCGGCATCAAGTATCGCGTCAAGAAATACGGCGCCGCCCTGCTCGGCCCGGAATACCAGGTCCTCGACGACGACAAGCACCCCGATGGGAAGAAGCGCGAAGGCCGCCGCAAGTCCGCCGCCCTTTACGACCTCTTCCCCTGCAACGACCAGAAGCAACTCAAACCCGTCGGCGAATGGAACCGGGCGAAGATCATCGTGCGCGGATCAAAGGCGGAACATTGGCTCAACGGCAAGAAGGTCCTCGCCTACGATACGAAGAGCGACGCCTGGAAGAAGGAGTTCGCCGCGAGCAAATTCAAGAAGCACGGGGACTTCGCCCAGAATCCCTGGGGCAGGATCATGCTGCAGGACCACGGCGACCTGGTCTGGTACCGCAACATCACGATCAAGCCGTTGGCTCCGGCGGACTGATGACCGAACCCGAAAGAGCCTCGGAGGACCTGCCTCCTCGCCCTTGGTTGAAGCTTCTCGCTCCCGCCATCGCGACGCTGCTGATTCTCGCGACGCTGCTGCCCAGCATCGGACGGTTTCACCATTTCCTGATCGTCGTGACAGAAGCCATTCTGCCTGTCGCCCTGTTGACGTCGGGCATACGCGGACGCTCCGTCGCGGTCGAACGCGCGGGCTGGGCCTGGTTCGGGCTCAACTGCGTGTTGTTCCTGATGATCATTCTTGGATGACGGCCTCCCGGGCGGTTGCGCCGCCCTGAAGCATCCATCCACGACGCGGCGATGCGCCAAACCGCCGCACGCCCCGAGCCACTCCTCACAACTCGGTGTGCTCCGCCTTCTTGAGCCCGGATTTCAGGGGCAGCCAGAGCAGCAGGGCCGAGACCGCGAGGAAGACCGCCAGGTGGGCCGCCGAAGGATTCCCGGAGGAGTCGCGCGCCTTCCACCAGGCCGCGCCGAGGGCGAGCGTCACCACTGAAAAGACGATGTAGCCGAAGCTCAACACCAGGCACAGGGTCCCGCCGAATCCGCTGACAATCTTGCTGGGATTGTCCTCCTTGAAATTGGGATAAAGCGCGCCCAGGCCCACGGCCAAGCCCGTAAGAGTGAAGGTCATCACCGTGATCACACCGCTGAAGAAGACCGTCCGGTCCAACGGCAGGTTGAGCATCCGGCAGGACAGGAACATGAGCCCCAGGGTCACCACCAGGGACGCCAGGGCCGCCAGCCAGAACTTGGTCCGGATCACCCGCACGATCCCCAGGGGAGCCATGCCGATGATCCAGATGCGTTTGCCCTCCAGCGAAAACTGCGGGTAGACGAAGCGTGTGGTCAGCGTGGCCAGGTTCAACGAGCAGGCGCCAAGGTTCAGATACGAGACCAGGTGAATCCAGAAGGGGCTGATCATCTGGTTGGAGAAGTGTCTCAGGTTGAGGATGTAGACACCGAGCAACCCGAACAGCATCAGGGTCTGCCCCCACTGCGTCGTGTCGCGCCAGAACACCCGGATGTCCTTGACCAACAGCGTCCGCACATCCGCCCGCATCCAGAAACACAGGTCGATCAGCCGTTCGGATATCCCCCTCGAATAATGAAATGCGTCCCGACGCGCGTCCCTGCGTTTCGCCCATTCCCACTGACCAAACACCCCGCCCCGGCTCAATGCCGCGGACGACGCATCATAGAACATCCCGCCCAAGGTGGTGAAGGAGAGGAACCCGAAGAACAGCGAATAGCTCAGCAGCACCATCAGGAAGAACATGGCCGAGGCGACCGCCCCCTCCAGCCAATGCACAACGCCAGAGGAAAGCCAGTAACTCGGCAGCAGCGGATAATGCGCGAAGCGGGTGCGCACCAGCAAACGGTCCATCAACCCCAACACCCGCGTGTCGTCGATGTCCTCCTTCACGATCTCCGGTTTCATGTAGATCGCGGCCGCGACCAGCGCGACCAGGGCCAGCCCGATCATCGCAACCTGGAAACTCCGCCGATCCATGAAACGGGCCACATTGATCGCGCAGAACGCGCCCAGCGAGGTCGGCAGGATGATGAACACGCTCACCAACCCCACGGTCATCACGTAGAAATGCCATTCCGCCTGCCGGTTCAGCCCGTAGGCGGCCAGCAGCGGTGACACGAGGAACAGGAAGGCCCAGGACGCCAGCGCGCAGGTCTCGATGAACTTCCAACGGTAAATCGTCTGGAACGAGACCGGCGACGTGAGCAGGAAGGTGGACTCCCGGTTGCGGAAGAGGTTCGTGTAGCCGATCACCAGGTTGCTGAACAGCAGCATCACAAACAGGCAGGCGAACATCAGGAACAACAGCCGTTCGGTGAGCACGTCGCCCAGACCGGGAAACCGTTTCACAAATTCCAACCCCCAATAGAACAACGCGAAGGCGACGAAGACGTAGCCCACCATGAAGCCGCCCACGAAAAAGGAAAGCAGCCTGGACTGGCTGCGCACCACGGCCAGCTTCCGCCAGGTCTGCAGCAGGCTGACCTTCAGCAGTAGCCACATCGGCGACACCGGTCGCGCCCCTTGCGCCGTTCTGACTTCCGCCTCGTCCATCACGCCGCTCCAGCCGGGGCCTCCG
This sequence comes from Verrucomicrobiales bacterium, assembly GCA_038126235.1. Lineage (GTDB taxonomy): Bacteria > Verrucomicrobiota > Verrucomicrobiia > Limisphaerales > JAYPEY01 > JAYPEY01. The sequence goes on from JAYPFK010000060.1 coordinate 22,188, forward strand.
GTTCCTCCTGCTCCGCCGTCAACGCCAGGAAGCAGTTCTCCAGGCGGCCGTCCGACCCGCTTTGCGCCCGCAGCTCATCCAGGGTTCCCACCCCGGCGAAGGCGCCGCGGTTGATGATGCCGATCCGGTTAGCCATCTCCTCCGCAATGCTGAGCTGGTGCGTCGAGAGGAAGACCGTCATCCCCTTGTCCGCCCGCTCCCGCAGGATGTCCTTCACGACCCGCGCATGCTGCGGATCCAGCCCCACCATCGGCTCGTCGATCACGAACACCTCCGGTCGGTGCAGCAGGGCCGCCGTGATCGCAATGCGCTGGCGCGTGCCGTGGGACAAACCCTCGATCGGCTTGCGCAGGTACTCCGCGAGATGAAACCGCTCGATCAGCTCCTCCGCGCGGGACCGGATGTCCGCATCCGACATCTGGAAAAGCTGGCCGGTGAAACGGATGAATTCCCAAGGCGTGAGCTTGTCGTAGAGGAACGGGAAATCCGGCACGTAGGCCATGCGTTTGCGGGCCTCCAGGGGCTCCTCCTGGACATCGATTCCGCAGACCTTCGCCGCGCCGGAAGTCGGCTTGATCAGGCCGGTGAGCATCTTGATCGTCGTCGTCTTGCCGGCGGCATTGGGCCCCAGCACGCAGAAGAACTCGCCTGCGGGGATCTCGATCGAGATTCCGTTCACCGCAGTGAGATCGCCGAATTTCTTGACCAGGTTTTGCAGTTGGATCATGGCGCAAAGAACCGGAGCTAGCGGGTCAGCTCCTCGTTGATCAAGGTGATTTCAAAGGGCAACGAAACCTTGAGGATCTCCCCGACGCGACTGACGACGGCCACGATCTCCCGATCCTCGAACAACCGCACCGAGAGCCGGTAAACCCGGGCCCGGGCCCCGTGAAACTGCAGGTGGTCGTTGTTTGCCTGCATCCTCACCCGGGAGGCCGCGCGCTCGACGTTGAGCCCTCCGGTCTGCGCCTCCAGCCGGGTCTTGAACCCCGCCAGGACCTGTCCGGCAAAGGGGACGCCCATGTCGCCCAGCAATTTCGCGGGATCCTTGAACTCCTCGAACTTCAGCTCCTTTTCCAGAGGTTCCCTTCCGTCACCCGCCGAAAGGGTGAAGGTAAGCGTCTCCAGTTCCGCATCAGCGCGCACCTCCCAGGTCGCAGGCCGCTTGATCAGCCGGATTGCGAAGGTCTTCCAGTTCATGTTGGTGTCGAACTCCGCGCCCAGGTAGAAGCGGGTTCGATTGGTCAGCGTCATGTCGTGGAATTCGCCGTCGCAGTCGAGCGTATAGCTGTCGAGGTTCTGCACCTCGCCCTCCAGGACCTGGCTGGCCCGCATCTTCCGTCCGGTGGCCAGATTCTCGCCGATGTTCGCGGACCAGCGCGCGAACCCCGCACGCCGGCCATTCCGGAAGATCTCGAGATTGGAGTTGTCCGGCGAGGTCAACAACCGCCGCGCCACCACCTCCACCGGAATCTCGCTGCCCGGCTCGCCGTCCGGCCGCATCTCGGAACGCCACAGCAGGACGTTCATTGTCAGGAAGAACGCCGTCACCAGCACGAACGAGACGCGGAATGCCATGAACGACGGGGATTACCGCGCGGGCGGGATTTTCAGGATCGTCCCCACCCGCATGGTGCGGGCGTTCACGTGCGGATTTGCGCGCTGTAGATCTTCCGCCTTGAGACCGTAGCGCGTCGCGATGCGATACAGGTTCTCCCCCTGCTGCACGACGTGCGTCGTCGGACGCGTTGCCGTGCCCGGGTTTGCCGCCCCGGCCCGGGGCAGGGCGGGCGCTTCGGAAGGCTGCCGGGGCATGACCGTGGGTTCGGGACGCGGCGGCTGGCTGGGCTGCCCGCCGCCCGCGCCATTCAGAACAGGCAGATTGACGCCGCCCCCTCCTCCGCCAGCCTGCGCCAACGCCTCGGTGAGCTTCCGGTTCTCCTCCCGCAACTTGGTCAACTCCTGGCCCAACGCGTCGCGCTCCTCGAGAATCCGGGCGGTCACCTGGTCCACCGCGATGGGGCCGACATCGCCCGCCAACTCCTGTTGGCAGTTCTGGATCGCGTCCTTGATGATGTCCGCGTGCTGGTCGTCCGGGCGCAGGGCCAGCAGGCGCCGGTAATGATAGATGGCCGCCCAATAATCCCGCACCTCCTCCTCCCGGTCGTAGAGAATGCCCAGCTTCTTGTGGGCCGATGCGGAATGCGGATTGGTCTCCAGCGCCTTCAGGAACGCCTCGACCGCGCCCTTGTAATCCATGCTGTTCTGCCGGCTCTCGCCCAACACGTACCACTTGTCCTTCGTCTCGTCCGCCTTGCGGTCGGCGGGCGGGCATCCGGTCCACAAAAGGCACGTCGCCAACGCCAGCAACATGAGTCGAATGAAAGCCATGGCGCGGAAACTAACGAAACCGCCCCTGCTTCGCAACGCACGAATGCCCGAGCCGGGGGGAAAGCGCAGCCAGTCACCACAATCGTCCGCGAGGGAACACTCAGAACGCGGAATTTGTTCGGCTCCAACCGCCGATGTGCCGATGTCCGGAAACATCCGAAGCCTCCCACTTTCGTTCACGCCCTTCGGCGCCCAGGCCTCCTGACCTCCAAATCCCATTGACACCCCATTTGCGGCGCCGATGATCCCGCCATGCCCAAAGTGACCCGCCGCCATGCCCTCAAGGCCGGAGCCGCCGCCATCGCGGCCGCCGGCGTTCAAAGACCTTTTTCCTCCCTTGCCGCCGACGCGAAATCCGGGGAAGCAAAGACCATCCCCTTTCTCGACCGACAGCCCACCAATCCCAATCGCCCCATGGTCGAATGGGAGAAGCTCTCCGAGTGGATCACGCCGGAAAAGGACTTCTACGTCGTCAGCCACTACAACACGCCTGAAGTCGACGCCAAGGAGTGGCGCCTGCGCATCGACGGCCTGGTCAACAAACCGCTGACGCTGACCCTGGACGAGCTCAAGAAACGCCCGAAGATGGAACTGCATGCCGTCACCGAGTGCGGCGGCAACGGCGCCTCCATCAACTTCATGGGAGCCAACGCCAACAACCGCTGGGTCGGCACGCCGCTCAAGCCGCTGCTTGACGAAGCCGGACTCAAACCCGAGGGCATCGAGATCGTCTTCTACGGCGCTGACCGCAAGAAGGAGACGATCCGCAAGAAGGAATACCAACAGGCCTTCGGGCGCAGCCTCGCGCTCAAGGACGCCTTCCGCGAGGACGTCTTTCTCGCCTACGAACTCAACGGCGGCCCCCTGCCGACCAAGCACGGATTCCCCGTCCGCCTCGTCGTCCCGGGCTGGTACGGCGTCTCCTGGGTCAAGTGGCTCGAGCGCATCGAAGTCATGGACCGCCGTTTCGTCGGCCGCTTCATGGGGCGCGACTACGTCACCATCCGCGGCGAGAAGGTCGGCGACGAGGTGCTCTACAAGGAGACCTCCGTCTCCCGCATGAACGTCAAGTCCATGGTCGGTCGCGTCGAACGCCTCAAAGACGGCTCCATCCGCGTCAACGGCGCCGCTTGGAGCGACGGCGCCGAGATCGCCAGCGTCGAGGTCCGGATCGACGACGGCCCGTGGCGCCCCGCCTCCATCGAACGGACCAAGCACAAGTATTCCTGGAACTTCTGGCAGTTCGACTGGTCCGACGCCAAACCCGGCCGCCACAAGATCGTCTCCCGCGCCACCGACGCCAACGGCCGCGTGCAGCCCACCAAGGACGACCCCGTCATCGAACTCAAGGAAACCTATTGGGAGGCCAACCAGCAGAAGCCGCGCATGGTGGAAATCTAGGTTTCTTGTAAGGAAGGCGCCCCTTGGCGGCTACTATTCACAGCGACTGACGGGCCGATCGGTTTGAAGACCATGCAAGGGCTTCCACCCGAATCCGCCGCGTCACCTTGCAGACAGCGATGGCCAGATTGCACGGTGAACGGCGGCCACTTCGATTCGCGAATGGAAGCGCGCCCCTCGCTCAGGATTCGGAGCCTTTGCGAGTGACAGCCAGTTGCGGGAAAGGAATCTCCCAGTTCCGCTCCGTGCAAAGGTCCACCAGGATGCGTTGAATCGCGAAGGAGAGCCGCTGACGATCCTTGGCAACGGAGCCATCCAGGTCCACTTCGATCTCAAAGTCCAGCGAGGAGGCCCCGGCGCTGGCGAAGTTCACCGAGACGGCTTTCACGCCGCCGGTTGGAGCGATCTCGTCCAGGCCCTTCCTCAAGGCGGCCGACATGGCCCCGGGAATCTCGGAAGTCGCCAGGGACTGATGCGCGTAGTCGATGCCGAACACGGTTTCCAACCGGTATCCGCGGGAAAGATTGACGGGGTGAGCGGCGACAAAATCGGCGACCGGCAGCGAGACCTCGGCTCCGCCTTCGTGCCGGACCATGACCTGATTCGGCGTCTGAACAACCACTTCCGTCAACGCATCGTTGAGGAGAATCCAGTCCCCTTTCTCGGTCGGAAACAGCAGCTCCGACTCGCCGCGGGCCCGCGAAATCCGGTCGAGCAGACTCTTGTACGGAACCCTCAGCCAACCGCCTTCCAGACGTTCATTCCGGAGATAGGTCTTGAAGCCGATGCTTTCCACCCGCCAAAGCACACCTTGAAATTCCAGGATCTCGCCTTCGCGGACAGGCCCCAGGTTCAACACGAAGCTGACCGCCTCAACGTAGCGCGGCAGCGCCTTGATGCTCACCCAGGACAGTCCCAGGAACAGGACCAGGACGATGCTCAGCAGAAACCAGTCGCTGCGCAGGTTGAACACGATGATCGACGCGAGCATCCCGAAGAGCACGGCCCCGACTCTCACGCTCAGATTGAGGATGCGGTCGTTGAGGGTGAGACTTCCCCGCGTCTGCCGGCGTTTCTGCCAGGCGAGAAACGCGAGCCGAACTCCAAAGAACACCACCAGAAAGGCGAACACCCCGAAAAGCAGGCTCATCCCCCGCGAACTCATGAACCCCCGGAAAAAATCCTTCGAACTCTCCATCAGAGACCTCTGGGCGGCCAGGATCTGCTGCAACTGGAGATCCGCGGCCCCTACCTGGTTCTTGGCGACGCTCTCGCGCCGCTGCCAGACGGTCAACTGTTCCTGCAGAGTCTGCCGCAACTCCGCGGGAACCTCGGCCGCAAGAATCGACTCGATCCGCCCGATGGCCTCGCTCGCGGCGTCCGCCCGTTCCGAGTATTCCGCCTTCGTCTTCCGCAATTCGGCAATCTTCCGGCTCTCCGCGGTCGCGTTCTTGATCTCCGCAACGATCGGTTTGACGATGTCCCCCAGGTTCTCCTCCCAGGAAAACGCCTCTTCCGCCTGTTCCACAAACAGCCCCAGGTCCACGCCCGACACGGCCTCCTGGAACTTCCGCTTCAGCTCAAGGAATTCCGCCGCCGAACTCTGGAGGTTTTCCGAGCTCGCCTTTCGCGTTGTCTCGTTGGTGGCCTCCTTGAGCTGGGTCTCCAACCGGGCCACCTCCTCCTCCTTCGCGATGAGCGAGGCATGCAGGGACTCCAGTAATTCCACGCGGCCCGCAGCCTCGACGGATGCGCTGACGTTCGTGCCGCTCTGGGCTCCAACGACCTGCGTCAACGCCAAGACGACTAGAAAAACCCCTGATCTTATGGCGTCCCATGCGCTCATCGCCCGCACTCTGTCGAGCCGGGGCAAGGGTGTAAATTGAAAAGACCTCAACGATTCCCCCTCGCGCTTCGCGACGTCTGAGTTTCCCTCTGGCACAGCCGCGAAGATTGCCGGATACTGCGCCAAATTCGCCGCCCTTTCGCCATGCGATCCACTTCCAGACACCTTGCTGTTTTCATCGCGCTCGGACTGAGCGCTCTCTGCGGCCAGAGACTCCACGCCGCGCTGAGGCCGAACATCATCTTCGTCCTCGTGGACAACCTCGGCTACGGAGACATCGGCTGCTTTGGCTCCACCCAACACCGCACCCCCCACATCGACCGCCTCGCGCAGGAAGGGGTCAAACTGACCAGCTTCTACTGTTCCGCGCCGGTCTGCTCGCCGTCGCGGGCCAGCTTCCTGACCGGCTGCTATCCGCGCCGCGTTGGCCTGCACGTCGATTTCAACGGCACGCAGGTGCTGATGGCCTCCTCGCCCCGCGGACTCAATCCCGAAGAACACACCCTCCCCGAACTGCTCAAGGAACAGGGCTACGCCACGGCCTGCTTCGGCAAGTGGCACCTCGGCGATCAACCGCCCTTCCTGCCATTGAACCACGGCTTCGACGAATTCTTCGGCCTGCCCTACAGCGAGGACATGGGCGAACGCGAGGCCCGCGACTACCGCGCGGCCATGCCGCCCCTGCCGCTGCTGGAGGGCGACTCCGTCATCGAGGCCCCGCCCGATCCCAGCCGGCTCACGGGCCGCTTCACGAAACGGGCCGTGGAATTCATCGGAAAACACAGCGATCGCCCTTTCTTCCTCTACCTGCCGCACACCATGCCCGGCAGCACGCGCGAGTCCTTCGCCAGCCCCAGGTTCAAGGGCAAATCCGCGAATGGCACCTACGGCGACTCCGTCGAGGAACTCGACTGGTCCATGGGAGAGATCATGAAGGCCCTCAAAGCCAACGGACTCGACCAAAACACGCTGGTCATCTGGACCTCCGACAACGGCCCCACCGAGAAACGCAACGTCGCCCATGGCAGCATCGGACCGCTGAGCGGCTACGGCTACTCCACCGACGAGGGCGGCATGCGCATGCCTTTTGTCGCCCGCTGGCCGGCCGGCATCCCGGCGGGAACGGTCTCCGATGAACTTGTCACGGCCATGGACCTGCTCCCCACCCTGGTGAAACTGACCGGCGGCTCCATTCCCTCGGATCGCGTCATCGACGGACGGGATGTCTGGCCCATCCTTTCCGGCAAGCCCGGCGCGAAGTCGCCGCACGAAGCCTTCTTCTACTACTTCCTCGGCCAGCTCCAACACGTCCGCTCCGGCCGTTGGAAACTCCACCTCCCGCTCGACGAGAAATGGGACCGCCGCCGCTGGCGCAACGAGAAGGGAGATCCCTGCCCCTTGCAACTCTTCGATCTGGACGCCGACATCCGTGAGGAACACAACCTCGCCGCAGAACATCCGGAAGTCGTGAAACGCCTCACCGCCCACGCTGAACGCGCCCGCGGCGCACTCGGCGACATCGGCCGCAAAGGAACCGGACAACGGCCCGCCGGCCATTACCCCAATCCCCGACCTCTCTGGCTGATCAAGGTCAAGAGCGTCCCGGAGTGACGCTCCGCCCAAGGAACGGCGGCATTCCTGCCGCCGTGGCCCCAAAGGGGCCAGACAGAACGTGAGCAACTTCATTGTCGGTGGGGCGTGGCTCCCGCCGAGCTGAGCGCCCAGCCTGACAGATCAACGTTGGGTGTTGTGGGGAGGTCCGGCTTAGCAGGAGCTTCGCCCCACCGGGTTTCCCGACATACGCGCGTGGAAGAATACCTCCCGCCCATTGCCGCTTGAATCCCCGCTTCGATCCCCTCATATAACCGCATGACCCGCCGCACGTTCCTGGCCGCAGCCGCGGCAACCTCGACCCTGACCCTTCCCCTTTCCGCCGCTTCCACACGCCCGCGTCGCGCGGCCGTCATCGGACACACGGGGCGCGGCAACTACGGACACGGCCTCGATGTGGTCTGGAGGAAGGTCCCCGGCGTGGAGATCGTCGGCGTCGCCGACGCGGACGAGAAGGGCCTCAAGAAGACGCTCGACCGGCTGAAGATCCGGGACGGCTTCCGCGACTACCGCAAGATGCTGGAGGCGACGCGCCCGGAGTTTGTCTCGGTCGCCCCCCGGCATCCGGACCAGCACATGGCCATGGCGCTCGCAGCGATCGGGGCCGGCGCGAAGGGGCTCTACGTCGAGAAGCCCTTCTGTCGCACGCCGGCCGAGGCGGACCGGTTGATCCGCGCGGCCGAAGATCACGGCGCGAAGATCGCGGTGGCGCACCGCAACCGTTATCACCCCGCCCTGCCCGTCATCAAGAAGCTGATCGCCGCCGGGAAGATCGGCCGCCTGCTGGAGATCGAAGGCCACGGCCTGGGCGATCGTCGAGGCGGCGGCGAGGACCTGTGGGTCCTGGGCGGCCACATCTTCAACCTGTTCCAACATTTCGGCGGCGATCCGCAGTCCTGTTCCGCCACGATCTTGAAGAAAGGCAAGCCCGCCACGCGCGAGGATGTGGTCGAAGGCAACGAAGGGCTCGGCCTGCTGGTCGGCGATGAGATCCACGCCCGGTGGCGGCTCGCAAGCGGCGTCACCGCCAGCTACACCACCTTTGCCAACGACGGATCGAAGAAGAACGCCTACGCGGCGCGGTTGATCGGAACGGAGGGAGCCATCAGCATCCACATCGACCGCGACCCCGTCGCCTGGCTGAGCCCGGGCAACCCCTTCGATCCCGCCTCGCGCGCAATGGAACGCATCCCCATCACCAGCGCCGGACTGGGCAAGGACGAGACACAGCCCGACCTGATTGCTTCCGTGCACGATCACTCGCTGGCAATCCGCAACCTGATCGACGCGGTTGACAACCACCGCGCGCCTCTGTGCGACGCCCCGCAGGGCGCGATGGCGGTGGAGATGACCTGCAGCGTCTTCGAGTCCCACCGACAAAACGGCGCCACGGTTTCCTTCCCCCTCACCGAGCGCGACAACCCCTTGAGCCGGCTGTGATGACAACCCATCGGAGCGCGGCGTTTACGCCGCAGAAACACAGCCCTTTCCCGAGGTTTTCGGCTGGAACGACGACTTTGCAGCAATCGGGCGCATCAGCGGCCTGAAGACCGCGCTCCGAAAACACCGCCTCGCAAAACACGAAACCACCCCCTGAAATGACCGCCCAACTCCGCACCCCCGACCTGATCGTGCTGCTCGTCTACATGGCGGGCGTCTTCGGATTGGGGTGTTGGTTCGCCCGCAAGAGCGGCAAGCCCGAGGAATTCATGGCCGCCGGCAGATCGTTGCCCGGCTGGGCGGTGGGTCTCTCCATCTTCGGGACCTACGTCAGCAGCATCGGATTCCTTGGCAACACCGGAAAGGCCTACGGTGGGAATTGGAATTCCTGGGTGTTCGGACTCTCGCTCCCGATCGCGGCCGTCGCCGCCATCCGCTGGTTCATCCCGCTCTATCGGGGCAGCGACGAGGTGTCCGCCTACTACCACCTGGAGAAACGCTTCGGTCCCTGGGCGAGGACCTACGCCCTGCTCTGCTACCTGCTGTCGCAGCTCGCGCGCATCGGAACAATCCTCTACCTCGTGGCCCTGGCCCTCGCGCCGCTCACCGGCTGGAACGTGAAGACCATCATCCTGGTCACCGGCGTGCTCGTGACGGCCTACACCCTGCTCGGCGGCATCGAGGCCGTGATTTGGACGGATGTCGCCCAGAGCGTCGTCCTGATCGCCGGGGCGTTCCTCTGCGCCGCCATGATCTTCGCCGGGATGCCGGAGGGCTCGGGACAGTTGTTCGAGATCGCCCGCGAGCACGACAAGTTCAGCCTCGGCGGATTCAGCCTCAGCCCCGGCTCGCTGACCGCCCCCGACCCGACCTTCTGGATCGTGCTCGTCTACGGCGTGTTCATCAACCTGCAGAACTTCGGCATCGATCAGAGCTTCGTGCAGCGTTACGTCACCGCGAAGTCGGACCGCGACGCGCGTTTCAGCGTCTGGCTGGCGTCGATCATGTTCCCGCTCATCTCGGCGGTGTTTTTCTTCATCGGCACGGGCCTGTTCAGCCTCTATGAGGCGCGCCCCGAGATGCTGAACGAGGTGAAGACGCAGGTCGCGACCGCCCAACTGACCCACGACGGAATCCCGGTCTCCGAGGAAGCCGTCGCCGCCCGCGCCGCTTCGCTGACGTCGGCCGACGTGGGCGACAAGATCCTGCCGCACTTCATCGTCAGCAAACTGCCGTGGGGCCTGGCCGGCCTCTTGATCGCGGCCATTTTCGCCGCCGCGATGAGCAGCATGGACACCAGCCTGAACAGCGCCGCGACGCTCTACCTCTGCGACATCCACAAACGATACCTGCGGCCCAAGGCCGACGACCGCGAGTCCATGAGGGTCCTGCATCGGGCGACGCTGGTTGTCGGCGTCGCTGGCACGGTGACCGCCCTCGCCATGCTGCGGGTCAAGAGCGCCTTGGACGCCTGGTGGAATCTCCAGGGCATCTTCACCGGCGGCATGCTCGGGCTCTTCCTCCTTGGCCTCATTTCGCGGAAAGCCCGAAACCCGCACGCGATCGTGTCCGTGGTCGCCGGCTGCCTGCTGATCCTCTGGCTGTCGCTTTCCAAGACCAACCTCTGGCCGGAAAGCCTTTCCGGGCTGGCCAATCCATTGCACTCGTTCATGACGATCATCCTGGGAACCAGCTCCATCGTCCTCATCGGCGCCCTGATCGGCTGCCTGGCGGGGAAACGCGGCGGCGGTTCGCCGGCGCAGGACGCAACTTCGAAGTAAGCCGCTCACCAACGCCCTCCCCAACACCGCCATGCCCAGGATTCTCATGCCCATCGGCGACGCCACCGAGGCGCTCGACACCTTCTACCCCTACTACCGACTGCCCGAGGACGACTTCGAGCCCGTCCTGGCCGGACCGGAGGCGCGCCTCTACCACACCGTGCTGCACGAGATCCCGCCCAACCCCGACGTGCCCTGGGACATCACCCAGGAACGCCCCGGCTACCACCTCAAGGCCGACATCGCCTTTCGCGACCTGCACGCCGAGGACTACGCGGGCGCCTTCATCTCCGGCGGACGCGCTCCGGAATACATCCGCTACGACAAGGACCTGCAACGCTGCGTCCGCGAGATCGCCGAGGCGGGCAAGCCGATCGCCTGCATCTGCCACGGCATCGAGATCCTCACCGCGGCCGGCTGCATCCAAGGGAAACGTGTCACCACCGTGCCCAAGTGCGCCATGGACGCCGAACAGGGCGGCGCGACCTACGTGGACGAGGATGTCGTCATCGACGGCCTGCTCGTCACGGGGCGCGGCTACGCGGAAAACACCGTGGTGGTGAAGGAATTCATCCGGATGCTGAAAAACTTCGCCGCATGAAACTCTCCGTCTCCTGTCGCATCGCCGAAGGCTTCCTTTCCAAGGAGGAGGCCATCATGTCCTTCCCCGAACTCTGCGACCTCGCGGTCGCCGCCGGCTACGAGGCCATCTGCATGCGGGCCTCGCAGATCGGCGTGCGCTCTTCAGGCGAAGAGATCGCCAAAGCGCGCGCCTGCCTGGACGAACGCAACCTCGGTGTGACCATGGTCTCCGGCGATTTCGACATCGTCTACAACAACGACCGCGGCCCGGCCAACCTGCGCGCGATCAAGCCCTACCTCGACCTCGCCGAACACCTGGGCGCGCCGCTGATCCGCGTCTGCATCAAGACCGGGGAGGACATCGCCGCCGCCCAACGCGCCGCCGATGAAGCCGCCGAACGCGGCCTGACGCTCGTCCACCAATGCCACGTGCAAAGCCTTTTCGAGACGGTGGACGACATCGAGCGCCGCCTTCGGGAGATCGACCGACCCAACTTCGGGCTCATCTTCGAGGCAGCGAACCTGGAGGAGTGCCGCCAACCCTACGGCCCCGAAACCATCGCCCGCCTGGCTCCCTGGATCCGCAACGTCTACCTGCAGAATCAACGGTTGAATCCCGAGGGCGCCGTGACCTTGAACACCTGGACCCACGGCCCCATCTCCTTCGACATCATCGGGATTCCGGACGCCGGCGGCATCGACTTCCCGTCAGTCTTCGAAGGCTTGAAAAAGGCCGGCTACGACGGCGTCGTCACCGTGCATCAATCCGCGCCGGAGGACGGAACCTCCCCCGTCGTCGCCGCCCGACAAACGGCGGAATACCTGCGGGGTTTGATGGAAAAAAGCAGGTAGGGGCGACTCGCCGCAGGCGCCCCATTTCAAAGCCCCATCGGGGCGGCGCAATCACGGCCACAACCGTAATCCAGTCGCCTTGCTTCGACAAAAGCTCACCCGCCCTTCGGAATCGGGCGGCCATCTTTCGTGAAACTGTCGGGGATATCGTCGCGCAAGACGCCCTTCACATCGCCCTCGTCGCCAAATTGCCAGACCTTGATCGATCCGAAGCGCACCGATTTGGTTTCCCAAGGCGCGGGCCCCGCCCAATCCGGCAGCCAGACGCCGAGGTTGAGTTGGGCCGCCATGCTGGGGACGAATTTCGTGTTCTCCCCGATGTAGCGTCCGTCGATCCAGTGTCGCGCCGACCTGCCCGCGCAAACTGCGTAGCGATCCAGTCCCAGCCTGCGCAATGGATTGCCCTGGTAGAGTCCGAAGGGCACAGCCTTGTCCCGGACCCAATGAAACCCCTCCGCCTCCACGACCTGGGCGTCCGTCACGCCCTCGATGGGAACAAGGCTCGTTCGCCACTCGGTGGTGTAGGTGTGCCAACCGCCATCCGCGGCGTCCCCAACCGCGAAGGTCTGCGAATGATGCTGCTTGTTCAGGAAGGTGTTGTACATCGGGCGGGAATAATCGCCGCCTTTGCCATATTCGGGAAAATCGAGTTCGGACCAATAGAAGGCGAGCCCCTTCCCCCATTTCTGGAGCCGGGGATGATAAAGCGGTTTGGCTTCGGAAAAGGAACCGGCAACCGACGCCGGAACCCGCTCAAACCGAAACCCGTAGGTCCAGATGGCGGGCACGATGCCGGGGGGACGCGGATCCTCCCGGGAACCGATCTTCATCGTCACTTCGAAGCGGCCCGAGGCGAAATGCTGTTTCGACACGAGGACACCGCCCACACGCGTCGCCCTGCCGCCCCGCCCCTTCACCGGGCCCTTGTAAAGATCGCCTCGCGCCGCGCATTCCAGAACCTTGACCTCCCGACCATCGACCGAGTCCGGGACCAGCCGGACATTCTCCGGCACGACGCCGTTGTTGCCTCCGCCCCACTGCTTCCGCAGCGCATACCAACGATCCGGGTCGATCACGCCGCCCGACCAATCCTCGGCCAGGGCAAGCTCGGCGGACTCGGGAAGCTCCGGCAAAGCCGGCCCCGCCCCGAATGCGGAAAGGGACCCGAGCAATAGCAGGATGACGCAACGCATGGCTCCAGCATTGCGCGCCACGCGAACGACGCAAGGAAGTTTGCAGTCACAGAAGCCAAGCGCGCCGCGCGTCGGCATTGGGGCGTCGTCCGGCCCGACGGGCCAGCTCCAAGTCAGCCCAGGGCAACGCCCTGGGTTGCATGTCATAACGTTTTGAGCTCAATCGAGGTTGGGAATTTCCAACTCCTCCAGGATGGCCGCAACGCGGGCGCGCTCAGGCGCCTTGAACTTGTGAAAGGGCTCGGCCATGAAATCGCTGCAGATGCCGAGAATGGACAGCGCGCTCTTCGTGGCCTTGATGTGGCGCGAGGCGTACTTGCCGATGCCGTAGATGCGCTGGAGCGAATCGATGACCGCCTGATGCTCCGCGACCCTCGCGTCGTCCCCGGCCTTCACCGCGCGGAAGGCATTGGCGAAAAGCATTGGGAAGACGTTCGCGCCGCCGTTGACGCCGCCGTCGCCGCCGAGGCGGACGGACTCCACCATCAGGTGTTCCGGCCCCATGAAGAAATGCCAGTCCGGACGCTCCCCGCGCAAACCGACCAGGCCCTCGTAGTAATCGAGATCCCCGCTGCTGTCCTTCACGCCGACGATGCGCTCGAAGCCTGAGAGCTTCCGCAGCGTTTCCAGTTCGAACCAGACCTTGGTCAACGCCGGCATGTTGTAGAGCATCAGCGGCAGCGGGAGTTCCGGGACAATGTGACCGATATAGTCCGTCAACTCCGTCTGCCCGGCCGGGAAGTAGTAAGGCGTCGTCAGCACCAATGCATCCGCGCCCGCGTCGGCGGCGGATGCGGCGAGAGCCACGGATTCGCCAAACGCGGTGTCCGTGATGCCGACATAGACCTGAATTCGACCGCCAACCTGACGGCACACGCGCTCGATCAATTCGCGACGCAGCCGATAGGTGAGACTCGGAGCCTCGCCCGTCGTGCCCAGGATGAACAGCCCGCTGACGCCGCCGCGGATCGTGTGTTCTATCAACCGCTCCAATCCGTCAACGTCGAGCGTGTCTCGATCGACGAGGGGCGTCACCAAGGGGGGGATGATTCCGCCGGCAGTGTTCATACGCCCGGTCACTTCCCCTCCCAGATGGTCACGTGATCAATCTGGCAGGTTCCGAAATTGACGCCCTTGAAATCGATTTGATGCTGCCCCGTTCCGTCGATATTCGGGCTGTGAAACACGTGCTTCTTGCCATCGATCTTCAACAGGATCGCGCCCTTCTTCTGCTCGATGACGACATCCACCCACTGGTTGAGCGGCAGGAACGGCTCATCCAGCGCGAGGGTCTCGACGTTCTTCCGGATCGTCAGCGTGGTCTTCTTCGGCGAGAAGGTCAGGGTGTGAATGTGGTGGCCAAGGTCCAGCAGGGGAAAGCGCGGGATGTAATCCTTGGCGTTGTAACGCATCCGCATGACGCAGACGAAGTTCTCGGGGATCTGCTTGAGCCAGATCACCGGCTTGAACCCGGCGTGCGCCTTGTCGCCCTTGGCGATCATCTTCGCCTGGAACTCCTTCGACGACTGACTGCCCGTCAGCACGCCATCCTCTATCTTCCACGTGCTGTGCTGGCGAACCTCCCAGAAGTTCGTGTTGAGCGGACCGTCGAAGGTCTCCGCGTAGACGAGCTTCAACGTCTTGAACAACTCCGGTTCGTAGTCGGCGGCCGCGGCCCGAAACGAGGCCGGGTTCAGGACGACAAGCGCGCCCGCAAGAATCGGCGCCATCCGGCGGAAGGGGGACTTGATGAATGTGTTCATGAAAGGGGGAGGCCCTGATACGCGGCGAAAGGGGCTTTGGCAATCTTTCCGCGAGGCGCGCGATACCCATCGTCTTTTGTCGCCCCTCTGCAGGGATTTGAAATGGGACCTTTCAGCGAAAGGTCTACCACACCAAGGTTGGGACGCCTCGCCGCAAGCCTCCCATTTCGAGGCCCCATCGGGGCAGCACAATTCCGGCGAAAACCCTTGGGGACCACTCCTCCGATTCCACGTCAACCGTCACCACCACCCCAACAACTTCCACCAGCCCATGCCCACGGTCAGCCAGACGGCGAGGTGGAACAACGAGACCTTGGCCCCGATGCGAAACCAACGCGGCGCGGGCACGTAGCCGAAGCCGAAATAGATGATCACCGGGCCGGAGGAGTAGTTTGTCAGGCAGCCGCACAGGTTCGAGAAGTAGGCCAGCAGGGCGACGGTCAGCATCGGCGGGGCCTCCATGGACACGGCCAGGCCGATGAACGCCGCCGCCATGGCCGTAATATGGCCGGACAACATGGAGAAACCATACATCGAGTAGAAGTAGATCAACGCCAGGCCCAGGGCGGCCCACACCCCACCGAGTCCGCCGACCCAGTCGCGCGCGTTCCCGGCGAACCAGTCCACCACGCCCTTGTCCTTCAAGGCCTTCGCCATGGTCACCAGGCCGCCGAGCCAGACCATGGCATCCCAGGCTCCCCCGTTCTGGGCCATGCTGCGCCAGGAATGCGCGCCGGACAGCAGCAGCGCCGCCACGCCCAGCAACGCCACGGCCGTGGTGTGAATTCCGTGCCAGCCCGAAGTCGACCACAATGAGAGCACGAGGAGAAACACCCACAGCAGGACCTTTTCGTTCCGGGTTACAGAGCCCAGTTCCTCAAGCTCCCGCCGCGCCTCCTTCCGCGCCGCCGCCACATCAATGCCGGACGGATCGACAAAGAGGTTGAGGAACAACGGCAGCAGCGCCAGCCCGACCACGCCCGGAACCAGCGCGCCCAGGGCCCATTGGGTCCAACCGAATTCGACCTTCGCCACATCCGCGGCCGCCTGGCTCACGATGGCATTGGCGGACATGCCCGTCAGGAACATGGCCGAGGTGATGAGGTTGGCGTGGGAACCGGAGAGGATCAGCAGTTCGCTCACGCCGTTTCGCCGCGCATGTTCTCCGCCCCGCGCGAGGGTGCGACAGAGGGCGTCGACGATCGGCGCCAGCACCCCGCCGCCCCGCGCAGTGTTCGAAGCCACGAATGGCCCCAGGATGAACTCCGCGGAACAAACGCCCCAGGCAAGGCCCCGCGCGCTGCGCCCGAGTTTGTGAATCAGCAACAACGCCACGCGACGCCCCAACCCGGTCTCCACCACCGCGCCGGAGATGAGGAATGCCGCCACCATCAACCACACGATCGCGCTGCCATAACCCGACAGGGCGAACTCCACGGAAGCCTTGGAGCCTTCAGCGAAGGACTCGGTCAGGACCAGGATCACCAACCCGACCAGGGTCACCGAGGCCATCGGCATGGGACGCAGGATGAAACTGAAGATCGTCGCCGTGAACACCGCCATGACGCGCCAGCCCTCGGGCTCCACGCCGGCCGGCGCGGGAACCATCCAGAGCAGCGCCCCGATCACGACGCAGACGCCCAGGCGCAGCCATTGGATGGGCGCGTCGAGGGGCGTGGGGCTGGCCTTGGTTTCGGACATGTTCGGCGGTCGGACGCGGGGCCACAGGTTCTAACCATTTTCAGAGCGAATTCAAGAACTCGCCCCCGGAAGAGGGACCCTTTGCAGGGACCAAAATGGGGGGCAAACTGTCCTCAGTGAGTCGCGTCGGGGCATGCTGAGGTCCGGCTCACTGAGGACAGTTTGTATAGCTTACCCGGAGTTGTTCACTGGTTGGGTTCGAGCCCTCGG
>JAYPFK010000061.1:0-37023 GCA_038126235.1 Verrucomicrobiales bacterium
CCTTCACCTCGCCGCAGCGCTCCTCTGGTTGAACTGAATGTCGATTGGCCCTAGAAAACCCGTCGATGATTCGCAGCGTCGAATATCGACACCCCACCCCGAGAAGCACAAGTCGTTCCTGCGACCCGGGTGATCCCGCCGCACTCACCACCCACCCACGAATGGAGAGCGACTCATGGAGGTAAAGATCCAATGTTCCTGCGGCGGCAAGTTTGCCTTTGACATCGAACCGGTTGGAGGCCAGGCGCCCTACGCCATCGCCTGTCCCAACTGCGGCGTCGATTGCACCGAGGCCGCCAACATCTACATCGCCCAGATGGGAGGCGGCGATGATGACGATCTCGTCGAGGACTACGTGATCGAGAATCCCCAGGTCCAACCGGCGGAACCGGCTCCCGCGCCCGAGGCGCCCACCGCTCCCGCGCCCCTCAGTGGCGGCGGACTCACCATCGGCGGACAAAACCCCGCCCAATCGCCCGCTCCTGCTCCGCCACCGCCCGCTCCTGCTCCGCCACCGCCCGCTCCTGCTCCGCCACCGCCCGCTCCTGCTCCGCCACCGCCCGCTCCGGCGGCTCCCCCCGCGCGTTCCGGCCTGACCATCGGCGGGCGCAACCCGACGGAACCGGCCCCTCCGCCACCCTCTCCGTCAACTCCTGCAGCCGCGCCCTCCGGCAAACCCAAGCTGACCATAGGCGGCCACGCCCCCGGGGAGGAGCCCCCTCCCGCCGAGGATACCGGCGGTGTCGCCGACGCCTTCGCGGCAGCCGTCGCCGCCGAGGAGGTCAAAAAGAAGGAAGCGGACGCCGAGCGCGCCAAACGGCGCCCGGTCGCGAAGCCGGAGAACCTCATGCCCGGCTACATCGGAGCAATCGTCGCCGGCATCGTCTGCATGGCCCTTTGGATCGGCTTCATCCTGTTCGCCACGTTCTCCCACGAGTTCATTGCCCTGTTCGTGGCGGCCGCAGTCGGAACAACCGCGCGACTGGCATCCCCCGCCTGCGATCCGAAGGTCGGCTACGTCGCCGCCCTCAGCACCTTCATCGCAGTCGTCGGCGCGAGAAGCGTCGGCTTCACCGTCCTGACCCAGAAGCAGGTGGAGGCGGCGGTGGACGAGGGACTCTCGATCGACCTCAACGAGATGTTCAAGGAACACCTCGAAATCGCGCGGAAGACGCGCATGACCGGCGACTCGACCGAAGGCCTCAAGCAACGGACGGTCGAGTGGGTGGCATTCGAATACGGTTGGTCGGAATTCCGCGATCCGCTGGACCCCAAATGGGAACCCATTGAGACCCCGCAGCAGGTAACCCCGGCGCTGCTCGCGGAATTCAAGAGCAAGGTCATGCCGGAACTCGCCAAAGTGGAAAACGACATGACCCGCGACGCCTACGTCGAGCAATACATGAAATCCGATGAGGGCGAAGCGGCGGCGGAAGCGGAGAAACCGTCGCTTGTCTTCTCCCTCGTCATCGGCATCATCCGGGGCAATCTGGGGATTTGGCTGATCATCACCCTGATCATGGCGCCCATCGTCGCCTACAACACCGTCGCCTACGAAATGTAGCGGCTCCGCGCATTGGGGAGCGCCCTGAAAGCGCCTCCGGCGGGACGAAGGCGGGGCGAACTGCCCCCCTCTCAGCGCACGAGCAAGAACTCCGGCTTGAGCAGGATTGCCCACAGCAGGTCCTCAACCCCCTGTGCTGTGGGCTTGTCTCCCATGGCCTCGCGAATCGCCCGCGACTCCGCAGGCTCAGGCTCCCGCGCCAAGGCCTGTCGGAACAGACTGCGCGCCAGATCCTCCGTCCCCCGCCATTCGCGGGCGGCAATGTCTTTTCCGCCCCGGGCCAGGGCGTCGGCAAACACCTCGTTGTTGTGCAGGTCGATCGCCTCGAGGGCGCTCAGTTCCGAGGGGCGCGAGGTCACGATCTGATC
The DNA here is from genome assembly GCA_038126235.1 of Verrucomicrobiales bacterium. GTDB lineage: Bacteria > Verrucomicrobiota > Verrucomicrobiia > Limisphaerales > JAYPEY01 > JAYPEY01. The sequence continues at coordinate 1,933 of JAYPFK010000061.1, forward strand.
CCTCATGGGTCGGCCCAGGCTCCGCATCAGGAAATCACTCTTCATCAACGACGCGCGGACCATCGGCATCCGCCCCAGCGAAATCTGCGCGAGCAGTCCGGTCGCCGGACCGCGCGTCTTCTCGTTCCAGGACCCGATGGTGGGAACCACCGTTGCCGGCGCCCACTTGCCGCCGACAGCGCCAAGCCGTCCCTCCCGGGATTTGGGCAGCGTCGCATTCCACTGCCAGTCGGCGCCGCTCGCCACGGAAAGTTCCTTCCCGTTCCGCAGTTTCAGACGCGCCTCAAAGAACAGTCCGGCGGGATTCGGCCCCGAACCCGCGTTCTTCGCCCGGACGACGATCTGGTTGTTCCCCTTCTTCAGACGATCGTGCAGCGCAACCGCCAGAGGCTTGGTCCAATCCGTTCCCCGGACCACTTCGCGCCCATTCACAAAGAGGACGAATTCATTGTCGCAGGTGATCGTGGCGCCGCCCCGGGCGACCTCGTCCTCCAGTTTCAGGACCTTGCGCAGCAGGATCTCCTCCCCGGCGGCGGGAACCTTCCGGTTGGCGGCGGAATCGCCCCAGATCCAATGAGCCTGCAGCTTCAAGCCTTCGACCGCGCCGTCCTCGACCCGCCCCCGGATGATCGGCGCGTCGAATGAAACCGGAGCCGTTCCAGTGATCTGCCACAGCGCGTCCACGAACTGCTCCGCCGTCAACCGCCGCGCGCGGGGGCCGCGCCAGGCGTAGTCGCCGGTTTCCGCTTCGTCCCCGGCGATCTCGCACTCGGACTGGTAGGCCTCGGAGGTGGTTATCAGTTCCAGGACCTTCTTCAGGTCATGCTTCTGGTCGACCAGGTAAACGGCCAGGAAATCCAGCGCATCCGTGTTCCAGGGCTCGGTCTGCATGGCGTCGAGCGGGTGCACCAGTCCGTGTCCCATGAGCTGTCCCCAGAGGCGGTTCACGATCGTGCGCGTCGTCCGGCCATTCTTGGGATGCGTCATCAGGCCGGCCAACTGTTTCAGACGCTCCGGTTGCGACGCCTGGGGATCGACACTCCCGATCTCCGGAAACAGCCACGCCGCCTGCGCCGTCCGCCCGACCGGCTTGTCGCAGCGATGAATGTCCAACGAGCGCGTCGAATAGATCGCCGCCATGCCATAAGCCTCGTCGAGTTTCCAACGGTCGATGAAACTGTCGTGGCAGGAGGCGCACTTCAGGTTGATGCCGAGAAACGACTGCGAGACGCTCTGCGCAAACTGGATCTCGACCGTCTGGCCGGCGCTGACCTCTCCGCGCCATTTGATGCCGTCGATGTAGCCCCGGCTCGCCGGCGTGGGCGGCGCGATCAACTCCCGCACGAACAGGTCGAAAGGCTTGTTCGCAACCAGGGACTCGTAGAGCCAGCCGCTGATCTGTTTGCGCCCGCCGGTGATGAAGCCGGTGCCCGTGTAATCGTTGCGCAACAGGTCGTTCCAGAAGGCCAGCCAATGATCCGCGTAGCCGATGTCGTCAGCCAGCAGGCGACGCACGGCCTTCGCCCGCTTGTCCGGGGACCTGTCCGCGAGGAAGGCTTCCAGTTCCTCCGTCGTCGGAAGCAACCCGACCAGGTCCAGCGACGCGCGACGCAGGAAACGGGCGTCGTCAATCGGTTTGGGCCGCGGCAATTTGCGCTGGGCGAGCCAGGCGTCGAGCAGACGATCGATGGGGTTGGTCCGGCCGGCCACCGCCGGCGGGAGCTCGGGCCGGCGCGGTTTCAGCGGCGGTTCGTAGACCCGCGGCGCAAAACTGAATGCGGCTTCCCACTTCATCCCCCGCCGCACCCAGGCCTCCAGTGTCTTCACCTCCTCCGCCGAGAGACGGTCTTTCTTCTCTGGCGGCATCTGGTCGTCCGGATCGCCGCTCTTGATCAACTCCAGAAACGGCGATTGGTCGGGCCTGCCCGGAGCCGCCATGTCGTCGTCCAGGAATGACTCTCGCGTGTTGATCGAAAAACCGCCCTTGGCCTTGTCCCCGCCGTGGCACTCAACGCAATGCTTGCGAAGAATCGGAACAACATCATGCGAGAAATCCACCTCCGCCGCCAGGGCGCCGATCGTCGCCTGAAGCAAGAGGCCAAAACCAACCCCCACCCGCGCGACCTGGAGCTTGGAGCCTTTCACCCCGGTGGATCTCTCCGCTCCATGACACAAACCACGTTCTACAATCTGTCTTCTCATCTCAATCGATTCTCCAGAAACACCGCCGCCGCGCCATTCTCATCCCAGGCCCGGGACAACTTCTCCGGCACCCGACCCGGCCCGTCCACAAAGGACGCCAACGCGATGTCGATGTCGCCGTCGCCGTCCGCGTCGGCCGCATCCATCCCGATCCACCGGCCGGAAAGCGATTCGGCGAAGGTCGACGCCGAGAATTTCAGTCCGCCTTGATTCTCAAGGTAGACGAAGCTCTCCTGCGGACGCGAGGGATAGTCGGGATAAAAGGAACAGGCGGCGATGTCCAGATCGCCATCCTCGTCGTAGTCCCGGGCCAGCGCCCGGTAGGCGCCGTACATCGCGAAGAAGAAAGCCTCCCGAAACTTCGGCGCGCCGTCCGCATCCAGCCCCTCATGCAGCAGGACGCGGACGCCGTGATACGCCCGGCGCGGCGAGGGATAGACGGAAAAATCCCCGCTGTCGCCGTTGCAGGTCAGCAGGTCGGGCCGGCCGTCCCCGTTGAAATCCAGGACATCCACAAAGACGTTGCCCCAGGCCGGGGGATAGTTGGCGACGGGGACCGGCGCGAATCCGGCATCCCCGCCGTTCAGGAAGACGGTCACCGCTTCCCTCGCCTGCGAAAAGGCCACCACGATGTCGGGTTTCCCGTCCCCGTTGAAATCCGCGATCGCGCTGCGGGCCGCGCCGGGCTGCTCCGCCAACGGGACGCCCGCCCCCTGCAGCCCGTTCTTGCCGAACGCCACGGAAAGTCCGCCGAGGATGTTGCCGAACTGGTTCAAGACGCGATCGCGCCTGCCGTCGCCGTCCAGATCCGCGGCGAGTGACTGGACCGGCCGACGAAGCCCGTCGAGCAGCGGGCGCGCGGTCCCGGGCGAATCTGGCACAAACACCAGCCTTCCGGTGGTGACATCCGCCGGCGGCAGGCTGCCGACCAGGCATACCTCCCAACCGTCGGCTGTCCGCGCGGCGTCCACGGCCAGGCTGTCCACCGGAAAACTCCGCAGGACCTTCCCCTCCAACGTCGTTTCCTCAATCGCGCCATGACCGCCGGCGCCCAGGAGGAGCTTCCGCGCCTTCGGGACGATCCGCACAAGCGAAGTCAACCCGGGGCCTTCCGCCGGGATGATCCGGGGCGTGAAGCCGGTCAATCCCACCGCGGTCGGCTCGCGCTCGATCTCCTTCGCCCTGGCAGGCGCGGCATGCAGGTAGTAGGAACCAACGGCCTGCCAGTCCTCCAACGACATCAATGGCCCCGTCGGCAGCAGGCCGGCTTCACGCAATTCGCCGATGCCGGGCTCGTCGCTCAGATCATATTCGGCGTGGCCGACCCAGAACGCCATGCGTGGCAGCGTTTCCATCGCCCAGGTGTAGCGGTCGAGGATTTCCGGCTCGGGATACACGTGACAGGTGACACAATATACCTTGGAAAGATCGCGCCCTCGCGCCAGTTCCGGGGTGAGCGGCGCCGGGGAACCCACGCCTCCGCCCGAATCCTGATCAAGACCGCCCTGAGCCGCGGGACTGGGTCCCGGATTGTCGCGCGAACTGCCAACCTTGAACCCCAACAGCCCCGCCGCCGCGCATCCAAGCAGGGCCAGGGCGACCATTGTGAAGCGGCTCGGGCCGGCCGTGTCGTCGGGATTGGTTTCGGGCAGATTCATGAACGAAATGGGAAACGGCCCCGATCCTTCACCTCTTACCCGCCGACCCGCAATCGATTTCCGCGACTGTTAGGAGATGGTCCGAAAGCCGCGACTCCACGTATTCCAAGTCTGAAACCCGGCCGCCGGAAGAAACCAGGATCCAATCCAACCGTCGATCCGGGGAGGCCGAAGGAAAGCTGTATCCCTTCCCGCCGCCGACAACCTCGTCCGCCGTGACGAAACCACTCTTCCCCAGGAGAACATCCATCGCGTTGCTTCCTTCACTCGACGTCATGGCCAGCGGCCAACCGGCCGGCGACGAATTGACCAGAGCGGAACCACCCCCAGGAGCAACGCAGCGGCAAGAACCGCTCGCCGCCGGACCTTCCCGACGTTCACTCCTCCGTCTCCAGTTCCTCGCGTCGCGGAATGGAATCCGCCGCTCCGGGCCGGGTGACACTAAGGGCCGCGGCCTCGCAGGCCGTGTTCAAGGCGGCCTTGGTCTCCGTTCCTCGCGTCAATTCGGACAGGAAATAGCCGATGAAGGTGTCCCCGGCCGCCGTGGTGTCGATCGCGTTCACTGCGATTGACGGTATGGAGTACTTCTCCGCGCGATTGGCCAACACCGCTCCTTTCGCCCCCAGGGTCAGCACGACCGAAAGTTTCGGATACTCCTTCACAAGAGAAGCCAGCATGCGATTGGTGTCTTCCTCACCCGTCAAGGCCCGTCCCTCGGTCTCATTCAGGACAATCCAATCGACCAGTTCCAGCGGGTAATCCACCACCTCCGGGGTCATGGGAGCCGGATTGAAGACCACCTTTAACCCCTTGCCGGAACCCAGGCGAATGATCTCTTCCACCGCGCTGACCTCGTTCTGAACCAACAGCCAGTCGCCGGGGCCGAAATCCTTCAGCGCCCGGTCCGCCGCCGCCGGGGTAAAACGCTGGTTCGCCCCGCCAGCGATGATGATGGAATTCTCGCCATCCGGCGTGACCTGGATGATCGCGTGCCCCGTCGCGCCGTCGATGACCTCGACCAGATCGACGTTCACGCCCTCCTGACGAAGAATGTCCAACAGCCAAACGCCACACTCACCGATCCGCCCCGCAAGATGGACCTCCGAACCGGCCCGCGCCAACGCGATCGCCTGGTTCAGACCCTTGCCGCCCGGATGTCGCCGATGCCCCCGACTGGGCAGCGTCTCCCCCGCCAAGGCAAAACGATCCACCTGGTAAACGTGGTCGATGTTGAGCGATCCGAAATTGACGATCTTCATGCCATGCGGCATCCCCTCGTCCCAACGTGGGAAACCAAACCCTTGAAACCCCATATCATCGAGGAATTCAAGCTTTTACACACAAACGAAGGCCGCCAGCGATAGACAAAATAGGGTTATCGATATGCGACAAAGCAACGGTTTCGGCCGTTTTCGAGAAACGGGGGCAAACGAAAGTCGCCGGCGTGTGTTCGAATGCAAAGCACGCCTCCACCTTCCCTGTGGGACAAACACGGGAACGCCGCGCAAACTGCGCAGTTGTTTCCCCGAATTCTGGCTGTAAGCTCCCGCCCGATCCTCAATGAGCGCCGCGCCTTCCACATATACGCGGGTATTTCCCGCCATTCTCGCCGCAGCCGCGGCCGCAAGCCTCTTCATCCCAACCGCACAGGGAGCCGCTCATTCCGCCTTCATCACCGAACATTGCCTCGACTGCCACGACTCCGCAGTCAAGAAGGGCGGTCTGGACCTCGAACCGATCCTCAAGAGCCCGGTCGCCGAAAACACCGAAGCCTGGGAGAAAGTCGTCCGCCGCCTGCGCGGGCGCCAGATGCCCCCGGCCAACCGAAAGAACCGCCCCACTGACGAGCAATACGTCCAGACGCTGACCTCGTTGGAAGCGGACCTCGCCTCGCTCGCGGAAGCCCGCCCCCACCCCGGCCGCACAGCCGCCCTCCGTCGCCTTACGCGCACGGAATACCGCAACGCGATCCGCGACCTGCTCGCGCTCGAGATCGACGCCGAGGCCCTGCTCCCCGCCGACGAGTCGAGTCAGGGCTTCGACAACATCACCGTCGGCGAGCTTTCCCCCTCCCTGCTCACGCGCTACATCACTGCAGCCCAGAAGATCGCGCGACAGGCGCTCGGTTCCCGGCAGACGCCCGACGGCGCGACCTTCCGCATCCCCGCCGACGAGACCCAGGAAGCGCATGTCCCGGGACTTCCGCTCGGGACTCGCGGCGGCGCCGTCATCCCCTTCGACTTCCCGCGCGACGGCGAATACGAGCTCTCCATCCGCCTCACCCGCGACCGCAACGAACACGTCGAAGGCCTCCACGAACCGCATCAACTCGAGATTCTCATCGACCGCGAAACGGTGAAGGCCTTCACGGTCAAACCACCGAAGAACAAGCGGAACCACAACGATGTCGACGCCCATCTCAAGGCGCGCATCCGAGTGGCAGCTGGTCCGAGGCAACTTGGCGTCACCTTCGTGCAAAAGCCCTTCGCCCTGATCGAGACCAAGCGCCAGCCTTACAACTCCCATTTCAACTACCACCGGCATCCACGCCAATCCCCGGCGATCTACCAGGTTTCCATCACCGGGCCTTTTGAAGCGGGAAACGCCGGGAAGTCGCCCAGCCGCGACCGCATCTTTGGCGACGTTATCCTCGGCAAGAACGTCCGCAACAAACGGGATGCGAAGCCGATCCTCGCCCGACTCGCGCGCCTCGCCTGGCGGCGACCGGTCACGGACGAAGACCTCGCGCGGCCGTTGGACTTCTTCCGGCAGGGACTCAAAGAAGGAGGGTTCGAAGCCGGCATCGAATCCGCCCTCAGCGCCATCCTCGTCAGCCCGGAGTTCCTCTTCCGCATCGAGAAGCAACCGGCGGACGCCATCCCCGGCGAAGCCTACGAACTCACCGACCTCCAACTCGCCTCCCGCCTTTCCTTCTTCCTCTGGAGCAGCATCCCTGACGAAGAACTCCTCACCACCGCCGAACACGGCAAACTCAGCGATCCCAAAGAACTGGAAAAACAGGTCCGCCGCATGCTCGCCGATCCGCGCTCCGCTTCACTGGTCGACAACTTCGCAGACCAGTGGCTGCGCCTGCGCAACCTCGCGTCCATCACGCCGAACGCCCGCCTCTTCCCCGACTTTGACAACAACCTCCGCCGCGCCTTCCGTCGCGAGACCGAGCTGTTCTTTGGAAGCATCCTGCGCGAGGACCGCGGCGTCGCGGAACTGCTGCGCGCCGATTACACCTATCTGAACGAACGCCTCGCCCGGCACTACGGCGTTCCCCACGTCCAAGGCAGCCGCTTCCGCCGCGTGGCCTTGCGCCCGGAGGACCACCGAGGCGGGCTCCTTCGCCAAGGGGGCATTCTCACCGCCACGTCCTACGCCACCCGCACCTCGCCGGTCATTCGCGGCAACTGGGTCCTTGTAAACGTCCTCGGCATCCAACTCCCGCCGCCGCCGCCGAATGTCCCCGAATTGAAGAAGCGCACGGTAGAAGCCGATCTCTCCTTCCGCGAACGCTTCGCGGAGCACCGCGCCAACAAGGCCTGCGCCGTCTGCCACGACCTGATCGATCCCGTCGGCTTCGCGCTGGAGAACTACGACGCCGTCGGCCGTTGGCGCACGCATGAGGAAGGCGCGCCGGTCGATGTCCTCGGCAGCCTGCCGGATGGATCCCGCTTCGAAGGCGTCGCCGGACTGGAGGAACGCCTGCTCTCACGCCCCGAGATCTTCGTCGGCGCCTTCACCGAGAAACTCATGACCTACGCCCTCGGCCGCGGCGTGGAGCATTTCGACGGTCCGGGCTTGCGGAAGATCCTCGCTGACGCCAAGCAGGATGATTACCGGATGTCTTCAATAATCCTTGGAATCGTGAACAGCGTTCCGTTTAGAATGCGCGCAGCCCTATGATCCTCAGCCGGAAAGCCCTCCCCCGCCGGACCTTCCTGAAGGGAGCCGGAGCCTCCTTGGCCCTGCCATTGCTCGACGCCATGATCCCCGCCGGCACGGCCCTCGCCAAGACGCCCGCCAAACCGGTCCGCCGCCTCGGCTACGTCTTCATGCCGATGGGCTGCGACATCACTCGCTGGACCCCGCCCGGCGGCGAAATGCTCGGCGAACTGCCCTTCATCCTCAGCTCCCTGGAGCCGGTCAAACAGGACATTGCCGTCGTCTCCAACACGGAACTCGCCAACGCCTACCCCGGTTCCCATGCCACCTCCAACGCCGCCTTCCTGAGCTGCGCCCGCGCCAAGGTCACCGAAAGCACGGACTACTTCCTCGGCACGACCGCCGACCAGATCGCCGCCCGCCACATCGGTCAGGACACCCAGCTTCCCTCGCTGGAACTGGCCATGGACCTGCTCAAACTCGTGGGCCAGTGCGACAACGGCTACGCCTGCGTCTACCAGAACAACCTGTCCTGGTCCTCGCCCACCACGCCCCTTCCCGCCGAGGCCCACCCGCGCATCGTCTTTGAAAACCTCTTTGGCGAAGGCGGAACCGCCGCCGAACGCCAGGCCGCCCTGCGCAAGCGCGCCAGCCTGCTCGACTACATCGGCGACGACATCGCCCGCCTCCAACGCGAACTCGGCCCCGGCGACCGCGCCAAGGTCTCCGACTACCTGGATTCCGTCCGCGAGGTCGAGCGACGCATCCAACGCGCCGAGACCGACGCGAAGGACAACGAACTCTCCGACCTCGACCGCCCCCTGGGCGTGCCCGCCGCCTTTGCCGATCACGCGCGCCTGATGTTCGACCTCCAACTCCTCGCGTTCCAGGGCGACGTCACCCGCGTCGTCACCTTCCAACTTGCCCGCGAGACCAGCAACCGCACCTACCCCGAAATCGGCGTGCCCGATCCGCACCATCCCCTCTCCCACCACGGCAACGATCCCGACAAGATCGCCCGCATGGCGAAGATCAACCAATTCCACGTCTCGCTCTTCGCCGAGTTCCTGCAGAAGCTGAAGAACACGAGGGACGGCAACGGCTCCCTGCTCGACCACTCGCTCTACCTCTACGGCTCCGGCATTGGCAACCCGAACGTCCACGACCACACCAACCTCCCGATCATCGTCGCCGGCGGCGCGGCGGGACGGATGCGCGGCGGCCGGCATCTGGCCGCGAAGAAGCCTCAACCGCTCGCCAACGTCCACCTCGCCCTCCTCAACAAGGTCGGCGTCAATCTCGACAAGTTCGCCGACAGCACGAGCTCCATGAACGGACTTTTTGAACCCGCATCGATCTGACACCTGAAAGGTCCCCTCTCGGGAGGGGATATTTCATGCTCCCGCATAGCGGAGGAGGATGAAATTGGGGTGGGTCCGCCCGCATGTAACCACACGACCTTGAAAACGAACTCCGCCCCGCCATGAACCGCCCCGGATTCTCCCTCCTCCTCGGCGCCCTGCTCCTGCCCGCAGTCGCCTCCGCCGACTCGCCCCTCGCTGACGCCGCGGAACGGAACGACCTCCCCGCCATCCGGGCGCTCCTGGCGAAAAAGGTCGATGCCAACGCCCCGCAAACCGACGGCACGACCGCCCTCCACTGGGCCGCGCACCACGACAATCTGGACGCCGCCAAACTCCTCCTCGCCGCCGGCTCCAAGGCCGACGCGACCAACCGCTACGGCGTTCCCCCTCTCCGCTCCGCCTGTGTCAACGGCAACGGCCGACTGGTCGAACTCCTGCTCCAATCCGGCGCTGACGCCAATGCGTCGCTCCCCGACGGCGAAACCGCCCTCATGACCGCCGCCCGCACCGGCAGACCCGACGCCATCAAGTCCCTCCTCGCGCACGGAGCCAAACCGGACACCCGGGGCCGCCGCAACCAGACCGCGCTCATGTGGGCCGCCGCCGAAGGCAACCTCGAAGCCGTCCGCCTGCTGATCGACGCGGGAGCCGATATCCGCGCCAGCCTCGATTCCGGCTTCACGCCGCTGCTCTTCGCCGTTCGCGAAGGTCGCACTGAGGTCGTCGAAACCCTGCTCAGCGCCGGCATCGACATCAACGAACCCGCCACCCCGAAAACCGGCCGCCTTCCCCGCAACTCCAAACCGCTCACCCTCGCCGTAGAAAACGGGCATTTCGAACTTGCCGCGAAACTACTCGAAGCCGGCGCTGACCCCAACGACATGCGCACGGGCCTCAGCCCCCTCCACATGCTCGCCCGCGTCCGCAAGCCCGACGCCGGCGACGGCCCCGACGACCTGCCGCCTCCGACCGGCTCCGGCTCCATGACCGGCATCCAGTTCGCGCGCGCACTCGTCCGCCACGGGGCCGATGTCAACCTGCGCCTCAAGCGAGGCAAGGCCCACTGGCCCGGAGCCACGCCGTTCTACCTCGCCTGCTGGACCGCGGACCTGCCCCTCATGCGCGAACTCCTCGACCTCGGGGCCGATCCCAAAATCAACGCCGACGACGGCAGCACGCCCCTCATGGCCGCCGCGGGCATCGGCCGAAAGATGGAGGACGCCTCCGCCGGAACCGAGGAGGAGGTCCTCGCCGCCGCCAAGCTGATTCTCAGCCTCGATGTGGACATTGATGCGGTGAACGACACGGGCGAAACCGCCATGCACGGCGCCGCCTACAAGAACCTGCCGACCCTGGTGGCCTACCTCGACCAACAGCACGCCGACATCGAGATCTGGCATAAACGGAACAAGCGCGGCTCCACGCCCTATCTCATCGCCGCCGGTTACCGCCCCGGGAACTTCAAGCCCTCCTACGAGACCATGGCCGCCATCCGGACCGCCATGGCGCGGCACGGCTTGACGCCCACCGAAAAACCGCCCGCGAAGATCGACCCCTACGCCGCCAAGACAGCCTGGGGCGACGACAAGGCGAAGAAGGGAAAGAAGCCCGGAAAAAGCGCCCAGAATAAAGCCCGCGCCGCCAAACAGCCGATCAAGCTCTTCAACGGCCGCAACCTCGCCGGCTGGGAGATCCAGAACGGCGGCCGTTTCTCCGTCGCCGACGGCGTCATCAAGATCGACAAGGGCACAGGCTGGCTGCGTTCCGCGAAGACCTACGCCGACTTCACCCTGATCATGGAATTCCGCTTCCTTGAGCCGCAGGCGAACAGCGGCATCTTCGTGCGCACCGGCCCCACCAGCAGCAAGGACGAGAATGGCTGGCCCGACAACGGCTACCAGGTCCAGTGCATGGACATCATCGACGGCAAGCATCCCCTCGCCACCATGATCCCCTACGGCGCGCCGCCCTTCGAGGACAAGTCCGACCTCGAAGCCCTCAAGCGCGCCTACAAACCCACCGGCGAGTGGCACACCTACGAGATCACCGCCAAGGGCGAAACACTGGAGGTGAAGCTCAACGGCATCCTCATCACCACCTGCGCCAGCATCAAGAACCGCTCCGGCCACATCGGCATTCAGGCCGAAAAGGGGCTGCTGGAATTCAGGAGGATTGAGCTGGTGGAGTAGTCAGGACGACAAGGAACGCAAGAAAATCGCGCCGACAGGCGCTACTCGGCAGAGCGCGGAATTCATTCCGCTTCAACATTGGGAGCTCGGCGCAAGGAATCGTCTCGAAGCCCTCGGTTTCCGAAGGTTGAAGCGGAATGAATTCCGCGCTCCTTCCTTGGCTCGCCTCCGCCGCCAACGTCTGCTCTACTCTCCAACCGATGAAGCCGCCCAGATTTCTCTCCTCGTTCATCCTCACAACCATTCTCCTCGCCCACACCGTCGTCGCCGGTCCGCTCAAGATCGCACCGTTCAGCGTGGACATCACCCCGCCGCTGGGCTCGATGCTGGCCTACAACGAGGCGAAACATGTCGATGATCCGCTTTACGCGCGCGGCATCGCCATCTTCTCCGACCAGAAACCCGTGGTCCTCTGCGCGGTCGATCACATCGGAATTTCCAACGGCGGACAGGACGAATGGCGGGCCGCGCTGGCCAAGGCCGTTGACACCACGCCCGACCGCGTCGCCGTCCACTCCCTGCATCAACACGACGCGCCCCGCTGTGACTTCACCAAGGAGGCCATCATGGAATCCGTCGGGCTCGGCGGCAAAAGCGTGAATCTGAAATATGCCCGCCGCATCATCGCCGAGGCCGCCGCCGCGCTCCGGGCTTCCGCCGCCCATCCCCGGACCGCGACCCACCTGGGCGTCGGCAAGGGCCGGGTCGAACGGGTCGCCTCGAACCGCCGCGTCCTCGGCCCGGACGGAAAGGTGAAGTACGTGCGCTGGAGCGGCATGCCGCGCACCGCCGCCAACATCCCCGCGATCCAGGCTCCGGAGGGCCTGATCGATCCCTGGATGCGCCTCATCAGTTTCTGGGATGGCGACAAGCCCGTCGCCTCGCTCACTTGGTATGCCACGCACCCGCAGAGCTACTACCGGCAGGGCGGGATCAGCGCGGATTTCCCGGGACTCGCGCGCGCCTACCGCGACCGCGAGGAACCGGGCGTCGTGAACATTCATTTCAACGGCGCGGGCGGCAACGTCGCGGCGGGCAAATACAACGACAAATCCCCGGCCGCGCGCTACTTCCTCTCCAACCGCGTCGCCGAGGGCATGCGGCAGGCCTGGAACTCGATGAAGAAAGTCCCCATCGACGGCTCGCAACTCGACTGGCGGATCAAGACGGTCCACCTGCCCCTCAACGACCGGGGCGAGGAGAAGAACCTGGAGGCGACCTTGAAAGACCTCAAGGCGCAGGACGGGGCGCGCATCAGCGCCGCCTCGGAACTGGCCTATCTCCGCCGCGTGCGATCCGGCCGCGGCATCGTCCTCCAATGCCTTCGACTCGGCGACGCCTATGTGCTCCACATGCCCGGCGAGTTGTTCGTGGAGTATCAGCTCTGGGCGCAGGAAATGCGCCCGGACGATTTCGTCTGCATGGCCGCCTACGGGGAATACTCACCCGGCTACATCGGCACGAAGATCGCCTATACCCAAGGCGGCTACGAAACCAGCCAGCGCGCCTCCCGCACCACCGGCGAGGCCGAAGGCATCCTGCTAGGCGCCATGCGCGAATTGCTGGGCGCGGGGCGTTAGCGTGATCAGCGGAGAATCCGTCCAGTGGCGACCTTGAAATGGGACGGTTCGGCGAGCCATCCCTGCGACTCTTGGTAGGGGCGTCTCGTCGCAGGCGCCCCACTTCAAAACCCCAAAGGGGCGACACAACTTCAACCACGGAACATTCCACCCGGCGCTATCCGGCCAAGAACCCCGAGCAAATCCGGAAGAAGTCTTCCGCCTGCTCCGCCTGCAGCCAATGTCCCGCGGCCGCCAGGACCTCCCATTCCAAGCTGGGAAACAAACCGCGCATCGCCTTAAGGTCTCCCGCCTCCACGTAATCCGACCTCCCGCCGCTCAGCAGAAGCGCGCTTCCCGCGAAACTCCGCCCTCCCTCCACCGCTGCGGTCAGAGCCGGGTAGCTTCCCTGGATCGCAACCAGGTTCGGCTTCCATTTCAATCGACCGCCCGCACCGGAGCCGATGTTCTTCATCAGCCACTGCCGAAATTGGAGATTGGGAATCAGGGGCTCCAGCTCTGCCGACACCTCCGTCCGGCTGCGAAATTTCCCGAGGTCCAACCCGGTCAGGATCTTCAACAGTCCCACGTGACGAGGCGCATACTCTCTCGCCGCGATGTCCACAACGACCAACCGCTCCACCAGATCCGATCGGTCGAGAGCCAGTTCCATCGCGACCTTGCCGCCCAGCGAATGACCGATGACGCGGGCGCCAGCGAGGCCAAGCCCGTCCATGGTCTCCGCCACATCCCCGGCCATTTCAGGGAGCGACATCGAACCTGCATGCGGCGAAGCCCCGTGATTGCGCAGGTCCATGGCAACGACGTGAAATCCCTCACCGAACCTCTTCCCGAGCGAAAGCCAGTTGTCCGAGGAACCGAGCAACCCGTGCAGGATCACCAGCGGTCTTCCGTCCCCAAATTCTTCGTAATGCAGTCTCATCCCAAGAACGGCGGTTGGATAGACAGCGCGCATCCCGAACCAAGACGGAGTGATGGAGAATTGGTGCATTGGAGTTGGCTCCCCCTGTGGGGGAATCCCAACAACTCCACAACTCCATCGCTCCAATCAGATTGCTCCAAATCCCACGCTCCAACTGCCGTTTCGAGGTTCATATCAGTGTCCACCGAATACGCAGTAGCCTTCGCGGCGCAAATCCTCGGCGAGATCGGCCTCCATCGCGAGCGCAGCCTCGTAGGGCATCGGGTTCAGGTGCTCGAATAGTTCCGGCAGCAACCGGACGCCGAACTCCCTGACCACGCGCGCGGCCTTCACCCCGTTCAGGTGGTTCTCCAGCCGCACCTCCGGCCTCAGCCCGGTCATCCCCACATAGACGCAGGGCTTCCGATCGTCTTCGGCGCCTTCGCCGCGATTCCTCGCCGCCCGGGCAGCCCAAGCCCGCGCGCCTTCCTCCAGCAGGACCACGTAGACGCAATGATGGTGCGACGCCTCGCCGCCGGCCCTGGTCCGCCGCATGGATCGACGCTTCATGCCAATGCAAGATCACAGACGCGCCCCTTCATCAAGCGCCCTCGGCAACCAGTTCCCGGAAACCGGAGTCCAAGCGTCGGCTCAGTCCTCCGCCCCGCAACGCATTCCAGGTTCCGCAGGCGACAAACCACCCCGCCAGGAGCGCCATCACCGCTTCCTCATCCGCTCTCGCAATCCCCGCCGACACCAACGCAAAAACAAGCGCGATCCATGGCGCCACCACCACTTCAAGCATCGCGCGCAGGGCGGCCTTCAGATGGGTCTTTGTCCGCAGAGCCAGAAATGCGCCCCAACGGTTCATGGCCCGAAAATCGGAAACCGCCGCGAAAGCCCCGCCCAACAGCGCGATCGTGAAGAAGACCTTCGTATCGCCGTTGAGGTGATACCGCCGGGCTCCCACCATCGCAACGCCCCAGACAACCACATTCATGACCGCCAGGCAGCCAACCCGGAAGCCGCAGACCTTTCGCGTCGCCTTGGCGACGCCGCGGACGATCATCCGAGGGTCGAGGGGCGTGGCCAGGACCAGCTCCAGGCTGCCCTCGCGGCGATCCCGGCTCAACTGGCGCGTCGCCTCGAACGCGACCTGCAGCTTCGTGAACACATGCAGCGCCATCATGAAACAAAAGGACGTCGCCAACCAATTGTCCGCTCCGAGCCGACTGCCGGCGACCGACCCGAAGAAGGTCAGGAGGAAGCCCAGCCACAGCAGGCGCCGGAACCACCGCAACCAGAACGCCTCGGACCACCCCCTTTCAGCAACCCACTGGTAGGGGCGCGAATGCCCCAATCGGCAGGCCTGTCTCCGCTTGGCGCTCGTCAGCCAACGCCAGCAACGCCGCCACACACCCTGCTCGCGCTTTCCTGCCGCCGGCTCCGCGTCAGAATCCCCGCGTCTGGCGATCCCGGCCAGCGCCGCCTGGGCCGCCCACAACGCTCCCGCGCCCATGCAGGTCTGAAGCCCGATCGCGATCCAATACAAGGACTGTCCGAACCGGCCGGCCATGTCGTCAAAGGCGAAGGGAACCAGGGCCCAGGGGGCGAACTGGGGCGCCCCCCAGGGACCGGGGTCGCGAACCCGGAACACCTCCGAGGCGACGATCAGGTACAACGCCGGAAGCGCGTTGATCAGAACCATGACGGTCAGCGTTCCGAAGACTGTCGATCTCGTCTCCCGGCCCAGGACCGACATCCAGATCCCCACCGACAACGACAGGAACAGGGAAACGACGACCGCCAGGAACAAACGCATCGTCTGCCCCACAGACACACCGCCGTTCAAGAGGGGAATGAAGAGCACGGGGGCCAACGCCAACACCCCGAAGAAGATCATGAGGGAATGCGAGGCCAGCTTGCCCAGAACGATGTCGCGGCTGCTCAGCGGGGTGAGAAAAAGCAGGCCCAGCGTCCCTTCCCGCTTTTCCGAACTGACACAGTCCGCCGTGAAAAAGCAACCGGACAACTGGGTCACGATCATCCCCGTGACCGCACAGCCGACCAACATGAACAGGCTCTGGTGATCCGGCCGCATGTAGGGAAGAAGCGTGGACACAAACACGACGATCATCCCGACCGCCGCCACGAACAACCGAAACAGCCAACCCGCCTTTCCCCGGCTCCGCACCCGCAGTTCGCGCTCGATGACGGGGACGCAGTTCATCCGGAATCGCGCCTCACTCCTGGCACTTCGGCTCGTAGATCACGGCCCGACGCGCCCCGAAATGGAACGCGGCGACCCACTTCCAGAAAAGCCGTCGACTCTCCCGCTTGAAGAACTTGTCCACGCCGACGTTCGCCCTGGGGAACGGCTCCGAGGGAATCTCCTTGTCGACGAAGGGGCAGAGCTTCTCCCAGCCTTCGCCCGCGCAGATGTCCAACGTGATCAGGTCGCCCGGCCGGTCCTTGAAGTAGTCCTTCACCTCCTCGATGTGCTCCTCATGGCAACGCCGGAAGGCGGCGCGCTGGAAGGAAACCGCCCCGTAGAGGTCGTAATGGAGATTCAACAGGGACCGCACCCAGGACAGGTTGCGGATCGCCTTGTCGTGGACGAATTCGCCGGGCCAGACGTGATTCTTCTCACAGGAGCGCAGCCAGGCGTCCATGTCCCGGACGGTGAGGATGAACTTGGAGCCGGGATACTTCCGGTCCAGTTCCTTGTAGAAACGCGGGATCGGTGTGTCCGTGTAGGCCTCCCGGGCCTGCAGTCGGTCGTGATTCAGGGTGAGTTCCCTGTTCGAATGACGGAGCGCGTGAAAAGGGAAATGCAGCGCGTCGATGCCCAGCATCTGCAGCGCCCTGGTCAGGCTGGTTGTCCCTGTTTTCGAGTATCCGATTCCAAAGATTTTGCTGCGTTCAGCCATGGGTCATCTTACGTCCTGACGATGGGCGCCGCCGGCGCCGGGTTGGGTTGTGTCTCGTCGATCCGGGCCGACCGGAAACGCGCGACGCGGAGATTCGTCGGCTTCGAATCGGACGGCATTCTAGGCGGAGACCTCCTTTTGACAAGCGTCGGCCCGATTTCGCCCTGGTTCCCCGCCAAGAATGGGATTGGAAACGCCGCGATTCCTGATAGTTGTCTCCCTTCGTCCGGGGCTGAACACCCGGCTGGAAAACATGAAACCGACCGATCTGCGCGGCATCCTCCGCTACATCCCGCAATTCCGCCGGAAGACGTTTGTCATCAGCGTCGACGGCTCCATTGTGGCCGATGAGAATTTTGCCAACATCCTCCTGGATGTCGCGGTCCTGCGCTCCCTGAACATCCAGATCGTTCTCGCCCATGGCGCCGCGGCCCAGATCGCCGACCTCGCCGCCCGGCTCGCCGTCGCCGCTTCCGATCTCGACGGCTCCGGAGTCACCGACGACGCCACCTTCGACCTTTCCCTCACCGCCGCCAATCGCGTCACCCACGAGATCCTGGAAAAGATCTCCGCGCACGATCTTCGCGCCGCCTGGTGCAACTGCGTCACCGCCCACCCCCTGGGGATCATCGGCGGCGTCAACCATCAACGCACCGGCAAGGTCGAGCGCGTCGACGCCGACATGCTCGCCAAACTGCTCAACGACGGCATCGTCCCCGTGATCCCGCCACTCGGCTTCGACGGCGAGGGCGCCAGCTTCCGGCTGAACTCCGACGCCGTGGCCCGGGCCGTCGCCGAGGCGGTCAACGCGGTGAAGCTGATCTATCTCACTTCGGCCGACGGACTGGTCCGCAAGGGGGATCTGATCCGCCAGATCCAGTGCGGCGAACTGGAAACCGCGTTGAACGAGAAGGATCACGGCTTCGATCCGGCAACGGTCTCCAAGGCGAAACACGCCGCGCTCGCCTGCCGCAACGGCATTCCCCGGGCCCATGTCATCAACGGCGGCGTCAACGAGGGACTGCTCGCCGAGGTCTTCTCCAACGAAGGCGTCGGCACCCTGGTCTTCGCCAATGAATACCGGGCAATCCGCCCCGCCCGGAAGAAGGACATCCGCCACATCCTCAACCTCACCAAGTCCGCCGTCGCCAACGCGGAACTGGTGAAACGCACCCGGTCCCAGATCGAGGCCGAACTCAACGACTATTTCATCTACGAGATCGACGCCAATCCCGTCGCCTGCGTCGCCCTGCACCTCCACCCGGAACAGGAATGCGCAGAACTCGCGTTTCTCTGCGTCAATCCCTCGCACGAAAACCAGGGCATCGGCTCGAAGATGGCGAAGTTCGTCGAGGACACCGCCCGCGAACGCGGCGTCCGGCGGCTCATCTCCGTTTCGGCGCAGACCTTCAACTTCTTCGCCAAACGCGGCTTCAACGAAGCCTCGACCGACGTCCTCCCGCCCGACCGCCGCAAGGCCTACGAGCGCAGCGGCCGGAACTCCAAGATCCTCGTCAAACCGCTGCAGCCCGACGCGCGCTGACCTCGCCGCGCGCCGTCCGTTCCCGGAGTCGCCTTGAAGCCTTCCGCCCCCCCTCAATCCCCGCCCGAGGCCCTCTTCGTCGCCTGCGCCCGTCACAGCGTCGCCCCGACAGCGAACCTGCTTGCGGTCAACGCCGCGACCCAACGACTCGCGCGCTTTCGCACAGAAACCGACATCGCGGCGGCGCAGGTCGGGGATTATTCCCTCGTCCGCGACTACCTCATCTCCACCTCCCGGGTCGGACTCGGACAACAGGCGGATTCCCATCGCACCCCGCTCGGTCTCCATCGGATCGCCGAGAAAATCGGCGGAGACGCGCCCAAGGGAACCGTGTTTCGAGGACGCAAACCCGTGGGACTGGTCCAGGAGGGCCATCCCGAGGCGCCCATCGCCCACCGCATCCTCTGGCTCGAAGGGATGGAGCCCGGCTTCAACCGCGGCGGCCACGTCGACACCCACTCCCGCTATATCTACATCCACGGTCTCGGTGACGAATCCCGGCTCGGACAGCCGGATTCCATCGGCTGCGTCCATATGGCCGCCGACGACCTCATCCCGCTGTTCGATGAGCTCCCCGTTGGGACATTGGTCTGGATTTCCGAGAAATGAGCGCCGAATCTGGCTCCGCATGAATCGCCCCGCCGTCAGTGGAAAAACGCGCAAGGCCCGGCAGGATCAGGCTCCTCGGATCACTGGGGGCTTGTTCCGCGCGTCAGCGTCTTGGACGGCGGCGCTGCTTGCCTTGGCTTTGCTGCCGTCGGCGTTCGCGCAACGCCCCGGCGAGGCGCTTTGGACCTTCGAAACCCACGACGTCATCCAGTCCTCCCCCGCCCTCGCGCCGGACGGCACGATCTACGTCGGCAGTCACGACGGCAGCCTCTACGCCCTGAATCCGGACGGGACGAAGAAATGGCAGTTCCGCACCGCAGCGAACATCCCCTCCTCTCCCGTCGTCGCAACCGACGGGACCATCTACATCGGCTCGCTCGATCGCACCCTCTACGCCCTTACACCGGGCGGGCGGATCAAATGGCTGATCTCCCCGCGCAGTCCCATCGCCGCGACGCCCGCGCTCGGCCATCAGGGCGACATCTACGTGGCCACCGCCTTCAACCGCCTTTACGCGATCTCCCCGAACGGCTCCAAACGCTGGGAATTCAACGCCGGCGGCAATCTCGTCTCCTCGCCGCTCGTCACGCCCGGCGGGAATATCTGCTTCGGCTGCCAGGACGGCCGCCTCTACGCCATCGACGCCAAGGGCGACGCAACCTGGAGCTTCCAGGCCGGCGACAAGATCAACTCGTCCCCGGCGCTCGATGAGGACGGCACGATCTACTTCGGCTCCTTCGACGGCAAGCTCTACGCCATCCATTCCGATGGAACCAAGACCTGGGAGTATGCCACCGGCAACGCCATCCGCTCCTCGCCCGTGATTGGCAACAACGGCCTCGTGCTGGTCGGCTCCGACGACGGCAAGCTCCACGCGGTCAGCCGCGAAGGCCACGTCCGGTGGGCGCATCCGACCGGCGGCGAAGTCCGCTCCTCCCCGGCCGTCGGCGCGGACGGCGTCATCTACATCGGTTCCTACGACAGCGTCTTCCACGCCCTGAGTTCCAACGGCTCCCCTCAGTGGAGCCTCAAGACCGGCGGCCCCATCACCGCCTCGCCCGTCATCGATCCCAACGGCATCGTCTACTTCGGCTCCTGGGACAAGAAGCTTTACGCCGTAAAATGTTCCTCCCTCGGGCTTGCCGACGCTCCATGGCCCATGTTCCGGGGCGACGCCCGGCACGCGGGCAACCTCGGCAACCCGGCCTCGCCTTCGGCCGCAAGCCTGCAGCTGACGCACCTCGATTCCCAGATCGAGCTGACCGCGCCGGCCATCGTCCGCCTCTTCGCCGCCTCCACCGACAAAGCCACCGCCCTCCGGTCCGTCGAGTTCTTCCAGGGAACGAACAGCCTCGGGCAGGCGACCGAAGCGCCCTTCACCTGGATCGGCTCCGACACCCCCGCCGGAACCCACACCTTCCGCGCGCGCGCCGTGTTCTCCAACGGCCAGACCGCCCAGTCGCCCGCCATCACCGTGAACGTGCGACCGCCCCGCCCCAAGTCGCCGCCCGCGGTCACCGTCAGGACGCCCGTTCCGCCGCAGACCGTCCCGAAGCCAATGACTCCAAAGGAGACCGCCGCCAGCCAGCCTCCTTCCGCCCCGCAACAGACCGCCAAGCCTCCCAGGCCGAAACCCGTTCCCCCGAGGCCCTCGCCTCCGCCCAAACCTGAACCGCTGCCGGGCATCGCCGGTTCCTTCAGCGGGCTGGTTCATTCCACCGCCGTCCTTTCCCACGATTCCCTGGGCTTCCTGCTCATCGATGTCGACAAGGACGGCGACTACCGAGGCGAGCTTCACTACGCCGGCTCCAGCCATGGTCTGCGCGGCAGCTTCGATGAAAAGGGCTCCTCCACGCTGCAGATTCCGCGCCGGCGACAGAAACCGCTGAACCTTCGCCTGCGCATCGACGAGGCGAAGGACCCCGATGTCCTCACCGGCGTGATCTCCAACGGCCGCGCCACATCGGAAATCCTGGCCGACCGTCACGTCTACGACGGCGATTCCCGCCGCGCCCCGGAAGCCGGCCGCTACACGCTCGCCATCACCGGCGTGGCCGACGACGCGAACGAATATTTCGGGAACGGCTTCGGAACGCTGACCGTGAATGAGGCGGGCGAGGCAAAGTTCGAGGGCGCGCTCGGCGACGGCGCCAAGATCGTCCAGACTGCCCGAGTGTCCAAGAAGGGCGTCTGGTCCTTCTACGCGCCCGTGCATCAGGACAAGGGCTGCGTCGTGGGTTGGATCCGCTTCAAGGAGCAGACCTTCGGCGACCTCTTCGGCCAGTTGACCTGGATCCACCCCGCCGATCCCAAGGACGAGAAACTAGCCAATGGATTCACAGCCGAGCTGTCCGTGATCGGCTCCCGGTTCACGCCGGCGAAACGCGGCGAGACCGGGGGCTTTCCCGACGCCGGCGTCATCGCCCTGACCGGCGAGGGCTTTCGCGGCAAGACCTTCATCAACGAGTTCGTCGTCGGGAAGAACGGCGACGTCCGGTTCCCCAAGCCCTCGCCGCTCAAATGCCGGTTGACCTATCGGCCCGCCTCCGGGCTCTTCAGCGGTTCCTTCACCCATCCTTTCACCGGGAAGGCTGCGGCGTTCCAAGGCGCGTTTCTCCAGAAGCAGAAGACCGGCGCCGGCCAATTCCAAGGGCCCAACCGCACGGGAGCTGTGACGCTCGCCCCCGCGCCCTCCGGCAACGCCGCGCCCTGAGGAGTTTTCACACCGCCTCCCCGCAATATCCCTCCGCTGCCCGCCAATCGAGGATTGGCCCCGCCATCCGGCTTCGGGACAATGCGCGCATCGACATGAAACATCTCTTCCCCCTGAACGTCGCGATCCTCCTGACCGCAGCCATTCTCCACGCGAATGCGGCCGAGTTCCATGTTTCCACCGAGGGCAACGACGCCTGGTCCGGCCGGCTCGCCGCGCCCAACGCCGCGCGCACGGACGGCCCCCTGGCCACGCTGGAAGCCGCCCGCGACACCGTGAGGAAGTTCAAAGGCTCCGCCCCCCTTTCCGAGCCGGTCACCGTCCAGATCCACGCCGGCATCCACCCATTGAAACAAACCCTCAAACTCGACGCCCGGGACTCGGGCGCGGCAAACGCCCCCGTTGTCTGGCGCGGCCGGGGCAAGGAACGCCCCGTCCTCATCGGAGGCCGGCGCATCACCGGATTCACCCCGCACAAGGGAGCGATTCTCAAGGCGGATCTCGCGGCGCAAGGCCTCAAGGGCGCGAAGTTCCGTCAACTCATCTTCGCAGGCGAACGTCAGCATCTCGCCCGACATCCGAACTTCGACGCCGACAATCCCTACGGAGGCGGCTGGGCCTACGCGGACGGCAACTACATTCCGATGTACCAGGAGGTCCCCGGAGAACGGAAGGACACCCTCCATTACAAGGCGCAGGACGCGCGGAAATGGGCGCATCCCGAGGAGGTCGAGATCTTCGTCTTCCCCCGCTACAACTGGTGGAACAACATCGTCCGCATCAAGTCCCTCGATCCCGCCGCCCGCGTCGCCACCCTGGCCGGCGCCTGCTCGTACCCCATCCGCCCCGGCGATCGCTACTACTTCCGCGGCGCATTGGAGGACCTCGACGCGCCCGGCGAATGGCAACTCGATTCCCGCGAGGACATCCTCTACTTCCAACCGCCCGCCCCGCTCGCCGATCGGGCGGTCTACGCTCCCACGATGCGCACGATCCTGGAACTCGGACGGGGCGCCGCCCACATCACCTTCCGCAATCTCGTCTTCGAGTGCAGCGAAGGCACGGCCGTCATCCTGCGCGACGCAACCGACTGCCGGATCGTCCAGAGCGAGGTCCGCAATGTCGGCGACTACCGCGGCTCGGGAATTTCCATCTCCGGCGGAAAGAACTGCGGCGTCGTTGGCTGCGACATCCATCACACCGGCAGCCATGGAGTCTCCCTTTCCGGCGGCGACCGCAAAACGCTGACGCCGGCCGGGCATTACGCGGAGAACAACTACATCCACCACGTCGGAGTCTTCTACAAGCAGGGCGTGGGCGTCGCCCTCACCGGCGTGGGCAACCGCGCCAGCCACAACCTGATTCACGACGGGCCCCGGATGGGGATCATGTTCAGCGGCAACAACCTCCTGATCGACTTCAATGAGATCCGGCACGTGAACCTCGAAACCTCCGACACCGGCGCGGTCTACACCGGCGGCCGCGACTGGATCTCCTCACGCGGAACGGTCATACGGCACAACTGGTTCCACGACATCCTCGGCTATGGCTTCCACGACGGACGCTGGGTTTCGCCGTATTTCGCCTGGGGCGTCTATCTCGACGACAACGCGGGCGGCGTGGACGTGATCGGCAATGTCGTCGCCCGCTGCGCCCGCGCCTGCCTTCATCTTCACAGCGCCCGCGACAACCTCATCGAGAACAACATCTTTGTCGAAGGAGCCCAACAACAGGTCGAATACAACGGCTGGACCAAGGATCACCGAAACTGGAAAACCCGCCTGCCCACCATGATCAAGGGCTACGAAATGGTCGCCAAACAACCGGCATGGAAGGACATGCGCAACATGGATTACCACCCCGCCGAGGCGCCGCTGCCGGACGGCCGCGTGATGACGGGCAATGTCTTTCAACGGAACATCATGGCGTGGAGGAACGAGGACGCGAAGCTCTACAGCCTCCGCAACGCCCCGGTGGAGCGCAACCTCCTCGAAAGCAACCTGGTCTGGCATTGCGGCCTTCCGCCCAGGACCGGCGAACGCCGCGCCGGCCCGGACATTTCCGGCAACCTCGCCCCCAACCCCGACTTCGAGGAGGGCGCGCCCGGATCCCTGCCCCGCGACTGGCAATGGCAGATCCACCCGCTCCCGAAGACCACCGCTGTGATCGTCGCCTCCAGCCCCGCCCAAGGCCGCCAGGCGCTGCGCATGGACGCCGCGTTCAATCCCGACAAGGAACGCGACAACTATCCCATCGTCGTCAGCCGCGACCAACCGCTCAAACCCGGCGGGACCTATCGACTGCGGGCGAAACTGCGCGCCAGTCTCGCCGGGGCCCGCGCCAGGATCATGCTGCAAAGCTACGTGGCCCACGCCTACTTCTGGGCCAGCCCGGGATCCGACGCCAAGGTCGGGACGGACTGGCAGCCCTTCGAATCCGTCTTCCGTATCCCCGCCCCCGGCGAACGCGGCCATCATGAGAAAATGAAGACCTTCCGCGTCCGGATCGACTTCCCCGACAAGACCGGCTCCCTCTTCATCGATGACATCTCCCTCACCGAGGCGGAGGAACTCAGCGAATGGAAATCCTGGCAGGAACTCGGACACGACCGGAAATCTCTCGTCGCCGATCCCCAGTTCGTTGATGCCGCCCGCGACGACTACCGTCTCCGCCCCGGTTCCCCCGCCTTCAAGCTCGGGTTCCACCCCATTCCCGTCGAAAAGATCGGCCCCTACGCCGACGAACTCCGCGCCAGTTGGCCGATCGTCGAAGCCCCCGGCGCCCGGGAGAAGCCGCTGGTGACGGAGTGAGGAAGCGGCGCCAGGACTGCCCGAGGCGCCCCTTTCAAAAACGCTTCCGGAGAGGCCCTTCGCTTGCCAGTGGATCGCAAGAAGGGCAAAGCAAACCGGATGCTCGGCAACGCGGCAGCGTCTTTTCGACCCGACTCCGCCCATGAATCATCTTTCATCCTGGGTTCATGAGGGGTTCATCTCCGAGCGGCACAATGAAACCGCCATTGAAACGCCTTCTCCTCCCCTCCAATCATGAATCCCACCCACCTGCATCTTGTCCTGAATCACATCCCCGTCCTGGGCCCGATGTTCGCGTTGGGCCTGCTCCTGTTTGCGTTCTGGCGACGCAGCGAGGACCTCAAGCGAGGGGCTCTGGGCGTCGCGACAATCGCGGCGTTGGCCGCAATCCCCGCCTACATGACCGGGGAACCCGCCGAACACACCGCCGAGCGTCTTCCCGGGGTCTCCGAATCCTTGATCGAACGGCATGAAACATCCGCGGCCATCGCCTTGACCGGAACCCTTCTCCTCGGCGCGCTGGGCGCGACCGGCTTGATCCGTCGTCGCGGCCGGCATCCGGCGCCGGGGTGGTTCAACGCCAGCCTCATTGTCACATTGCTGACGGTCAACTTCCTCATGGCCTGGACCGCCAATCTGGGAGGCCAGATCCGGCACACCGAAATCCGCGCCAACGCTTCCTACCGCGGAGCGTCCGAGCGCGACCAGGCCCGGCGCGAACGGCATCACGAAAGGCGCGAACACGACGATGACTGATAGAGGGAGGCTCACGCAACGTAGGACAGGCAGCCCTTGGCGCGCCGAAGCTCAGCGCAGGAGGCTGCCTGTCCTACGGGCGAAGACATTCCGCCTCCCCGGAAGTAAAGCGAACACTGCCTTCCTCGCCTCAACTCCCCAACACCCCACTACAACGCCGCCTTGCTGAAATCCCACTTCTTCCCGCGCCCCGTGGGCGGCGCGTATTCCAGCGATTCGATCTCCACGGCGGATTCGTTCGCCGGCAGATACAGACGGATGATGCCGGCGCGCCCCTTGACTGGAAGCGTGAGTTCGATGTCCGTCCATTGGTTGCCGCCGGGAAGGTCGAACTTCACCGTTTGGCCGGATTTCGGGAACTCCTCCTGCGCCGCCGTCTTCCAGAACAACCGGCCGGAGCCGCCCTTGGCGCTGCGGGCGCGCAGGCGGACCGCGATCGGCCCCGCGAACTTCGCCTGCGCCGATCCAAGAAACGCCGGGCGGCGGTCGTCGGCCTCGACGCGGAGCGCCCCCTTGACGAGGGACACCTTGCACATCTTGGCCACCAGGCCCGACGCCGGATCGCGCGCAAGATTGGCGGTCCGCGGCTGGTAATCGGGATTGGGCTTCGGCGCGCGGGCTCCGGTGTCCTTGATGAACCGGTCGATCAATGCGGAGAGTTCCTTCACCTTGTCCGGCATCTTGTCGGCAAGGTTCTTCGTTTCGCCGATGTCGGTCTTGAGGTTGTAGAGCTCCAGCAGGTCCGGGTAGTCGGGATGCGGCTCCCAGCGGCGGATGAGTTTGAAGTCGCCGGCGCGCACGGAGACGGCAGGAATGAGGTGGGGAAACCAGGTGAACAGGGCCTCGCGCTTCAAGGCCCCGCGCTGTTCCAGCACAGGCAGGATGGAGACCCCGTCGAGAATGTGCCCCTTCGGGCGCGGCAGCCCGAGCGCCTCAAGGATCGTCGGATAGAGATCGACCGGTCCGACAACTGCGTCGCTGATCGTGGCGGGCTCAATGCGCCCGGGCCAACGCACCATCAGCGGCACGCGTTGCCCCCCCTCGTAGATGCGGCCCTTGCCCTCGCGGAGGGGATCATTGTTGGTGGGCGGCTTTTCACCGGCCCATTTCTTCCAGTCCAGGACGAAGGGGTATTTCGGATGGCCGGGCTTGACGTTCATCTGCCGGCTTCCGGGGATGTTGCTGTGGGTGTTGCCGCCGTTGTCCGAGTAGAAGATGAACAGCGTGTTCTTCGCCAAACCAAGTTGGTCGAGGCGATCAAGGATGCGACCGAGGCTCTGGTCCATGCTCTTGAACATGGAGGCCATGATCGGATTGCCCTGCTTCCCGCGCGGGTCCTTCTGCTTCGCGAATTCGCGGGTGTATTCCTCCTTGTGCCCCCAGGGACCGTGGACGGCGTATTGGCAGAGGTTCAGAAAAAAGGGCTCGGCCTTGTGCGCCTCGATGAACTTCAGCGCCTCGTCGGTCAGGCGGTCCGTGATGTATTCCCCTTCGGGCCCGTCGGTGATGGTCCCGACCTTGTTCTGCCCGCCGGGACGACCATCCTTCTTCACACCGTAAGGCGAGAAGTAGCTCGGAGGCCCCGGATCGGGCGTGCAGAACCACGCGGTTTCAAAGCCGTGCTTGAACGGCCAGTATTCCGGCGTGGCGCCCAGGTGCCATTTGCCAAAGTGCCCCGTGCGGCAACCGGCGCCGCGCAGGACCTCGGCGAGGGTGGTGAGCTTGGGGTCGAGGTAGTTCCTGCTCTGAGCATAGATGAAGGGCTTGTTCGCCGGCGCCTTTTCGGGATAGAGCGACGCCCCCTCCGGCTGCGGCGGCTGATGGCCCGACGCGCTGGTCACTCCATGCCGCGCGGAATACTGACCGCTCTGGATCGTGGCGCGCGTCGGCGAGCAAAGCGGCACGGCATAGGCGTCCGTGAAGCGCATCGACTGCTTCGCCAGCCGCTCCATGTTCGGCGTCTGGTAATACTTCGAACCGTAGACCGAACTGTCCATCCAGCCCATGTCATCCACGAGGAACAGGATGACATTGGGCCGGGACGAGGCGGCGTGCGAGGCCAGCAGGAAGGAACACAGCGGGACAAGAGCGAGGAGTCGTTTCATGGTTCAAGCTGTATCTTGAACAGGCGGATTGACCGAGGGAAGAAAAAGCACAGGCCGATTGCGGAGAGTTGTGGATGCCTTCGTAAGAGACCGAGTGAAGACTCCTCCGTTTCGTAGCGGACGAAGTGACGCTCGCCGCGTCGAAGCTGTGCGAAGGCGGGAGGCTCATGCATCAACGACTCACGGTTGGAAATGAGCCTGCCCACGTCGGCTGCGACCGTCTCACCCGGTCTCTCGCGAGCACAGCTACGGGGATGAGGGTAAATGCTCGCGCCCTTTCTCGATCGCACACCCACCTGGCTCGCGCCATGAAGCAGGCTTGCGCGGAATCCGGCGGGGCTTAGGCTGCGGCGCGTGAAGATTCTGTTCATCGGGGACATTGTCGGGCGGCCGGGGCGTCGCGCCGTACAGACGCTGGTTCCGCAGCTGCGGCTCCAGCATGGTCTGGACGTCGTGGTCGCCAACGGCGAGAACTCGGCCGGAGGGGCGGGCATCAGCCCCAGCACGGCGAAGGAGATCTTCGAGGCCGACGTGGATGTAATCACGACGGGCGACCATCTCTGGGACCAGAAGGAGGTCGTCGAACTGTTGAAGAACGAGCCGCGTTTCCTCCGCCCCATCAACTACCGCCCCGACACCCTCGGCCAAGGCTGGACGACCTGTGAAAAGCCCGGCCTGCCGCCGGTCGGCGTGATCAACGCGCAGGGCCGGACCTTCATGGCGGCCCTGGAAAACCCCTTCACCATGGTCCGCGACGCAGTCGAGGAACTGCGCAAGACGACCCCGATCATCCTGCTCGACTTCCACGCCGAGGCCACGTCGGAGAAGATCGCGATGGGGCGCATGCTGGACGGCAAGGTCAGCGCGGTGTTCGGCACCCACACGCACGTCCAGACGGCGGACGAACAAATCTTCCCGGGAGGAACGGCCTTCCTCTGTGACGCCGGCTTCACCGGCCCGCACGAGAGCGTGCTGGGCCGCGAATACGAGCCGGTGATCGAACGCTTCCTGACCTACGAGCCACGGCGGTTTCCGGTCGCCAAGGAACGGACACTGCTGCAGGGCGTCATCGTCGAGGTGGACGACGCCACGGGCCAGGCGCTGAATGTCGAGCGCGTGTCCGAACCGCTGCCGCCGCTGATCGCCTGAACGGAACTCCGCCATGCCGCGCAAGAAAGCCTCCAACCAGTGGGATTTCGGCGAACTGTTCTCCGCCGAGGAAACACGCCAGGTCTGGACCGTCGCGGACCTGACGGGCCGGGTGAAGAGGTTGCTGGAGAAGGAACTCGGTGAGATCTGGGTTTCGGGCGAGATCGCCAACCTGCGCCGACAGGCCTCCGGCCACATGTATTTCACCTTGAAAGACCGGGACGCCCAATTGAGCTGCGTCCTGTTTCGCGGGCAGACGGTGGCGCATCGCGACCTCCTGGAGGACGGGCGCGAGGTCGTGCTGCGCGGCGACATCACGGTCTACGCGGCGCGCGGCCAATATCAACTGCTGGTCCGGGAGATCGAACTCAAGGGCGTCGGGGCCTTGCAGGCCGAGTTCGAAAAGTTGAAACGGAGGCTGGACGCGGAGGGACTTTTCGCGCCGGAGCGGAAGCGCGAACTGCCGCGCTTCAACCGCTCGATCGGCGTGGCCACCTCGCCGACCGCGGCAGCCCTGCGGGATGTGCTGCATGTGATCGAACGCCGCGACCCCGGCCTCCGGGTCACCTTGGCCCCCTGCCGCGTCCAGGGCGCCGGCGCGGCCCGGGAGATCGCGGCGGCGATCGAGGCCTTGAACGCCTGGAGCGCCACCCAACCGGAAGGCTCCAGCCTCGACCTTATCCTGGTCACGCGCGGCGGCGGCAGCCTGGAGGATCTCTGGGCCTTCAACGAGGAGCCGGTCGCGCGGGCGATCTTCGCCTCGGCTCTGCCGGTCGTTTCCGCGGTCGGACACGAGATCGATTTCACCATCGCCGACTTCACCGCCGACCTGCGCGCGGCGACCCCCAGCGCGGCGGCCGAGCTGATCTCCGAAGGCGTGTTCTCGGTCCGCGGATTCGTCGAGGACGCCCCGCGTTGGCTGGCGTCATCCGCGTCGCGCCGGCTGGAACGCGAGCGGGAACGGGTTGCGCGATTATGGCGCCGGCTGGAACTGGCGCGGCCCTCACGCCGGATCGAAGCGCATCTCCAACGGCTGGACGACCTGCTGGACACGATGGCCCGTTGCGCGCGCCACGGGCTGGAAACCGCGGGACAACGCGGCCGGGAACTGCTTGGCCGACTGCACCGCCTGCGACCGACGCGACAACTGGCCCGCAAGCGGGAGACGCTGGAAGGGTTGACCGGCAACCTCGGCCATGCCGCGAAACAGGCTCTGGAAACACGACGCGCGCACCTGGAACGGTTGTGCGACCGACTGCGACTCCTGTCTCCAACCAGCGCGCTGGAACGCGGCTATTCGATCACCATGGACGCGAAGACCGGACAACCGATCCGATCCGCAAATTCGGTCAGCCCCGGCCAGAAGGTCCGCACCCGCCTGAGCGACGGGGAATTCGACAGTGTGGTCGAAGGGGAAGTTTGATCAAAAGCCGGCGGGGCGAACTGTCCTCAGTGAGCCGCGCATTCGGAATGCCCTCGACTCATCCGGGAGAATTCGCCCCACCATGAACGCCTGATTCAGGCGGCGTCACTTGGCATTCTCGTCCACGTTGTCGCTCGTTTCGCCAACCACCATGTCCTCATCGCTGTCGCCGGCGTCGTCACTGAGCTCCGGGCTGGCGGCTCCACGGGAGCTTTCCTGCTGCTGGCAGCCGGCAAAAGCAACAAAGGAGACGAGCGCGGTGAGGGCGAAAAGGAACTTGATCGGGTTGCGTTTCATGATGGTCGATTTGCTTGATGTCAGACAAAAAGCCGGCCGGAGCCGACATGGTGAAAGCAGGATTCTAGACGCCGAACCGCGGTCATGGCAACCGGGAAGCAAGCCTCACCGATGCCACTCCGGAGCCAGGAAGCCGACAGCCTCCCCAAAGGTCGCCTTCCGCCGGAAGTCTGCCGGGTCATAGGACGCAACGGCGGGATCGGCGTCGCGCCAGCGCGGATGATGCCGCCCGAAATAGCTGCCGTAGAACTGGTAGTTGCTGTCCACCCAGCGGCTCAGAACCATCAGTTCCATCGGATCCAGCATCTTCGAATGATCCTCCGCCGCATTCTTCGGGTGGGCGCAGTCGGTCAGCAGCGCGAACAACACGCTGGCTCCGTTGCCTTGGCTGCGAGGCGGCAGGTAGGCGCCGTTGTAGTTGCCCTGGTCGCCCTTCTGGAAGGAGGTGAACTCGGGAATGATCGGGCCGGCGAGTTCCTTCTTCGCCAGTTCCTCATAGGAAGTGTTGTAGAAATCCGTGACCTCGCCGGTCAGCCGCAATCCGCCGGCCGGCTCCTTCGCGCCGTGGCAGGAGATGCACTTCGAGTCAAAAATCGGCTGGATATCCGTGGGATAGTGGATGACCTGGCCGGCAAGGCCGTCACCGCCGTTCTCGACCAGGTCGTTCGGCTGTGGCCGGGGAATGCTGGGCGGCCGGGAAAGCGCAATGCTGTCCGCCGTCAGGTCGCGCGGCGCGGCGCCGCCCGATTTGCCGTGACACCCCGTGCAGGAACGCACTTCGCCGGGCGCGTAGTTGACGTAGGTCCGTTCGCGCTGGATCTCACGAAAATCCTTGTCCAGGGCCTGATAGAAGATGCTGCGATTGGCCGGCACGACAAAATGGGCGGAGCCGTCCTTCTCCACGGGAACGACGCCCCACTGCACCCGCGGCCAGAGGGCGGCCTTCCAACGGGAGCTGCTCAACGACGGCTTCCAACGGCGGCCCGTGGACCAGTAGCGCGGCAGCGCCTCGTTGATACGCAGCCATTTCACCTCGCCTTTTCGGACTCCTTCCATGCCATGGGTGACATCGGCAAGAATGCACACGGCTTCGTTTCGGGCCGCGTAGACGGGATCGCGAAAGGCCTCGAGCTTCGGAGGAACCGGACGCGCGACCAACGGCAGGGGGTGCCAGCAGGAAAGGTCGGGGTCGGAGTGGACCGGACGTCGCTTCCCATCGGCATTGAGGAGATATAGCGCGTACGCGTTCGGCACCTCCTTGTAGTGGTCGCCGGGCCGGACCTTGTAGGAGACCAGGAAACGCCGGTCATCGACGGGATAAGGATGGGTGAAGAGGTGCCCGCTCTGCCCCTTCTTGTCGTGCTTGTAACCGCCGTCCGGCAACTTGAAGAACCAGCCTGGTTCGGTGCGCCGCTGCACGAAAACCTCCGGGGTGAGGTTGACCACGGGCCAGCGGTCGTCACCCGCCACAAAGTCCGGCTGGTCGGGATCCGGGCCGCGCGTCCGGGTCTTGCGCTCGGGATCCACCAGCAGGATCGAGCCCAGGCAGCCGCCCTGCGGAAAATGACAGGTCCCTACACAGACGAGTCTGAGCCGGTCCCCCGGCAGCGGCTGCGGATACATGTAAACCGTCGTGGTGTCCTCCTGCACTCCGAAGAGTTCACGCGGCCGCGAACCGTCGGGATTCATGGTCCAGATGGTCTTGCCAACACGGGCGCCACGGTCGACGTATTCCCAGCGATGATACATGATCCGGCCGTCGTCCAACACCACCGGGCACAACTCGCTGACCGGGCTTTTCGTCAAGGGACGCACATCCGAACCATCGGCGTTCATGCGATGCAGCCCGGGGGCCACGAGCGCCGAGGAACCGCCGCAGAGGATGGTGTGTTCGCAGCGGGTCGAGGAAAAGACGATCCCGCCGTCGGGGAGGTAGCACGGATGGACATCGTCGGTGTGCCAGTTCTTCTTCCAACGCGCCGACTTCTCCGCCTCGTCCGCGGGCGGGAAGGAAATCTGTCGCAGTCCCGTCCCATCGAGACGCGCCTCCCAGATACGGAACCCGGCGCCGACGTGTTCGCGAAAGTCAAAGATCACTTTTTGCGCGTCGAAGGACAGGCTGATCTTCCCGATGAAGCCCCTGCCGCCGGGCAGCCCCGCGGCGGTGACGACCGGACGTTCCCTGCCCGTCCGCAGATTCAAGACGTAGACGCCGTTGGCCGGATGAAAACGATCGGCGGAGACGCCGTTGTTGATGTCCGTGTAGTAGTGGTCCGAGGAATAGGGTTTGCGTTTGACGAAGACAATCTCCTCGAAACCCAGTTCTTCAGCGGTAACGGGCGCCGCCACCACGGCATCGGCGGCAAGCCCCACAAAAACGGCCGACAGCAGACCGGCCATGAAGCTCCAGTGACGCATCATGATCATGATCGTTGGCGCACCGGCCCGTCGATGCGCATCCGCTGTTGGCAGGACCTGCTCAGGAGTTGTTCAAACCCGACCGGAGCCTTCCCGCCTCTCTCGTCCTCCTCCTCGCAATTTCGAGACCTTCGGTCGAGAAGGAGGACGAACGCACGCCCCCCTTGCCCCCGACCCCGCCGAAATCCCCGTATGGGTTTCCTTCAATTGTCGCGAAGCGGCAATCGATTTCCGCAGATTGGGCATTCACTGGCATGGAATCTGCCGGGTTAAGGACGTCGAAACCGCAACAAGACAAAGCCGAAAACAGGGAACTCACATGACCGACAACAAACAGAACAAACCGATACGAGAGATCCGGATGGGCAACATCAAGGCGAGCATCTGGGAAAACCGCAACGACAAGGGCGTCTGGCACAACGTCTCCCTGTCCCGCATCTACAAGGACGGCGATGAATGGAAACGCGCCGACAGCTTCGGACGTGACGACCTGCTGATGGTCGCCAAGATCGCCGACCTGGCGCACACTTGGATCTACAAGCAGGGACAGCAATAGGAGCGCGGCGGTGTCCCCTCTTCGGGGGCCGACCGCAGCAACCTCCGAGCTTCGCGGGAAACGCGCGGCAGGTTGTTATCAGCGTTCCTGCGACTGGCCTCCGACACAGGCGCCTCCGTTCACTGGCAAATTTCAGGAGCTTTTCCCTCCCCATTTCCTTCTTCGCTTCCAACGCGCGCTCCTGTTGAATCCGCCGTCATGAACAAACGCATCATCCGATCCGTTCTCCTGGTCCTGGCCGGCGCTTGCGCGGCGCAGACCTCCCTTTCCGTTTCCCCTGCGGCCGAAAGCCGCCGTCTGGTTTTCCATGACCCCAAACCGCAGCATTACCGCCTTTCCGCCCGGGCGAGCAAACTCGATTCCCGGGCGCGCGAGTATCCGAAGATCGACTTCGTCTTCGCGAAGGGCGGCAAGCCCCAGGATCTGGAACACGCCTCGGTGGACACCCGGGTGAAGCCGCGCGGCAAGCTGGTGATCTGGTTGATGGGCCACAACGAACGCCTGTTCGACAGGCTCAACAGCTACGGGCTCCACGCCATCCAGCCCCACTACGCGAACCGGTGGTTCTCGAAGGTCTGCCTCGAGAAACCCGTGGGGGAATCCTGTCGCGGCGACATGCGTCTGGAGGCCGCCACCGGCGACAATTACAGCGACGCCGCCAACATCCAGAAACCCGACGGCATGATGGAGCGCGCACGGGTTTTCGTGACCTGGCTGGCGAAGGAGAACCCGCAGGGCGGTTGGGGCCACTTTCTCACGCCGGACGGGAAAGGCCTGCGCTGGGAGGATGTGATCATGGCCGGGAGTTCCCATGGATCCACCACTTCGGCCCGCTTCGCCAAGCATCAGAAGGTCAGTCGCGTCGTGATGCTTTGCGGCCCGCGCGACCAATACCAGACCTGGCAGGCGCTGCCGTCCGCCACGCCGGCCAACCGGTATTTCGGCTTCAGCCATGTGCTCGACGGCGGCTGGACCGGCGACCACTACTGCCGCTCCTGGGAACTGCTTGGCCTGCATCAGTTTGGTCCGATTGTCAGCGTGGATGCGGCGAAACCTCCCTACGACTTCACCCGTCGATTGATCACCGCCGCGGATGTGAAGAACGACGCCCGCCGCGCGCACTCTTCCGTGCAGCCCGGCGGCTCCTCGCCAAAGAACGCAAAGGGTGAGTTCCTCTTCGAACCGGTCTGGCGCTACCTGTTCACCCACCCGGTGGACGACGTCGGCGAGGCGGGCCCGATGGATCCCGACTGCCTCAAGAATCAACGGTAGCGCTCGACTGACGTTCTAGCGGAGGTCTGTGCGGCAGCGTCCATTTCATGAATCGGAGGCTGGTTGAAAACGGAGCGCGGAATTCATTCCGCTTCAACCTACGAAATTCCGGGGCCAAGAAACGAACCGAGCTTGGAGGCCTCTCCACGTTGAAGCGGAATAAATTCCGCGCTCCGCAAGACAATCTCTGCGCGGCGCCAACCGCTCTCGTTTGCGCCCTGCCCGCTTTGAAACTGCAGCGACGCGGATTGAGCTCCAGCTTCACTCCTCCGCGGCCTTCGCCCCGTTCAGCTTCCGCTTCACACGTTCGGCCAGCGGGACGTATCCCGCGGAGTGATTGAGCTGCTCCGTCATCAGGAACCGCCGCAGGCGGTCCCGCAGGCGCGCCACAGTTTCCCGATGTTCCGCGACATCGATCAGGTTTGTGATTTCGAAGGGGTCGCTTTGCAGGTCGTAAAGGGATTCCTCGCCGTTCATTTCAAACCACTTGAACCGGTCGTCACGGACCATGTAGCTGAGCGAGTCGCGCCCCTGGATCTCACCGAACACGGCGTCGCGCACGGAAGCTCCCGGATTCCGCAACGCACGCAACAACGACCGCCCCTGGACATGCACGGCGACCTCGCCGCCCACCGCGTCCAGCAGGGTCGGGTATAGGTCGATGAGTTGGGCTAGGTTCTGTTCACGAATTTTAAATTGTACAATGGGATGAAGTCGTGATTTAA
>JAYPFK010000062.1:0-35892 GCA_038126235.1 Verrucomicrobiales bacterium
TGGCTCTGGCTCTGGCTCTGGCTCTGGCTCTGGCTCTGGCTCTGGCTCTGGCTCCGGCACTGGCTCTGGCTCTGGCTCCGGCGTGTCGGCTTGGACGCCCTGCGATTCGGCCAGAGCCTCAGCGAACCAAGGGGTTGAGTTGGTTGGTTGGGTTACAGTCTCCCTGTCCTTGGTTTCCTCTGCCTCGGGGCTTTCCTTGTCCTCGGGCGAGGAGGGGATGACAGTTTCCTCCATCCAAGCGGGTTTCGCCACGAACTGGGTTCGCCCCCCTTCCTCGATGGGCGTCGCCAGAATGGACTGGGATGGCGGCCCTTCTCCCGCAGCGTTCGCCGCGACCACCTTGTATTCGTATTGCCGGCCGTTCCAGACGTCCGTGTCATCGAAACGCAGATTGCGAATCCCGCTTTCGACAGGTTTGAAGCGGCCGCTGGGGCTTTCCGCGCGGAGCACGGTGTAGCTGGTTGCGCCTGGGGCCGGCTCCCATTCGAGGATGATGCGCTGATCGCGACATCGCGCGGTATGAAGCGTCGGTGATTCGGGGGGCAACGGCAGGGTGATGGACGCAACCTCGGAATCCGGGCTTTCGCCGGCAGAATTCACGGCGGTGACGACAAAGTGGTAGGTGCCGCCGTTCTGGAGCCCCGTGTCCTGATAGTTGTCTCCCTCCACGTCTGAGGCGATCCGCTCAAAAGGCCCCCACACGAAGGTCGAGCGGGAGACGGCATGACGGGCGGTTCCCGGCGCGGGTTTCCAGCGAAGCAATACGCCTCCGGGGCGGGGTTCCACGACAATGTCGGACGGCGGCGATGGCTTGCGTTCTTGCCGGGTGTTGTCGTCGTGGACCTGACTCATTTCTGGTTGCTTCTGGAGCCAGCCCGGACGGGCGCTGGTCGGGATCGGAAGGATGCGATCTGTTGTGTGCCTGCGGGCATGATCCGAACCTGTGAGGATCAGGCAAGTCGTTTTGTCCCGGATCTTGAGGGAAAGGACTTCAGTTCGCCTTGCCTTGCCGTCACCTTACGGAGAACGGAATACGCTGAACATCGGCGATGTCGCCCCGTGGCTCCGCAAGATCCACCTCGAACGGCTGGCGAAGGTTGTTTCCGGCAAGATCCTCGAGGACGGTGTCGATCTCGAGTTGGTATTCACCGGCTGTCCAGTTCGGCTTGGGGGTGAATGTCCAATTCGTTTCGCCGCTGCTTGTGGTGACAATGCCTTCGATTGTCTTTCCTGTCGGGCCGATGACTTTCAGCCGTTCCTGCAACAAGGCCCAGTCCAAGGGGGCGGGGAAGCGGATGCGGATCGGGGCGCGGGTTCCTGCTGACGGCGTCTTCAGGGTCCAGGTCGAGACATCGATGCGCGTGTGGATGGCCGCGGTCGAGCGGAATCGCTTGCGGATCTCGCGGCCGAGCGGAACGCCTTCTGCCGATTCCCAATTGCCGGACACGATCAGGGAATAGCGATGGCCGGCGCGAAGGACGGGGCCGATCTCCTCGTTCAGATTGACGCCGGTTTTCTGCCGACCGGGGTGGATCCACAGGGTGAAGCGTTTCCCGTCGGGCGACCAGAGTTCGAGTTTGCGAAAGGGTTCCGGGACCTCGGTTCCGGTCGTTTCGTCGAGCAGGTTCAAGTGTTTGAATACATCCCCCTGTTTCATCGGCGAGGAGAAACGCAGGTAGAACTTGAGCTGGTTGGCGGGCAGGTGCGAGGCGGACGGGTGGATCGCGACGATGGAAGGGCGTGGCGCTTTGCGGCCCAGGTTGAAGGAGACCCCCTTGGTCATGCGGATGCTGGATTCGCCGGAGCCGTTTGGCCAGCGTCCGAAAAACTCCGCGTGGTAGCCTGTCTCGCGGCTGAGCGGAAACGACGGGACGAACAGCAGCCTCCGTCGCTCAAGGCGGCGCACGCCGAGGATCTTGTGAGGCGAAGGCTCTCCGGTGGCCGGATCGACGAGGCGTAGGGTGAGTTCGGCGACCCGGGCGTTCGGTTGTTTTGCGGCGTGGAGTTCGCGCCAGAAGGAGTCAGGGCCGCCGGTCAGGGACAGGACGCGGGCGTCAGGATCATCGGGAAGCGGCGTGAGGGAGAGGCGGAACTTGGTCGTGTTTGGATCGGCAAAATGCGACTTGCGATCGCCAATGCAGCCTGAGAGCAGGGGGATTAGGCAGGCGAGGAGGACAGTGGGTATTGGGCGGACGGTCCGAGTCCGTTGGACTGCGGGGGGCTTATCCCGCTGCATCGCGATTGAGATGAGCCTCCTCACGTCGGCTGCTACCAAGGAAATGACCTACGGCAACCGCGTCAGTTCCAGGGCCTTGGTGTCGCCGGTGTCGCGGACGACGACAACCTCATTGTTGTCGAGTTGGCTGACGAGGATCGCGCCGAAGAGTTCCTCGACCACCTCGATGCCCTTGGCGTTTGCGCCGGAGGGGGCCTTGACGTTGCGGCGGGGAGCCTTTTCGTTGGTCGCGTCGGGCGCGTCGGCGTCAAGGTATTTGACATCGATGCGGGCGCCCCAGTATTTGCTGGGTCCAAAGAGGTTGGTCTTGAAACGCTCGGTGTTCGTCACCACCCAGGTCTTGCCGCCGCTGGTGTAGGTGAACATGTCGCGCGGGCGGTTGCCGGAGCCGAGTTCCAGGACGCTGACGCCGCGGATCTCTGCGCCGGGCTGGATGTCATCGATGGGAAATTTCGCTACCGGCGTGCAGGCGAAAGCTCCAATGACGTAGTCCTTGCCGTTCTCCTCGTAGGGGATGAAGGACTGGATGGGGGCCTTGGTTTCCCAGCGGCGATGGGAGACGTGGTAGGTCTCGGCGCTGATGTAGTCCGCCGCCTCGCCGTGCTTCAACGGCAGGGGCAGGGTGTAGATCTTGTTGGAGAACTCCTCGCGCGAGGTGGCGGCGACAATGACGCGCTCGCCGGTGATCGCCAGGTCGGTGATGCGGCCGAATCGGACCCCGTCCTTGGTCGGCAGGGTCGCCTTGACGTGGGCCGCCTTCTTGAAATCGAGCGAGCCGACCTGGCCGTCGGCGTTCACCGTGAGGATGGCCGGTTTGCCTTGGAGTTTGACTGAGAGGTAGATCAAACCGCTGGCGGGATTGACCGCCATGTCCTCAATGCGGACATCCTTGCGGGGCGCCCCTACGCTCGCGGACACGACGCCCTCGATGTCGTCGACGCGTTTCTTCAGTTTTCTTACCGGGCCGGTGTCGCCGGTGTCGATGGCGACAATGGCGGCGGCGGCGGGTTCCGCGGCCAGCAACAGCCCGCCGGGACCGAAGCTGAGGCGGCCGATGTCGCGCATCTGCAGGTTGCCCTTCTGGATGTTCGCCAGGTGGGCGGCGGCGGATTTCGGTGCGGCGGCGGCCGTGGCGAAGGCGAAGCTCGTGGAGAGAACCAGGGAGGTCAGCAGGGAGAGTTTGTTCATGAGGAGCTTGGGTATGGGCGGGTGGGGGTGTGAGGGCATGGGCTTGGACCGGGAATCAGCCCGAAACGGGCATTTCCCTCAGATCGGCGCGGACGGTCTCGTAGGTCTTGTCGAAGGCAAGGACTTTCGGATCGGGGGCGACATTCCAGCTTTCGCAGGCGTCGCGGTAGACATCGGGCCACCAGTTGCGGTGCTGGGTCAGGCCTTCGTCGCGCCATTGGCTCCAGCCCATGAGGACCTTGGACCAGCATTCGTCGCCGTAGTCGACGCCTTCCTTGGGATCCTCGAAGTTGGGAAGATACCAGTCGCGGCCGATCTTGGCGTGGAGGACCTCGTCGGCCCAGTCGTAGTCCTGGAAGGTCTGGCAGAGGCGGTCGTCTGATTCCTTGGCGACCTCCCACTCATGGCGCTTGCCGGTCTTGGGCATGAGGCCCTGCTCGATGAAGTAGAGGACGGCGTGGCGTTCGATGGGCGTGAGTTGGGTGTTGAGGGCGAGCGACCAGGTGAAGTTGACCATGACCTTGTTCCAATCCACGCCGGCGGCGACGAAGCCGACCTCGCCCATCATGGCGTGCCGGGCCTCGTCCCACAGTTGCCGGGTCATGTCCTGGTAGTAGCCCCACTTCTTGTCCGGCGTTTCGGCGATGATGCTGGCCATCATCTCGGGAACGTCGATCTCGCGCAGCCGTTTGTAATACATCATCAGCGTCTTCGGCTTGGCCGGCATCTCCTCATCGTAGAGGAAGACCTCGGCGTTGACGCCCATGTTGTAGGGATCGGGGAAGCGCCCGTCGCGGTGGGGGACGCCGTCGTATTCGAAGGGCGTTGCGGAGTGGTCGCGGGAGATCTCCCGGCCGCTCGGTTGTTGCGTGCCGTCGAGGTCGCCGGCGGCGGCGAGGCAGTCGTCGAGGAGGGAGAGCCATCGGCCGTTGGCCGTCTTCCACGTGGAATCGACGAGGCAGGGGACGGCGCGGGCTCCGTATTCGAGCATGTCCTGCACCTCCAGAAGCGCAAAGCGGACGATCCGCACTGAGGGTGCATCGGCGAGGCGGTTGGTGTCGTGCAGGTGCCGGTTCAAGCCCTTCATCAGGGCCGGGATCGCCTTGCCGTAAATGGCGGCCACGGTTTCTTCCGTGGTTTTGGCGCAGAGGATCTCGTCGAAGAAGATTTCCAGATTCGGGTCCGGGATGCGGTGCAGGCCGAGTGGCGGTTCGCGCATCTCGCCGACACGCGTCCGCAGCGTTCCCACGTGTTCGGCGCAGAGATGGGCGTGGTGGCTGAACGCCATCTTCAATTCGTAGACCGGTTCGGCGGCGATGCGGGAATTGAAGATCTCGTGCAGGCGTTTGAAGGCGTAGTGAAACCGCTTCAGCCGCGAGACGCACTCATCGACGGAAAGCCCCGGCTTCGCGGCGTCCTGCAACGAACAGATGCCCGCCATGGCGGGGAGGTTCTTGTAGGTCTGGTATTCAGTCATGACTCAAGGGGTCGAATAGTAGGGGGATTCGCCGGGCGTGGCATGCAAATAATGGGGCTGGTTGCTGGTTGCTGGTGGTGGCAACACTCCTTACTCCTTTACAATTTACACTTTGGGGGCGGCGGCGGACGATTCGGGGCCATGAATCGAAGAAACTTCCTGACTTCCGCGGCGGCGGGGGTGGCATCCGCGAGCGCCGGGGTTGTGGGGCGGCAGACGAGGGCGGCCGAAGCTTCGGTGGCGATCGGTCCGCGTGCGAGAGCGACGAAAGCCGCGCCGAACATCCTCTGGATCTGCACGGACCAGCAACGTTGGGATACCATCGGCTCGCTCGGCAATCCTCATATTCGCACGCCGAACATCGACCGCCTTTGCGCGGAGGGGACGGCGTTCACACACGCGCATTGCCAGAATCCGATCTGCACGCCGAGTCGGGCGAGCTTTCTCACCGGGATGTACCCGCGATATCTGAACGCCTGCACGAACGGAAACGAAAGCTGGCAGAACGAGGCTCCTTTGGTGACGAAGACCCTGGCGGACGCGGACTACGATTGCGGACTGGCCGGGAAGTTTCATCTCAGTTCGGCGCATGGGAGGATCGAGCCTCGGGTGGACGATGGCTATCGTGTGTTCCACTGGTCGCATCATCCCCATGACAGTTGGCCGGAAGGCCACGCCTACAACGACTGGCTGAAGGCGCGCGGCGTCGATCACACGGCGACGAAGAAGCGGCTGGGTTACATTCCGACGGAACATCACCAAACCACCTGGTGCGCGGATCGGGCGATCGATTTCATGAAGCAAGAGCGGAAGGGGCCGTGGTTGTTCAGTTTCAACTGTTTCGATCCGCATCCGCCGCTCGATCCGCCGCAGGAGTTTCTCGACCGCTTCGATCTCGACTCGTTGCCGTTGCCAGTGATCGACGAAGAAGGGTTGGCGGATGAAGCGAAACTGGCCGGCGTGAATTTTCAGTCGAAGGCGGGCCGCATTCCGGAGAAGAAGCTGCGCCTGAACCTCGCGAAGTACTGGGCGATGATCGAGTTGATCGATCGGAACGTCGGGCGGATGTTGGAAGCGTTGGAGCAGACGGGGCAGAGGGAGAATACGGTGGTGATCTTCACGAGCGACCATGGCCACATGATCGGCGACCACGGGCTCTACAACAAAGGCTGCCGGTTCTATGAGGGTTTGGTGCGTGTGCCGTTGATCTGGTCGTGGCCGGCGCGGATCGGGGCGGATGTTCGCAGCGAGGCCCTGGTGGAGTTGACGGATATCGCCCCGACGCTGCTTGGACTGGCCGGACTGACGCCTCCTGAATCGATGCACGGGAAGTCCCTGCTGCCGATCCTGCGGGGTGAGACCGACGGCGGCGCGCATCGCGAGTTTGTCCGTTGCACCTATTCGGAAACGTTGCAGGGGCCCAGGTCGTTCGGGACCATGATCCGCAACCGCCGTTTCAAACTCTGCAATTACCACGGGACGGGCGAAGGGCAGCTGTTTGATCTGGAGGCGGATCCGGATGAGCGACGCAACTTGTGGGACGATCCCGCGAGCGCGGAGGTGAAGGCAGGGCTGATGCTGGCGTCGTTCGACGCGGAGGCGATGTCGGCGGACGTGGGATCGGGCCGGGTGGGGAGGTATTGAGGGGGCAGGGCCGGTTGTGCTCGTTCGCCGTTGTCAGAGTTGGTGGCGGATGAACGGAGTGATCAGGCGGAACGCGCGGAGCTTGCAGACCTTCCAGCAGGAGGCTCCGGGGAACCTCCGTTTCTGCCCGGACGGACGACCGCGTTCGTCGATGCGCAAGGCCTCGGACAGGTGGCCCTCCATGGTTTGTCGCAGGCTGTCCGCAAGGACGTGGTTGCGGATGATCCACGCGAGTTCGGTGTTCAGGTTGGCCGAGCGCGGATCGATGTTGAAGGTGCCGACGACCGCGGTGTCGCCGTCGATGACGGCGGCCTTGGCATGGAGGCAGTCTTCGCCGGAGTATTCCCAGAGTTCAATGCCGCGGGCGACCAGTTCCTTTCGTTCCCCCACGTAGCCGGATTGGGCCAGGAGGTTGTCGGTCGACTTGAGGGAGTTGGTCAGGATGCGCACCCGCACGCCGCGCGCCTTGGCCCGGTCGATCGACCCTTGGAATCGCCGTGTTGGAATCAGGTAGGGGGATTCGATGAGGATCTCGGAAGTCGCGGAATCGAGCAGGGCCAGCAGGCCGTCGCCGACGGTGGGCGCGTTGTCCTCGTCGTTCACCGGATCGTGCAGGAAGTTGATGGCGCCCACTTCGGAAAGCGGGGGGCGGAGGGACGAGCCGTTTTTCCGGAAGGCGGCGACCTGCTCGTCCAGCCAGGCCTCGTATTTGTCGAGTCGTCTTGCGGCCCAGCGTCGTCGGGCGCGCGCGACATAGGCTCCGCTGGGGCGCACGTGCGAGCTGTTCCACATCGAGAGGAAGTATTCGTTTGCGCGGGCGGCGGAGTCGCCCTGGGCGAGGACATCGAGATCAAGGTAGTTGCGGCGGGAAATCTGGCGGCCCAGCCCGAAGTAGGGGCTTTCAATGTTGCGCCCGCCGCCGATCATCGCGGTTCCGTCGGCGACGAGCAGTTTGTCATGAAGGCGGCGCACGATCCGGTCGGGTCGCAACGGGTTGAGCGGATGGTAGACCCGGATCTGCACGCCTTCCTCCATCAGGTGGGCCTGCACCGATGCGGGGACCTTGTTCCATTGCGCATCCACCAGCAGGCGGACCTTCAGACCGCGCCGCGCGGCGTCGCGCAACAGCGTCAGGCCGGTCAGGGTGACGGGATCACGGCCGACGATGAAATAGGCGGCGTGGATTTCCCGCTCCGCCTCAAGGATCAATCGCACCCGTTCCTCCGCCGCTTCCCGCGGCGTATGCAACAGGCGCGCCAGATCGGCGTCGGCCCGACCGCAGAGCAGGCGCGCAGCAAAGCCGATGAGGATGGCGAATCGGATTGTGAGGGAGCGGATCAAGTGGGCGTTCTTGCCCGGACGCGAGGGGCGAGTCAATCAAAGGCGGTCGGGTGGGGTCAGCCGACGATCCCCAACATCCGGTCCAGCGAGTCGGCGGTCTGGTGGATCAGGGCCTCGGGATAGTGGGCATAGGGGTGGAAATACTCGAAGGTGAGGTAGCCGTCGTAGCCGTTGGCGTCGAGGGCTTCCATGACGGCAGGCCAGTTGGTGGTGCCGTCGAGGAGGGGGCGGAAGGCTTCGAGCGAGAAATCGGTGCCTTTCTTGGTGAATTCCTTGAGGTGCACGTTCTTGATGCGCTTGCCGAGGATTTTGATCCAGTGCTCGGGGAACTGGAACATCATGATGTTGCCCGTGTCGAAATGCACCTGGACGAAGGGGCTGTCGAAGCTGTCCACGAAGTCGTTCATCTCATCAGGCGTCATGAGGTAGCCGTTGAAGAAGATGTTCTCGATGTTGAGGTGGACCTTGAGTTTCTCGGCGTTGGGCAGAAGCCTGCCGATGGCCTCGCGGGCGCGTCGGTCGCAGACGTCGTTGGGTGTGGGGTCGTGATCCTCGCGCCAGGGCATGTGCACGGCGCCCGGGACGACCAGGAGGTTCTCCGCGCCGAGGTCGTGGGCGCATTGGGTCATCTTCGCGGCGAGTTCCATGCCCTTGGCTCGCT
This sequence comes from Verrucomicrobiales bacterium, assembly GCA_038126235.1. Lineage (GTDB taxonomy): Bacteria > Verrucomicrobiota > Verrucomicrobiia > Limisphaerales > JAYPEY01 > JAYPEY01. Next base: position 8,548 of record JAYPFK010000062.1, read on the forward strand.
CAGCGGGATCGTTGCTGGTCAGGGGATAGGGCCAGAAAAGGAAGGAGCAGACCCCGCTGATCTGAATGCCGATCTTGTCTGCGAGCCTACGGATCTTCTCGTAGTCCCTGGTCCCGTGTTTTGGGGAGAGGTCGTTGTCGAGGTCGTAGTTGAGTTCGATGCCGTCGAAGCCCGCCTCCTTGGCGAGGCGGAGGCAGCGTTCGAGGTCCATCCGGTCGGGGTAGGGGAAGGCCCACTGGTTGATGGACTTCTTCATGTTGTAGCGCTTCGGGGAACTCCGACGGTCGTCGGGCTTGGCCTGGCTGCGTTGTTGCGCGGCGACGACGCTCTGTCCGAAGGCGGCGGCTCCGCCGGCGGCGGCGAGTCCGGCGCTGATCGCCGAGCGGCGGGAGATGCCGTTGTGGGGGGAAGACGAGGAGGAAGGTTGGGCTTTCATGGACGTGCGTTTGGACCTATAGAAGGCGCCGAATGGAACCGGGTTCAATCATGGCAGATTTGGGTCGCCGCTGTTTGGCGGCAAGGAAAAAGGAGGGGCGGTTGTGGCTGCGGGCCAGTTCGATGGCTGGGGTTCGAAGCTTTGGATTTCTTTTCCCCCGTCGTCTCCGAATCCCCCTGATCCTCCTCGCTCTCGCGCTCCTGCTCCCTCCCGCGGTTTCCGCCGCTTCCGCGCCGCGCCTGCAGGTCAGCGCTGACGGCCGCTATCTGGTCACGGAAAAGGGTTCGCCGTTTTTCTACCTGGCGGACACGGCGTGGGAGCTGTTCCACCGGGCGAAACCGGATCAGGCGGAAGTTTATCTGAAGCACCGCGCGCGCAACGGGTTCACGGTGGTTCACGCCGCGATCATTGCGGAGCTGGACGGGCTCAACACTCCGAACGCGGCGGGCTCGACGCCGTTGAAGGACAACAATCCCGCCGAGCCGAACCGCCGTTACTTCCGCGATGTGGATTACATCGTGACCCGGGCGGAACAGCAGGGGTTGGTCATGGGGCTGGCTCCCTCCTGGGGCGACAAATGGAACAAGCGGTGGGGGCTCGGGCCGGAGGTGTTCGATGAAAAGAACGCGCGCGCCTACGGCGAGTTTGTGGGAGACCGTTACAAGGACAGCCCGGTGATCTGGATTCTGGGAGGCGACCGTAATCCTGATCGGCCGGAGCATTTCAAGGTCATTCAGGCCATGGCCGAGGGCATCCGCAAGGGCAGTGGCGGGAAGCAGTTGATCGCGTATCTCCCGGCGGAGGGCGGGAATTCCGCGACGTGGTTTCACGATGCTGAATGGCTGGACTTCCACCTGACGCACTCGGGGCAGGGCGCGGCCGACGCGGACAATTATTCCGCCCTAGCCGCCAACCACGCGCTCAAGGGGGGCAAGCCGACTTTTGATGGCGGCGCGCGTTGGGAGGATCATCCGGTCGGGTGGGATCCTGCGAACGGATGGTTTGAGGATTACGACGCGCGGCAGGCGGGGTATTGGGCCATGCTTGCGGGCGCTTGCGGTCATGCCTATGGACACCACGGTCTCTGGCAGTTCTGGGACGCGGGTCGGAAAGGTGAGACCGGCGTTCGGGTTTCCTGGGTGGATGCGTTGAAGGCTCCGGGCGGCGAGCAGATGAAGCATCTGCGCGCGTTGTTCGAATCGCGGCCGTGGCATCGGCTCGTTCCCGATCAGGGCGTGATCGCCGGGAATACCCGCCAAGGCGCGGATCACGTCCGGGCCGCCTTGGCGGAGGACGGCAGTTTTGCGTTCGTCTATTCCCCGACCGGGCGATCGGTGACGGTCGATCTGGGGAAGATCAAGGCGGAGAAGGTGAGGGCGCTCTGGTTCAATCCTCGGGAAGGCAAGGCCGGCGTGTTCGGCGAGCATGAGGGGGGCGGGAAGAAGACTTTCGATTTCTTTTCCCACGGGCGTGGGAACGACTGGTTGTTGATCCTGGAAGATCCGGCGCGCGGCTTCGCGCTGCCGGGGGCCGCAAAACGAAAATGAAACGAAACGCCATGAACTGGACCTCCCTCCGATGCGCTTTTGCCGGCGCGCTTTTCACCCTGGCCGCCGGTTGCGGAACGTTCTCCGATTACACGTCGTTTCCCTCCGCCAAGGAGGATGCCGAGCGCGCGCTCAAGGAATCGCTGACCTTCTACGCCAGTTTCGACGCGGGGCTCGACGCGGATTACGCCGCTGGCGATCCGACGCTTTATTCAGCGCCGACCAGTCGGGATCGCAACGCGGGCGCGGGCAGTCCCGGCCTGCCGGAAAGCGGCCACGTGGAGGTCCGGACGGGGCAGGGGAGATTCGGCAACTCGCTGCGCTGGACGAGAAAGGACAAGCCGGTGGTCTTTTTCCGGGGCCCGGAGAACTTGGACTACCGGACGAACGACTGGGCGGCCTCGGTGTCGCTCTGGATGCGCATCGATCCGGACAAGGAACTGGAGCCGGGCTACTGCGACCCGTTCCAGTTTGTCGGCGAGGAATGGAGCGGCGGCTCATTCTTCATCGAGTTCACGAAGGAGAACCCCCGGCATTTTCGGTTCGTGCAGATGGCGATCACGAAGATCTGGAATCCGACCGGCGCGAAGTATGAGGAGATTCCCCTTGGTCAACGGCCGCTGGTGCAGGTCGAGCAGCCCCCGTTCAGCGCCGAGGAGTGGACTCATGTAGTCTTCACCTTCGAGCACGCGAACACCGGGCGGAAGGACGGCGTCGGGCGGCTGTATCTGAACGGGGAATACCAGGGCGCGATCGTCGGCTTCAACAGCTTGCTGGACTGGACGCCGGAGAAGACCGCGATCAACCTCGGGTTGAACTACATCGGCGGCATCGACGAGATCGCCGTGTTTGACCGGGCGTTGAGCGCGGAGGAGACTCGGCTGATTTACGAAGCGGGCGAGCCGTTGAGCGAGATGTTGGATTGAAGGTGGCATTGCCCCGTGTCGAATCCGCCATGACTGTGAATCACAGGGATCAGTCACCCCAGGCAGGGACGCCTCGCCGCAGGCGTCCCACTTCGAGGCCTGGAGGGACAGCCTGGAAGGACTGTCCTATTTGTCCTTGTCCCGAAGGGGCGAAACGGAATTCCCGTCGGCGGTTGGCTTCCGAATTCGCTTGCTCCCTTCCAGGGCGTCGAAGTGGGCCGTTTCGGCGAAACAGTCCTACCAGCTATTGGAACGCATCGCCTCGCCGCAGACGCCCAGAAGTGGCATGGGACGGTGGTGGTTCCTGCGCGTCTTTCCCGGATCCTGAATCATGACCGCGGAATCCCAACCCGCCAGACTCCGCTGGGGATACAGCCTGGTGATGCTCGTGGTCTATCTCGCGGTTTTCAAACTCTGGCAGCCGTTTCCGCGCGGCGGCGCGGCGCTTTTCGGGTTGCTCGCGGCGTTCGGGCTTTCGGCCGGCGCGTTGTTGGTTCGGCGGACCGGTTACTTTGTGAACGACTACGACGCCTGGTTCCATGGGATTGTGATCCTGGACATTGTGCTGGAGGCCCTGCTGGTGCCCGCGCATGTCGGAAACAGTTTCTATGGCTGCGCCGCCGCCTTCGCGCTGGTCATCGGCGGCTACCGGTTCAGCGCGTGGCGGGAACGCCGCAGGATCTCCGCGAAGGAACCGACTGTGGCGGAGAAGACTTCCGATCAGAAGGGCCAATCATGAGTTCCAATATGGAGCATTCACCCATCGACGAACTGAATCCCAGAGTGCGGGGATTGAAACCCTCCGCCACGGTCGCGATCAACGAACGCAGCAACCGCCTTCGCGCGGAGGGGCGCGAAATCTACAAGCTCGGGCTGGGGCAGTCGCCGTTTCCCGTGCCGGACTGCGTGGTGGCGGAGCTGCAGCGGCAGGGGCATCAGAAAGATTACCTGCCGGTGCGCGGTCTGCAGGCGCTGCGCGAGGCGGTGGCGGATCATCATCGTCGTTTCTACGGCATCGAATGTTCGGCGGAGAACGTGATCGTTGGCCCGGGATCGAAGGAGCTGATGTTCCTGCTGCAGCTCGCCTACCACGGCGAGATCGTCATCCCCACGCCGGCCTGGGTGTCCTACGAGCCGCAGGCCCGCATCCTCGGTCGGAGCGTCCGTCTTTTGTCCACTTCGATGGAGGACGGTTACCGGATCACGGCGGAGCAGCTCGACTCCCTCTGCGCGGAGAAGCCGGGGCAGCCGCGCATCCTGGTGCTGAACGACCCCTCAAACCCGACGGGGCAGGCCTATCCGCGCGAGGAACTGGAACAGATCGCGGAGGTCGCGCGGAAACACCGCGTGGTGGTGTTGTCGGACGAGATCTATGGCAAGCTGGATCATGACGGAGGCCACGTCTCGATCGTTCCCATGTATCCCGAGGGGACGATTTTCAGCAGCGGACTCAGCAAATGGTGCGGCGCCGGCGGTTGGAGGTTGGGCGTCTTCGTGGTTCCCGATTGCCTGCACTGGCTGCTCGACGCGATGGCCGCTGTGGCCAGTGAGACCTTCACGTCCACCTCGGCTCCCATCCAGTACGCCGCTGTCACGGCATTCAACCGCTCGATGGAGATCCGCGTCTATCTCGGGCAGTGCCGTCGTATCCTGAAGGCCTTGGGGAATCGCCTGGCCGACGATTTGCGCGAGGCCGGCGCGAGGATCCTGGCCCCCGACGGCGGCTTTTATCTGTTTCCCGATTTTGAGCCGTTTCGCGGCGCGCTTCTCGAACGGGGCATCCGAAACAGCCACGAGCTTTGCGACCGACTCATGGACGAAACCGGTGTCGCGACGCTGCCGGGCGCGGAATTTGGCCGCCCGCCCGAGGAACTCACCCTGCGGTTGTCCTATGTGAACTTCGACGGCAAGGGCGCGCTCGACGCCGCGATCGATGTTCCCGAGAACGAACCCTTGGACGACGCGTTTCTGGAGGAGAACTGTCCAGACACGGTCAAGGCGGTGAGCCTGATCTGCGGGTGGGTGAAGGCGGGCGGTCGGAAGGACTGAGCGGCCATGATGAATGATTTGCAGCGCCGCGGAGCGCGGAGTTTATTCCGCTTCAATGCTGAAAGGGGGCGCGCTGTGGCGAGTCTCGGAACTCTGGATTGTCGGAGGGGAATGCAGGATGAATCCCGGGCTCCGTTTCGCCGGAAATGTCGAAAGACCCTACAGTGAACCACCAATCTTCGAACGAAGCGGCCGAGCAGGAACGCCTCTGGGCGGAGTTTGTCACCCGCTGCCACGCTGAGGGCGCGCCGGAGTTTGAGGAGCATTGGCGCGTGTTTGAAACCACCTTTGCCAACCGCGCCGCGGCGGATGGTCCGTCTCCGGTCTGGATGCCGGATGAACAAACGCTCGTCGCTTCCAACCTCGGCCGCCTGATTGCGGAACAGGGGTTGGCCGATTACGACGCGTTTTACCGCTGGTCGATCAACGACCGTGCGGGTTTCTGGGCGAAGGTCATCGAGGAGATGGGCGTGGTGTTTCAGCGTGAGCCTGACGCAACGTTGGATCTTGCCGGTGGCGTGACTCAGCCCCGCTGGCTTCGCGGCGCGAGGTTGAACATCGTGGACAGTTGTTTTGTCGGCGACTGCGACCGGGACGCCATCGTTCATGCTTCCGAGAGCGACGGAGAAATCCGCCGAGTCTCCCTGGGAGAATTGGAACGGCTGGTCAATCGCGTGGCCAATGGCCTGGCCGAGGCCGGTTTCGCGGCGGGCGACGGCATCGCGCTCTACATGCCGATGACGCCGGAATGCGTCGCCGCGTATCTGGGCGTGGTCAAGGCGGGCTGCAATGTGATCTCCATCGCCGACAGCTTCGCCGCCGCCGAGGTGAAGAAACGCCTGGAGATCGGGAAAGCGAAGGGCGTGGTCACCGTCGATGGTTTCACGCGGGGGGGGAAGGCGATCCCGCTCCTTCCCAAGCTGGTCGAAGCGGAGGCTCCGCGCGTCGTCGTCATTCCCCAGCTCGCGGATGGCGGGGCGGCGTTGCGCGAGGGGGATCTTCTCTGGGAAGACTTCTTGAGCGACAGCGATGCCTTCGATTCCGTCGCCGGCGATCCTGAAACGCTGACCAATGTCCTGTTCTCCTCCGGCACCACCGGCGATCCCAAGGCGATTCCCTGGAGCCAACTCACGCCGCTGAAGTGCGCGATGGATGGTCGGTATCATCAGGACGTCAGGGATGGGGACGTCGTCGCCTGGCCGACGAACATTGGTTGGATGATGGGGCCGTGGCTGATTTTCGCCGCTTTGTTGAACCGGGCGTCCATCGCGCTTTACGAGGGGTTGCCGATGGGGCGGGGATTCGCCGGCTTTGTGAAGGACGCCAAGGTCACGATGCTCGGGCTGGTTCCGGCGGTCGTGCGCGCCTGGCGGCAGGCCGGAACCGTGAAATGGAACGAATGGCCGGACCTGCGGACGTTCAGTTCGACGGGGGAGGCGTCGAATCGCGCCGATTATCTGTGGTTGATGAGCCGCGCCGGTTATCGCGCTCCGGTGATCGAATACTGCGGCGGCACGGAACTGGGCGGAGGCTACATCGGGGGAACGGTTGTCCAGCCTGCATCGCCCTCGGTCTTCACGACTCCATGCCTGGGCTTGGGGATGTTTCTCATCAAGGAGGACGGCTCGGAAGCCGCTGAGGGCGAGATGGGGGAGGTCTTCCTGACCCCGCCTTCCATCGGGTTCTCGCAGACACTGCTGAATCGGGACCACGACGCGATCTATCATGAGGGCTGTCCGGTCGGGCCGGGCGGCGAGACGCTGCGCCGGCATGGCGACGAGCTGACCCGGTTGGGGAAAGGCTGCTTCAAGGCGGAGGGCAGGGCCGACGACACCATGAACCTCGGAGGCATCAAGGTCAGTTCCCTGGAGCTGGAGCGGACGATGGATTCTCATCCCACGGTCTACCAGACTGCGGCCGTGGCTGTTCCGCCAGATGACGGGGGAGCGGACCAGCTGGTTGTTTTCGCGGTTCTGACGAATGAAGCGCGACCGGAGGATCTGAAGAAGGAACTGCAGGGGGTGATTTCAAAATCCCTGAACCCATTGTTCAAGATTCACGATCTGGTCCCGATTGACGTCCTGCCGCGAACCGCTTCCAACAAGATCATGCGACGGAAGCTGCGCGACCGATATCGTGCTGGATGATTCTGAAGGGGGAGGGAAATCCGGGCGCATAGTTGGAGGGGACTGATCGTGCCGCAAAAGTGGAAGGCGCCCGGAGAGCCGTTTTAGCGTTGGAGTCGGCAAAACGGGAGCAAGAATTGTAAAGTGAAGTGAGATGATTTTTTCGCCGAAGCTCAGCGGTTTTCTTGGTATTTACGATTCAGAAGAAGTGCACGTTCTGTACGAATTGACGAGGATCAGAGCGCGTTGAAGGAGGTGGGTTAACGTTATCGAATTCTGGGATATGGCGTATAGAGGCGGTGGTTTCATGAAAAAAACTGTTGGAAAGGTCGGTGAAAAACGACGTTTTTGGCGCCAAAACGGCACGGAAAAGGATTTTCATGACTTGCGGCTTTTGCTAGGCTCACTAGCTTTGACACCGGGCGCGTGAATGCGCCCTCCATCATTTAAAACTTTGAATATGGCAAATCAGACTGACACGCCGGTTGCCCCGGAGAAGGACAAGAATGCTTCAGGGCATCCCGGCAAACCTAAATATCCCGGCATCCGGGTCACCTGCAACGGCAACTACCTGGTCACCAAGCACGTCGAAACCCGGATAACCGAGGGCGGCGTGTTCTACCCGATCACACCCTCGACCGAGGGCGGCGAGATCTACCAGGAGTCTTTCGCCAAGGGCGAGCTGAACGTCTTCGGCCAGCAGAAGATCGCCATCGAGTGCGAAGGCGAGCACGCGGCCCAAGGCGGAGCCACGGCCTACTCGGTCGCCGGCAAACGCACGGTCAACTTCACTTCGGGGCAGGGCATTGTCTACGCGATGGAGCAGTATTACCACGCGCCCGGCAAGGGCTCGACCATGGTGCTCGAAGTCGGCGCGCGGGCCCTGACCAAGCACGCCCTCAACGTGCACTGCGGCCACGACGACATCTATGCCGCGTTGGATACCGGCTGGACGATGCTCATGTCGCGCGACGCCCAGCAGGCGGCCGATCAGGCGATCATCCTCCGGAAGGTCAACGAACTGGCCCTGAACCCCGGCATGAACGTCCAGGACGGCATGCTCACCACCCACTCCGAACGTTCCTATTACGCGCCGGAGTCTGATTTGTTGCGCGAGTATCTGGGGAATTCGGAAGACATCATCGACTGCCCGACCGACGCCCAGCGCGAGCTTTTCGGGCCGAAGCGCCGCCGCGTTCCGGAGATGATGGACCTGAAGAATCCGGTCCTGCTCGGCCCGGTGCAAAACCAGGAGCACCACATGAACGGCCTGGTCGCCCGGCGCAACAACTGGAACGAGCCGATCCTCGGTTTCCTGGAGGACGCGTACAAGGAATTCGGTCAGCTTACCGGGCGCCACTACGGTCTGATCACTGAATACCGGACCGAGGACGCGGACACCGTCTTTATCGCTCTTGGCTGCGCCGTTGAAAACCTCGAGGAAGCCTGCGACTGGCTGCGCGAGAACAAGGGCGCGAAGGTTGGGGCTCTGCACATCAATGTCATCCGTCCCTTCCCGGAAGCGGCGATTATCAACGCGCTTCGGGGCAAGAAGTGCGCGATCGTACTCGAGCGTACGGACGAGGGCATGGCCGGTGACAATCCCATGGGCCGCGACATCCGCGTGGCGCTGACCAAGGCCTTGGAATCAGGGCGTTCCGGCGGCGACCTGCCCGGCATCACGGCTGACGAAATGCCGCGACTCTTCAGTGGTTCCTACGGCGTCGGCTCCCGTGACTTCCGCCCCGAGCATTCCATCGGCGCCTACCTGTTCGCGCATGGAGACATTGCCCGCAAGGACGGGAAAAAGGCTTCCGACGGCGTGTCCTATTTCACCCTGGGCGTCGACCACCCCTATGCGGTGATTTCCGACGAAACCCCGTCCCTCCTTCCCGAAGGGGCAATTGCCGTGCGGTTCCACTCCATCGGAGGCTGGGGCATGATCACCACGGGCAAGAACCTCGGCGCAATCATCGGCGAGATTTCCAACCTCATCTCCGACCGCGACCCGAACTATGACGAATTCGGCCAGCTGGAGCCGCCGCTCTTCGTCATGGCCAATCCGAAGTACGGATCGGAGAAGAAGGGAGCCCCGACCAACTACTACCTCACGGTCGCGCCCAAGAAGATCAAGGTGAACTGCGAGCTGAACCACGTGGACGTGGTGCTCTGCTGCGACCCCAAGGCCTTTACCCACTGCAACCCCCTGGAGGGCATCAACCCCGGCGGCTGCCTCGTCTGGGAATCCAGCGACACCCCCGAAACCGCCTGGGAGCGCATTCCGGAAAAGCACCGCAAGTTCGTCAAGGACAACGACATCAAGGTGTACATCCTCGACGGCTTCGAGATCGCCCGCAAGGCCACCGAACGGCCGGAGCTGCAGCTCCGCATGCAGGGCAACTCCTTCCTTGGCGCCTTCTTCCGCGTCTCCACGTTCCTCGGACGCTATGACGTGGACAAGGACACCTTCGACAAGATTATCCACGACCAGTACGAGGCCAAGTTCGGCCGTTTTGGCGCGGCGGTGGTCGAGTCGAACATGAAGGTCATGCACGACGGTTTCGATCATGTGAAACTGATCGACATCGGCGCGATTGAGGCGGCCGACCGCTCCAGCATGCGGCAACCGCCCGTTTCCCCGTTTGACAAGGTCCAGATCCCGGCGACGGCTGGCTGCTCCGCGAGCGGTTGCCCGACCTGCGCCATGCCAGAGGATCAGGACGCCCGCCATCCTTTCCAGACCTTGGAGAAGTTCGACAGCGAGTTTCGCAACGAGCTGGGCTATCATCAGCCCGCCGGAGCCCTGGCCTCCGTCGGCATCATGGCCGCCGGTTCGGGCGCGACGCAGTCCAAGTATGTCGCCCGCCGCGAGACGCCGGTCTACATCCCCGAGAACTGCACCCAATGCATGGAGTGCATCACCGTCTGCCCGGACACCGCCCTGCCGAACACTTCGCAGGATGTCGCGACCGTCCTCAAGACGGCCGCCCGGCATTACGTCAGCGACGTCGCCCAGCGCGAGAAGCTCATCGCCGAACTGCCCGGCATTGAGGAGCGCGCCCGCGCGAAGATGGTCGAGGCCGTCAACGCGAAAGAGAAGCTCCCCTTCAAGGACATCGTCCGTGCGGAAGTCGAGGCTCTGAACGGCGGTCTCAGCGACGAGGCAAAGTCCCAGTTCACCGGGATCATCGACAAGCTGCCCCTGGCTTACAGCAATGTGCCCGCGATCTTCCGCAGCCTGGAGAAGAAGAATCCCGGCGAAGGCGGCCTCTTCCAGATCTACGTCTCCGACCTCTGCAAGGGCTGCGGCGAATGCGTCCAGGTCTGTGGCGACCACGATGCCCTGCGGATGACCGCCGAGACCGAGGAACTGAACTCCGAGCTGACCACGGCCCAGATCTTCAGCCGCCTGCTGCCCGACACGCCGCAGAAATACCTCGGCCTCTACGATAACGATTCGCCCGTGGATTCCCGCGAGGCCGCGCTGCGCAACCACCTCATGGTGCGTCGCAACTACGAGGCCCTGGTCTCCGGCGACGGCGCCTGCGCCGGCTGCGGCGAGAAGAGCATCCTGCGCGGGGTGGCCTCCGTGACTGAGGCCTACATGCGTCCCCTCTACCACGCGAAAGCCGATCGTCTCCGCGCCAAGGCCGACCAGCTCGAGAAGGAGGGCCGGGATCGTCTGGCCGCGCTCAAGGAGCGCGACGAGGACGAATACAAGCTCTACAAGCGCGCCGTCGCCCACGTTGTCATGGGCCTTGGCGGCGAGGACGATGCGGACACCGACAAGCGCCTGGCTGCGCACGGCGAGATTTCCGACGAGGAGATCGTCAACGGCCTGGTCGCCGTCATGCGCCAGGACGCCTTCAACCACAAGGACCTGCAGGCCATCGATGGCCGCCACGCCAACGGCATGTCCGTGATGTTCATGGGCGCCAGCACGGGCTGCAACACCGTTTACGGCTCCACGCCTCCCTCCAATCCGCATCCCTATCCCTGGATGAACTCCCTCTTCCAGGACGGCTCCACCATCAGCTGGCTGTTGGGCGAGTCCCTCATTGTGAACCACGCCCGCCGTTCGGTCGCTCCGGAGCGCCTGAGCGACGACCTGCTGACCCGGGATTCCGAGGTGATGACGGAAGAGCGGTATTTCATCCTGGCGCGCCTCGATGACACCGGCATGACCGATCAGGAGGTTCGCGAACTGCCCAAGGTCTGGGTGATCGGCGGCGATGGAGCTCTGGGCGACATCGGCTTCCAGAACGTCTCCAAGGTCGTCCTGCAGAACCGGCCGAACGTGAAGATGCTCATGCTCGACACGCAGGTCTACTCCAACACCGGCGGACAGAATTCTGATTCCTCGACGATGCTGGGCGGCTACGACATGAACCAGTTCGGCCAGCAGTCGCAGGGCAAGCTGACCGAGAAGAAGAACGTCGCCGAGGCCTTCACCAGCGGCCACGGGTCTCCCTTCGTCATCCAGGCCTCGATCGCCAACTCCGCCAAGCTCTACAAGAGCATGCTCGACGCGATCGACTACCGGGGCACCTGCTTCATCCAGAGCTACACCACCTGCCAGCCCGAGCACGGCGTTGGCGACAACATGTCCGCGGACCAAGCCAAGCTGGCGCGCGACTGCCGCGGCATGTCGGAATGGGTCTACAACCCGCGCGGCGGCGAGACCTCGCAGGAGTGCTTCGACCTCAAGGGCAACCCGAACCCGGATCGCGACTGGTGGCAGACCAAGTACAAGACCTCCGGCGAGAAGTATCAGTACACCGTCGCCCACTGGGCGCTGACCGAGGCGCGCTTCCGCAAGCACATCCGTCCGATCAAGGAGGAGCAGGCCGCCGAGTACATCCACTTCGACGACGTGCTCGTGTGCATCACGCAGGAGGACGTGATCTACCGCCGTATGTTCGACCAGAACCACCGGTCCTACGTCCCGAATTTCGGCGTCTACGTGAAGGCCGAGATGGGCGGCAAGTTGCGCTACTTCCTCGTCTCCCGGCAGATGGTCCTGTTCGCCGTCGAACGCCGCAAGGCCTGGCGCATGCTGCAGAGCAAGGCCGGAATCGTGAACAAGGACTACCTCGCGCAGAAGGCCCTGCTGGCCAAGGTCGACAAGGGCGACATCTCCGCCGCCGACCTGCTCGGCAAGACCCGCGAGTTGATCGAGGCGGAACTCGCCGAGGTCACTGCCAAGAAGTAGCCAGCCTTCGAGCGGTCAAAAAAATTGCGAAAGCGCGGGCTCCGGCCCGCGCTTTTTTTGGCTTGGGGATTTCGTCCTTGGATTCGTTGGCGTTGTCGATCCTCCACCACGGTCGCCCGGTGGGGCTGCGTTGCATCGCAGCCCGCTTCTCATCCGTTGCGCGCTGTTTGATTGGCGGCGTTGGTGTTTCCCTTGGATAGTCCGGCTCGGATGTCGGCCAAGCGGTCTGAAATCGGTTGCGGCAACGCAACCCTGCCGGGGGGAACACACAAGAAGGCGTCCGCTCTTGGCGGCGCGCTTGCGGTGATCGATTCCGAGGCGTGTTCAGTCCCTGGCTTCTTCGGCGGCCGCTGCGCCCCTCGATCTGCGGTGTCACGCTGGCGGGGTGGTTCCGCCGAAAACGTCGAAGGAACTCCCAATTATGTGTATTGGCGCGCCTCGGTTTCGCGTCCAAATCAACCTTATGAAACCCCGCCCCCTCGTTTTCCTCTCGGCGTTCTTTTTCACTTGCGGCCTTGGCCCGGTCCGCGCCGCCAACGACGGTTTCGAAACGGGGCTCAGAGGCTGGCGTGATCTCTGGACCCGGGAGCCGGGCAGGGGGGCGTTGACGCTGGATCGGAGCACGGCGCACGGCGGTTCTGTCTCAGTGAAGATCGAGCATCACGGACAGCGAGACTGGAGTTTTGAACCTACAGATCGCCAGGCGGTGAAACCGGGCGACATTTTCCGGCTCGAAGCCTGGGTGAAGGCGGATATGGGCGAGGGAAGCGTCACCCTCTGCGCCACGCTGCTCGACGAGAAAGGAGAAGCGGTGGACTGGTCCCATGGTTCGCGGACGACGACGCGGACAGCGGGTTGGCGGCGGCTGGAGTCGCGTTTCGTGATTCCCGAGGGCGTGGCTCGGATGACGCCGCGCATGATCGGAATGGGGCCGCTGACCGTCTGGCTCGACGACTTCAAGTTTGAGCGCGAGGGCAGCCTCGCCGATCTGCGTCCCCCGGATCTGCCCGAGGCTCTGTCCGTCAGCAATGCCGCGCTTCAGGTCTCCCTGCGCACGCGCGACGCGACCCTTTCTGTTCTGGACCGCCGAACCGGCGTGACGACGACCCAGGTCGTCGATTCCCGGGAGTGCCTGTTGACCGGGGCTTCCATTGAGTCGGGAGCAATCCGTTTCAAGCTGTTGGCGATTGAATCGGGGCGGGACCTGGCCGGAATCATCGGATTGGATCCAGAGCGGGCCGAGTTCACCGTGGAGATCAAGGGCGAGGGCTCCCTGGACGCCCCGCTGCACTTCCCTCAGCCGTTTCATTCGCGGAAGGGTGAATACCTGGTTGTCCCGATGAACGAGGGAATTTCCTACCCGGTCGATGATGACTCAATCCACCCCATGAAGCTCATTGCCTACGGGGGGCACGGAATCTGCATGGCGTTCTGGGGAGTGACCGATGGCGGGCGCGGTCGTATGGCCATCCTGGAAACGCCCGACGATGCGGCGATCGAACTGCGGCGCATCGACGGGTTGCTGGACATCCGGCCCGAATGGCAGGCTCAGCGTGGGCAGTTCGGTTATGCGAGGCGGTTGCGGTATGTCTTCTTCGACCGCGGAGGCCACGTCGCCATCGCGAAACGCTACCGCGAGCACGCCCGGAAGACGGGCCTGTTCAAGACCCTGGCTGAAAAACGAAAGAAGAACCCGAACGTCGATCGACTCATCGGCGCGGTGAATGTCTGGTGCTGGGATCGGGATTCGGTGGAGATCGTGACCGAGATGCAGGCGGCCGGCATTGACCGCATCCTCTGGAGCAACCGCCAATCCCCGGAGAAGCTTGCGGTCCTGAATGCCTTGGGCGTCCTGACCAGCCGTTACGACATCTACCAGGACGTCATGGACCCGGCCAATTTTCCAAGACTTCATGGCGTGCATGGCGACTGGACCACCGCGGCCTGGCCCAAGGATATCGTGATCGACCGCGCCGGCGCCTGGCTGCACGGCTGGGGCGTCAAGGGGAAGGAGGGGGAATGGTTCCACTGCGGCGTGATCTGCGACAAGCGCGCGCCGGATTACGCCCTCGCGCGCATTGGCGAGGAACTCAAGACCCATTCGTATCGTTGCCGCTTCATCGACACCACCACCGCCGCGCCCTGGCATGAGTGCTACAGTCCTGAGCATCCGATGACGCGGACGGAGAGCAAACGCTGGAAGATGGAGTTGCTGCGCCAGGTTTCGGAAACGCACAAGCTGGTGACCGGCTGCGAAACCGGGCATGACGCCTCGGTGCCGTTTCTGCACTACTTTGAGGGAATGATGAGCCTGGGGCCATATCGCGTGCCCGATGCCGGGCGCGACATGGCTCGCATCTGGACCGAAGTCCCCGAACGTGTGGCGAAGTTCCAGCTCGGGCATCGTTACCGCCTCCCGCTGTGGGAGTTGGTCTACCACGACTGCGTCGTCGCCCAGTGGTATTGGGGCGACTATAACAACAAGCTGCCGGCGCTTTGGAACAAGCGCGACCAGTTCAACGCGCTCTACGCCACTCCCCCGATGTTCATGTTCAACCGAGGACAATGGCGGGAGAACCGGGAGCGTTTTATCCGGAGCTACCACGATACCTGTTCCACGGTCCGCCGCGTCGGCTACTCCGAGATGACCGACCACCGGTTCCTGACCGACGACCGCGATGTCCAGCAGTCCCGCTTCGCCAACGGCGTCACCGTGACGGTGAACTTCGACGACAAGGCGCGGGAATTGCCGGACGGCTCCACGATGGGAGCCGGGGTGATCAAGGTGGTCGATCGCTGAAGTGGTGGGGCCTCCGCTCAGGGCTTCGCATGAGTGTCCAAATCGGCTCGATTTCTAGAGTTTGCGATTCGGCGTTCACGGTTGGAGTTCACGCTTTAGCGTGTATTCGCCCATAAACACGCTAAAGCGTGAACTCCAACGAAGCGCGAACCCCGCTCATGCGTAAGCCTTGGTCTTCCGCTGTTTACAACAACCGGATCAGCGGTAGCATCGCCCCGCTTGGGAAAGTCGATGAAGGCCCTGAATACGCGCGCCCTTGGATTCTCGTTCTGCTCTGCGATCCTGTGGTTGGGCGGGTTGTGGTTTGTGCCGATTACCCGAGAGTTTTTGGAGGGTGGCCGATCTGCAGTCGTCCTGTTCCTGGGGGTTTCGATGGCGGCGTTGTACGCGTATGCCAGTGCGGTCGACGGAATGACGAGCCTCGGGAAGCGATTCGCCATTGCCGTGTTTTGTCCTTCTGCGGCCTGCGCGGCGTTTCTCTTCTTGAACGTGTTGTTGGTGAAGAATCCGGTGGAGGATGCGGCGGGCGGGCTGTTGATTTGGGAAAAAATACCAGCGGCGTTCTTCTTTGCGGCCTTCGGGGCATGCGTGCTCCCGGTCATCGGATTCCCGGCGGTCGCCCCATTGGTGGTCGTGACAGTATTAAGTCATCGCTATTACGAGCGGATGATGGATGTCCTCGAGGACAGGGATGGCAAAGGTTGAAACCCGGGACTTGTTTCGAAGTGCGGCGGTCACAGACACGCCGCTACAGCCGTTGTTCATGTAGCGGCGCGTCTGTGACCGCCGCATTCAGGGGGGCGCGTGGACTTGATTTCTGGAGTGGCCTCCGAAAGCCTGACCGGACCAAGAATCGGTTGGTCTTCCACGAGCGGCGGAGCGATTCCTTTTGGCGTTCCATCCGATACCCCCATGAAACAAATCCTCCCCGGCTTCCTGGCCTTGGCCGCGACTTTGGGCTCGGTGGACGTCGCTTCGGCGTTGACCGTGACCGTCGATAATTCGCGCGGCGTTCCGCAACTTTCGGTGAACGGCAAGCCCGCGCGGGCCCGGATGTTCTGGGGCGCGCCCGGTTCCACGCCTCTGCGCGTTGCGCCGGAGTGGGGGATCACCGAATTTGAGTTCACGGCCGCCGATTCCGCCGACAACGGCACGATGCACTTTCGCTTCGGCGAGACGCCGGGCGAGGTCTTTCTGGACGACATCGAGGTTGTGGACATCGACGCCAATCGCCCGCTCATTCCGAACTGCGCCTTCGAGTCGGGGCAGGAGGATTTCAGGCGGGACTGGACGACCTGGCCGACGGGCGCGCAGAACAACGTCGCCGTCTACAAGGTCGAACCGGCGGCTGGCTTCGTGGGTTCCGGCGGTTTGCGGGTGAAACTCACTTCGCCGCCGGATGGAAAGTGGCCGGACTTTCACATCTATCACCAGACCCGGCTCAAGATTGAGGCGGGGCATCGTTACCGGGTGCGCTTCCGGGCCAAAGCCCTGCCGGAGAGGCAAATCCGTGTCGCATTTTATCGGCCGGGGCGCCAGTTCGTGCATCTGGGCGGACCTCCCGATCCTTTTGTTCGACAGATCAAGTTGGCGGCGGACGTCGGCGTGAACTTCGTCAGTTTTCCGGTTGGGATGCCTTGGCCGCCTCCCGGCGAGGCGGTGGACTGGACCTCGGTGGACCTGGCCTGCCAGCGCGTTCTCGACGCCAATCCCAACGCGCTTCTCCTTCCCCGAATCGGGATCGATCCGCCGACGTGGTGGCGCGAGGCGAACCCCGACGACGAGATGCAATGGGACGATGGATCGCGCCAGCATCACGGGGCGGTCGCCTCCCCGAGGTATCGGCATGACGCCGCGGAACGGTTGGCCGCGTTGGTGAGGCACATCGAAGAGAAATTCGGCGGTCATGCCGCCGGTTATCATCCTTGTGGTCAGAACACCGGCGAATGGTTTTACCAGGATACCTGGCGGACGAGACTCAGCGGCTATTCACCGGCGAATCGTCAGGCATGGCGAAGTTGGCTCAAGCGTCGCTACGGTGATGTCCGCGATCTTCGCAAGGCCTGGAATGACAATACGGTCGCCTTCGATACGGCGGATGTCCCCACGGAGAAGGCCCGTCACGCCGCTCCCAATGGCCTGCTGCGTCCGCCTGCGGTGGAACGGCCGTTGGTTGATTTCAATGAGTTCCAGCAGGAGATGATGGCGGATTGTGTCCTCGCGTTCGCGCGCGCGGTCCGGGAGGCGAGCGGAGGCGGCAAGCTCGTCGTTTTTTTCTACGGCTACCTGTTCGAATTCGGGGCCATCCGCAACGATCCGGCCACGTGTGGCCACTACGCTTTGAGCCGTGTTCTCAAGTCTCCCGACATCGACGTCCTGTGTTCGCCAATCTCTTACTTCGACCGAGGCTTGGGCGGCAGCGCGCCCGCGATGACCGCCGCCGAGAGCGTCCTGCTGGCCGGCAAGCTCTGGCTCAACGAGGACGACACCCGGACCCTGCTCGGGACCGGAAAGGCTCCGGGCTGGCAGGATGGGGTGGATACCATCGAGGACACCAACGCCGAGTTGGTCCGCAATGTCGCGCAGGAGGCGATGCGGAACTTCGGGACCTGGTGGATGGATCTCGGCGCCACGGGATGGTTCAACGATCCGCGCATGTGGGCCGAAATGAAGCGTCTCGAAGCCCTGGATTTGCCGCTGCTGGAGAATCCCGTTCCGTTCCGTCCGGACATCGCCGCCGTGATGGATGAGAAGGCGATGGTCTGCGTCGCCGCTGGCGGACACGTCGTGACTCGCCCCGGCGTGTATGAAGCCCGCGCCGCGTTGGCCCGCTCCGGTGCGCCCTACGGCCAGTATCTCCAATCCGATGTCCTGGCGGGGCGGTTGGATGCGCGCGTCTGTGTCTTCTTGACGCCCTGGCGGATGACCGGCGCGGAGCGCGCGCGGTTGCGCGAAGTCAACCGGGGGAAGACCCGGGTCTGGTGCTACGCGCCGGGGTGGTTCGAGGACGACCGGCCCTCGCCGGAGGCCATGAAGGAACTGACCGGCTTCGAGTTGAAACCGGTTACAGCCAAGATCGCCTGGGCGGCTCCGACGGAAGCCGGACGGCGTCTCGGCCTGCGGACGGAGTTTGGTGTGAAGGCCTTTGTGCGTCCGCTGTTCGCTGCCGCGGACGCGAAGGACCAGGAAATCCTGGCGCGGTATCCTGACGGTTCGGCCGCCGTGGCTCGTCGGCGCGGACCGGACGGTGTCTTGTTCTTCGTCGGGGCGCCGGGATTGACCTCCGAGTTGGTGCGGTTGGCCGCGCGCGATGCGGGTGTTCACCTGTTCACGGAGACGGACTGCAACGTCTATGCGAATGGGCCGTTCGTGGCTGTCCACGGTTCGCGGACCGGGGCGTTGAGTCTGGACTTCGGGATGCCGGGCGCCGTCGTCGATGTGTTGACCGGGGCGCGTGTTGGGCGGGGACCTGTGCTTGGGGTCCCGCTCAAGCGAGGTGAAACCCGTGTGTTCCGCTGCGGCGGCGAAGAATGATGGGCGGGTTTGACGGTGGGGCGCCCTTCACCCCGGCCACTTGTCCTCGATCCAGGCGATCACAAGGCTGGCGTGGGAGAGGGGGTGGTTGACATTCTTGATGTCGGCGTTGGTTTCGAAATCCAGCAGCACGACGTCGCCTTCGGCGGACAGGCGGCGGAGTTCCTCCAACTCCTCAGTCAGTTTGTTCTCCAGAACCCACCGGTAGGTCGGGAGGTAGATCTGTTTCCGGGCGGCCACGTAGTTGAGGAGGGTCTCGTCGCGGACGCCGGCCTGATGGCCTTTGACCGGACCGTGGATCTTGGAGGAGCGCTTCACGCCCCGCGTCTGTTTCAGTTCGAAGCGCGACGTGTCGATGCCCTCCTTTTCGAAGACTTTCAATCCTTGCCAGACCCCTTCGACGCTCATGGCGGTGAAGCCCGCCGAATTCGGGACGGGAATGCCGCCGTGCAGGTAGGTCGGGCTGAACTTGACCCAGGGTTTGTGCGCGCGGGACGTGAGATCGATGACGGTTGCGTCGGGATAACGCTTCTTGAGCGTCTTGTTCTTGCGACGGCGGCTTTCGAGAATGAAGGGCATGACGGGATTGGAGGCGGGGGATGGGATGAGGCCGGCGGACGGTCAGTCCGTCAGCCCCAGAAGCGACTCGGGCGTGCCGGGAGGTCCGCCGTTGATCGAGAAGGGGCTGCGGCGGGTCCAGACGTAACGGAACATCAGCGTCCGCAGCGTGGCGGTGAGCGGGATCGCGAGGATGCCGCCGATGATGCCGCCGAGCAGGGTGGTCCCGATCATGACGGCCAGGATGATGGTCAGCGGGTGCAGGCCGACCCGGTCGCCGATGATCTTGGGCGAGATGTAAAGTCCCTCGGCCGCCTGCACGGCGATGAACAAGACGATCAGGAGCAGGGGGTGCAGCCAGTCGCCGAACTGGATCACGCAGATGACCAGCGCGGGGAGGATGCTGAGCATGACGCCGAGGTAGGGGACGATGCCCAGGATGCCGGCCATGACGCCGAGCAGCACGGCGTAGGGCAGCCCGATCAGCTTGTAGCCGATGATCAGCAAGGCGCCCACGCACATGGACACCAGGACCTGGCCGCGGAAGAAGACGATCAGTCGCTCATTGATCTCCTGCAGCACGAAGACGACCTCGTCCTTGATCTTAGATTCCCGGACGGGGAGGTAGTCCGTCCAGTTGCTGCGGATGCCGCGTTTCTCGAGGAGGAAGTAGAACAGGTAGACGGGAACCATCGCCATGCCGATGACGAGTCCGCCCCAGGAGGCGAGCTTGGAAAGCTGGGCCTGGAACCATGCGAGCAGGCCGGGGAGCAGCGATGTCACCCAGCCCACCACCGTGTCGGAAAGTCCGGACTCCCAGGCATCGGAGGCGGTTTCGCCGAAGAATGGCGAGTTCTTGAGCCATTGGCCAAAGCGATCTTTTGCGTCCTCGATGTAGGAATTGTGCAGGATGATCTCGGTTTCCGCGGCGGAATTCGTCGAGGTCGAAACCGGCGCGTTTGTGTTGGCTCCCGGCGCGGCGTTGGTCGCAGCGATTGGGGCGGGGGATTCGGATGGGGCGCGGTCGCCGGTCGAGACCGGCGATGATTCGGATGAACTCTGCGCGACGATGGTGGGTTGGTTGAAACCATCGATCAGGCCGTTCACCTCCACGACGATGCTGGGGATGAACGTGCCCAGCAGGGAGATCGTCAGCATCACCATGGCCACCATGACCAGGAGGATGGCGCGCGTTCGCGAAACAGCCCCCCGCTTCTCCACCCAGTCAACCAGCGGATCAATGAGATATGCCAGGATGCCGGCGACGGCGAGGGGAAGGAGGACGGAGGCCAACTGGCTCACCGTCCAGGCGACGCCCCAGCACACCAGGCCGAACAACACCAGCACGATGGCGGCGGCCACGCTGGTCGCAGCAAACCACAGGATGCGCGCCTGCTTCTCGGAGGGGGCGGGGAATCTCATGTCCATGAAGGCGAGGCTGGCTCGGCGGTTGCGGTCGGAGAACTACAATCTGAGAAATCGATTCTCACGCTTGGGACTTCTTTGCGCGTCGGGCGCGTCGGCCGAGTTGCCGGGATTTCTTGGCGGCGGCGCGGACGGCATTCATCAGGGCCGCGCGGAGGCCGGCCTTTTCAAGTTCGTGGACGCCTTCGATCGTGGTTCCTCCCGGGCTGGTGACCATGTCCTTCAAGGCTCCGGGATGCTGGCCGGTTTCCAGGGCCATCTTGGCGCCGCCCAGCAGGGTCTGGGCCGCGAGCTTCGTGGCGATGTCGCGGGGCAGCCCGGCGGCGACCCCGCCGTCGCTCAGGGCCTCGATCATGAGGTAGACATAGGCCGGGCCGCTGCCGCTCAATCCGGTCACGGCGTCGAGCAGTTCCTCCTTGACCTGAAAAGCGACCCCGACGGAGGAGAGGAGGCGTTCGGTCAGGGCGGCGTCATCCAGAGTGGCGGAGGAACCGAGGGCAAATCCGCTCGCCGAAGCCCCGACCAGGGCGGGGGTGTTTGGCATGACGCGCACAGCGCGCGCCCCTTCGGGAAGGCAGGCCTGAAGCTGGTCCAGGGTCACGCCGGCGGCGATGGAGACGAGCAGCTTGTCGCCCGAGAAGTCCGGGGCGATCTCTTTCAGGGCATCGACGACCTGGTGAGGTTTGACCGCGAGGACGACGACTTGGGAGTCCTGGACAGCTTCGGCGTTGGACTCGGTCGTCCGCGCTCCGACCTCTTCGGAGAAACTCGCGCGGGCCGCCGGATACACGTCGCTGGCGACGATCTTTCCCGGTTGCGCGACTCCCGACACCACAAATCCCCGAGCCAAAGCCGTGGCCATGCGGCCCGCGCCGAGAAATCCGATGGAAAGGTCCGTTGACATGCGATGGCTTTTAACAGCGGCGCCCCGGGAAATGAAGGCAAAAGGAAACCGGTGATTTGGCTGGAGGTTCGTCCAAGGCGTGGCGATAGTCCGCGGCCTTGTCATGAGTTCAAAGAAAGTGGAAAAGACGATCGATGCGACCCCGGAGGAGGTGTTCGCGTTTGTCACGGATCTGAAGAACGCCGCGAAACACGTTCCCGGCATTCTCAAGATGAAGTTGCTGTCGAAAGGGGAGCCCGGAGTGGGGGCGCGGTTTGTTCAGGAACGGCAGATCCTGGGAACGACCCAGGAGCAGGAGATGGAGATCGTGGAATTCGATCCTCCGCACGTCTACGCCGCCAGAGCGGAGGCGCACGGTTGTGAGATCCTTGGGCGGATGAGTCTCAAACCTTCGGGAAGCGGGACGAAATTGACCGCCGAAGTGATCGTCGAGCCGAAGGGGTTTACCGGCAAGCTGGCCGCCCCGATGATCCTCAAGGGGGCGGAGATTGCGATGCGGGAGGATCTGGAGGCGATGAATGCCGCCTTGGGAGCCGGGTGAGCCGGCTCGCCCCGGGCGTCACCGGCAGCGCCAGATGATGCGGGCCTTCGTCAGGTCGTAGGGGGACATTTCCATCTTGACACGGTCTCCGACGGTTAGGCGGATCCAGCGTTTGCGCATGCGGCCGGAGATGGTCGCGAGCACCAGATGGCCGTTGTCCAATTCCACGCGGAACATGGTGCTGGGAAGCACGGCCGCGATGCGACCCTCGACCTCGATGCAGTCTTCCTTCTTTTGCGCGGAGTTGTGGGATGCCATCTTCGATCAGGAGTAAGTCCGACGTTCAGGGGGGAGGAAAAAGCGGAAGCCCGGTCGTGACCGGGCTTCCGCGTGGAAAGGGATCAGGCTTAGTAGCGTCCGCCGCCGCCGCCGCCGCGGGGACGGTCCTCACGGGGACGGGCGATGTTCACGGTGAGCGGGCGTCCGCCGAGTTCCTTGCCGTTCATGCCTTCGATGGCGGCCTCGGCTTCTTCTTCCGTGCTCATGGTGACGAAACCGAAACCACGGGGGCGGCCGGTCGCGCGGTCGGTGACCAGATGCACCTCCAGAGCCGTTCCAAATTGATCAAAAGCTTCTTGAACTTCCCGGTCCGAGATGTTGAACGGGATGTTCCCAACGTACAGTTTGTTATTCATGTGCTATCTGACTCTGCCGTCTGACCCGCGTTGGTTCCGTAAGACTGTTCCCGACCACCGGGTCTCAAATCGTCACCGAACCGAGTTCACCTGAAAATTTCCATGCCTTGCAACCGGCGTGTCAGGCGACAGGCGACCACCATGAACGATTGAGAAAAGATGGCAACCGTGAATTGAAAGTTTTTTTGAACGTTTCGACGGATAGGGCGGTCCCGAGCCGGATCTGGGGCGTTTCGAAATTTGCTTGCGCGGGGGAGGCAAACGCGGTTCATTGTGCGCCCGGCCGGAGAGATGGCAGAGTGGTCGAATGCGTCGGTTTGCTAAACCGTTTGGGAGGTTGGAAATCTTCGTTTTTTGAGCGATTTTAAAGATTATTCGGCATGTTGAAACAGTAGTCTGACACGAAAACTGTCGGCAACTGTCGGCAAAATATCGCGGTTTGAAGAATCGTTGGCCGGGTCCCTTTTGCCGCGATCTCCGGAAGGCTGAGGCGGTTCTTTGATGAATTGTTCACGCCCTGGAGGCCCTCGTGGCCTGACTTCCCATCATAGTGTTGCCGTAGGCATGCAAGACCACGGCGCGACTACACATGCCAATTGGGCGGATGTCCACGCTCAAGCCGTTGAACTTTGGCTAGTGATAGCGGTCGGCCAATTGGTGGGGGGGGCAGTCTCTGACCAAGCCACACCAATCATGGGCCTCCTGGCTGACCGCCGCCGCGCTGACCGATTCCTCGGTTAAGCCTCTCTGGGCTGTTCTGGCCAGGCGAGTGGAGACGACCGACTTTTGCCTGCAACGCAGTCTTCTTTACACTACCGGGGGTTAGTGAACTCCAAGAATTTGCTTGAGTGAAGTTGCGGAAGAAAACCCGCTGAGATTGAACCATGGGCTTCTACTACCGGAAGTCGGTGCGGTTGGGGCCTTTCCGCGTGAATTTAAGTCGTTCGGGAGTGGGTTGGTCTGTGGGTGGAAGAGGCCTTAGGACTGGTGTGAATAGCCGTGGCCGTCGATACACCACGTTCAGTCTCCCTGGCACGGGCATGAGCTATCGTTCCCAAGGCGTGCCGCGCGAAAGCCATTGAGGACTCGATATGCATCGATGACAGGAGGCAATTTGAAATCTTGAGAGATCACCGACTCGGGCAGCTCAGAGTCTCCGAGATTCCCATGCCGCGGTGATTCTCGCGGGGGACGTGAAATTGACAGGGCGCAAGGCGGACGGTGGATTTCGCTGAAAAGCACGGAGTCCCTTCCCTCGCTGTATTTTCCTAAAACTGTGGCACGAATCTTGCCAATTGCGCATTTTGCCTTGAATCGCGGCAACACGGAGAGAATTATTGGCATCATGAAAAAACTCGCTCTCGTTGAATGGTCTGTCGCATCGGAGCCTTCTGACAACAAGGGTAACTTCATACGACTCGCAGGAAGAGACTCTGGCCCGATCTCATGGCTGCTTTCACTTGCCAAGATTGAACCCATCCACCATCTCAGAATAAATGCAGACCGCGTCGAATTTAGGTCTACTTCTCTCTCTGGTGTTCAATCTCGCATCATTCCACTGGAACGCGTTAGTTCCACGTACTATGAGTTTCACCGTCCGTGGAAAGAAGCGGTTGCGTTATTCGTTGTTTTTACGTTTTTCTTAAACATTCCGACATTAGTTGGCAGTATGATCATGGGAGATATTGGGGCTGTGCTCGGTTTCTTCTTTGGCGGAGTTCTGGCATTCGGTGCGGGAATTCTCTACTATTGGTTAAACAAGGCAATCGTCGTAGGCATCGTGGAGTTTTCGGGATTAGTTTCCGCTTTGGCATTCAAACGCTCCCTGATTGAAGGGATCGAACTCAGCAGCGAAATGGGTAAAGAGTTCGCCGAAAATGCAGAATGGCATTTAGCCAACACTTTGAACAAGTGACTCATCTCACCCACATCGAGAGATTCTCAAGCCGATGCGTTCAGGGGTATGAAGAGAAAACCACCCCGCAGTCGGCCGCGTGTATTACACCGGTAGGTGCCCATGCAGCTTGCGAGCTTATGTCTGGCCTTGGCTGGCGCCCTGACCGCTAAGGTAGCCTTGGAAATACTTGGCGGAACATCCGGCGAGTGGGAGGCTATTGTGCTGGCCCCATACGGTGTTCTGCTGGCGATCATCGCGCTGGTGCATGCATTCAGTAGCCGGCCAACGCCACGGCGGGCTGCATTAGCCACTGCGGTTCTGCTATTCGGGGCCACCATGTTTTCATACGTGCCAGCCGCCTTCGGCCGGGGTGATTGTTATGGAGGGCTGGTGGTCCTGCTTTCCCTTTACTTCTTCCTGCCACTGGTTCCGGTCGTTTTCGGACTCGGCTGCTGGTTGCTGAGGCTACCACATGAACCTGTCTCCTGATCTGATTCCGGAGCCGCCAGCCTTTCTCCTTGCGGTTGGTATTTCGTTCTGCGCCACCGCAGGAAGCCGTAGAGCCGTCGCAGCCTCTGCCCGGCATGGTGACCTTCCTCGCCGGCGATCGCGTCTCTCAGGTGTCGCTACGGCCGTCCATGGGCCCATTCCCGAAGTCGCTTCACCTTTACACGTATCCAAGTGGGCAGTAGCTTTCAAATGTGTCGAAAATAGCGCGTGTTTATTGGGTTGCCGGCATCATTGTGATTGGAATTGTCGGAGTCATTGCTATAGATGCAAAGTTCCGGTGGATATTGGAACCTGTGATGTGTGCTCGAAATGCAACTGGTTTGTCTGCAGACATTGCGATGCATGTGGATGCGGTTTCTCTTCGACAACTGTTGACTACGATGCTGTCTTGTGCCGAAAGGAAGATGCCACATTTGTTGCCGGCGTAGTAGAAGACAATCTGCGGGCAGAAGTGGGGTTCGTGCCCGTGCTCAGGTTCTCCGGTGTTGTTTGAAGGTCCTTCAGGAAATTTAGAAGCATGTCCTCAACGACTTGATCGAAGGCTTGTTGAAGTGGGAGGGGTTCCATGTTTTCCAATGTGGAATGCGCGCCAATCGTGCTATGGATCGCATGATTGTACTGTTTATTTATTTCCGTTCCGCTGGGAGACGTGTAGGAAACCGACATTTCGTATCCGTCTACCACCCTAGACCCGACGATACCGAGAGTGAGGCCAGTGCCGAACCCCTTGCCCGCAGCCGCCCCCATGTCCCCTACATTGTTTAGAATGACGCTCAGTTTTGCGCCCGGGTTCGAGTCTGTCGCCTCACTGAACATCCGGCTGACAGCCAATACCTCGATGACCTTCTTGCGAACAGTGGGTTCAACCTTCTTTAGTCTCTTCCCGTTGCGTTGAAATTCAATCTGAACAGAAATAGGGGTAGGATTGGCGGGCGGCTTTAGACTGAGGTAGGTGGCATTTCTGAATGTGGGGTCAACGTAGGATTTCTGTGCGAGACATCCAGTAAAAAGGAACAGGATGCCGAAGAGGCCAATTGCTGATGCCAAGCGGGCTTTGATATTAGACTTGGGGAGTTTGATATTATTGTTCATCTCCATATTCCTTGTCATGTTATGTATTGCCCATGCGCTGAATAAGCCAATGGTGCCGCTTTTTACGCAAATGCTACCGAAACCGCAAGCAAAATGGTCTTCCCGGCATCTTCTTGTCTTTGTCCTGTAGCCGCAGCGAATGCCACCATCAATCGAGGGTGCCGTAACGTTGTTTGGAAGGAATCACGCCTCTTACGCCTCCTTCGGGTTGCTCTGTGTCTCCCTGCCGTCTCGGAATCAGATGAACATGGCAATGGCCAACAGTCTGCCCTGCTTTCCTTCCGGCGTTCACCCCGACGTTGAATCCTGACACGGTCTAATCCTCTTACTGAATCGCCCGCCGCTGTGATTGAAGCAACTGGTTGATGGCGTTCAACTCGGGCGAGTAGAGGTCAAAGTAGCACCCGACATGTCTCTTGGGAATGACCAAGGTATGGAGAGGGGTGACGGGAAACGCGTCCGGAATCGCAAAGGCGAGTTCGTTCTGCTCGACGGTCCGGTCCTCAATCCCTTCGCAGAACGGACACCCCTTTTCCCGTGTCCGGTAGGACTCTGCCATCCCTCGGAAATCGGTGTCGTCGGTGTCCCGCTTCATGGAGTTGCAGGAGTAGCACAAGGCTTGGAGATTCGAGATGTCATCTGACCCGCCCGAGTTGCGGGGCAGGATGTGATCTACGTCGAGTGCCTTCTCCTCCGCTGAGATTCCACAAAGCTCGCAACGGAAATGTGCCCGCTTGAGGATCTCGTATCGCTTTGATCCAGAAATGTAGCCCGATGATTTGGTCCGGTGGTTCCAGATTCGCCGCCCCCGGCTGGCAACGTAGTCGGCGAGACGCTCCTTGCAGGCTTCGATGAGGGACTGGATTTCGGGGCTGGATAATTCTTCATACCCCCTTCAATCGGTATCGGGGGCCGTCCTTTTCCGTGATTCCCCGATTCTTCGTCAGCACCCTGCCGGGCATCTGCTTGGTGATCTGTTCGTAGTATTCTACTTGGGAGGGGTCGTGCTGGAGGATTGTGCGGGCGATTTGGTTGACGGTGGCAGAGCCGCCGCTTTCGAGAAGCTCGATCAGCATCACGGGTTGGTAGATGTGGGACATGTGATTGGGCCCCCGTGAACTGGCCCATTGCGAATGAGATGGTTTTCCGGGAA
>JAYPFK010000063.1:0-33895 GCA_038126235.1 Verrucomicrobiales bacterium
ACAGGTGAAGTTTGTCTTGACCTCGATTTTCATGTGAGACGAGGTGACGAGGCTCCCTTGTCACCGTCTTACGGATTGGAATGAGCCTCCTCACGTCGGCTGCTACCGTTTTTGCACGATCCCGTCAAAGCGCGGGTGTCGTGATGCGACAAAGCCATATCCACTTTTTCGTAAACGCGGCTACGGGGATTCCGAGCGCGCGGCCTCAGGGGAAGCGCGCTTGCGGCGCCCGGCGAAACTGGGGTAGCGTGGCCGCCTATGGAAAACTATGAATTTTCCCGGGACGCGAACGGCGATCCGATTCCGCCGCGTCCGTCGGCCGCGCCTCCTCAGTCCCAGTCGGTTCCGCGCGCGACGAGCGTCCGCGTCGCGGCCGCTCCGCCGCGTTCCGGCGGGAGCGGATGGAAGTGGTTCGCATTTCTTCTTCTGTTGGCCCTGGGCGCGAGCGGCTTGTTCAACCTGGTGATGTTCGGAGCGCTTTTCGGCGGCGGCGGCGCGTCGATGGGCGCCCAGAACGACAACCTGCAGGAGGTCGTGGTCGAGGACGGGGATGCGGGCTCCAAGATAGCCGTCGTCGATGTCCAGGGCATGATCTCCAGCTACAGCTTCGACGGCACCGGCCGGTCGATGGTGGATTACATCGAATCCATGCTGGAGCGGGCCGCGGATGATGTCGTTGTGAAGGCCATCCTGTTGCGGGTGGATTCGCCGGGCGGCGAGGTTCTGGCCGCGGACGATATTCACAATGCGATCAAGGCGTTCCAGGAAGACACGGGCAAGCCGGTGGTCTGCGTGATGGAGGGCATGGCGGCCTCGGGCGGTTACTACGTGAGCGCGCCCTGCCGGTGGATTGTGGCCAACGAACTGACCATGACGGGGAGCATCGGCGTGATCATGCAGGGCTACAACTTCCGTGGGTTGATGGACAAGGTCGGCGTCGAGCCGTTCACCTTCAAGAGCGGGAAGATGAAGGACATGCTCAGTTCCACCAAGCGGCCCGGCGAAATCACCGCCGAGGAGAGGAAGATCGTGCAGGACTTCATCGACGAGACCTTCGACCGGTTCAAGACCATCGTCCGGGACGGGCGCGCGGCGGCGGCCGACGCCAATGGGGACGATGCCCGCCCGCTGATCGAACAGTGGGAAAGCTACGCCGACGGGAGGCTGCTCAGCGGTAAACAGGCTTTCGAGCACGGCTTTGTGGACGAGCTCGGTGATTTCGACGCCGCGGTGGCGCGGGTGGAGGAGATCGCAGGAGCGCAGGGCGCGACTTTGGTGACTTACCGCCGGTTGATCACCTTTGGCGGGTTGTTCCGGCTCTTGGGCGAGAGCGAGGCGAAATCGGTGAAACTCGACCTGGGCCTGGACCTGCCGAAGCTGCGCGCCGGGCGGGCCTACTTCCTGCCGGCAAACCTGGCTTACTGACCATGGAGAACGTCACCGTCGTCAACCATCCCCTGGTCCAGCGCAACCTGGCCCGGCTGCGGGACAAGGACACGGATCGGGGAGCCTTCCGGCGGGCCTTGGCGGATGTGGCGATGTTCCTCGGCTATGAGGCGACGCGCGATCTGGCGACGAAGCCGACGACAGTCCAGACGCCTCTCGCCGCCTGCAAGGCAAGGGAACTGAAGCGGGAGATCCTCTTGGCGCCGATACTCCGCGCCGGACTGGGGATGCTGGATCCGATATTGCAGATCGTGCCGGAGGCGCAGGTGGGGTTCATCGGACTCAAACGAGACGAAGTTTCGCTGAATCCGGTTTCCTATTACGCAAACGTGCCGGACGATCTGAGTGGCTTCGACGTGATCCTGATGGACCCGATGCTGGCGACAGGCGGGAGCGCCGTCGCGGCGTTGGACCTGTTGAAGGAGCGCAAGGCAAGGCGGTTGCGGATGGTGAATCTGCTGGCGGCTCCGGAGGGTGTTCGCACGGTCCGTCGGCATCATCCGGATGTGCCGATTTTCACCGCGGCCATCGACAAGAAACTGAACGAGGTCGGTTACATCGTTCCCGGCCTGGGTGATGCGGGGGACAGGCAGTTCAATGGATAGGATTCGGGTTATGAAGTTCTCAGTTCTTGGTTCCCGGTTTGGAGGCCGCGCGCGTTTTGCGGCGGTGTTGTTCCTCACGGTCGCGGTCTTGTCCGGTTTCAATCTCAGCGCCGCTTCGCGGCCGAATATTCTGTTCATCCTGGTGGATGACCTCGGCTACATGGACACCGGGGCCTACAACCCGGACACGTTTTACGAGACGCCCAACATCGACCGGTTGGCCCGGGAGGGTATGCGCTTCACTAATGGTTACGCCGCCAACCCGGTCTGCAGCCCGACGCGCTACAGCATCTTGACCGGGAAGCATCCGTCGCGCGTGGACGCCACGAACTTCTTCTCCGGCATGCGCGGAGGTCGTTTCAAATGCGCCCCCTTGAACGACCGGATGTCGCTTTCCGAGGTGACGCTGGCCGAGGCTCTGAAGGCGGGAGGCTACCGGACCTTCTTCGCGGGCAAGTGGCATCTCGGGCCGAGCGCAGAGTATTGGCCGGAGAATCAGGGCTTCGATGTGAACAAGGGTGGCTGGAAGCATGGCGGGCCCTGGTTCGGCGGGAAGTATTTCTCGCCCTACGGAAATCCCCGGTTGGAGGACGGCCCCAAAGGCGAGCATTTGCCGCAGCGGTTGGCCTCGGAGACGGTGGAGTTCATCCGGGAAAACAAGAAAGGCCCGTTCCTGGCCTACCTGTCGTTCTATTCGGTCCACACGCCGCTTTTGGCCCCGAAGGAACTGGTCGAGAAATACGAGCGAAAGGCTGAGCGGCTGGGATTGAAGGGAAAACAGGAGTTCGCCCCGGAAGAGCAGGTCTGGCCGGACGCGAAACAGAAGCGCACGGTCCGCATCCTGCAGAAGCACGCGGTCTACGCGGCAATGATGGAATCGATGGACCGTAATGTCGGGCGTGTGTTGGAGGCCTTGAAGGAGTTGGGCATCGAGGAGAAGACTGCCGTGTTCTTCATGTCTGACAATGGCGGCTTGTCCACGTCCGAGGGACAGCCGACTTCGAACCTGCCGTTGCGTGGGGGCAAGGGGTGGGTTTACGAGGGCGGCATCCGCGAGCCGTTCCTGATCAAGTGGCCGGGCGTCACCAAGCCCGGCAGTGTCAGCGATACGCCGGTGGTCAGCATGGATTTCTATCCGACGATTCTGGAAATCGCCGGGTTGCCGGCGCGGCCGGGGCAGCATCTGGACGGCGTGAGCCTGGCGTCGGTTTTGAAAGGCGGAGGCGAGCCAAAGCGAGACGCGCTCTTCTGGCATTATCCCCACTACAGCAACCAGGGCGGTTTCCCGGGCGGGGCGGTGCGCATGGGCGACTGGAAATTGGTCGAACGCTACGAGGACGGCCGCGTCAGCCTGTTCAACCTGAAGGACGACATAGGTGAAAGGAACGATCTGGCGGACAAGGAGGCAACGAGGGTAAAGCGGATGCGGGAGAAGCTTCACGCCTGGTATCGCGAGGTTGACGCCAAGTTCCTTCAGGCCAAAGGCGACGGCCCGCAGCCGTGGCGGCCGTAAGGCGGGAAATCCGAATTTCGAAAAGCGAAATCCGACTTGTTTCGACGAAGCCCAGCGAAGGCGGAAACAAATCCGAAACGCGAAGGTTTCAAACGGATCGCAATGTGTGCGATTTCCTGGCGGAAGTAGTCGCTGCCTTCAGGCTGCGCCGCGAGTCCGAATGGACGAGAAGTGAGCCGACCAAGTTCCCACTTCTCGCGTGTGAAGCGCTCGAATCGCAGCCTGAAGGCTGCGTCTACAAGGAAGTTTGAAGATCCGCCTTACAACTCCTTCATCACGGCGGCGGCGGCTTCGACAGTCTTGTCGATGTCCTCGTCGCTGTGGGCGGTGGAGATGAAGCCGGTTTCGAAGCGCGAGGGCGCCAGGTAGATCCCGCGGTCGAGCATGCCGTGGAAGAACTTGTTGAAACGGTCGGCGTCGCCCTTCATCACGTCGGCGAGGTTGCTGATCGGGTCGCTGGTGAAGTAGGCGCAGAACATGGAGCCGATGCGATGGAAGATGAAGGGCAGGTCCGCGTCGGCGGCGGCCTGCATCATGCCGTCCTCGAGGCGTTGGCCCAGCGACTCCAGCTTCTCGTAGCCGCCACCGTCCCGCAGTCCCTCGATGGCCGCGATGCCGGCGGCCATGGCGAGCGGGTTGCCGCTGAGGGTGCCCGCCTGGTAGACGGGGCCGAGGGGCGCGAGGCAGTCCATGATTTCGGCGCGACCGCCAAAAGCGCCCACCGGCAGTCCGCCGCCGATGATCTTGCCGAAGCAGCTCAGGTCCGGCGTGATGCCGAAGCGTTCCTGCACGCCGCCGAGGGCGACGCGGAAGCCGGTCATGACCTCGTCGAAGATCAGGAGGGACTGGTTCGTCGCGGTGATCTCGCGGAGGAATTGTAGGAAGTCGTCCTCGGGGAAGTAGAGGCCGGCGTTGGCGGGGATGGGTTCCAGGATGATGCCGGCGATTTGGCCCGGGTTCGCCTCGAAGGCGGCCTTGACGGCCTCGCGGTCATTGAAGGGCAGGACGATGGTGTGCGAGGTGAAGGCCTCGGGCACGCCCGCGCTGTCCGGCGACCCGAAGGTCAGCGCGCCGGAGCCCGCCTTCACCAGCAGCGAATCCGCGTGGCCGTGGTAGCAGCCGTCGAACTTGACGATCTTGTCGCGCTTCGTGAAGCCGCGGGCAAGGCGGATGGCGGACATGGTCGCCTCCGTGCCCGAGTTGCACATGCGGACCTTCTCCACGCTGGCCACGGTTTCGACCACGAGATCGGCCATCGTGACTTCAAAGGGATTGGGAATGCCGAAGCTGGTTCCGTGGTCGGCGGCGGCCTTGACGGCCTCGATGATGCGCGGCGCGGCGTGGCCGTGGATAGCCGGTCCCCAGGTGCCGACGTAGTCGACGTAGACATTGCCGTCCACGTCGCGCACGGAGGAACCGCCGGCATGATCGACGAAGAAGGGGTTGCCGCCGACGGAGCGGAAGGCGCGGACGGGGGAGTTTACACCGCCGGGAATGTGCTTCAGGGCGGCCTCGAAGAGTTGTTCGGATTTGGCTCGGTTCATTTTGAATCTGTTCTTAACTGCGGATCGCGCGGATGGCTCGGATAGAGAAGGCCTTTTCGGAATATCAGTGTCATCCGCGCAAGCCGCGGTTCGTCCCTCAAGATTCGCGGTAACGTTGGGCGACGGGGATTCTGCGGCCCATGCCGAAGGCCTTGCTGGTGACCTTGAGTCCGGGGGCGGCCTGGCGGCGTTTGTATTCGTTGAGATCGATCAGCCGGGCGATGCGGTTGACGGTGGCCGCATCGAAGCCGGCGTCGATGATCTCGGCGCGCGATTTTCCCTCGACGACATAAGCCTCCAGGATCTGGTCCAGGATGTCGTAGGGGGGGAGGGAATCCTCGTCCTTTTGGTCGGGACGCAGTTCGGCGGAGGGCGGTTTGACGATGGTGTTTTCCGGGATGATTTCGCGCTCGCGGTTGATCCAGCGGCAGAGCTTGAAGACCATGGTCTTGGGCACGTCGCTGATGACGGCGAGGCCGCCGCACATGTCGCCGTAGATGGTGCAGTAACCGACGGCGAGTTCGCTCTTGTTTCCCGTGGTGAGGAGGAGGGAGCCGAACTTGTTGGAAAGCGACATGAGGATCACGCCGCGCAGTCGGGCCTGGATGTTTTCCTCGGTGGTGTCCTCGGGGCGGCCGGCAAAGAGACCGGCGAGGCCGCCCTTCACCGTTTCAAAGGCATCCTTGATGGGGACGACGTCGTAGCGGATGCCGAGGTTTTCCGCGAGGCCGCGGGCGTCGTCGAGGCTGTGGTCGGAGGAGTATTGCGAGGGCAGGGAGATGCCATGGACATTCTCGGCTCCAAGGGCCTCGACGGCGATGGCGGCGGTGAGCGCGGAGTCTATGCCCCCGCTCAGGCCGAGGACGGCGGATTTGAAGCCGCACTTGTGCATGTAGTCGCGCAGGCCAAGGACGAGGGCGTCGTGGAGATCGTGTTCCGCGCAGTTGGAATTGTATTCCAGTTCCTGTGCGTTATCGGTGTCGACGAGGACGAAATCCTCCTGGAAGCGGCGGGCCTGGGCGATGAGTTCACCCCTGGAGTTGAAGGCGATGCTGTTGCCGTCGAAGACCAGTTCGTCATTGCCGCCGACCGCGTTGCAGAAGAGCAGGGAGCATTTGATCTTGGCGGCCATGTTGGTGAGCATGGCGCGTCGGGTGTGGTTCTTGTCCAGGTGCCAGGGCGAGGCGGAGGCGTTGACGATGAGTTGTGCGCCCTGCTGCACAAGGGAGACGACCGGGTTGGCGGCGTAGCGGCGACGGCTCCAGAAATCCTCGTCGTTCCAGACATCCTCGCAGATGGTGAGGCCGATCTTGATTCCGTTGAACAGGACGGGGGAATTGGCGGCGGCGGGTTCGAAGTAACGGTCCTCGTCGAAGACGTCGTAGGTGGGAAGGAGGGTCTTGTTGCGGGTGGCGAGGATCTGGCCGTTCTGGAGGAGTGCGATGGAGTTGGTGGCGTCCCGGCCTGGGCCGTCCTCGTGACAACCGACGTAGCCGACGACCAACCCAACCTCGCCGCTCCTGGCAGCGAGGCGCTCGACGGCGTCCAGGTTGCGACGGATGAAGCCGCTGCGGTGCAGGAGGTCGCGCGGCGGATAGCCGGTGATGGTGAGTTCCGGGAAGACTGCCAGCTCGGCGCCGGCTTCGACGCCGCGGTGGTAGGCTTCCAGGATCTTCTCGGAGTTCCCGTCGATGTCTCCGACGATGGTGTTGATCTGGGCGAGGGCGGCCTTCATGGCTGGTTGATCATCGTCCGTAAAAGGTCTCAAGCAGGGGGCCGTGTTCGGTGGTGATGACAGCTCCGGGCGCGAGGTTGTGCTGCTTGAACCAGTCGCGGTTCATTTCGAGGACGAACTGGACTGAAGAGCTTCGGGAAAGGATGCCTTTTGTTTCGTGGGGGATCATGTCGCGGATCTCCAGGATTTCGCCGTCGGGGGCGATGTAGGCGCAGGTCATGGGGAGGGGGCAGTTCTTCATCCAGAAGGACCGGAAATCAGGGCGGGGGAAAACAAAGAGCATGCCGGCCATCTCGTCGAGTTCGGTGCGAAACATCATGCCGGTCTCGATCTCCCGGGGCTTGCGTGCTATCTCGGCGGTGATCTCGTTGGTTCCGACGAACAGCTTGACGGTGCGGAGCTTCGGTTGGGCTGCAGCCGGGCCGGCATACGCTGCCGGCTGGGGGGCGGTCGCCGGCGGCGTTGAGGAGGCCGCGCGCGGCTTGTCGCAGCCCGCGGCAAGGACGAGGCAGAGGCACGCTGCTTTCAGGATGAACCGATAAAACACGGCGGGGAGATTGGGGAGTCGTCGGGCCAAATTCAATGCCAAGTTCCCGGGAGGGCGGCGTTCTCGCCGATCGACGCGGAAAGAAGGCAGCGGAAGCTTGCAAGTCGACTCGCTGTTCCGCTTAAGTGTTGGGGACGGTGGGAATCTTGGTGGATGACCACGCTTTCGAACGCGGGTGAGGCAATGGAACCGGGCAGCGGAGACTTTGAATTCTGATTCAAGACGACCATGGCAAGAATCCTGATCATCGATGACGACGACAACGTCCGGGGCATGCTCAAGGCCATGCTATGTGAAATGGGACACACTTGTTTCGAGGCGGATGGGGGGGAGACCGGGTGCGAAACGGCGCGGAGCGAACTGCCCGACCTGATCATCTGCGACATCATGATGGATGGGATGGATGGACTCTCCATGCTGACGCAAATGCGCGGCGAGCCGGCGACCTCGGCGATTCCTTTCATCCTTATAACCGGGGGCGAGGATCACATGCGGGAGGGGATGGATCTGGGCGCTGACGACTATCTGGCGAAGCCCTTCACCCTCAAGCAACTCCGGTCCGCGATTGATGCCCGATTTCGCAAGCATGAGGCCATCCGCCGGTAGGCGGAGACGAAACTTGAGGAATTGCGTTCCCATATCAGCCTGATGCTCCCGCATGAACTCAACACGCCGTTGAACGCGATCGTCGGCTATGCGGACATGCTCGTGTCGGATATCGAAGACATGGAGACCGACGAGGTGGTGGACGCCGGAAAGGCGATCCGGCAGGCGGCCAGACGGTTGCAGGGACTGACCGAGCGGTTCCTGCTGTTCGCACAGATCGAGCTTTTGCACGCGAATCCGGCGGAGTCGGCGCCCCTGGTCAACGAGCGCGCTGGCGGCGTCGCCGATCTTGTCGGACGATTGGCCAGGCAGACGGCCCGGGAACGGACGCGCGGTGAGGACCTGGATCTGGCGGTCGCTGAGGCGACCGTGAAGGTCTCGGCCGATCTTTTTTCGAAGATGCTTGGGGAAGTCGTGGACAACGCGTTCAAGTTTTCAGCGCCGGGGTCCAAGGTGAAGATCCGGTCGGAGAACGAGCCCGGGATTCATCGGGTGACGGTGTCCGACGAGGGACGGGG
The DNA here is from genome assembly GCA_038126235.1 of Verrucomicrobiales bacterium. Taxonomy (GTDB): domain Bacteria; phylum Verrucomicrobiota; class Verrucomicrobiia; order Limisphaerales; family JAYPEY01; genus JAYPEY01. Next base: position 8,515 of record JAYPFK010000063.1, read on the forward strand.
GATGCGACCCGATCAGGCGGCGACGATTGGCGCCTATCAGCAGTTTGAGCGCAAGTTGAATGAACAACAGGGCACGGGCCTCGGGCTGGTCGTCGCCAAACGCCTTGCCGAACTGCATGGCGGCGCTTTGCGCATCGAAAGCGAGTATGGGCAGGGGACGACCGTGATCCTCGAGATCCCGCGGATCGAGGAGTGAGCCGAAGGCGGCGGTCAGTTGGCGTCAATTCGAGGCGAGGCCGCCGTAGACGATGTCGATCCAGCGGTCCGTGTTGATGAATCTGGCTCCCCAGGACTTATATTTGGCTGGCATCCCCTCCGCCTTGAGCTGATTCACCGTCTTGCCGTCGCCGATGCCCTTTCGAACGATGCCGATGCACTCGACAAGCATGGCATGGAAGGCTTTCAGATCCTGCTTGTCCGCGAGTTCGCCGTGGCCGGGAATGATCTTGTAATCGTCCGGCAGTTCCTTGAGCAGGCGTCCGATGTTCTTGAGGTAGCCCTCCACGCTGCCGCCGCTGCCGAGATCGATGTAGGGGAAGCGGTTCACGAAGAAGTGATCGCCCAGATGCACGACCTTGGATTTCGTGAACCAGACCACGCTGTCGCCGTCGGTGTGTCCGGGGCCGAGGTGGACGACACGGATCTCCTCACCATTGAAGTGCAGAGAAAGGCTGTTCTCGTAGGTGATCCTCGGGAGCGAGACGGCGGGCTTGTCGCTTTCGACGAGGCGCTTGCGGACATTGGCATGCGCAACGATGTCCGCCTTTTTGCCGAAGTTCTCGTTGCCGCCGGTGTGGTCGCCATGCCAGTGGGTGTTCAGGACGTATTGAAGGTCGCCTTTGCCCAGCCCTTCCAGGGCCGCCTCGATCTTCGAGGACAGCGGGGCGAACTGGGTGTCAACGATCAGCAGGCCGTCGTCCCCGACGGAGACGCCAATGTTGCCGCCGGCTCCCGTCAGCATGTGGATCGAGCCGGCTACGGGCTGGGCCGTGACGGTGACGTTGGCAAAACGGCCCTGGCCGAAGGCCGAAGCGGCCGTCAGGAAAAGGCAGGCAGCAAGAAGATTGCGGATCAGTTTCATTTTTTGCGACGATGGTGTGTGCGACCGACGAAGGGAGTTGAAAGGCGTCTACGGGGAACGTCAACCGGCATTTTGCGAGCGTCGGGTTCCCGGGCGCAAAAGGGTTTGCAAATCGGGCGGATGGTTTACGGTTTGGGGACATGGTTACCGCAGGCAATCCGGCAATACAGGCGTTCGCGCGTTCCATCGACGCGGAACTTCAGTTCGCGCAGATCCTGATATCGCGCGAAGGGGCGGGGTTTGAGCTGCGGCATGTGGGGGATCTCGGACGCCGGGCAGAGGAGCTCGACGGGGTACTGGAAGGTGAATTGACGGAGGTCGCGAAGTTCACCGGGGCGGGCGAATACCGGCCTTTGAAGTCGGCGCCTGATCTGCGGTCTGGATGGCGCTGTGAGATCCGGGGGGAAGAGGAGTTGGAGCGCGCTTTGGAGCGTCTTTACCCAGGGGCGGTGGCGGACTGGTTTGCCTCCCGGGAAGGGCGGGCCGAGGCTGCGGATTACCGGGAATTCACCGGGCGGCAGACCGGGATGTACCGCCTGACTGCCAAATTGGAGGAAGGGGAGGTTGCGGACACGGTTGCGGCGGTGTGCGACGCAAGGTCGTGCCTGAAGCGACGATTATGGACGGCTCCGGGATCGGGGCCGGATGAGGAGTGCGAGAAGAGCATGATTGTCTGCCTGGAGCCCTGCGCTTTGTTGTTGGAGTTTGCCCGCACCGTCAAGCGCATGGAACAGGAGGGGGATTGTCGCCCGCAGTTGACCCGGGGAGATCTGCAGACGGTTCGCGCGAGTTTGGAACGCTCGTTGAGATCGTCGGAGACGACGGTTCGTTCCGCGGATTTTTCGTCGCCGGAAAACTCACGGCGGGTCCGGTTGGCGTTGCGTCGGATTGAACGGGCGCTGGAGAAGGCGGAAGAGGAAGGGGATTGAGCCATGGTTTCACGAAAGCAGATCCTTCAAATGTCCTGCGGCGCGCTTTTGGCGTTCTGCGTCGGATGCGATTTTGACACGCCTTCCCGCGCGGGTTCCGGGCACGTCCCGAACCCCCCGCTGCCCCCGATGAGCAAGGCGGCGGCCGAGGCGGAGGAGTCGCTGGAGCGCGGCAATGCCGCCTGGGAGGCGGTGGTCTCGCAGGCCCAGCCCGCGCCGCAGCCGGCGGACTGGACGAACAATCCGCCTTCGGCCGAGGTGATGGCCGCGTGGGAGGAGTCCAACGCCCGCCGCGCGCTCAAGGCGGCGGACATGACGAGGGAATTCGGTGTGAGTTTCCCCGAGCATCCGATGGCGGAGAAACTCGACAGCCTCGAGTTGAAGTTCCTGCAGATCGCGGCGGAGCACGGGATCTTCGAACGCGAGGATCGCATGCTCGAATTGTTGAAGAGGATGGGCGGAGACGGACCGGAGAAGGTGTTTCAACTGCGCATGGAAAGCGCTCTGCGGGCAGCCATGGCCAGGAAACGGTCGGAGTCCTCGGAGGCGATGGTGGTTGAGTTGGAAAAGCGGGCCCGCGAGCTGATGAAAGAGTATCCCGGGAGGGGCGAGGTCTACGATCTTCTGCTGGCGGTCGCGGAGAACTGCGAAATCCGAAAGGGGGTGGGGATTGTTGACGAGATCCTCGGCAGCAACGCGTCGGAGGCAACCAAGGCCGCCGCCGAGAAATTGAAGGCCAAAGGAGAGGCCGCATTGAAGGACTTGGCGGTGAAGGAGGTGGAGCAGGCGGAGCGGCTTCGCCAGGAGGCGGCCAAACGGGGTGAAACGAACGCGCCGTCAGCGACCGTCGCTTCCAGCGCTCCCGCGTTGAAATTCGATTCGCCGGAAATGATCAGGGCCGATCCGGTCGGCAAGCGGTTGGAACTGAAGTTCACCGCGTCGGACGGACGGGAGATCGACCTGGCGAAGCTCCAGGGGAAGGTCGTGTTGATCGATTTCTGGGCGTCGTGGTGCGGGCCTTGCATCGAGGAGATTCCTGTGTTGCGCGAGGCCTATGCGAAGCACAAGGGCGCCGGGTTTGAGATTCTGGGACTCAGCTTGGACACGAAGAAGCTCCCATACCAACGCGCGGTCGGAGAAGAGAAGATCGTCTGGCCGACAGCCTACGACCACGATGGCTGGATCGAGAAGCTGACGAATGCCTTGGGGATCGAGGAGATCCCCATGATGTGGCTGATCGATCGTCAGGGGATCATCCGTAACGTGAAGGCGCATGAAGATCCCGCGGGGGCTATCGAGGCGGCCATGGCAGAGAAGTGAGGACGGCGGTTGGAATCCCGGAGAACGTCACGCGATGGACCCTGAGGAGAACCGGTTGTGCGAGGCCGATGCCATGGCGTTGAGGGAGGTCGCCTGGGACTCCGTGCGGGAGGGGACGCGACATTCGCGGGCTGCGGTGGTGGCGGTCGCGGATTTTTCGGCGCCTCTGAGGGAGTTGGGCGCAAGTTTTGTCACCCTGAGAAAAGGAGCCGCCCTGCGCGGTTGCATGGGAAGTCTGGAAGCCCGGATGCCGCTGGTGGAGGATGTCGCGCGGAACGCCTACAACGCGGGTTTCAACGATCCTCGTTTCGAACCTGTCCGCGAGGAGGAACACCCTGAACTGAGCCTGAAGCTTTCTGTGCTGGGCGCTCCGGTTCCGTTTCCCGTCGAGTCCGAGCCGGATTTGTTGGAGCGTCTTGTTCCCGGGACGGACGGCCTGATTCTCAGGGAAGGCGGCAGGCGGGCGACGTTTCTGCCGGCGGTTTGGCAATCTGTCGCATCGCCGGCGGAGTTCGTTTCCCTCCTGAAACGAAAGGCGGGGCTGCCGAGGGATTATTGGTCCGAACGGTTGGAGGTCTTTCGCTACCGGGCGGATGAGTATTGATGGACTCGTCGATGGTTTCAGCGGAATTGAAGGGGCTTGCCGATCCGCGTCAGCGTCGCCCTCTGAGAACGTCAGGGGTTTACGCATGAGCCGTCGAATTTTCCTTGAGGCGCCGCGACTTTCGCGTCAGGAGGGGCTCGATACAGCTCACCCGAAAGCCCTGCTGAAAACATCGATGAACCTCCTTCTCGACACGACTCTACCTTGAGGGGGCGGGCGTCGCAGAAATCGGGCGGCTTTCCTCATCGATGGCGACGCGGGCGTCGATTAGCAAGCGATCGAGCGGCAGGCGGGCTTCGTTCGACACCCGGAGATCGGCGAGGGGCGGGCGGTCTGCGCTTTTCGCCGGGGAGAGCCGTCCCGTGATAGTCACCATGCGGTTCAAGGCTCGGCTGTTTCCCTGGGCCTTGAAGTCCAAAGACGCGGAGCCATTTGACGGGGGCAGGATTTCTCCCGCAAAGATGGAGCCGTCGGCGTCCACAATGAGGATCTGTCTGCCGACCTGCTGGACCTGAAAAGTCGCCAGGAGTTCCACCGGCGGGGGCGAGTTGAAATTGCGCCGGTAGGTTCTCGCGGCGGTCTCGTTGACAAACTGCTGTGAGGGTCGAGCAGGGTCGGGAGCGGTCAAGGGCGGCGGGGCTGGAGTCGCGACAGTTTCCGTCGTGCGGGGAGGTGAGGGGGCTGGAGCGGCCTCGGTTCTGGCGGGGGCGGGTCTTGGAGGTGAGGAAACGACGGCAGTCGCGGGGGATTCCGGCAATGTCTCCGCGGGCTGCGGAGTTGCTGGGGGCGCGGGTTCAAGGTCGGTGCGTTCGCCGAGATCTACGATTTCCAACGGTCTTGATCGTTGCGGGGCGGCTTCCTTCGGCTTCTCCGCCGAGCCGGCCTGGGCGAGGTCGCCGCCCGCAGGCCGGCCGTATTTCAGCCAGGCGATGCCGGCCGCGCTGAGCACGATGGCAAACATGCAAAGCAGGGCAAACTGCCGTTTGAAAAGGGTCCAGAAGCTGACCGCCTCATTGGCCTGAAGGACGGTGAATGAGGGAGATTTCGCGGTTTCGGGGGGGAAGGCTTCGGCCGCCTCGCGATGCAGATCCTGCCGGGTGGCCGGGTGCATTGCAAATCGATCGCCGGCCTCCTCGCCACGCTTCTCCGCGTAGGACCGGATCTGTTTCTCGATGTCTCTTTCAGGTTCGGATGACATGGCGATTCAGGGGTTGGACGGGAAAATGTCGGATTGATCCCTCGCGAAAATGGCCTTGGTCAGGAGCTCCAGCTTGTCGAGGCATTTGCTGAGGCGGGAACTGACGGTCTTTTTGTTGAGATCGAGTTCCTGGCTGATTTCCTCGTAGCTGAGGTCGCCAAAATAGCGTAACTGGATGATTTCACGGCAGTTGTCGCCGAGGGCGTCGAGGGCTTCGCCGATGAAGGCATGGTCTTCAAGACGGACCATGTCGTCGTCGGGACCGGGCTTGCCGCTGGGTTTGTCGATCTTGAGTCCCGTTTCGGGATCTTCGGCGTCGAGGGAGAGCGGGATCTGGCCGCCGCCGCGCTTGGCCGCCTGGCGTTTGTCGCGGAAGTCCCGGGCCTTGTTGGCGGCGATGCGAAAGAGCCAGGTCTGGAAGCGGCTGGCGCCCTTGAAAGAATCAAGACTGCGCACAACGGTCACAAACGCCTCTTGGCAGATTTCTTCGGCATCCTCGCGGGAGAAGTCGGAGGCGAGTTGGAAGATAAAGCGGCAGGCGGGGTCGTAATGGGCGTCGAACAATTCGTCCCAGGCGCGTTGATCGCCCCGGCGACAACGCTCGATGATTTCCTTTTCCGCCTGGAGTTCCATCTGGAGGGAGGTCGTATCCGGTTCTCAAGAAACCCGGCCGGCAGGCTAACGGGGGGCGACGACGGTTGAAAGGCATTTGTGCCTCGGCTGCGCCGTCAAGAAGCCCACGCGCGCGAAAGAACGACCGGGGCGCGGCCTCCAGGCCGCTGATGCCCCCGATCGTCGCGCCGTCGCCGTTCCAAACGAAAACCACAGGAGGTCCCGGGTTTCAGCGGCGTAAACGCCGCGCTCCGGCGAAACATCCCCGGAAGAAGTCGATCAGGCCACGATGCCGTCCACCACCTGGCCGGTGACACCGGTGAGGCGGAAGTCCAGACCGGACTGGCGGAAGGAAAGACGTTCGTGGTCGAAGCCCAGCAGATGCAGGATGGTGGCGTGGAGGTCGTGGACGTGCACCTTGTCCTTGACCGCCTGGAATCCGAATTCATCGGTCGCGCCATGGATATGGCCTCCTTTGACGCCTCCGCCGGCCATCCACATGGTGAAGCCGTAGTGGTTGTGGTCGCGGCCGCTGATGGTGCCGGCATTGGAGCCGGGCTTGGGGAGTTCCACGGTGGGCGTGCGGCCGAACTCGCCGCCCCAGATGACCAGGGTGTCGTCCAGCATGCCGCGTTGCTTGAGGTCGGCGAGCAGGGCGCCGATGGCCTGATCGCATTGGCCCGCGAGCCGACGGTGGTTCTCCTCGATCTTGTCGTGGCTGTCCCAAGGTTGGCCGTCGCCATGCCATACCTGCACGTGGCGGACTCCGCGTTCGATCAGACGACGCGCCATGAGGATCTGTCGCGCCTGAATGCTGTCGCCGTACATCTTGCGGATGTGTTCGGGTTCGCGATCCACGTCAAATGCGTCGGTCGCCTCCAACTGCATCCGGTAGGCGAGTTCGAAGGATTGGATGCGCGCGTCGAGATCGCCGTCGGCCTGCCGTTGCTTGCGGTGGTTGTCGTTCAGTCTCTTCAGAAAGTCGAGCTGCGCCCGTTGGGACGGGAGCGACTGCGTCTTGTTGCGAATATTCTCGATCAGCTTTTCGACGTTGGTGTTCTTGGTGTTGATGTGAGTCCCCTGGAAAACGCCGGGCAGAAAAGCGGACTGCCAGTTTTGGGATTCGGCGATGGGGAAGCCCGGACAAAGCACGACGAAACCGGGGAGGTTCTCGTTTTCCGTGCCGAGCCCGTAGGTGACCCAGGAGCCCATGCTGGGGCGGATCAGTCGGGCCTCGCCGCAGTTCATAAGCATCAGGGAGGGTTCGTGGTTCGGGACATCCGCGTGCATCGACCGAATCTGGCAGATGTCGTCGATGTGTTCGGCGGTGTGCTTGAACAGATCGGAAACCTCGATCCCGCTCTGGCCGTATTTTCTGAATTCAAACGGGGAGGGATAGGCGGCGCCGGTGGGGCGTTCCGTGCGGAGTTGGAAGTCCTTGGGCAGAGACTTGCCGGCGTGCTTCTTGAGCAGATGCTTGGGGTCGAAGGTGTCCACGTGCGATGGACCGCCGTTCATGAACAGGTGAATGACGCGCTTGGCCCGGGCCGCGAAGTGCGGAGCGCGGGAGGAGAGGGGCGTCCCCGAGGCGGCGCGAGCATCGGGCGTCAACAGGCCGGCGGAGCTCATCGCGTCCGCAAGGCCCAGCGCGCCCATGCCCATGCCCAGACGGGCAAGGGCGTCGCGACGGGGCAGGGGGCGGTCGGTCGAGATCGGGGGCGTTGTCCGAAACTTCATGATATACGTTCGCGTTTCGTCAGGTATGACGCATCAGTGTCCGGCGCATTCAAGACTGGATGAAATAGCTCAGATTCTCGAGTTCCATGGCCAGGTTGACGTTGTTGACCATCACCTCGTCGGGAACCTGCAGGACGACGGGCGCGAAGTTCAGGATGCCGGTGATCCCGACCTCGACCAGTTCGTTGGCGACCTCCTGGGCCTCCTCGGCGGGGACGGAAATGATGGCCATTTTCACGCCTCGTTCCTCGACGACCTCCGCCAGTTTGTCCATGCCTTGAATCGATTGCCGGACCTTCTTGTTTCGGGCCTGCTCGGGAAACTGGTCGAAAGCCGCCACGATCTCGAAACCCTCCTTGTCGAATCCGCGATAGGAAAGCAGGGCGGCGCCGAGGTTGCCGACGCCGATGAGGATCACCGGCTGGAGGCTGGCCGTGCCCAGCAGGTCAATGATCATCTGCGAAAGCTGATCCACCTCGTAGCCCAACCCGCGGCGGCCAAACTGGCCGAAATACGTGAGATCCTTGCGCAACTGCGTGGGCTTCACCCCGGCGGCCTGCGCGAGCGCATCACTGGAAACGGTCTGGATGCCATTGTCCTTGAGGCGATGCAGGCAGCGTAGATATAACGAAAGGCGATAGATCGCCTTCCGCGGAATTTCGGCGCGCGCGGCTTTGTCGGTCTTCTTCAAGAGCCGGTGAAACTAGAGGATCGCGCAGCGGGAGGCAACACGGACCGGGGGCGCGGGTGAACGTTTCTTGGCGTTGGAATGGGGACCGCAAGAGACACTGAATACACGCAAGGGGGCGTTTCAAGAAAAACGGCCGACGTTTCCGTCGGCCGTTCTGAAGTTATCCTTTGTCGTGGGCGGGTTACTCCGCGACGGCGGCGGCGACCATGTCGCCGACTTCGGTGGTGCTGAAGCCCATCTTGCCGGCGCCGAGATCCTTGATCTTCTCGCGGGTGACATTGATCACGACATCCTCGATGCGCTTGGCAGCCTCGGTTTCACCGAGGAAGTCGAGCATCATCTGGCCGGCGCAGATGGCGGCGAGAGGGTTGATGACGTTCTGGCCTGTGTACTTCGGGGCGCTGCCGCCGATGGGTTCGAACATGCTGGTGCCCTCGGGGTTGATGTTGCCGCCCGCGGCGATGCCCATCCCCCCCTGCACCATGGCGCCGAGGTCGGTGATGATGTCGCCGAACATGTTGTCGGTCACGATGACGTCGAACCACTCCGGGTTCTTGACGAACCACATGGTCGTGGCGTCGACGTGCGCGTAGTCGCGCTTGATGTCGGAGAAGTCGGCCTCGCCGATCTCGTTGAAGGCGCGCTCCCAGAGGTCGAAGGCATAGGTGAGAACGTTGGTCTTGCCGCAAAGGGTGAGATTGTTCTTCTTGGCGCGCTTGCGGGTGTATTCGAACGCGAAGCGCAGGCAGCGCTCGACGCCGCGGCGCGTGTTGACGCTCTCCTGGATCGCCACTTCATTGGGCGTCCCTTTGAAGACGAATCCGCCGGAACCGGTGTAGAGACCCTCGTTGTTCTCACGCACGACGACGAAATCCACGTCCTCGGGCCCCTTGCCTTTCACGGGGCAGAAACGCTCGTCGTAGAGTTTCACCGGGCGCAGGTTGATGTACTGCTCCAGTTCAAAGCGAGTGCGTAGCAGGATGCCCTTCTCCAGGATGCCGGGCTTCACGTCGGGGTGGCCGATCGCGCCAAGGAGGATCGCCGGATACTTCTTCAACTCCTCCAGCACGCTGTCCGGCAGAGCCTCGCCGGTGCGAAGGTAGGCGTCGCCGCCGATGTCGTAGTCGGTGAAGTTGAGCTTGAAGCCGAATTTCTCAGCCGCAACCTTGAGGACCTTGACGGATTCCCGGGCGACCTCGGGGCCGGTGCCGTCGCCGCCGATAACTGCGATGTCGTAACTGTTCATAAAAACTACTGTCTTGGGTGAACCCGCGAACGGGAGCGGCCGAATGTATCGATTCGGCCCTTCCTTTCAACGGAATTCTTCCAATTCGGAGGGGAGAATAGGGAATGCGGAACGGGGCAGGCGGGAAGCGCTGTCCCATGCAGGTGTGCGCCGGCGTGCGGGGGGCTTGTCCGACGGCGGCTTGACGTTGCGGGGGAGCCGGGAGGCGATTAGGCTGGGCGTCATGAGTTCAGGCCAGTCTGAGTGGAATGAGGCGTTCTTTGGTCCGCTGTTTTCGGATGCCGGCGGCGGAGAGGATCAACTGGAACCGTTCCTGGGCGGCTGGATTTTCTCGGACGATCAGGGCGCGTTGGCGTTCCGGTTGACGCGCGAGTATTTCGAAAGGTTGGATGAGCGCAGCGAGCCGGAGCGGTTCGGGTATGACATTGTGCGCTCCGCGCCGGGGTTGATCCACATCCGCCTGAGCGGGGAGAACGGCGAGATCGATGAGGAGCAGATCCTGGAGCTTCGTGACGGTCTGCTTCGCTGTTTCGATGAGGAGGGGAATCGCCTGGAGGCGTTTCAGAGGATTTCCGCGCATGGGCCCTATCAGCCCAAGGAGTTGCAGATCGATGACAGCCCGCTTTTCGAGTCCCTGCCGGATCAAGCTCAGCGTATGCGCGCAATCCACGACCAGCACGAGGAACGGATGCGGCAGTATGTGGACCGGCTTCTGGCCGAGGGCGGTTGATGTTTTGCAACCACGGAAGACACGGAATACACGGCAGGACGTTTGTGTGGGCAGCAACTGAGGTGACGAGAGGCTCCTCGCGTCGGTTGCCACCGCTTTCAGGAGGCGCGGCTACTTCGCGATCAGATGCTTCTGGGTTTCGGGGATGCGATCGTAACGAAGTTCGCCGCCGATGAGGCGCATGAGGGTGCGGGGGCGGCCCTTTTGCGGCGGACCGAACTGATAGTCGACCTTGGGAGCCGGGTATTCGGGGACTTCAGCCGCCATTTTGTCGAAGGAGGCTTTCAACCGCTTGACCATCCCCGGATTTGAGGCGGCGAGGTCGCGCTGCTCGGAAGGGTCGGCTTCGATGTCGAAGAGCATCATGGGTTTGGAGGCGACGCCTCCAGGGACGCCGGGGAGTTGGGAGGCTTTCGCCTGCTCGTAGGGGGCGAGAATGGCGACGCCATCGGGGGCGCGCGGATCGATCCAGCTCTCGGCCGCCTCACCGTTGAGGTTGAGCATGCTGTTTGAACCGGGGTTGCGGACGTGAAGCTTCCATTTGCCGGAACGGACCCAGGCGAGGTTCAGGCCGTGCATGCCGAAGATGTTCTCGTGCGGGCTGGGGGCCTTGGCGTTCTTCAGCATCGGCATGATGTCGGCCCCGTCGATGATCTTGCCGTCAGGCAGGGGCAGGCCGACCAGCTTCGCGATGGTCGGGAGGACATCGATGGTGCCGGCGGGGTTGGAGTTCACGACGCCTGCCGGGATCGTGCCGGGCATGCGCGCGATCATGGGCACGCGGTGACCGCCCTCCCAGGTGCGGCCTTTCATTCCGCGCAGACCGCCGGTCGTGCCTCCATACCACGGGCCGTTGTCGGAGGTGAAGATGACCAGCGTGTTCTTTTCCAGTTCGAGCTGCTTGAGCCGGTCGAGGACGCGGCCGATCTCGTGGTCCAGTTCCGCCATGACGTCGGCGTAGAGATCGTCCGGGGTCTCCGGCGTGTAGAAATTGTCGGAGACGGCGAGCGGCTTGTGGGGCATCGCGTGGGGGAGGTAGATGAAGAAGGGCTTGTCCTTGTTCTTTTCGATGAACCGAAGCGTCAGGTCGGTGTAGGTCCGGGTGAGCTTGGCTTGGACGACCGGGTATTCGACGACGGTTTCATTGTGAACCAACTGCACGGGGAACATGTCGTTCGAGTAGAGGATGCCGTGATACTCGTCGAACCCCTGGGTGCGGGGCAGCCACTTCGGCAGGTGGCCGAGATGCCACTTCCCGTAGGCTGCGGTGGCGTATCCCTTCGGCTTGAGGAGTTCGGCGATGGTGACCTCGGAATGCGGCAGGCCGAAGTTGTTCTGGCCGACGTCGGGCGCGGTGTTGCGGACGACCGAATGCCGGAACGGATAGCGACCGGTGAGAATCGTGGCCCGCGAGGGCGCGCAGTAGGGGGTCGGGACATAGAAGTGGGTCAACTTCGCGCCCTCGGCCGCCATGCGGTCCAGGCGCGGCGTCTTGAAGGGGCAGTCCGGGTTGAAGGCTCTCACGTCGCCGTAGCCGAGGTCGTCGGCGAAGATGACGATGACGTTGGGTGGGCGTTCGGCGGAGGCGGGGCGGGGGGCGACAAAGGCCGCCAAGGTGACAAGAATGGCGAAACGGAGAACGTTGCTCATGATGCCGGAGCCTACAGGAGGCGGACGGCCCGGAAAACGGCAATCTTCGCTCGGGGGGGCGGTCAAACGTGATGAGCTGATGCGGGAATCAAGAGGGGCGAAAATGTTGGGAACGAGCGCTCTCTTGCAGACGCAACGAACCAATTGGATGTCCCGCCTAAGACATCGGATTGGTTTGTTGTGATCGCTTTGCGGGTCGGTCTTTGGTGTTGGAACGGAGGAGGGGGGCGAGGTTCGGTGGAGAGCTTTCTCAATCGCTCAGTTCGTGCGGTTGACGTTGGCCGCCGCTCGGCGGGCCAGGGCGGCGAGGCTTTCCGTACCATTGGCCCAGGAGATCTCATGCCGGTTGTAGGAACGTTTGTCCTTGCCCAGTTCCTTGAGTCGGGGCAGGAGGGGGCCGGCTGCGGGACCCAGCATTTCCGCCGCGCGGACGGCTCCGGCGACGGTGTCCGAATTGGCGTCGTTCAGGAGTTCCTCGAGCACGGGGAGAACCTGTTCGAGGGTCTTGGCTCCCAGGGTTGCCAGAGCGATGGCCGCGTAGGCTTTGTTCCGAGTCCGGGATGGGGCCGAGAGGAACTTGAGGAGCACGGGGACGCCATCGGTGGCGGCGCGGGAATCCAACGCGGTCAGGGCCATGATGGCATCGCGGACGACCCGCGGATCGGCGTGGTTGAGGATCTCGGCGTTGGACACGGTGCGGACGACGAAGATCTGGGTGGAACGGGAGTCCTTGTCGATCACCGCCAGGGTTTGAGCGGCGCGCGCGCGGGCAACCGGAGATTCGTGGCGGCAGGCCTTGGTCAGCGCCGAGACGCAGTCCTTTCGGTGATTTCGGGATAGGCGGCGGAACGCGCTGCGGGCGGCATACCAAGCCTCGCCATCCGCTTGTTCCAGTTGCGCGAGCAGCGCCGGAATGGCGGTTTTCGGGCCTTCCCGGCTTTGGCCCAGGGCGCGGACGGCTTCAAAGCGGATGACCTTGTTCCCGTGGTCGAACAACGGCTCCAGATCCTCGAATCGGACACTGCTAGTCATCAGGTGAAACTGCATGGCGTTGACCGCGGCAGTCTGGACTTCCGTAGCCCGATCGTTGGCGAGGTCCGCGGCGAGGCGAAGGAACCCTTCCGTTTCGAAGGGCATGTTGGCGACGGCCTGGGCGAATCGGATGCGGACGACTTCAGCGTTGTCCTTCGCCGCGGCCTTCAGCGTTTCGGCAGCCTTGGGGATCTCGATCCCGCAGCCCAACATCACGCCCAGCGCGTAGACTACGGAAGCCCGGACGACATCATCACCGTCGGACGCCATCGCGAGAAGTTGCTGCCCCAACGCCATGCACGTTTCTTCCGTGCCGAACCAGTCGGGGGCGAGAATCACGCGAGGTTGATTCCTGGGATCGTCATCCTGCGGAAATGCCCCGAGCACGCGAAGCGTGTGCGTGATTCCGATCATCAGTCGGCGTCTTTCCTTCCCGGATCTTGAGTCGGCGGCTTCCAGCATGGCGGGGAGAGAGGCGCTGGAGGCGTCGCCGCAGAAGACGGTCAGTAAATCGCGCGCGCCGTAGGAAGAGAGCAGCGACGTAAGGTTCCGGTTGGTGGAGACGATTCCGGGTCCTGTCCTGATCCAGTCGGCGGGCGAGTTCTTGATCAGGGGGGCATCCGGCGCGTCATGACCCTGCCGGCGCGACACAAACGAATCCCAGTCCTCGATTCCTTCATCGTCCGCGAGATGCTTGATGACGATCGGAAGAACCGTCTCGGGAGCTTCATGCAACGCACAACAGGCAAGCGCGGCGAGCTGGCGTTGCTCCCGAGCGGGAAAGCGAAAGGGCTGCACTCCTTCAGGAAGGGGCTGAGTCAGAGTGCGGAGCCGTTCCTTGAACGCTGAATCGCGAGCGCCGAGCATGCGGTCGATGGCGGGGATAGCCTTGTCGTTCATGTCTTGAATCGATCGCTCGGCGTTGGCCGGGGCGTTCGCAAGCTCCAAGATCCATTCCTCCGCGGTTTTTCCCTCATGACGAGGGTGGGCAAAATGAACGACTCCCCAGGCGACGAGGGCGAGAATGGGGACGGCGATGAGGCTGCGCTTGAGGAAGGACTGGATCGCGTCCTTGCGGCGGAGCCAGGTCAATGAGCCTTGTTTGTGCGCCATGATATGCGAGGTCCCGGAGGCTCGATCTGATCCCGGGATCTTGTCAAGGTCGGGGGCGGAATCGAAAAACCTCTGAAACGGGCTTTACAAGCCCGTCCGGTTCCGGCAGAAAACCGCGTCTTTATGGAAGCGATATTCAATCACGACGTGTTCTGGAGTTTCTTCGCGATGCCGATCGGCTTGATGACCTGCTTTACGCCGGTGGTCATTGTCTGGGTGCTGGAAGGCACCGGCGACAAGGATTCCTCCAAGTAACGGCGATGCGGCGAAGATTGCCGCCCCGGTTCTTGAACATTTTGAGCCGCCTCGTTTCGGGGCGGCTTTCTTTTTGTCCTGACAACTCGTTTTGCCCGGAGACAATGCGCCCATGCAGTTTTTGCGACGCCAGTTTTTCCTGCTTTTCTCCACGCTTTCCGTCTCAGCGGCGGTTATCCCAGATCCCCATGACAAATCGGGGATTCCCTTGGAGGCGAACACGGACGATCCCGGAAGAATCAAGATTGTGCTGTTGGCTGGCGATCCGAGCAGCAAGCCGCTGGGGCATGAGTATTTCGCGGGCTGCGCAATGTTTGCCGATCTGCTGCGCCTGACGCCAGGCGTACATCCGGTCATGGCCTGGGGAGGGTGGCCGGTGAACGAGGAGGTGTTCGAGGGCGCGGAGGCCGTGGTGTTCGACATGGACGGCGGGGAGAAAATGCCGTTCCTCGACGACCGTCGTTGGGAGATCGTTCGAAAGCTGGAGGCGCGAGGCGCTGGGCTGGTCTTCCTGCATCAGATGATCGACTTCCCGGCAGAGCGTCGCGACGAGGCCTTGGGCTGGTTGGGCGGGGTGTTTGAAAACGGCGCGGGCGGGCGAGGGCATTGGGAATCGAGGTTTGAACAATTTCCTGATCATCCGGTGGCGCGTGGTCTGAAGCCCTTCGCCATCAACGATGGCTGGCTATACGGTCTTAAACTGGCGCCGGACGCTGCTGCCAGGTTGACCCCGATCCTGACAACCGTGCCGCCGGAGAAATCCCGGGTTTCGGCCTCGTCGAAAAGCCGGGCGGGACAAGCCGAGACGATCGCCTGGACCTACGAGCGCGCCAATGGCGGCAGGACCTTCGCCTACAGCGGCGCCGACTGGCATCCGAACTGGGCGGTGGAAAGTGTGCGTCGGGTGGCGATCAACGGCATTCTCTGGAGCGCGGGCCAGGTGATTCCAAGGGAGGGGGCGCCGGTCGTCCTGGCAGAGGGGGCTTTGAACCGGAACCTGGATGACAAGGGCAAGGGACAGAAGGCCGTGGGGACGAAACTGAACCCCGGGGTGAAATATCTGGCTCCGACCTCGCTGCCGGGAATCGTGTTGGACGACCTGCAGGGTGAGATCAAAGGAACCTGGACCGGGTCCTCGGCGGCGGGACCGGTGATTGTCGGGCGCAATTACATGCACGACGGCAACAAGAACAAGGGCGCGTGCTCGATCACGTTCAAGCCGGTGATTCCGGGGGAAGGGGAATACGAGCTGTTCCTTTACGCGCAGCCGCATGCGAATCGTTCGCCCAAGGTTCCCGTGGTGGTCAGCATCGACGGTCGCGCGCAGCCGGCGGTTGTGGTGAACGAGCGGAACATGGAGTCGGGCGCGAAACATACTTTGGGCCGGTTTCGCCTCCCGCGCGGGGCCAGGACCGAGGTTCTGATCGACAACGCGGGCACAACCGGAGTCGTGGTGGTGGACGCGCTACAGCTCGTCCCGGTCGCCGCAGGCGGACAATAGGCTGGACCGGCTCGGGGTGGGCGTGCTATGCGTTGCGAAACCTCCCAAGACAGTTTTCGATCATGAAACTCACGAACCGACATCATCGCAAGGGGTCCTGGACGTCCCGCGGACGTCTGGCCGGCAGCGTCCTGATCATTGCGGGGTTGGGCCTCAGCACCGCCATTCTGGTCGGGGTTTCCGGGATTCTCTATGCCTCCAAGAAGAAGCAGGCCGAGAAGCTGGCCGAGGCCGAAGCGCAGATCCAGCAGATGAGCCAGCTCCGCAAGGAGGCCGTCAATAAGGACGCCGACGCGGACAAGGCCAAGGCGACCATCGAGAAGCTGACGCGCGAGAAGCTGGCGGCGGAGGCCGCCAAGACGGTCGCCGAGCGTGAACTGGCCAAGGTGAAGGCCGCGGCGGGACTCGCCGAGGCGGAAAAGACCGCCCTGCAGGTGGAGAACGCGGAACTGAAGATCCAGATCGAGACGCTGAAGCTCGAATTGAAAGCGGCCAAGAGTTCCAACCCGAAGGCGGGTTATCGCCAGCTTACCTCCCGCAAACTCACCCCCAAGGAAACCTGCGTGAACAATCTCAAGCAGATCCAGGGCGCCAAGAGGCAGTGGGCGCAGTACGAGAAGAAGGGCCCGGACGATACTCCGATCCTGTCCGATATCTTCGGCGTGGTGAAGTTCATCAAGACCCAGCCCTACTGCCCGGAGGGCGGAGAATACAAGCTCGGCAAGGTTGGCGAACATCCGACCTGTTCCCATCCAGGCCACAGCTATTGAGTCGGGCTGAGAACCTTTTTCGCGATCGGCCGTCGAAGGGGATTCGACGGCCGTTTCGTTTGCGGCTCCACTGATCCAGCTGGATTCCCATGAGCGGAGTTGTCGGACACAGTCTTTATGCCATCCTGGCGTTGAAAGCCGCGTCGGCGAGACGTTCGCCGGTCGCAGCAGTCGCGTCGCGGCATTTTCCCAGTTACCTCGCCGGGGCGTATCTGGGTTGTGACATCCAGACCCTTCCGGCGGCGCAGGGCCTCCACACGGGGCGGCGTAGCGGTTATGCCAAGCTCCCGGCCGGCGTGACGGAAATCGACGGCGAGCCTGTGCGGCAATGGACCTTGGAGCATGAGGGCGAAAGTCACACGCCCGGCGACATCCACGGTTTGTTTTATGGGCGTTCGCATCTGATTCTCGGTTGGAAACCGGGCGAACGGGCGCGCGCCGTTCCCGCCGACCATCTGCCCGACTATTTCGCGGCGGCGCTGGACGACGCGGTGGAGTGGTTTGGGCCAGGGGAGCGACAGTTGGCCTACTTCTTCGGCTGGATCTGTCACGTGGTGGGGGACGCATTGATCAAGTCCGTCCTGCCGGGGCTCGACCTGCAACTGCTGAATGGGACCTACACGCCCGAGAACCGGCCCATTCAGGATCTCGTCTCGTTCCATGAGATAGGGGTGAAGGAGCTGGGCGTAAACTGGCGGGGCCTTTTGGCGGATGTTTGCGAGACGCCAGTTGAGAGCATTCAGCCGCACTACATGCGTTGCGCGGTTCGCCGGGGAAGGCTGGGCGATTTGTTTCCCGACGCCTGGGAGCCGGGCAGGGAGGCGCTGCTGCGCAAGGTGCTGGTCGAGAACCGCGCGCACCTGAAGGTGTGGTTGCGCAAGGTCTTCGCCGACCTTGAGCTGACCCGGTCCGCGGATGTCTGGGAATGCCGGCCGGAACTCAGTCGCAAGGCCAAGGGTTTGCGCTATGTCGAGATGGTTGCGTTGGCGGACAAGGCTGGCTTTCGTGCGGCGCTTTGGCGGATCGCGGAGAGCATCGCTGACGCTTTTGACGAGCTGGTTCAACGTTCGGAACGTTTCGAAGGCGGGCGGTTTGAAACGACCGGCGACTGGGAGGAGATCGGGCGGCGATGGAAGATGAGATAGAACCCGGGCCGGTCGAGATCCCGATCACGAACGAGCTGGACCTTCACACCTTCCGACCAAGGGAGGTCAAGGACCTGGTGCCGGATTACCTGGAGGCTTGCCGCGAAAAGGGAATTCACGAGGTGCGCGTTGTTCACGGCAAAGGCATCGGCAACCTGCGACGCACGGTTCATGCGATTCTGGGGCGGCTTCCCTATGTCGCCTCGTATTCGTTGGCGCACGAACTTCACGGCGGCTGGGGCGCCACGATGGTGTGGCTTCGGCCTTTGAAAGAGGAGAAAGCAACGGACGCTCCGGGCAAGATGTCCTCGTAGCCACCACCTTCAGGTTGTGCCGCGAGTCCGGCCGGACGAGAAGTGAGACGCCTCGACGTTCACTTCCCGCGCGTTGCGCTCGAAGCGCAACCTGAAGGTCGCGACTACGGCTCTGTCACGCTTCTCCCATGACCTTCGCCAACGTGTCGTCGTCGATGTTGCCCCCGCAGATGACGATGACGACGTTCTTGCCGGCGAAGTTGGTTTTCAGTTTCAGGAATCCCGCGATGGCGGCGGCCGCCGCGCCTTCGATCCGCATGTCGTGCGTCGAGACGAACCACTTCAGGATCCGGGCGATGTCGTCTTCCGAGACGGTGGTGAAGTGATGCACCCGATCGCGGCAGATCTCCAACGTGACGGAGCCTTCCTCAATGCCGCCGGCCGTGGCGTCGGACAACGTGGGCAGCCCCGCGTCGGACACCGCCTCGCCGGCGGCAAGCGAGTCAATCAACGCGGTGGAATTCTCCGGTGAGACGCCGATGGCCCGGGCGTCCGGGGTGACGTCCCTGAGCCGCGTGGCGATGCCGCCGACCAGGCCGCCGCCGCCGACCGCGGCGATCACGGCATCGACGGGCTCGCTTTCGAACTGCTCGGTGAGTTCGTCCACGATGGTCCCCTGGCCGGCGATGACGTCCTCGTCATTGTAGGGCGAGATGTAGACCATGCCGTTTTCAGCGGCGTGGCGCCGCGCGGCGATCTCGGCCTCCAGGCAGTCAGCGCCGTGTTTGACGATTTTAGCGCCGCGTCCGGCGATTGCGGCGAGCTTGGTCCCCGAGGCGTTCACGGGAACATACACGATGGCGCTGCGGGAGAGTTCGCGGGCGGCGTGGGCGACAGCGGCGCCATGGTTGCCGGTGGAGGCGGCGACGTAGGCGAGGGGAGGCCCCTCGGGGTTCAATTCCTCGCACGCGAGCATTTTGGCGAGAGCTCCCCGCACTTTGAACGAGCCGGTCGGTTGCTCGTTTTCCAGCTTGAACCACACCTTGCAGTTCCCCATCTCGGAAAGCTGCGGACTGGGAAGGAGGCGGGTGGGTCTCAGAAATTCCCCGAGGCTGTGACTGGCCTGATGAAGTTCGACCGGCATGGCGTGGTCAGTGGTTGGGTTGAGTTTGGCGGATGAATTCTGCGATGCGTTCGAGCCCGCCTTGAAGCCGCCTTGATTCCAGTCCCGTGCTGAGCCGGATGTAGCCGTCCAGACCGAAGTGGGTTCCCGGAACGACAAGGACGCTCTTTGCCTCGCGGAGCTCATCGACAAAGGACTCGACGCCAGTGGCCGCGGGACAACGGACGAAGGCAAAGGCGCCCGCCTCCGATTCACTGCGGCCGAGCCTGCCATTCTGCTCGCGGAGCCAATCATCAACCAGCGGGAAGCCTTCGCGAACCAGGCGGCGGGTGCGTGCGATGAGCGTCGGCCGCACTTCGGGTGAAAGCGCGGTGACCGCGAGTTGGGTGGCGATCTTCGCGCCGGCGATCGTCGCGTAGTCGTGTCGTTGCCAGATGGCCTCGAGCGCGGCGGGGGGCGCGATCACCCAGCCGGTGCGCAAACCCGGAAGACCGTAGGCCTTGCTGAGGCTGCTGATGGCCAGGACCTTGTCGTAACGGCCCCAGAGGGAGGGCGTTTGGACGTCCGTCAGGCGTTCCGTCCCGGAGTAGACCTCGTCCGACAGGATCCAGGCTCCGACGCGTTCCGCGGCGGCAATCAGGGCATCGACTTCCGCCTCACGCAGAATGTGACCGGTTGGATTGTTGGGATTCGTAATGGCGATGAGTTTCGTGCGTTCGTTCACCGCGGAGGCCAAGGATTCAAGGTCCAGACGCCAGCGCCCGTCCGTTTCCGCCAGTTGGAACGTGTTGACCTTCAGGGATGCATTCTGGGCCATGCCCCAGATCTGCAGGTAGTTTGGAACCATGCAGGCCACCTCGTCGCCGGGTTCAAGCAGGGCCTGGAGTGTGATGGCGTTGGCCTCGATGGCTCCCACGGTGACGAGGACGTTGTCGGGCGGCGCGCCGGGGTGCAGTCGCGTGATGTTCTCCCGCAACGCGCGCGAGCCGTTGGTCTGGGGGTAGCCGAGTTCGGTGGCGAGCAGTTCCTGCAGTCCGCACGAATCGGGGACCAATTCGCGCAGGGAGACGGGATGGACGCCGCTTTCGGTGAGATTGAAGTCGACGTCATGTTCCCACCGCGCCATCAGTCGCTCGATTTCGAATGGTTGAAATCCCGGCACGCGGGGAGCGTAGGCGCCCGGGTGGGATGACGCCACAGGAAATTGGAGGTGGGCGGTGAGGGACGGGGCCGGAGTTCCCGCCATCCGCTTTTGTCGTTGAGGTTGGCGGAGGATTGTTGGTAATTTCCGCGAGCTTTCCGACAAACCATCCTAGTCGTCGTCAAGACCAACCTGCTTCCATGAAAAAACTCCGCCTGTTCCTTCTGCCCGCCCTCGCGGCCCTCTGCCTGCCCTTTGCCGCCTGCAAGAAATCCGCGAAAGAGGAGGTCGCCGCTCCCGAGACCGATTCCGCTCCGGCCGAACCGGCTGAGAAGCCCCGCGGAGAGGAGCATACGCTCGTGGCCAAACTCCCGACAGGCAAGGAGGTCGACGAGCAGATCGAGATCGAGTCGAAAATTGAGACCACGTTCAACGGCAATTCCCAAAACATGGAGAACAAGGTCACGCTGGAATTGGCGCACCGGGTCACCAAGGAACTGGAGAGCGGAGGCCACGCCGTGGAGATGGAGTTGACCGGCAAGAAGTTTGAGATGAAGGCGGGCGAGAACGTCTTGGCCTGGGATTCGGCGAACCCCAAGTCGGAGGATGGCAAGAACCCGTTGTTCAAGGACCTGCGCAAGGCCGTCGGGGGCACGATTGATTACGAGACCAAGGCGGATGGCAGCCTGGCCAAGCTGGACGGCTACGAGGCCTTCATCAAGCGGGCGACCCGCTCCACCGCGAGGTCTTCGCGCGGGATGCTGGCGACTCTCTACGGCAAGCCGGCGGTGGCCCGGATGCTGCTGACGCCGGTTGGTTTGCCTGACAAACCCGTGGCTGAGGGCGACACTTGGAAAGAGTCGAAAGTGGATGTGACCCCCGCTGGCATCCTTCAGGCGGAGACGACCTACACCTTTGAGGAGTTGAGCATCCGTGAGGGAATCCAGGTCGCTGTCATCTCGGCGAACACGGTATACACGAAGCCGCAGGCCGCCCCCCAGGGCGGCGGCGATCGTTCCGGCGGCGAGGAGGCCGGAGGCCCCGGTGGCGGGCCCGAAGAGATGGAAGACGGCATGGCTGCGGAGAATGAAGCCCGGATGGCGGAGATGGGCGGTGGGGGCGCAGAAGCCCCTCCGGCGGGCGGCTCTCCGGCGGGCGGCGGTGGTGGCGATTCGGGAGCCGCGTCCGGAGGTGACGGGGCGTTGTCCTTGGGCTCAGGCGAGCTCGGCAAGGCGATCGGCAAGATCTACTTTGACATGGAGTCCGGAATGGTCGTCGAGGTTTCCGGGAAGCAGCTTTTTCAGGTTGATCAGAGCGTTCAGAACCAGACCTTGAGTCGCAAATTCAACGTCGACATCTCGGCCAAGATCGTCGGGGTAAAAGACATTCCCGCGACGCAGTGAGCCGCCATTCAGGCGGCAGCGTGGGATTTCTTGTCACCCCGGGCGGTTGTTCGGCCACTTGGAGTTGTCATGAAAAACAAATCGACCATCCTCACGCTCTCGCTGCTGGCCAACGCCGGACTGGTCCTGGCCGTTGCCTTTCTCGTCGGTCGCAAACCGGAAACACCTCCCGCCTCCGAAATCCCGCCCTCTTCCGGTTCCGGGCCGCTTGCAGCCAAGACCAGGACCGTCCATGTGACGAACAGCGCGCCAGCGAGGGCGGGTTCCCCGTTCGACTGGCAGTCCGTTGAGTCTGGCGACTACCGGGAGTATATCGCCAAACTCCGCGCCATTGGCTGCCCGGAGCAGACCATTCGGGACATCATTGTCGCCGACGTCAACAAGCTCTTTGCCGAGCGAAAGAAGGAGGAGAACAAGGATCTTCCGAAATTCGAGTTCTGGAAGACCGGCAATCCGATAGCCGCGTTCATGGACAGGGACCGGATGCAGGCGAACATGGAATCGGAGAAGCAGAAGCGCGACCTGTTGAAATTGCTCCTGGGGGAGGATGTGAAGTTGAAGCCCAATCTGGCGGCGGGTTTTGACCAGAACGAAATGATGAACCGCATGCTCGGCTTTCTGGGGGAGGAGAAACAGGTCAAGGTCATGGAGGCCTACCAGGCTTTTCAGTTGGAGATGGCCGAGACCTTCGGCGGGGGTGCCCCGGACAAGGAGGACGTGGAGAAGTTCCAAAGGAAGCAGAAAGAGATGGAGCAGAAACTGGCGGCCCTGATGACTCCGGAAGAACATGAACTCTATCAGCTTTCCATGTCCCAGACCGCGATGATGATGCGCATGCAGTTGGACGGTCTCGATCCCAGCGAAAAGGAGTTCCGTGACATTTTCAAGCTGCAGAAGGCCTTCGATGACGAGTTCGGTCCCATGTATGGAATGGGGGCGATGGGACCGGACGACATGAAGAAGCGGTCCGAGTCTGAAAAACTCCTCAAAGGGGACATTCGGAAGCTCCTGGGCGAGGAGCGTTATGCCGATTACGAGATGGTCAGCGATTGGTCGTACAAGCCCCTGGCCAAGGCGGTGGAGAAGCAGGGGCTGGACAGGGCGGTTGCGAAGGAAGTGTGGAGCATGAAAAAGGCCGCGGAGGCCGAGGCGCAGAGGATCCGGAGAGATTCCACGTTTAGCAGTGAGCAGCGTGGGGTGGCGCTCAAGGCGATTGGGGCGGAGACGCGCGGAGCCATCCAGGCCAAGCTGGGCGACAAGGGATTTGAATCCTACAACGGAGGCATGGGCGGTCATTGGCTCCAGAACCTGGACCGGAACTACGGGCAACCTTCGACGGTTCCGGCGGCGACCACGACCGTGATCACGAACTGACCGGTCGCGTGTGGACGAATGTGGGAAGGTCATCCGATGAGTGAATCTGGAGGATTCATCGAGCGTCACGCCCGCATCACCCGGCGGTATTTTCTCGAACTTGGGGCGGGCCTTGCCGCCGGAGTGGCCGCGTTTCCCGCGTTGGGCGACGAGAAGAACGCGGCCATACGCTTTGCTCGGGACCAGGACTACCTGACGCCTTCGGAACTCTTTCGCAACGTCGAGCGCCACAAGCCGCTGCCCTACAAGCTTCCGCTGGAAAAGCGGCTGGAACTTGGACTGGAGCGGGAGACGTGGAAGTTGGAGGTGGTCGCCGATCCGGAAAGCAACTCGCGGCTTCGCAACCCGATGACCCGCGCGGAGGGGACGGCCCTCGATTTTGCCGGCCTGATGAAGCTTTCCGAGAGCAAGGCGTCCCGGTTTCTCAAAGTGATGACCTGCAATAATCTGGGCGACCCGCTCGGTATGGGATTGTGGGAAGGCGTGCCATTGAGAGACGTGATCTGGCTCGCGAAACCGGAGAGCAACATTCGCAGGGTGTTCTATCGCGGCTATCACAACGGCTCCGAAAAGCAGATCTTCCAAAGTTCCCTGCCGATTGGTCGTGTGTTGGAGGACCCACCGGGGGAGCATCCGGTCATCCTGTGTTTCAGGCTCAACGGAAAACCCCTGAGCGGGGAGCGGGGCGGTCCGGTCCGCATGATCGTTCCGGAGGCCTACGGCTTCAAATCCGTGAAGTGGATCCAGACGATCTTCCTGACCAACAACCACCAGGCCAACGATACCTACGCGAACCAGAACAACGACATCGACAGCCGGATGAAGAGTTACGCTCGGTTTGTCCTCTGGCCGAAGTCCGTGAAACACGGCGAGCCGATCCCGGTCAGCGGCGTGGCCCAGGCGGGACAATCCGGCCTGCGCAAGGTTCAATACTGGCTGAAGCCGGCGGATGAGCCGTTGCCCTCGGGCGATCGGTATTTTGCGTCCGCGGACTGGAAGGACGCCGAGATCCTTCGGCAACCCGCCGACTTTGGCGCGGCGTTTCCGGGCGGGCGTCTGCCTGAGATTCCCGGGCAGACGGACAAGGATGGAAACCTGCTGGAATGGCCGCCGCGCTATGCGCTGGCCCATTGGGCGGCGCTGTTGACGGGGGTGAAGCCCGGCAGGTACGAGTTGCGTTGCCGCACGATCGACAACAACGGGATCGCACAACCGATGCCCCGTCCGTTCAGCAAGTCCGGGGGGAATGCGATCCACCGGGTCGATCTGAAGGTGCGGGCTTGAGGAGTCTCATTCCCTCCCAAGACGAGATCGTGGGGCGGGGGGGGGCGGCGAAACCGGCGACATGGTCTGGCTTCGTCTGACTGCCAGTGCCCTCCTCGCAACCTGGCGGCTTTGTATTCGGAATTGGGGTTCTATGGGCGCTGGCGTGCGATGTAATGTGAGACGCAAGGTTTGTTGAAAATTGGCCACCATTAAGAAAGTTGAGATGCTGTCCGTATTTGCAGGGGACTTTGTCTTGCCGTGGTTCTGAGGATGGGGAGGGGATGGTTTTGGGGCGATTCAGGAGGTGGGCTGAATCGAGAATCGCGGAGGATGGGGGATAGGGCTTCTTTGCTGCGTGTCCAATTGTGAGGCAAACAGGAAGATGCTGATTCGTTTCAATTGCGTCTTGCCTTTGGCGCCGTCAGCGGCGAATGATGTCCCCCCTTCCGGAACAAACCGATGTTTGGCCGAAGGGAACGGATGGCCGGGAAGT
Organism: Verrucomicrobiales bacterium; assembly: GCA_038126235.1. GTDB lineage: Bacteria > Verrucomicrobiota > Verrucomicrobiia > Limisphaerales > JAYPEY01 > JAYPEY01. The sequence goes on from JAYPFK010000063.1 coordinate 33,183, forward strand.
CGCAGTATCGGACCCTGATCGATGATCCAAAACGCCAGAGTAAGCTTCGAGTTCGAAGCGCTTGAGCAGAGAGTTCTGCTTTCCGCCGATCCGCTGGGCGCGACGGTGGATTACATCGCTGGCGAGTCTGATCCGTTTTCCTCTTCCGAAGTCATTTTCGACGAACAGGCTCCCTCCGGGAATGCTCCAACTGAGGCTGATTCCATCCTGGAGCTTGGGGACAATCTTGAGACGCTTCCGGACATCGTCGATGCGTCGGATCAGTTGGTCACGGATGGGAGTGAAGATGCGCTTCCCGACGCGGACCCCACGGATGCGGCGATTGTTCTCCCGATAAATGAAGAGGGGTCCGAGGGAAATGAGTCGGATTCCGCTTCTCTTATTCTGCAGGATATCGAGCAAATTGCCTCAAGGGCGACGCTGATAAGCCTGAATACGGCGAACGGGCCGCCGGTTGACGCTGAGGATTCCGTTCTTACTTCGACTTTTGACGCGCGCGCCAATACAGCGGATGTCGGCGCTGCGCCCGCTTCCGATTCCGCATCTTTCGCCGGTTCTGGCGCGGCCAAGCAGGGGCTTTTTGATCTTGGCAACGAAACTGTAACCGTGTCCATCGATGGAACCAAGGCGACCATCAACATCGAACTCTCCTACGACTTTGGCGGGACGGTCTTCAGCCTGGATGACATCCACATCAGGACAAACAACGACAC
>JAYPFK010000064.1:0-33012 GCA_038126235.1 Verrucomicrobiales bacterium
GTTTGGAACATATTTCCAATCATGGTACAAGTCTGAATGTCGATTAGCCCTAGGGGGAGGGACTGCACATGGAAGCCGGTGTCCGTTGCGTGGATTGCTGAGCTTTTTTCACTGCGTGTTATGAACTCGCGCGCAACCGGGGGCTCAACTTCAAGCGTCACATGGTCTCCGTTTCAGCCCTTGATCAGATCGGCTCCCGGGCGAAGACGGGCGGCGCATTCTTGTGGACGGAGTAGACGACGACGGCGGGGATGACCGCCTTTTTCGCGGCGGACTTGAGGAATGCACGCCGCGATTTCAAATGCTTGAAGGTGAGTTTCTTCATGGAGGCAGAAGCGTGCTTTTTTGGCAGTGGTTGGAGTGGGCGAATTCGTCGTATTTCCGAGCCGTGGGCGGAGCTTGGGGACGGCTTCAGGGAGTGTCAATTCTGGATTCAGAAATGTAACAATCGGAGACGGTCGCAGCGGACGGAGAATGGGTGGAGCCAAGCTGGTTGTCCGACGCAAGAGGTTCAGCTAGACTGCGCCGCATGTTAGCCATTGTTGTCAACTTCGTGATTCAGCCCGGGAAGGAAGCGGATGCGATCGCCGCTTTGGAAGCCAATGCCGCCGGCTCGCGCCAGGAGCCGGGCTGCCTCAAATGGGAGTGGTGCCGCCACGTCGAAGAGCCGGAGCGTTTCGCCATCTACGAGCTTTACCGTGACCAGGCGGCGATCGATGCGCATCGCGCCGCGCCGCATTTCCAGGACTGGCGCGCCGCCACGCCGGGATTCATGGCGGACAAGACCTCGGGGGTCTACGAGGTGACCGGAGTGGATGAACGTCCCGTAGGAACCGCGTAGGCGCGGAAATGAGCGCGACGGCCGCGAGTGTCGGAGGATTCCGGCCGGGGGGGGATGGCGGCGGCCCTGTGTGTCCTGATCTTCGCGGGGGGCGCGTCGGCGGCTCCGGTCGATTTCTCCCATGAGATCGTTCCAATTCTCCGACGGCATTGCGTGGCATGCCACAGGGCCGGCAAGGCGAAGGGGGATTTCTCCCTGGACACGCGCGAGCGATTGTTGGCGGGCGTTTCGGATCCGCGCCGGCCGTTGTTCCTGGAGTTGATTCAATCCGAGGACCCGGACAAGCGGGCCAAGGCCGTTCGGCGGTTGCTGGAGGACGAGATCGGCTATGCGGAGCATTGGCTCAGTTTCTGGAACGATCACCTGCGGAATGACTACACTGGCGGCGGTTTCATCTCGGGCGGGCGCAACCAGATCAGCGGCTGGCTTCATGACTCGTTGAAGGAGAACAAACCCTACGACCGCATGATCCGGGAGTTGGTCGCTCCGGAGTCGCTCGCGAGCCGGGGATTCAGCGAGGGCATCAAATGGCGGGGCGACGCCAGCGCCGGCCAGACGGTGGAGATTCAATTCGCGCAGAGCGTTGCGCAGGCCTTTCTGGGGATCAACCTGAAGTGCGCGTCCTGCCATGACAGCTTCATCAACCGCTGGAAGCTGGATGATGCCTGCGGATTGGCGGCGGTGTTTTCCAAACGCCCCCTGGAAATCCACCGTTGTGATCGGCCCCAGGGCCGGATGGCGGAGGCCGCGTGGCTGTTTCCGGAGATCGGACGAATCGACCCGGAGGCGGAACGGGAGCGGCGGTTGCTGCAGTTGGCCGCGCTCCTGACCCACCCCGAGAACGGCCGGACGGCGCGGACGATAGCGAACCGCCTGTGGGCGCGACTCATGGGGCGGGGCATCGTGCATCCGTTGAACGCCATGCAGACCGAGCCCTGGAGCGCGGATCTCCTGGATTTCCTGGGCGTCCACCTGACGGACCGGGGTTACGACCTGAAGGCCCTCCTGGAACTCATTGCGACGTCGGAGGCTTACGGGTCGGAGACGGAGATCCTGACGGGCGATCCGGATGACGACGGTTATGTCTATCGGGGACCGCGCGGGCGGCGGTTGAGCGCCGAGCAGTTTCTCGACGCAGTCTGGAGCGTCACGGCCACGGCGCCGGCGACCTACGATGCGCCGGTGGTCCGATGGCGTGAGGACCAGGCGGCCCGTTCCCGGGCGGCGGTGAAAGGGAAGTGGATTTGGGGCGCGTCCGCCGCCGATGGCAGGACGCCTCCGGGTGGGGAGACGATCCTGTTGCGACGGATCTTCCGGCTGCCCGACGATGTGGCCCGGTGCGTTGCGGTGGTGAGTTGCGACAATGAGTTTGCCCTGTGGGCCAACGACGAGCCGGTCGGGGCGAGCGACGACTGGACCAAGCCGCTTTCGTTGACCCTGCCGAACCGGTTCAGGAAGGGGCTGAACCAGATCGTCGCCCGGGCGGCGAATTCGCCTGGCGAGGACTCGCCGGCGGGCCTGTTTTTCGAGGCCCGGATGCTGCTCAAGAACGGGAGCGAGGTGACGATCGCAACCGATGGCGACTGGCTGTGGAATCCGAACGCGCCGGAACCGGAGGAGGGGAGGCTTGAGGTGGCGCGTGGAGGCTGGGCGGCGGCCACGGTCGTGGAGCCGGTCGGGGCCTGGACGAGGAAGATCTCGCCGCAGGTCGTGTCGGGGGAGATGCCCATGGTGCGGGCGTCCGTATTGAACAGCGATGCGTTGATGCGGAGCTTGGGGAGACCGTTGCGCGAACAGATCGTTACCTCGCGGCCTTCGGGCCTGGGGACCCTGGTTGCGCTTGAGTTGCGGAACAACGAGCGGTTCCACGATTCCCTTGTTCGCGGCGGGCAATACCTGGCCGCTCGAAAGTGGGGGGGCTCCGATGAACTGATCGAGCATGTGTTTCTGCACACGCTTTCTCGTCGCCCCACATCGGCGGAACAGGCGGCCATTCGGGAGATCCTGGGCGAGCGACCGGGCGCCGGGGAAATTGAAGACCTGTTGTGGGCCCTGTTCCTGAAACCCGAGTTTCTGATCCTGAGGTGACAAATCCGGTCGGCCGGGTCCGCTCCTGTTTCGCGGATTGTGTCCGCCGTTGGCCTGGCCATGGAATTCCCTTGCTTCCACCGCTGTCGAATTGATGATCCCCGTCGTGGACGAGGAACCGTCAGTGAGGCCGATGGCCGAGGATTCGTTTCGACGGGCAATGGGGGAGGAGCGCGCGTTGAATGCGCGGCGGTTCGGCTCGTTCCGGTTTGTCCTGGCGAGCGCGTTCCTGGCCCTGCATCTGATTGCGGGGGTTGCGCTGGGGATGCCGTCATGGAAGGTGAATCTTCCGGCGATGGCGGCGTATTGGGGCGTGGCTCTGGGATACTGGCTGGCGAGAAAGCGCCCGCGCGCCGCGTGTTTCGGCATCGCGACCCTCCCATTTGTGGAGGTTCCCTTCGTGCTCATGATGCAGTGGCGCTCGATTCTCGAGGGCAGCGATCCTCACGGCGTCGCGGGGTTCACGGTGGCGGTTTACCTCACGTTGATCGCGTTGTCAGCCCTGGCCCTGCGCGCGCGATCGGTGTGGGCGACGGCTGGCATGTGCGCCCTGTGCACGGCGGCAATCGAGGCGGTTGCTCATGACACTCTGGCTGGTTTTGCGTCGGCGTTTCTGCTGATCGCTGCGGCGGCGGGGATCTGCCAGTATTCGCTGCGACGGTGGCGCAACCTGGTGACGCAGGTCTCCAACGAGCAGCTGCGTCGCGCGTGGTTGGGGCGGTATTTTTCCCCGAGCGTCGCGGAGCGCATCGAGTATCTGGATGAGCGCTTCGGCGGGGGGCGGGATTGCGAGCTGACCCTCCTGTTCAGCGACATTCGCGGCTTCACCTCGATGAGCGAGAAGATGGCGAGCGAGGAAGTGGTCGCGCTGCTGAACGAATACCACGCGCGGATGGTGGACTGCATCTTCCGTAACGGCGGGACCCTGGACAAATACATCGGCGACGGGATCATGGCCTATTTTGGCGCGCCGATCGGCCAGACGGACCATGCGGAACGCGCGGTGCGCTGCGCCCTCGACATGTATGGGGAGCTGGAGAAGCTGAACGAGGCCCGCAAGGCGCGGGGTGACAGGGAGATCCAGATCGGCGTGGGAATCCACTCCGGGCGGGCGATCGTCGGCGACATCGGCGCGCCGCATCGCAAGGAGTTCACGGCGATCGGCGATGCGGTGAACCTTGCGTCGCGGATTGAGAGCCTGACCAAGCAGCATGGCGAAAGCATCCTGATTTCCGAGGAGACGCGGCGGTTGGTGGGCGAGAAATTCGAGTTCCGCGAGGCTCCGGTCGCCCATGTGAAGGGCAAGGAGAAGCCGGTGCGCACGCATGTGCCTTTGGTCGAGAAAGAACGGGAAATCTGATGGCGGGGGAGCCCATGGCTTTGAGCAGGTTCAATAAGCTGGTGCATGAGGGACTGGGCGAGCTGAAGCGGCGCCTGCCGGAACGTTGGGTGGGGGAGCGCGACGCGGGGGCCATCGCCGACGAGATCGACGATCTGGGCTTTCCCGCTGCGGTCGCTTTCCTCGGAGCCCGGGAAACGCCCAGGGACGGAGCGCATCGGGAGTTTGCGGAGAAGGTCGCGCGTCGAGTGGCCGGGGACGAGCAGTTGAAGGATTCGGGAGTGGAGCAGCGCCACGTTGAGGCGGCGATCGGCGAACTGCTGCGCGATGGCGTTCCCGCGGAGCGCGCCCTCGGGCGGTTGGGGCGCGACGCCGGTTGGCGTGAGCGTGTCTTTGACGGGGTGGTGGCCGCCCTTGTCGCGGAGGCCGGGCTCCCGTCTCTGGCCCCGGGGCAGGCCCATGAGATCGCGGAGATTCTCAAGACCGGTGAATTCTACGAGGATTTTGGCGCCGCGTCCGCGGCGATTGGGGCCTTGCTGGGCAGGGCTCCTAAGGCCGCCGCGTCGGACGCGCCCGCCCCAGTCCGGGAGGCGCCGGCCACGGCCCTGGAAATGTGGGACGACCTGATGGAGGACGGGAAGTTGGACAAGACCCGGCTCAAACCGCGCTTGCAGGAGTTCTACGCGAAGGAAAGTCCCCGGACGGTCGCTGAAATGACCCGGTCCCTGATCGGCCCGGAAAACCGCTCGGTGCGTTACGCAATCATCATCTACGCGCGGGCGAATGGCGTTTTGTTGCGGGAATCGGACCTCGATCTTCTCCACGACACCGTGTTCGCCGGCGAGGCTCCGGACCTGGGAGCGTTGCTGGTGGAGGCCTACGACCGGTTCGTGTCGGGGCTGGGCAACTACGCGTTTCGCGACGCGCTGAAACGGATGCGGTCGCGGAGGCTCTGAGTGTCAGCGACTGGTTCCGGGTTGTTTCTCACAGTTCGGCGGCCGTGAAGTCGTCGAAGTGGGTCACGGAATCCGCCTCCGTCCAGATGCCGGCGCGACCGGCTTCGAGGAAGGTGTCATCCTCGACCTCGAAGAGTTTGGCGTCGTTGAACCAGACCTCCATGAGGGGCCCCTTGGCGATGACCCGCAGGGAGTTCCAACGACGGGGGAACACGCGGGTCTCCACGCCGTAGGCGGTCTCCTTGCCCTTCACGCCGAGGTTGTCCATCCGGCCATCCTCGCACTTGAAGGCCACCACGTTGTTCTCCGAGGCGTCGGCCCGGACGACGTAGTAGTTCTTGCTATCGCGGTAGCGGAACATGACGCCGGCCGACTGGGCAAAGCCGCCGACGACCGTCTTGAATTTCACCGACACGTCGACGTCCGCGGCGACAAAGTTGTTGTGCACGATGTGGGGGCGCCGCTTGCGAAGCTTGACCTCGCTCAGTTGCCCCAGGGCCTGGCGTCCCGAGGGGGCGTCGCCTGAGGCCACGATCTTCCAGACGGCCGCGCCGCCGCTGCCGGGGCGGCCGGGGAGAAAACCATCCGGTTCGGTGTCCACCACGTCTTCGTCGAAGTTCGCCCTGGTCGCGTTCTCGGGGATCGGCGGGGCCTTGGCATCGCCATCGGCGGCCTGGCCTGGTTGGAATCCGCGAGTGAGGGCAATCAACGCAAGGAGCGCGACCGACAGCGTTCTCGGGGTGAGGAGGAAGGGGGAGGCTTGGCGTTTCATGGTTGTTGTTCCCGACGATGGTTTTCCGGACGTCCGCCGTCGGTCCGGCTTGTCCCAAATGGTCGGGCACAACCATGGGCCGACAGGACGGGGCGCTGCGTCGCTTTTTCCCGTGCCTTGGGCCTATACGCTTCCCAGAGCCCGAAGACAAGCCGATTTCGCGGGGCACGCGCATGAGTTGGATTTGCGCCTCGTTGGAGTTCACGCTTTAGGTTTCCGGGCGAATGCACGCTAAAGCGTGAACTCCAACCCCGAGCGCCGACTGGCGAGCTTTCGAAATGGCATTGATTTTGGCGTTCATGCGTAAGCCCTCGGCCGATTTCGACGGATGGGGCGTTCGCAAAGTTTGGTAAGGCGTTCGAGGAAGGCGGCCTGATTGTGTGAGACCGGGAGTTTCGGGGCACAAAAAAAGGGCGGAAGTCGCCTCCCGCCCTTTCTGTGATTGGATGATGGCCGTTCGCCTTACTGGAGCTTGGCGAGACACTCCTTGACCGCCTCAAAGTTCGGCAGGTCCTTGGGGGTCTCTGTCTGCTCGGCGTATTGGACCGTGCCTTCCTTGTCGACGACGAACGCGGCGCGCGCGGAGGTCGAGCCGAAGCCCAACAGGTCGTCAAGCAGGACGCCGTAGGCCGCGGCGGTGGTCTTGTTCAGGTCGCTGGCGATGGTGATGCCGATGTTGTTCTCCTTGGCCCAGGCCTCCTGCGCGAAGGGGCTGTCGACGCTGATCGCGATGACGTCGGCGTTGAGGTCCGAATAGGCTCCGAGGCCGGAGGTGATGTCGCACAGTTCCTGCGTGCAGACACCGGTGAAGGCGAGCGGGAAGAAGAGGATGACGGTGTTCTTGCTCCCGAAGTTCGCGCTCAACGTGACTTCGGCGGGATCGCCGCCGACGGGCTTGGTCTTGAGGGTGAAATCGGGCGCTTTGCTTCCAGTTTCAATGGGCATGTGTGGGGGTGGGTTGAGGTTTGTTTTATGTTTGGGTTGTGTGTGTGCGGGCGGTTTATAGGGAGGGGCTTGGGGGAGTGTCAATGGAATCGCAAAATCGAGCCGCTTTCACGGGTTGGCATTTCCCTCGGAATGGATAAGGTCGCGGGATTGATGCGCAAGGTTGTTCAGACAGATCGATGGACGGCGGTGGCCCTCGCGGCGGCCTTCGCCTGCGGTGCGAACGCGGCTCCGGTCGCGCGCTGGGATTTTGAGGACACGGCGGAACTGAAGCCCCTGATGGTCGGGGCCGTGAAATTCGGGGAACCGGGGCCAAGGACGCCGGAGTTCCCCAAGTTCCCACACGAAAACCACGCGGCGCAGTTCGGGGGCAAGGGGGCGCGACTGGTGATTCCCGACGAAGGAGCGAACAGCCGCTTCGATTTCTCGGCAGGCGACGCGTTTACGGTCGAGGCCTGGGTGAAACTGGAGGAGAAGGTGGGCAACGGGTTTCTCTACGTCGTCAGCAAGGGACGCACCCACGCGGCGGGCTTCTCCCGGGAGAACCAGAACTGGGCGTTGCGGATCGAGACCTCGCGCGGGGTGGGGCGGTTGAATTTTCTGTTCACGACCAAGGCCGGCAGTTCCGTGGAATGGCATCGCTGGCGGTCGGAGGCGAGCTTCGAGGCGAAGTCCGGCTGGCATCACGTGGCGTTGACCCATCGCTTCGGGGACCGGGATTCCATGCGCGGCTGGATCGACGGCATTCCGGCCGGCGGCGATTGGGACATGGGCGGTTCGCCCAAGGGGACGCCGGTGAACGATGACGACGCGGTATGGATCGGCTCCTCCATGGGCGGCAGCGCCGGGAATTCCTTTCGTGGCTGGCTCGATGAGGTGGCGATTCACCGGACCTTGTTCACGGACGAGATTGCGGCGGGGAGGTTTGAGCGCGTCGGCGGACCGAGGGTGAGGACGCCGATGCCGCCGAAGATGCCGGACTTGGGCGCGCTTTCGGCGGGACGGGTGACGGTGACTTTTGCGGAGGGGATGCCTTCTGAGAAACACTGGCCTCATTTTGGCGAGGAATGGCCGAAGGAGCATTCGCGCTGGGAAGGCGAGGCCTTTGCGCTGCCGCGGGTTCCTCTGAGGTTTGATGACTGGGGCATCCGGACGGGTTGGAAGGAGCCCTTGCTCGTGCGATTCGCCGCGGATGTGGCATTGAAGCCGGGGGAGCGGGAGTTCCTTCTTCGCGTGCGCGGCTTGAGCCGGTTCTGGATCGACGGGAAGCTGGTCGTGGAGGGCGCCCCGATCCTGAAACGGCCTTCCGATGGCCACGAGCTGGTGACCCCGGTGCGTCAACCGCCGGAGCCGGGACTGCGCGCGGCCGGTTATCATCAGCAGGAGAAGTTCGGCAAGGTCGTGATCGGGGAAAAAGGGCAGGGGCGCGACGGACTACATCGAGCGGTTCTGGAGATGGTCGTGGGCGGACCGAACCTGCGGGTTGAGACCGGTGAAATCTGTGTCGCCGTGAAAGCGGATGGTCCCGCCAAGTATCACGTGTTGACGGCGGCTGGCGTTGAATCGTTGCCGCTTACGGACGCCGTCATGGAACTCAAATTGAAAGAGATCGAGTGCAGCCTGGCCGCCTATGATGATCGGAACCGTCGCCAGGCCGCGAAGTCGCAGGACGCCTACTGGTCAAAACGCCACGAGGCCGCCAAGGCCTGGGCGGACGCGCATCCCGCGCCGCGGGTTCCCAAGATCGAGGCAAACCCGGTCGACGCCTTCGTCCGGTCGAAGATCTCGCACGTTGCCAAGGCAAATTCCGGGGCGGCGGGAGCCCGGGCCAAGGCGTTTCACTCTGACGTGTTGCCCGTGTTGCGCGAGCATTGCTTCCGTTGCCACGGGGAAAAGGACAAGGGCGGGATCCGCTTGAATTCTCGGGAGGAGGCCTTGAAGACGGGCGATTCCGGCGCGCCGGCCCTGGTTCCCGGCGATCCCAAGGCCAGCGAACTGATCGCGCGCATTCTGACGCAGGATGAGGACGAGCGCATGCCTCCGACGGACAAGGGGCTTTCTAGGGATCAGATAGAGGCGCTCACCGTGTGGGTGAAATCCGGGGCCGCCTGGCCGGGGCCGCCGGTGGCGGAGGCGGAGATTGCCGAGGCGCCACTGGTTGGCGACGAGGCCTTCCTGCGCCGCGCTTACCTTGATCTGGTGGGTGTTCCGCCGACGGCAGCGGAGGCGGTCGCATTCCTGGACGATTCGAAACCGGGGAAGCGTGACCGGCTGATTGACCGGTTGCTGGTTGACGATCGTTTCGCCGACAACCTGATGGGCGAGTGGCTGGACCTCTTGGGCGAAAACCCGACCTTGTTGAACCAGTCGCAGGGCAGCACGGGACCGTTCCGATTCTTCCTCCACGATTCGCTGCGGGATCGCAAGCCGCTGGACCGCATGGTGACCGAGTTCCTGATGATGCGCGGCGGCGCGGCGGAAGGCGGCAGCGCGGGTTTTGCGATGGCGGCGGAGAATGACGCGCCGTTCGCGGCCAAGGGGCACATCGTCGCCTCGGCCTTCCTGGGCATTGAGTTGCAATGCGCCCGCTGCCACGACTCGCCCTATCATGTCACCACCCAACGGGACTTGTTTTCCCTTGCTGCGATGTTCGATCGCAAGACGACGACCGTGCCTGAGAGCAGCCGTGTGCCTGCGGCTTTCTTTGAGAAGAGCAAGATGCGCGAGCCGTTGATCCAGGCGACGCTCAAACCGGGGGAGCCGGTGGAGCCGGTCTGGCCCTTCGCCGCGGCGACCGGAGCCAGGGACGGCCCGGGCATCGATGGCCTGATGCGCGATCCGAAGGACCTGCGGGAACGGTTGGCCGCGCTGATCACCGCGCCGGAAAACACGCGCTTCGCCGAGGTCATGGTGAACCGGATCTGGGCGCGGTTGATGGGACGGGGGATCGTCGAGCCAATCCACGATTGGGAGGGACGGAAGGCGAGCCATCCGGACCTGCTGGCATGGCTGGCGCGCGATTTGGTCGCGGGGGGCTACGATGTGCGCCGCGTGTTCCGGCGGATCGTCAGCTCGAAGGCGTATCAGCGCGAGTCGCGCCCACAGGACGATTCGCCGGCGCTACGCTTCTTCAACGGCCCGGAGCGGCGACGGTTGACGGCGGAGCAGATCGTGGATTCCTTGTTTGTCGCGACCGGGGCGGAAATGGATGTGGAGGAACTGACCTTCGTGCATGACGGAGGGCGCGCGTTGGGCAAACGCCAGACCCTGGGGAAACCCACGAGGGCCTGGATGTTCGCCAGCCTGAACAATGAGCGCGACCGGCCGAGTCTCTCGCTGCCGGCGGCTCGAACGGTGGCCGATGTCCTGCAGGCCTTCGGTTGGACGGGGTCGCGCCAGATGCCGGTGATCGACCGGGGGGGCGAGCCGAACCTGTTACAGCCCGGCGTGCTCGCCAATGGCGTCCTGACCGACACCCTGACCCGCGCCTCCGTACGCAGCGAGTTGGCTCGCCTGGCGCTGGAGGCGGAATCCCCGGAGGCCCTGGTGGAGGAGCTGTTCCTGCGGATTCTCACCAGGCGTCCGAAGGCGGGGGAGCGCGCGGAACTGGCGTCAGCCTTGCAGGCCGGTTTTGCGAAGCGAGTCCTTCCCAAGGAGCAGGTCGTGTGGCCGAAGGAGTTGGAGCCGTTGCCCCAGGTGGACTGGTTCAATCATGTCCGGCCCGACGCGAACACCATCCAGCAGGAACGCGAAAAGCGCGTTCGACAGGGCCCGCCGCCCGATCCGAGGCTGGACGCCGACTGGCGACGGACCTACGAGGACATCGTCTGGAGCCTGATCAATCACAGCGAATTTGTATGGATGCCATGAACCACGAATTATCTCGTCGCGAATTCCTGAAGACCGCCGCCGTGGGCGCCGCCGGCGTTTCTTTTGCCGGCCAGGCTGTCGGCGAAATCTCCCAACCTCCCATCAGCGGCAAGGCGGAGCATGTCATCTCCATCTGGCTGGGCGGGGGCATGGGGCACACCGACACCTTTGATCCCAAGCGCAAGGGAGACCCCAAGGCGAAGAAGGCCGGGTCCTATTACGATCCGATCGACACTGCCGTCCCGGGGGTCCAGGTGTGCGAGCACCTGCCACAGATGGCTTCCTTGATGGATCGTGTCACCGCTGTCCGCAGCGTGCATCACGAGGTGATTGATGAGCACGCCGCCGCGACCAATCGCATGCACACGGGCCGGCCGATCAGCGGGACCATCACCTATCCGTCGCTGGGTTCGTTGATCGCGCACGAGCGGGGAGCGGCGTCGGATATCGCGCCTCCCTACGTGCTGATCGGCTATCCGAACGTGACGCGCGGGCCGGGGTTTCTCGGGCAGCAGGCCGGTTATCTTTACCTGACCGACACCAGCGAGGGACCGGCCGGTCTCGCGCGGCCGGATCGGATCACAACAAAACGGCAGTCGCGGCGGGAGTCCTTTCTCTCCCTGATGCGCCGCAATGCCGTGACCAAGAACGATCCGCGCGTGGCGGATTACGAGGCCGCGATCGAGCAATGCCTGAAGCTGGGCGGTCCGGAATTCAGCAGCGTGTTCGAGCTGGATCGCGAACCCGGCAGTCTGCGCGAAAGCTATGGCGGGGAGTTTGGGCAGCGTTGCCTGCTCAGTCGGCGCCTGGTCGAACGCGGCGTGCGATTCGTCGAGGTCTCGCACAACCTGAACTTCCTCAATGGCACGGGCTGGGATGTTCACAACGAGGGCATTCTGAACCAGCACAAGCTGATCCGGGAAATGGACCAGGCGGTTTCCGGTCTGATCCGGGACCTGGAATCCAAGCGGCTGCTCGACAAGACCCTGATCGTGATCACCACGGAGTTTGGCCGCCCGCCGGAATTTGACTCGAACGGCGGGCGAGGCCATCAAGGCAGGGCTTTTTCCTGCGTGTTGGCGGGCGGTGGATTGAATCACCTCGGGGCCTACGGCGTGACGGATGAGATCGCGAAGAAGGTCGTCGCGGACGACGTCTCCGTGCCCGATTTCTTCGCGACGGTCTGTGCGGCGGTGGGCGCGGATTATCGGAAGAACCTCTACGACGGCGATCGCCCCGTGCCGATCACGGACCGGGGGCAGCCGATCGCGAAGCTGTTCGGCTGAGGAGGGCGCAGAGGAGGGACGAACTCCCGCGAGTCCCACTTCAAATCAAATCCCAACGTGATGCCATCCCCATCCCGCACCGCTGTCGCCCCTCCGGGGCTTCGAAATGGGTCGCTTCGGCGAAGCGACCCTACCCAACCCCAAGTAAGGCCGCCTCGCCGCAGGTGTCCCATTTCAAAGCCCCATCGGGGCGGCTCATTCGCAGAATTCGCCCTACCTTGGTATTTCAGCAGCAGTCGGCTCCGGCGTCGCAGCATTGGGAGGCTGCGGTGGTGGCGTCATAGTCCTCGCCCTTGGTTTCGCGAGGATGACGGAGGCGGCCCTTTTCACAGTCGTAGGGCTTGGCGTCCTCGTCAGCGACCGGTTCGCGGGGATCGATGAACTCGAAGAAGGCGGCGTAGGGGGGCTTGCGGTAGAGGTTGTAGGTCTTGTCGCAGACGGCGTAACGCAGGCCGCGCTCCATGGCGTGGCCGTCGTCGTCGAGCACCTTCTTGAAGGGGCCCTTGTAGATGACGGCCTGGTTGCGATCGAAACAGTCGCCCTGCTTGCCCTTGAAGGCCTGGAGGGTCACGGAGCGGAACTCGATGCCATGGACGGTCTGCCAGGGGTGTTCGTCGAGCTTGAGGATCTCCACGCCGTGGAAACCGGCGTCCTCGAAGGCCTTGAGGAACTGGTCCTCGCGATACGCGCCGGAGATGCAGCCGCTCCAGAGCGTGGGATCGGCGCGCATGGCATCGGGGATGTCCTCGTCGGAGACGATGTCGGAGATGACGGCTCGGCCGCCCCGCTTGAGGACGCGGAAGATCTCCTCGAAGAGCTGCCGCTTGGCGCGGTCGTCCACAAGGTTCAGCACGCAATTGGAGACGACGACATCGACGGATTCGGTGGGGATGAGCGGAGCCTTGACGCGGAGTTCGTCGGCGAGTTCATCGGCCTTGAGGAAGGCGTTGGCGTCGGCGATGGGATTGGCCCGGAGTTCGCGGTCGAGAGCCTCGAGGTCGAGCGCGAGATCCTGGATGCGGCCCTTGCGGAACTCCACGTTGTCGTAGCCCATGCGTTCAGCGACAAGGGGTTGGTTGCGGCGGGCGACCTCCAGCATGTCGTCGGTCATGTCCACGCCGATGACGCGGCCCTCGGGGCCGACGACCTGGGCGGCGATGAAGCAGATCTTGCCCGTGCCGCTGCCGAGGTCGAGGACGGTTTCGCCTTCGCGCACATGCCGGCTGGGGTCGCCGCAGCCGTAGTCCTTCTCGATGACCTCGTCGGGAATGATCTCAAGGTATCTGTGGTCGTAATCGACGGGACAGCAGAGGGCGGCTTCTTGCGCCAGGGCGGCGGCGGCATAGCGTTCCTTGACGGCTGATTCGGCTTTGAGCTGGCTCATGACGGGCGGCATGGTGTCCGACTGTGGGGGATTGGAAAGCGTTTTTCGATGGGCTTGGGCGGAGGGCTTGGCGTGTGATGTTGCGTCCCGCTGGGACTTGTAGTGGGACGCCTTCCGACTTCGCATCGCTTCGTCGCGACACGTCGGCGAGGCGTCCCTACGTGAGGTTGGTAGGGTCGCTTCGCCGAAGCGACCCATTTTACAGCCCCGGAGGGGCGATAGCGGCGCGGGGTGTGGGAGTTGCTTCCGGGATGTCAATGCGCGTGATGTTGCGTCCCGTTGGGACTTGAAGTGGGACGCCTGCGGCGAGGCGTCCCTACCTTGGTTTTAGACAACAGCTTTCCCAAAAGACACTGACAAGCGGGTTGAGCCGTGAAACCGTCCCGGGGTTCCCAGGAACGTGAAATGATTGAATCCGACGGCAAAGCGGAAGTCGCGAAGGAAGCGCCCGCCCGGAATGCGTCCTTGGCCACGGCTCGGGCGCTGGTCCTCGTCTTGGCGGTGCCGGCGGGTTTGGTCGTGTTCCTCAAGTTCGGAGACTCCTTGTCCTTGGAAGCCCTTGCCACCAGGGAGGAAGCGTTGCGGGACCTGCACGCGGCGCGGCCCGTCATGGCGATGGGCGCGGCCTTTGTAGCGTATGTGGTCATGGCCGGGCTTTCCATTCCGGGCGCGACGGTTCTTACGTTGGTCCTGGCCTGGTTGCTCGGTTTTTGGCGAGGGATCGCTCTGGTTAGTTTCGCCTCCACGGCCGGGGCGACCGTGGCGTTCCTGCTGAGCCGGTTTGTGTTGCGCGACCTGGTCCGGGCGCGGTTTGGCAAGCGATTGGCGGGGTTCAACGCCGCGTTGGAAAGGGAGGGGGCATTTTACCTGTTTTCGCTTCGTCTCATCCCGGTCGTGCCGTTCTTTGTCATCAACCTGGTAATGGGACTGACCCCGATCCGAGCGCGGACATTCTGGTGGGTCAGCCAGTTGGGCATGCTGCCCGGGACGGCGGTCTACGTCTACGCGGGGTCGCAGTTTCCAAGTTTGCGCGCGCTGTCGGAAAAGGGAGTCGCGGGAATTTTGACGCCAGGGCTGGTCGCGGCCTTTGTCACGCTGGGGCTGTTTCCCTTGCTGGTGAAGAAGCTGATGGGCCGGTTCCGGCCTGGGGGGGAAGGCGTATGAACTCCGAATTGGCAACAGAGGCGGGGCGAACTGTTCTCAGTCAGTCGCGCCGGGGCATGCTCACGTCGGCTCATTGGGGACAATTCGCCCTACCGTGATCGATCATGAAAGACTTTGAAGCCCTGCATCCCGAGGACGAGCACAACCGACGCCTGCGCGAGAATGTGCATCCGGCTGATTACGCAAACCCGACGCCCCAAGGCCGCTACAACCTGGTGGTGATCGGCGCGGGCACGGCGGGCTTGGTGACGGCCGCCGGCGCGGCGGGCCTGGGAGCCAAGGTGGCCCTGGTCGAGCGCGCGCTCATGGGCGGCGACTGCCTCAATGTCGGTTGCGTCCCCTCGAAGGCGATCGTCAGCGCGGCTCGTGCGGCTGCGGCGGTCCGGGCCGCCAAGGAATTCGGCGTTCGGATGGAGGGCGATGTCGAGGTGGATTTTCCAAAGGTGATGGAGCGCATGCGTCGGCTGCGGAGCGAGATCAGTCCCCACGATTCGGTCAAGCGATTCACCGAACTGGGCATCGATGTGTTCCTGGGGCAGGCGCGCTTCGTGGATTCCGAAACGGTCGCTGTTGGCGACGCGAAGTTGAAGTTTGCGAAGGCGGTCATCTGCACAGGCGCGCGCGCCGCAGCGCCGCCGATTCCGGGACTGGACGGGGTGGAATACCTGACCAACGAGACGCTGTTTTCGCTGACGGAACTGCCGCGTCGTTTCTGCGTCATCGGGGCGGGGCCGATCGGTTGTGAAATGGCGCAGTCCTTCGCGCGGTTTGGCGAGGAGGTCAGCCTGGTGGAGGCGGCGCACGGCATCCTGCCCCGTGAGGACCGGGACGCCGCGGAAATCGTCCGAGAACGAATGATCGGTGACGGGGTGAACGTGCTTTGTTGTGGCAAGGATTTGAAGGTTTCCAGAAGCGAGGGCGGCGGCGTTTGTTTGACGGTGGATTCGCATGGTCAGGCCTACGATCTCACGGTGGACAAGCTGCTGGTGTCTGCGGGCCGCCGGCCGAATGTCGAGGGATTGGACTTGGAGAAGGTGGGCGTCGAACATTCGGCGCAGGGCGTGAGGATCGACGACTTCTTCCGCACCACGAATCCAAGGATCTACGCGGCGGGCGATATCTGCTCCCCCTACCAGTTTACTCACGCAGGGGACTTCATGGCGCGCTCGGTTTTGCGCAACGCCCTATTCATGGGGCGCGCACGGCACAGTCGCCTGGTTGTGCCCTGGTGCACCTACACTTCGCCGGAACTGGCGCACGTGGGATTGAAGCCGGAGGAGGCCGCGGAGCGCGGCATCGAGGTGGAAACCTTCACGCAGCCGATGGCGAGTGTGGACCGGGCGATATTGGAGGGCGAGGACGAGGGGTTCGTTCGCGCGCACGTGCGGAAGGGCACGGACAAGATCGTCGGCGCGACCATCGTGGCGGCCAACGCGGGCGATATGATCGGCGAGTTCTCGCTGGCGATGACGCAGGGGATCGGCCTGGGCGCGCTGGCCAACGCCATCCATCCCTATCCGACCCAGGTCGAGGCCGTGCGGAAGGTCGGGGATCTCTATAATCGCACGCGCCTGACGCCCTTCGTGAAGCGGATGTTCGAGAGGTGGTTGCGGTGGACGAGGTGAGGGCAGGGGACTTGAAGTGGGACGCCTTCCGACTTCGCATCGCTTCGTCGCGACACGTCGGCGAGGCGTCCCTACCTTGGGTTGGTAGGGACCTTTCGCCGAAAGGTCCCATTTCAAAGCCCCGAAGGGGCGAACCGAGACTTTCCTCCCGCGCATTCGCCGACTATTTTTCCCTCAACCATGGCAGGTCGCAGATCTCTTCCTCACGATCCCCCTTTGTGGATCGATCCCTCAAGGGAAGTCTTCTATGTCACCGTGAATTGTTGTCAGCGCGGGGTGGTCTCGCTGTGCAATCCGGTTGTCGCGCCGCTGATCTTCGAGTCCGTTGAGCATCGGAATAAGTCGGGCATTTGGTGGGCTCGTCTGTTTCTTCTTATGCCGGATCACATCCATGCGCTGCTTTCCTTTCCGCCCGACGTGACGTTCACGGAAATCATGCGGGATTGGAAGAAGTGGGCCAGCCGCCAGAGCGGTGTCGAATGGCAGCGTGATTGGTTCGACCACCGGTTGCGCGCCGAGGAGAGTCTGAGGGAGAAGGCGGACTACATCCTGAACAACCCGGTGCGGGCGGGATTGGTGGATGAGGCGAAGAACTGGCCGTGGGTATGGATGCCGGAAGGCGATGCGATTTGAAGTGGGACGCTTCGGCGAGGCGTCCCTACCGCGCGCGTTTGGCGATCTCCTGGTAGACGCCGAGGGCTTCGCGGAACTCCGCCAGGGCCTCCTCCTTGAGGATGCCCTCGTTGCGCTTGATTTCGTCGGCGACGCGGCGGATGAGGAAGTCGATCTCCTCCCTGCGCGGGCGGATCGGTTCGTTCCCGACCTCGATGTGCCAGGGCGCGGTGTGGGCGATGCGGCGGCGTCCGTCGGGCATGGGCTGCGCGGAGCGGACGGCGATCCAGGAGGTTTCCTTGATGGGCACGCGGACGGTGGCGCGAGTCCGGTAGGCCCCGGCGGCGGTCTTTTCGTTCTTTGGCTTGGGCGCGGCGACGACTTGGCCGTTGATCAGGACTTCGATGCGATCAACGGGACGCGCGCTGGTGGATTCGATGGACACCGCGAAGGTCTCCGCGGCTCCGCGCGACAGCTTGAAGAGCTCGCCGGGGAGTTTTTCGTTCACGGAGGCGAGGAGCATGGGGCCGGTGGTGACGAAGCTGCGTCCGGCGCGCAGGCCAGCCAGCCAGGCGTCGGGCGTGAATTCCCCATCGACATGGACATAGATGCGGCTGTGGCCAAGGGGCACGGGATGGACTCCGGAGGCGGTGCCGGCGGTGGGGGCGAGGCGGAAGCCGCAGTTGAGCAGGGCGTAGTAGTTCTCGAAACCGAAGTTGAGCCAGCCCCATTCGGTGAAGCCGTTGCCGTGTTGTTCCAGCTCCATGTAGTCGGCCGGGGCGGTGGAGGAGCCGCGGAAGCGGAATTGCGTGCGCCAGACGCTGTTGTTGGAGAGTTCGTAGAGGTCGACCTTGGCGACGGGTATGAGCATCATGGACCAGGGCCAGTTGTGCTTGTCCAGGTCCAGCAGGGCGCCCTCGCGGTGGGCCTGTTCGGCAATCTGTTTCACCGGCGGCATGCCTTCCCGGAAGGCGGTCTTGTGGTTGAGGATGAAGACCGCGCCCTGGGTGTGTCGTTTGCCGTCCACGGAGAAGATCTCGTATTCGGTATTGCGGGGAAACATGACGTGGGTGTCGTCAATGAAGATGGGTTCGGTCCCGCGGTCCTCGCGATCGCCGAAGGGCGAGGGACCCTGGCGACGGAGGGGCGAGGGTTTCAGATCGGGCGCGGCATAGGCCTGGGTGGTCCAGAAGGTCACCGGGAAGGCGACGTTCAGATCTTCGGCGAGCATGACGTTGGGCAGTTCCTGGATGCGGCGGTGGACGTGCGTCTCACCGGAATACCAGCCGCGGGCGGCGAGGTTGCTCCAGCGGCGGAGGCGGAAGACCCGGGCGACCGGCTGGTCGGCGATCTCGATCGTTTCCTGACGCGGGAGATGCTCCTTGCCTCGTTCGATGAGGAGTTCGTAGCGGCCGGGCTTGAGGTCGATTTGGAAAGGGTGGGCGGAGACGGTGGTGTGGAGTTCAACCGAGCCGGGGTGGGGAACCCATTGTTCCTTGTAGGGCCGGGCGGAGCCTTCCGAGGAACTGGATTGCACAAACAGCCATTTGCCGTCTTCGGCCTGGAGGTAGATCCGGGCAGCGAGCGTTTTTCCGGAGTCCGCGTCCACGACGCGGCCGGTGAAGCGGGCGGCCGAGGCGAGGGAGATCGCGGACAGCGCGATCGCGATTCCGGCGAACAGGCGCGCATTGGCCGGAATCGCTGCGAACCACGGGGAAGCGGGCGACAGGCGGAGCATGCCGTTTGATCGGCGATGCGCGGCGGAGGGTCAAGGCGCATGTCGCGATCAACCAGAAAAGCGTTGCGCGGGCAGGGTGGGATTGCTATCCCGGTGAGCCGTCCGCAAGGGATCTTGCGGGCTGGCGGCGCAGCTTTCTACACGAGGCAGATTTATGAGCGAAGAAGGAACCTCCCCCGAAGGGAATATCGGCGTCGCGGTCGGCGCCTTGACGGAAGGTCAGAAGGTCTTCGACCGATACACCCTGATGAAGGTGGTCGGGTCGGGACGCATGAGCGTGGTCTGGCTGGCCTGGGACGAAAGCGAGGAGCACGACTGCGCCTTGAAGTTCCTGCCCGACATGGTCAAGCCGGATCCTTCCGCGTTGGCCACGTTGAAGCGCGAGGCGCTGATGCTGCAGGATCTGAAGCACGAGCAGATCGTGCCAACGTTGTCCGTGGAGAGCGAGGGGCCGCTGGTGGCCCTGGTCAGTCCCGCCATCGAGGGAGCGACCTTGTCCCAGTTGAGGGGGCAGAAGAGCGGGCAGACCTTCGCCCCCGCGGAGCTTTCGGACTGGATGGGGCAGGTGTGCGAGGTCCTGGAATATGCGCACGGCGAGGGCTACGTGCATGGCAACCTGAAGCCCGGCAATCTCATGGTCGACCAGAAAGGGACGCTGAGGATTCTCGATTTCGGGCTGGAGAAGCACATCCTGAACTTCGTGGCCCGGGCGACCGCGTTCGAGGACGCGGGGCTCGAGTTGACGCATGTCAGCCCGCAGCAGGCGGCAGGCGAGGAGGCGGCGATCCAGGACGATATCTACTCGATCGGCGCTTCGCTATACGAACTGTTGACCAGCAAGCCGCCTTTCTACACGGGCAACCTGCTGCTGCAGCTGGAGCAGAAGGTGCCGCCGCCGATGACCCATCGCCGCAAGGAACTGCGCGTCATTGGCGAGCCGATCTCCCGGATCTGGGAGGAGACCGTGGCGGCGTGCCTTTCCAAGGATCCGGGCCAACGGCCTCAGGAGATCGGTCAGTTGGTGGAGATGCTGGAACTGCAGCGTCCCGCAGTCGGGCAGGTGGATCCCCTTGCGAGCGAGGTTTCGGCGGCTCCCACCGAAGAGCCGAAGGGCATGAACAAGCTCTACGCCGTCGTCGGTGGTCTCGTGTTTGCGGTGGTGGGATTGGCGGTGTTCCTGACAGCGTTCAAGAAGTCGCCGGAGGAAAAGGCGATGGCCAGCATCAACAAGGCTGAGGAGATCCGCAAACAGGCGGAGGAGGACGCCAAGGCGAAGGCCGAGGAGGCCCAACGGCTGGAAGAGGAGGCCGCCAAACGCACGGAGGAGGCCGCCAAACAAGCGGCCGAGGCCGAACGCATCCGGCGCGAGGCGGAAGAAGAGATGAAGGCGAAGCAGGCCGAACTCGCGGCGAAGCTGAAGCAGGTTGAGGCGGAGGCGGAGAAGGAACGCATTCGTCTGGCTCAGGAGAAGGCGGAATTGGAACGAATGAAGGCTGAGGCGGCGAAGAACCCCGCTGCGGGAGGAGGCCAGCCCGGAGGCGGAATGACCGCGGATGCCTTGAAGAAGATCGAGGACGCCCAGGCGCGCGTGGAAGCGGCCCAGAAGGCCTTTGAGGAGGCCCAGAAGCGGGAGGCGGAGCGACTGCGCCTTCAGGCTGCGGCGGACGCCAAGGCGAAGGCGGAGGCCGAGATCGCCGCCAAGATGCGGGCCCAGAAGGAGGAGGAGGAGCGCAAGCTCGCCGAAGAGCGGGCCAAGAAGGCCGCCGAGGAACGCGCCGCTGCCGCGATGAAACTTGCGGCCGAGGAGAAGGTCCGCAAGGCCGAGGAAGCCCGTCTGATGGCTCTCGCCCAGGAGGAGGCGATCAAGAAACGTGAGGCCGAGATGGCAGCGCGTCGGTTCAGCCCCGAGAAGACGGTTTGGAAGAACAGCCTGGGCATGCGCGTGGTCAAGGCGGGGAACACCCATGTCGCGGCGATCGAGTGCCGCGTCGGCGATTATCGCGCTTTCGTCAAGGCATCGCGCCATGACGCCGGCAACGGCTGGGAACGGCCGGGTTTTGATCAGGACGATTCGCATCCGGTGGTCAATGTCAGCTGGGCGGACGCCGAAGCTTTCTGCAAGTGGCTGACGGCCAAGGAGACCGGTGAGCAGCTTCTGGATGGCTACGTCTACCGTCTGCCGACCGATCTGGAATGGAGCGGACTCGTCGGCCTGAGCGGCGAGTCGGGTTCTTCTCCGCTGGCGCGCGATGGCAAGGTCAAGGACGTGTTCCCTTGGGGGAATGAATGGCCCCCGGCCATCGGCGTCGGAAACTACGCGGAGAACGTGAGCTATGACGACTGGAGCAACACCGCTCCGGTCGGGAGCTTCCGTCCCAACAACTACGGAGTCTATGACCTGGGAGGCAACGTCTGGGAATGGTGCGACGATTGGGGCGATTCATCCCAGAAGAACCGCGTCCTGCGCGGCGGTTCTTGGTACGGCTACTCTGCAAATGCCCTCCAGGCCTCCTATCGTCGTTATCTGGAGCCGACCGAGCGCAAGAACGATCAGGGCTTCCGGGTCGTGCTGGCGAAGAAGTAGGTCGCGCGTTCGCGTTGAGGGCGCGGCGGTCGGGCATTGCGGCAACGCGCGATGTCCGGAGGTTGATGCGGAATCAAATCCGTGCTCCATTTTCAATCTGTCACCGCCTGCGGCGAGGGGGCCTTACCTGGGTTTGGGTAGGGCCGGCTCGCCGAGCCAACCATTTCAAAGCCCCGGAGGGGCGATAGCGGCGTGGGATGGGGGGGCTGCGTCCGGCATGGCGCGTTTCGTTTCGTCCCGCTGGGACTTGAAGTGGGACGCCTGCGGCGAGGCGTCCTTACCTGGGGTTGGGTAGGGTCGCTTCGCCGAAGCGACCCATTTCAAAGCCCCGGAGGGGCGATAGCGGCGTGGGATGGGGGGGCTGCGTCCGGCATGGCGCGTTTCGTTTCGTCCCGTTGGGACTTGAAGTGGGGCTCGCGGGAGTTCGTCCCTCCGGGCGAGGCGCGTTTTAAAGATCCTCGCTCCCGCGCGGCTCGCTGGGGACGGTTCTCCCAACCCTTGTGTGTCGATGCGCCGCTCAGGGCGCGTAGACGAATTCGTTGAGATTGAAGAGGGCGAGGCAGAAGGCTTCAAGGCCCTGGCTTTCGATGAGCGGGGCGGCCTTGGCGATTTCCTCGGCGCGCGCCGGGCGGGACAAGGCGAGTTCGATGGCGGCGTGGGCCTGATCTTCGGGTCTTTTCGCCGATTCGCCGACGCGCTTGGCGAAGGCTGCGGCGGCGCCCTGCATGAATTCGTTGTTGAGCAGGTAGAGCGGCTGCAGGGCGACGGTGGAGACGCGTCGATGTGAGCAGGCGGTGAGGGCGTTGGCCCCGTCGAAGAGCATCTGCTGGTGGGGGAGTTTGTCCCGCTTCTGCTTCAGGTAGACGCTTCGGCGGGTGGAGGTCGCGGCCTTGTCGATCGGCACGCTGGGTCCGCCAGCCTTGAGATCCAGGGTTCCCGCAACGGCGAGGACGGAGTCGCGGATCGCCTCGGCTTCCAATCGGCGCGGTTCGCGCCGCCAGAGGAGCCGGTTCTCGGGGTCCTTGTCCGCGTTGGCCTGGTTGAAGGCCGAGGATTGGCGGTAGGCGCTGGAGCCGACGATGAGCCGGTGCAGGTGACGCGCGCTCCACCCGTTATCCATGAGTTCGGAGGCCAGCCAGTCCAGCAACTCGGGGTGGGAGGGCTTCGCGCCCTGCCTGCCGAAATCGCCGGAGGTTTCGACGAGGCCGCGGCCGAAATGCCATTGCCAGATGCGGTTGGCCCAGACGCGGGCGGTGAGCGGATTGTCTTTTGAAGCCAGCCAGTCTGCGAGCTGCGTCCGGGGGTGTTCGGGATCGAGCGGTTTGGAGTTTCCGAAGACGGCGGGCCAGCCGGGCGTGACCTCCGGTCCGGGGCTGCCGACATCGCCACGGATACGAATGTAAGTCCTGCGTTTCGCCAGACGGTCGAGATGGCGGGAAAGCGGCCAGCGCATTTCATGCGGCGCAACGACCCGCTTCTCGGCGGCGTTGGTCTCCGAGTAGAAGCTCCAGGCCTGAGGCAGTTGCGCAATCTCCTTTTCCAAGGTGTTGAAGAACTTCTTCTCCTCCGCGGTCAGGCCTTTGATCACGCTTTCGGGGCTGACCAGGATGGGCTCGGGATATCCCTTCTTGCGCCGGGCGGCGACCATGCGGGCGTGGGCCGCGTCGAAGATGTTCCAGCGTTCGGCAACGAGTTCCGCCGCGCGATCTGTCTCGTGGCCCAGGATCACGTTGCCCGGTTGGCCGGTGGTGAAGAAGGCCTGCAGTCGGTAGTAGTCGCGCAGGGAAAGGGGATCGAACTTGTGCTCGTGGCATTGGGCGCATTCGACCGTGAGCCCCAGGAAGGTCTTTCCCGTGGTGTTGACGATATCGACGAGGATGTCGTTGCGTTGGATCTCCTTGTCCAGGTCGTTGCCGCTGTAGCGCGCGGCGGCGAGGTAGCCGAGAGCCTCGAAATGCTCGTCGGCGTAGGGGAGTTCGTCTCCGGCGAGTTGCTCGCGGATGAACTGGTCGAAGGGTTTGTCCTCGGCGAAGCTGCGGATCACGTAGTCGCGGTAGCGCCAGGCGTGGGGGCGGTCGCGATTATGCTGGTGGCCGTTGCTTTCGGCCCAGCGCGCGAGGTCCAGCCAGTGGCGCGCCCAGCGTTCGCCGTGCTGTTTGGAGTAGAGCAACTCATCGATGTAGGCGTCATCGGCCGCAGCGTTCGAGGAAGCGGAGGGAGGCAGGCCGGTGAGATCGAGCGCGATGCGGCGGCGCAGCGTCGCGTCGTCTGCGACGGGGGCCGGAGTGAGTCCGGCCTCCTCATGGCCCCTGGCGATGAAGGCGTCAATCGGCGTGCGCACCCAGGCCTGGTTCTTCACCTTGGGGATCTGGGGGCGGCGGATGGGTTGGAAGGACCAGTGGTCGGTCCTGGGCGCCGGCGTGGGGAGGAAGTTTTCGTCCCAATCCACGCCTTCATTGATCCAGGCCTTGAGCACGGCGATCTGCGCTTCGTTCAAGGCGGGGCCGGCTTTCGGCGGCGGCATGCGTTTCTCGGGATCGCCCTCCGTGACCAACTGGATGAGGCGGCTGGCTTCTGCGTCGTAGGGGCGGGTCCGGTTCAGGGCCTGGTCGAGAATGTCGAGGTGGAATCCCGCCTTGGGCTTGTCGCCGGAATGACACTCAAAACAGCGTTCCTTGAGGATTGGATAGACGTCCTTGGCGAAGGCGACCGTCTTTTCGATGACCGGGACAGGATCCGGTTCCGGCTCCAGGACGGGGGCGGTCGTGCTGGGCGGCAGGCCGAGGATGGCCCGCCAGTTGTCGGCGATGCGGATGTCGGACACGTGAATGCGGTCGGTCGATTCGGTCTTGCCGCCGGTGGCGAAACCGAGCCAGTTGACGGATCGGATGCTCTTGCGGTTGCTGGCCGAGGCATGTGGCTTGAATTCGGAGCCGGGCAGGGGATCGATCCAGAGGTCGAGGTTGTCGAACGGTTCCTCCGCGCCGGGTTTGGTCTTCCACAGGCGCGCGACCAGGGTCCGTTCCCGGTCGCCTTCCAGCGGGATGTTCGTGTGCTTCTCGGCCTGCGAGGCGTAGCGGACCATGAAGGTGTTCCGGCCTTCGGAGACGTGAACGCCGAGGTTGGGGACTCCGCCGTTGTGGGAGGCGGTGTCGTCGCCCTCGTTTTCGTCCAACCAGAGGATGAAGAATTCGCCGCCGTTCTTTTCCTTGCCGGGGAGGTCGATGGAGGCTGCCTCGTAGCGAAGGTTGAAGCGGATGAAGAATTCCTCTCCGTTGAAAGGTCCGGTCAGGGCGCGGCGAATGGGGTTGTTGCGGCCGCCGGTGCC
The DNA here is from genome assembly GCA_038126235.1 of Verrucomicrobiales bacterium. GTDB lineage: Bacteria > Verrucomicrobiota > Verrucomicrobiia > Limisphaerales > JAYPEY01 > JAYPEY01. The sequence goes on from JAYPFK010000064.1 coordinate 24,533, forward strand.
GCGGATTTCGAAGGACTCGGCCGCCGGGGCGATGGCGGACTGGATCCACTTCTCATCGAGCGCCGGCGAATCCCCAGCAAAGCCCGAGCACATGGAGGCGATTGCGGCAAACGCCGGCAGTAGACTTTTCAGGATCCGGAACATGAATTGCGCAGCATGGTTCCGAATGTAAGGGGCGATGGCAATCCTATTGCCGCCCCTGCTTCCTGCACAAAAAGGACCAGAATCATGAATGGTTTTGGGCATCGCATGTTTGATGATTTGCATGAATGTGTTTCACGGTACGCAAGTTGTTTGTCTTCAGTAAGTTGCAATTATTGCGTTGTGTTTGGCGCCATTTGGCAGCGCCGTTGCTAAGGAGGGATACGCAGTTGGCAACTCAACGAACGAACACAACGAATCAAATGAAACACATCTGGAAATACTTCCTCGCTGGCCTGCTTTGCATGACGACGGTATGCGGAGCCTTTGCACAGGATTCGCCGTCACCCGCCGATGCCGCCGCGGCTGTCACTGAAGCTGCGGCAACCGCAGCTACTGCGGCAGCTGAAGCGGCCAAGCCCTTCGAAAAAGACGCTGACTATGTGGAGTTGGTCAAGGCGCAAGGCGATCACGCCTATGCCTTTGACTTCTTTACGACCAGCATGCTGTGGACGGTGATCGCGGCCGCGCTGGTGTTCATCATGCATCTGGGCTTCGCCACTCTGGAGTCCGGGCTGACGCAGTCGAAGAACACGGTCAACATCCTGTTCAAGAATGTGTTCATCATCTCGATGGGACTGCTGACGTATGCGTTCGTCGGTTTCAACACGCACTACCCGGGAGACTTCAACGGCTTCTTCTCCCTGGGCGGGCCGATCGGTGATTTGAATGCCGATGGCGGTGACACCTTCGGTTACGGCGGGCTTGCCCTGGCCATGACCGGCTACGGCGACTTCATCTTCCAGGCCATGTTCGCCGCGACTGCGGCCACGATCGTTTCGGGTGCGGTTGCGGAGCGGGTGAAGCTGCTGCCGTTCCTGGTTTTCGCGACGCTGTTGGTTGGTTTGGCTTACCCCGTGGTCGGTTCCTGGCACTGGGGCGGCGGTTGGATGGGCAAGCTCAACGGCGGCAACGGCTTCAAGGACTTTGCCGGTTCCGCCGTGGTGCACGCGTTCGGCGGCTTCGCTGCTCTCGCCTGCGTCCTGATCCTTGGCCCGCGCAAGGGCAAATACGTTGACGGCACAATCCGGCCGATTCCGGGTCACAGCATGCCTTTGGCCGCCATCGGCGTGTTCCTGCTGTTCTTCGGTTGGTTCGGCTTCAATGGCGGTTCCGTCCTCTCGGCAGCGCCCGGCCCGCTGGGGCTCGTCTTCACCACCACCACGTTGGCGGCTTGTGCGGGGGCGATCTCCGCGATTGTCGTCTCCTGGGTCTGGTTCAAGAAACCCGATCTCTCGATGGCCTTGAACGGCATCCTCGCCGGCTTGGTGGGCATCACCGCGAATGCCGACATCGTCTCGGCGATGGGCTCCATCATGATCGGCCTGATCGCCGGCGTCATCGTGGTCGTCTCGATCGTGTTCTTTGACAAGATCAAGATTGACGATCCTGTCGGCGCGATCTCCGTGCATGGAGTTTGCGGCATCTGGGGCATCCTGGCCGCCGCGATCTTCGAGAATGGTTCCAATGATCTGACCATCATGGGGCAGTTGATCGGGGTGCTGGCTGTTGGCGCCGCGGCGTTCCTGTTCTCCTTCACCGTGTTCTTCGTCATCAAGATGACCGTGGGAGTCCGTGTGACGGAAGAAGAGGAAGAGAAGGGACTGGACCTGTCCGAACACGGTCAGGAAGCCTATCCGGATTTCGTCGCGAACAAGTAAGCCGGAGGAATCGAGACGACCGGTCCGGGCGGCGCCGTCCAGACGGATCCGCCCGGACCCCAAGAAAAATTCCAAAACGAAAGACCATTCATGAAGAAAATCGAAGCAATCATCAAACCGTTCAAACTGGAGGAAGTGAAGGACGCGCTCGGCGACCTCGGCCTCGAGGGCATGACCGTGACCGAGGTCAAGGGGTTCGGCCGCCAGAAGGGACACACGGAGATCTACCGCGGCAGTGAATACACCGTGGACTTCCTCCCCAAGATCAAACTGGAGATCGTCGTGAACGACTCCGTGGCCGGGCAGGCCGTAGAGGCCATCGGCAAGGCGGCCAAGACCGGAAAAATCGGCGACGGCAAGGTGTTCGTCATGGCGGTAGAGGAGGCCCTGCGCATCCGGACCGACGAGAAGGATGACAAGGCCGTCTGACGGCGGCGCTTGGTCTGTCCGTTTTTGACCGCGCTGTTAAATCGTGACCACGCCCGGGATTCCCAGGCGTGGTCTTTTCTTTTTGTGAGGGGAATCCTGGAGGTGGGAATACGCGCAATTCACAGTGAAAACGCCGTTTTGATGAATGTTCCGCATCGTTCCAATGAGCGGGGCGCGACGGTTGGCGCCCCTGCTGCTAATGGGGGGTAGGTCCCCGCGTTGGCGACGGATCGAGACGCAAACGCGGTTATTCCCGCAAATTCGAACACAACAAACGAACACGACAAAGCTGACCGATATGAAAAGACTCATTTGGAAATATCTTTTGATGATCTCGCTCTGCGTGGCGCCCTTGGCGACCGCGTTGGCGGCCGATCCTGCGGATGCCGCTGCGCCTGACGCAGCCGAGATGGAACCCGGCGGGGAAGTGGGCGCCGAAACCTCGGACGCCGACACGGTGACGAATCCGGACGACGTGAGCGCGGCGGGCGGCGCAGCTTCTGCCCAAGTGAATTCGGGCGACACCGCCTGGATGATCGTGGCGACGGCCTTGGTGTTGTTCATGACACTTCCGGGCCTGGCGCTCTTCTACGGAGGTCTGGTTCGCTCCAAGAACGTGCTGTCCGTCCTTGTGCAGTGTTTTGCCATCTGCGCGATCATGTCGCTCCTCTGGGTGATCTACGGCTACGCGCTGGCAGCCGGCGGCGAGGGCTGCGCCTTCATGGGCTGGGACGGCAAGATGCTGCTGCTGAATCACCTGGAGCTGGATGCGGTTTCCGGGACCATTCCGGAATCGGTCTTCGTCACCTTCCAGATGACCTTCGCCATCATCACGCCGGCGCTGATCGTCGGCGCCTTTGCCGAGCGCATGAAGTTCAAGGCGATCCTGCTCTTCACGGCGGTCTGGTTCACGCTTTCCTACTGCCCGATCTGGCACATGGCTTGGGGCGGCGGATTGTTTGGCTCCCTGCCCGGCGGGCTTCCCGATGTGTTGGATTTTGCGGGCGGCACCGTGGTGCACATCAACGCCGGCATCGCGGGGCTGGTCGCCTGCATCATGGTCGGCAAACGGCGGGGGTTCCCCAAGACGCTGATCATGCCGCATAACGTGCCCATGGTGATCATCGGCGCCTCGATGCTCTGGGTCGGTTGGTTCGGCTTCAACGCTGGCAGTGAACTGGCGGCGGACGGCACGGCCGGCATGGCCATGCTGGTCACGCAGATCGCCACCGCGACCGCGGCGGTGACCTGGATGTTCGTGGAATGGCGTTCGAGCGGCACTCCCACGGCCGTTGGCATCGCGACCGGCGCGGTGGCCGGCCTCGTCGCCATCACGCCCGCGTCGGGCGTGGCCGGTCCGTTGGGGGCGATCCTGATCGGTTTTGCCTCAGGCATCATCTGCTACTACAGCGCGACGACCATGAAGCGGAAGTTCGGATACGATGACAGCCTGGACGTCTTCGGCGTGCATGGTGTCGGCGGGGTCGTGGGAGCCGTCCTTACGGGCGTGGTGGCCTACAAGTCGTTCGGCGGCAGCGGCGCCCATGACCCGGAGGGCGTCGGAATGGTCAGCCAGGTGATTGCCCAGATCGCCAGTGTCGTAATCACCGTGGTCTGGAGCGGCGTGATCTCCTTTGTCTCGCTCAAGGTCATCGACAATATTGTCGGACTCCGGGCTGACGAGCAGATCGAAGAGCAAGGCCTGGATTCGAACGAATTCGGCGAATCGGCCTACAACTGATCGGGCCGGACAACATCAAATCGAAACACTCTGAACAGACACTGAAATGAAGAAACTGGAAGCAATCATCAAGCCGTTCAAACTCGAGGAAGTGAAGGACGCGCTCAGCGAGATCGGGATCGAGGGCATGACCGTCAGCGAAGTGAAGGGCTTCGGGCGGCAGAAGGGCCACACCGAGATCTATCGCGGAAGCGAATACACCGTGGACTTCCTCCCGAAGATCAAGATCGAGCTCGTCGTGGCCGACGACAAGTCGGACGCCGCGGTCGCCGCCATCGCCAAGGCCGCGAAGACGGGCAAGATCGGCGATGGCAAGGTCTTCGTCCTGCCGATCGAGGAGTCCATCCGCATCCGCACCGACGAAAAGGGCGACGAAGCCCTTTGAGGCGGGCGAAGCGCGCGGCGCGAATCACGGCCGGCGGAGGCGACAGCCTTCGCCGGCCTTTTTGTTTTCAGTAACTGAATCCGTGCGGAACGACCGTGCGCAATCGAGGTGAACGGAGTAGCCGACCGGAGCGCGGAATTTATTCCGCTTCAACGCTGGATGGCGTGGCGTTCAGAAAAGCTCTGAGCAACTGGGAAGAGCGGAGGTTGAAGCGGAATGAATTCCGCGCTCCGGTTGCGGCTGTCGCCGGCAATTCTGGGATGCCTGGCGACATGGGACCGGCTCCCCTCTCAATGCGCCGAGTCGGTCAATTCCTCGGCGAAGGGGAATTCCGAGAGCTCGATGTCCTTGTTCCGTTCGACGAAGTAGTCGAGCTCCCACTTGGCGCTGAAGAGGAGGACGGGTTGCCCTTTGGAATCGTCCGCGAGGCGCGCCCCGGAGGGGAGTGAGAGCTCGTTGAGGGTGTCGTTCGAGATTTCGGGAGACACCCAGCGGAGGACGGTCCACGGCGCGCCTTCGAGGCGGGTCTCGGCGTTGTATTCCGCTTCCAGGCGGTGCTTCACGACCTCGAATTGCAGGGGGCCGATCGCCGCCAGCAGGGGCACGCGTTGGGCGGAGTTGCGGGGATGCAGGGCCTGCACCACGCCCTCCTGGAGAAGCTGCTCCATGCCGGCTCGGAAGCGTTTGAACTGCCCGGTGTTCGTGCTGTGCAGAAAGGCGAAATGTTCCGGCGTGAAGCGCGGCATCTCACCGTAGGCGATCTTGGGATCCTCGGTCAGCGTGTCGCCGATGCCGAAGGCGTCGTGGCCGACGATGCCGAGGATGTCGCCGGGGTAGGCTTCGTCCATGGTCTCGCGATCGTTGCCGAAGAGTTTGTGCGAGCTGGAGAGGCGGACCTTCTTCTCGGAGCGGGAATGCGTCACCGACATGTCGCGGGTGAACTTGCCGGAGCAGATGCGCAGGAAGGCGATGCGATCCCGGTGTCGCGGGTCCATGTTCGCCTGGATCTTGAAGATGAATCCGGAAAAGGCCTCGTGGTGCGGCTCGATGACCACCTTGTCGGAGGTGATTCGCGCGCGGGGCGGGGAGGAGTGGGATAGGAAGCCGTCGAGCAGGAGCTGCACGCCGAAGTTGTTGGCGGCGCTGCCCCAGAAGACCGGGGTTTGATGGCCGGCCAGCACGGCGTCGGTGTCGTATTCCACGCCGGCCATCTCAAGGAGTTCGATCTCCTCGGTGAGGTGAGCGTGCGCGGTCTCGGACATGTGCGACTTTACCGTCTCATCCTCGATGCCGTGGATGGAGACCGGCGCGCGATAGCTGCCGTGCGCGACGCGCTCGAAGAAGTGGACCTGTTTGGCCTGCCGGTCGTAGACGCCCTTGAAGTCCTGGCCGTTGCCGAGCGGCCAGTTCATCGCGTAGGCGCCGATACCCAGCACGCTCTCCAGTTCGTCCATGAGGTCGAGTGGGTTGCGCGCGGGGCGGTCCAGCTTGTTCATGAAGGTGAAGATCGGCACGCCGCGCCGGCGGCAGACTTCAAAAAGTTTCCGGGTCTGGGACTCGATGCCCTTGCCCGCGTCGATGACCATGATCACACCGTCGACGGCGGTGAGCACGCGGTAGGTGTCCTCGGAGAAGTCCTTGTGGCCCGGGGTGTCGAGCAGGTTGACGAAGTAGCCGTCGTAGTCGAACTGGAGGACGGTGGAGCTGACGGAGATGCCGCGCTGGCGTTCGAGCTCCATCCAGTCGGAGGTGGCGGCGCGCTGCTGCTTGCGCGCGGTGACGGAGCCGGCCAACTGCACGGCGCCGCCGTAAAGCAGGAACTTCTCGGTCAGGGTCGTCTTGCCGGCGTCCGGATGCGAGATGATCGCGAACGCCCGCCGCCGGGCTATTTCTTTTGCGAAGGACATTTTCTTACCGCGGATTACGCGGATGGCTTGGATTTTTCTTTCTGATGGCGCCCGGGCGTGGGGCGTGTGTTTGCTGGCGTCACTCGTGTGGCAAAGCGCCGTGGGGCGACCGCCTGAACTGTGTTTCCCTCATCCTGGTCATCCGCGCAATCCGCGGTTCAAAACCGGTGGTTCGACAAAGTGAAGGCGGGCGCTGGGCGCCCGCCTTCGGTGTCAGTTTCTCCCGCGCGGTTTGCGCGGCTGAATCTCAGTAGCGGTAGTGCTCGGGCTTGTAAGGGCCCTCGACCGGGACGCCGAGGTAATCGGCCTGGTCCTGGGAGAGGGTGGTGAGCTTGACGCCCAGCTTGCCGAGGTGAAGTCGGGCGACTTCCTCGTCCAACTGCTTGGGCAGGATGTACACGCCGGGCTGGTAGGTGTCCTTGTTCTCCCAGAGATCGATCTGCGCGAGGGTCTGGTTGGCGAAGGAGTTGGACATGACGAAGCTCGGGTGGCCGGTGGCGCAGCCGAGGTTCACGAGGCGGCCCTTGGCGAGCATGTAGATGCTGTTGCCGGCGGGGAAGGTGTACTTGTCCACCGCGCCTTCAACCTCCGGCTTGATCTCCTCGACCTGGACGCCTTCCATTGCGTTGAGCTTGTCGACCTGGATCTCGTTGTCGAAGTGGCCGATGTTGCAGACGATCGCCTGGTCCTTCATCTTGGACATGTGATCGGCGGTGATGATGTCCTTGTTGCCGGTCGTGGTGACGTAGATGTCGCCCTCGCCGAGCGTGTCCTCGATCGTGGTGACCTCGAAGCCTTCCATCGCGGCCTGCAGGGCGCAGATGGGATCGATCTCGGTGACGATGACGCGGGCGCCGAAGCCGCGCATGGACTGTGCGCAGCCCTTGCCGACGTCGCCGTAGCCGCAGACGACGGCGACCTTGCCGGCGACCATGACATCGGTGGCGCGCTTGATGCCGTCGGCGAGCGACTCGCGGCAGCCGTAAAGGTTGTCGAACTTCGACTTGGTGACGGAGTCGTTCACGTTCATCGCGGGGATGAGGAGCTTGCCCTGCTCGTGCATCTGGATGAGGCGATGAACGCCGGTGGTGGTCTCCTCGGAGACGCCCTTCAGCTCGGCGACGACGTCGTGCCAGCGGGTGGGGTTCTCGCCGTGGATCTGCTTGAGGAGGTCCTTGATGACCTGTTCCTCGTGGTTGCCGGAGGGGGTGTTGACCCAGTCGCTGCCGTTCTCGAGCTCATAGCCCTTGTGGATGAGCAGGGTGGCGTCGCCGCCGTCATCAACGATGAGTTGCGGGCCCTTGTCGCCCTCATGGATCAGGGCCTTGTAGGTGCACCACCAGTATTCCTCCAGGGTCTCGCCCTTCCAGGCGAAGACCGGCACGCCGGCCTTGGCGATGGCCGCGGCGGCGTGATCCTGGGTGGAGAAGATGTTGCAGCTCGCCCAGCGGACGGACGCGCCGAGATCGACCAGCGTCTCGATCAACACGGCGGTCTGGATGGTCATGTGGAGCGACCCGGTGACGCGGACGCCTTGCAGCGGCTTGGTCTTGGCGTGCTTTTCGCGGATGGACATGAGGCCGGGCATCTCGTGCTCGGCGATGGTGATTTCCTTGCGGCCGAAATCGGCGAGGCCAAGGTCCTTGATCTTGTATTCGGTCTCCGTCTGCGGAGCTTCTTCAGTGGCGGTGCTCATGGTGAGGGGAATCTGTGATTGGAGATTTGTGATTGGAGATTTGTGATTGGAAATCCGGGTTGTCGGATCAGCGGAGGGCCTTCTTGAGCGCGGCGGCCTTGTTGGTCTTTTCCCAGGTGATGCTGTTCAGGTCGTCGATCTTGCCGAAGTGGCCGTAGTTGGTGGTCTTCCCGTAGATGGGGCGGAGCAGGTTGAGTTGCTTGACAATGTCCGCCGGCTTGAAGCTGAAGACCTCCTGCACGGCTTGGGTGATCCTCTCGTCGCTGACCTGGCCGGTGCCGAAGGTGTCCACGGCGACGGAGACCGGATCTGGGTAGCCGATCGCGTAGGCGAACTGCACCTCGGCGCGGGTGGCCGCGCCGGAGGCCACGATGTTCTTGGCGACGTAGCGGCCCATGTAGGCGGCGCTGCGATCGACCTTCGAGGGGTCCTTGCCGCTGAAGGCTCCGCCGCCGTGACG
>JAYPFK010000065.1:0-32877 GCA_038126235.1 Verrucomicrobiales bacterium
TAGAATGGAGCAGTTGGAGGTAGTCAATGACAAACAATTTGACCCCGAATTGCTGGCACATCCGCCGCGCTTTGGCCCGCAATTGCAGGATGGAAAGGCCGGGCGTGTCGTCAATGAAGAGGTTGGAATTGGACAGTTGTCCGGCCGCCTTGGTGAGGCGCGGAAAGTCGCGTTCGGCGATAAAGCCCTCGCGGATGTTGCGCAGGTTGACGCGGGCGCGGGAACACATCATGCGCAGGATCAGGGACTCGGAGGTCATTTCCAGACTGAACACGCCGACCGGCAGGTCCTGCTCCAGAGCGACGTGCTCGGCGATGTTCATCGCCAGGGACGTCTTGCCCATCGAGGGTCGGGCTGCGATGACGACCATTTCCCCGCCGTGAAGGCCGGTGGTCATCTTGTCCAGTTCGGGGAAACCCGTGGCGACGCCGGTCAGCGCGCCCTGCTTGGAGTAATACTCCTCGATCGTGTTGATGGCGGAGTGGACGAGATCCTTGATGGGGCGCACGCCCTCGGCCTCGATGCGTTCCTCGCTGATGGCCATGACCTCGCGCTCGATCTCGTCCAGCAGCGCGTCCACCTCGCCTTCGTGCTCGTAGACCCGGCCGACCACCTGGGTGCAGGTCTGGATGGTCTTGCGCAGCAGGTGCTTCTCCCGGACGATATCGATGTAGTAGGAGAGGTTGGCGGGGGAGGGGACGGAATCCTGCAGGGCGTTGAGGTAGGCGATGCCGCCGATGGAATCCAGGACGTTGGAATCCTTGAGCCGCTGGCGCAGGGTGATGATGTCGATCGCGTCCTTGGCGTCGTACATTACCGCGAGGGTGTCGAACAGGGTCCGGTGGCGCAGGTCGTAGAAGACTTCGCTGCCCTTGGGGAATTTCTCCAGGCATTCTCCCATGCAGTCGACCGGCGACCAAAGGATGCAGCCCAGCACGCCTTGTTCGGCCTCGACGGAGTGCGGCGGGAGGCGATCCACGCCCGTCAGCGCGGCAATGGAGGCTTCCGGCGGGGAGGTCTTCTTGCGTCGGGGCTTCTTGGTCTGCAGGTCCACGGGGCCGCCTGCGGCGTCGTCAAAGGAGTCGATCATGGCCGGGATGACAACAGGTTTGAGGTGGATTTGAAATGGTCAGTTGCTGGCAAGTTTTTCCGTTGGTTGCTCACCGAAGAAAGGCGGTTGTTCGCAGGTTGTTCGGAATCTCATTCCGAGAGCAGTTGGGTCGCCTTGAGGATCCGGGCGGTCAGGCGTTCCAAGGCCGCCGAGGCCTGGGTGATCTGGTCTTCGGTTTCTTTCCACTGGCGTTCCTCGAGGGCCTCGCGGACGCCGGGGATCGTCTTGACGCCGTAGCCCGTGTAGAAGCCGGGCGCGTAGATCTGATGGCGGAACCAGGGGCGGCGCGGCAATCCCCGCTCGTCGATCAGGGCGCGTTCGGTCCGGTAGATGAGGCGGTTCAGTTCGGTGAGTTTCGAAGTTGGGATTTCACGTTTCCCGGCATGAACGGGTTCCAAGGCTGCGTGGAAGTCCCGGGCGGCGGCGGCCAGCTTGTCTGAAGCGTTGAGCAACGGCGCGAAGTTGAAGTGCGGGACAGGGGGCTTGGGTTTGGGCTGGATGAACTTCAGGGTCGGGTCGGCGGCGAGTTGGAAACGGTTCTCGGCGAGCAGGCGGTTCTCGGTAGCGGTCTCTTCGCGCATCGTGTCGGCCAGCTTCACGATCTCTTTCACGTAGCCGTCGATGGTGTCGGCCTGGGCGTTGAAGTCGAAGGGAAGGACATCGGCGTCGGCCAGGCGCAGCGAGATGCGGCCGCAGACCTTGGCGAGGGTGACGCCGTAGCTGAAATCGGGGTCGATGTAGCGGGTATAGTGGTCGAAGGTGTCGAAGCAGGTGTGGTATTCGCCGCCGACTCCCTCGCCCTGGAAACTGATGTAGTAGGAGGCGATGCCGAGATGCTGGAGGAACGCGGAGTAGTCGGAACCTGAGCCCAGCGCGTCGATGCGGATATTCCGGCGGGTGAGATACTCCTTTTTCTCGGCGTCCGAACCGTTGATCAGTCGGACGGAGCGGAGCCGTTCGGAAACGCTGACGCCGGTCTGGGGATCGGTCACCTGATGGGCGACCTCGGCGGCGACAGTCTCGATGGAGTGCGCGCCGCCGATCCGCAGGAAGCCGCGGGCGTTGGTGTCGGTGTTGACGTAGGCGACGGCCTTCCGGTCAAGCTCGTCGCGATGGTGTTCGACCCATTCGGTGGAGCCGAGCAGGCCGGGTTCCTCGCCGTCCCAGACGCAGAAGACGAGGGTGCGTTTGGGCCGCCAGCCGGTTTTCGCGAGTTCGGCGAAGGCGCGGGCCTGCTCGATCAGGGGGACGAGGCCGCTGATGGGATCGCGGGCGCCGATGACCCAGGCGTCGTGATGGTTGCCGCGCAGGACCCATTGGTCCGGGAAGGTCGAGCCCTTCATGCGGGCGATGACGTTGTAGGTCGGGACGAGTTGCCAATCGAACTCCGCCTTGAGCCGTACAATCGCGGCGCCCCCGCCGAGGCGGTAAGTCAACGGCAGCGCGCCGCGCCAGGCGGCCGGGGCGACCGGGCCGTCGAGCGCCTTGAGCAGCGGTTCGGCGTCCACGGAGGAGATCGGCAGGACGGGGATCTTCATCAGGGTCTCGGCTTCCGCGCGCTGGAGGCGTTTGGCTCCCTCGACCGCGCCGTAGTTCGGCGTGAGCGGATCGCCGGGCCGCATGGGGAGATCGACGACGGACCCGCGTTGGACGGCGGTGTTGTGCTTGTAGGCGCCCTTCGGGTAGGCGCCGCCCTGGCTGAAGCCGTCGTCCAACGGGTCGTTGTAGATGATGCAGCCGACCGCGCCCTTCTCGGCGGCGACCTTGACCTTGATGCCGCGCCAGGAACCGCCGTAGCGGGCAATGACGATCTTCCCTTTCACGTCGATTCCGCGTTGTTCCAGGACCTCGTAGTCACGGGGCAGGCCCTGGTTCACATAGACGAGCGCGCCCACGACCTCGCCCTCGCCTGAGTAGGCGTTGTAGGGCGGCAGGGCTTCCTTCCGCAGGGTCTCGGCGGCGGAATCGGAGCCGACGATCTTCTCGGCCAACGAGGCTTTGAAAGGGTAGGGGCGGAGCAGGGAAAGCTCTCGGGTCCTGGGGGTGGGGAAAAGGACGTCGAAGACTTCGATTTCCGTCTGGTATCCCCACTTGCGGAAAAGGCCGGCGACGAACTCCGCGTTCTCCCTCGCTTTGGGCGAGCCGAGGTGGTGCGGCCGGGTGGTCATGGCGCGGCTCCATGCGCGGAGGTTTTCAGCCTTCAGCAGGGCGTCGTAGCGCGTTTCTTTGGCGAGTTGGGCTGCCGACTGCGTCGGGGTGAAGCCGAGCGGCGCGGACCGGGCGTTCAGGGCGAGGCAGAGGGCGGAAACGCTAGCGAGTGCGGGGAGGATTCGCATGCCGGATCAAATTCCAGACGCCGGTGGGAAGTCAACTTTGGAAACCCAGGGCTTCGCATGGGCTGCCGATTTGGGCCAGACGGTGGGGCAAACTGTCGCAGTGAGCCGACGTGAGCATGTCCCGGCGCGGCTCATTGCGGACAATTTGCCCCACCCGCCCTGCGACCGTTGCGTCTTGAGGCAATCGAAATAACTCATGCGCAACCCCGGCCGGAAACCGTTCCGCGATTCAGAACTCGATGATCTCGTTCATGGTGCCGCATTGGGGGCAGCGGGAACGGTCGATGTCGGGATCGTCGGTGTAGACGAAGGCGCATTTGCCGCAGCGGAAGATGTTGTCCTTGCTGGGGGTCGGCTCGAAGGTCTTGCGACGACGCTCGGAATACAGCGCGATCGCAAAGACCCCGGAGAGGAGGACGAGCAGGTAGAGGAACAGCAGCGTCTCCAAGGGGAACTTCATCGGTTTGCCTCCGGGGCCGAGGGCGGGGCGTAGGCCCACCTGTAGGTCAGCGTTCCCGATGTCAGCGAGATGTCGGGCAACCGGTCGAGGCCTTTCGTGCGGGAAGCGGGACGGAAGCGCAGGGAACGGGCGTGGCGCAAGGCCTGGTCTTCGGCGGATTTTCGCGCCTCGCCATCGGGGCCGGATTGACGGGTCCGGGAAATTCGGCAGGTGTAAACGGCTCCCGCGCGATCTACATCAACCTCCACGATTGTGTCGGGCAGGGATTCGGAGGTGGACAGGACCGGAGGCGGCGGAGCCAGGGCGAGGCCGCGCTGCTGAAGGCCGCCGGAAAGCAGCAGTCGGGTCCCGATTTGGCGGGCTGGCCGGGGAGTTGTCCGCGAAAGGATCGAGGGGACCCGGCGTTGGGAGGAGAACTCGTCGTGGCTGTGGCGGTCGTCGGTGGAAACGGACAGCGATTGGCCGAAGGTCTCAAACGCGGGGGCGAGGAAACTGGGGTCATCCGGCCACCGCAGAGGCTCGATCTGTGTCGGTCCGCCCGCATTCCAGGCCTCGCCGGAGAATCCGAGCGGATGGGAGAGAGCCAGGACGGTGGGATCCTGCATCGTGGTCGCCGTGAGCCAGCCGGCGTTGTCCCGCCGGTCCAGGAGGAGCGAGAATTCCGGGATGTCCGTCGGCGTTTCACGAGGCGCGGGGTCCGGGGCTGAAAAGGCGAGCAGGAGTCCGAGGTGCGCCGCAAACACGAGCAGGATGGTTGTCGCCCAGCGTGTTCCAGACCAGGTAGGGGGGCTGTCCAACGGAGGGTTCACGGGGCGGCTGCGGGGCGGGCGGCGAGGGAATCCGATTGCGTCGCCAGGACGGCCCGGCGGATCCCGGCGCGGCGGGCCATTTCCGCCATCTCGATCAAGGCGTGTTGGGGCACGGACCGGTCGGCCTGGACAACGAGCGTGGCCGGTTCTTCCAGTTGACGCACTCGGTCGCTCAGGCGGGCCTCCAGTTCGGCGGCGCTGACGGCGCCGTTCTCAAAATAGGTCTTGCTGTCGCGATCGATCGCCACCACGAGGGTGGGGCCGGTGGGGCCGGGAATTTCGCCGCTGGAGGGGAGTTCGATCGGCGTTCCGGGATGGAAGACCAGGGCGGTGTGCAGCAGGACAAACAGCAGGAGGATGAAGACGACTCCGACGAAAGGCGCCGCGTCGAGTTGGCCCCGGAAGATGCGCGCGTTGCGGGGCAGTCTCATCGCTCGTGGTCGTCGCCGGCTAGGTCGATGACCAGGTTCTGGATTTCGGAGGAGGACTTCTCCATGTCGAGCACGATCGAATTGACGCGGCCGACCAGGTAATTGTAGCCGGCATAGGCGAAGATGGCGATGGCCAGGCCGCCCGCGGTGCAGATGAGGGCCTGCCAGATGCCGCCGGCAAGGTTCTCGATCGAGGCGAAGCCCCGTGTCTGGTCGATCCTGCCAAAGATCTCGATGAAGCCGAGGCAGGTCCCGAAAAGACCCATCAGAGGCGAGATCTGCGCCACAGTGGCGAGGACGTTCAGGCGTTCCTCCAAGCGTGGGACCTCCATGAGCCCCGCTTCCTCCAAGGCTTCGCGCACGCCGTCTCGGCCCCGGTCCCGGTTGAGGATGGCGGTCTTCACCATTCGGGCGACGGGCCCCGGGGTGGCGTCGCAGATGGAGATGGCCTCGACGACGTTGTCCCGCTTGAGCACGTTGCGGACGCCGATCAGGAACTCGGTGGAATTGATCTGCTCCCGGTGGTAATGCAGCCATCGCTGGATGAAAACGACGATCGCCACGGAACTGGTGAACAGGAGGACCCACATCATCGGGCCTCCTTTTTCCATCAGTTCGAGCAGGTTGGTTGGCATGCGGACGTTATAGGTTTCGCCCGTGGAACTTCAAAGCTGAAAAGCTTCGGTTCAGGCTTCCCCGGAGGGCGGCCGGGTGTGATTGCGTGCGCCAGCGGGCGCGGCAGGGTGGCGGAGCGGTCCGGCGCGGTCAGGGCGCGACGATCCGGTAGAAGCGGCTGTCCTGGCCAATGGCGGCGCTGTCGGTGAACTGGATCGTGCCGCTGACATCGTTGAGTCTGCCCAAGGGCACGCGGGCCCAACCGGAGGGATTGGCGAGATCGGCTTTGGCCTCGATTTGGAGCCGACAGGCCGCCGAGGCGGTGATGGTCAAGCGGCAGGAGCCGTCGCCCAGTCGCTGGATGGCGTCGATGTGCGCGGGCAGGCCCTGGGAAAAACAGAGGTTGAACGCTCCGACGGCGCCGTTCTTGCCGTCGATGGCGATGATGTAGGTCTTGCCGGCTTCGGCGGTGAGCAGGATCAGGCTGGTGAGGTTGCTGCCGCTGTCGTCGTCGTTGGCGACGAGGCTCAGGGAGGCGTGAGAGTCGCCGGTTCCCTCGTAGATGGCCATGAGGGTGTCGATGGAGCTGCCTTCGGTGGAAAAGGTCACGGGGCCGTCGAACGAGGAGGTCCATTCCCACCAGACCGAGGCTCCTCCGGTTCCTCCGTGGGTCGCTTCGCCGGATTCGCGGGTGGCGCCGACATTGGTCCCGGCAAGGGCGTCGTGGGTTCCGGAGAGCGCGGCGCGGTCGGCCAGATTGTCATTGTTGCCCGCGGCGTTGAAGGCGAGCGTCAGTCTTACTGTTCCTCCGACGGGGGCGCCGAAGGAGGCGGAGCTGTCGACCGCGATGTAGTAGGTGACGCCAGAGGTTGCGAGCAACTGGGCGAAGCTGGTCCCTGTCCCGGTGGTATCCTGGTCGTTTGAGACGACCGCGCTGAGATCGTTGACGGCGACGCCGGTGTAGACCGCCAGCACGGTATCCAGCGGGGCATCGAATTCATCCACGCTGCCCGTGGTGGAAAGGGTGAGCAGACCGTCGCTTTCGGCGGTCCAGGTCCACCAGACAGAAAGTCCGCCCGGATCGCCGGCGTGATTGTCTTCCCCGGACTCCTTGGTCGCATCGACGTTGGAGACCGTGTCGGTCGCCGATGCTCCGGTCAACGCGGACGCCGAACTGAAGTTGTCGTTGGCGGGCGCGGCCATGACGGCGACGGAACCCAGACAGACGGCGACGAGAATGCCCAAGGCGACTTTTTTGGGGAGGCTTGGTGTGAAATGCGGATACGACATCGCGTCGGCGAAACGGGTTTCGAGGCGGGAATGAGGCTGGTCGGCCTTCCCCGCTCAGGATTCGGGCGGCAAGCTAGGCCCGCCGCGGACCTGCGTCAATTTCAACCGGGCGACAGTGTGTTCGTCCATGGACTCGACGCGGAGGGAATATTCGCCGATGCGGACCTCGTCGCCGACCTTCGCGAAGCCGCCGAGGCGGTGGGTGATCCAGCCGCTGGTGGTGGTGATGCCCTCCTCATGGAGGTCTTCGCCGACAATTTCGCCGAGTTCGTGCAGGGGACAGGCTCCGTCCAGCACCCAGCGGCGCTTGCCGATCTGGGCGATCTCGGGCGATTCCTGGTCGAACTCGTCCTGGATCTGGCCGACCAGCTCTTCGAGAATGTCCTCCAGTGTGACCATGCCCACGGTGCCGCCGTATTCATCGACGACGATGGCGAAGTGGAGTTTCTGGTCAAGGAATCGCTTGAGCAGGGTCTCAAGGCGGCACTGTTCCGGCACGTAGATCAGTTGGCGCATGGAGTTGGCGAGGTCCGCGCCGGTCCGCGCTTCGAGTCTTCGGCGGAACAGGTCCTTGAAGTGGACGACGCCGAGTGTCCTGTCGATGTTGTCATCCTCGCATAGTGGCAGACGGGAAAAGCCGCTGGAGCTGGCGACTTCGAGGCATTCCTCCAGGCTGTCTTCGGTGTCGAGGGCGACAATGTCAGGGCGGGGAGTCATGACGTCGCGAACAATGCGGTTGCGCAGGTCCATGGCGTTCATGACGATGTCGCGGCCGAGCGGGGTCGAGTCTTCCTGGCGTTCGTGACTGGCGGCGATGAGCAGGCGCAGTTCCTCGTCGGAGTGGTGCAGTTCGCCCTCGGAGGCGGGTTCGATGCCGAAACGGCGGAGCAGCCAGAGAGCGGTGTGGTTGAGAGCCCAGATGAACGGGTAGGAGATCTTGTAGAACCAGAGGAGCGGCTGAGCGACCCAGAGCGTGGTGGGCAAGGGTTTCTGGATGGCGAGCGACTTGGGGGCCAGTTCGCCGGCGACGATGTGGAGGAAGGTGATGACCGAGAAGCCGAAGGCGAAGGAGATGGAATGCCTTAGTTCCTCCGACTCGAGGCCCGCCCAGTCCATGACAGGCTCGAGCAGATGGGCGAAGATGGGTTCGGCGAACCAGCCGAGTCCGAGGCTGGCCAGAGTGATGCCGAGTTGGGTTGCGCTGAGCGCGGCGTCGAGGTTGTGGAGCAGTTTCAGGCCGACCTGCGCGCGGCGGTTGCCTTGGTGGATGAGCGTGACCAGCTGGGTTTCGCGGATCTTGACGATGGCGAATTCGGCCGCGACGAAGAACCCGTTGAGCAGCACCAGCCCGGTCACGAGGACGAGGCCGATGATGAGATCGAGGATGTAGTCGCCGGTCATGGGACTCAGAGGCTGACCTCGCCGAAGACGGCGCGGAGGATGTCCTGCAGGCTGACGACGCCGATCTCGCGCCGGTTGCGGTCCAGCACGACGGCGAGGCGTTGACCGCGCCGCTGCATCCGGCGCATGGCCTGGTCGAGGGGGAGATTCTCATCGAGGAAAATGCCGGAGCGCACGTAGTGGGCGACGGTCTTGCGTTCGTCGATGTTCCCCACGTAGAGGAGCTGCTTCAGGCTGACCATGCCGACGATGCGTCGGGGCTCCTCGGCCTGGTTCCAGACGGGGAAGCGCGTAAGTTTGTGTTCGCGGGCGACCTCGAGCGCCTCCTTCATGCTCGTCTGCAGGGTGAGGCAGCGGGCGATGCCGATGGGAGTGGAGGCCTGACGGACGGTCTTGTTCTGCATGTCCATGACCTTGTTGATCATGCCACGCTCGGCGCTCGTGAGTCCCTCCGAGCTGGCGTTCATGACCTGGCGCAGTTCTGCCCGGCTGCGGAACATGTGGCCGGTGTATTCCTTGTCGCCGGTGATCGCCAGCAGGGCGTCGGCGAAGAACGCAACGATCTTGACGAGGGGCCGCAGCACGAGGTGGATGAAGCGGAACGGGCGGGCCATGGCCATGCAGAGCCGGTTCGGGTAGAGGCGGAAAAGGGTCTTGGGCAGCAGTTCAAACAGGCCGTAGAACACCAGGATCACGGCAAGCGCCGCAGCGGCGAAAAAGACGGGCCGCTCCTTCAACGAGTTGAAGAGCGCGGTCAGCATCACGCTCAGCGAAACCGCGTTGGCCAGGGTATTGCCGACGAGGATGGTCCAGAGGAAATCTTCGGAATCTTCCAGGAATCGGTGGAGCAGCCGGGCGGAGACCTTTCCTTCCCGTCGCTGTTGGCGGACGCGCAGGCGGTTGAGGGCGAAGACGCCGGATTCCATTCCCGAGAGAAGGAACGACAGCAGGAGGAATGCGGTGAGCGTGCCGGCGGTGATGAGGAGTTCTCCGCTCATTTCCGTTTCGTCCTTCGCTTGCGGGCGACCTGCAATTCGAGAACGCGCCGTTCGTCGCAGGCCAGGGCGGTGAGTTCCAGCGGTCCGAAGCGCGCGGACTGACCGGGGGTGGGGACGATCTCCAGCAGGCTGGTCAGCAGGCCGCCCATGGTCTCGATGTCGGGGACGTCGGGCAAGTCGGCGTATTCCGTTTCCCGGAAGTCGTCGAGCCGCATGGAGCCTTTCACTTTCCAGCGGCCGCGGCCCTGTCGCTGGGCCTCGGGTTCCTCCCTTTCGCCTTCGCTCAGGATGTCCCCCACGATCTCCTCCAGGATGTCCTCCACGGTGATCACGCCGTCGGTGCCGCCGAACTCATCCAGGACGATGGCCATGCCGTGGGTGTTTTTCTGGAGCTGGGTCAGCAGTTGGAGGAGGTTCATGGTCTCCGGCACGAAGGAGGGCGGGTCGATCACGTCTTCCAGCTCGGAGTCGGGATGGAGCAGTAGTTTCCGCGTGTCGAGCGTCCCGACGATCGTGTCGGGCGTCTCGTCGTAGACCGGGAGGCGACGATGCTTGTGCCGTCGCGCCTCGGCGATCATCTCCTCGACTGACATCTCGTCCGACACGCAGGCGACCTGCGGTCTCGGGGTCATGGCCTCCTTGGCGGTGCGGGTGTCGAGCTTGATGATTTCAAGGATGAGCTCCTTCTCGGTTTCCTCGAGCGCGCCCTGCTGGGCGGCCATCTCCAGAAGCTCCTCATATTCGGAATCACTGACGCCGCGTTTGGTCGGCTTGCGGCCGCGCAGCGCGACGTCGAGGATTCCGGTGACGGCGCGCTGCCCGATCCGTCTCGGCGGACCGAGAACCAGGATGAAGAAACGGACGAGCGGAGCGACCCGCAGGGACCATTGCGCGGCGCGTCGGACGGCGAGGGTCTTGGGGAGGACCTCCATGACGAACAGGATTGCGACCACGAGCAGGATCAGCGTAGTCCAGAACGGCCATTTCCCGGACATGGCCATCCAGATGCCCACCGCGAGCAGGCCGCCGTGGGCCAGGGCTCCGCCGAGCGCCAGGGTGGCCAGGAGATCCTGGGGACGGGTGAGCAGCTCCGCCACGTGGGTGGCGCGACCGGGGTGCGAGGACGCGAGCTGGCGCGCCCGCCAACGTCCGAGCGAAAAAAGAGCGGCTTCCGCGAGGGCGAAAAAGAAACCCGCCCCGGCAAAAACCGCGATGCCTGTCCAAGCCAAGATCGGCGTCATTGTTGGGCCGACCGCGTTTGCGCGTCTTTCATTTCGCGTTCAAATGGACGTTTGCGCGCGCAAATTGCAAGTTTTCTCGGCGGTGGAAGTGGAAACAGAAGACCCCGGCGGGCGGCTCGTCCCGCCGGGGTTGCGGGCTTTCCCTGGCGTCTGTTGTGGAAAGTGGCGTTCTTGTGTGACTGGCGACCTGCGGCCGGTGGTCGAACGGGAGTGAGTCTGCCCGGGTGATGGCGACCGCGCATTTACAATGGTCTTTTGCGATTGTAGACGCGCGCGGCCCTGAGGATTCGATGCTTCCCTTTTTGGGGGAGGCGGTCTATTTAACCGGCCCATGCAATCGCACGAACTTCTCCGGGAGGTGTTCCAGAAAGTCAGTCCCAAGCAGGTCGCCGATGAGCTGTCGTTGTCGCTGTCGATGATCTACAAGTGGGCGCAACCGCCGGGAGACGCCGGCAGCGGAGCCTTGAACCCGTTGGACCGGGTGGAGCAACTGCTCGAATGCACGGACGACGACCGGATCGCCCAGTGGGTGGCAGAGCGGGCGGGAGGTTTCTTCATCGAGAATCCCGAGGCGCATTGGCCGCATCCGTTCTACCTGGTTCCGGCCACGAACGAGGTGGTGCAGGAGTTTGCGGACCTGCTTTCGGTCATCGCGACGGCGGCCGCGGACAATCACATCTCGAAGAAGGAATCCAAGAAGATCAGGGAACGCTGGGAACAGTTGAAATCCGTTACCGAGGGCTTCGTTCACTGTTGCGAACAGGGCAACTTCCGCCAGCTGGGGGAGGACCTGGGCAAGGACGCGCCTCCGGCAAAATGAGGCGGGCGGGATTGTAGCCGTCGATGACAGGGAATGACCTCCGGCAGACCATGAAGACATTCATCACCTCTTTTGCTCTGGGCCTTGCGCTGTCCCTTTCCGCTGCGGAGCCGGTCGATCTCGGCGATCGGTTGGAGTTGTTCATCGACGACCATCTGGTCGACAAGATTGAAGGCGACGCGAGACTGACGCTGCACAAGCCGGAGCCGCGCGAGGTCGCGTTGGTGACCGGCGCGCCTTGGGAGGGGAACACCTGCGCCTACTACACTCTCTTTGAGGACGAGCGGGACGGGAAGCCTCTGTTCCGGATGTATTACCGGGGGGCGCATTGGCTGACGGACGCCAAGAAGGCGGCGCATCCGGAGGTGGCCTGTTACGCCGAAAGCAGCGATGGCGTCAAATGGACCAAGCCGGAGCTTGGGCTGATTGAATTCAACGGATCCAAAGCGAACAACATCGTCTGGAACGGCGTCGGCACGCACAACTTCACGGTGTTCAAGGACCGCAATCCGAACTGCGAGCCGGACGCGCGCTACAAGGCGATCGGGCGGGGGCGTTCCCTTCGCAAGGGCGACACTTCGTCCAAGCATGGATTGTTCGTGTTCAAGTCGCCGGACGGCATCCATTGGAAGCTGTATCGTGACGAGCCTGTCATCACCAAGGGGGCCTTCGATTCGCAAAACCTCGCGTTCTGGGATGCGCATGAGGGCCGTTACCGCGAGTATCATCGTTTCTTCAACAGCAACAGGAAGCGCGACATCATGACCTGCGTGTCGGACGATTTTGTTCACTGGAGCGAACCGGTCCGTCTGGGTTACGGCGACGCGCCGGATGAGCATCTTTACACCAACGCGATTCAGCCCTACGACCGCGCGCCGCACATCCTGATCGGGTTTCCGACGAGGTTTCAACCGAATGGCAGCCAGGTGGCGCCGCTGTTGATGACGGGGAGGGACCGGGTGAATTTTCGGCGTTGGCCCGATCCGGTGATTCCCGAGTCGGCCCCCAAGGACCGGAGCGGCAACCGCAGCAACTACATGACCTGGGGCATGCTGCGCCTGCCGGGCCGGCCGGGCGAAATCTCCGTGTACGCAACCGAGGCCTATTATGAAGGGCCGGACAGTCGCGTGCGGAGGTTTGTCTATCGCAATGACGGGTTCGTGTCCTTGCACGCGGGGCCGGAAGGGGCGGTGGTGACGACGCGGTTGCTTAAGTTTGCGAAAGGCGGGAGCGCGGACGAATTTGCGCTTCGCCTGAATGCGGAAGTCGGAAAGAACGGTTGGCTGCGGGTGAAGTTGCTGGATGAGGCGGGCGCCCCCCTGCCCGGAACGGATGTTCCCGATCTGGCTTCCCCGGCCGATGCGGACGGGGTCAGGACGTTGGTCTGGAAAGGCGTGCGGGCTCGGACTGTCCGACTGGCGTTCGAATTGGCTGACGCGGATGTCTGGTCGCTTCAGGGAGGCCGATAGGTCCGGGGGGCAACGGGCGCGGATCGAGTCGCATCCCCGCCGCCAAAAGAAGGTTGGCGAATCCGTCGATTCGGTTGAAACTCGCTCTCCCGCCTCCAAACGGACCGACCGGCCGGCGGATGCTCGATTTCTTGGAACGCACAATCAAAAACACATGAGTCAGTTGGATCATATTGCAAACCGGATTGCGTGGCGCGCGCGCAAGAACGCGGTCTGGACCCGGAACACGCGGTTGTGGAAATTCGCGGAAGACTCCTTGAAGGAGCGCGTCGGCGCGGAGTTGGAGCACCCGGTCTTTTTCTCGGTGGCGAACGAGGAGGAAGGCGTGGTGTTCGGAGCCGAGGCACTTTTGGCTCTCTCCGGCGGGAAGTCCCAGTCGGTGCCCTACCGGGACCTGTTGGGGGCGTGTTGTCCGGAGGTCGGAATCGCCGCGCCTTCGGACAAGGAGTTCATGTTGAGCCTCAATGTGCGTTCACGCGGGACGGTTCATGCCAAAGTGGAAGGCGGAGCGGCCGGGTATGGTGTCTGGCGCGTGCTTCAGATGATCTTGAAGATGGGCGGGGCGTGGTTTGAGCCGGAACCCGAGGGCGGAGAGGAGGCCGAGGAGGCGACGGCTGGAGAGCAGGCTGAGGTCGGTGAAGACCAGAGCGACCCCGGACAGGAAGCGACGGAAGGTGACGCCGAACAAGGAGGAACGGACCACGAGGTCGCAGCCGGGGAAGCGGCTGCGACGGGCGACGAGACCGGGGAATCTGAGCCGGCAGATGCCGCGGAAGAGCCTGGTCCGGACGTCGCGGCCGAAAATGCCCCGTCGGAAACAGGGGAGGAAGCCGCCGAATCGAAGACAACGGCTGAAACCGGGGATTGACGGAAGCGCGAAAGACCGCGCCGATCGCGGTCGGCGCGGATTTGGTGAGGGCCTGAGGGGAGGAAGAGGATCTACGCCGCCCGCAGCTTCTGGTAGATCTCGTCTTTCAGCGAGGTGCGCCGGAATTTCATCTTCTCGATCTCCTCGTCGGAGATGGGAAGCTGTTTTTCCTCGAGTTCCCGGATCTGGTCATCCAGTCCGTCGTGTTCCTTGACAAGCGCGTCGAACTCCGCGTCTTTGGCGCGCAGGGCGACGAGCTTGTCATGGTATTCGGGCAATTCGTGATCAATGTCGTGGTGTTCTCCCAGCATGGCTGTGGTTCCTTTCGGTGGTTCGTTTCTTGAAAAGCGGAGCCAGTGTAGAAAGCGGCGGGACGGCATTCAAGCCCGTTGGATTGGAAGAACCGCACAGGGGGCGGTTAGGGCAATTTCCGTCCAGAGCGTCCGCGGAAGGACAGCGGAATCCCCCAAGGAGAAGGTCAATCCTCCAACGCCTTTGCATTCGGCCGCCGGTGGGGCTATCCTGCGCCCTTTGATATGGACCCTTTGCGCGCGCAATATTTCCAAAAGCGGCTTGAGACGTTGAAGACCGAACTTGAGGCGGCGGTGAAAACGAACACCGAGGACTCCGAGGTCGTTTCGCTGGAACAGTCCATCGGCCGGATCGCCCGGATGGAGGCGATTTATGCGCAACAGACCGCCATGGAGCTGAAGCAGCGGCAGAAAAACCGGGTCAAGGCGGTGGAGCAGGCTTTGAAAAAGATCGGGCAGGGGCGTTACGGAATCTGCGCGCGTTGCCGGAAGCCCATCGCGGAGGAGCGTCTGGAGATTCAACCCGAGGCCGTGGTATGCGTACAATGCGCCGCGTAATCGTTGATGGTTGTCCCCCGGGAAGGGCTCGCAACGCGCGGATCGGGCCGCCCTCATCATGAACCCGAAACGGATCGACAGACTGGAGGAAGCGGAACTGGAGGAGAGTTTCACGCATTCCTCCGGGCCAGGCGGGCAGAATGTCAACAAGGTCGCGACCCGGGTCACGTTGCGCCATCGGCCCACGGGGCTCTCTGTCACGGTCCAGGAGTCCCGTTCCCAGGCTCGGAACCGGGAACTCGCCCGCGAACGTTTGTTGGAGGCGCTCAACGAGCGGGAACAGGCGCGGCGTCTGGCGGCGAAGCAGGCCGTCGAGAAGAGACGACGTCGCAATCGTCCCCGGCCTGCGCGGGTGAAGCGGAAGATCCGCGAATCGAAAATCCGCCGTTCCGACCTTAAACGGCGCCGGGGCAAGATCCGTCCCTCGGATCAGTAGTTTCCCCGCGATGGCCCGTCCCGATTTCAAGATTTCCGGATCCTCGGCTGTCCTGCGCTGGCGGAGATCGGTCGCGGCGCTTGCTCTGCTGCTGCTGGCGCATTCCGGTCCGGACTCCGCGCCGGCGGATTCCCCGGCCGAGGCGAAAGCGGGGACGACGACGTTCTCGATCTCCTCGTTCGCCGTCGGCGGGGATTTCGCGACGTTGTCCTGGCGGGGTGGCTCCGCGCCTTACCAGGTGCAGGGGGCGGATTCGCCGGCGGGACCGTTCATGAATCTCGGTCCGCCGATCGATGCGACCTCGACCAATGTGATGGTCTCCGGCTCAAGCGGGTTTTTCCGGGTCGTGTCGGAGCAGACCGCGCGGTATCGGGTCGTCTTTGACGCCGTTTGGAGCTCCGCGACACACCCGGCGGCCTATCCGTTCGGCGCGCATTGGTCAGGGTTGGTCGGCGGCGTTCACGGTCCCGACGCGGTGTTCTGGGAGGTCGGGCAGCCGGCCTCGATCGGCATCAAGAACATGGCGGAGTTTGGCTCCAAGACCGCCTTGTTGGCGGAGGTTGATGCCGCCATTCAGGCCGGCTTCGCCGGTTGGACTTTGTCCGGACCGGGCATCGGCTCGGGCAGTGGCTCCGCGAGCCTGGATTTCGTCGTCAGCCGGGACTGCCCGCTGGTCTCGCTCACCTCGATGATCGCGCCGAGTCCGGACTGGTTCATGGGAGTGAGCGGTTTAAGCCTCCTGCAGGATGGGGGCTGGGTGGAATCCAAGGTTGTGTCCGTGCCGCTCTACGACGCCGGGACGGATGCGGGCTCCTCCTACGCTTCGCCCAACCAAGCTGAATCGCCGGCGAAGCCGGTTTCGCAGATCGTGGGGTTTCCGGCGCTTGTCGAAGGCGAGTTGGTCCCATTCGGGACTCTCACGTTCACGCGGCAGCGCGATTGACCGCGGTCGTGGAACTCAACCGCGCGCGGGGCGGGTCACCCGGACCGAGACATGTTCGGCCACGGGGAGGACGAATTTTTTCACCTCGACCGTCGCCGAGACCGCCCCGAATTCCCTTACGGTCAGCTCGGCAATGTCCGAAGCCAGCTTTTCAATCAACCTCCAGGTCTTGCCCTCGCCGAAATTCAGGAGCTGCCGGGAGACCGCGTAGTAATCGATCGTGTCGCCGATGTCGTCCGTTTCTGCCGCCTGCGCGACGTCTTTCTCCATCGCGATGGTGACAAGGAGTTTCTGTGGGCGTTCGCGTTCCTCGTCGGGCACGCCCACGCGATAGAAGACTTCGAGGTTGGTGATGGTGATGGTGTCCATGGTGGGTCAGGTCTGAGAATCCGCCTTTTTCAGCAGATGGCGAACCAATTTTTCGCTGGGGCCGTTCAGGGGCAGTTTCAGGGCGTCGTTCAGATTCAGCCAGCGGAAATCGCGGGCCTCATCGTTCAGTTTCACTTCCACGGGTTCGCGGCACCGGCCGATGAAACTCAACAGGACGAAATGCGCCTTGCGGTAGAATTCCTCCGGTTCCACGCAGTCCTGGAACATCACGAACTCCACGTCGGTCGCCTTGAGGTTCGTCTCCTCCCGGATCTCGCGGAGGAAGGCGGCGGGGGCGGTTTCGCCATACTTGATCTTGCCGCCGGGCATGCCCCACAGTCCGGACCATTTGTGGGTGCGAAGAAAAAGCCCTTCGCCGGCGCCGTTGAAGATCATCCCGCCGACTGTGGCCACGGGAGCCTCGGCAGCCGGTCCGCCCCGGAGCCGGTCGGCTATTTCTCCCTGCTCGAAGATCTCCGCCAGTTCGCCGAGGTGTTCGATGATCAGGTGCGGGCGGCTCTCCCGCAGTTGGACAAGCGTGTTATAGCCGGTCAGCGTGGCGCAGGCGTAGACGCCGCCGGCCTTGGCCGCGTCGATGTCGTGCTGCATGTCGCCGATGAAGAGCGTCTCCGATGGTTCCATTTCGTGCCGCTTGAGGAGCGTCCGGATCCGCTCCCGTTTGTCGCGCACGCCGAGTTCCCAGCCGTCGAAGAATTCCGCGAAGCCATTCTGTGACGTCAGGAATTCAAACTGCGCTTGAGGAATCGCGCTGAGCAGGACCAGTCGGATCTTCAGGCGGCGGCATAATTCCAGGAAGGCCCGGGCGTGGGGCAGTTCCTCGATCAGGTGCAGGACCTCGGGGAAGTGGGAGTGGAACCAGGTCTCGCGCTGCTCGTCGGATACGTGCGGGGTATGGCGGTCATAGAACGGCTTGAAGGGAAGTTCGAATTCCTCGCGGAATCGATCCAACGTCATGGGCTCGACGCCCGCCTGTTCAAACACGTGGTTATTGGCCCGCCAGACCGCCGGAAGATCATCGACCAGCGTGCCCGACCAGTCGAAGATGATGTTCCGGATCATGGCTTTGGCGCCGGGTTTGCGGGAGGGGGCGGGGGATCCGAATCTTCGTCCTCCAGGACGGAGGAATGCGCCACGGCTTCCGCTTCGTCCGCGGTCATCGGCTCCATGGTGCGGATGGGTTCGCCGCGGCAGAGCAGCGCCCACGCGAGGATTGCCGTCAGGAAGGCGATGCAGCCGCAGACCAGGTAGGGAAGTTTGCCGTCGATGCCGTAGAAAAAGCCCGCAGCCAGCGGACCGATGATGCGGGCCAGGCTGCCGGCGCTCTGTGCGACGCCCATCGTGGCGCCCTGCTGTTCGGCGGGCGCGCTTTGGGAGATCAGTCCGAAGGTCGGCGGCCGATTCAACCCGGAGCCGGTGGCGAACACGGCCAAACCCAGCATCACCCAGCCCAGCGACTGTTGAAACGGGAGCATCAGCAGTCCCGCGGACAGGATCACCAGGCTGATCGCGATCAACCGCTGCTCCCCGAAGACCTTGACCAGCCTGCCGATCAGCCCCCCCTGAAGCACGGCGGCGATCACGCCGCAGTAGGCGAACAGGTAGGCGACGGTGGAGGAGTCGTATTTCAGACGCTCCTTCATCACCATGGGAAAGGTCGTTTCGAAGCAGGCGAAGCAGATTGTCGCCAGGAAGAAGATCCCGATCAGAAAACCTACTCGAGGGTGTCGCAGGGTCTGCGAAATCTGGGTCCATTTCGGCAGGTGGGGGGCATGGCTCGAACCGGGTTTCCGGCTTTCCTTCAGGATGAAGATCGCAAGGATGAAGTTGAAGCCGCAGACGATCGCCGCCGCCCAGCCCGGCCCCTGAAGCCCCCATCTGTCGGCGCTGAGACCGCCGATGATCGGCCCGCAGATGAACCCGAGACCGAAGGCCATGCCGATCAGGCCCATGCGCTTGGAGCGCAGTTCCGGCGGGGTGATGTCCGCGATGTAGGCGCTGGCGACCGAAAGGTTCGCGCCGCAGATTCCGGCGAAGATGCGCGAGACCAGGATGATCGCGAGCCCCACCTCGACATTGTCCGTGAAACGGGAGGCGTAGGCAAAGAGCGCGTAGGAGCCCGACGCCCCCAGCAGGCTGACCAGGATCACCGGGCGTCGCCCGATCCGGTCGGAGAGCCGTCCCCAAGCCGGGGCGAACACGAACTGCATCGCCGAATAAGAGGCCGCGATGGCGCCGACCATGACGTCCGTGGCGTGGAATTCCTTGGCGTAGTTCGGCAGCAACGGCAGGACAATACCGAACCCGATCAGGTCGATGAACACCGTCAAGAATATGATCAACAGCGAAGGCCGGTTCATGGCTGGTTAAGGAATCCGCAAAGCCGCGCACACTACCGAAAGCGGGGAGGGCGGCCCAGAGAAAAGATTTTCGCGCGCGGGAATCGGAAAGTGGGGGGAGCCAAGGGGGGAGTCGGACGAACAATCCCGGGATCGGAGGGCAATTCTTTGCCTTGCCTGCCCCGAGGGGCGCGTCTTTAATCTGGGGCATGGAAGGGCTCTTTCTCGTATTGCTGGGCGTGGCGGCGTTAATCTCCTTGGCAGTGGGCATCTGGTGGCTGGTCGCCGCGTTCAAAGTCCATGTCGGGTGGGGGATCGCGTTCCTGGTTCCGTGCGTCAACTTCTTCGCGTGGATTGTCTTCCTCTTCAAACACTGGGACGAGGCGAAGAAGCCGTTTCTTGTGTCCTGCCTCTCAGTGTTTTATCAGACCGCGCTGGCCGGGGGCGGAATCTATCACAGCTTCAAGGACATCGAGCGGCAGCGGGCCGAAAATCCGGAGCTGACATCGGAAACGCTGGTGATGCCTCCCTATTTTGCCGCGATCGAGAAGTTGCCTCTCGTGGGCGACGATTGGGAGGAGAGTTACGACAGGCTTGTCGCGAAGCGTTTGGGTGGCGAGCCGGAGGAGGCGGAGTCCGCCGAGGAAGCGGACGAGGCATCGGAGACTGTGGCAGAAGGCGAAACCAAGGAACCCCAAAGCGGCCTCGGCAAGATCATGGCCAAGGCCAAGGCGACGCTGGAGAAGGCTGATGCGCGGGCGAAGGAGAGCGGGGCCGCAGTCGAGGCCGCTTCGGAGGAGAAGGCTGCGGAGGCGAAGGAGACTGCGGCAGCGGCCACGAAGGAGATGGCGGCTGCGGAGGCGAAGGAGATGGCGGCCGCGGTGACGAAGGAAGCCGAAACCAAACCGGCGGATGCGGCGGAGGAACCGGTTGTCCTGGATGGGAATTATCCGAAGGCTCCGGCTGGCTATCGAGTGCTCAGCCTGATCGGCACGGAGAACCGCCGTACGGCGATGATCACGGCGGGGGGCGGAAAGAGCCATCTTGTGGCCAAGGGCGACAACCTCACAGTGACCTTGAGCGACGGAGGGAGCCAGGCTGTTGAGATCGTGGACATCACGGCTGAGGCGGTGATCATCCAGTTGCGAGGCAAGGCCACCCCGATGGCGATCTATGCGCCCAAGCCCAAGGAATGACGCGTCGCTTTCCCTGAATCGCGTTTTGACGTCGGCGGTCGCGGGGGTATGCTGGTCGGCGTCATGAAGACCAAGATCGTTCAAGCCCTTTTGTTGGCCGCCTTCTGCGGTTCCGGTTTCGCCCAGTCCCCCGAGCAGCAGTTCGACTTTGCCCGCAAGTTGGAAGCGGACGGAGACGCCGCGTTCGCGCTGTTGGAATACAAGCGGTTCATCCACTACAACCCGGGCCATGCCAAGGTTGCCGAGGCGCGGATGAATACGGCGAACATCTACCTGTTCCAGGCCGCCGACACGGTCGGCGCGCGCAAGGCCCTCGGCGAGGTGGTGAAGAACCACAAGGGGACGCCTGCCGCGAAGGCCGCCGCCGAACTGGTGGACTTCATCGAGGTGAACTCCGACTTTGGAGGCAAGCCTCTGTTGACGTTCCTTCTGGCTCGTCGGGACGAGAACGGGAAGAAATACGCCGATGCAGTGAAGAAATACCTGGAGGTGCCGAAGAGTCATCCCAAGGCGAGGTTGGCGCCCGACGCGATGATCGAGGCGGCCGGGTTGCTGTTGAACCAGTTGAAGCAGCCGCAGCAGGCGATCGACGCCTTGGCCGGCATGTCACCGGCGCACGTCAAACACGAGCGGTTCGACGAGTCGCAGTTCCTGAAAGCGCAGGCGGTTGAGAAACTGAAAGGGACGGGGCCGGACGCGATCGCCGCCTACGGCGAGGTGGCCAAGACGAACCCGGAGAGCGCCTGGCGCGTGAAGGCTTTGGCGGAGCAGGCGCGGATCAAGAAGTCGATGAACCTGCCGAAGCGCGAGTTCGACAAGAAATACGTGAAGGCCTTCAAACTCGCGAACAAGGCGACCAGCCGTGATGTTTACGTGGTTTCCGTCGAGGTCGATGGCGGGCTCTCGGAACGGGAGATCAAGGCGACGTTGGAGGACGCCCTGTTCAAGCACCTGGGCGAGCGGCAGAACGACAAGCACAAGGTCCAGATTGCCGCCTACTTCAGCTATCCGATCACCAAGGCCGGCGCCGCCGACTGGACGCCGGGGCAGGCGGTTTCCTACACCGTGCGCGAGATGAAGGCCGAAGACGCGGTGAAGGGGCTGTTGTTCGACCTGCTGAAGAAACGGTAGGCGGTTTTCGCCCCGGTTCAGGCCAACAGTTCCCGCTGCCAGCTCATCATCGCCGCTTCCGCGGCGTCGCGGTCGATGGCCATCGCGGTCAGCGTCGCGCGACTGGCGATGAGGGTTGGGTCGATCTCCAATTCGGCGGCGCGACGGTCGCGGTGGGTCTGCAGCGTTTCCACCATGCGTTTCTGGGAGCCGGACATGCGGCGGCCCTTGTTCTTGAGGTGGTTGGGGAGGCGGTCTTCCGGCAGTTCCAGAGCCCGTTGGATGGCGTGGTCGAGCGCTTTTCGGCGGCGGCTGGAATACCTCGGTGAGATGAGCTTTCCGGTCGGCTTTCCCTCGGCCAAGGCGTCGGAGAGTTCCAGCATGCTCTTGGGGTTCATGATGTGGAACAGGGGGCGGTTGGCTGCGCGGGCCTCCTCTTCACGCCATTTCCAGATTTCGCGCAGCAGGGCCAGCCCGCGGCGGGAAAGTTTGGGGCTGCCCTTGAGGCGCCACACGGTTTCCGGGTCCGGCTTGACCGGCTGAGAGCAGTCGCGGATGAGGCGTTCGCAGGATTCCCGGTGCCATTCGAGTCTCCCCTTGGCCTGAAGCCGTTCCCGGAGCAGGTCGGACAGCGGCTTCAGGAAGCGGGTGTCGTTTCGCGCGTATTGCTCCATGCGCTCGGTCAGGGGACGGCGCGCCCAATTGGCCTTTTGCGGGCCTTTTTCCAAGGTGACCTCAAGGAACTGTTCGACGAGATTGGCGAGGCCGAACTTCTCGCAGCCGATCAGCCGGGCTGCGATCATGGTGTCGAAAACGGAGCAGGGGGAGTAGTCGAAGTCCTTTCGCAGGAGGCGCAGGTCGTAGTCGGCGCCGTGGAAGATCAGTTCGCGTCCCCGGAGTTCGGTCCAAAGCGGACCGAGATCGATGCGGGGGGAAAGAGGGTCGATGAGATCGTCCTCGCCCTCCGTGCTGACCTGCAGCAGGCAGAGTTTCTCCGGATAGGCGTGCAGACTGTCGGCCTCGGTGTCCAAGGCGACCCATGAGGCGGCCTTGAGGCGGGGCATCCAGTCTTCGAGCGCGGAGTCGGTATCGATCACCGGGGGAAAATAGGCGAGGCGTGGGGCGTGTGTCGAGCGCGGGAAATGGCGGGATGGGGAGAGCCAGGTCTGCCGCCCGGCATGGGGGCGGTTTGCGTGGGGCGCTCTTCCTCCTCCTCGTCACTCAAACCGGGAACCGTTTCCGACTTTCGGCTTTGCACGCGGCCGGCCGCTCCCATAATCCGCGCATGAACTTGGCAGCGGCATTCGGCGCGACGGCGGAGCGAAACCGGGACAAGACGGCCGTTTTCTGGGGCGACGAAACGCGGACCTACGGTCATCTCCACGACCAGTCCGACGCCGTGGCGGCGAGGCTCCGGGCGGATTACGGCGTCGAAACCGGGGATCGGGTCGCCATCTGGGTGAAGAACTGTCCGGAGTTCATCTCCGCCTTCTTCGGCATCCAGAAGGCCGGCGGGGTCGCGACGCCGATCAACAACTTCCTCAAGCCGGACGAGGTCTCCTACATCCTGTCCGACTCCGGTTGTCGTTTGTTGATCACGGACGCGTCGATGAGTGAGGCGATACCGGCGTTGCGCGCGGAGAATCCGGATCTTCAGACGCTGGCCGTCGGGGAATTCGAAGGGCTGGCTGATGCGGGGGCAGCCGCTCCGGACGAACGGGGAGACGACGAACTGGCCGTGATCATCTACACCTCCGGCACCACCGGCCGGCCTAAGGGAGCCATGCTCACCCACGGCAACCTGCTCCACAACATCGAGAGCTGCCGGAAGATCCTGGAGGCGGAGGAGTTCGACCGTTTCGTGTTGCTGCTGCCGATGTTCCACAGCTTCATGCTGACCGTCTGCAACCTGCTGCCGTTGATCATCGGGGGCTCGGTGGCGTTGATCCGTTCGTTGCATCCCCCGAAGAACGTGATGCAGGAAATCGTGCGCCACGAGGCGACGGTCCTGCCGGCGA
Source organism: Verrucomicrobiales bacterium (assembly GCA_038126235.1). GTDB lineage: Bacteria > Verrucomicrobiota > Verrucomicrobiia > Limisphaerales > JAYPEY01 > JAYPEY01. Next base: position 23,148 of record JAYPFK010000065.1, read on the forward strand.
TCCCGGCATTCTTTCGCGCGATGCTGCACGAGTCCGTGCCCCGGGAACTGCCGCTGCGGGTGGCCATCAGCGGCGCCGCCCCGCTGCCGGTGGAGACGCTGAACGCCTTCAACGACAAGTTTCCCTTTCCGCTGATTGAGGGTTATGGCCTAAGCGAGGCGAGTCCGGTGGTCAGCTTCAATCCCTTGCGGGGGCCGTGGGTCGCGGGGTCGATCGGCAAGCCGGTGCCGGACGTCGAGGTCAGCGTGCGCAACGAGGCCGGCGAGGAACTGCCGGACGGGGAGACCGGGGAGATCTGCGTGCGCGGAGGCAATGTGATGGCCGGCTACTGGAACCGTCCGGACGAAACGGACAAGGCCATCCGCGGCGGTTGGCTCTACACCGGCGATATCGGTTACCGGCGCGAGGACGGCTATGCCTTCATCACCGATCGCAAGAAGGACATGCTGCTGGTCAACGGCATCAATGTCTACCCCCGCGAGATCGAGGAGGTCATCTACCAGTTTCCCGGAATCAAGGAGGCGGCGGTCGTCGGAAAGCCCGACGCGCGCAAGGGCGAGATGCCGGTCGCGTTTGTCGCCGCCAACGAAGGAGGGGAGATCGACGAGAAGGAACTGCTGGGCTTTCTGAGACAACGGCTGGCCGACTACAAGATCCCCCGCCGGATTGTGAAGGTGGACGCGCTGCCCCGGAACGCCACCGGGAAGATCCTGAAGACGGAATTGCGGGAACGGGAGGTCTGAGGGGGAGATTGACAACGTCATGTGCACGAGAAATCACCGGGCCATGGGGCGAAACCTCGGGGGGCTTCTGCTCGCGGTTGCGCTTGGCGGGGGTGGAATCAGCGCCGTGGTGACCGCGGCGTCCGTTCAGGGCCTCCCGGATTGGTTTGAAGGCAATCGCGTTCAGGCGCACAACGAACATTCCATCGAGGTTGCCGTCGCCAAGGCGCCCTTCATCCATGACGTAATCCATGACGCCGGCGCCCGCGTCCTGACCCGCATCATCCTCAACGCGGACGAAGGAGCGTGGTGGCCGAGCGCCGTCGGCGAGACGCATGAACTCGCGCGGGACCGCGATGTCGCCGTGGAGTTGATCGAGGATCTGCACGGGCGCGGCATGAAGATGATCGGCTACTTCCGGATGATGTCCGACGCTCAGATGGAGCGGACGCATCCGGACTGGATCTGTCGTGATTGGGACGGTGGGTTGGCGGTCGAGCCGCGCGGTCGCCGGCGCAAGACGCCGCCCCACGTTCTCTGTCTCCACAGCCCCTACAAGGATTATATCAAGACCCGCCTCGTCGAACTCGCGCATCGTGGATTGGACGTCGTCTATTTCGATTCGTGGCACATGCCGTCGGTCTGCGCGTGCGAATACACACGCCGCGCCTACGAGGCGGCGAAGGGGGAGCGGTTCCCGTTCGCGGTCGATTTGCCTGAGACTCCGCCGGTGTCCGAGTTCGATCCCGAACGACGGATCGTGGACGGTTTCGAAACCTACGCTCCGGGTTCGCCGCTTACGGGGGAGTCCGGCCCGGGCCAATACAGCGCCGCTTATTTCAAGGTCAGCGACTTCGTGGGGGAAACACTCAAGCGAACCTTCCGCGAATGGCGGGAGGCGGCGCGCGAGGTGAAGCCCGACATGTTCTTCGCCATCGGCAGTTCCCTTTATCCCTGCTTCGACACGCAGCCCCACATGACCGATGACTTCCTGGAAATCATTGACACCTCGAAGACCGAATTCCACAAGCCCTTCGGCGGAGCGAAATCGCCGCTGGCCGACGAGCCTGACTTCGCCGAGCCGGCCTGGGACGTTCAGACGGCTCTGGGGTGGGCCTGGACGAGGGACTCCTGCGAGGGAAGGCCGCCGCTGATGTGGATCCCATACGTCACCGAGGAGAAGGAGGCGCGCTATTCGTCCGGGGCGGCGGTCGGTTACGGTTGCGTGGCCTCGCTGGCGTTCCGCGTTATCAACCGTCGGGCGATGGAGCCTTATGACTTGGACCATCGCGGTGTGTTCGGTTCGTCATTTGAGGTCGGGCAGAAGGTTTCGCCGCATCTCGCTCATGCCCGTGTGATTCCCTGGGCCGTTCTCCACATCAGCGAGCGAGCGCGCAACCGGCGGTTGGCCGATGAGACAGGGCTCTGGAAGGACGTCTTTGCGCCTGTGCTCGGGGCGTTTCAGGCGTTGAAGGAGGATCATCTGCCTGTTGCGACGCTCACCGACAAGGCCCTCGCCGAAGGCCGGATCGATCCGGCGACCAAGGTCCTGGTTCTTCCGTGGCCGGAGGAGCTTTCAATCGGACAGCGCCGAACGGTCGCGGACGCTGAGAAGCGCGGGCTCGTCGTCGTTCGGTTGGATCACGGGGCGCCTTGGCATCGCGCCTCCAAAAAAGGGGGGCTCATGAGGGGGCTGGTTGAGGAAGTCAAAGTCCGGGCCGGCCGGCCTCCGATCCGGATTTCCGGCCCGGCCGCGATGCACGCCGTCTCTTACAGGCATCCGGAATCGGGAAAGCTGGCGGTCTGTCTCATGAATTCATGGGGTTGGTATCGCACGATCCGGCCGGGGCCGGGAACGAGGCCCGAAGACTCCCCCCTGCACATCAGTCGAGCACAGGAGCCGTCGCCTTGTCGTGACGTGACGATTGAGATCGACCGGGAATGGCTGCGAGCCGGGAGCGTCCGGGAAGTGATCGATGAGGCGGTGTTGAAAACTGAAGAGACGCCCGCGGGGGTGCGGATCCACGTTCCGGAATTCCAGATCAATCAATGCGTGATCGTGGAAAAGGAGGGCCGGTGATGACGCTGCAATTCTCTCGGGTTGCAAAAGCCGCCACCGCTTTCGCGATGTTCCTGGCGTTCCATGGGGAAGTTGTTCCGGACGCGTCAGCCGTCGATCCGGCCGAAGTCTACAGCATCAGCGCCACAGGCAAGACGTCCATCGTCGTCTCGGATGAAAAGGCCTCGACCGGCCGGCATTCGTTGAAGTTCACGGACGGCCCGACTGCTGCGCGCCCGGGCCAGCCCCATCTTTACATCAAGCCCCGTTTCCTGAAACAAGGGCGGGGGCTGTTCTCCTGCGACCTGCAGCTCGACAAGGCAGCCTCGGTCGGCATCCAGTTTCGCACGCAGGCCAGCGCCGCGAATTTTCCCGTCGGTCCCTCGATCCGGTTGCAGGGCGGCCGGGTGATCGCGACCGGGAAGGGGGAAGTCTTTCGCTACGAGCCCGGCAGGTGGGTCACGGTCAAGGTCATTCTTCGCTTGGACGGCAGTGCGCGCTACGACCTGGAGATCGGAACGAAGGGCGGGAAGGCGGTGGCATTCAAGAATCTCGTGGGGCCGGATGACGCCTTCAAGGAATGCGGCGTGATCGTCGTCATGAGCCCGGGCACGGAGGAGTCGGTCTTTCACCTGGACAACCTGGTGGTGGAGGCGGTCGAGTAGGGCGCGGCAACAAAACATCGGCTTCCGGCAAGGAAACGCCTGCGCCTTGCGGAAAAACTGCGATGTTCGGCGGCATGTGTTGGAAACGTGTTATTTCCGCATGGTTTTCGATCGCGGGCGTGTTCTCGGCCGGCGCGTTCAATCCTCCTGAAGCGGCGGACGGCCCCTTGACCGTGCGCCTTTCCGAACCCGGAGAAATCGTGGCGTTGGAGAAACCGGTCGCCCTCACGATCCACCTGAAGAACAGCGGCGACGTCCCTTTGTCCGGGCGACTCCGGGTCTGGGTGATCGACGACTGGCGGTTGAATGATCGCGGGCGCGAGGAGCGTTTTTCCTTCGCCGTGCCCGCTGCGGGGGCGAGTGAGGTGGAGGTTTTCGTCACGCCGGGAGCCGGAACGTATGCGGCGCTGTACCCGGTGCATGCCAAGGCTGAGGCGCAAGCGGGATCCGCCATACTTGCGCCGCACGCGATCCTGCTGTTGAACGTGACGCGCGAGGCGGTGGCGGCGGTCGCGAAGCCGGCGACTCAGCCGACCCTTCGGTTCGCGCGCATCCTGCATCTGGACGATGCTGGAATCCAGCGGCCGGGTTACGCGATCAAGGATGGCCCGCCGGAGAACCTGCCGGTTGGTTGGCAGGGTTCCGACAAGACGACCGGAACCTCGATCGGTCTGCAGGACGTCGACCGCGGGGAACGGCGGCGCGCGCTGGCGGTGCATCCGCCGTGGCGGGGCGGGTGGGGCGAGACCTGGTGCGAATACAGGGTGGCGTTGCCGGCGGCCGGACCGCTGGCGCTTGAGTTTGCCACCGCCATCCGCGATCACAGCGCGACCGAGCCGGCAAGCGATGGCGTGCAGTTCCGGGTTCTTGCCGATGGCGGGGCCGGGTTCAAGGAACTGTTCTCCCGGTTTTCCGACGCCAAGGTTTGGGAGCCGGCGTCGGTGGATCTGGACGCCTTCGCGGGAAAGACCATCCGGCTGCGCCTTCAGACCGGGCCGGGGCCGAGGCACAACACCGTCTGCGACCAGGCTTTCTGGGCGGAGCCGATGTTGCGGGCCGGAACGGCCGATGCGCCGGAGAGCGAATCAAGCAGGGAACAGCGTCGAAAGGCTGCCATTGCGGCGGCCCGCGCGGCGTTGGCCGGTCGCGCGGGCGCCTGGGCTTGGCGGTTGAAGAGCGAGGCGGGGGCGGCGGTTGTCGTCGGACCGGCCGGCTTCGCGGATGCCATGATTGCCTTCGTTGCTGGCGATGAGGAATTGGTCATCGAGGGTTTTGCGATCGAGATCGACGGACGGACGCCGGTGTGGGGCAACGGGGCAGGGGCGGGCGCGTCATTTGCTCCCGATACGCGAATCGGCGCGATCCGGCGTCGGCTCCCATTGCTGAACGCCTCGGGCGAGATCGTGGCGGCCACGGTGGAGACCAAGGTCTGGGCGGAAGAGGGCGCGTTGCGGGTCAGGTTCTCGATGCCGGGTGTGACGAGGGATCTTCGGGGAACACCGCGCTTTACCAATCTGCAACCCGGTCCCGCGAGTCAGCCGGTTCGGCGGATCTTCGCCGGCTTTGGCAATGTGCTGGAGGAGCCTGGCAGGCTTGAAATCCGGGCGGGCGGGTTTCATCTCAGCGCCCGGCACGCGGGCGTCGACTTCGCGAACGGATTGTCCCTGGTCCAGGCCTCGGACGTTTTTCCCGACGCGTTCACGGTCGATCCGGAGAAACGGCTGGGCGCCCTGCGGACGCATCACGATGCGACGTTCAGTTTCATTCCATCGAGTCGCGGCGCTTTTGCCGCGGCGCGGGCGTATCGTCGTATTGCCGGTTTTCAACCGGGGCCGGGCGTGGAGCGCTTGCTCGGGCGGATGTGCCTGGACCAATGGGGCGGAGATTATCGGAAGGCCGCGGACGATCTCGCCAAGGCGGCCCGCTACGGTCTGAACGACGCGATCTTCGTGAAGCACGTCTGGCAGCGCTGGGGCTACGACTATCGGCTGCCGGACATTTACCCGCCGAACGGCGCGTTTGAGGATTTCCAGGCGATGGTCTCGGCCTGCCACGAGGCCGGCATCCTCTTCTGCCCGCACGACAATTACATCGATTTCTATCCCGACGCGTCGGGCTTCTCCTACGAGCACATCATCTTCAATCCGGATGGAACGCCGCAGCGGGCGTGGTTCAACCGGGGACGCGAGGCGCAAAGCTACCGCTGGTTGCCCACTGCGTTTGCCCCGTGGCAGGAGGCGAACCTGAGAATGATGGAAGAGGGGTTCGCGCCGGACGCGTTGTTCATTGATGTGTTCTCCGCGATCGCGCCGATGGATTTTCGCGATCGGGCCGGCCGGTTTCATCCGAAGTCTGTCTCACAGGCGAAATGGGGCGAGGCCTTCGATCGAGCGAGGGAGGTCTTCGGGGACAACGCGCCGCAGCTCAGCGAGGCGGGGACGGACGCCCTGATAGGTCATCTCGACGGCGGGCAGTCCGACCACGCCGCCTGGCAACCGCCTGACGCGCCGCGCGGAGAGGGACTCAACGCCGCCTTCCGCTGGAATTATCCGGCCGCCGACGGCGAACGTGTGCCTTGGCATGACATGGCGACGCACGGCGCCTTCGTGCTCTTCGGCGGCGGGCTCGGACCGCGATACGCGGGCGGGACAGACGGCATGCTGCACGGCTATGGCAGCGACGACTACCTGACGACGACCGTGATGGGCGGACGCAACCCGATGTGCGACGGGCCGTTCTCGCGTCGCGCGGTGATGACGGGTTGGCTGTTGCAGGAAGTCTGCGCGCGACTGGCCCGGAGCGAGATGCTGGAGCATCGTTTTGCGGACGACGACATCCACCGCCAGATCGTCCGGTTTGGCGCCGGCGAAGTGATCGTCAACCGAGGCCGAAAGGACTGGAATGTCGGTGGCGCGATTCTGCCGCGATACGGATTCATCGCGCGCGCCGGGGAAGCGGAGGCGTCGGTGATCCGGCGTGACGGAGTGATCGTGGGATTCTCCCGGGCGCCGGGTGTGTTGTTCGCCGACGCGCGTCCTATGATTGGTGACGGGGCGAAGGTCCGTCCATGGGTGACGGCCGTGGAACAGGACGGAAGCAGGGTGCGGTTGCGGTTGAAGGTGGAGATTCTTGAACCCGTTCCCGACGGCTATCGCCCGTTTCTTCATTTTTCGGAGGAACACGCGGACAAGGGCGAGGGCATTGTGTTCCAAGGCCATGTTCAACTCGACCTGGCAAGCTTGTCCCAAGCGGGTGAAGTGGAGGCGGTCGCGGAAGCGCGGCTGCCGGGAAATCCGGAACTGCCCGCGACGGTGGCCATCCGTTTCGGGCTCTACCGGCCGAAGGGTGGCTCCCGTCTGCGCCTCGCCGGTCCGACCGACGCCACCGGCCGCGCCAAGGGAGGGCGTCTTCATTTGGCGGAGCGGGACGGCTCCGTGGCGATGACGTGGGAACCTGAACCACCGGATCCGGTCGTTGCCGAGCGTGAGGCGCGTCTGAACCTCACTGGCCGGATGGTGAATTTCGGTCCCGTGGCGACCGATGGGGCGTTCCGTCTGCGGCACGCCGACGACGAGTGGGAACTGCTGCCGCTGCCCCGCTCGCGAGCGGCGAGGGTTGTTCTGGATCTTGCCCGGTTGGGAACCGGAGGGCGTCGCGTGGTTGGGATTCGCGAGGTCGATGAGGCCGGAGCGGAAGTTGGCGCGATCGACTTTGCCCAAGAGGGAAACCGCGTTTCCTTCCGGACTCCTGGCGAAAGCGCGTGTCGATTGCGGTTTGCAGGGGAGTAGGGCCGTCGCCCTTTCTTAGGCGCGGTTCATCCTCCGCGTCCGTCTGCGCTCAATCGAGCGTCACCACCGCCATCGCGTCGAATTCCGGCAGGGCGATCGAGGCTCCCTCTGGAGTGGCCCGGATGGTGAGTTTTCTTCCGGTCACGATCTCAACGGCTTTCGCGGGAGCCTTCGGCAGCAGGATTCGGACGTCGCGGCAGGGTGGGGGAGGCGTCGCCTCGGAGGGCTTTCCGGGCTTGTGGCGGCCGGTTGGCGTCCAGGCGAACTCGTTGGCCAGGGCGATGGTGGTTCGGCCGTTGGCGTTCTTAAAAAGCGTCGAGTGCAGCCGTTTTGGTCCGCCGAGAATTCGCATCGGCGCGACCCGGGCCTTGGGTTGGATCTCCTCGAGGAACGCGGCGATCGCCTGCTCCTGTCCCCCGTCGGGTTCGTGCCAGCGCCATTCCGCGCGTTGGCGGACGACCGCGCCTCCGCGCGCCTCGAAGCGCGCCACCGACGCCCTCATTGCGGGGGTGAGCGAGTCAGGCGCGGGCAGGACCAAGACCTCGCAGCCGGCCGGCGGGCCTTCCTCCAACTGACTGTCCGTGATGACGCCTGCGGGCAGTCGCGCCTGGTGAAGCGCGAGCCAGGAACCGTAGAATGGATAAAGGACTTTCTCCCAAGCTTTCCCGTCAATGACATGAGAGTCGCGCGCCAGTTCCGGATAATGAACGGTCGCCCAGCGCACGGGACGGGCCCCGACGAACCAGGGGGAGACCTTTTCGCCCAGGGCAAGGGCGGGTTTGAACATGGGGTCGGGGATCGCGTTTTCCGGCGCGTCGAGGTTCGCAATGCAGCCGTGGGTCATCACGCCGGCGGCGGCGAAGCGAGCGGAGGTTTCGTCGCGCAGTCCATGCACCCAGACGTGCGCGGGCCGGCCGTCGCAGGCGTCGCGGGACATGGCGTAGCCGAGGGCGATCTTCACGTCGGGGTCGATGGGCTCCAGATCCGGCGGGAGCGGGAAGAGGCCGTTTGAAGGATTGCGGGCCGCGAGGTTGAACTCGGTCTTCATCGAGTCGGCGATGCGGAAGAGGCGTTGGGTGAGATGGCGTTCAGTCATGGCCGGCCAGGTGTGGCTGCCGATCAACATGACGACTTCGGGATTGCGGTCGTGGATCGCGCGTCGCCATTTGCGGAAGACCCGTTCCACCGAGACATTGGTGAAGTCGCTGAGTTTGCGCCACAGGGGATCCTGCGGGTCCTTGCGTTCCGGGAAGGGCAGGCCGGTCTCGCGGGTGAAGCCTTCCTGGCACCAGCGGCACCAGCAGCCCCATTTCTCCATGTGGACCTCGTCGAAGTAGAAACCGTCGGCGCCAAGATCAACCAGTTCCAACAGGCGGCGTTCGACGAAATCGGCGTAGGGCGAGTTGAAGCAGAGTTTGACGCCGCGTTTGACGTAGGGTTTGTCGCGCCAGTCGAGACTGACCCAGTCGGGGTGTTCCTTGGCGAGGGCATCGTCTTCCATGTGCCGGTGATAAATCAGAGCGCGGGTCCCGGCGGCGTGGGCTTCGTCAATGATTTCCTTGCCGAGGTTCCGGTCTGCGGTCGCTGACGACACAGCTCCGAATCGGGAAGGCCACCAGGCGCCTTCGCCGCCGGTCTTGATGTGTCGGGTGAAAGTCTTCGCCCCCAAAGACCGGAAGAGGCTCCCCGCTTTCAGGAAGGTCTCCGGTTTCCTTTTCAGCCAGGTCAGGCTCAGGCGGGTATGCAACTGGACGCGATGGGCTTCAAACCATTCCGGCAACCGGTAGCCCGCGGCTTCGTCCAACCAGTCAGGCCGGGGCGGCTCCAAAGGGCGCTCCAGCAGCGGGCGCAGCGCGGGATCGATGGCGGTCTCGGATTGGAGTCGAATCACGGCGTCGGTGGGCGTTTCGTCCGAGCGGGTCACGACGAAGCAGTCCGGACGCATCGAGGCATGGCCGATGGCGAGGGTGTGGCTGCCGGCGGTCAGTTCGCCGTCGAAGATCTTCGCCCAGTCCCAGACGTCGGGGCCGATATAGCCGCCGGTCGCCGGCAGTTTTGTCGCCTTCAGTCTAGCGGTCTCTCCCGGATCGATCCGTGTCCCCAGGGTGACCGGATTCTTGGAGCCGTAGCGGAGCCAGATGCGCCAACGGCCAGCCTTCTCCAATTCAAAGTGGTAGCGCAGTTCGCCCGGTCGGAAGAAGCGGGAAAGCGTCGACCTGCCGCTGGCCGCCGGCTCGCGCGAAGGAATGGCATAGTCGTTGGTGTCCGGGAAGCGGGAGGAGTAGTCTTCGGCTTCGATCAGGATTCCCGGTGGCGCGGGCGCGCCTGCCGCGGCAGCGGCGCGTTCGGTTGAGGATGGGTCCATTCCGAGAAGGGCCGCCAAAACGAAGCCGAAACGAAGGCGAACTTGAGCAGTCTTCATGAGGAGAACGGTTTCCTTGCTTAGGTTCTGTTCACGAATTCCTGACAATGAGGAACGCGGCGACGAGACAAACT
>JAYPFK010000066.1:0-29683 GCA_038126235.1 Verrucomicrobiales bacterium
GAAACCACCGGAAACTGTCTCATAAGGAATGGGCCGAAACGTGGGGTCCAATCACGTAACAGTCGGGCAGCCGGATTTCCGCGCACCACGCCTCACGTTCCAACGGCGCGGCCAAGGCGATCTCTTCGAAGAATGAACTGGTTTGCGGAGCGGACTCGGAGGAGCGTGCAGTGCGTCGGCGACTCATGCCCGACTTCTACACGATCAGAGCGTCTCAACGCCAGAGGCGCTCAACCGGACGGATACTGTGAAATCGCATGGCCCGAGGTAGCATGATCACGCACGTTTGGCGCCAATTTTCTTCCCGGTTCCCGTCGCTCCACTCCCTTAATCCCGTGCCATTCGGGACGGACCCTTTTACTGCAAATGCATTCTCGTTCCAGCCGAATAGGACTGCACTAAATCATCAAGGAATCGTTCAATACTCGGGAAGATCTGATGTAGAGGAGAATCTGATTGGGAATCAATTTTTACAATGCCATTGGTTTCGGAGGGATCGAGGTCTACTCCCAACCACTCAGTGCTACCGTTCCAAAACACGGGAAAAAAACGTTCCGTCACCACAGCTAATGCAGGGTTCGATTCCACGTATTCTGGAAAACTAATGTAGTCAATGCATGCTCTGTCGAGATCTGAAAAGAAGAAGAGATCTTGCGGCACAAATGACAGGCCTGAAAGCCGCAGTGCGTTATCGAGAGTCATTCCATTACGCCATTCATACAATGCGGTGATAGAGTCGACGTTTCCTTTGACCTTGTATTTGACGAACCGTCTCTCAATCTGTTTGCGCGTGAGCCCGGATTGTAGTTTTGCAAACACAACAGGAGATTTATCGGCGATCTGTTTTTCAAGTGATTCAAGTATGTCCAATTTCATGGCCTAGGGTGTTACAACGACAAGATACGGATCGTTAACTTTTATTTTCTGAATGAGGTAGCACGCACCAATAATTGTCCCTTGCATTGAGTTTTGCTTGAGGGGAACGGACACCACGCTTGCTCCAAAGCCTCCCTGATTGGAACCTGCAAATGGGTATTCATCCCAACTCATCCGAACACCGTTCAACCGCCCCGCGCGTCCATGATTCTTCAGCGCATCCCGGCGGTTTCGTATCTTTTGCGCAACAGTGGCTCGAGTTAGGATACGCGGATATCCTAGCAATTGCGCCATATTCACATGGGCTGCCACTGCCGGAATAATTGAACGTGGCATTGGGATCACCTTGAGGTTGGGGCGTCGATTCCGTCCGGAGCGGCGGGCGATGCGCAGCCCTTTCGCAATCAGATTCCTCACGGACGTTCCGATTCTTGCGAGCAAGTCATTGGCAGCGCGGATCAGGTCTTGCCCAGCTTTGGACCATTCGTCGAATGTCTCGTCCAGATCAATTCCCATCGATCCACTGATCCCTACCTGCGCGCGCAATTGCATGCTCGCCACCGTGGCAAGCATCACCCCGCCAACGATGGCGCCAATCTGGAGCATGCTCAGTTGTCCTATCGCACCTCCTATAGCGTTGCCACTCGGATCGACGAAATTGATCGGGTTCGCGTGTGTGTACAAATACTTGTGCAACGTGGCGGGTTCTTGCGGGTCGCCCTCATACTCATCCATCGTCCAGAACCGTCCCGTCGCCACGTTGTTGTAGCGGGCCCGGAGGTGGTAGAGGCCGAGGTGTGGATCGAACTGTTCGCCGGTGTACAGGTAGTCGTTGTCGGTCGAACCGGTCTTAGCGATCAGGTTGCCGAAAGCGTCGTAGTCGTAGGTGTCGGTGACGACGGCCCCGTCGATATCAAAGAGCTGCCGTACATTGCCATGGCCGTCGTAGCCGTAAAAGCTTGTTTTCCATCCCGTCGCGGTGTCCTGTTCCATGCAGAGGAGGTCGTGACCGTAGGCATAGAGGCGGTCGAGAGACGGTGGTTGAGAGTTGAGTGACACGTGCTCCTCGATGACCTGGGCATATCCGGTGGGGTTTTGGGTGTCGACCAGGAAGAAGGTGGTCGTGGAGTCGCCGCCGACCTCGGTGACGGTCCTGCTGACGCGGTTGCCGTCGCCGTCGTAGCCCAACTCGACGACCGTGACCTGGCCGTTGCTGATGACCGTCCGCTTGATGAGGCGGTTCTCGAAGTCGTACTCGTCGTCCGCGCTCAGTTCTCCGAGGGCGGCGTGAACATTCTCGTCGCGCAGGGTGTTGCCGTTGGCGTCGTAGGTCGCCCAGGCGTGGTCGAAGAGGTCGTTGTCCGTGTAGTTGAAGGATTGGTTTGCAAAGAGGTTGAGGAGGTCCCCGGTGGCGGTGCGGGTCTTGCGGTTGCCGACGTTGTCGTAGGTATAGGTCAGGGCGCCGTTGACGTTGGGATCTCCGGTGACGGTCTCCTTGGTGAGGCGGTGGAGCTTGTCGTACTCGTATTCCACGGTTCGACCACCGTCCTCGGTGACGGAGGTGCGGTGGCCCATGAGGTTCACCTCGTAGTCGTAGGTCCGGTAGCCGAGGGAGGTCTTGCCGACGCTCAGGGTGTCGAGGCGGTTGAGCGGGTCGTAGTTGTAGGTGTGCCAGATGTTGTTGGGCAGTTTGAAGGAGTCGAGGCTGCCGGCGGCGGTGTAGTTGTAGAGTGTGACGCCGTTGTTGTGGTCCGTGACGGTCTTGAGGCGGTTGAGGGCGTCGTAGCCATAGACCATGCGGGCGCCGCCGACGGTGTCCGAGGCGATGGACTCGATCTCGCCGCCGGGCTTGTGGGAGTAGGTGAGGGACATGGCGGCGGACTGTCCCACCGGCGTCCACTTCTTGTCGGTCAGGCGGCCGAGGACATCGTAGAGGTATTCGGTGACGCCGCTGGTGTCCAACATGCGGCGGCGGGAGCCGTCCGCGTTGTATTCGGTCCAGACCCACCACTGGGGACTCTCGAACGTGCCGCCGGACCACTTGTGGGTGAGGCGGTTCATTTCGTCGTATTTGAAGTGGGTGGCGACGCCCTTGAAATCGACACGGTTGGTGAGGTTGCCCACGGCGTCGTACTGGAGTGTCTCGGTCTGGAGTTCCGGGAGGGTGCGGGACAAGCGGCGACCGAGCACGTCGTAGGCATAGGTCGTGGTTTTGCCTCTGGCGTCGGTCTGGCTGGTCTGGTTGCCCAGTTCGTCGTAGCCGTAGGTGGTGACGACCTCATCGGCCGTGTCCACGGCGTTGGTGACGGAGGTGAGGCGCCCGTGGACATCGTAGCCGAAGCCGGTGATGGAGTATTCCGTCACCCCGGCCTCGGTCTTGACCGGTTCCCGGCGCTCAATGACGTGACCGAAAGGATCGTAGACGGTGATGCTGGCGACGGGCGCACCATAAGTCCCGAATGGGTCCTGGATCGTCTGGGTGACGCGACCGTAGTCGTCGTAGACGGTCTTGGTGACCAATCCGGCGTTGTTGGTGGCGTATTCCTGGCGCCCCTGCGCGTCGTAGCCGTAGGTGACGACCTGCTCCAAGGCGCTCCCGAAGCCGTTGGTGACGGAGACGCGCTGGCCTTTGGCATCGAAGCCGTAGGCGGTGAGCCTGCCGTTGGGGTCCATGACGGACTCAAGGCGTCCGCCCTTCTCGCTGTTGTAGGCGTTGACGCTCCCGATGCTGTTGTCGGCGCGGACGGTCCAGAGGAGGCGGTCGGCGTCGTCGTACTGGAAGCTGTTGGTCCGACCCGCGCGGTCCACGGTGAACTCGCGTCGTCCGGCGGGGTCGTAGACGGTGTGGGATTGGAGCCAGTCGGGATAGACGACGTTGGTCTGGCGGCCCATGAGGTCGGCGCGGGTGTGGGTGACGCGGGTGAAGGCGTCGGTGGTCTTCCAAGCGCGTCCGAGGTTGTCGTATTCGGTCTGGGTCGTCTGGCTGAGCGCGTCCGTGGTCGAGACGGAGCGGTTCATGGCGTCGTAGTCCGTGGTGGTGACGATGTCGCCATAGGTGGCGGCGTGGACAATCGTCCTGGTCCGGTTGCCGTTGGCGTCGTACTCGTGGGTGGTGGCCAGGCCGAGGTTGAGGTTGAGCGTGTTCGTCAGCCAGCCAAATTCGTTGTAGACGTTGATCGTGACGGTCTCGTAAACCGTGCCCAGGTTGTTGGTGACGGCGATCTGGTTGCCGAGCTGGTCGTAGCCGTAGGCGGTTATCAGATCGACGCCGTCCACGGTGCGGCTGGAGGACCGGAGATTGCCGGCTCCATCGTCGTAGTCATAGGAGGTGGCGTTGCCGGAGGGATCGACGGAGGAGACGGGCAGGTCGAAGTCCCCGTATTCGGTGGAGCTGGCGACGCCCGCGTGATCGACGGTGTTGGTGACACGGTTGAACTCGTCATACTCCATGGTGGAGGTCAGGCCCTGCGCGTCCGTCGTGGAGGCCACCTGCCCCTCTTCGTTGTAGGTGACGGACTCGGTCTCGCCCATGGCGTTTTGGGAGGAGAAGGGCCGGCCCTGGGAGTCGAAGTACGTGATCGTCTCCCGCGCCAGCTTGTCGATCCGGCGATATTCCATGGCCTGCCGGTCGTAGACGTGCCGGGTGGCGTAGTTTTCGGGGTCGATCTCCAGTTCGAGGCGGCCCTCGTCGTCGTAGGTGAATCGTTCAGCGGCGAAATCGCCCTCGTCGTAGGGGAGAGGCTTTCGGATCTCGGTGAGATAGCCGGGGAAAAAGGGATCGTCGTAGACGTAGGAGGTCTGAAGGTAGCTGTTGGCGTCGTTCCGGTCCGTGAGCCGCCAGACGCGGTCGAGGCGTCCCTCGGCGGTGTAGAAGTACTTCACGATTGGCAGGCCCGAGGGGGCGCCGTTCGCGTCGAGCCCCATGGGATCGTAAAGGGCGGTGATGCGCTTGGTGAAGGGATCGCGGACAGTGACGACGCGTTTTTCGGCGCCGGTGTTGGGGTTGCTCCAGCTCAGGCCCTCGTCGCTGAACTCGATCTTGTTGCCGTTGCGGTCGGACATGGAGACCAGCCGCTGGCGATTGTCAAAGAGGAAGGCCTGGCCGGTGGCGTTGGTCATCTTCCACCAGGCGTCGGAGGGGTTGAAGTGTTTGTAGCCATATTTGAAGACCAGCGGGCATCCGTCCTCGCCGTCCTCCTGGTTTCCATTGTATTCGGCATCCAGATAGATCGGCGCGTATGGCGGGTAGTGTTTGACGGGGAACATCATGGTCCGGGGATCATCCGCGCCCTCCAGCACGAGCTGGTTCAGGTCCGACGCGACGGGATTGTTGTGGCTCGATTCGGGATAACCCGTGGGACTCGGGTCGCCGTTGTCCGGGAGAACCTTGGCGACGAGGTCGGCGGACAGGCCGCCCGGAAGGGTGACCTTGACCTTGTGTTCCTGCGAGGCGCGGACGGTGAACCCGCCCGGCAGTCCCGTGCTGAAGCCGTAGTCCTTGCCCAGCTCCCAGCCGGTGGCCAGGCTGCCCTCGACCTCGATGCGCACGCTGGCGCTGGCGAGACTCCAGCCCTTGCCGAAGTCGCCCTCCTTGGCGGAGTCGCGGTTGTCGAAGACGCGGACCATTTCCAGCGGCAGGCCGGCGGTGGGGATGCTGATGTCGGTCTCGCTGCGGACGAGCTGCCCCATGGGGAAGTCGAAGCCCACCTCGATCCGCGCGGGCGTGGAGCCGTAGGAATCGCCGTTCTGGTCGTAGGCGACGGCGAGCACGGTGTAGGCCCCGGCGGCGGGGAACTTCCAGTCGAACTGCCAGGACGGGGCGATGTCGTCCTCGCCGATAAGTTCGCCGTTGGCGTAGAACTCGACGCGCGCGACGGTGAGGTTGGTGTCGTTGATCGCGACGCTGGCGTTGAAGAAGACGTTGGTCGGCGCGGTGTAGGAGCCGGAATCGACCGGGCTGAGCAGCCGGACGTAGAGCGGGTCGTCCTGGTTGGCGCCCGGCAGCACATCCACGCGCCGGGGCTGGGTCATGGTCTTGGCTCCGGCGCTGTCGGTCGCGCGGGCCGCGACGTAGTAGCTGCCGGCGGGCAGGAACATCTGGCGGAATTCCCACTCGTCGTTCCCGACCGGACTTCCCTGCCCGATCAGGCCCTGCGAGAGGTCCCAGAGGTTCGTGGCGTAGTCGCCGACGGAGAAGAACTCGACCTTCTCGATGACCCGCTCAGGGACGGTCGCCAAGGCTTGGGCGCGCCAGGTGACGGTCGCCGGTTCCGGGAATGTGCTGAGATTGTCCGGCAGGGTGAGGCGGACCTCCGGCGCGCCGCCGTCCTCATACAACGGGACATCGTAGAAGACCTCGGCCCGGTAATCGAGACCGCCGACATCGCCGTAGTTGGCGACCGAGAATTCCAAGGAATTGATGCCGGGCACGACATTGGTGGAGGTCAGGAGATTGGTCTCGGCCACGTGTTCCGTCCCGGAATAGGAGAAACGGGAGGGGACGACGTTGGTGAACACGATGAGGTTCGTCCACGGCGTGGCCTCGGCGCCGAAACCATAGAAACCGGCCAGCGGCCCGAGGTTGTTCGTCCAGGCGACGCCCCCGGCGTCAGGATGGACGTTTGTGCCGGGAGTCTCCTCGTCCCAGACGATAAAGTTGGTCCAGGGCCGGGCATTGGTCCAGGTCATCCAGTTGGTCGCGAGGAAGCGGTTGGTCCAGAGGACGATGGAGTATTCCGGGGCGGTGTTGGTCCAATCGTGAATCCAGGAATACATGGGGATGTCGCGCCCCCGGAAGAACAACTCCGATTGGTCGGCGAAGAACACGTCGGGGCCGTGGGTGTAGTTCTCCGGCTGTTCCTGCTGCGGCTGACGCCCCAGCTCGTGCCCGTTCAGATAGACGATGGCCGCGTCGTCGGCGTGAAGCCAGAGGCGCAGGTGGGGGTCCGTGGCGTTCGCGGGAAGCACGAACTGGGAGCGGTAGCGCGCGGGCTGGTCGGTCGGCTGATTGCCCATCAGATCGACGCTGATCCACTTGGTGCCCATCACGCGGGAATGGGAGGCGCCGATGAGCGAATCGTTGGTGACGATCATGGCCGGGGACCAGGTGACGCCCCCGTCGAGGGTGAAGGCGTTTTCCGTGTCCGGCCCGCCGTAGACGCCCTTGCCGCTGCTGAGTTCCAACGACTGCTCCACCAAGGCCGTGTTCAGCCACTCGAAGTGATCCTGCTCGTAGACATCGACAGCAATCTCGTCGTGGGAGCTGAGCTGGCCGTCGCTGACCGTGAGACGAAGCACGTAGCGGCCGGGGCGCGTGAAGACAACGGTCGTTTCCGCCGATTCCCGGTCCGCGAAGATGGCCTCGCCCTTGGAGCTTTCCTGGGTCCAGAACCAGGAAAGCGAACCGCCCTGCGGGTTGCCGTCGTCATCCGCCGAGCCCAGCAGCATGAGCGCGCTTTGGAGGATGGCGACCTGATCGTCCCCGGCCCGGACGACCGGCGGGGTGTTGCCCGCCGCCGCGCCGATGGAGATGGACACGGGCAGCGACATGCCGTCGCCCCCCTGATCGTCCACCGCCCGCGCGGCCAGGGTATGCGCGCCGGCGGGCGCGCCCTGCCAGACAATGGAGGCCGAGCCGCCGGAGGGCGCGACCGAGCCCAGAAGGCGGAGATCCGCGTAGAACTCGACGGCGGTCACGGTCCCGTCCGAATCGTCCACCGTGGCGGTGATCGTCACGTCGCCCGGCTCGGAGAAGATCTGGGAATCGACCGGCGAGGCGATGGTTGCGGTGGGCGAGGCGTTGAGGAGATCGGGGCAGGGATTGGGTGTGAGCAGGATCGCGCGCAGCCCGGTGTTCTGTCCCTGCTCCAGGCCGATGGCGGCAATCTGCCCCCGGTCGTTGACGGCGCGGGCCTCGATCAGGAAGAAGTTGGTCGGGATGAGCGTGTTGAGGTCGCGCATGCCCGCCGTGACGTCGTAGACAAAGGCGCGGCTGCCCCAGTATTCGTCGTCGGTATCGCCCGCCCAATCGCTGGAGTAGCCGACGACCTGGAGGTCGCTTCCGCCGTCGTTCAGACCGTAGGCCCAACTGGCCTTGAAGCCCGGCAGCGTCCCGATGTCCGACAAGCTGCCCAGGTTGACGTTGGGGGCGTAGGGCCGCCAGAGGAACGCGCGGATGAAGCCCTCGGCGGTCTCGGACCAGCCGACCACGTCACCGGCCTCGTTGATGGCCTCGGCGCCGCTGTCGGCCAACGCCGGGTCACCGCCAAGGACGCCGAGATCGACCTTGCCGTCGTCCGGCGACCAGAGATAGGCGCGCGAATACTGGAACGCCATTCCGGTCAGTTCGGGGTCGATCAGATCGAAGACGTTCTCGGTGAACCCGTTCATCGCGCCGGCGATCTGGCCGGCGTCGTTGACCCCGGCGGCCGAACTGGTCGTGAGGTCCGCCAGCACGTCGCTGCCCTCCACACCCAGGGCTGACTGGAGTTCAAAGGTGAAGTCGTTCCAGGAGCCGACCGCGAACTTGGTGTCGCCGGTGTTGTAGGAGACGAAGCTGTAGGTCTTGTCCATGCTCGCGAACCACAGTCCGTCGAACAGGGTTCCCGCGATGTCGCCGAGGTTGTTGATGTCCTGAGCCCGGTCCTCGAACGACTCGGAGTAGGAGGTGTCGCCCCGGTTGAGCGAGAGGCGCACATCCCGGTAGTCTCCGTTGGTGGTCCAATACGCCGCGACGCGCGACTCCCAGCCGACGGTGGAATGCACCGCGTTGCCGACGGCCTCGCCGCGTTCGTTGACCGCGAAGGCCGTCCCGCCGGCCGAACCCGCGCCGCCAAGGGCGGAGGACTCCAGTCCCAATTGGGTCACGGCGCCGAACGGCGAGTTGGGGACATGCGGCTTGAACATGAACGGCGCGTCCAGGGTCCAGGCGTTGGTCTGGTGGAAACCCGACGTGTCGGAAAGCTCGAACGCGATCCGGCCGACGACCTCGCCGACGTTGTTGAGCCCCAGCGCCTCGCCCTTCCCGAGGTCCGTCAGCTCGTAGGCCGGGTTCACGGTCACGGTCGCGGGGGAGGAGACGGTCACACCGTCGATGTTGTCGTGGGCGACCGCCGTGATGCTGTAGGTTCCCGCCATGACGTTGGTCATCGTGAAGGAGTAGTTCGTCAGATCGCCCGTCACCGTCCCCCAAAGATTGGTCCCCTCGTAGAATTCCACGCGGTCGATCTGCCCGTCGCTGTCGGTCGCGGTCGCCGTCAGTTGCACGGAGGCCGGGGACACCAGACACTCGGTCGGGCCGGCGACCGTCACGGTCGGGGCGGTGTTCGTGGGATGGACGACGATGTCGATCTCGTCATAGCCGGTCAGAGAGGTGTCGTCCACCGTCAGCCGGAGGGTGTAGGAGCCCGACGAGGTGAAGGTGGCGACGGCGTCCGGCGCCCATTCATTGTCGAATGTGACGCCTGCCGCTCCGGCGACAACGGTCCAGTGATAGGTGAGCGGCGCGCCGACCGGGAGACCGTCGTCGTCCGCGCCGCCGGCAAGCTGCACCGCGAAAGGAAGGCTGGTCGATTGGTCGGGACCGGCGTCCACCACGGGCGCGGCGTTGGGCCGGTCGATCCGAATCACGTGCGCCAGACTGACCGCGCTGTTGCCCTCGGAATCCCGCGCCTCGGCGACGATGGTGTACCGCCCGGCCGGGGGATTGCCCCAGGCGCCCTCGAACGGACCCGCGTCAACCGATCCGATCGTGGTCGTGGAAGCGGCGACCAACCGGAATTCGACGTTGGTCACCGAGCCCGCCGAGGAATACGCGATGGCCTCCAGCGGGACGTCCATGCCCACCTCGAAGGTGTCCCCAAACGCCGGCTCGGTGAGCACGATCACCACGCCGCCGGTGTCGTAGGGCGTCAACAGATAGTCTTCGCCGACGATCTGCCCGGCATTGTTCACGTCGAGGGCGGCGCCGAGATACCGGGTGTTGTCGGAAGGCACCAACCGGTCCAGATCGACGAGGCCGACGGAATCGCGGTAAAGGACGCCGCCCAGGAAGGGCTCCTCGCCCACGACCGTCGGATCGACCGGGTCGTCGTCGATCCGATGGGCGTCACCGCCGGACCAAAGAAGCTGGGAGGTTCCGTTGGTCCCATTGTCCACAAAGGGAGTCCAAAGAAACGCGCCGCTGTCGCTGGGAGACCAATACGAACCGACCACACGCCCCCTGTTGTTGATGCCTCGCGCGATGCTGGTCACGGAAACATCGTCGGCCGGGTATCCGGCGGGAACGCCCAGGTTCACGACGCTGTTGTTCTCATCCCAGATGAACGCCCGGCTGTAGAACTCCCGAGGCGGCCACCAGGTGGCGGCGGGAATCTCGCCCGAGTCGGGATTGACGGCCATGATCTCCCCGACCGCCTGCCCCATGGCGTTCATGTCGAGAGGATGAACGGATTGAGGGCCTTCCTCATAAAAGACCTCACCGGAGATCGGGTCCGTGTAGACGACACCGGCCGATCCCGTGTAATCGGATGGCAGGAAGGAGAACTTCTTCACCACCGGGAATCCGGGATCGCTGAAATCGACGGAATAGGCGCTCCACTCGAACGGCATCTCAATCATCTGATTTACCGCCACAATCGCGCGACCGCCGTCTCCCAACATTTCAAAGTAGTTGTCGGGGGCCAGCCATGGGTGATCCCAATTCGCCAACGTGTAGCCGTTCGTGCACCACATGGCGCACGACATGTAGCCCAGTCCGTTTTCCTTCAAATCCCAGTCGTTTTCAGCGTACCATCCAGCCGTTTCAAGCCCCCTGTACGCTCCATAGTGAATCACGGATTCCACCAGGTTCGTTCCGATTTGATAGGCTCCGAAACGCGCGGGAGAATAGGGCGCGGCGCCGCCCTGAACGAACATGGTGGGGTAGGAACCGACGCCGGCATAGATCGGGGAGTGATACTGGCTTTCTTCCGACAGTTCGTCATGGAGATCCGTGTAGTATTCGGAAAGATCCGAATGCTGGTTTGTGGCCAGTGACCGCCGCCCGTTGACATAGATGTTCGTGGAGTAGTTCGTCACACCGCCGAGGACCTCTTCGGAGATGTTCGTCAAGGGATGGGTCGCAAACATCGGGCCGTATTCCTCTCTCTCGAAGGAGTAACCACTGGAACTCATATCGCCTGTGTAATTGAACTGAAAGTCCCCGTAGACCGCGCCGGTCGCGTCGATATCCGTCAAAATCACGCCGGTGTTGGTCAATGTTCCGAAGAATGACATCCCGAGGAGTTCACTCATCGACATCCACTCCCCATCGGCGCTGTTGACGCCATAAGGCATCCAGACCCCCTGCAATCCGACGACCTTCCCCTCGTCGTTTATGCGCCTGGCTCCGTGGCCCAGATCGGTGACGACATGGGAGGGGGCCACGGTCACCGTGATCGGGACGGAGATGCCCCAGTTTCCCGCATCGTCCACGGTCCGCGCATGGATGATGTGGAGCCGGTTCTCATGCTCGGTCCAGTTCAGGTCGAAGGTCGTCATGGTCCCGGTGGCATTGACCACCGTGCCGATCAGGTCGTCGCCCGTGTAGAACTCGACCCGATCCACGATTCCGTCGGTGTCCGAAGCGGTCGCGCTCAGCACAATCGCGTCAAGCGCGGTGAAGGCCTGATAATTTGTGGGGGAGAGCATGCTGACTGTGGGCGGGTCGCCGGCGAGCGGGTCGTTGACGAGGAACGTGATCCGATCCTCGCCGGTCTTGTCCGAGTCGTTCACCTCCAGCTTCAACTGGTGAGCCCCGGTCTGGCTGAAGGTCACCGTCGTCAAGGCGGCGACCGGGTTCGCGATGGAGGCGTTGCCCACGGTGTTCGTCCACCAGTAGCCCAACAACGCGCCGACCGGCTTGCCGTCGTCAAAGGACGAACCGGCGAGATTCACGGTGTCGCCGAGATTCACCACCTGGTCCTGGCCGGCGTTCACGAGCGGCGCCTCGTTCGGCGGATCGACCACCTTGATCGTCACCGAGTCGCTGCGCGCGTATTGGTCGTCGTCCACGGTGAACAGGACGGTGTACGTGCCGACCGCCGAGAAGTAGGCCACGGTGTTGGTGTTCGACGGGTCGCTGAATCTCGCGCCTCCGGGGCCGGCGAGCACGCTCCAGGTCATGGTGGGCTGGTAGGGTTGCGGCAGATTGTCGTCGATCACCGTGGCGCTGAGGAACACGCTCGCGTCCGGCACGGCAATCTGGGGCAGCCCCGCATCGACAATGGGCGGCTGATTCAACACGAGATTGGGATTCTGAATCTGGATGCCGTTGATGAAATGGGTCCAATCGTTGGCCGCCATCTCGATCCGCACGCTGTCGCCCGTGTTGACCACGACGTTCGTGAAGCGGACATATTGCACCCCCTCGGCCCAGTTCGCGTTCGCGCCTTCCACGCCACCGGGATGGGCGGTGTACTGGTACAATGTCGGGGAACCCGTTCCCACCGTGATTCGGAAGCCCTCGGAGTCGTTTTCGAGCTGTCCGAGCCCGTAGAAGAGGAAGTCGTAGGAGGCGGGCGGCAGACCTCCGATCACCACCGAAGGATTCGCCATGTAAACGATGGGCTCGAAGGTGACCGGGTCCATCTCGTTCACGATTTCGACCGGGACGGAAAGAAAGGTGTCCAGCATCGCGTCCCCGCTGTCCATGGAGCCGGCGTCGATCAGATTGGTGACCGCGACCGTCACCGGCGACCGGGAGCCTCCGGCCCAGACCAGCCCCGTGGTCTGCCCCTCGACGAGGGTGGGATAGGAGTTTGAGTTTCCGTCCACGTAGGCGGAAAGCACGTTGGACGCCTCATGCACCTCGTTCCAGATGTCTCCCGCGAAGTTCCCAATGGCTGCCGGCCCGTTCTTGGTCGTGACGGCGCCGAAGTTCAGGTTCATGAGGTCGCCCGCGCCGCTGCCGTTGACCGTGAGCGTGAACGCCGCCTGGTAGACGTTGTTCGTCGGCATCCCGTCGTCGGCGGTCACGGTGAACACTTGCGCGCCGTTCCCGTACCATTCCCGGCTCACCGACACGACCCCGGTTTCGGCGTCGAAGGAGACCTTTGCGAAATCGACGGATTCGGGGCTCAAGGAATAGGTGATCGACTCGTCGCCCTCATCCCATGGCTGCGTTCCGGGAGCAATGGTGACCGTTTCCGTTGTCAGGAAGTCCTGATTCACGTTGACGTTGCCGCTCAAGGTGAACGCCGGCGGATCGTTCACGCTGACCACGGAGATCACGATCATGGCCTCCCTTTCCGAATCGAGCTGCCCGTCGTTGGCCCGGTACTTGATGACATCGTGCCCGTTGAAGTCGGGGTTGGGCGTGTAGGTGAAACCGGGGGCGGTCCCGGTGAGGGTTCCGTGCGTCGGCTGTCGGGTGACGGTGAACGTCAACGGGTCGTCCTCAAAATCGGTTCCTTCGAGCGTGACGCCGACCGGCACATCTTCCAGCGTCACCAGCGCTTTGGGTTCGGCAACCGGAGCCTGGTTGTCGGGCAGCACTTC
Source organism: Verrucomicrobiales bacterium (assembly GCA_038126235.1). Taxonomy (GTDB): domain Bacteria; phylum Verrucomicrobiota; class Verrucomicrobiia; order Limisphaerales; family JAYPEY01; genus JAYPEY01. The sequence goes on from JAYPFK010000066.1 coordinate 13,414, forward strand.
AACAGCGATATCCACGTGGTTGGTGAGGAAACCGTCGTCCGCGGTGAGACGGAAAGAGTAGGAGCCGGGACGATGAAAGAGGGCCGTGGCGTTGGTCTCGGCCGCATCCGTGAGATCCACAAAATAGGGGCCGTCGAGCAGCTTCCAGGTGTGATTGAGATCCCCGAAAGGCTGCCCGTCATCCGTCACGAGGGCGTCGAGACCGATGGTGTTCGCGGGGAGCTGAAGGGTCAACGCGTTGGTGACGATCTGAATCGCGGGCGTCCCGTTCGAGGGCATGAACGTGATCTCGATGGTGTCGTATCCGGCATACTCCCCATCACTCGCCTCAATCTGGAACACGACAGGCGTCGGGGCGGCGGGCGGCGGCTGCATCGGAATGACGGCGGAGCGCGCCTCGCTGAAATCCATGCCGTCCAGAAGCGAGGGCGACGCCCCGCTCAACACGGTCAGGCTGTTGGTGAGCGTGTGCGAGGCCGGCAACCCGTCATCGATCACGACCCAGTTCAATTCGGCCGACGCGGGATCGAAGACGTAGATTTCCCGCTCGACATAGTGGACCCCGTCGGCCTCCCGGATGATGTTTCCGGCCGACTTGTCGAAGAAGACAATCGGCTCCTGGTTCACGCCCGGCGTCACCACCACATCGACACCGGCCGAGACGGTTGCTCCTCCGTGGTTGTCGATGGCCCTTGCCGTGATGGTATGCACGCCCACGAAAGCGTCCGTCCATTCAAACTCGAAGGGCGCTTCCACGTCCTCGCCCAACAACACGTTCTCCTCGCCGTTGTCCGCGTAGAACTCGACCGAAACGACGGTCCCGTCGGGGTCCGAGGCGTCCGCGACGATGGAAAACGTCGCCGGCGACTGGCCGGACTCGTCCGGCAGCGGCGATGTCACGGAAACGACGGGAAGCTGGTTGACCGTGCTTCGCACTTCGACGGTCACATCGTCGCTGGTCTTAAGCAGCGTGTCGTCCCCCGTCAGGCGCAACACGTAGATTCCGGGGGACCCGAACGTCACGGTGGTCGCCTCCTCCGTATCGTCCGCAAAGGTGACGGTGTCCGGGGCGATCACCCAGGTCCATTTGACGCCCAACGTGGAGCCGACCGGCAGCCCGTCGTCGCTCGCGGCTCCCGCCAACGTCGTCTGCGCCAACGCCCCACCGACACCGGGATCGATACTCTGGTCCTTGCCCGCATTCACAATGGGCGCGCTGTTGGGCGGGTTGATCGTGAACGTCACAGCGTCCGAGACGGTCTCGCCGCCGAGGTCGTCAACGGCCTTTGCGGTCAGCGAGTAGGTTCCGGGTTCGGCATTCTCCCAGTCGTAGGTGTAGGGCGGCGCGACAAGCGTCGTGAGTTCGGTTGTCCCCGCGTAGAACACCACCGCATTCACGTAGCCGTCCGTGTCCGACGCGGTCGCGGTCAGTGTCACGAGAGCCGGAGTCTCCATGTATCCCCCGTCCACAGGCGCGGTGAGCGCGACCGTCGGGCGGGAATTGGCGGTCACGATGATGTCGTCAAAGTGCGACAGTTCTGAGTCGCCCACACTCAGCCGGATCACATACTCCCCCGCAACGGGGAAATCGACTCCGGTGGTCGCGGCCGTGGGGCTGACAAAGGTCGGCGTCGCCGGGCCGCTGATCGGCGACCAGTCGTAGGACAGGGAACTCCCCGTGGGGAGGCCGTCGTCGCTGCTTCCCGAACCGTCGAGAACACCCTGGTCCGGGAGATGAACGATCAGATCGCTTCCCGCCGCCGCCGTGGGCGCCGTGTTTGGCGGCGGGTTCACGGTCACCTGGATGTCGTCCGTGCCGGTGAGTTGCGAATCGCTGACGGACAGGCGCAGCACATAGACGCCCGCAGCCGGGAAGGTCACCGTCGTCGATGACGAGAGCGCGGTCGCGATGTCGGGATCGTCCGGGCCGCTCACGGGACTCCAAAGATACGAGAGCGAGGAACCGGTCGGCTGTCCGTCGTCAGTTGCGCCGCCGACAAGCGAGGCGGAATTCGGGAGATTGACGGTGATGTCCGCCCCCGCATCCGCGACCGGAGCCTGGTTGGCCGGAGGATTCACCGTGACGGTGATGTCGTCCGTCCCGTTCAACGCGCCGTCGCCCACCGTCAACCGGATGACGTAGACTCCCTGTTGGGTGAATGTCGCGGTCGCCGCAGCCTGGTCGCTGTTGGCAATGCTTGAGCCGGTGGGGCCGCTGATCGTCGCCCAGGAATAGGTCAACGAACCTCCCGGCAGGCCGTCGTCCGTGGCGGAACCAGAAAGACTCGCCGTCGCCGGCAAGGTGATCGTCTGGTCCGCTCCCGCGTTGACTGTCGGCGCCTGGTTGGGTGGCGGGTCCGAAGCGTCGTTCGGATTGGTGTTCAGAGTCAGAACTTCGTATCCGTCCGAATACCCGTCACCGTCCGTGTCGGGGTCGAAAGAATCCGTGCCATGAACGAAATCTTCGTCGTCGTCCGAAAGGCCGTCGCCATCGGAGTCCATCCCGCCTGTGCCCCCGGGGTCCGTGCCGTCGTTGGGATCGGTTCCCATGACGAGAACCTCTTCGCCATCGCTGTAGCCGTCGAAGTCGCTGTCCCATTCGTAGGGATCGGTGCCGTAGAGGTTCATCTCGTCGTCGTCGGAAAGCCCGTCGCCGTCAGAGTCCATCCCCTGGGCATGGGCGCACAGCGGGACGAGCATCAACGCGAGGAATCCTAAGATTCTCGAAAAGCCTGGCCGTCGGCAGCCAGAATGTTGATTGGGTGTGACGTGACGATTCCCCCTTGTTTCAGTCGTGTGGTATTCCTTCATGGACAGCAGTTGGTTGGCCTATGTCTTCTTGTTTGGAGCCCCATCCTCCGAAACCCGAATGGCCATCCGCTGTCCAAGCAACGTGCTTTGCGTGAACTCCCACAAAACATTCGCCCTCAAACTCGATTGTCCGCCTGACTCGCCCCAAGTCATCGACGCCGTCTCTCGACAATCAAGGCCCTTTGAGATCCGTGAACTTCTTCAGTGCGAATAGCAGTGGCGCTTATGAAATCGTGACGCAACCTAATTGACGAAGAAAGTGTTATCGATTCGCGACATCGGTTATCCAAAGGCGACATCCCGCAATTTGAGGCCATCAGTCAAAGCTGAAAACCAGACCTTTGGGCCGTGTCTTTGCGGTTGGGCACGCTTGATCGATGGATCACATTCTGTGCGCCGCACAGGCAACACTCACGGCGGCGCGGGACACCATGCTTGCGGTCAGCCTGCCCTTTGTGAGCAGACAGAAGCATTCCCACCTGTTCGCCTTGCTGGAGGCCAAGGTTTGTCAGAAGGCCGTCGAGGTCGCCAGAGCCCAGCAACCGGACTACGAAGCGCATTGGGCGAAGGCGCGCGAGCAGCAAAGGCCGCGATAGCGGCAGTTCTCCAACGGATAAGGACCAGCCGTTCCTCAGCGCTACTACCAGCTTTGCGTGCCCGTCGAGAAGGCGGTCCAGCAGAGGCTGTGAACACGGTCCAGCGAACGCGGAAGTTTATTCCTTCCACATACGTTCGGAATGCTGACAGATCCTGACAAATGAGTGTCGTGAAAAGTGTATTTCCTTTCGTGCTGGCCAAATTCCGAACGCGAACTAGAGTCCAAAAACATGCGGATTTACACCGGTTTTTCCAAAAACTGGTGGAAGGCGAAGCGGGGATTCGATTCCCTTCACCCGCTCCACTTTTTCACCCCCACAGGTTCATTTCCAATGGGTTACCTGTCTCAGCCGGACAGAGCAGGACCTCCGTTGACAGGTTTTCTGGCAACAGACTGGCACTGTTGCCAATTTGTTGGCAACAACCCTTGCATGTAGATCGGCACCGATCGCCTTCTTCCTGGCTCGACCTTTCCCTGCGGCAATGCGTGACGCTGAAAGCCGGAGGTGAGCTGTGAAGGTGCCGTATCTGCAAGAATCAACTCACGTCCGCTACAAGTGGGAAGTGGTCTGTCCAACCAGCGTGTTCGGAAAGCGGATTCGCAAACACTTCAACGTGAAGTCTCAGGCTGAAGACTACTTGCGTGAATTGAACACGCAAATCAGGCGCCACGCGGCCGTTCCGCTCACGCGCGACGAGTCCCTGCTGCTCGCGCGCTGGCGGAGCCGGCTGTCTCTCGCCGAGATGGAGGCGGCCCTCGAGCTGGCGCATGAGCGCAAGCTGCAGGTGACCGTGCCGCTGGCTCACCTATGCCATGAGTTCGTCGAGCATCAGGTCCAGAAGCACAAGGCCGGTGCGCTTGGCGAGCTGCACCTGCGGGACTGCGAGACCCGGATCCCCAAGATCGCCGACTCGTCGATCGGCCAGCTGGGGCTGTCCGACATCACCAAGGCGGACGTCCAAGGCTGGGTCAACTCCCTCGACGGAGCCCCGGCCACCCGTCGCAACTACCTCCGGCACCTGCAGTCCGTGTTCAACTACGCCATCGCCGAGGGTCGGCTGTCCGCCAGCCCCGCGGTCGGCGTCTACCTGCCCAACAATTCCAAGGCCGCGGTCGGGATCCTCAAGCCCGCGGATCTGGAGAAGCTGCTCGAGGCGGCGTCCAAGGACAGCTGTCCGACAACTTTCTGGTGGCTGGTGTTCGGCGCGTTCATGGGACTGCGCACCTCCGAGATCGAGCGGCTCGACTGGGCCGACGTCCAGCCGTTCAGCGGGGACGGGGAACTCTACGTCCGGCCCGGGAAGACTGAGACCTCCGAGCGTTGGGTGAAGTTCACCGACCCGCTCAAGGCCTTCGACTGGCTGGACAAACCCGAGGCCGGGCTGGTGCTGGGCGGATTCACCGAGCGGAACCGGCAGCCCAAGCGTGCCCGGGTCTACGCTGCGGCCGGTGTCGCTGTCCCGCAGAACGGGCTGCGTCACAGCTACGCCTCGCACCACCTTGTCCAGTTCAGGGAGCCGCATCAGACCGCGGCTGAGATGGGGCACACCACCCCCCGGCAGACCTACGCGGCCTACCGGAAGGCGGTGTCGTCCACGCAGGCCGAGGCCTACTGGGACTTGCGCTTCACGCGTCCCTTCTGAGGGTAGACAGAAACCATATATGTATGTCAAAGATACCGGCACGCCATGGGAAAGAAGCTCGACGAGATCAAGAAGTGGGAGCGTGCGTTGGCTCACTACACCACCCCAAGTGAAGAGGAGTGGGACAAAATCCTCCAGGAAGCGGACCCCAAGCAGTGGGAGAACTACGGCGGATGGTCTGAGGATGTGCCAAACGCGCTAGTCAACCTGTTCGGCGACTACTACGTCGATGACGTGTCTATGGACTTCCCCGGCTCGATGCATGGGGACGCATGCAATGCGTCAGTTCACCTGCTGCCGGGCGGAACAACGGTCATTATTCGCTGCGCCACGTGGGAAATGGAAGGCCCAGACGTCGTTATCTACCACGGCGACAACTGCGATGAGATGTTGGCTCTGGCTTGGGGGCTGATCAGAACGAGCGCAGACTACGGCGAAGTTTGCGACGAGGACGAAGGCGAAGAGGTCACCGAAGACACGAACACCGCAACCAGCGGCGGTAAGGACTTGGAGAAGAAGTGGGAGGCTGCCTTACGCAAGCGGAGGCGATCTGCGCGCGGCTAACCTCCGCCGGCCTTATCAGGTGACCTGATAAGGTTGGTTGCGCCCCACTCCTCCAGGAACACGTTGAGAACGTGACCGCAATCAGATGATCTGTTTAGGTTGCCGGCCGCTTCCGCTAATCGTCGTCAAACCCGCGTGACGTGAAGCCGAGAACGCGACCGTTCTCCGTGCTGATCCGCACGAGTTATTCGTCGGCCCCCTCCGGCTGTCGGGCTTCGATCTCCGCGTCACTCAGACCGCCGCGTCAACCTGCCCAACAAGAGTCCAGACAGCCTTCTCGGCGATCCAGCAGACGTCCCAGCCACCCCGCGTCGGATCTAGACCGATCCTGCTGCGAAAACGGTTGGAGCCCTAGTCAACAATTCCGATAACACCCGCGGGTTCGACTGCCTTTGACCAACCGGTCCTGTCAGATTCGCCTGCATAATTCGACTCACGGATCGAATCAAACCAGCGGCGAGTGTGATGGTGCCGTTCGGAACATTCAGATCAATCCAGTTGCGGAATACGACGGCAGGCTCAACAATCAAGACAGTCAAAGAAGATGAATTTTGGGGACAGAACAACGAGGGAGGTACCCCCGAAATTCTGGGCCAAGACCACCGAAGAAGGCCGGCCCGGCATTTCCGTCCGCGACCATTGCCTCAACGTCGGCTGTGTGGCCGAGGCGATCTTGCGACTGTTGCCGCGCAGAGTCCGGGGGATCGCGCCCCCTGAGGCAGCCTTGCTCGCTGCTTTGCACGATATCGGGAAGATTACGCTTGGGTTTCAAAACAAGTGTTCGGCCTGGCCACTGCCACCCGGACTGGACGAACGGACACGCAGAAGCATCGGCGAATCCGTTTCCGATCACGCGTTGGTCAGTCAGGTCCTTCTTCAAGACCTCCTCAAACCCTCGAAATCCCAACTCTGGGCGGTGGCGGTCGGTGCTCACCACGGACGCCCAAAAGGACGAAACGCGCGGATCGAGTTCGAGGCGGTCGCTGACTGGGCCGAGCAACACCGACTTTCGACGGCCAAAGAGTTGATCCGCACATTCGGGGCATTGCCCGCTCAGCCGCCCAATCCGGGCTTTGGCAGGGCGCACTCCGACCTCTGGTTGCTCGCCGGTTTGATCACGGTCGCTGATTGGATCGGGTCCAATGAGGGGTTTTTCTCGCCAATACACGGTGTCCCGGCCGAGGAAAGCCGACGACGCGCGGCGGATGCGCTGGAGATCATTGGATGGCCCGGCGGCAGGCTCCGGCTCACGGCGTTCCGAGACGCCTTCGCGTCCGAGTCTTCGCCGGGCTTTGATCCAAACACAGTGCAGGAAGCGGTCGCTGCGACGGCGCCAGGGCTTGTCATCGTCGAGGCACCCATGGGTTGCGGCAAGACCGAGGCGGCCCTCCACGCAGCCCAAAAGTGGATCTCGGCCGGGCATCACCATGGCCTCTACTTCGCATTGCCCACCCAGGTGACCAGCAACCGCATCCACCTGCGGGTAAAGGATTTTCTGCGCAACACCCTTGACGATCCCGCCCACCTGCGGCTCGCGCACGGACATGCCTGGCTGGAGGACGCGCCGACCCTCAAGCTCCGCCGCGTCCATTCCTGTTCCAATGCGGAAAAGGACGCGGACGACCCAGGTGGTGATCTTCGGGAAGCCCGTTCCTGGTTCACCTCGGGAAAGAGGGCCCTGCTCGCGCCCTACGGCGTCGGCACCATCGATCAGGCCTTGCAGGGCATGGTCGCCGTCAAACACTTCTTCGTCCGCCGCTTCGCCCTTGCCGGCAAAGTGGTCATCCTCGACGAGATTCATTCCTACGACGTTTACACCGGGACCCTTGTGGTCGCGCTTGTCCGGGAGTTGCTCAATCTCGGCTGCTCGGTCATCGTTCTCAGCGCGACCCTCACAGCGGCGCGCAGGCGGGAACTCCTGGCCGCCGCGAATTGCATGGAAAAGGCGGGCTCCGACGCCTATCCACTGGTCAGCGCGGCCAAGTCCGGCGGCAAAGCGCTGTACTCCAAGCCGCATCCGCCGGAGCCGAAGACCATTTCGATCCACGCAGACGAGTTGCCCGAGGACTCCGTGATCGAAGAGCTTGTCCGTCGCGCCGAGGCCGGCCAGCATGTGCTTTGGATTCGCAACACCGTCATCGAGGCCCAGCAGTCTTTCGCGGCCTTGCGGGGAGAGATTCGCGTCGGCACAACCGAGCTCGGCCTGCTTCACAGCCGTTTTCCCTTCGACCGGCGTCAGGAGTTGGAGGAGAAATGGCTCACCCGCCTGGGAAGGAACCGGGCCGCGGCCGGCCCCGGTTCGATTCTCGTCGCGACGCAGGTCGTCGAGCAAAGCGTGGACATCGATCTCGATTTCATCGTCTCGGATCTCGCGCCCACAGACATGCTGGTGCAGCGCATGGGGCGACTCTGGCGGCACGACCGCCCGCCGGCGCACCGCAAGGCCGACCGGCCGGAGTTCTGGGTCCGCCTGCCGCACCTAGCACCCGCCGCCGATGTCCGCGCGCTCAAGTCGGTGCTCGGTCGTAGCGGAAAGGTCTACGCCCCCTACATCCTGCTCCGCAGCGCGACGGTTTGGCGCGATGTCGCCGAACGCAGTGCTGGATTCAATCTTCCGGCCGACATCCGGCCGGTTCTGGAAGCCACCTACGTCGAACCGGACCCCGCCGAGCCGCCCGCGTGGCGGGAATTGCACGCGGACCTTGAAGCCGCAAAGCGCAAACTGGAGCAGAACGCCGAGGCCGCCATGCGCGTCCGCGGGCTCCCCCTGCTGAGTTCCGCTGACGACCTCGCCCTCACCCGGCGCAAGGGGCCGCCCACCGTCCCGCTTGTGTTGCTCAATTCGATCGAGCAATTGCCGGACGGCCGGGGCTGGAAACTGACCGCGCCGGACGCCAAACGCTCGGCCTGCGCCGTGTCCGATTTCGACTGGAACATCGAAGCCGCGCGCTTCCTGCACCGCTGGCTCGTGCGCGCGCCGAAGTGGCATGTTCCAGACGACGCGCCACGCCCGGCCTGGCTGACCGAGCATGTCGCCGGCGACGCCGCCTTCGCCCGCGTCGGCGACGACGGCCGCCTATTCTTCGGCGATGAACTCCACTCCGTCGCTTACCACCCTGACTTCGGCGTATACGCCGACAAACCCGCCAAGGCCCGCCCGCAACCCGAACCTGAACCCTGGAGCGAAGATGAAGATGAATTTGACTGTTGACCCTTGGATTCCCGCCGTGCGCGCGGACGGCGCGCGAAGCCTGTTCAGTCTCCACGACCTCTTTGCGCGGGCCCACGAACTCCGCGACCTCGCCGTGAAACCCCACGAGCGCATCGCCCTCATGCGCCTCTTGCTCTGCGTCACCCAGGCCGCCCTCGACGGTCCCGAGGATGAAGACGACTGGGAGGAATGCCGCGACCGCATCCAACCGCGGGCGAAGGAGTATCTCGACAAGTGGCGGGCGAAGTTCGAGTTGTTCGGCGACGGGGAACGGTTTCTGCAAGCCGAGAACCTGAAAACCGAGAAGAAGAGCGGAGAGAAAACGAGCGTTTCGAAACTCGATCTGGCGCTGGCATCGGGCAACAACGCTACTCTGTTTGACAACGCGAGTGGCGAAGATCGGAAAATTGATGCGGGGCGACTCGCTGTGAACTTGCTTTCGTTCCTGTGTTTCACGCCTAGCGAGATCGTCGGTGCGGGCGATTTCGATGGAACTTCCGTTCCAAAACGAACCGGAAGGCAAGGCCCGTGTGCAGCCTCATCGTTGGTTCACACCTTCGTTCTTGGCGCGACAGTCTTGGAAACTCTCTGGCTGAACCTCTTTGATCGGGAGATGGTGCTCTACACCTATGGAACAAGGGGGTGGGGCAAACCCATCTGGGAGGAATCAGTTCACCTGAAATCCTCAGAGTCCATCGAGAACGCGACATTGTCGTACCTTGGAAGGCTGGTTCCGATTTCTCGTCTCGTGAAACTTGATGAGGACTGCCAATACATCTCTCTCGCTGACGGACCACTGGAATATCGGCTTCTGGACGACCCCAAGAAGCCGCAGGTGATTGTGTTCCGAGAGCCGCATTCGACAGTTCTTTCGAACGACGATCAACCCGGATTCATTCGCGGAGATGTCTCCAAGAGCTTGTGGCGCGAACTCGGGGCGGTCATCACGAAGCGAAAGGGGGAGAGGTCTGAAGCTGAAGGGCCAATTGCGCTCAGTCGGCGCCCACGAGACCGAAGTGTGACCGTTTGGATGGGTTCTCTAATTTCGACCAAGGACAAAGGGATCGTAGACGCGGTCGAAGGCGCCTATTCAGTCTCCCCGCAATTGCTGAGCGATTGGGGGCCGGCTTTCTACGAAAGCGGTCTTAGGGAAGCCAACACTCAGGCGGGTCAACTGGGAGGTGATTACGGAGCCTGCGCGCGTTACTTGCATGCCTTGAGCCATCCGACCTTGGGCGAGGAGGAGTTCAATTCAGCCATAGGTAAACTTCGGCGTGGTGAGAAGCAGCATCTTCGCAATCAACTCCATCGGGCCGAAATGCTGTTTTGGACCCACCTCGAATCCCAAAAACGCATTCTGCTCAACGGGGCTGAAGATGCAGACTTGGAGACTTGGAAGAAAGCCGTCCGCGCCGCCGCCGTTGACGCCTACGAACAATCCTGTCCGCGCCAGACTCCGCGCCAGATTCAAGCCTACGCGCTTGGCCTGCGTCGCCTGAACGCTTCACCGAAAATCCAAAGCCAAGACCAAGAAAGGAACATCCCATGAGCAAATCCAAACTCAGTGAGCGGGCGGCCGACTTTGTCGGAAAGCTCCGCCGCATCCGGAACGATCGCGGCAAAATGGCAGCACTCCGTCGCGGACTCAGCCCATCCACCGTCGTGGACGCTTGGCCCGTCGTCGCCAGCCTTGGCGGCAAGATCGGCCAGCCCGGTGAATCCGCGCATGTGGATATTGCGGCGCTGTTCGCCGCCCATCCCGAGGAATCCAAGGCCCGAAATCTCGGTGAGACCTGCCGCGCCATCGCATTGGCCGATTCCACTGATAAGACGCTGCCCGAGAGCCACGAGCGGCGCTTCCGCCGGCTCATCGCTTCAGGCGAACCCGCGGACCTGGTGGATCAACTGCGTTCCTGGATTCGCCTCGCCGCCGGCAAGAACGTCGGCGTGAATTACGAGTCCCTCTTCACCGACCTCTGGAACTGGCGCTGGTATGCGGACGACATCCGCGTGCAGTGGGCCCGTTCCTTCTGGCGCTCGGGCACCGACGCCGAATCTTCCGACGCCGCCGAAACCTCTCGCCAACCCGCCACAATATGAACGCCTCCCCTCTTGAACCACCTGCCGTCACCGTCGGCGCGCTGCACCTCACGCGGATCCTCGTCTCCTACGAGGACGCCGTCCGCCTCCTCCGCATCCGCGACACCTACGACTGGCACCAGAAAATCTGGCTCGCCTTTGGCGGCCGCGACGGACAATCGCGCGACTTTCTCATCCGCGTGGACCGGAAAGAAGAGGCCTTCCGGGTGCTGGTCCTGTCGCACACCGTCCCCGGCAAGCCCGACTGGTGTCCCACCGACTGCTACGGCACGAAACCCATTCCGGACGAGTTCTTCGAGCATCCGCGTTACCGGTTCAGCCTCCTGGCCAATCCCACGCGCAAGGTGCGTTCGAACAAGACCGGTGAGCGGACCAAGAACGGACGCCGGCTCGCCATCACCAACCGGGAAGACCTCGTCGCCTGGCTCCAGCGCAAGGCGGACGCCGGAGGATTCGAAGTCCGCGGCGATTCGCTGCGCACCGTCCCCCGCGGTCGCGAGTACTTCCACAAGGACGCCCGCTCGCACGGCGCGCACGCCGCCGTCGAATTCCTGGGCGAGCTAACCGTCACCGATCCCGCGCAATTCCGCGTCACTGTCGCCTCCGGCGTCGGCTCCGCCAAAGCCTTTGGATTTGGCCTCCTCGTCCTGGCTCCCGTCGATTGAAACCTCTCCCGACTCTCAACTCAAACTCACCCTCAACTCCCATGAAACTGATCGAACTCCATATCCTCCAGTCCTTCCCCGTCTCGTGCCTGAACCGCGACGACGTGGGCTCGCCCAAGACCGCCGTCTTCGGCGGCGTCAACCGCGCCCGGCTCTCCAGCCAGTCGCTCAAACGCGCCATCCGCGAATACGCCCAAGACAATCTCCCGGACGCGAAGTTTGGCGGCGAACGCACCAAGCTGATCGTCCAGCCATTGGCCGACGCCTTGAAGAAGCACGGCGTCTCAGACGAGAAGGCCGCCGCCGAACACGCCGCCAACATCGCGGACAAGCTCGCCAAGCTCGACGCCAAGTCGGGCAAGGACGGCAGCCCCCCGCAAGTCGGCACACTGATCTTCCTTGCTCCGTGCGAGATTGACTCCATCGCCCTGCAGGTCGCCGGATTGCTTGAGGTCGACCCAAAATCCAAGGAATACGAGAAGAGCCTCGACAAATTCTGCAAGAAGGCGGGTCTGCTTGACGGCGCCGACATCGCGCTTTTTGGTCGCATGGTCGCCAGCCTGCCCTCCCTCACCCTTGAAGGGGCAGCGATGTTCAGCCACGCCCTTTCCACCCACAAGGCGGACAACGACCTTGACTTCTATTCCGCTGTCGACGACCGCAAACCCAAGGACGACGACGCCGGCGCCGGCATGATTGGCACACTGGAGTTCTCTTCCGCCGTCTACTATCGCTACGCCGCCGTGAACCTCGACCTGCTCGCCGACGAGGCGCATCTCGCCAAGCTCGCGATGGACGAACGCCGCAAGGTCGTCGATGCCTTCATCCGCGCCACACTTGAAGCCGTGCCTGGCGCGCGCAAGAACTCCATGAACGCCAACACTCTACCCGGATTCGTCCTCGGCATCTACAAGTCCGCCGGCCAACCCGTGCAGCTCGTCAACGCCTTCGAGTCCCCCGTTTGTCCGAAAAGCGGTCTCCTTGAATTATCCGTGGAAGCGCTCAAGACGCATCATGCGAAACTCAAGGACACCTGGGACATCAAGTGCGACACCGAGGTCATCCTCCCCGACGTCAACCTCAAAGCCTTTTGCCAGGCGCTCACCCAACATGTCGTCTGAAACCTGCATCGCGCTGCTGCTGGATGGCCCCATGCAGTCCTGGGGACACGCCTCGCGCTTCGACCGCCGCGCCACCGCCCTGCACCCCACCCGCAGCGGCGTGCTTGGGCTCATCGCCGCCGCCATGGGCATCGACAAGCATGGCACGGACGAAGCGGCACGGATCAGAAACCTCGATCCCCTCCGCATCACCACGGCGGCCATGAGCCGGCTCGACCGCCGCGGCGAGTGTCTGCCCATGCGGCGGCTGGAGGACTATCACACCGTCACCGGCATCCGCCGCGCCAGCGGCAAGGTGGCACCAGGCGCAACCGTTCAGACCTACCGCCACTACCTCCTCGACGCCCGCTTCGGCGTCCTGCTCGAAGGGCCTCCGGCGTTGCTGGAGAAAATCGCCGCCGCGCTCCGCGATCCCAGGTGGGGAGTCTGGTTCGGCCGCAAGTCCTGCCTGCCCGCCAGTCCTATCCTGGCAGCGGGGCCGGGAGAGCGGGAAGAAGTCTGGGCGCGGTTGCTGGAACGCGCGGGGCTTCCCCTCACCGGCGGGTTGGAACAGTTCGACCACGTCGTCGAGACCGATCCCGGCGATCCGGCGGCCGACATGATCGAGGACGCCCCGATCACTTTCGGCGGTCCCATCGGCGAACGCCACGCGCCTCGGTGGATCAAGCGGATCCCCAAGTCGAAACAAGGAAACCCTTCCTCCTGAATGCGATCGCTAATGACTTGAACTTCGGCCCCATCTTCGAGGATCAGCCCGTTTCCTTCCGCACGGAGCTGATCTGCGGACGGCGGATTATGAACCTGAAGCCCCACGGGCTTCCCCTTGTAGTGCCGAAACTTTGCGACCGGGATCACCTTGCGAAGGTGGCAGGCTGTCCCGGAATTCCCCATACCCCATTCTGAACACTGAATCTCGCATTCAAATCATGCCCGTCTTCGAACGCCCGCCCATTGAGACCCTCGCGCCCGCCAAGGACCGCTGGACCCCGCTCTACCTCGAACACGGCCGTCTTGAGGTGGACGATTCCAGCGTGAAGTGGATCGGCGGCGACGGACTCCTCTGCCGCATCCCCGTGGCGACCGTTTCCGCCCTGATCCTTGGACCGGGAACGACCTTCACCCACGCCGCCATGAAGGCCTGCGCAGAGTGCAACACCCCCCTCTGCTGGACCGGCCAGGACGGGCTCCGCTTCTACGCCTTCGGCCTGGCACCCAACCACGCCAACGACATGCCCCGCCTCCACGCGACCGCCTGGGCCGACAAACGCCGTCGTACGCGCATCGCCCGCGCCATGTTCCAGCAGCGTTTCCCCGGCGTGGACGTCGAGGGCAAATCCGTCAAGGAACTGCGCGGCATGGAGGGCCTGCGCGTCCGCGCCCTCTATGCCGAACTCGGCCGCGAACACGGCGTCACCTGGAAGGGCCGCAAGTACGACCGCCGCAACTGGGACACCTCCGACGCCGTCAACCAGGCCCTCTCCGCCGCCAACGCCAGCCTCTACTCCCTCTGCGCAGCCGTCATCTGCTCCCTCGGCTACCTGCCCAGCCTCGGCTTCGTCCACGACGCCGGAACGCTCCCCTTCGTCTACGACGTCGCCGACCTCTACAAGCACCTCACCAGCATCCCCGCCGCCTTCCTGGCCGTGCGACAGGACCCCAAGGATGGCGGCCGCCTCGCCCGCAAACACCTCAAGCAGCGCGTCGAGGAGGAACGCCTCATGCAACGCCTGCCCAAGGACCTCGCCCGCCTCTTCGAAACCGACGAGGCCGATCCCCGCGACGCCGGCGCCCGCCCCGTCTCCGCCCTCTGAGAACTCGCTTATTCAACGCATGACGCCGGGCCAACCCCATTCCCTATTCCCATGACCGTCCTCGTCGCCAACGACACCCCGCCCGCCATGCGCGGCCTCCTCAAGCGCTGGTTCGTCGAGCCCAAGCCCAACGTCTTCGTCGGCACCGTCAACCGCCGCACCCGCGACAAGGTCCTCGCCTACGTCAAACGCAACGCCAAAGGCATGAGCTTCCTCATCCTCACCAGTGCACCCAACTGCCAAGGGTTCAAGATCGAACGCTGGGGCAACCCCGACCGCCGCGACGTCGAAATTAGCGGCCTCTGGCTCGTCGGCGAAAGTTGGATCGACGAGGAAAACGCGCCATTTTGATACAGCCATCCGCGCCGGTTTCGCTCGCTTCCTCAGTCGTAAGTTGTTGCTATTCCACTGTTCTCCCCACCCGCGTGGGGATGGTCCGTCGAAACAGGCGGGCGGCTCGGAGCAATCAAAGTTCTCCCCACCCGCGTGGGGATGGTCCGGAAAGCATCCTGCAACGCGGGCAGGCTTTCCAGTTCTCCCCACCCGCGTGGGGATGGTCCGAGAAAGGAACAGAGATGAATTGCTGCAATGCAGTTCTCCCCACCCGCGTGGGGATGGTCCGACGCTTCGCCTCGCCGAGGCGGTCGAGCAAGCGTTCTCCCCACCCGCGTGGGGATGGTCCGTCGGCCGAGGTGACCGAACAGTTTGCTTGCGCGTTCTCCCCACCCGCGTGGGGATGGTCCGCAGCCGCTCCGCGTTTACGCTGAGCTTTACGGGTTCTCCCCACCCGCGTGGGGATGGTCCGTTGTTTGACCTTTGCGAGCCCGTCGCGTCGATGTTCTCCCCACCCGCGTGGGGATGGTCCGGACTTCCCGGCTGGACCGTCGTGAACATCTATGTTCTCCCCACCCGCGTGGGGATGGTCCGCTACATCTGCCGACGCAATGACGACACTGTGAGTTCTCCCCACCCGCGTGGGGATGGTCCGGCGTCGTAGCGAGTCCCGCTGGCCTCGTCCAGGTTCTCCCCACCCGCGTGGGGATGGTCCGCCATACCAACCGAGACCGGCGAGGAGACCGTCGTTCTCCCCACCCGCGTGGGGATGGTCCGGTTTCCGGCTTCATGAACGAAACCCAATGTGTGTTCTCCCCACCCGCGTGGGGATGGTCCGGTGAGAGTCTCGAAAATGAGAGCCCCGCTCTTGTTCTCCCCACCCGCGTGGGGATGGTCCGAAGACCCGACCGATGCCGGGAATGCTCGCGAAGTTCTCCCCACCCGCGTGGGGATGGTCCGTAGGTTGGCAGCCCAACCGGGGCCAGCGCGTCGTTCTCCCCACCCGCGTGGGGATGGTCCGCTGATGGCGGACTTTGTTTCGTCCGTCAATGGGTTCTCCCCACCCGCGTGGGGATGGTCCGGAGACGGTGGTGACACCGCCTCCGCGCTCGACGTTCTCCCCACCCGCGTGGGGATGGTCCGAGCGCGGCCTGACTCCACTCTGTTGAGTTGACGTTCTCCCCACCCGCGTGGGGATGGTCCGACGGGCGCGACCCGCGCACGAACGCGGTGACGGTTCTCCCCACCCGCGTGGGGATGGTCCGAACAGGCGGACAGCGTGACAGCGGATTATCAAGTTCTCCCCACCCGCGTGGGGATGGTCCGCCGCGAGAGATCGCGCCGACAAGACCGTCATGGTTCTCCCCACCCGCGTGGGGATGGTCCGACGGGCGCGACCCGCGCACGAACGCG
>JAYPFK010000066.1:29783-32661 GCA_038126235.1 Verrucomicrobiales bacterium
GTGACGGTTCTCCCCACCCGCGTGGGGATGGTCCGGATGCCCGAAAGCGCAACTCCGCGGTGATGGCGTTCTCCCCACCCGCGTGGGGATGGTCCGATGTAGAAGGCGACGCCGCAGATGAGGCATCCGTTCTCCCCACCCGCGTGGGGATGGTCCGGCGGCACGAGAACAAAAACACGAGAACACAAAGTTCTCCCCACCCGCGTGGGGATGGTCCGCGAGCCGGCGTCCTGAAACTGGGCGCGCTGCAGTTCTCCCCACCCGCGTGGGGATGGTCCGTCGGCGGGGGAGGTCAGAGCCACCTGGTTGACGTTCTCCCCACCCGCGTGGGGATGGTCCGAGTGGTGCGTCCTGGAGGCTGCCAGGATCAACGTTCTCCCCACCCGCGTGGGGATGGTCCGGTCGCCGCTCTGGGCCGAGCTGGAGATCCACTGGTTCTCCCCACCCGCGTGGGGATGGTCCGACCAACCGCTCCCTGATCCTGCACCCGACGCAGTTCTCCCCACCCGCGTGGGGATGGTCCGGAATACGTGGCCGGCGCGTGGAATAACTGGGAGTTCTCCCCACCCGCGTGGGGATGGTCCGAAATACAACTGATCTAGCGGTGAACCTGCTGGGTTCTCCCCACCCGCGTGGGGATGGTCCGCGTCCAATACGGCTCTCTCGCGCCATCGCCATCGAAGCTCCACGGCCGCCCCGCCTCGACCAACTCGATCCGAGACTCATCGTGGCGGTAGAGGATCTCGTCATCCACGCGCCCGGCGGGATCACGGTAGACTAGGGTCAGCGCATCCGAACCGTGCCACTCCACGCGAACCACCGTGACGTTCGCGTCGGGCAAGATCCCCCGAATCGTCGCGTCAGTCTGAATCTCCTCCAAGGTCATGGTTCAAGTGCGTCGCGGTTGTTCGAATCAAGTTGGGGTCCCCACCCCTAACGCACGGATCCAACCCAAGACATGCCGCTGGTCAGGGAGCTCTCTGAAGATTGTGAGTCTTGCGCTCTCGGGCAAGCAGATTGTGAACCGCCGTCAGCTTGGGCCGCCAGTTGGTTCAGAAGATGAATTTACATCCGTCCGTAAAAAGGAAAGGCCGCGTGCCCCCACAGGCTGCCTCAGACTGTCAATTCAGACCGGATTTCCGCGTCCCTGGAACTCTCAAAACTGGCAATAGTTGGACACAAATCGTCAGAGCACGTCAAAACAAGCAAGCATGTAGGCTCGTGCCACCTCCATACGAATGTGGAACTACAAGGCACGTTTGAGGGCAACGAAGCCTTCGACATGGAAGATATGAGCTGGGGGGGGGACGGGGGGAGCAGCCGGGAGATCCTACGTAGGTGGGGTCTTGAATCGCAGGCGAACAAAAAGGGAAATGTGAATCGGAGCACGTCCGCCGACTTGAACATAAGCGGCCAACCACACTAGCTGCCTCGACGCGCTGCCTAAAACCTTCTCGGCCTCCTTCTCCCGCGTTGACCAGCGCACCCGAAGGCGACGAAACGGTTAGCAGAAGCGGACGCGTCACAGGAGCCCTAAGCGCATCGCGCTGGAGGCATGGGAGGACACACTAGGCACAGAAAGCCCCCGGCTGCGGAAGCGACCGGGGGCATCGAGCCGGTGAACCACAAGAGGCCACGCCATGTCAACCCCCAGCCGACAGCCAAGCGTAAACCGCGTAAACCCCAACCGCCGCAAGCAGCCCCAAACCAACGCGCAGCCGCCAGCTCTCGAACCGCTCCTGAGCGTAGTAGGCGTCCATCGCCCGTCGGCCCCTACCGTCGCGCGAGAAATCACGGGTCAAAATCTCAGAATCTTCCGGCAACTCGCGCAACACCAGTGGCTCTTCATCATACTTACCGGTCCGTTTACTCACCATACCCTGCATTACACGGGCGCACGCCGGTGGTCAAGAGTGCGCCGGACAACCCTGCGCCTCCTCGGAAAACCAGCCGCTAGGGTGGAGGGTGGAGGCAAACCAGCCCTTTCGCAGTCCATATACCGTATAGGCTACCTTCTACCCTCCTCTCTACTATCTACTCTTTTATTTTAATTTTAGGTGGTAGAGTCAACCCTAGTAGGGCCAGCTGGTTGAAAGCCAACGACTTAACTGGGGGGGACCTAGGGTGGACCCTCGCTCTGTGGGTGGAGGCTTGCCTCCCCCCTACTTGGACACGCTGTGACAGGGCACGTCGGAGGGGTTTTCCTTAACCCTGTGCCTGTCGCCAGAGCCGCTGTCGGACAGGCGCAGACACGGAGGGGGCACTAGGGTGGAGGCAAGGGTAGGATCGGGTATCCTATGCATCCACCATACCGTTGGGTATGGGTTGACACACCTAACCCAATCGTTAGTCTGCTCGTCGTGAAAGCCTCCTCTACTCTTGAACAGTTGGAAGCCGCGCACGCTGAAGGGCGCACGCTTGAACAAGTCATCGCCGCGCTCAAAGCCCCGCTCGACCTCACCAAGTTGAAGGCCGTTGGCATCAGCGAACACATGGCCCGCGCAGCCCTGCTTCGGGGCAAAGACCCTATGTCGCTGGTCGATGAGCCGGACTTTGAACCCTACTGGTGGTCGCTCAACAAGCACCCCTACACCTACGCTCAGTGGCGTGTCGCCGAGGGGAACGGCATCCGGCGCAAGACGCTGAAGGCCCGACTCGACCATGGCTGGGATATTGAGAAAGCGATCTCCACACCGCCCAAGCCTGCGCCTCGTCGGGCCTACCACTGGAAGGAAGCGGAGTGACAAGCAGTTTGTAACCAAAATCACAACAACATTTGGATACACGATCCTAAACGCCTGAATATTATGACTACAATGTGGCTTCGATTCCCTTCACCCGCTCCACGTTTTTCTTCAAAAAACCCCTGTTTTTATTG
>JAYPFK010000067.1:0-31878 GCA_038126235.1 Verrucomicrobiales bacterium
GAAACCACGGGAAACTGTCTCATAAGGAATGGGCCAAACCGTGGGGTCCAATCACGGCTCCAAGCCCGCCATCCGGGACCGTGTACATTGTGTCTTGGCCGTGGCCGTACTGGGTGGAGTAGATGACATTCTGCGGGTCGTAGGTCGCTGAAGGAGAGATGGCGACCCAGTTCTGGATGAGGGATCCCGCAGGCACGGCATCCGAGCCGTTGTTGGTCACCGTGACCTGCACCTGGAAGCTGTGCGCCCAGTCCGTGCTGTTGACCGTGACGTTCGAAACAACCAGGTCGGGCAGGCTGGTGACGCCCTGTTTTCCGATGGACTGCTTCTGGGCGGCCGGAGCCACGTATGTGTCGGGAAGCGCTTCGCTTTCGATGCCGTCAAAGAGATCTGTCCCGGTGTCGGTCGGGGACTGTCCAGCAACGGGCTCTTGATAGACGACCTGCGTGGCGGAAAGGGGGGCCGCCCAGTCGAAATGGACTGCCTCTGCGGCTGCGGCGCTGTCTGCTGACAGCAGCACCCGCGGCTCCAAAGTCTCGAGTTCGAAACGGTTCACGTCTGAAAAACGGCTTTCCCGGGGAAACGGCCCCGCCGGATTCGGTACGATGTCTCGTATTTAGTCGATCTTGTCTTCCAGCGCAATGAGAGGATGCTCACTCCGCTCCCTAAGAGAATCCCGTAGGCGGGGCCAATCTGCCCCAGTGGCCGTCAGGTCGCCGCCTCATGCCTTGTCCAGAGCGTTACAAATCCTGTGGCGAAATGCTCCGGTGATTCCTTCATCCAGCTTGTCACCCTGGCGGGATCGAACCACCCGCCGGTCTCGATTTCCTCGGGGTGAAGGGTGAACGGGCCTTCATGGTTGAGGCGGTAAATCCAGACGAATTCCTGATCCGTGCCGGAGCAGGCGTCAATCTTGAAGAGGCGTTCGGGGGCGGAATCGACCTTGATTCCCAGTTCCTCTCCCAGTTCGCGGATGGCGGATTGGTCGTAATCTTCCCCCTTGTCGACATGGCCGGAGCAGGAGGAATCCCAGCAACCGGGGTGGCTGTCCTTGGACATGGATCGCTTTTGGAGAAAAACCTCGCCAGCGGCGTTGAACACCAGGACATGCACGGCGCGGTGGAGAAGGCCCAAGCGGTGGACTTCGGCGCGGGGCCGGGCATCGACGATCTCGTCGCGCTCGTTGACGACGTCAAAGATTTCTTCGGGCATGGCGGTGGGGGGTCAGAGGAAATCCTGCGCCTTGGGCAGATGCGCCCACACGGCCTCGGCGTAACGCGCGCCGCAGGCGGCTCCCCGGTAGCGGGCGACGGTCTCCTTGGCGCGTTGGGCGGAATGCTGGGCGATGGCGTCGTAGGGCTTGTTCCGGACGAGCGACATGAGCCGACCAAGCCAGTTCAGGGCGTCCTTCCACACGTCGGTGACGTCCATGTAGGTGTTGGGTTCGAAGCCAATCGTATGGCGTGGGCCGTTGTCGTAGGAGTAGATGTCGCGGGGACGGCGATATTTCTCCGCGCCTTCGAGGATCTGGTTGGCGTGACTGAGGCAGATCTTGCTGAGCCGGGAGGCCTCGACGTGGTCGTTGTGGTTGTCGTCCTTCCAGAGCATGAAGGCGATGTCGGGCTGGATGTCGGCGATCTCCCGGGCGAGGGCCTTCCGGTTTTCCATGGAATCGTCAAAGCGGTGCGAGGCGAAATTGAGGAAGCGCGCCTCGACGCCGTAGTCCTGCGCGATCTCCTTGCAGCCGGGCACAAGCTCCTGATGGCGTCCCTTCATGGGCGCCCAGTTCGAGTAGTCGCCGATGAGGGAGAGGTTGACGACGCGGTGGTTCTTGCGCACGGCGTGCAGCATGATTCCGGGGATGCCGAACGCGCAGTCGTCGTAATGCGCGCCAATGCAGAGGACGGTTTTGGACATGGCGTAACGTGATCTTCAGCCGTCTTGGCGCGCCGAAGCGGAGCGAAGGCGGCTCAACTTTGAACTTTCAATAGCGAGTTGGGGCAAACTGTCCGCAGTGAGCCGTCGCGAGCATTCCCGGGGCCGGCCCGCTCGGGAGAGGTCGCCCTGCCATTTCAATCAATTCAGTATTCATTCCGGGGCGCAATTGCTGGACAGTCAACGTGGCGCAACCCAGTATGCGCGCCGTCATTCCACGAACGATTTTCGAGAGAATTCATGAACTCCATCGATTTGAAAGGGAAAAGCGCTGCGATCACGGGCGGGGCTCGCGGCATCGGGTATGCCATCGCCGAACGCATGCTGGAATCTGGCGCCAAGGTCTGCCTCTGGGATCAGGATCAGGGCGCGTTGGATGAGGCTTCGGCAAGCCTGGCCGCGAAGGGCGAAGTCGCGACGCAGCAGGTGTCGCTGACCGACGTCGAGCAGGTCCAAGCTGCCGCGGCAGGCACGGTCGCGGCTTTGGGCCAGATCGACATCCTGGTGAACAACGCGGGAATTGCGGGGGTTTCCAAGAAACTCTGGGAATGCACGCCGGAGGAGTGGACCAAGGTCATCGACATCGATCTGGTGGCGGTCTTCCTGTGCTGTCGGGCGGTCGTGCCGGGGATGATCGAGCGGGGGTGGGGCCGGATCGTGAACATCGCCTCCATCGCGGGCAAGGAGGGGAACCCCAACGCCTCCCACTACAGCGCGGCCAAGGCGGGTGTGATCGGCCTGACCAAGTCTTTGGGCAAGGAGCTCGCGGAGACCGGGGTGATCGTGAACTGCCTCACCCCCGCGGTGATCAAGACGGACATCCTCAAGCAGATCAGCCAAGAGCACATCGAGTACATGCGGTCAAAGATCCCGATGAACCGCTTCGGCGAGACGCGGGAGGTCGCGGCGCTGGCGGCCTGGCTGGCCTCCGGGGACTGCTCCTTCACGACGGGCGGCGTGTTCGACATTTCCGGCGGCCGGGCGACGTATTGAGGAAGAACCGGATGATATTTGGAATGTTTACATCTTCCCGTTTTGCCGTGATCGCGGCTCTGGCCTTGTTTCTCCCGTTGTCCGCCGCTCTTGCCGCCGACCGGGCGAAGTTGGAGGAGGAGCTTCAGAAGGCGAACGAGGCTTTCAAGCAGGCGCGGGTCAAGGAGGCTCTGGATCACGTTCATCAGGCGATTCTGGCCGATCCGACGGAGCCGCGGGGGTATTTCACCGCCGGGCAGATCCATCAATCGATGAGGGAGAGCGCCCAGGCGATTGCGGCTTATACCAAGGTAATCGAGCTGGAACCGCGTGCGGTGGACGCTTTCCGCAATCGCGGCATCGAGCACTTCAAGCAGGGGCACGTCCGAGAATCGGTCGAGGATTTCAACAAGGAGCTGCGCCTGGCTCCCAAGCGGTTGGCTTATCACTGGATGCGCGGGCTTTCGTTCTATTACGCCGGTCAGTTCGACGCCGGGAAGAAACAGTTTGAAGTCCACCGCTCCGTGAATCCGAACGACGTCGAGAATGCGGTCTGGCACTTCCTGTGCACTGCCAAGGCGGAGGGCATGGAGAAGGCGCGGGAGCTGTACATCCCCATCCGGGGCGATTCGCGGGTTCCGATGATGGAGGTGCATGCGCTGTTCGGCGGCAAGGGCACGATCGAGGACGTGATGAAGGCGGTGGAAGCGGGGAGCCCCCGACAGTTGGAGCTGAACAACCGGTATTTCTTCGCGCACCTCTATCTGGGACTTTACTACGATGCCTTGGGCGACACCCGGAAGATGAAGGAGCACATTGGCCTCGCCGTGGGCAAATACGCCCAGAAGCACTACATGGGTGATTGCGCGCGGGTGCACCAGATGATGATCGACGGGAAGCTGTCGCATCAGGGGAAGAAACCCGCGCCTCCCAAGGCGAAAGCGAAGCGTGAAGCCAAACCCGACTCAAAGTGAGGCGGGCTCGAATCGAGTCATGAGCAAATCCACTGACATTACCTGTCGTTCCGCGGCGGTCTGGTTTCTGCCGGTCCATACGCGCATGCCGTTGAAGTTCGGCGTTGAGACCGTCACCTATGTCACCTGTGCGAGGGCGCGGGTCACGGTAGCAAATGAGGCCGGCCAGACCGCGGAGGGCTGGGGCGAGACGCCGTTGAGCGTGACCTGGGTCTGGCCCAGCAAACTCACCTATGACGAGCGGCACGAGGCGATGAAGGCGTTCTGCGTGAAGCTCGCCGAGGCTTGGGCGGGGTTCGACGGCAGCGGCCACGCGATGGAAGTGGGGCACGATTTCCAGGAAGAGGCCCTTCCCGGGCTGCTGGATGCGTTCAATGCCGGTCGCGGCGACACGGAAGCGATGCCTTGGCTGGCGGCGTTGGTCTGCTGCTCGCTGTTCGATATTGCGGTCCACGACGCCTACGGGAAGCTGAACGGGCGCCCCGTCTACGAGACCTACGGGCCGGAATTCATGAGCCGGGACCTGGCCGCATTCCTGCAACCGGCGGCCGGGACGGATGTCTCCTTCGCCGGCAAATACCCCTGCGATTTCCTGGTGTCCGACGCGCCGACGAAGCTGCCCGCCTGGCACCTCGTGGGCGGGGTCGATCCGCTGGATGAGTCGGAATTGAGCGGCAACGAGCCCGACGACGGTTATCCGGTCCTGTTGCGGGACTGGATCGAGCGCGACGGCCTGAACTGCCTGAAGATCAAGCTGCGCGGCAACGACGAGGAATGGGATTACGCCCGCACGGTGAAGATCGGGGAGATCGCCATCGAGGAAGGCGTGGACTGGTTGACCGCGGATTTCAACTGCACGGTCAGTGAGCCGGACTACGTGAACCGGATCGTGGACCGGCTGCGCGACGAGCATCCCCGGATCCATGGCATGCTGCTCTACGTCGAGCAGCCCTTTCCCTACGAGCTTGAGCACAACCGGATCGACGTCCACAGCGTTTCGGCGCGCAAGCCCCTGTTTCTCGATGAAAGCGCGCACGACTGGAAGTTCGTGCGGCTGGGGCGGGAACTGGGCTGGACGGGCGTGGCGTTGAAGACCTGCAAGACGCAGACAGGCGCCCTGCTGAGCTGCTGCTGGGCCAAGGCTCACGGCATGACCCTGATGGTGCAGGACCTGACGAACCCCATGCTGGCGCAGGTTCCGCATGTCCTCCTGGCGGCGCATGCCGGAACGATCATGGGCGTCGAGACCAACGCCATGCAGTTTTACCCCGAGGCTTCGGCCATCGAGGCCAAGACGCATCCCGGGCTCTACCGGCGGCGCGAGGGAGGGCTGGACCTGGCCAGCATCTCCGGCGACGGCTTCGGTTATCGCGTCGAGGAGATCGGGCGGGAACTGCCGGAAGCGGCGGCGGCGTTCGGCGGGTGAGGCCCGCGGTTTCGCGCAACTTGAACGCCCTATTCCGCGTTGGGTCCAAGTGTCAATTCATGGACGCGGAACCGAACAATCAGGATGCGAAGCCCCCTCAGCCGGGGAATCCCGGGCGTCCCTCGGCGGAAGCCTTGCCTCAACTTGTCTTTGGAAAGAACCCGAAGCGGACCCTGCTGCGGGTCGCGGCGATGATCCTGGTGGCCTTTGTGGCATTCAAATTCGCGTTGATGCCGATCCGGGTGACGGGCAGCAGCATGTATCCCGGTTACAAGGATGGGGACATCAATTTCATCAACCGTTGGGCCTACACGCGCTCCGAGCCTCGGCGGGGGGACGTGGTGGGAGTGTGGATTCCCGAGCAGAACGCGATCTTCCTCAAGCGCATCGTGGGGATGCCGGGCGAGAATGTGCGGATTGAAAACGGTTGGATCATGGTGAACGAACAGCCGCTGGAGGAGGATTACCTCTACGATCCCCGGGACTGGACCGGCGATCTCGCTGGGCTGGGGGCGCGGGACTACTACGTGATGGGGGACAACCGCTCCACCTCAATGGACCGGCACTACCACTTCAAGGTCTCGCGGGAGCAGATCCTGGGGAAGGCGTTGTTCGACCGCACGGTCCGATAAAACCTGTAGTCGCGACCTTCAGGTCGCGTTTCGAGCCCGGCGGGGTGAGAAGTGGGATCGCGGTAAGGCGGGCGACTTCTCGCGCTTGACGCGCTCGCGGCGCAGCCTGAAGGCCGCGACTACGAAATTCCCGCGCCCCCGTCCTTACCCCATGCCCTGCCGGATGGAGCGGATCCAGGGCCAGAGCCACTTGTAGATCGCGTAGCAGCCGACGACGAACACCACGATCTGCAGCAGGAGGCCGCCCCATTCCTTGAGCTGGAGCATCCAGGGCGGATCCCCGGAATCGTAGTCCGCGTCATCCCAATCCTCGGAGGGTTCCTCGTAGGCGGGTTGAGCGGGCTCGGCGCCATAGTTGGTCTGGATGTCGTCGCGCATGAGCTGGCGTACGCGGAGCTGGATGTAGACCGCTTTGGTCTTGTTCTCCTCGCCGCCGCTTTCGGCGATCGCCTTGGTCCAGATGGCGTCGTTGATACGGTTTTCCCGGATCTCCTTGGCAATGATCTCGTAGTATTTCTCGTCGTTTTCCACGTGCAGAAAAGGGGCGGTTCAGGTTCGGTGAGATTAGGAGCCGCTTCGAGGGCGGTCAAAGCCGGAATCGGGATGGCAACCGGGTTCCATCCCTGAGTGGATTCGGATGGTCATGGGAGATTCGATCGGATTCAATGCGCGCCATGCCTGACATCTTTGCATCGCTTCGCGCCGTCGTCCTTCCGGTCGCCTCGGCCCTTGTGATTTCTGCCGCCTCCCCGGCCCGGGGGCTGGGGCAGGAGTGGACGCGGTTTCGCGGTCCGAACGGTTCCGGTGTGTCTGACGCCGACATCCCCGCCAAGTGGACCGACTCCAACCGCCGCTGGAAGACTGAACTGCCGGGCGTGGGGCACGGTTCGCCGGTCGTCTGGGGGGACAAGGTCTTTGTGCTATGTGGGAAGGAGGAAGACGGAGTCAGGACGCCAGTCTGCGTCAGCGCCAATGACGGCTCGATCGTGTGGAAACGGGAATTTGTCGCGCTCAAGAACAAGCATCATCGATTCAACAGCATGGCTTCGACGACGCCCGCCGTGGACGAGGAACGGGTGATTTTCAGCTGGGGGACGCCGGAGAAGTTGACGCTCGTCGCGTTCAGTCACACTGGTGACAAGCTCTGGGAGGCGGATCTCGGTCCGGTGAAGGGCGGGCACGGCTTCGGAGCGTCGCCGGTGATTCATCGCGATCTCGTGGTGATCAATGACGACCAGGATGGAGAAAGTTCGCTGGTCGCGGTGAACAGGGAAACAGGCGGGGTCGTGTGGTCGATCCCGCGCAACAGCGAACGCCTGAGCTATTCGTGCCCGGTCGTCTACGGGACGAAGTCCGGACGGGAGGAACTGGTATTCACCAACTGGCGTCACGGCATCACCGGCGTGGCGCCGGAGGACGGCAGGGTCGTGTGGGAAAAGAGCGTCTTCAACCAGGAGAAGAAGGAGCGGGCGATCGGTTCACCCGTGGTGGCCGGCGATCTGGTGATCGGGAGTTGCGGTTTCGTCCAGAATCCCAAGCACGTGGTCGCCCTGCGCCGGACGGCGGAGGGTGCCGAGGAGGTCTGGCGGATCGAGCGCGCCGTGCCGCACATTCCGACCCCGATCGTGGTGGGGAAGCGCGTCTTTCTCTGGAACGATCAGGGCATCGTCACCTGCGCGGACGCCGACACGGGCCGGACGATCTGGTATGAACGGGTGTCGAGCGACACGTTCGGTTCGCCCGTCTGCGCGGGAAACAAGATCTTCTCCATCGACAAGAACGGGCTTGTGACGGTGATCGAGGCGGCGGATGAACTGCGGAAGCTGGCGGAGAATGATCTCGACGAGTTGTGTCACACGACCCCGGCGATTTCAGGCGGGACGATGTACATTCGCACGTACAAACACCTGCTGGCGATCCGATAGGAGCGGGCGGGACGCCGAAGCGTCAGCGCTTGGCGCTGGAGTTCTCGAGTTCGCGCAGTTCGTCGCGAACCTCCGCGGCGCGCTCGTAATCCTCGCATTCCACCGCTCGCGCCATTTCCAGTTCCAGCTGTTCCTTCCTGGACAAGGGACTGGTCGGGGCAGATCGGGACGTTTCGTTCGAAGGGTTGCTCAGTTCCTCGCGCCAGTCGCTCAGGGAGAAGATCTCGTTGCTTTCCTCCAGCAGGTCGATCCGGTCGTGATCGGTGTAGAATTCCCGGATGTCCTCGATGCCAGCCTCGACGATCTCGATCGCCTCCTCGCGTCCGCCGGCCTTCAGGCGGAGCTCGGCCAGCGCGCGGGTCTTCATCATGAGCAGTTGCGGGCGCAGCAGGTTGAGGTCCCAGGAAAGGGAGGGCTCGGCGGCGTATTTCTCGACGAAGTCGAAGACCTTGATGTTGCGTTTCGCGTCCCGGATCACGCGGTCAAAGTCCTTCAGTTCC
Organism: Verrucomicrobiales bacterium; assembly: GCA_038126235.1. Lineage (GTDB taxonomy): Bacteria > Verrucomicrobiota > Verrucomicrobiia > Limisphaerales > JAYPEY01 > JAYPEY01. The sequence goes on from JAYPFK010000067.1 coordinate 8,365, forward strand.
AACAGGCAGATGTAACGGTGATGATACTGGATCGCCTCCTGCTTGAGCAGCATGCAGGCCGCTGCGTCGAGCTGGAAGTCGGCGTCGTCCCCGTGGTTCGCGATGTGTTCCCGAAGGCGGGAAAGCTGAAAATCGAAGATGGTGTCGAAGTTGTGGGGGCGGCGGCCATCCGGGCGGCCCTCGACGTTCATCTGCAGCAGCCCGAGATCGACGCGGAGTTGGAGCTTCTCCATTCCGTCGTTGCCGACGAAGCGACGGACCGATACGGGGCCGGACTCATATTCCCAGTTGTCGAGTATGGAGGAGATGTCGAAATCCATTGGCCGGAATATGCTCCCGTGCTTTTGGCAAGTCAATCGTGAGGGAAGGGAAGGCTTCGCATGGTTGGCAAAAACGGCGGGGCAAACAGTCCTCAGAGAGCCGCGATGTGGCATGTTCGCGCCGGCTCACTGGGGACAGTTCGCCCTACCTGCTCAGTGACCGTCGCATTTTCGGGGCATTGCCGTGATTCTGGCGAAGGGAACGGGGCGGGCTCACTCAGTCAGCCGCGCCCCGACCGGGGCCAGTTGGGCCAGGCGGTCCATGGGCTGATCGGCGGCCCAGCAGATCCCGCGGAGGGCGAGGACCCGGAATACGGGGTCGTCGAAGGTCCAGTTGTAATGCCCGGGTATGCTGACAAAGACGCGCCCTTTGCCGATTTGGCGGGTCCACATCTGAGGCCGGGGCTTGCCGCCCTCGACGGAGCTTGCGAGGATTTGCACCGAACCCGGATCGCCGCGGAACAGCCAGTAGGTCTCGTCGATGAAATTGTCTCGAGTGAAGCTGGCGTCGGAGAAACCGGGCGCCAGTTCGTGATCGTGGAGGATGAAGTCGATCGGGCCGTGGCGGAACTTCAGGAGTTGGGAATTCGAGGCGAGGCCGATGCGGCGGGCGAAGGCTTCAGCGTCGCCGCGCGCCTCGACCGCCCAGTGGAAGTAGACCGCGCCGCCGCCGCGCGCGAGGTAGGCGTCGAGTTCCTTGCCGCGTTCCTCGGACCAGCCGGGGTTGTTGTTGAAGAAGGCGATGACGTCCGCCTTGGCGAACTGTTCCTTCGTCGGCCAGATGTGTGCGGCATCGACCGTCACATTGTCGGCGAGGGCGAGGAGTTTGGACCAGCGTCTTTTCCAGAGTGGATAGTCGTGTTCGCCGAGACCATGGTCCTTGGGACCGTCGCAGAGGACGAGATGGAGGGGGGGTGATTTGAGATTGGTGACGGGTGACGGGTGATTGGGGGCGTTGGCTAGCAGGGCTTCAAGTTCCGCGCGCTTGCGGGGAGGGGGCGGAGGGACGTTGGCTTCGATGGGGGCGGGTTCGAGCGGGGGCGACAAGAGAAGGAAGGCAAGCAGATCGGTCAGTTCGCCCTCGGTCAGCGCCTTGTCGAGGCCTTCGGGCATGAGGGAGAGCGCGGCGGGGGTGATAGCCTGGATCGTATCGCGGGGGACGACGACCGATTCCCCGGCGGCGTTGCCGAGGGTGACGGACTGGTCGGCGCTGGCGAGGAGGACGCCAGTGAGGGATTCGCCGTCCTTGAGATCGATGTTGAACGCGGTGTGATCGGGGTTGATCGCGGCGTTGGGTTCGCGGATGTCGCGCAGGACGCTTTCGTAGTCGCGGTGGATGAGGTTGGAGAGGTCGGGGCCGAGTCTGCCGCCGAGGCCGCGGATCTGGTGGCATTTCGCGCAGCCGGCCTTTTCTCCGAAGAAGACGGTGCGGCCGTGGAGCCAGTTGCCCGTGGCAAGTTCGGGGATCTTGCGGTCGGCGGCGAGTTGAACGGGGTCGTCGGTAAGTTCAGCCCAGGGAAGAATGAAATGGCGGAGGGTGAAGGGACGCCAATGGGAATCCCGCTTGGTCCGCCATCGGATGTGTGAATTGCCGGTTGCATGGTTGGCGCCAAGGCTCAGTTCGAATGGCGTTGGGTCTTCCTTGTCGCCGGGCAGCGTCGCGGATGCGTGGTTGCCGGCCTTGCCGTGCTGGTCCATGACGGGCTTGCCGTCGAGGGTGGCTTTGAATTTGGGGTTGCCTGTCAATTCGACCATCACCGCATCGGCGGGCGGTTCCCAGTCCAGCTTGGCTCCGGGCTGGATCGCCGGTTGCAGGATCCGGGAGAGATTCAATCCACCGCGCAGGTTCAACGTTCCGGCCCGTGAGGCGAGGTTCCAGAGCTTGTCGTGATGGGCGCTGCCTTCGGTGAACGTGCGACTGACATCCAGGTCCGCGTGCGGCAGCCAGCCGTGCCAGGTTTCCTTTCCGTCGGCAGATTTCCATTCGGCCTGGACGCCGTTCAGGTCGGCGAGGAGTTCGATGGTGTCGTTGGCTTCGTCCTTCTCCGTAGCAGCCGAGGTGACGAGGCTCTGGCCCTTTTCGTTTGAAGTGAGCCTCCTTACGTCGGCTGCTACAGCGGAGGAGGGCAGTTCAATGGCATAGTTTACTGCGGCCGTTCGTGGCGGGGTGGTCAGGACGATCGTGCGACGGTCCGGCGTGAGGGCGGCGGAAAGGACCGGGACGTTGTAGCGGGGCAGCGCCTTCTGGTCCTTGATGACCTGGTAGCCGGGCCACATGCCCTCGAAGCGATCGCCGGGCATGACGTGTTTTCCTTGGGTAATCCGCGTGTTCTTCGCGAGGTTCTTCAATCGAGATGGATCAAGCGGACGGTCGAACGCGATCCGGATTTCGTCCGGTCCGGCGCTCCAGGTCAGCACGGGCTGGGGGGCGTTGGTGTCGGCGTAACGGATGCGGTAGATCTTTCCGACGCCCTGCGGGCCGGTTCCCCAGTCGGGTTTGCCGCTGTGGGCGGCCACGAGCAGGTCGCCGCGTGGCGTGAGGCAGACATCGACGGTCAGGCGGTTGAGGCAGGCGATCAGGTGGTTTTGGGCCACGTAGCCGGAGTCCGTTTTGACCAGCTTGGTCCGGTAGAGCTTGCCGCGCGACTCGCCGGCGACAAAGACATCGCCGGTCCAATGCTTCGGGCCGAAGGTCGGGCCGCCGTTGACCGGTTCGTTGAACGAGAGCCCGCACGTGCTCTGGTGTTGCGGGGCGTAGTCGAAGACGCTGGGTTCATCGACGACGTCCGGCAGGTGTTTCGGATGGCGGGGAGGAAAGCCGTAATGGCGGCCGGGTTGGATGTGGAGGAGTTCGTCGAAGGGGTTGCCGTTCGGCAGCCAGGTCGCGCCCTCCTGGTCGGTGCAGAAGAGGTCGCCGTGGCGGTTGAAGGCCATCCCCACCGGGAAGCGCACGCCGGTGCAGACGATCTCGCGCTTGGAAAAGTCGGGCGAGACCTTGAGCACGGTCCCGCGTTCGGACCGGATGTCCCACGCGGATTTTCCGGTGGCCTGGTCGATCAGGTAGCCGTTGGCGTAATTGGCCGTGCCGAGGGCGAAGTAGATGTTGCCCTCCTTGTCGAGGGCGCAGCCGATGGCGTCGACGTTCTGCGGAATCTCCTTCCAGCCGGTCGCGACGACGATCTCCTGGTCGGCGCGGTCGTCGCCGTCGGTGTCCACGATGAGGGAGAGCTTGCCCTTGGAGGGGACAAAGACGCCCTGGCCGCGTTTGTAACCGGGAGGCGTGACGGCCAGGCCGATGGGGCCGCGCAGGGTGTCCTTGTCCCAGAAAGGCTCGGCCTTGTCCTCCCGGCCGTCGTTGTCGGTGTCCGAGAGCAGCCAGATGCGGCCGTTGTAGCCGAGGGCGTAGAGCTTGCCGTCGGCGCGGTAGCGGAGGTTGTTGAGGTTGGGGAGCTCGAGGGGAAGCGGTTCCCATTCGAAGCCGGGGACGAGCATCTGGATCTCCGGCGGATTGGCGACGATTTCCAGAGGGCTGACTCCGACGGTGTCGGAGGCCGGGGCGCGAAGGGACGCGTGCTTATTGGCGAGATGTTGCTCCACGCGCCTGCGGTCCGCGTCGTCGAGGAGGCGGTTGTAGATCAGGATTTCCGCGATGTCGCCGTCGAGGTGGCAATCGACGAAGGGCGGATCGGACTGGTTGGAATAGATGCGGGCGCCGACGACGAGTTCTCGCAGTTGCATTGGGTCCAGGGAACGCGGCCGGGTCTGCTGGGGCGCGCCATTGACAAACAACCGCACACCCTGGTCGCCGGTTCCGACGGCGAGGGCGAGCGTCTTCCACTGGCCGAAGGGCGAGGCGGAGCCTGCGGCGAGGAGATTGCGTTCGCCGCGGAAGCCGGCGCCTTCGGCATTGACGGTGGAAAAGGTCGGATCGGCGCGGTTGCCGAGGTCGATGTTGAGGCCGGAGGTGTAGTCGTTGCCTCCGGCGGCGGCGAACGAAAGGAAGCCCCGGTAGTAGCCTGCGTCGGATTTCGGACGCGTAATGAGGAAGACGGTTGCGTTGGTGAGGACGGCGTCGAGGCCCGAAGCGCTGAGGAAGTCGTCCTTGCCGTCGAAGCGGAGGAAGGCGGATTCGCCGACGGGGTGAAAGGTTGGGCGATGGTCGGTGAGGCGTTGGGTGAGGTGGCGTTGATGGCTGGAGCCGTCGAGCCAGAAATCGACGCCGCCGTTGGGCGGCAGGGGGCGGAATCCGGCGGCCTTGCGCGCGGCGGGTTGCGCGGAGGCGTCGAGCCAGAGGGCGATGCCTTCCCGGATGGGCAGGTCCTGGTCCGACCAAGGGGCGGCGGGGGTGGCCGCTTGGGCTGCCTGGGCGGAATTCAAGACACAGAGGGACGCGAAGACGGCGACGAACGCGCGGTGTTGGAGGCAGGGCGAGAAGAGGAATCGCGACATTGGCCGGGAGTTAATCACGCGCGGATTCTCCGGGCAAAGCAGGAAAACGGAGCTGATGCGCCTGGCGTGCGTTTTGGCGCACCTTGGACAACGACGCGTTGGGAGGGGATGGCGCGCCCAACGTTTGGAGTTCCGCCTTCAGGCGGGAGGGTCTTGGAAAAGGAGAGGGCGCGGGCGTCGGGGCGTGCTGGACGCCAGGAACCGCGTAAACGCGGTACTCCGAACGCTCGCGCCAGATGGCACAGGGGCGGTTGGGGAAGAAGTGGGATTGTCGGGCGTGTTTCTGGATGACGCGTTGGGAGAGGCGGGCGCGTCCACCGCTTGGAGTTCCGCGATGACGCGGTTCCTGTTGCTGATCGCTTACATTTCCGGATCGTCCCAGCCTTTGCCGTAGTCCTTCAGGGGATGCTCCCGCCACATACGCCTGGCTTCGTCGGGTGACGTCTCCACCAGATACTCCGCCGCGCTGCTCCATGGCCAGTCGGTCCAGCGTTCGATGTAGCCGTGGTGAACCGGGTTGTGATGGATTTAGTTCAAGGTGGTCCGGAAGTGTCGGTCCGATCGCATGGCCCGTTCTGCGGAGCGAAAGAACACCTTGCGCCCGCGCGCATTCTCCTCGCCGTTCCATAGGTGGGAGGTCCGCCCATGGAATGGTCCCAAGCTTTGGAGGAGGTTCCGGACATCGGGTGTTCTTACGAGGGCGTGGTAGTGGTTTGGCAGGACACACCAAGCGGACACTCGGACTTCGTCTTGGGACAGGACCTCGAGAAGGTCGCGGGAGAAGGCGTCCATGCGGTCGGGGTTCAGACCGATGTGGGGACGATGCTCGTAGCAGGCGGCGGAGATGTGAAACCGCTGGCGGCCGAAGTTGGCGCGATGTGGAGGGGAATGCCACGGGTGGCCGCGCTCCTTGCGTCAGTTCAGCAGTTCCTCGCGTTGTTTGGTCGTGAGTTGACGCCAGCGATACTCCGGGCTTGGCATGGGCGCAGGGTAGCCAAAAACGCGTAAACGCGGAATTCCTAACGTTCGCACGCGATGCCACGGGAGCGGCGTGGGGCAGGAGGAAGGCCGTCGGCCATGTTTGAGAATGACGCGCGAAGAAGGCGGTGGAGCTCAACGTTCGTAGTTCCGCCTTCAGGCGGGAGGGTCTTGGAAAATGAGAGGGCGTGGGCGTCGGGGCGTGCTGGACGCCAGGAACCGCGTAAACGCGGAACTCCGAACGCTCGCGCCAGATGGCACAGGGGCGGTTGGGGAAGAAGGGGGATTGTCGGCCATGTTTCTGCATGACGCGTCGGGAGAGGCGGGTGCGTCCACCGCTTGGAGTTCCGCCTTCAGGCGGCGGGGTGTTGGTTGGGGGCGGGTGTGAGCATCGGGGGCGTGCTGGACGCCAGGAACCGCGTAAACGCGGAACACCGAACGCTCGCGCCAGATGGCACAGGGCGGGGTGGGGAAGGAGGGAGGTTTTGGCGGTGTTTGGAGCCCCGATGCAGTGCTTGCGGGGGACGGGGGGACGCTTCACAGTCCCCGGCATCGGGCATGGAATGTTTCGGGTCATTACTCACGCGCGCGACTTCGGCGGTTGTCGGAATGGCGTTGTTCTGCGTCGGAACGCCGGCTTCGTTTGGCGTAGATCTGCCGGAAGCCGACCGCGACTTCTTTTCCAACACGATAGAACCGCTGCTGAAGTCCCGCTGTTACGACTGTCATTCGCACGACGCGGGGAAGATGAAGGGCGGGTTGACGCTGGATTCGCTGGCGGGTTGGACGGAGGGCGGCGCGAACGGTCCGGCGGTCGCGCCCGGCAACCCGGAAGAAAGCCTGTTGATCAAGGCGGTGGCGTACGGCGATCCCGATCTTCAGATGCCCCCGAAGAAGAAACTGCCGGACGCGGAAATCGCCCTGCTGGCGGAATGGGTGAAGCGCGGCGCGCCGGATCCTCGCGTGACGGAGGCGAAGCGGAAGTCGTCGAAGAATCCGTTGGATTGGTGGTCGTGGAAACCGTTGGTCCGGCCGGTCGTGCCAGCCCACCCGGAGCTGGGGAACCCGATCGACGCGTTCGTCCGGGCGAAATTGCGTGAAAAAGAGCTGAAGCCCGCCGCGCGCGCCGACCCGCGGACCTTGATACGCCGATTGTATTTCGACCTGCTTGGCCTGCCTCCCACACCGGAACAGGTGCAGGCGTTTGTAGGAGACGAGGATCCGCAGGCCTACGGAAGACGGGTGGATGAACTGCTGAATTCGCCGCGACACGGGGAACGTTGGGCGAGGCATTGGCTGGATACGGTTCATTTTGCCGACACGCACGGCTGCGAGCACGACGCGCTGCGGCCGAACGCGTGGCGATACCGCGACTACGTGATCGACAGTTTCAACCGAGACACGCCCTGGGCGCGCTTCATCCGGGAACAGTTGGCGGCGGATGTGTTCTATCCCGAGGAGCCGGCGTTGACCGCCGCGCTGGGTTTTATCGGGGCGGGGCCGTTCGAGTTGAGCCGCTTTTCCACCGCGCCGAAGACCTTCGCCTATCTGGACCGCGACGACATGGTGACGCAGACCATGGCGGCCTTCGCCAGCGTGACCGCGAACTGCGCGCGCTGCCATGACCACAAATCCGATCCCGTCACCCAGGAGGACTACTACGCGTTGCAGGCGGTGTTTGCCGGCGTTGGCAAAGGAGAGGTGGAATATGACGAGGACTTGGATCGTCATCGTGCGCGCCTCAAGTGGAAGCGGCTGGCGCGGGCGGTGGAAAAGAACGACACGAAGGTCCTGCTCGAGGTGGAGAATGAGCCGATCGTGCGGGAATGGGAGAGGGATTTTGCCGGGCGGGGCGCGGAGTGGACGCCGTTGACGCCGGAGACCTTTCTTTCCGAGAAGGGCGTCCCGACCTTGAAGCGACTGGAGGACGGATCGATTCTGGCGGGCGCGGAGTTGCCCGAGACCGAGGTCTACAATGTCACCGCCACGATAACGGCGACGAACATCACGGCCATCCGGCTGGACCTGCTTTCGGACGACAGCCTGCCGATGAAGGGCCCCGGGCGAAACGCCAACGGCAACCTGCACCTGTCGGAATTCGAGGTCCGCCTGTTCCGGGGCGGGGCGGACTCCTCGCAGCGGTTGGGATTCATGCGCGCGACCTCGGACTGGGACCAGAAGGGCTATCCGGTCACCCACGCCATCGACGGCAAGACGAATACGAGCTGGGCGATCTATCCGCGGGTGGGCGAGGCGCATTACGCGGTCTTCGAATTCAAGGAGCCGATCGTGCTGGACCCGCCCGCGCGGCTGGCGGTCACGTTGCGGCACCAGCATATTCCCAAGCACATCGTCGGGCGTTTTCGCCTGTCGGTGACCGGGGCGGACGGTTGGCGGGCGCAGGCCCTGCCGAAGCTCGCGGAGGAGGGGCTGAAACTGCCAGTCGGGGAAAGGTCGATGGAGCAGAAGTCCGCCATCGCCTGGCGCGCGATCTGGATGCGGTCGAACGAGGAACTCGGGAAGCTCCCGCCGGCCACCCGGGTTTACGCCGCCGGACGCCAACACTTTGTGCAGGGGAAGGAGCATATTTTCGACCAGCCAAAGACGGTGAACGTGTTGCGGCGCGGCGACATCGGACAACCGGGCGCCGAGGCGAAGCCGGGCGCGTTGGCGGCGATCGGTTTTCTTCCCGGCCGGTTTGTGTTGGACGAGACGAAGAGCGAATCGGCGCGGCGGGCGGCCTTGGCGGATTGGCTGGCGGCGAAGGACAACCCGCTCACCTGGCGCAGCGTGGTGAACCGCGTCTGGCAGCATCACTTCGGTCGCGGGATCTGCGATACGCCGAACGATCTCGGCCGCATGGGAGGGGAGCCGTCGCACCCGGAATTGCTGGACTGGCTGGCGGTGTGGTTTCGCGACGACGCCAAGGGTTCGTTGAAGGCGTTGCATCGCCTGATCCTGACGAGCGAGACGTATCGCCAGTCGTCGATGCCGGTCGGGGCGGAGGAATCGGCGGATCTGGAGAATCGCTGGCTGGCGCGGATGAGCCGGCGACGGTTGGACGCTGAGCAGTTTCGTGATGCGGTAAGGCAGGCGGCGGGACGGTTGGACTACAGCATGGGCGGACCGGGGGTGGAACAGTTCTCAAAGAAGAAGGGGCCTCAGGTGTCGCCGGTGTTGGACTACGATGCGTTCGACTGGGACGGGCCGGGAGCGACGCGGCGGTCGGTGTATCGGATCGTGTGGCGCGGGATCGCGGACCCGTTCATGGAGGCGCTGGACTTCCCGGACTTGGGGCTGCTTGCGCCGAAGCGGGGACAGTCGGTGTCGTCGTTGCAGTCGCTGGCGTTGTTCAACAATGATTTCGTGCTTCATCACAGCGAGCGGATGGCGGAGCGGGTCAAGGAGGTATGCAGCAGTCGACGCCGGTCGCGACGTAGCCGGGCGGAGGCGGATAAGGAGGCGCTGACTGAATCTGAGCGGAAGGAAGCGAGCCTCCTCACGTCGGCTGCTACGGAGGCTCGGATGGCGGCGCAACTGGTCTATCAGCGCGAACCGGCGAGGGACGAGTTGGCGGCGATGATGGTTTACGCGGAGAAACACGGCCTGGCGGCGCTGTGCCGGACGCTGCTGAACAGCAATGAGTTCTTGTTTGTGGATTGAGCATGGAGGAGTCAGCCCTTTGAACATCGAGAGAAATGCTGAAGAACTGGTTCGGGTGTCATCGCTGATCGCGATGGGCGGCCGGACTGAGATATGTAAGATCTATCCCCAATTGGGGGAGGCGAAGAGGTTTGGACATTGGGAGTTCTTTGCGACTGTGCTTCCGATCTGGACGGCGTTTTCGCGGATCGGGATGGACGTTCAGGAATCGCTGCGCTCCACAGTCGAGTCCATTGTCCTGGAGAAAGTGCAGGCATGGAATTCCCAGGGAGTGGCGGCGATGGAAGACCTGACGCAGTTTGTTGTGAACATGTCGAAGCACGAGACCGAGGTTGAACGAAAGCAGATGCTCACTCCCCTTTTGGGCGGAACATGGGTTGTGTGGAATGTGACGGACAAGGAGCCGATCGCTGACGAAGCGGGGCTCGTGTCCACGATTGGCGAATTTTTCGTGACCAAGTTTGGGGCGTATTGGCAGGTGGAGATGCAATGAATTGTGTTGGAAACATGGATCAGTCCCGCCGCTTCTTTCTTTCCCGGGTGGGGGGAGGTTTCGGCGGCGTCGCCATGACTCAGATGCTGGCGCGGGATGCGTTGGCGGGCGGGCCTTATGCGCCGCGTCCGGAGTTCGACGGCGGGCTGCATCATCCGGCGAAGGTGAAGCGGATCATCCAGTTGTTCATGACGGGCGGGGCGAGCCCGATGGACACCTTCGACTACAAGCCGGAGTTGGAGAAGAAGCACGGCGAGAAGCTGGGGCCGAAGGAGAAGCCCGAGGGGTTCACGTCGATGCCGGGCGCGATCCTGAAGAGCCCGTTCGAGTTCAAGCGGCGCGGGCAGAGCGGCCGCTGGGTGAGCAGCGTGTTTCCGCATCAGGCGGAACTGGTCGATGAGATGACCTTCCTGATGGCGATGGCGTCGAAGACGAACGTCCACGGTCCCGGCACCTACATGATGAACACGGGTTACGTGCTGCCGGGCTTTCCCTGCATGGGCGCGTGGATCTCCTACGCGCTGGGCAACCTGACGGATGACCTGCCGACCTTCGTCGTGCTGCCGGATGCCAAGGGGCTGCCCTACAACCAGCGCGGTCCGTTCTCGGCGGGTTTCCTGCCGGCCGTGCACCAGGGGACGGTCATCGACGCGGCGGCCCCGAATCCCATCCCTGACCTGTTCGCGAAGAGACGGCACAAGTTCGCGACGCGGGAGGCGGATCGCGAGGGACTGGCGTTGCTGGAAAAGCTGAACCGGGCGCATGCCAACAAACGGGCGGACGACTCTCGGTTGGAGGCGCGGATTCAATCCTACGAACTGGCGGCGAAGATGCAGCTTTCGGCTCCGGCGGCCTTCGATCTGGCGAAGGAAACCGAGGCGACGCGCAAGGCCTACGGCCTGGACGACAAGGTGACCGAGGATTTCGGGCGGCGGTGCCTGCTGGCGCGGCGGTTGGCGGAGCGGGGGACGCGGTTTGTGCAGGTCTGGAGCGGCCCGTCCGGCGCGACGGGCAACTGGGACAACCACGGCAGCATCTCCAAGGAACTCCCGCCGATCGCGGCCTCGGTGGACAAGCCCATTGCCGGCCTGCTCCGCGACCTGAAGGCGCGGGGCTTGTTCGAGGACACGCTCTTGGTCTGGACGACGGAGTTCGGGCGCACTCCCTTTGCCCAAAGCAGCGATGGACGCGACCATAACGGCGGATCGTTTGTCAGTTGGATGGCCGGCGCGGGAGTAAAGCCGGGCGTGGCTTATGGTCGCAGCGACGACTGGGGCTACCAGGCGGTCGAGGGGAAGATGTATTGCTACGATTTCCACGCCACGATCCTGCATCTCCTGGGCATCGACCATGAGCGGTTGACCTTTCGTCAGAACGGCCTGGACCGGCGGTTGACGGATGTCCACGGGCGGGTGGTGAGGGAGGTTTTGGCGTAGAGGGGGGCGCGTCGTATCCCGTAGTCGCAACCTGCAGGTTGCGTTCCGAGCGCCTGCGCGAGAATTGGGAACCAGGGACCGCTCCGGCTGACTTCTCGCGCTTTGCGCTTCGCGCGCAACCTGCAGGTTGCGACTACGGATGGACTACGGCTTTCCCGCTCACTGCAATGGCCAGAAGCGGGGAATGAGGGCGGTGGCCATGAGCCAGAAGAGGAGGTTCAGGGGGAGACCGACCTTGATGAAGTCCTTGAAGAGATAGCCGCCCGCGCCGTAGACGAGGGTGTTGGTCTGGTAGCCAATGGGCGTTGAGAAGCTGGCCGAGGCAGCGAGAGCGACCGCGATGATGAAGGGGCGCGCGTCGAGACCGGTCGTCGCGGTCGCGCTGATGACGATGGGGGTGAGCAGGGCCGCGACCGCGTTGTTTGAGAGGAATTCGGTGAGGACGTTTGTCAAGAGGTAGACCAAGGCCAGCATCGCCAGCGGGCGCGAGGCGTCGGGGACCCATTCGAGGGCGCCGATGAGGCCGTGGGCGAGGAGGGCGGCGCCGCCGGTCTTCTCGAGCGCGAGACCGAGGGACAGCATGCCGAGAATGAGGAACACGATGCGCCAATGGATCGCCCGGTAGGCTTCCTCGACCTTGAGACAGCGGGTTGCCACGACTGTCACGGAGCCGATGACCGCGAGGGCCTGGATGGGCAGGACCTTGAACGCGGCGAGGGTCACGATGGCGGCGAGGGTGGTGATCGGAATCCACATCTTGGAACGGCGGACGCGGGTGGCCGCTAGTTCGGACAGCATGAGGAAGTTGCGGTTGTCGCGGAGTTCGGCGATGGCTCGCTGGCTGCCCTGCATGAGGATCGTGTCGCCGAAACGGAGGCGGACGCGGGCTAGGTTGTCGCGGAGGTTCACGCCGCGACGGTGGACCGCGAGGACCAGGATCCCGAACTTCTGGCGGAAATTGATCTCCCTCAGGCTGCGGCCGATCATCTCGGAATCGTGGCCGATTACGCTTTCCACGACGACCGCCTTCTCCATGCCGATCGCCTCCAGGCCCAGGCCCTCCTCCTTCGGCAGGATTTCGACGCCGTGCAGTTCGTCGATCTCCATGACTGAAGAGACGACGGTGGTGAGGCGGAGGCGGTCGCCCTTTTCGAGCACGATCTCATTGAGCGGGGTGGTGAGGGTCTCGGTGTGGCGGGTGACATCGAGGATGCGGGCGTTGGGCAGGGATTTGAGCGGGGTTTCAGAGAGCTTCTTCCCGATCAACGGCGAGCCGCTGACGACTACGGCCTCGGTGAGATACTGTTTGGAGGTCGTGCTTTCGAGCAGGGAGGCGAGGGTCTCGCGTTCGGGCAGGAGCCTGCGGCCGAAGGTGAGCAGGTAGGCGATGCCGACGACGCCCATCGGGACGCCGATTTTCGCCAGTTCGAACATGGAGATCGGGCTCTGGCCGTGCTCCACGGCGGTGGAACTCACAATGATGTTCGTCGAGGCGCCGATCAGGGTGCAGCAACCGCCGAAGATGGCGGCGTAGGAAAGCGGGATGAGCAGTTTGGACGGCTTGAGTCCGTGTCGGGCGGCCAGCGTGATCATCAAGGGCATGAACACGGCCACGATCGGCGTGTTGTTCATGAAGGCGGAGAGCGCAGCCACGATGGGCAGCATCGCGAGCAGGAGTTTCCAGTCGCTGCCGCCTCCGACGGAGTTCAGGCGCCGGCCGATCCAGTCGATGACGCCGGTGCGCTCCAGCGCGGCGCTCAGGACGAACATGCCGGCGATGGTGATGACAGCGGGGTTCGCGAAGACATGGAATGCTTCATCCGCCGTCAGGATGCCGAGCGCGAGCAGCGCGGAGAACGCCAGCATGGCGACCACATCGACCGACAGCTTCTCGCGCACCATGGCGATGAAGCTCAACGCCAGGATGCAGAAGACGATGGCGATGTCGACGGTCATGAGTGGGGATGTTCGACCCTCTCGAACGCGTTTTCAGAATCGCCGCAGGGGGCGATCCAGGAATCCAATTTCGCGATGAGAGGGAGGCGGAAGCTATCTACCTTGCCTGGGCTGTCTTGGGTTCCGCCGGCGGGGCTTTCTTCTCGGCCGCCTTTTCGGACTCCTTCTTCTCCGCGGCAGTGTGGAATTCAAGCGCGCGTTGACGGGCTTCGGCGACCTGCTCGGGGGTCATGACCTGCTGGAGCAGGTCGCGAACCTCGGCGCCGTGGCCTTTTTCCGCGGCGAGGACGAGCCATTTGTAGGCCTCGACCAGGTCCTTTTTCACGCCGGACCCGGAGCGGTACATGCTGCCGAGGCTGAGTTGGGCGAAGATCTCCCCCTGTTCGGCGGCCGCGCGGTAGTATTCCGCGGCGCGGATGGGGTCCTTCTGGACGCCGAGTCCCTCCTCGAAGAAACGGCCGAGATTGGCCTGGCTGGTCATGTCGCCGCGGTCGGCGCCCTTCATGTACCAGCGGAGGGCCTCGTCGAAGTCCTGGGTGACGCCGTAGCCGCGCTCGTAGCAGACGCCCATCTTGACGTAGGCGAGGAGTTGGTGCTGGTAGGCGGCCTGGCGGAACCACTTGTAGGCCTCCGGCATGTTCTGTTTCACGCCGAGCCCGTGGAGGTAGAGGTTGCCGAGGTTCACCTGGGCCTGTCCTTCGCGCTGGTTGGCGGCCTTGGTGTACCACTTGGCGGCCTCGCCAAAGTTCTGTTCGACGCCCAAGCCATTTTCATAGAGGGAGCCGACTGCGAACTGGGCGTGGGAGTTCCCCTTCTCGGCGGCCTGCTGGTACCAACGGAAGGCCTTGAAGTAGTCGCTCTTGACGAGTTCGCCTTCGCTGAAGATGTCGCCCAGCCGGGCGGCGGCCTTGATGTGTCCCTGTTCGCCGGCCTTGGAGTACCAGGTCACGGCTTCCTTCGGAGCGTCGACCTGATTGACCAGGCCGAGGAAATACTGCGCGTCGGCGTAGCCGCCTTCGGCCGCCTTGGTAATCCAGATGGAGGCGGTCTTGATGTCCTCCTCGACGCCCTCGCCGTAGAGGTACTTCAGGCCGAGTTGAAACTGGGGCTTGGGCAGGCCCTTCTCGGCGGCGGATTTGATCTCCTCAAAGGTGGCCACGACGGGGGGCTCGGCCTTGGCGGCGTCCTTTTGTCGGGAGCCGAAGGCGGGCTTGATGCCGGGGAGATTGCCGATGGGGCGGGGTTGGGCGGAGGCGGAGGAGAGGCTTGCGAGGAGCAGCAGCCCGATCCATCGCCTCCCTGTCGCCAAATTGCGGACCATTGTCATGGCTGGACTATAGACACAGGGCTGAAGGCTTCTCAAGTTTGGAAAAAACGGGCGGCGTTCGGGGTGATCCTTCACTTGCTTTCGACGCGGTCGAATTCCACTATCCCGCGATCGACGCCATGAAGTCCTTTTATCTTTCATCGGTCGGCTGGGGAGATTCCCGGAGAGGAAACCTCGGTTTTCTTCCGTGGATCACCGGGCCGGAGGCGTCGATCGACGCGGCGAACAAGGACGCGCTCTGAAAGGCGGGGATGAGGCATGGACGACGACGTCATCATCATTGAGGAATACGAGAATCTCGACGAAGGAGGCTCGGATTACAGTCCCGGAGCGGGCGGCGGGGACGGCAGGAAGCATCATACCAGGCTGGGCTTCGTGTGTTTCTTTTTGGGCGTGGCCGGGGGATTGATGGAGTTTGTCCTGTTTCTCCTGTTCGGCAGCCACGCGAGCAATTCCCCCCTCGACCTGCGCGGGATCGACGGCGGCGCGATCCGTCCGATCCTGATTGTGGCGGCGGTGATGTTGTTTCACGGGTTGGGTTGCACGCTCGGCGTCCTGAGCCTGGTGAAGAAGGAAAAGAGCCGCGCCATCGCCATTCTGGGATTGTTGGCCAACGTCTGCATGATGGGAATCACCGTGGTCGGCGTCGGCGTCGCCTGGTTGGTGAAGTAGACCGGGAAGCGCGATTCCGGGAAACCTCTTGTCAATGTCCGTCTCATGAAGGAAATCAGAGCCGCATCCGTTCAGTTTCAACACCGGCCCGGCGACAAGGAATTCAACCTCGGGCGTGTCCGGGAATTCGTTGGCCAGGCCGCGGCGCAAGGCGTCGACCTGATCGTGTTTCCCGAGATGTGTCTGACGGGCTACTGGCATGTGCGCCGGTTGTCGCGCGAGGAGATCGAGGCGTTGGCCGAGCCCGTGCCCGACGGCCGGTTGTCCCGGGAGTTGCTGGAACTTTCGAGGGCGACGGGAATGACGATCGGCGCCGGCCTGATCGAACTGGGTTCCGACGGAAAGCTCTACAACAGCTACGCGGTCGCCATGCCGGACGGTTCCTGCGCCTGCCATCGCAAGCTGCACACCTTCATCAGCGGGCACATGGAGTCCGGCTCCGGTTACACGGTCTTCGACATTCCGCAGGGGGCGCGGGTCGGCGTCCTGACCTGCTACGACAACAACATCGGGGAGAATGTTCGCATCACGGCCCTGAAGGGCGCGGAGATCCTGCTGGCGCCGCATCAGACCGGAGGTTGCGACTCGCCGAGTCCGGGCTGCATGGGCGTGGTCGATCCTCGGCTGTGGGAGGAACGGGATGAAAACCCCTGGGCGATCGAGGCGGAACTCAAGGGGCCGAAGGGGCGCGCCTGGCTTCAGCGATGGCTGCCCGCGCGCGCCCATGACAACGGGTTGTTCCTCGTTTTCAGCAACGGCGTCGGCCCGGATGACGGCGAGGTCCGGACGGGCAACGCCATGATTCTCGACCCTTATGGGGACACCTTGGCCGAAACCTGGAAGGCGGGGGATGACATGGTCGTCGCGGACCTCGATCCCCGCCGTCTCGAGATGAGCACGGGGGATCGCTGGATCAAGACCCGCCGCCCGGAACTTTACGGTCCGTTGGCGGTTGCGACGGGGCGGGAGGAGGATGTCAAGACGGTGAGGTTCGCGACCAAACCGGGCGCTTCATCCGCGAAACGATGAGGGGGCATGCCATGTTTCGGGGCGCGTCGAGCCTTTGCCTCCTCTGCGTCATGGCGGGGGCTGTCTCGGTGGGGCTGGCTGCGGATGCCGGAGCCCCTTCTTCGCGCAGCGAGGTGAGGTTTCAGGACATGCGCATCAGGGAAAGCAGCGGGCTGGCGCGATCGTTGCGCCACGAGGATGCGGTCTGGACGCACAATGACTCGGGAGGCGCGGCGCGGCTTTTTCTGGTGGACCTGAAGACGGGGGAGACGCGCCTGGTCTGCGGCCTTGCGGTTGGGAAGCCGCGGGACTGGGAGGACATGGCCTCCTTCATGTCGGGGGATCGGCCGATGCTTGTGGTGGGCGACGTGGGGTCCAACCGGAACGACAAGCGGCTTCGGCGGTTGCACTTTCTTGATGAGCCCATGATCCCGCCGGGCAAAGTCGGGACGCGAATCGAGGTTCCGGCCTGGGCGACGATCGAATTCCAGTTCGAGGACGGGTATCCGGATTGCGAGGCCCTCGGGGTGGATGGCGCCACGGGGACGGTCTGGCTGGTTTCAAAAGTTCGTTCGGGGGCCTGCGGGGTCTACCGCCTGGAGATTCCGAAGGGCGCGGGCGTCTCGCGGCAGACGGCGGAGCGCGCCGCGACGCTGGAACTGCCGATGGTCACGGCGTTGGATGTGCGCGATGACGGTCGCCGAATGTTGCTGCTGACCTACGTGGCAGTTTGGGAGTTCCGGTTGCCGGAGGGGCGGACCTGGGCCGGCGTGTTGAAGGATCGGCCGGACGCGATCCTCCTGCCGCCGTTGGGCCGGCAGATCGAGGCAATCTGCTATTCGGCCAGGAAGAACGCATACCACCTTTCCGCCGAGGGGCGGGGGGCGGCCATCTGGACGAGGCCATTGCCGGAGAAGACCGCGCCGCGAAAAGGCGGGGGGTGAGCCATCCCATGGAACGTTTCCATTTCTGATCTTGAAGCGCGGCGCCGCATGGGCGACTGTCCCCGCTCATTCCCATGTCGAAGAAAGCATTGATCACCGGTATCACCGGGCAGGATGGCTCCTACCTGGCCGAACTTCTGTTGGAAAAGGGCTATGAAGTTCATGGCATCATCCGGCGCGCCAGCACCTTCAACACCGGCCGACTGGACCCGATCTACCAGGATCCCCACACGGACGACCAGAGACTGCACCTCCACTACGGCGACCTGTCCGACGCCAGCGCCTTGTCGCGCCTGATCGGGCGCATCGGGCCGGATGAAGTCTACAACCTTGCGGCGCAGAGCCATGTGCGGGTGAGTTTCGACAGCGCGGAATACACGACGGACATCACGGCGACCGGAGCGGTGCGCCTGCTGGAGGCGATCCGGGAGACCGGGGTGGAGGCGCGTTATTACCAGGCTTCGTCGAGTGAGATGTATGGCAAGGTGCAGGAGATTCCGCAGACGGAGAACACGCCCTTCTATCCGCGCAGTCCCTATGGCTGCGCCAAGGTCTACGCCTACTGGATCACGACCAATTACCGGGAGTCCTACGGCCTGCACGCCAGCAACGGCATCCTGTTCAATCACGAGTCGCCGAGGCGGGGGGAGACCTTCGTGACGCGCAAGATCACGCGCGCCCTGGCGCGAATCAAGCAGGGCCTGCAGGACAAGCTGTTCCTCGGCAACCTGGACGCCAAGCGCGACTGGGGCTACGCGAAGGAATACGTGGAGGCCATGTGGCTGATGCAGCAGCAGGAGGAGCCGGACGATTATGTGATCGCGACCGGGGAGACCTATTCCGTGCGCGAGTTTCTGAAGGTCGCGTTCGAGTATGTGGGCCTGAATTTCGAGGATCACGTCGCCTTTGACGAACGCTATGTGCGTCCGGCGGAGGTGGAATTGTTGGTCGGCGACTACAGCAAGGCGAAAGAGAAGCTGGGCTGGGAGCCCAAGACCAAATTCGAGGATCTGGTCAAGCTCATGGTGGACGCCGATATGAAGGAACTGCAGGATCAGCTGGCCGGCGTGGTGAAGCCGGATTCTCGCGATTGAATTCCAGGGCCGGGGCCGCGTCGGCGGACCGGTCATCATTCGTCATGCCCAAAGCGCTCATCACCGGTATTACGGGGCAGGATGGCTCCTATCTGGCCGAGTTGTTGCTGGCGGAGGGATACGAGGTGCATGGCGTCGTGCGGCGCACCAGCAGCCTGGAGCGGTCGCGCCTGAGCGGACTCTACAACGACCGGAAAATCTACGGAAAACGTCTCTTTCTGCATTATGCGGACCTGGACGATCCGACCACGCTGAGGCGCGCGCTCAGCCGGGTTTCGCCCGACGAAATCTATCATCTGGCGGGGCAGAGCCACGTGGGGTTGAGCTTTGAGATCCCGGAATCCACCTGTGACCTGACCGCCATGGGGACGCTGCGTCTGCTGGAAATGGTCCGCGACATGGAGGCGCCGGCCCGGTTTTATCACGCATCCAGCAGCGAGGTCTTCGGCCGGCCCGCCGGTTCGCCGCAGAGCGAGGACACCCCCTTCGCGCCGGTGACGCCCTACGGTTGCGCCAAGGCCTTCGCGACGCGCATGGTCTCGATCTACCGGAACAGCTTCGATCTGTTTGCGGTGAACGGGATCATGTTCAACCATGAGTCGCCGCGACGCGGGGAGAATTTCGTGACCCGGAAGATCTGTCGGGCCGCCGCCGAGATCAAGCTGGGCCGCCGGAACGAACTCACGCTGGGCGACTTGTCGGCGCAACGCGACTGGGGCTACGCGCCCGATTACGTTCGGGGCATGCGGCTGGCCCTGCAGCATGACGCGCCGGAAGACTACGTGTTCGCGACCGGGGAACTGCACAGCGTGCGCGACGTGGTCGAGGCCGCGTTTGGCGCCGTCGGGCTGGAGTGGGAAGGGTATGTGAGGAAGGATCCCCGCTTCATCCGCCCGGCTGAACCTGTCGCGTTGATCGGCGACGCCTCGAAGGCGAAAGGCCTGCTGGGCTGGACTCCGCAAAAGCCGTTTGCGGAATTCATCGCCGAAATGACGGAGGCGGAGTTGGCGGCATTGAGCGCCGTTTGAGGCGTTATCGGCTCCTTGCTTGACGAGGCTCAGGCGTTCGATAAAGCGGCCTTGAACTCCGCGTAGACGCGCCCGATGCCGGCGGCGAGGTCGATCTCGGGACGCCAACCCATGTTGAACAGACGGGAGGAATCGAGCAGCTTGCGCGGGGTTCCATCCGGTTGGGATTCGTCCCAGATGACGTTGCCCCGGTAGCCCACGGTCGCCCGGATCTGCTCCGCCAATTCCCGAATCGTCACCTCGATGCCGGACCCGATGTTGACGAACGGCGCGTCGGAGTAGTTTTCCATGAGGAACACGCAGGCGCGGGCGCAGTCGTCGGCGTGCAGGAATTCCCGACGGGGCGAGCCGGTCCCCCAGCACGTGACAGAAGGCGCACCGGATTCCCGGGCCTCGTGGAATCTCCGGATCAGGGCGGGGAGGACATGGGAGGATTCCAGATCATAGTTGTCGTTGGGGCCGTACATGTTGGTCGGCATGGCGCTGATGAAGTCGCTGCCGTGCTGAAGCCGGTAGGCTTGGCAGAGCTTGATGCCGGCGATCTTGGCGATGGCGTACCACTCGTTGGTCGGCTCCAGCGGCCCCGAAAGGAGCATGTCCTCGGTCATCGGTTGTGGAGCCAGCCGGGGGTAAATGCATGAACTGCCGAGAAAAAGAAGCTTCCGGACGCCGGCTTCGTGCGCCGAGGAGATGACGTTGTTCTGAATCCCCAGGTTTTCCAGCAGGAAATCGACGGGGCGATCGTTGTTGATGCGGATGCCTCCCACGCGGGCCGCCGCCAGGAAGACGTATTCGGGGCTTTCCTCGTCGAAGAACCGGCGCGTCGCGACCGGATCGAGCAGGTCGAGCTCGCCGTGCGTGCGGCCGATGAGTCTCCGAAAACCGCGCTGCTCCAACTCGCGCCAGATGGCGCTGCCGACCAGGCCCCGGTGGCCGGCGACGTAGATCCGGGAATCTTGGGTCCATGACATGCGCGCGACATTAAGCGGCGCCCGGCGCGCGCCGCAAGCGCAAGCGACCGCGGGGCGCCGGCGTCAGGCTTCGCGGGACGCCGAAATAGCTTGTTTGCCGGGCGGTCGTCGCGCAACTAATGGCGCTCTCCGTCCGGAACAGGTTCGTCCGGATGGAGCCGGTCATGCTGCCTGTCTACACCATCACGATCTTCCTGAGCGCCGTCCTGCTGTTTGTTGTGCAGCCAATGTTCGCCCGGATGCTCCTGCCGCTGCTCGGAGGTTCGGCCTCGGTGTGGAACACGGCGATGTTGTTTTATCAGGTCGCGCTGTTGGCCGGCTATGCCTACGCCCACTTCGCGACAAAATGGTTGGGCTTGCGCCGGCAGGCCATCCTGCAGCTTGTCCTGGTGGGGGCGGCGTTTGTTTCGTTGCCCTTCAGCGTGCCGGCGGGGGCAGATCCGCCGGAAAGCAATCCGGTGTTCTGGCAACTCGGGTTGATGGGTGTCGCCGTCGGCTTTCCGTTCTTCATCCTCTCCTCGACAAGTCCCGTCGTGCAGCGGTGGTTTGCCGCGACCGGGCATCCCTCCGCGAACGATCCGTATTTCCTCTATGCCGCGAGCAACATAGGAAGCCTGCTGGCGCTGCTGGCGTATCCGTTCGCGATCGAGCGACTCGTCGGACTTTCGGACCAGACCCGGCTGTGGATGGCGGGTTACGCGGCTCTCGCGCTGTTGCTTGGCGGTTGCGTGGTCTTTCTGGGGCGCGCCTTGAAACGCGACGGAGCATCGGCCGGGGAGGGAGATGGGCGCGAATGTCACGGCGCCGCCCCGCCGTTGGGACGGTTGCGGCGGGCGCGCTGGGTGGCGCTGGCCTTCGCCCCTTCCAGCCTGATGCTCAGTGTGACGACCTATCTTTCCAGCGAGGTCGCTTCGGCGCCGTTGCTCTGGGTGTTTCCCCTTTCAATCTACCTGCTGACGTTTGCCCTCGTGTTCTCGCGGGGAAGGAGGCTGCCGCATCAGGCGGTCCTGAGGATGTTTCCAATCGGGGTGGTCGCGCTTTCCCTGTTGCTGACCATGCGGGCGACAAATCCGTTCCTGCTGCTGGCCCTGGTTCATCTCGTCGCGTTTTTCCTGGCGGCGATGGCCTGTCATGGGGAACTGGCGAACGACCGGCCGGAGGCGGAACACCTGACCGAGTTCTACCTGTGGATGTCCATCGGCGGGGCGCTGGGAGGTTCGTTCAATGCGCTGCTCGCGCCGTTGTTGTTCAACTCCATCGCGGAATACCCGTTGGTGATTGTGGCCGTGTGTCTTCTGGTGGTGCCGACCCTGTCCGCCGAGTGTGACCGTCAAAAGAGGTGGTTGGATGTCCTGGCCCCGGTTGGGCTGGGGCTGTTCACCTGGTTCATGATGAGTTTCATGCCCGGCCTGTTTCCGCCAAAGTCCTCGGCCGTTCATGCGGCGGTGTTCGGGCCTCCGGTGATCCTCAGCTTCTTCTTCTCGGAACGGCGGCTGCGGTTTGCGCTGGGGGTGGCCGCCGTCTTTTTCGTGGGGAGTTTCTACGTGGGCGAAACCGGGAGGGTTCTTTTCGCGGACCGTAGCTTCTACGGCACTCACCGGGTCACCCTGAGCCCGAACGGCAGGTTTTATCTTCTGGTGAATGGCAGCACGGTCCATGGAATGCAGTATGTCGAACGGGAAACGCTGCCGACGCCGTTAAGCTACTATTTCCCGAAAGGTCCGGCGGGCGAGTTCTTCTTCCGCTTCCGGGGAAGGATTGAGGGGCCGGTCGGGGTTGTCGGCATGGGGGCTGGAGCCTTGGCGTCTTACGGCCTCAAGGGGCAGGAGTGGATCTTCTTCGAAATCGATCCCGTGGTCGCGAGGCTTGCCAATGAATCCAGCTACTTCAGCTATGCGTCGCAGTCGCCGGCCAGCGTGGAGACCGTGGTGGGAGACGGACGTCTCTCCCTTGCGAACCAACCGGACGGGCGGTTCCAGATTCTGATCATCGACGCGTTCAGTTCGGACGTGATTCCCATGCACCTGCTGACGCGGGAGGCTTTCAGGATCTACTCCGGAAAGCTGCGCCCGGATGGATTCCTGCTGTTCCACGTCTCCAATCGACATTTTCATCTCAGGCCCAAACTGGGGGATCTGGCTCTGGATGCGGGAATGAGCTGCTTTTTCCGTGACGGCACCCGGTTGGATGACGGGGAGGTTGAGGCGGGCATGGATCCCTCCGAGTGGATGCTGATGGCCAAGGAGGCGGCGGAACTGGGTCCGGTGGATCGGGTTGTTCATTGGGAGCCGATCCGCGAGCCCTCGGGGGCGCGTTTGTGGACAGACGACAGGTCCAGTATCTTGGATGTGCTTTTCGCCGGAAAGGCGGAGGAGAGGCGAAGTTTGCGGAAGGGGTCTCAAAACGGAACGAAAGCGCCTCAAAATAAATAAAAGAATCGAGATTGACATTGGCGCCATGCCTGCTATTACTCGGATTCGTATTGCGGTTTGTGGAAGACAATCAGTGAACGAAAATAGAACTAATCCTAAACCCGTCTTTCGCAGCGTTCACGCCGCAATCCAGAAAGGAAAACCAGAATGAAACTGAACAATGCGAAAAAGTCCGGCTTCACGCTCGTGGAAATCATGATCGTTGTCGCCATCATCGGTCTGCTGGCCGCGATCGCCATTCCGAACTTCGTGAAGGCGCGCAAGACTGCCCAGAAGAACTCCTGCGTGGCCAACCTCAAGCAGATTGACGGCGCCAAGCAGCAGTGGGCCATCGACGAGAAGAAGGGCGGCACGGATGTCCCGACCAGCGGCGACCTCTATGGCACTTCCCTCTACCTCAAGTTGGCGCCGACCTGCCCGCTGAGCGGCACCTACACCATCCAGAAGGTGGAAGCCAACCCGACCTGCTCGCTTTCGACGACCGAGTCACACTCGCTTCAGTAAGCCTGTTCAGGTTGCACATGGAGTTTTCACGACCCGGAGCGATCGCTCCGGGTCTTTTTTTTCAGCATGAGTCGGCAGATCGGTAGAATCCGAGTTGCAAGGCGCTTCAACTGAAAAGAGTGAAAATCCTGAGCCTGTTGTGCCATGAAGACGTGCTCTTCAAATGGGCGAGCCAGGGGATTCACCCTAGGTTCTGTTCACGAATTCCTGACAATGAGGAACGCGGCGACGAGACAAAC
>JAYPFK010000068.1:0-31433 GCA_038126235.1 Verrucomicrobiales bacterium
CCGCCGCCCAGACCGCCGCCCCCCTGGCCGCCACCGACGGAGAACGAGGTGATGTCCAGTCCGACCACGCTTTCCAAGCCCTGGAAGAAGGTGTTCGGATCCACTTTGAAGATGCGCGTGAACAACTGCGGCGCGTCCTGCGATTTCTGGGTGAAGACCACAGCGTAGTCCTCAACAATGAACTTGATCGGAATGTCGGCGGTCTTGGTGATCGCGTCCAACGCATCGATCAGAAGGATGTCATGGAGGGCTGGATCGATGGAAATGACCACGTTTTCGAGATCCACAGCCTCCGCAGGCCCCGCGTCTGCCGCAGCGCCGATGGGCTGCCCGAACGCATCAAGCAGGGGCGGCGCTCCGCCGCCACCCGGCAGTCCACCGAAGGGATCGCCGCCGCCGAATTCATCGCCATCTCCGAACGGATCGCCGCCCCGACCGCCAGCCCCTGCCCCGGTGCCGGTGCCGGAAGGAAGATCGTCCAGAAAGGGATTGATGATGAAATTGAGGCCCTTGCCGTCCGGGTCCTTCTTGCGCACCTCCTCGTCGAGAAAGCGGACAACTTCACCCAAAGGCAGGTCGTCGAAAAGAAGCTCGTCCAGCATGATGGTGTTGAGCTTGCGCAGGATTCCCTGCCGGCGGCGGCTGGAGGTGTTGACCGTGTTGGTCCGAAAGTAGGGATTGGGTTCCGGCAAGGCGGCACTCTTGAGCGGCAGACCTTCATTCCAGGAACGCTCGACCTCCACCAGTCGCTCCTTCTGCATCGCGTCCCGCTTGCGGGCCTCGTCCCCATACTCAGCCTCCTGAATCAGGCTGAGATAGTAGTAGGCCGGTTTGGCGGCGGGATCCAGAACGATGGCCTCGCGGAGTTTTTTCTTGGCCTCATCGAGCAGGCGCATCTCGTAGAGCAGCTTGCCATCCTGGATCAACGCCGAGACCTCGGTCTTCTTGGCCCGGTATTCAGGAAGTTTGTCGAGCACATCCTTGCTGGGCATGAACGGTTCATGCTTCTTCTCGGTCTCCAGAATATACTGCTTGTAGGAGAGTCCGGTGGGGTTCTTGGGGTCGAACTTCAGCAACTGATCCATCTGCTTGGCCGCCTCAGGGAACTTCTGCTGTTCGAAGTAGGCGACCGCGAGCGCGTGGCGAGAGCGGGTCAACCCTTCGATGGACTGTCGAAGCTGGTCCTCAACGTTGACGCCGCCCAACCGGTCGACCAGACGGGTGCACTCCTCGTACAGAATGGCGGCCGCCTCGAAGTCGCCCTCGTTCTCGTGGCCTTGGGCCTTGGCGATGTTCTGCTGCAGGAGGAGCGTGGTTTCCTGTCTCCGCAGGGCCTCCTCCTCAGCAGCCTTGACCGGATCGATCTGCGCCCTCAGCGCGCCGCTGGTCAGCGCCAAGCCGAGCAGGCCTATCAACAATGAGGAAAACCGCGGAAATTGGCAGGAGGTTCGAAAGGTTGGACAACGCATAAGTAAGTTGGTCTGGTCCGGGTTGAGTCGAGTCACGGCACGGTCCCCGAAGCGGATTCAATGGGGATGACGTACCGTTTCCTGTTGCGCTCGGCGGACAATACAATCTGCACCTCCGAGATGGCAACGATATTGTAGGATTCGCCGTCGAGGGTGATCTTGTCGCCCTCGCGCTGGTCCTTGAAATCAGTGTTGGTCGGTTCGTATTGGAGATCGATCAGGTGTTGGCGCACCTCTTCGTATGGGGCGTCCACCGTGAAGGAAATCGTCTCGGTCATGTCTTGGCCATCCGCGTCCTTCAGCCCGAAGACAAACCCGGTGGGGGCCAACGGATCGCCCTGCGCCTCCTTCAATTCCATGGCGACTGTCGCCTCGCCGAAGGGCCAGTCACCCAGCTTGCCGCCCACGGAGGCGTATTTCTTCTTGGGCTTGGCCGGCCGGCCGCGGTTGTCGACGGCGTCCTGTTCATGGAAATCAAAGGCATAACGCATCCGGTCGGGACTTGATCCGGACGCCTTGTCGAATTTGATGGTGAAGGAAAGGGGTTTGACCGCGGTCACCTTCAGGGCTCCGACACCGGCCTCGCTGCCAGTCCGGATCGGAAAAATCGTGCCGTCGGGCCGCTGTTTCCAAAGGACCGGGTTAAAGAGCAGGTGCGGACCGTCCAACTCCACGGGCGGCGGGTTGGAGACGAGCGTCAGGGTCTGCACCAGTTCCTGCGCGCTGGTGAAATTTTCGGGGGCGCCGCCGGGAAGATTGAGCTTCTGCTTTTCCTCTCCCAACTCCTTCTTGACCGCGCCGACCTTGACCGTGAGCCAGGCCGCCGCCGCCGCGAGTCCCAGCAGAACCAGACTGAGCAGGATCTTCTCGTAATGACGCTTGATGAATCCCATGACGGCTATTTGGCAAAAGTTTTCACGACTTCCAGATTCATGATGAACCGCTTCGGGGTTTCATCGAGAACCGTCTTCAAAGCGGCGTCCTGCGCGTTTGCCCCGGCGGCCGCGTTTCCTCCCGCGGGCGTTGAACCGCCCGGAGCGGAGCCGGGCTGAGTCGTCCGGCCTGCGGGAGTGGATCCCGGAATCGATCCGGCGGGGGGCTCCGATCCTCCGCTGAGGATGCTGCGCCCGCCGTCCATTCCCATGCCCGGGTTGGCCATCGTACCCACGCCCTTGTTCAAGGCGTTAACCTGCACGGTCTTGACGACGAAGAAGATGTCCGACTTCTGGAAGCCCTCCAGCACCGCGGTCAGCTCCGAGCTGAAGCCCTTGAAGGCGATCTGATACGGGGTGATCACCGCGCCCATCTTGTTGGTCACCACGATCTTGGTGTCGAGATACTCGCCCGATCCCGCCGCTTCGGCCGCATAGGCGCGCACCCGCTTCAACGCATCCAGCGAGTGAACCTTGGCGCCGAAGAGCACCCGACAGATCTCCTTGACCTCCTTCAACTGCGAGGTCAACGGAACGATGCTGTTGGAGGGAAAATCGACCATCGCCCGTTGCGCGGTGAACGTGAACGAGTAGCGCGCGGGGAGTTCGATGCCGAGCGTGTCCGCCTCGGCTGTCAGCTCGGCAACCGTGGTCTCCAGCATCGACTTGAACTCGATGTTCTCCATGGGGACTTCCGGCTGCACGGTCAGCAGGGGTTTCACCTGCGCCGAGAGGTCTCCCAGCTTCTGGGCCTCATCCTTGGCCGCCTGGATGTTCGAGTCCGTCGGGGCGGGCTTGCTCTGGACCAACTGCCCCAGTTCGGAGGAGGCCTTTTTCAGGTCTTCAGTCGCCTTCTTGTCCGCGGCGATCCGATTCAGGAGGCTGAACACGGCCAATCCGGTCATGGCCAGCGTGCCCAGTATGAACAGGATGAGTAAGAGGTTGCGTTTGATCCAGACCATGACGGGAGCTTGTTCGATCAGTAAACCGTGACGGGCTTGGCAAGCCGGATGCGAATCTTGAAGGTGAAGGTCACGTCCTCCTCCTCAGCCAGGGTGATCCCCAGAAGCTGGGTCCCGTTGGCGACGAAAAGATCCGTCTTCGCCGCGATGGACTTGTAGAGGGCGTCGGCAAACTTGTCGTTGGCAGCCGGGTCCCTTTTCTTGAGGTTGATCGCCTCAAAAGTCGTCTCCACGTAATGGACGGTCGAAGGCCCCGGATAGGCCTGCGCCTGAACCGCCGCAGCGCCCACTTGTTGTTGAAAGCGAACAGTTTGCGCAGCTTGAGCCGTTTTCGCTGCGGGAGCTGAATACTGGGGAACAAACTCTTGGATCCAAACCCCTGCGTGACTGGCGGTCGGGCCCTCACCCAGCGTCTGGTCCTTCTCGAACTGGATCAACATCTCCCGCAGCCCGTTCATCACCTTCCCCCAGAAGAACCGACTCTCGAGAATGGCGAACTGATCCTCCGCCAGCGTCTTGTTGTCGTTCATCTGTTTGACGGCGGCGTCGAGCTGCTGCTTCTTGGCGCGCAACGGGTCCAGATCCTTGCTGATGTCCGCCAACTGGGCCGTCTTGGCCGCGCGGACCCGGTCGTAGAAGAAAGCATAGGCAAACACGACCAGCACCAAGCTGATGATGGCGGCAATGAAGTAGGGGCGTTTCTGCTTGAAGGCAACCCGGGACTGATGGCTCTTGGGCATCAGGTTGAGGTTGACCGGACACTGCGCCAAATTGCGGATTCCCAAGCCGACCACCTCGCCCATGGTGTGCGCCACCGCCGAAAGGCCCTCAAGGTCCAACTCCTCGTCCAACTCGATATGGACAAAGGGATTCAGGTAATCGACCGGGATGTTCAGTTTCTCGGCAAAAAACTGGGAAGCATAAGCCATAACCGACGCTCCTCCAGCAAGATACAGACGCTGCGGCGTCGAACCTCCCTGTTGACCGCGGTAGAACTGAATCGTTTGATTCATCTGGATGTGCAACCGCGTCATCACCTGGCGGGCAATCTTGGAGACGGCGGCCGCGTTCGGGTCGTCCGGCTCCTCGTAGGCCCCGCCCAGGCTGACGAAACCGACTTCAATCTTGAGCTGTTCGGCCTCATCGAAGGTGATACCCATTTCGGAGGCAAAATCCTGGGTGATGGCGTTGGCTCCGATGTTGATGCTGCGGGCAAACACCTGCTCCCCCTCGAAGAAAACGAGGTTGCTGGTCTTGGCGCCGATGTCCAACAACATCGTGCACCCCTCCTCGTCGCCGTAGTTGTACCGGAAGGTGTTGCAGAGGGCGGCCGCGGAAACGTCCACGAGCTGCACCTCCAAACCTGCCTCCTTCGCCAAGGTGAACAGCCCTTCAACGATCTCCTGTTTGATGGCGACGAGCAGAACCTCCAACTCGCCGGAGGAGGTGGCTCCCATGATCTGGTAGTCCCAGACAACCTCATCCAAGGGAAACGGCACGTTCTGCTGCGCCTCATACTGAATGATCTGGGAGACCTTGGCGGTGTCCACCGCCGGCAGCTTGACGAACTTGGAGAAAACGTGGAACCCGGCGGCGCAGATGTTGATGTTGCGCGATTCAAACCCGTACCCCTCGAGGGTCTCCCGCATCGCCGCCAGAAGCACGTCGTGCCGGGTGGAATCCTTGGCGCCGTCCAACCCCAGGGAACGACTCGCATAACGGACCAGCCGGAGGGAGCCGGATTCACTCGGCTCGAACTCCGCCAGCTTGAGCGTGCCGGCGCCAAGGTCGCCGCAGATGAATGACTTCGATTTAAGCATTTGAACCCAACAAATTCGTTCCCACCGGAACGCAACGCAACGTCACAAAAATTTCCCCATCAACGGGTTTTGTGTGAGCCGAACGAGCTGGTTACTGAAAATCCAACAGACGGTCAAACAAAAACCAAGTTTCCCGGTCCAAGCTCAACGGAGCTTTTTTCGGAAATAGACAATCGTGCCGGCCAACCCGTCTTCCAAGGGAACTTCCGGCTGCCACAGGAGCAGATTGCGCGCCCGGGTGATGTCCGGACGCCGCTGCTTCGGATCGTCCACCGGAAGCGGCTTGTAGACAATTTCACTTTGCGAACCGGTGAGCCGGATGACCTCTTCGGCAAATTCCAGCATGGTCATTTCGCGGGGATTGCCGATGTTCACCGGCATGTGGTTGTTGACCAGCATGAGCCGGTAGATCCCCTCGATGAGATCCGAGCAGTAGCAGAAGCTGCGGGTCTGCTTGCCGTCGCCGAACACGGTGAGCGGTTTCCCCTCCAACGCCTGGCTGATGAAGGCCGGCACCACACGTCCGTCGTTCACCCGCATGCGCGGACCGTAGGTGTTGAAAATCCGCACAATGCGGGTCTGCACTCCGTGCTCCCGGTGATAGGCCATGGTGAGGGCCTCGGCGAAGCGCTTGGCCTCGTCGTAACAACCGCGCGGTCCGAGCGTGTTGACATTGCCCCAATAGTCCTCCGTCTGCGGATGGACCAGCGGATCGCCATAGATCTCGGACGTGGAAGCCAGGAGAAAGCGCGCCCCCTTCAACTTGGCCAGGCCGAGAGCCTTGTGCGTTCCGAGGGAACCCACCTTCAGGGTCTGGATGGGCAGCTCCAGATAATCAATCGGGCTCGCGGGCGAGGCGAAATGCCAGACGTAATCGACAGGCGTGTCCAGGAAGATGAACTCCGTGACGTCCTGCTCGATGAACTTGAACTTCGGGTTGCCTCCCAGGTGGGCGATGTTGTCAACCGATCCCGTGACGAAATTGTCGATCCCCACCACCTTGTGACCTCGATCGAGCAACAGGTCGACGAGGTGGGATCCAAGGAACCCCGCGGCGCCCGTCACCACGGAGGTCGGCTCGCCGGAAATGGAATGGTTGGGGTCGTTCTTGTCGGCCATGGACGCGCGTCGGATTCAAGGGAGGCGGTAATAGAGCCGGCAGGGAACGAAACTTCAACCCTAATCTCGCCCCGCTACTTGGCTCCCGTCCCCAGAATCACCGCCGGCACCGTTCGCAGCAGGATCTTCAGGTCCAACCAAAGCGACCAGTTGTCGATGTATTCGAGGTCCAGGCGCACCCAGTCCTTGAAGTCCCTGACCTCATTGCGTCCGCTGACCTGCCAGAGGCAGGTCAGCCCCGGCTTCACGCTCAAGCGGCGGCGGTGGGCCAGATCGTTGAACTGCCGCGTCTCATCGACCGGCAACGGCCGGGGGCCGACGAGGCTCATCTCGCCGCGGAGCACGTTCCAGAGCTGGGGCAACTCATCGACACTGTACTTTCTCAGGAACCGCCCCAGCGGCGTCACCCGGGGATCGTCGGAAACCTTGAAGACCGGGCCCTCCATCTCGTTGCAGGCGGCCAACTCGTGGCGCCGCTGCTCGGCGTCAGTCACCATGGTCCGGAACTTGAGCATCGTGAACGGCCGCCCATTGAGCCCGCTGCGCTGCTGGCGGAACAAGATAGGCCCCGGCGAGGTCAGCCGGATCGCCAACGCGGCGGGAATCATGAACAGCGGCCCCGCGACCAGCAACAGGGCCGCCGCGCCGAGGAAGTCGATCGCATGCTTGGCCACGCCCTGCCACGAGGCGTCGGGAGCCGATTGGAACACCAGCGCCGGCCGGCCGCAAAAGTCGTCCATCGAGGTGCGTGAAATGCTGGTCTGAAAGAAATCCGCCATCAGCCAGGCCTCAACGCCCTCCAACTCGCAGGTCTGGATCACCTTCTCGATCCGGCCGAAGAACGTGTGCTTCGCGCTCAGGATGACGCCGTTGGCCGAATGCTCGTGCAGCAACTCGACCAACCGCTCGACCGGAGCCTGGTTGAGATCCAGGTGGGCGAGGATTTCCACATCGTCGGAGGGATCGCGCTTCACGTCCTCCAGCAAGCGGTCCGCGTCCCCTTCCGCTCCAACCAGGATGAATCGGCGACGGGACTGGTCGCGCCCCAGTTGCGTAGCCCCCCACCGTCCCGTCAGCCAGACCCGCCCGACCAAAAGGACGAGACTGAACCCGCCAAACAGGATCACCACCGACCGCGCCACGTAGGTGATGCGGAGGATGAAGATGACAAGAATCAGCCCGATGGACGCCAACGCGCATCCCCGCAGAGCCTGCCAGCAACGTCGGCGGTTCAACGTGGTCAGGCTGTGGGCGTAAAAGCCCTGAGCCTCCAGGATCATGGGACCGAAAGGAATGACGATCATCCAGAGCCAGATGTATTCTGAGAACGGCTGAATCTCCGCCAACCCCCCCGGCCAGATCCCGACCGCGACATGCCGTATCGAGTGGGCGATCCAGTACGCGATGGCCATCAGCCCGGCATCCATCAGCTGCTGGACCTGCATGCGGATCTGTCTCTGACGCTTCAACATGATCGAGGACGCCCGTCTTGGACGCTCACCGCCCGGCCGCCGTCATCAACCATGATCCCACTTGCGCGACAAGACAAGGGATCACTCATTGCCCTTCCCCACCCGGCCGGGTTGCAATCTGAAACTCCGGGACCGTGTCGGCGACGAGTTCCGACATCCGCCGCCAGGTCTCCTCCTCCTGCCCCGGCCGGCAGTAGGAATAATAGGCCACATACGCCCAGCGTTGCAGGACGCCCCGTGTCATCAGACCGTTGGCCATCCAAAGCATCCGCTCCCAATCCTGGTTCGTGATCGCCTCGTCCGCGACAAACCAGTAGACGAACACCGCCCGGAACGTCTCCAAGCCGTTCTCCGTCTCCACCTGTTTGGTTCCAAGCAACCTCCGGACCGGCAATTCGTAGGCGTGTGGCCGGTCGATCTTGATCGACGTGTCCTGGCTTTCGGCGAGGTCCAGACGCCACCCCTGCCCCGTCAGGCAGATCTGCGGGCGATGGAGGCTCGTCCGGTCCGTCCCCATGAGCACCACGGAAATCGCGCAGCCAAACCCATCCCCCGCCTCGAAGACGGCCCGCCCAAGCGAAGTGTCATCGGGCATCATGGCCATCTCCATCTCGGTTGGAGGAACCCGTTTCAAGGGCCGCCCCAAGGCTGTCTCCGGAAAGGCAATGTCGAGGCGGTTGGTGCCTGGCAGCTCAACCACGCGCACGCCAGGTTGACCGAGTTCCTGGGCCGCGCGCAGCCACGCGATGAATCCGGCGCCGGCGCCCATGATCGCCAACCCTGAAACCAGGAAGATCAACCGCATCCGGTTCACGTCGCCGCCTCCTTCCCCTCGTCCCGGACCTGTCCGCCGGAAGGCGGCTGGTCTCCGGCGCTGCCGCGCTCCGGAATCGCCTGCCCCGGTTCGCCCAGCCCCCGGTTCAGCAGTGTGAACACCCCCCACATGCAGGCCAAGGCCAGCCCCCAGGTGAGGACCCAGGCATGATCATGCACCAGCCCCCCGGCTTCCTCACCGAAGGCCTCGGCCGCCACGATCACCGTCGTGATGCGCAGCACGTTGCCCGCGATCGCCACCGGCCCCGCCGCCGCGATCAGCGCCAGCCTCCGCCACCAGGAGGAAAACGACACAAAACTGACGATCGTCGTCAGGATCAGCAGGGCCGTGAGACTGCGTATTCCACTGCACGCCGGGGCCACATCGTATTGAAACGACCCGTCCGGCGCAAAGATCCGCGAACCGTCGCACATCACCCCGATGTTCAGCAGGTTGGCTCCCAGCCAGACCGAGATCTTGGTCGCCATCAACCGCAACGGCACCGTCACCCCGCTCGCCAGGGCCCCCAAGGGCATGCAAAAGGCGAACAGCACGTAGGGGAAGAACGACTCCCGCAGGAAACGCAGCCCCCACGTCAACCCCATGATTCCATACAGCCCCAGGAAGAAGGCAAACACCGAGATCCGGCCTTGTTGCACGACGAAACCCAGGACATGCAAGGCTACAGCCACCCCCAGCACGGCCAATCCCGGGGCCCAATTCCGCTTCACGACCGCAGCCAGTTCGTCCCGCTTCTGCCAGAACAGGCAGAGGACCACGATGGGGATCAGGTAACCGTGCGTTTCGTCGTTTTCCCGTCCCGAGTAGATGCCCGCCATCCAGTCAAAAAGCGAGGAAGACGATCCGTAGCCCAGGGTCGCGTTGCCAAGGAAGTGAAAGAGCAGCAGCCAGGGGATCGCCAACCCCAGGAACAGCCCCTTGTCCGGCAACCGGTCCCAATGCTCGCGGAACTCCTCGACAAACGCCCGCGGCGCATCGTTCCGAGCCTGCTCCTGAATGTCCAGATTGCTCACAAGTCCCACCCGGGCGCAAACACCGCCGGCAGTTGGAGGTTGTCCGCCGAAAGCCGTCCCGTTACTTCTTCCGATTGCCCTTCTCCCGTCCCTTGCCCCCGCCCTTCGCCTTGCGGGGCTTGCGGTTGGGATTGGGCGTGCCGGCCGGGTCCTCCTCCGGGACCTGGAATTGCTTCCGCAGTCGCGTGAGCTCGTTTTCCAGACGTTTCTGCACCGCCGCGTATTTCGGATTGCCGTACAGGCTGGTCAGTTCGTTGGGGTCCTTTTGCAGGTCGAAGAGCTCCCATTCGCCGACCTCGTAGAAATGGATCAGCTTGTGGGTCCCGGTGGTGACCCCGTATTGGCGCGGCACGGAATGTCCGCCGTTGAGGCCCTCATAATAGTGGTAGTAGTAGGACTTGCGCCAATCTTCCGGCGTCTTTCCCTGCGCCCTGAGGATCGGGACCATGCTGCGGCCCTGCATGTCCGCCGGAACCTCAACCCCGGCCAGGTCCAGGAATGTCTCGGCGTAATCCAGGTTGGAGACGATGGCGTCGCTGACGCCGCCGGGCTTGATCACACCCGGCCAACGGACCAGCAGCGGAGTTTTCAGTGATTCCTCATACATCCAGCGCTTGTCGAACCAACCGTGCTCGCCCAGGTACCAGCCCTGGTCGCTGGAATACATGACCACGGTGTTCTCCGCCAATCCGGCGGCGTCGAGCCAGCCGAGGACGCGGCTGATGTCGTCATCCACCGCCTTCACGCAGCGGAGGTAATCCTTCACGTAACGCTGGTATTTCCACTTCAGCAGGGCGTCCCCCTCCAGCTTCGCCTCACGGAAAGCCTGGTTCTTGGGCTCGTAGGCGGCGTCCCACAACGCCTTCTGCTCCGGCGTGAGATTGCGCGGCGGCTGGAGCTTGAGATCGTTGGGATTGAGGTGATTGGCGACCTCCATCTTCTGGTAGGTCGCCGCCTTGCTGCGCCCGAGGTAGTCGTCCCGCAGGGTCTCCGGCTCCGGGATCTCAACATCGTCGTACATGGTCAGGTAGTTTGGACCGGGCTGCCAGTTGCGATGCGGGGCCTTGTGCTGATACATGAGCATGAAGGGCTTCTTCGGGTCCCGATTCTCGCGCAGCCAGCCAAGCGCCTTCTCCGTGATGATGTGCGTGGTGTAGCCCGTGTGCTTGCGGGTGACCGGCTTGCCGTCCGGCCCGGCGGTGATCATTGGAGGATTGTAGTAGGGGCCCTGCCCCTGCAGCACATCGTAGTAATCGAAGCCCTCCGGAGTCGCCCCCAGGTGCCACTTGCCCACAATTGCCGTCTGATACCCCGCCTTCTGCAGCAGCTTGGGAAAGGTCTGCTGCTTCATGTTGAAGAAGTTCCCGTTCCGCACGAAGCCGTTCAGGTGGCTGTACTTGCCCGTCTGAATCACCGCACGGCTGGGCCCGCAGAGGGCATTGCTCACGTAGCAGCGGTCAAACCGCATGCCCTCGTTGGCGATCCGGTCCATGCCTGGCGTCTGGATGCGGTCGGACCGGTAGGCGCTCAACGCCTGCTGGCAGTGGTCGTCCGTAAAGATGAAGAGGATGTTGGGACGACTGGTCGCGCCGGAGCCATTGGCGGCCTGAACCCCACCCGCCAGGAAGGCGAGAACCAACAGCGTGATAAGTTTCTGGGAGAATCGCATATTGGCGGGAGGTTTAGCCGAAAACGTGTCGCGCTTCAATGGAATCCCCGCCAATCTCCGACAAAAAGACCGCCCCATGAACAGACGCCGCTTCCTCCACACCCTCGGAACCGCCGCTGCAACCAGCTTCGCAGCCCCGCAATTTCGCGCCGACGCGGCCTCCCAGGTCCCGGTGAAACTGCGCTGCCCCGACTTTCCCCGCTTCCGCGGGCCGTTCCCGATCCTCTCCACGCCCTATACGGAATCCGGCTCCGTGGATTTCGAGGTCCTCGCGCGTTCGGCGCGCTTCGTGGACTGGTGCGAAAGCCCCGGCATGATCTGGCCGCAATCCAACGACAGCGTCGATCTCCTGACACAAGAGGAGAAACTCGAGGGAATGGAGATTCTCGCCAAGACGGCAAGCGGATTGAAGAAAACCGCCCTCTGCCTCGGCGTGCAGGGTCGGGACACCGACGACATGCTGGTCTACGCCCGCCACGCGAAGAAGCTCCCTTCCACCGCCGTCATCTCGCGCCCGCCCGACACCGGCAAGACGCAGGAAAACCTCCGCCAATACTGGCGCGCCCTCGCCAAGGTGATCACGGACCGTCCCGTCATGATCCAGACGACAGCCCGTCGCGGCGGCGTCTCACCCTCGACCGAACTCCTGATCGAACTGGCGAAGGAGTTTCCGAATTTCGGCTACGTGAAGGAGGAGTCCGGCCCCGTCATCCCGCGCATCCGCGCCCTGCTCGCCTCGCCGGCAATCCGCAGTGTCTTCAGCGCGCGCGGCGCCTACGGCTGGCTCTACGAGTCCCGACTCGGGACCGAGGGCCTTGTCACCGAACGCAGCGCCTACGCCGACATCCTCGCACAGATCTGGAAACTCATGCGCAGCGGCTCCAATCCCGCGAAGCTCAAGGACCTCTACAGCCGCCTCACGTTGATGTTCAACCTCTCCCAGACCCACCCCGGCAACCTGCGCGGCTACAGCCTCCACCTGCTCAAACTGCGCGGCGTCTTCCGCAACATGCTCTCCCGTGAATACGGTCCCGGCGGCTCCACCCCGGACAAACCGATCGTCCGCGATCTGAAACTCTCCCAGGAAGAGATCGACGAAATCGAATGGCGGTTTGAATCGCTGAAGCCGTATTTGAGGCTTGGAAAGTTCGAGGGCTGAATCCCGAACGCCACCTCCAGAACCTCCGGGGTTGAGGCCCGTTGGGCCTGTGAACCGCCCCCTCACAATTCCACCCGCCAAGTCAGCCCGCCGAAGACGTTGAAGCGCGGCGACGGTTCGTAATACCTCCCGCCGAAGGCGTTCAGCCGCGTCTGTCCGTTGTAGCGTTGGTTCAGCAGGTTGTTGAATCCAACGAACGGCGTGAGCGCGCCGCGCCCGATCTTCCACACACGCCCGATCCGCGCATTCACCAGCGAATACGCGTCGTTCCGCGCGGTGTTCGCGTCGTCCACCGGAAAGCTGTCGACGAACTGGAAATCAAGCGAACCGAAGAACCCTCCGTCGCTGCGCCAGGAAAGCTCGGTGAAGAGCTGATGCGCGGGGATGCCCGGCTCGCGGTTGCCGCTGAAGGCGCCGCCGGCCGTGACATAATCGCGATAATGGGCGTCCATTGCGGTGTAGGAGGCGCGCCAGTCCAAGCCGGCAACCAGGTTGACCTCGACGCCGAACTCCGCGCCCTTGCGCTCCGACCGCCCCGCGTTGCGGAAATAGTCCCGACCGCTCGCGCTGGTGAAGGGGATCAGCTCGTCGTCGAGCTTCAGGAGGAACAGGGCCAGTTCCGTCCGCACACTCGGCGTCGGGCGAAAGCGCGCCCCGATCTCGTAATTCACCGCCGTCTGCGGATCGACGGCCGGATTGAAACCGCCGCCGCCCGAGGGATTCGCCAACTCCGTGGTGGTCGGCGTCTGGAAGGCGGTGGAGATGTTGGCGTAGGCCTGCAGATTCGTCCGCGCGTCGAATTCCACGCCCCCCGACCAACTGAAGCGGTCCAGAGTCCTCGCGCCCGAATCGTCCCCGTCCGTCAGGAAACGGTCCCGCGCCTCGAAGCGGACATTGTCGTAACGCGCGCCGGCGACCACCCTCAGCCGCTCCGCCGGACGAAACTCCTCCCGGACAAACGGCCCCACGCTCCGCACGCTCTCCCGCTGATGAAAACCCAGCGCGCCGCGCGCCCCAGCGACATTGGCGTAACGCCTCCGCCCGTCCTCCTGAAACTCCGCGTCCACGCCCGCGACCGTCCGCAGTTCCCCAAACCCCGGTTCCGCGTCGCCGACATACTTGATCCCGCCGCCGACGCCGAACCGGTCGAATTCCACGATGCCGTCCCCCGCGGCCGGAACGATCGGCAGCTTGTTCAGGAACTCCCTGAACAGGGAATACTGCGTCACGGTCAATTCATGCCCCGCCGCCAGTTCCTTTCGATAAACCAAACCAAGACGACCTTGGCTCACCTTTTCTCCCGTGTCCTGGGTGACGTTCAACGCGCGGGCTTGCCGGCGGTCGGCGTCCACCTCAGCGCGGGTCAGGCCGCCGGCGTCCTGAGCCCAGGGCGAATCCGCGTAGTTGAAATGGACGCTGAGGTCGGAGGTCTCGTCGATGAAGCCGCGCAACCTTCCGCCAAAGAAACGATTCTCCACCCCGCTGTGATCGCGGTAGCCGTCCGCCTGGGTATAGCTCCCGTTCAACTGGCCATCCAACCTCCCAAAACTTCCCCCGGTCCGCAGATTGTATTTCCGCAGGCCGAAAGAGCCGCCCAACGCGCGCGCCTCTGCGAAGGGCTCCCCCTCCCCGTCGTCGGTCAGGACCTGGATCACGCCGCCCGACGCGTTGCCATAAAGCGCCGCCGCCGGCCCGCGCAGGACCTCGATACTGCGCGCCGAACCCAGGTCCAGATTGTCCAGCTGGGTCTGGCCGTCCGGCGAGCTTTCCGGGATGCCATCCACCAGCAGCTTCACCTCACGCACACCAAAGGCCGCGCGCGTCCCGAATCCCCGGATCGCAATCCGCTGATCCTGCGCAAAGTTGAAACTGTTCTGGACAAACACGCCGGGAATCCGCCGCAACGGCTCCTCCACCGTCAAGGCCGGCTCCAACTCCCTGATCCGTTCCCAGTCGATCACAGACAACGCCGCCGACATCCGGTCCGCTTCGGAATCCGCCCGGGCGCCGGTGACAACGACTTCCGGCAAGACAACGACGTCGGCCAGGTCCTCTTCAAATCCGCCGACCGCCTCCGATCCCGGCGCCCCATGCGCCGTCGCCCCGATCAAGAGCGCCAACACGGACATGAAGAAGTCGAATCCCGTCGCGACTGATTTGCGATTCAAGCTGCGTTCCATGCGGTCGCGGCATCTTGGCCGACACGGGAGCCGAACAGGAGACAATTTCAGCGGGACAGTGCATGAGCCACGAGGAGGAGCAAACCGTCCCCCTTGAAACAACGTCCACACGCTTCCGAACCGCTGCAGCGAACATGAATCCGCTTTGACTTGGGACGCTCCACTTGAAACAAGCAGATTTGCCTTCGCCGCTGCCATGCCCGAAGTGGAATGGGATATCCGTCATTCGACAGGGACAGGGAATGCGGCCCGCAACCCGCGGCGTTGCGCGGCGCGCCAATCCTGGGGCATGATCTTCCCCGTCCCGCACAGCTTCACCCCGCCACAAACAAGATGCCAACGAACGAAGAGACCTTGTGGCGAATTCACCCGAGGACGCCGCCGCCCGCTACGAACTGGCCGTCAAGCGACTCGCCTTCGGGAAGCGCTCCGAAGCCCTCGCCGATCTCCGCCTGGCCTTGGAGCAAGACGCCCGCAGCCCCGTTGCGGACCCCGACCGCCCCCCTCTCGTTTCACTTGCTCAGAACGACCCGCGCCTGCGCCGCCGGCGTTCGAATTCAAGGCGATGCGAATCCAAACCTGGAACGCGTCTGCAAAAGCTCTGCGCGGAAGACGGGCGCGCCGCCGCTTCCGCAAGGGGTTGCCTGCCCTGTCTCAAGCTGAGAGCATCTTTCCTTTGCCAAACCATGAACCCCGAAAAAAAGAACCCATCCGGCGGTCACCTGACCCTCTACATCTGCGTTTCCATAGTCCTGGCCATCGTCGTGGCGCTCGTCTTTCCGGGCTTCGCGATGAAGTTCCACGTGGGCGGCGAAGTGTTCCTGCGTATGCTGAAGATGGTCGTCGTGCCTCTGGTGGTCGCCTCGGTCATGTGCGGCATCCTCGGCATGGGCGATGTGCGCAAACTGGGAAGACCCGGGGGCTACGCGATCCTCTACTACATTTCCACGACCGTGCTCGCCGTCTTTGTCGGACTCATCGTGGTCAACACGATCAAACCCGGCGTTGGCGCAATCGACAAGGAGACCCTGGACGCAGTCGCCGCCGAAGGGGATGTCACCTCCGCCCGGGCCAAGGTTTTGGATTCCCTGTCCCAGACCACGGGACTGTCAAGCGAGGAAGTCGCCTCCGTGTTTGGCGACCTGCCCGCAGGCGAGAAGGAGCAACCGTCCATCGCCACCATCTTGAACAACCTCCTGCTGATGCTGTTCACGGAGAATCTCTTCGAATCCGCGGCGAAGACGGATTTGCTGCCCTTGATTGTCTTCAGCATCGTCTTTGCCGGATTGCTCACCACCATGGGTTCCAAAGTCAGCGTCATCACCCAATTCCTCCAGCAAACCAATACGGCCCTGATGGCCTTCGTGCTCCTGCTGATGAAGATCGCCCCGCTGGGCATTTTCTGCCTGGTCACCGCCCGCTTCGGCGAGGCCAAGGCCAACGGGGAATTGCTCCAAGTTCTCGCCCAAACCGGCAAGTACGTCCTCAGTGTGCTCGTCGGCCTGGGAATCCACACCTTCCTGACGCTCCCGCTGATCTACTGGCTCTTCACCCGCAAAAATCCCTATCGCTTCATGGCCCGGATGGCCCAGCCCCTGCTGACGGCTTTTTCCACCGCAAGCTCCTCCGCAACGCTGCCCGTCACGATGGAGTGCGCGGTCGAAAAAGGCGGGGTTTCGAAGCAGTCCTCCGAATTCGTGCTGCCCCTCGGCGCCACCATCAACATGGACGGCACGGCCCTCTACGAGGCGGCCGCGGCGATTTTCATCGCGCAGGCCATTGGGGTCGATCTCACCTTGTTCCAGCAATTGACCATCGCCATGACCGCCACCCTGGCAGCGATCGGCGCCGCCGGCATCCCGGAAGCGGGGCTGGTGACCATGGTGATCGTGCTCAACGCCGTCGGCCTGCCCGTCGAATACATCGGCCTGATCCTCTCCGTCGACTGGCTCCTCGACCGCTTCCGCACCGCCGCCAATGTCTGCGGCGACTCCATCGGCGCCGCCGTCATCGACCAGGCCTTCGCGGATCCCGGGAAAGTCGCAACGCCTCCCGCAGGCTCATGAGCAAAAGCAAGAAGCGGCCTTCCAACGGGCAGCCGTCAAAGACCGGCCAGGCTGTCCACTCCCAACGCCAGCAACCGGCGCATCGGGTCATCGAAGACCATGCGCCTTGCCGCAGACAGGCAGGATGCCTGTCCTACTTTGCTCCCGCCGTAGGACAGCCCTTCCAGGCTGTCCACTCCCGCCTTTTTCATCGTGCGTCGCGCCCCCGATGGCTTATGGTCCCCGCCATGAACCCGTTCCCTCGATTCCTCGTCCGCGTCTCACTGCTCGCCGCCCTGGTCCTTTCTCCCCTCGCCGGCCATGCCGCCGACAAGGCTGCCGCGCCCGCGAAGCCGAACATCATGGTCTTCCTCATTGACGACATGGGGGTCATGGATACCTCGGTCCCCTTCCTCACCGACGCCAAGGGCAAGCCGAAGCGCTATCCGCTGAACGACTGGTATCGCACCCCCGGCATGGAACGGCTCGCCAAGCGGGGCATCCGCTTCAACCAGTTCTACGCCATGAGCGTCTGCTCCCCGACCCGCATCTCCATCATGACCGGCCAGAACGCCGCCCGCCACCGCGCCACCAACTGGATCAACCCGCGCAACAACAACCGTGGCGACAACGGCCCGCCCGACTGGAACTGGGGCGGCCTCACAAAGCAGGACGCCACCCTCCCCGGCGTCCTCCGCAAGAACGGCTACAAGACCATCCACGTGGGCAAAGGCCACTTCGGCGCGGACGACCACGAGGGAGCCGAGCCGTTGAACCTGGGATTCGACATCAACGTCGCCGGCTCCTCCTTCGGCGCGCCCGGCAGCTACTATGCGGAGAAAAACTACGGCCACGGCACCAAACGCGCCCACCACGCCGTGCCGCACCTGGAAAAATACCACGGCAGCCACACCTTCCTCACCGAGGCCCTGACCATTGAAGCCAAGAAGCGCGTCGCCTCCACGGTCAAGAGCGGCCAGCCTTTCTACCTCTATTTCGCCCACTACGCCGTGCATGCGCCCTTCGAAGCCGACCCCCGCTTCACCGACCATTACAAGAACTCCGACAAGCCCGCGCAGGCCCA
The DNA here is from genome assembly GCA_038126235.1 of Verrucomicrobiales bacterium. Taxonomy (GTDB): domain Bacteria; phylum Verrucomicrobiota; class Verrucomicrobiia; order Limisphaerales; family JAYPEY01; genus JAYPEY01. Next base: position 17,760 of record JAYPFK010000068.1, read on the forward strand.
GGCCTTCGCCACGCTGATCGAGGGCATGGACAAGTCCCTCAACGACATGCTCGACCAGTTTGAGGAACTCGGCATCGCGGAGAACACGCTCATCTTCTTCCTCGGCGACAACGGCTCCGACGCGCCGCTGGGCCACCAACATGACGTGGCCTGCGCCGCCCCGCTCCGGGGCAAGAAGGGCGCCCACTACGAGGGCGGCATGCGCGTGCCCTTCATTGCCGCCTGGGCCAAACCGAATCCCGAGAATCCCTTCCAGAAACGCCTGCCCATCGCCGTCGGCGGAATCCAGCATCAGGTCGCAGCCGTCATGGACATCTTCCCCACGCTCGTCGCCCTCACCGACAGCCGCCGCCCGGCGGGCCACTTTGTCGATGGCTCCCGTCTCGACACGCTGCTGACCGGAGCCGCCGACCCCACCCGCCGCGAGCGTTTCCTGATGCACTACCCGCACGGGCACCATCGCAGCGACTACTTCACCGTCCTGCGCGACGGCGACTGGAAGGTGATCTACCACAACTTCCCGGACCGCCCGCCGCTCGGCGGCCAACTGCAGTCCGGCGGCGCGCGTTACCAGTTGTTCAACCTGGCGGACGACCCCTTTGAATCCACCGACCTCGCGGAGAAGAACCCCCGCCAACTCAAGCGCATGATGCGCAGCCTCGGCGCGGCCCTGGCGCAAGCCCATGCGGCCTATCCGGTGGACGATGACGGCAAGGTCCTGAAGCCGGCGCTGCCATAAGGCGGGATCACCCTCCCGCCAACCGCCGCAAGATCTTCCTATGCGCGCTGGTGAAGGCCAGCTTCTCCAGTTCGGGAAGCGGCAACCAGACCTCCGCCCTGCCCCGCTTCCGCCGAGCGCGCACGGTCCCGCGCGACACCCGCACCGTAATCCGGTAGCGGGTGATCGAGTGTTTGATCACGCAGAAGGGCCTCAACTCCGCATCGCCAACACACTCCGGCCGCGCCTCGACGGCGGGCTCGTGACTGGGAAACTCCCACAATCCGCCGTTGACCGCATCAGCCGGGCGTTGGCGGACAAGGAACCGCCCCTTGTTCTCCAGGACGAAGGCCTCGAACAGACGCGCCGTGGCAGGGGCGGCTTTCTTGGCGGCGGGCATCTCGTGTTGCCGCCCTTCACGCCGCGCAACGCAGGGAAGGCGCAGCGGACAGGCGTCGCAAGCGGGGCTTGTTGGTGAGCAGACCACCGCCCCGAGCTCCATGAGGGACTGGTTGAAGTCCGAGCAGTTGCGGACCTCCCCCTTTGGCAGCGATTCCGCGGCCTCCACCAGTTCCGCGGCAATCGCCCACAGGCGTTCGTTGACCGGTTTCGAGGTCGGATCGGAGTCGATGCCATACGCCCGCGTCAGAACGCGCACCACGTTGCCGTCCACGATCGGCGTCGGCTGGTTGAAGGCGATGCTGCAGATGGCGCCGGCGGTGTAGCGTCCAACCCCGGGCAGACGCAGGACTTCTCCCAGGGTTGTCGGAAAGCGGCCGCCGGATTCATCGCGAATCTGGCGCGCGCCTTTTTGGAGGTTCCGGGCGCGACGGTAATAGCCCAGCCCCTCCCAGAGCTTGAGGACCTTTTCCTCCGGCGCAGCGGCGAGAGCCTTGATTGAGGGCAGCTCCCGCATCCAACGTTTCCAATAGGGGATGACGGTCGCGACCTGCGTCTGCTGGAGCATGATCTCGGACACCCAGACCGCGTAGGGACGCGTCGTCCGACGCCACGGCAGGTCGCGCTGGTGGGCGCGATACCAGCGGAGCAGCGGGCGGACAATGTCGCGGGCGGGATGCACGGTTGCGGAGGATAGGGCAGGCGCCTACGATGGCACGAAATTTGTGAAAGCCATCACCAGCCACACCTGCAAGCTCACCCCGGATCAGGCCGACCAACTGGAAGCGCATCTTCAGGCAAACGGTTTTGAGTCGCATGAAGTCCCCCACGCGCGCTTCGCCGGGCGCAAGGGCAAGCTCAACATCGTCTTCTACAACAGCGGGAAGATGGTCGCGCAGGGCAAGGACACCCAGGAGTTCGTCGAGTTTGTGCTGGAGCCCCTGATCCTGCAGGAGGCGCGGCTCGGCTACGAGGCTGTCCTCAACCCGGAAATTCACCAGCCCCGTTTCGGCATCGACGAAAGCGGCAAGGGCGACTTTTTCGGCCCCTTGGTCGCGGCCGGCGTCTACGTGAACGAGAAGATCGTCAAGGAACTGGAATCCGCCGGCGTGCAGGACTCGAAGAACATCAAGAGCGACAAGAAGATGGCCGACCTGGCAAAGTTCATCCGAGAATTGCCGGACTGCGTCTATTCCGTCGTGCCGATCGGCCCCGAGGCCTACAACCGGCTCTACAAGAGCATGCGCTCCGTCAACGCCATGCTCGCCTGGGCGCATGCCCGCGTGATCGAAAACCTGATGGGCCAGCGGCATCGCATGAACCCACTGCCCGAGCGCGCGATCAGCGACCAGTTCGCCGCAAACAAATCCACGGTCGCCAAGGCCCTGATGAGCCTCGGCCGGGAGATCGAGCTGGTGCAGCGGCACAAGGCGGAATCCGACCTCGCCGTGGCCGCCGCCTCCATCCTGGCGCGGGACGAATTCGTCAACCGACTCAAGCAACTGGGCGAAGGCTACGACATGACCTTCCCCAAGGGCGCCTCAAAACTGGTGGACGCGGCCGGCGTGGACTTCGTCGCCAAACACGGCGCGGACGAACTGCCCAAGGTGGCCAAGATGCACTTCCGCACTTCCTTCCGCGTCCGCGGCCTCCCTGAGCCGCCGAAGACGGAATGGCGGAAGCGGTAAGGGGCAAATGCGGCGCTCGCAGACGCGCCGCACTTTAAAGGGAATGCCCGACCGGGACCGAGCCCGCCTCTACCTCAAAGGCGGCGTGAACACATCGAACGCCTCCACCTGAATCTCTCCGGAGCCGATCGGCGCGAGTTCCAAGGTGTGCTCGCCGTTCGGGAGGTTGGCGGCGACAGTGATGCGGACCTTCTCGTTGCGGCCGCCCAACAGATCGACCTCAGACAACGCGGAGCGGACGACGTTCCAAGTCCATTTGTCGCCCTGCCTGTTGCGTTCAGCGCGACGCCATTCCGCCGGGTCGAGCATGATCTGGCCGGAATTGCTGACAAATTCCTTGAACGCATTGCCCTTCCCGTCCTTGCCGGTGACGCTGCCGGTCAGTTCGAAGTTCCCCTCGTCGTCGAGCATCGTGATGGTCCAGGTCTGCGGAACAACATTGGCTCCGAGCGTCACGCCGTGTGGAGACTGGTCCCGAGCCGGGCTGCGACGTTCCTGGAAATTCGTCCGAGCGGGCTCGATGTAGGTCATGAAGAAGGCGTCGGCCTTGGCAGCGGGCTCGCCGTCGATGGTCACCTCCAGTTTGCCGCCGTCGGGGCGCGTCCAGCCGATCAGATCGATGCGGGTTCCCACGAAAGGCACGGTAAACCCATTGCCCAACCGCTCAAATTCCCCGGCCTCCTCGGTCAGGCGATGCTCCCGTTCCTCCGGGTCGTAGCTGAACTCGGTCGCGTCGTTGAAATGGCGGGCGATGTTCTGGTTCACGATGTGGGCGCCAAAGGCGCTTTGGTGCACGGCGTCCGAAAGCAGATCCTCGATCTTGAGCTTGTTCGCCCTGAGGTACTCGGCCCACTCGGCGCGATTCTCCACGAACTCGACACCGTGCTTTTCACAGACGGCCCGCACTTCAGCCACCTTCTGGTCCGGCGAGTCCTCGGACTTGCCCCAGTTGGGCTTGCCCCGTTCGCGCCAGTGGATGCTGGGGACGATGATGTCCGCCGTGGTGTTCTCGCGAAGTTCGGTGAGGAGCTTGTCGAGATCGTCGGGCTTGCCGATCGTGTAGATCAGCACGACATCGGGCTGGTCGGGAATGACCAGGTGCCGCGCCCAGCCGCGCAGGTATTGCCAGGGGACGGAATTGCCGACCATGCGACGATAGACGATGGGCTTGGTCTCGCCGAACCGTTTCTGCAACAGGCCGATCAGTTCGTCGCCGGAGCCGAGCTTTGCGGTATAGCTGGAGCCGAGCGCCCAGATGAGGAAGGGACGCGGCGGATCGAAGTCCTCATCCAGCTTCTTGAAGGCAAGCGCCAGATGACGGCCGTCGTCGGGCCGCGAGTCGGCAACGTAGGGTTTCGCGCCCGGCGGCGAAGGCGGAGCCTCGACGGTGAAGTTCGCGGGTTGGGCCAAGGCAGCGGCGCCGAAGCCGAGGAAGAGCGCCGCCCACAGGGAAAACGATTGCCCCGGATTCTGGACGGCGGACCGAAGGGCGTGCTCGATACGGATCATGCCCAACACGATAGGCGAGAGGAATTGAGGCGGCAACGTCCGCGTGAACAGGGATCAACTACAGATCGGATCACCCGGTGAGGCGAAGCTCCTGGGCCGGACTTCCCCCGACACCGAACGCCGATTTGCCAGGACGGGCGCTCGCCTCGGCGGGAGCCTCGCCCCGCCAACTCAGCAAGTATGCGCCCAAACAGTCACGCCGGTTTGGAATTTGGAACTTCGCGCCAGCCTTCGGATTGACGCACGAACGCCACGCGGGTCTCAGCTGAAAATCACGCCGCCCCTTTCCGGAAGGATGGTTGTCCCACAAGGACTCGAACCTTGACTGACTGGACCAAAACCAGTTGTGCTACCATTACACCATGGGACAAACAGGCGGGGAATTTAATCCGAGTCCGCCATCCGGCAAGGCATTTCTTCGGGGGCGCGCAAATCGCGTTGTCCCCGTTCAAACGCGCCCCTGAAACCGCGGAACGACACACCGACGACGGGGATTGTTCCAAAAGGAAATTGACCAATGGCGGCGTTCCGCGTCGAATCGCCGGCCATGAAAATCCAGATCTACCAGGTGATGCACGTGCTGTGCATGGTGTTGCTCAGCGGTTTCGTCTTCCAGGCGTTGGCCAACCCCGATCCCAAGAACAAGCGACGCACCATGATGGCCACCGGGATCCTCGGTTTCCTGATGCTGGTCGGCGGCATGGGGCTCCTCGCCGTCCTGAAATACGGCTGGCCCTGGTGGGTGTTCGTCAAGCTGGCCTGCTGGCTGGGATTGATGGGCGTGTCGGGCATGGCCTACCGCAAACCCGAGAAGATTCCGGCCTTCACCGCGATCACCATCGCGCTGATCGCCATCGCCGTGACCGTCGTCTACTTCAAGCACGGCTCCGCCGCCGCGATGGAATGAGGCCTTGCCACGCGGCTCCATCGCCATGAAACGCCCGCTCAAGGCCCCGCTCGCCCTGCTCTCCGCCCTGACCCTGGCCGCGTCGGCCGCGGCCGCGGACCGGCCGAACCTCATCGTCATCATGACCGACGACATGGGCTACGGCGACGCGGGCTGCTACGGCGGAAAGGACTTCCCCACGCCGAACATCGACCGCCTCGCCCGCGAGGGCATACGCTTCACGGACTTCCACTCCAGCTGCCCGGTCTGCTCGCCGACACGGGCAGGCCTGCTGACCGGCCGTTACCAGCAGCGCGCCGGCGTGCCGGGGGTGATCTACGCGCCCTTCAACCGCAACCGCCATCACGGACTGCAGCTGCGGGAGGTCACCTTCGCCGAGGTCCTGAAGGAACGCGGCTATGCAACCGGCATCTTCGGCAAATGGCATCTCGGCTACGAGGAGCAGTACAATCCCACGCACCAGGGTTTCGATCGCTATGTGGGCTATGTCAGCGGCAACGTGGATTTCCACGCGCACATCGACGGCGCAGGCGTCTTCGACTGGTGGCATCAGAACAAGCTCACCCACGAGGAGGGCTACACCACCCACCTGATCACGAAACACGCGGTTGAATTCATCCAGGCGAACCCGCGAAAACCTTACTGCCTCTATATCGCCCATGAGGCGCCGCACGACCCCTACCAGGGCCCGAACGATCCGCCCGTGCGCGCGGAGGGCCAAGGCAAGCCCGTCTACAACCACCGGGAACCCGCGCACGCTGCGCGCGCCTACCGGGAGATGATGATCGAGATGGACAAGGGAGTCGGCGAAGTCATGGCCGCCGTTCGCGCAAGCCGCGACGCGAAGAACACCTTCGTCATGTTCTTCTCCGACAACGGCGCGACCGGTCCCGGCTCCTGCGGCGGGCTCTACGGGATGAAGGGCAGCCTCTGGGAAGGCGGCCATCGCGTCCCCGGAATTGCCTGGTGGCCGGGCCGGATCGATGCCGGTTCGGAAACGGACCAACTCGCCTTCACCATCGACGTCATGCCCACGCTGCTCGACATCGCCGGCGCGAAAGCTCCCGAGGATCGCCGGCTGGACGGGGCGAGCCTCGCCCCGTTGCTGTTCAAGGGAAAGTCGCTCGGCCCGCGTCGGCTTTTCTGGGGCTACAACGAAGGCGTGGCCATGCGCGACGGAGATTGGAAGCTCGTCCTCAACGCCGGGCGCCCGAAGAAGAACACGAAACAAAATCCCAACATCGACTGGGACCGCCCCGACGACGGGCGCGACACGGTGGGGCTGTTCGATCTGCGCAAGGATCGGGAAGAACGCCATAACCTGGCCGACCGGTTCCCCCAACGCGTCGCCGCCATGAAGGCCGCCGTCAAACTGTGGGAAGCGGATGTGGCCAGGGGAGCGACGGCGCAACCGGAGAAGTGAGCGGCAGGCTCTCGGACTCTCGCTCGCCAATCTGTGGCGCGCCGCCCTGAGCGGAATTGCTGCCGAATAAATGCGCGGCGTCGCCCCGTTTGGAGTTCCGCGTTTACGCCGTATGGGCGCCCTCTCGGCGCCGGAACCGTCCCGCATGGGAGCAGCGGAACTTCAAATGACGGGCTCCATCCTTGCGACATGCGCGCACTGACGCCGGGCAAGGAACCCGGACTGCGCCTTCCGCCAGGGACAGAAGGTCCGGGACGCGCGCAAAGGGATACGCCGGCAGCCGGAACCGCGTAAACGCGGAACTCCAAACGGTGGACGCCAAACTCGTGATCAGCACGCCTGAAAACCAGCCCCCCGAAGGCTTCGAGATTCAAGAACGAACGCGGAACCGGCAGACGGGACGAGTCGTCACTTCGCCCATCACCCCACCGCGCGCTTCAAGACGCCGAAGACATCCTGCGACCGGAGATCCGCGCCGCTGAGCAGGCTCTTGTCCTGGGCGATGATGACCGGGCGATCCGCCGGGTTCTCGGGCCGGGCGCCGTGGGAGCCTTTCACCAATGCGGCGTCAAGCGGGACGACATCCATCAGCATGCGGAAGCCCAGCTTCTTCTTCATCAGCCGCCAGGCAATCTGGCCTTTGACCAGCCTGCGTTTGGGATCGAGAAACAGCTCGGCCGGGTCGTAACCGGGCTTGCGGTGGATGTCCACGCAGCGCGCGAAGTCCGGCGCCCGCGCATCATCCTCCCAGTAGTAGTAGGTGAACCAGGCGTTCTCCTTGGACACCGCAACGAGGTCGCCGGCGCGCTCATGGTCGATGCCGGCCGCGCGCTTTTCCTCCGCCCCCAGCACGCGGTCCACACCAGGCGTCTCCTCCAGCAACGCGCGGACATTCTGAAGGACCAGCGGGTCGTTGACGTAGACGTGGGCGATCTGGTGATCCGCGACGGCGAAGGCCTTGCAGGCGCCGAAGTCGAGCAGTTCCCGTCCGAGTTCCTCCTTCACCGTGATCCAACCCTTTTCGCGAAAGCGACGGTTGAGGTGGATCGGCGTGTCGACCGGCGTGATGCCGTATTCCGACAACAGGATGACCTGGACGGACCGCTTGGCGAAGAAGTCGATCAAGCCGCCGACGATGGCGTCGATCTCGCCGAGATCGCGGGCAATGGCGGGATCTTCGGGGCCGAGGCGCTGGAGGTTGTAGTCGAGGTGGGGAAGGTAGACGAGGCTGAGCGTGGGCTGGTGGCGTTCCTCGATCCACCGGGCGGAATCGGCGATCCAGCGGGACACGCAATCCGCGGAGCCCTGCGGCGAATCAACGCCCGCCGCCGGCCCCCAGAAGCCGAAGAAGGGAAACTCGCCAAGGTCCTTCTTGATCTCCGCGCGGATGGAATACGGCCAGGAGTAGATGTCGAAATGCTTGCTGCCGTCGGCGGGATACATGGGCCGGGGCGTGATCGACCAATCCACCTTGGAATACATGTTGTACCACCAGAAGAGCTTCGCGCAGGTGAACGCCGAATCCTCCCGCTTCAACTCCTCCCAGATCTTCTCCCCTTGGACGATCTGATCCGGCTGTTTCCAGAACTGCGTCTCGGCGAGTTCGCGGGAATACCAGCCGTTGGCGACGACGCCGTGTTCCGTCGGCGGCCTGCCGGTGACATAGTCGGCCTGGGCGGTGCAGGTGACGGCGGGAAAGGCGGGCTCAATGCGCGCGCGCGAACCGGCCTCCGCGAAGGCCCTGATGCGCGGCGTGTGTCCCCCGATCAGGGCATCGGTGAGTCCGACAACGTTGAGGACGGCGGTGCGGGTCATGGGCGCCAGGGCGAAGAACAAGCAGCGCAAAGCGCGGGACGTGGGGGATTTCCGGCCATGCCTGAAGCGGACTCACCCAAACGCCTGCACGATCTTCTTCCCGCGCGACTCGTGGCGTTCCTTGAGTTCGTAGATTGCCTTGATGACCTTGGGCAGGCTGACCTCGTGGACCTCGAAGCCGGTCCCGATCTCCTTCAGCAGCGTGATGGTCAACTGACCGCCCAGGTGTTCGCGGAATTCCTCGAGACCATCGAGAACCATGAGGTTGCCCTCGGAATCCTCGTGCAGCAACTCGTTCGCGTAGAGCGCGTAACCGAGTGTTTCAAGCAGCCGCAGGACGCGCTCGGTGGACTCGGCGTCGATATAGTCCATCCTGCGCGCATAGATCATGTCGAGCGCGATGCCGATGGCGACGGCCTCCCCGTGACGGATCTTGTACTCGGAAAGCTGTTCGAGCTTGTGGGCGGCCCAGTGGCCGAAATCGAGCGGCCGGGCCGAGCCAAATTCAAAGGGGTCGCCGGAGGTGGCGATGTGGTTCATGTGCAGCTCCGCGCTGCGGAAGATCAGCCGCTTCATCGGCTCGGGCTCGAAATCGCGCAGAGCCTCGGCGTCCTTCTCCATGCTCTCAAAGAAAGCCCGGTCGCGGATGCAGGCGACCTTGACGGCCTCGACGTAGCCGCCGCGCTTGTCCCTCGCCGGCAGGGAGGAAAGCAGGTCGAAGTCGTTGATGACGGCAAAGGGCGGGGCGAAGGTCCCGACGAAGTTCTTCTTCCCAAAGGCGTTGATCCCGTTCTTCACGCCCACGCCCGAATCGTCCTGCGCCAGCGTCGTCGTGGGGATGCGCACGTGCCGCACACCGCGGTGCGCGGTCGCGGCGGCGAGCCCCGCAACGTCGAGCAGGGCTCCGCCGCCGATGGCGATCATGTAGGAATGACGGCAGATGCCGTGCCGCTCGAGGTTCGAGTGGATGTCCGAGACGTGGAAGTAGGAGTTCTTCGCCCGCTCGCCGCCCTCCAGGATCATCGGGTGAGCGACGAGGGAGAGGGCCTCCGCGTGCGCCTCGAAATACGCTTCGACCTCCTTCAGGAAGTTCTCGCGGGCCTTGGCCAGCGATTCGTCCACGACCACAAACACCTTGCGCGGCCCCGAGCGTTCGTCGTCGCTCAGAACATTCTTCAGCGTGTCGTTTTCCGGCGAAAAGACCCTTTCGGTGAAGACGGCCTGATGACGCCAGCTCACGCTGATGGTGCGTTCAATCGTGGACATGAACTTACGTTGAAACCTTTTCCCCGGGTTGAAAAGGGTTTATTTGGCGGCGGTTTCCCGCTTGTTGGGGAAGCGTCGGCGCGCGTGAGATTTGCCGGTTCCCTGGCCGACCCGCGGAGCCTCGCTTCACTTTCACGCTGAGCGATGGAGATTGCCGCGGCAATCCCCCGCCCAAGGCGGGACAAACCTGCGGGTTTGCTCGCCTCTCCGCCAGGGCGGACGCCGCAACGCGCTGGCGTCCCCGCGACAGAAACGGCTCGCGCCAACCGTCGGCCTTTGGCAAGGTCCGACGCGTCAACCCACCGATGATTCACGATTCATGAACGGCGGCTTCGAGGCGGTCTTCATCCTGGTCCTGATCCTGTTCAACGGCGTCAACGCGATGGCCGAGATCGCAGTGGTGTCCTCGCGGAAGAACCGCCTGAAGAAACTGGCCGATGAGGGGGACGCTCGGGCAAAGATAGCCCTGAAGCTGGCAAACGATCCCACCCGCTTCCTTTCCACGGTCCAGGTGGGGATCACCCTGATCGGAATCCTGGCGGGGGCCCTGGGCGGCGCGCGTCTGGCCGCGCATCTGGTTCCGACCCTGGAGCGGGTCTCGATTCTCGCCCCCTACGCCGAGGGAGTCGCGGTGGTGACCGTGGTCGCGGCGATCACTTTCCTTTCACTCACCTTCGGAGAACTGGTCCCCAAGCGGCTGGGCATGACCCATCCGGAGCGGATCGCAATGGCCCTCGCGCGGCCGATGAACCGGCTTTCCAAACTGACCGGCCCCGCGGTGACGGCGCTGAGTTGGACCACCGAGGCCATTCTGAAGGCTCTCGGCGTCAAGCGTCGCGAGGAGGCTCCCGTCACCGAGGAGGACGTGCGGATGATGATGCTCCAGGGGCTGCACGCGGGGGTGTTTCACCGAACGGAGAAGGAGCTGATCGAGGGCGTCTTCCGGTTGGATGAGTTGCTGGTGGACGACATCATGACGCCCCGCACCCGGATCGTCTGGCTGAACATCGATGATCCCGACAAGGAAAACTGGCGCAGGATTGTCAGCAGCGGACACACCTATTTCCCGGTCTACGAGGGAAACCGGGACCAGGTGAAAGGCATCATCTCCGTCAAGTCGCTGTGGGCCAACCTCGCGCTGACAGACTCCTGCCGGATCCGGGACCTCCTCGTGAAACCGCTGGTCGTGCCGCTCACCATGACCTCGACGGCGCTGCTTGAGACCTTCAAGAAGACCGGCGTCCACATCGCGCTCGCCGCCAATGAGTTCGGCGGGTTCGACGGCCTGGTGACCCTGAACGACGTGGTCGAAGCCGTGGTTGGCTCCCTCCCCTCCCGCGAACAGCCGACCAAGCCACAAGCGCGCCGCCGCGACGATGGAAGCTGGATGTGCGACGCCCTGCTGGGGATCAACGATCTCAAGAAGCTGTTGGGGACCGTCTCCCTCCCCGGCGAGCGAGACGCGGACTTCCAGACCCTTTCCGGATTCGTCCTGCGCCAGCTTGGCCGAATTCCCGAGGAGGGCGACCGTTTCGATTCCGCCGGATTCAGCTTCGAGGTGATCGACATGGACGGCCATCGCATGGACAAGGTCCTGATCGCTCGCAAGGAGGAAGTCGCCGGGCGCACGGCGGAATAAGACGATCAGACGTCGATGATCGGCGGGTCATCATCGTCCCGGTCAGGACGTCCAGGGCGCCCCGAATGACGATGAGTTTCGAAATGAAACGATCCCCGCACCGGGGAAATCCGCGCGCCGGTCAACGCGGCGACAACAACCGAGACCAGGCTGATCACGACCCCGCCCCAGAACGCCGTCCAGAAGCCATCCACATGAAAGGGCTCGACCAGCGCGCCCACCAGCATGAGCAACAGCGCGTTCAGAACCAGCGCGAACACGCCCAGGGTGAGACAGCCCAGCACGAGCTTGAGGCGCCCGAAGAATGCGTTCAACGCGCCCAGCAACAGGGAGGCGATGAACAGTCCTTCGATGGTCTCGTAGTGAATGCCGCGCAGGACATTCGCGGCGACCAGCACTCCGAGTGTGGTGATGGCCCAGCGTTGGAGAAACAACTTAAGCGCGTCACGGGAATCCCGGGGCTGAGGCGGGGTGGTCGGGCGGATGGGAGCATCAGGACCGGTCATGATGATTCTCTTCTCCGGTGAGCGGCGCGCTCATTCCTCCGCGACCTGCCGAAGCAGTTCCCTTACGGCCTTGCGAATCTTCTCCTCAGCCCCGATCTCCAGATAGGCTGACCTGGCCGGCCATGTCTCGTAGCCGCCCCACGCGTGCTGTTGCCTCGTTGGCAGGTAGCCGTTGTAGCCGTTGGCCAACTCGATCGTGAAGGTGGCGTCCAGCGGGCTCTGCTCCTTGATCGCCAATCCTGTCTCGGCGAAAACCTCACACGGGATTGCGGCAATGCCGAGTCTTCCAATCCGGATGACCTGCAACCGCACCGGCACGCTTGCCGGAAACTTCGCCAGTTGGAGGGTTTCCTCGGCATAGATCCCCGGTCGCCCTTTGACCGCCTCCTGTTGTGTCTTTCTCGCCCAGGCAATCCGTTTCGCATCCGGTCGACGAACGCGGAGTTCGAGATCAACGAAGGCGGCGGCCAGCGAAACATCGGAGCTGTGTTCAATTTCGCGGACGACCTGCAGGGCTTTGTCGGCCATTTCGAAACCAACCTCCCGCATTCGTTCCCACGGCTTCCGAGACTGCCTTGGCAGTAGAAAATTGATGTTGTTCAAGTCGCCGCTGGTTCCATTGGACATGATCGCCACGAATGGCGGGTCGGATTCCGGCGTCTCCAGCAGTTGGGCCATGCGGCTGGAAAACACCCCGAAGTAGTCCGCGCTAACGTGTCCGCCCTGGTAGCCCCCCACGTAGTGAACACTGTAGTTGGCCAGCAGAGCCAGAGGTCGGCCGTCGGAGCGCCGCACGCTGAGAGCCGTCAAACCGGGATCAGCCGGACCCGCCGGCTCAATCAGGTTCGGGCTCTGTCGGGGAGGATTCATCTGCACGGTGTCGCCCTTTTCCCCGAACGGATTTGCCGGGACTGTTCCCTCCCTCATGCGCCACCGGCGATTGAAGGTCTGGTCCGGGACGCTCCCGACGCCCCAACCAATCCGCGCCGGGGCAAGATTCAGGTTGGCTCGCCGGATTCCGTCAGCAATCCGGCGGATGAGGAACCCGCGATACCACCGATCGATCTCCTCAGTGTGCATTCCGATCACTCCGGGAGCCCCATGGGTGTGGGTGGCGGAGATGAGGACGTTGGCAGCTGGAATCCCGGTCGCCTCGCAGGCCAGCTTCCGCGCTTCTTCCACAACGGCCCGATCGATCATACGCAGATCGCAGACCGCGATGGCGACCTTGGTTCTGCCATCGTCAAGCACAAGGCAGCGGGCGTGCAGTTCGTCGTGAATCTGCGTGGCGACGGCTCCGCGGGCGATCACGCCGCCGTTTCGCGCGCCCAAGGGAAGGGTGATATTGCTCGTAGCGGCCCCAGCTCGAAAAACCTCCGGCTTTGCCTGCGGAGCCGCGAAGGCGCTCAGCCCCACAAACGCAGTCGCCGCCCAAGACACAATCCGCGCGATAGCCGCTTTCTTGCTGCTTGTCCTGTAGAGCATAATGTGGCCTTCCGCTAAGCCATAGTCTGGCATACATCGTCGGACAGCCTCCTTCAATCCGACACCAAGTGCAAGAAAGACAGCGCGTTGCAATCGCCTGACGACACCCGAACAGCTCTCCCTCCTCCCCTTGGTCATCCTGACGCAAGGTCCATCTGCCCCACTTTGGGCCAAAGTCTGGCGGATCGCCCCGCCAACGTATCCTCGATTCCGGATCGCGCGGCCATCCCCGGTATCCACCTCGCAGGCGCCTTGCAAGCTGACGGTCACTGACTTGATTCTTGTTGCGACGCGTCTGCGCGGGCCTTGTTTGTCATAA
>JAYPFK010000069.1:0-30520 GCA_038126235.1 Verrucomicrobiales bacterium
GCCATTCGTCGTCACGGTCGAAAGCTTGTCGCTAAAGGTGGAATGTCAATGGCCCCGCTGGGGTCGTCTCGGATCGAGCGACTTCAGAGGATTTCGCGCTGCCTCCACGCGTGTTTGAGGATCAGGGCGAAGGGAATCCACCAGACGATGTCGTTGCCGACACAGTTCAGCGCGAACGCGGGGGTAAGCGCGCGGGCAAGCAGCGCCTGAATCATGCCGATGGGGCCGAAAACTTTGCCGAGGAATCCCACGAGCACGATGGGCCAATGTCTGACCGGATGGTAAGCCGCGATTCCGTAACCGATCCCGTAGACGCCCACGATCATGCCGATGCACTGCCAAAACTGGGGATAGATGGGACGCGGCATCCCAGCCCAGTCGAACACCAGGTTGGGGAAGAGTATGACGAAAGATCCCCACGCGAGATTGTAGACAGCCGCCAGGGTGAGAGCGACATACATCCAGCGGGGCGATGAATTGGAGCGTTTCATGTTGAGGCCATGGTCATAGCGAGCGCGACGCCCCCCCTGAAAGTCCACGCTGCGGTGCGCCACCAGTTTGATCGTATCAACCTTCTGCAAACCACAGGGTCGAACCCAGACTCCAGCCGGCGATGAGCAGGAACGTGGACTGACCAGGTTGTGATCCATATGAGGGAGGTCAGGCCAAATCCGGTCCACGCCATCCAGCCTCCGAGAAATAAGGCCGCCCACACCGACAGAGCCAGTTCCAACAACATGGGAATCATCAGCAGCCAACCCGTGCGCCGCACGTGCTCTTTCTCGTAAGCCGCGAAGCCGGCGGCGCCGACTCTCGCGAAGAGCGGATAGTGGACAACTTGGACGAACCAGATGACTCCCACCATGAACAATGTCGCCACGAGATGGGACAGAAGCAGCAATCCAGTTGCGTTCGAGTTCATGAGATCAGGAGGCCTTGACCTCGATGGCGGACGCGAACCGGTCCAATGACTCGCCGGCAAGCAGGCCCTGCTTCCACCGTGAGGGCAGGCACGCCATGCCTCCCGCCGCGCCCAGAATGGCGCCAAGGACGGCTCCGCGATGGCAGTTGTCGCCGCCGAGATTGGTGTTGGAAACGAGTCCAGCCTCGAGGTCGTCCGCATACTTCAACGCGAGATACAGCGTCGCGGGAAACGCCTCCTTGATGTAGCAGGCCGGGCTGAACCGTTGGCCCACCACAACACTGTCAGGTTCCCGAAGCCAGTCAGCCGCCTTTTTTGGGCTCAACCAACCAGCTGAGCGATGGGAGAGCGAGTCAGCAACGTCGTGTCCTCGGACAACGTCGCACAGAATGCGCGCGGTTGTCTCCGCGGCTTGCAGTGTTTCCCGGCTCTTGTGCGTCAGGGAGACATGTTCGGTGACCCACTGGACTGCCGTTTCGGCGTCTCCTTGGGCCCAGGCGCATAGAATCGGAACAGCTGTCAATCCGCCGATGTGGATGTCCTCTATCCCACATTTCATCGGCGCCCGACCTTGCGCGTAATTCGCGAAGAAGTTCCGATGGCTCTCCTCGATGTAGGTGTCCTTATGGTTTCCCGGGGTGGTCATGAAGGAGATGTAGTCCGCGAGGTAGGCGGACGCGTCATATCGTCCGGAGTCCCCATGCCCAGTGGCCAAGAGAAGGGAGAGCTTCAGGTTGAGCGTGTTCTCACCCGGATTGAGAAACTGGTGATAGTGAACGCCCTGTTGTCCCCAGAATCGGGCCTGGTCGTGAAGGATTTCTCCGCGGCTATTGCGAGCCGTGTAGCTCGAACGCCAGAGAATGCTGCCCGGGTGAGGGTTCTTGGGCGCGACGAAGTCGCGCACTTCCCCATAGTCCCGATGCAACGTCGTGCGGCTGTAATACCAATGAACCGGCATCGCGAGAGCGTCGGCGACGAATGAACCCCAAAGCATTCCTCGCAATCGGTCGAAGAGGTCGGAATCGTTCCGAGTTTCGGATTGGAGCGTCTGGGAGTGCACTATGGCGAAGCTAGCGCCATTCCGTCTTGGGGCAACTGGCCGCCAGTTTTCGACGAAGCCCCGTTCCGCGCGTGAATGAGCGGGTTGACTCCGCAACCTTTCGAACGAGGTTCCCGACCGATGAAACGATCAGCAATTGCGCTCGTCGCGGCAGGGCACGTTGCGCTGGCGCACGGAGCCCTTGACGTGCAACCACTCGAACATTTTCAGGATTCCAAATCCATCAAGGGTTGGAGGGCCGTCAACGATGGAGTCATGGGCGGTCTCTCCTCGGGCGGCCCGTCTTGGAACGGACGT
The DNA here is from genome assembly GCA_038126235.1 of Verrucomicrobiales bacterium. Taxonomy (GTDB): domain Bacteria; phylum Verrucomicrobiota; class Verrucomicrobiia; order Limisphaerales; family JAYPEY01; genus JAYPEY01. The sequence goes on from JAYPFK010000069.1 coordinate 2,280, forward strand.
GGACTTCGGTTCTCCGGCAATCTTTCGCTCGAGAACAACGGCGGCTTTTCCTCGATTCGGAAACAGGGAGATCTTGATCTTGCCAAGTTCGACGGAATCCGGCTTAGAGTCCGTGGCGATGGACGTGAATACCAGGTTCGTCTCAATACCAATGCGCGCTTTCGCGGTTGGCCGGTCTCTTATTCCGGTTCGTTTAGCGCTCGGCCGAACGAATGGGTCGAGGTCGATATCCCTTTCGCTGAACTCGAGCAGAGCTTTCGCGGGCTACGCTTGAGGAATTATCCCTTCGACCCGAGCAAGATCGAGATGCTGGGCCTGATGCTGGCGGACAAGCGCCCCGGGCCCTTCTCCATCGAGGTTGAATGGATTCAGGCTTACAAGAAGCCGGAACCCGGATCTTCCGCCTCCAAATCAACCAAAAGGTCAGCCAGAGAACCGCTCCGTTCGAGCAGTCACGCTGCTCGAGCAGTGCGGGTTGCGGAGGCGGCGTCAGCCAACGGAGTCGCCAACGTTCGGTAAGCGGGTGGCGCCGGTGCGCCGATTACCAGAGTTGCGACGAAAAGAGGTTGACCTAGCTCACTCCCGTATCTCTTCAAGGAGTCTTGAAGCAGCTGATCATCCTTTGAATCGGGCTCAATCCAACGATGCAAGGGGATGCGCCTGCCTCAGGTATGTCTGTGGTTTCAATTCACCGGCCGTTTCCCGCAAGACAACCGGGAAAGGACCGGTCATCCGAACCCGTAAAAGCTGTCTGCTTCGGGGTTGATTGATTGACGGTTGAGAAATCGGGAGCTCAGCAAACCCCAAGTATCCAACCTTCGATATCGGCCGTGGCACGATCGTCATATCCGAGCTCGGGATGGAAAAACTCCGTTAGTTTGCCGGAGACGTCGGTTTCCCGAAGCCATCGAGCAACAGAGTAGGCGTCGTGCTGGTCAGGGCTGCGGTCTTCTCGAGGATACATCTTGCTCCACAGGGAGGGGTAAACCTCGGCAATGACGTGGCGGCCCGCTTTCGGCTCCCAGCCGTCGAATGGCCAAAAATGTGCCCGCTTGCCTAACCGTTGGCGCAGGAAGCGCAGCCACGGCAGACCGGCGTGGGTGGATTTGGCCACACTGCCCGGCACGTCGAAATGAAAAACCGACTTAGCACCCTTGCTTCGCCTTTCGCAAAATCGCCGCCAACGCGAATTCCCACCGCGCTTGATGGCGTTTCCTCGAAGCTCATCTCGAATGAAGTCCACGTAGACATGCTCCCCGTCGGTGGGCCAGTATTTGTGGAAATCGTCAAGGAAGGCCGTCCAGTCCAGCGGAACAGCATGTGCCGTGAAGTAGGCCATGGGGAACGAAAACGCGTGGTCGATGCCAACGATGGCTGGCGGACCGTTCTCCAGCTCTTTCACGAGCCATTCGGCAAGTCCCCGGCGCGTCCAATACTTGCGAGGGCTTGGTGGCGGGGGAACCTCGCCAGGCGCTTGGTCCGGTTTTGCCTCGAACAAACGCAGGCCCGACAAACTACTCGTCGGGGTTTCGGCCCCGGAGTAGTCGATGCCTAGATGACGGTTGAAGTTGGGCACGCGATCAATAACCCGTGAACTGGTCAGTGGCTGGTCGGCGCCCTCGCCTTGGCCTCCCTAATGCAGCCTGGGAAGCAGGGCGGCCAACAGGGCAAGCGCGAGCATCGTTGCCGCGGGCGCCGACTTTTTCAAAGGGTCATGAACCTTGGCATGCATCAACAGCGCACCAAGCATCAAAGCTGCAATGGCGCCGCCCGCGATCGGAACGAGTTGAGGACGCCAGATGCCGGCGATCAGTAGGCCGGCGAACAAAAGCTTCAGGACTCCGATGACAAGCATAAACCACCGTGGCAATCCATAGACTGCAAATTCCTCCGTCATGTTTTGGGCTGAACCGCCCCTCCAATTGGTGGACTTCCCGAACCTGAGTATCCACACGTTGAAAATACCCAATGCGATCACCACTTGAATTAATTTCGCCAGAATATCCATGCGCTTTCTTTTTGGACTAAAGGTTGGGAGTGTTTCTTGGAAGCGACCGTAGTTTCGCGCTGGTTTTTTGCAACCCCCCTCCCGAAGAATGCTCATTGCGCCACTTCACACGAGACGGTTTCCTGCGAGGAACAGGGAGTTCATTCTGGATCTCACCGTTGTTTGGCCAGTCCGCAGGTAGCGGTTAGAAACGCCCCACGGAGGCAGTCTCAAGAGAGCCTTCTCCGCCCGCAACGTTGCTGGCCTCCAAAGGTCTGATTTCCTTCAATATCTGGTCCCAGAATCGCCGCCGGCTGCGGATTGCATTATCAGCGGCTAGCGCGGCCGCCGACTTGAGTTCCGAGTTGGATCCACACAGGCACTCGACCAATTCTGCCGCGGCTGGACCGTGGCTGTCTCCGTCCACCAGAATGTGGCGTTCAAGATAGTAATGGAATGCTGGAGCGGAACTTCGGTCTATCGAGAAATCGGTTAGAATTCCTTTGAACATGACGGGCACGATCGCCTCACGCCCCGCGGCAAACGCAGAGGCTATAGCCAACGTGTCCCTCTTTTCAACGAGCTCGAATGTTTGCGTCAGGAACTTGAACGCACTGGCTGGACCTGTCCAGTTGCTCAGAGCGTTTTCCAACCCGCCCTGACGGACACTTGAGACAAATGACAGAATTCCCGAAGTGGAGGCTTCAACTTCCGACATCGCTGCAAGATAAATCTCAAAATGACTGCAGTGTTCGACGCTTGCGCTTCCTGCGCTCGGAGCAATGTCGCTTTCTTCGCCCAGAATGATCTCGTTCACGAGGCGCGCAGCTTTGGGATTATCCGGCGGAAACCAAGGCCAGCTGGCCGGCGCAAATTCGGACTGCAAGTATTTCAACAGCGCCATGAAATCCCAGACAGCGTAGACGTGCCTCTCCATGAAGCCGCGCAGCGCGTCGAGCGAATCAATCGCCGCGTAGAGAGGGTGCTGCCCTAAGTCTTCGTGCGCGAGAGTCTGTTCTGTTTTGTGTTTCATGCGGGAGAATCTCGCGCAATCGGCGCAATTGGCAAGATTCAGAGGCTAAACTGCTACTCCGAAAGTCATAAAACTTCATCCCTTGAGCCATCTACTCGCAAAGCAAGGAGCAACCAGCAGACAGCAACGTCTCGAAGATCTGATCGAATTCTTGAGGCGGCCTAGTCGGATCTTCGGCCTCTCCTGGAGGGATGTAGATGGCGGCTCCGACGCGCGCGCGCGTCAGCAAGACCCTGTAGACATTGAGACGAAAACTTCGATTCTCCGACTTGTTTACCAACTGCCATCGAGGTGACCGCATCGCCCTGGCGATCCACCCGTTGTTCCAAATCAAGTCTCCTCCCCAGCAGATTCCCGCGTAGTCGATTTCGAGCCCCTTGTGAACGCCGGTCCAAAAGTGCGGCGCCGGGCGGGCGAAAAGTGCGGCGCCAGCAACGGCGCCCTCTTTGCGCGCGCCAAGGAACTCGCCAAGAACCCCGAAGCGACGGCGCCGAGCATGCCGGCCTGGTTTCGCCGCCATGGCTATACCGCTGTTTCCGTCGGCAAGGTGTCCCACCATCCCGGCGGCTGGGGCGGCAAGGATTGGAACGACCTCCAGGATCCCGAGATGCCTCACTCCTGGAATCGCCGCCTGTTGCCGGCCGGAGATTGGCAACACCCGCGCGGTTGGATGCACGGGCTCGCTCACGGCGAAATCCGCAAGAACGCCAAGGACATGGACGTCTTCCAGGCATTGGAAGGGCCCGACACGATCTATCCCGACGGACCCAACACTGACGAGGCCCTGCGGCAATTGACACAGTTGGCGCGCGACCCGGACGGCAATCCCTTCTTCCTGGCTTTCGGCATCCTGCGGCCCCACCTGCCTTTCGGCGCGCCGGCCAAATACCTCGAACCCTACCGCAACGCCAAATTGCCCCCCATTCCTCACCCCGCCAAACCGACAGGCAAAACCACCTGGCACGGCTCCGGCGAATTCATGAAATACAATCGCTGGAAACGGAATCCGAACACCGATGCGGATTTTGCGTTGGAGGTCCGACGACACTACGCGGCCTGCGTCACCTACGCCGACGCCCAAGTCGGACGCATGCTGGATCGCCTGGACGAGTTGGACCTCCGGGACGAGACCATCGTCGTGCTCTGGGGAGACCACGGCTGGCACCTCGGCGAACACTCGATCTGGGGCAAACACGCGCTCTTTGAGGAATCCCTGCGTTCGCCATTGATCATCAGTTATCCCGGCATCCCCAACCCCGGCCGCCAGACAATGTCGCTCGTGGAGACGCTGGATATTTTCCCCACCTTGACCGACTTGGCGGGTCTGACCCGGCCCCAAGGAGCGCATGGCGTCTCCTTGCGGCCCATCCTGGAATCCCCCGAAGCGCCGGGCCATTCCGCCTTCGGTTATTTCCGCAATGGTCAAACCATCCGGACGCGGACACATCGGCTCATCGTCCACAAGGACGGTCACCTGGAACTCTACGACCACCGCCAACCCGACGCCGAGACCCGGAACCTCGCCGAGTCACAGCCCGACCTCGCCCGCAAGTTGGCGCAGCAAATCAAGGCGCGCCTGAAGTGAGCAACCACGAAAGGCGCCCGATACACGGAACGCCATTACAGGCGAAAGGCGCCTACTTTTCCACGATCCGGTAGAAGCGTCGAAGCTTGCCGCGAGCGGCGCTGTCGAGAAATTCGGTGGTCGCTCCTTGAACGGTCGCGATGGTCGTCCAACTCACCAGGTCCGTCGAAACCTGAACGTCGAATTGGCGGTCAGGTCGCAGCCGAAACTTCAAGGGAAAGCCCTCGTTCCGCAATTGATCGACGATTTCCGCCGTGCGCCGGTTCGTAAGGACCGAAGACCCGATCAAGAGCAGCGAGCGATTGCTGAAGGAAACGCCGTACGGATTTCTCACCGAGACCCAGTAAAGGCCGGCATGCGTCGGGTCAACGCTGTCGATGGACAGGGTTGATGAATTGGCGCCCTCGACCGGATTGCCGTTGTGAAACCACTGAAACTGGGCTTCCGCCACCTCGCCGACCTGCGCCTGGAGGTTGAAGGCCTCGCCCAAGACATGTCGCACGCGATCCGGAATCTTCACTATGCCGGGCGGATTCTGATCGCAGTTGACGGTGATCTTGAACGTGCAGGTGTGGGTGTTGCCGTTGATGTCCCGAGTGACGCAGGTCACCACCGTCGTTCCCGGCGGGAACAGACTGCCGGAGGGCGGATGGCAGGTCACGGGCAGGTTGTCCGCGCAACCCTGGCTGACCGAGACTTGGTAGTTCACCACGGCTCCATGAGGCGTCTTGCAGTTCACGATGATGTCCTGCGGGCACAAGAATAAGAGATCGCCGGGTTCGAGGTCGACCACCACGACCCGGATGACGCAGAAACCGGTGTTGCCCGCGTCGTCCTCCGCAGTGACAAAGACATTGTGGGCGCCCGGAGCCAGCAGCGTTCCCGGCGCGGGGAACTGCGTTATCACGATCTCCTGGCGCAGCGGGCAATTGTCGGTGACGGCGATGTTGCTGCGAAAATCGGGGAGAACGACCCGGCAGAAGGCGCCGTTCGCCGTGCCCCTGCTCACCTGCAACTGCACCTCCTCCGTCGGACACGTCAACACGGGAGGCTGGCTGTCGCCAATCAACAACCCCGCCGGATAACCGAAGGACTCATATTCCATCCAGCCGTAAACGAACGCGCCAAAAGGAACATTGCCCGCGAGGACGTGCAGGCCGGCGGAAACAGCAGGCCGCGCGTAGAAATAGCCGCTGGCCCCGATCGCCACATAATTGCCCGCCGGAATGGGCGCGCCGTCGACCGTGATGGACCCGACCCCGGCGCCGGTCGTTATCACGTTTACGTATCCCCCCATGAAACCGTGTCCGGGAAGACACACCTCGTAGCGATCCAGGAACTGCCCGGTATGCTGGAGATTGACCATGAACGGATCGGAGTCAACGACGCCATCGTGATCGGAGCTGGGCGAGAACTGCCCGACCAACGCCGGCTTCGTCGTGCTGATCGCCGCCGCGCCGCCCAGCGAGATGTCGTGCGTCTTGCCCTGCATCAGGGTCGTTTGATACACGCCGTTCACCAACACGTCGGTCCCGTCGGCGATCGCCGTGACGCGGCACAAAATATTGCCGGTCCTGGTGGCCAGCGGCGTCGCGAGAAAATAGGTTCCCGCCCGGTGAACGGGCAGCATCTGTTCCACAAGATAGTCGCAGAAGAACGTGGAAGGGCTGTCGATGAAGGCGCATTGATGGCTGCCAAAGACGCCAACCGGTTTGTTGGCCATCACGAGCGATCCGCTCAGGTCGGCGGGGGTGTCCTTGTCCGAGCGCAGTTGATAGACATCGCCCCGATTGAGGGTCTTCATGTAGGGGACTCCCGCCGCATAGCCCGCAGCGGACGCAGAAGGCGTGATGATCACGGTCGTGTCGTCCTGGGTCGCCACCACGGCGAATTGCGAACCATTGAGCTCGCTGACTCCCGATTGCACGTTGGGATAACACTGCACGATGTAGTCGCCCGAGATGATGTCCGTGGGCAGACCCAGATAGCCGTCGGTCGTGAACGGAAATCGGTTCAACGCGTAGACGGCCACTTCCCGATCGGCCGTGACATGAATGCCATGCGGCAGCGTCACGTCCACCTGGTCCGCCATATCGGCCTCGAGGGGCAACGTCACGATGACAAAGTTTGCCGCTCCGATGGAGAAGGGCTTGGAGAAGGGCACGGCCAGGCCGGGCATCTCGACGAGGCCCTGCGTCCCGCGGGCGCCGGTGATGCACAATTCCACACTGTGGCCGTCGGTTTGGCCCGCCGTGAGATTCCCGGGAAAGGCGAGCCAGAATTCCAGTCCCCGGTGCGTCCGCGGGTCGCATTCGCCCTGCTCCGGAGGTCCGATCACAAACGCGTGATCTTCGACCTCGCCGCCGGTAACAACGCCAGTCACGTCCAGTCCGCCGTCCTGACTCAGCCGCCAGCGCGAAAAGGTCGCGCCGCGTTTGGCGTCGCCCGGCACGAAGAAACTCAGGCGGTTGTTTCCGGCGACAATCGCTTCGGCGTGGAAGATTTTTTCGCCGGCGTCATTCCAGTTTCCGTTCCCATTGAAGTCCACCCATGCGTCCAACCGTCCCTTGCCGGTGGAAAGGACAACATCAACCTGCTCGACGGAGCCGGGATTCAGGGGCGCGGCGACCAAGGCGACTCCATCTTCGTCGTCGCCCGCGCCCGGCGGATTCTGGTCGTCGCCCAAGGCGCCGACGTCGATCTGGCCGTCCGCTTCCGCATCAATCAGCGCGCCCAGGTGAACGCCCTGGACCACGACATGGGCCGCGCCGTTTTGGGAGATCGTCACCGGATAGGACTGCGGGGCGTCGCCAAAATCAAGTTGTCCCTGCGGCATGGCGATGTCGAAGTAATGATCCTCCACCTCGCCGGCTCCGCCGTCCCCAAAAGGCGGCAGGCCGCCCTCCTGGCTCAGGCGGAAGCGCGCGTAGGATGAGCCGGGTTTGGCGGCCTGCGGGACGTGGAATGAAAGGTTGTTGCCGCCGCCGCCCAAGGGCGCAGCGGAGAAGATGCGCTCGCTCTTTTCATCGAACATGCCGTCCTGATTGAAGTCCATCCAGGCGTCGAGCCGGCCCACGGAGCCGGTCAGCGTCACCTTGACCGTGTTCATCTGGCCGGGTTGGAGCGAGCCGCCGGGAAGCTCGACGCCGTCCTCGTCATCCGGTCCGATGGAAGGCAGGAGGTCGTCTCCGGTCGCGCCCACGGATGGCTGACCATCCTGCTCCAGATCGATGGCAGGGCCCAAGTGGAACTCCTGGAGGCGGGAATGACGGGCGCCGTCCTTGGAAAGGGTGGTTCGATAAGAGTCGGGGGCGTCGCCAAAATCCTGCTCTCCGGATTGTTCGCTGGAAACATTGAACGCGTAGTCCTCGACTTCACCATCCTCCGCCGGACCCTTGACGCCAAGATTCTGTTGTGTGGAGAGTCGGAAGCGCGCGAAGGCGATCCCTGATGGAATGCCGGTTGGCACGCTCACGGTAAACGTGCGAACACCCGGGGTGAGGGTCGCATCCGCGACGACGTGGTCGGGGGCGTCCGACCAATCACCGTTCTGGTTGAAATCGATCCAGATATTGAGAAAGGCCTTGTCGCCGCCCATCATCTCCACCTTGATGTCGGCGTTCTGTCCGGGAATCAGCGCGCCGCCAACCAACTGAACGCCATCTTCATCGTCCAAGTCCGTCAGATCGTCCTTGAGCGCATCCGCGCTGGCCAAACCGTCGGGATCCTTGTCGACATTAGTCCCCAATCGGAGGTTGCCGAGCGCGTGGCGCGCGCCGTCCTGGCCCAGGCTCACGGGAAACACTTCGGGCGCGTCGCCAAAATCAAAGTCCTGCGCCGCGGCGGCGAGCGCGCTCAGGACGAGGGCCGCGGCAAACAGGAAGCGGGCTAATGGCGCGACGTCCGCCGACTGCCGCCGGAGGACCCAAGAGTGGGGGGAATTTGGACGGTTCATATCTCGACCGGTGTCGAAGAGCGTCCCGGGACACCGGGAACGCCGATGGCGAAGAAAATTCAAACTGGAGACAAGGCGCGTCATACGGAGGCCTCCACAGTTCCGGCAAACGCCAGCCGGAGGGTCAAATTCGCGCTGATCAACTGCGGCAGGGTCGACCAGAGGTTCACATGGATCCCGCTGATGCCCACCCCGATCAGCGTGTCCGCATAGCCGTTCGCCGCGAACTCTTCCAGCACATCCGAGCCGAGCATCTGGCTCTGGTCGAAGAAATAGGAGTCGTTGCCGGCGCCGCCAGCGAGGAAGTCGTTGCCCAGGCCGCCCTCCAGGAAGTCGCGTCCGTCGCCGCCGAAGAGGAAGTCATCCCCGTCGCCGGCGCGCAGCGTATCGTTGCCCAGGCCACCCACCAACTGGTCGTTCTTGGAGCCGCCAAACAGGGTGTCATTGCCTCCCAAGCCGATCAGCATCACCGTTCCGGCCGTGAACGCGGAGGCGTCCATCCGGTTGGCTCCCTCGCCGCCGAAGAGGACGGCGCGGCTGATGCCGGCCAGATCATCCTTCTCCGAGCCGATCAACAGCTTCGTGTCCGTGAGCGTGAAATCCGCGTCGCGCACAGCGATGACCGTGTCCAATCCGCCGCCCCCGATGATAACATCATCCCCGGCGCCGGGATTGATCGAGTTGTCGGCCGCGTTGCCGGTGATCATGTCCGCCTGCGCCGTGCCGATGACATGCTCGACAGTGGTTCCGGCCAGGATTGTGAGCTTGAGGTTGGAATTGACCGTTTGTTGCGAGCTCAGGAGCGAAAGATCCACCTGAATGCCCAGGGTGTCGGTTTCGCCGAAGCCCAAGGTGTCCACGCCGGCCGTATCCTTCAGCGTGTCCTCGCCGAGCTGAGTGTCGGCGTCGAAGCGATAGAGATCCGCGCCGCCCCCGCCGGAAAGGTCGTCGTTTCCTTCGCCGCCGATCAGGATGTCATTGCCCGCGCCGCCGATCAGGACGTCCATGCCGGCCCCGCCCACGAGTTGGACCGAGCCCGTCCATGCCGAGGCGTCCATCATATTACCGGAGGCCCCGCCGGTGAGTTCCGCGGCCTGAATCGTCGCCAATGTGTCCACGTCGCCGCCGATGGTCAGGCTCGCGGCAGTCAGCGTGAAGTCGGCGTCCGCGCTCTCAACAACCGTGTTGAAGCCGCCGGCTCCGGTCAGGGCGTCGTCGCCCAGGCCGCCAGTCAATCGATTATCCAGGGAATTGCCCGTGATCGTGTCATTGCCGGAGCCGCCGATCACGGCCTCAATGTCCTCGCTGGGCGCCACGATATCCGATTCCGCGGCCACGACCGTTTGCGCGACGGCGACGGTCCCAAGATCCACCATCAGCCCGACCGCGAACGCGCTGAAGTCGAGGGTGTCCATCCCGGCGCCGCCGATCACCGTATCCGTGTCCGCGCTGCCATCCTGGTTGATGACCAAGCGGTCGTCGCCGTCGCCGCCATCGAGTAAGTCGTTGCCCCGGCCGCCGACCAGGATATCATTGCCCTGGCCGCCGAAAAGCTCGGCCTGACCGGTGAACGCGGAGGCGTCCAGGGTGTCATTGGAGTCGCCGCCGGAAAGCTCCGCAGCCTCGATGGACAGGAACGAGATGCCGCCCCCGGAGGGCACGGTCAAGCCCGTTGCGGTCAGGACAAGATTGCCGGATCCGGCCGCCTTGATGGTGTCCGTGCCGCCCTGTCCGTCGGCCATGATCGGACCGCCGGTCCAGCCCGTGAAGTCAAAGACGTCATCGAACGCGCCGCCGGAAACCGAAACGGTCTCGATGCCCGAATGCAAGTCCAGCTCCGCGACCGGGAGCGCCGCCTCATTCACGAGCAATACGCCGTCGCCAAGCAGGAATTCCGTCGCCGAGGCTGTTCGCGACTCAGTAAGCGAGTCTGTGCCGCTGCCGCCGTCGAGTATGTCATTGTCCTGATTGCCGGTGAGGGTGTCGTCACCCGGGCCGCCGATGATGATGTCTCTTCCGGATCCGCCCGTCAGGATGTCATTGCCTTCCCAGCCCAGGATGCGGGCATCGCCGGTGAATCCCGAGGCGTCGATTGTATTGGCTGAAGGACCGCCGGACAGCTCCGCCGCTTCGATGGAGGTCAAATTGATGGAACCGCTGCTGGTGGACACGGTCAGTTGGACGTCGTCAAGGGTGATATGGGCGTCCGCGGCGACGGCCACGGTATCGATGCGCGGGGCGACATCGGCGCCGTCGATCGAGCCTGAACCCGTCCAGCCGGTCAGGTCGAAACGGTTGGCGGAGGGGCCGCCGGTCAGGGAGGCGGATTCGATGTCATCGAGCGTGTCCGTTTCGCCGGAGGCGCGCGCGAGCGAGCTGTCGGAAAGCGTGAAGTCGGTGTCTTCGGTCTCGGAGATGGAATCCATGTCGTCGCCGCCGTCGAGATGATCGTTGCCGGAGCCGCCGTCGAGGAAATCATCGCCGCTCTTGCCGTCCAGCAGGTCGTCGCCTGCGAGGCCGCGAATCACGTTGTTGAAGGAGTTGCCGCGCAACGTGTCGTTGCCCGCGCCGCCGATGAGCGACTCGATTTCGCCTTCATTGCCGCCGCCGTCCTGCACCGTGAGGGTCAGGTTTCCGTTGATCATTTGCGCGCTCGTGACGCCGAGATTCACTGTGACAGCCATCGTCGTGGTTGCGGAAAAATCGAGGGTGTCGTTGCCTTCGCCCGGGTTCTCGATGATCGTCTCGCTGCCCCACAACTGGTCCGTGTCGAAGGCGTAGGTTTCGTCGCCCAGCCCGCCGGCGAGCGTGTCGTCGCCGGGGCCGCCCAGGAGGGTGTTGTCGAGGTCGTTGCCGGTGAGGCTGTCGTTGCCCTCGCCGCCGGTGGCATTCTCAAGTTTGTCGTTGAGCTGCAACGCCAGGCGGCCCAGGAGCACGGTCTGGATGGACGGGTTCAGAATCGAAAGATCCACGGTGACCGGGTCCGAACTGGCCGAGAAGTCCAGGGTGTCGGAGCCGCCGTTGCCCGTGATGAGGTCAAAGCCCAGAACGTTGTCGACGTCGAAGAGGAACACGTCGTCGGCCGATCCGCCGATCAGGGTGTCGCTGCCCGCGAGGCCCTCCAGGGTGACGGGTTTGGAGTAGCCGGACGCGTCGAGCGTGTTGTCGCCGGCGCCGCCGGTCAACGAAACCGTCTCCAGGGATCCCAGATGATAGGTCTCTCCATTTGCCAGGCTGACCGCGGCGTCCTTGCTGAATCCATGGTCATGCTCGAAGTAGCCGTCCTGCGGGTATGGCAGCGTGACATCCAGCAACGTCATGTCCGTGTCGGCCCCGGCCATCAGGGTATCGTCGCCGAGATTGCCGTAGATGTAGGCTGAAGCGAGCCAGTCGGCGATGTCGAAGACATTGTCCTGATAGTCGCCGAACAGGCGCGCAAGCTCGAAGGTGTCATGCAAGATGTGCTCGTTGAGAATGGTGAGGTCGCTGTCGATGTGGGTCAGTTTGCCGGGATCCAGCTCGATGCCGAGGACTTCGCGCTGGGACACCACGGTGTCGAGGCCGTGATTGCCCTCCAGGTCGTCGTCGCCCTGCCCGACCGTCAACACATCGTCGCCGAGACCGCCGATCACGATGTCCACACCGTCGCCGCCGCGCAAATCATCGTCGCCCAACTGTCCGTCGACGTAGTCGGCGCCAAGGCCCATGTCGATGGTGTCGTCGCCGGGACCGCCGAACCGTTCGATATCGCCGAGATACTGGCTCTGATTGATGTTGGCATGTTCATGCACGACCGCGTAGCCGGGGATGTTGCCGGAGTCGCCGAGCGCGATGTCCCAGTCATCGCCGCCCAGAATCGTGTCGTCGTCGGAGATGGAAGCCGCGCCCTCGCCCACGATATAGACGGTGGTGTTATCGCCCGGGCGGCCGGTCGGTTCGCGCGCGGACAAAGTGAAGTGAACCATGTCGCAGATGCCGAGCGCGCCGCTGTCGAGGATCTGGATCTCGACGGTCACGCTGGCGACCCCGACGCCAAACACGACCAGTTCATCCGGGAACAGATAATTGACGCCGTCCACCGCCGTGGCGTCCTCGGCATGCAGGACCCAGGCGCTTTCGGCGGTGGTGTCGCTGCGGGTGAGCGTCACCAGGACTTTGCCGGCCGGATCGGTCTCAGACAGGGTATAGCTGTTGCGAGAAAAGACGAGGCGTTGTCCCTGGGCGTCCGGCGACAGGTCGCGTGACACCACGCCGGCGTCCACGTCGGTCTGGGTCGGGTTGTTGTGGGAGATCGCCAACTTGGCCGTGCGGGCGGCGGACTCCGCGTCGCTGTCCACCGTCTCGCCGCCCAGGTTGGCTTCGGCAAATTCGTAGTCGTCCGGAATCTCAAACTCGACGATGTATTTGCTTTCAGCGGCCGGATTGTCGGGATCGACATACAGGTTCGTGAAGGAATACACGCCGGTTGTCGTGACCAACGAGTTGACCGGGTTGCCCGTGCTGTCCAGGAGATGCACCAGGACTTCCTGGCCGGAGAACAACTCCCCGCCGTCCTGCTGGTTGTCGCTGTCCAAATCCTCCCAGATCTCGCCCGAGATGGCGCCGGCGAAGGAGGTCGGGTTGACCGAGAAGATGGGTCCTTCGTCGTAGATGGAATGCAATTCGACGCCGGGGCCGAGGAAGGAAAGATCGGTGGTGTCATCGACCACGGTGACCTCCGCGTCGTAGGCGGCGTCGTTGACCGGCATGTTTTCGTCGGTCGCGGTCATCCAGTGGCCGCCGATGATGTGGTCATCCCCGGCGCCCGCATCGATCTCGTCGTCGCCGGGCCCGCCAAACAGAGTGTCGTCCGTCCCGCCGCGCCCGACATCGTCGCTTTCGCTCGGCTGGCTGAAGCTGTGGCTGCTGTCATAGCCCACGTCCTCGAACGGGGAGATGCCAACGACGCCCTCGAATTCGACCGTCTGGACTTCGTTGAAGGTGGTGGTTTCGTATTCGCCGGACCATGGCAGCGCGGCCAACAGGCCGGCGCCCTTTTGATACGGCGAAAGTACGGTGGTCCCGTCGACGGAAATCGTGACTTGTCCCAGGAAGACGTCGTGCTGGTAGTCCCCGTTCGAATCGGTCTGGACGGTGGCGGACTGCTCGGCGCCGTCCTCAAACCAGGTGAGGGTGACATCGACGTCCTCGATCCCGGATTCGTCAAAGTCCCGGAAGCCGTTTTCGTTCCGATCATAGAAGACATTGCCGGTGATCTCCTTCGGGTCGTCGTCAAAGACATTGGCGATGGCGACGCTGTTTTCATCCAGCAAGAGGGCGCCGGTCGCGGAAGTCAGCCGCAAGGCAAAGTTCTCGGTGGCTTCGGCCAGGTCGTCCTTCACGACGTCCACCGCGACCATCACTTCGGAGCTTCCCGACGGAATGAAGGCGACCCCTGTCTTTTGGGTGAAGTCCGCCGGCTCCTTGGCGGTCAGGGCGACGGTGCGGTAGGCGATCGAGACGCCGGCCGGTCCGGCGACGGTCGCAGCGCCGTTTTCATCGACCAGCTTGATCACGAAGTCGTGCGAATCCACGCCGCCTCCGCTGCCTTCCTTGATGCCATAGATCGTGCCCAACCAGGGGATCGAGAAGAACTCGGGCGGCTCCACGGTGACCAGCGGCGTATCCTCGTCGATGATTTCGAGGTCGGCCAGGTACGGCAGGCCATTGACGGGGCTGCCGGTCGGGCTGCGGAGTTCGAGTCGCACGCGCTCCGGACCTTCGACCAGCGCGTCGGCGTGCACGGGGATCTCCACCTTCTTGGAGTATTCCCCGTCGCCGAAGACGATCAACTCGCGGAAAAGGGGCGTATAATCGGCGCCCGCGGTGGCGGTGAGATCATAAGTGGTGAGCACGGCGATGGCGTGCGTGCTGCCGGGATTGCGAATGACGGTGATTTCGGCGTTGGCGGAGCCGCTGTCCGGCTCCTCGATGGTGTAGAGCTTGTCGCTGAAGCGGATGTTCCAGGGGCCCGTGTTGGGATCGGCCGCCGTGTCATCGTCGGCGATGCGGACAACGACGTGGTTGCTTTCGGCGAGCGGGTTGGCGGCGATTTCGGCGGCGTCCGCCGTGAGCAGGTTCATGAAGAAATACTCGTCGCCCTCGACGGCGTTATCCGGCAACACCTCCACGGAGATGGTCTTCACGAGCTCGCCGGGAGCAAACTTCAGTTCCTGCAGCTCCTCGGCCAGGCCGCCATGCGGCACGGGAATGTAATCCGGCGTTTCCCCGCTCCCGCTGAACACGGCGCCCACCGCCGTGCCCGGGGCGCTTGAGTAATTCACCGTCACCGTCTTGCCGCTCTTCGCCGACAAACGGACCTCGAAATCGACGACCACGGAGAGCGCGTCTTCCTCGGTGACTTCGGTCATAAACGGGTCGCCCATGTAGGGGATGGAAGCCTCGATCGTGGCGCTGACCGGATCATCGTCATCCGCGATGACGCCATAGCCGCGATCGTCGTCCAGGGTGGCATAGACGGGATTGGTCAGGGTGACATAGTAATGCTCATCGTGCTCGTCGAGCGTGTCGTGCTCGGCCATGACGGTGATTTCCTTTCGGGTCTCCCCGGGCAGGAAGGTCAGCGTCCCGAAGGTCTGCGTGAAGTCGAATTGGGGGAACAAGCCTGACGGAATCGCCGCGTTCTCCGCCTCCAGGCCCGAGAAGGTCAATGCCGCATCGGTCGTGTACTCGACGGTGACGGCGTGGTAGCTCGGGTTCGTCAACGACACGACAAACACGTTCGGGGTCGTCTCCACGTAGATCGGAGCCGTGTTTTCGTCCGCGTCGTGATCGACCGGGACGGGAACAAAGTCGCCAATGCTGATCTGCGGCACGGCGTCGTCATTGACGATGGTGGCGAGGACGGACGGCGAGGCCGGCAACACGACGCCGGAGGAGGCGTTCGAAAGCGCGAGGACGAATTGTTCGTGTTCCTCATATTTGTCGTCGCCCAGGACCGCCACGGAGATTTGTTTGCTGGTGACGCCCGGCTCGAACTCCAGCGTTCCCTCGACGTGGACGTAGTCGCCATCCGCCGCGGTGGCCGAACCGTCGGCCGTCTCGTAGTCGATGGTGATGATCTGGATGCGCGGCGCGGCCAGCGTGATGGTGAAGGTGGCAAGGGTTTGGCCGGTGTCTCCCTCATCGAGGGATATGTCGGAGATGGACACTTGGGCGTCGCCCTTGAATCCGGCGGTGACGGCGGTCTCGGTTTCGTCGAAGGTCAGCTCAAAGTCCTGGGTCTGACCGGCGGGAAGGACGCCCGTGCCGTCCTCGGCGTCGCTGTCGTTGCTGGCGTCTTCGGGCGTCGCGGCGCCGCCGGCCAGCGGCGTGGCATAGTCGAGCCCGGCCGGCTTGGAGAAGGTGAGGTAATAGCGATCGGGATCCAAACCGGTGAATTCAAAGCTGCCGTCCGTGGCGGTGGTCTCGTCGGCGATGAAGACGCCGTCATTGCGGTAGAGGGAGACGAGGACGCCGCCGAAGCCGAGCTCCTCTTCGTCGCGGAGGCCGTTTTCGACGAGGTCCAGGAAGACCGCGCCCAAGACGCCGATGCCGGTGTCGCGGTCGCCCGTGCGGCCCAGGGCGTCGTCGCCGAAGATCTCATCGTCGCCGGGTCCGCCGTCGATGAAGTCATTGTGATCCTCCTCGATCACCTCGGTTTGGCCGTTGGCAAAGAGGTTGCCGCCATAGAGGAAATCACTGCCCGGTCCGCCGAACAGGAAGTCGCTGGAGCCGCCGCCGACCAGGGCGTCGTCGCCGGTCAGGCTGGGGTCATAGGTGCCGCCGGTGATGTCCTCGAGCAAGAAGCCGTTGGCGACGGCGGCCGCCAGATCGGCCTGCAGCGTGCTAGGATCAGGCGCGCCCCCGTTGAAGGAGCCGTAGTCATCGCCGATCAGCAAGTCGATGCCGCTGTGCCCGTAGAGCTGGTCGTCGTTGTCGCCGCCGACCAGGAAATCATTGCCGCTGCCGCCAAGGAGCTGGTCTTCTCCGGGGCCGCCGATCAACAGGTCGCTGTCGCGGCCGCCCTCGATGACGTCATTCCCCGCGCCGCCGTCGGCGTCATCGGCGCCGGGTCCGCCGCGAATGTCGTCATTGCCGTCCCCGCCGCGCAGTTTGTCGTTGCCGGCAAGTCCATCCAGGGAGTCGGCGCCTCCTTCGCCATAGAGTTCATCATCTTCGCTGGTGCCGACGAGGATATCATTTCCGTTGCCGCCGTAGATGATGATGGCGGCCGTGCCGGGGGTGAAATTGTCGTTGCCGTCGCCGCCGTAAAGGGTGACGCCCGTGGCCGACGCCTCCGAACTGGCAACCAGCAGGTCGTTGCCTTCGTCGCCATAGGCCTTCGAATTGGCTCCGTGGCTCAGGTAGAGCGTGTCATTGCCGACGCCGCCGCGGATGTCCGCCTCGGCCAGGACGCCGCGCAGGTCGATGACGTCATCGCCGGCGCCGGCGTCCTCGACGATGATTTTCTTCACATTGTCAAAGGTCTGGGAGTAGTTGCCCCAGGAGACCTCGACGCTTTCGGCGCCGGCGGAGCCGCCGACATGCTTGACCACAATGGTCTCGGCGTTGTCGTTGGTGTCGATTTCCTGCCGGTCGGCGGCGCGGGAGCCGACGTGCAGCGTCAGGTTGCCGCCGCCGTCGTCGCTGGCCAGCACGGGCTCGGGACAGGTGATGGAGAACTCGAAGAGCGTGAACTCGCCGAAACGCCAGGTCTTGTCGATGCTGAAAAAGAACAGGTCCACCGTCAGGAAGGCCTCGAGGAAGAGCCCGAGTTCGCCGTGAATGTTGAAGATGCAGCGGGGATCCTGTTGCGCATTGGCGATGATTTCGCTGATTCGCACCTTGCCGTCGTCGTTCACGTCGTTGAGATCGAAGCCGATGGTGGCGTAGAGGCCGCCGCGGACGCCGACCTCGGCGATCAACAGATCGATCGAAGCCCCCGCGAAGAGTTCGCCGGTCAACTCGAGTTCGTTGCGGTCGTTGCCATGCTCGTCGAAATCGATCACGTAGAAACCGTCGAGCAGGTCGAGCGGATTGCGGTCTTCGGAGCCGATAAATTTCTGGATCCCGAAGGTGTCGTAGCCGAAGCCGACTTCGATCTTGGCGCCGATGCTGCCGCCGAACTGCGCGTAAAGCGGCGGATAGATCGCAATTTTCTGGACGTAGCTGAACTCGAAAATGAACGCCGGCATGTGCCATTCGACCAACGGCACCGGTTCGCCCACGAACAGATTGAAGAGGACGGACGGGTTCTCGAAGATCGGAATCTTGAAGTTGTCGAGGCTGTTGACGTCGCCCGTGAAGCCGGAAACCTGATTCTTGTAGGTCGCGCTGGCGTCGGTGTCGGCCGCGTCGCTGATCACCTGATCGACGTCAATCTCGCTCAGGTTCCCGAGCGGGTTGATCTGGTTCATGTTGCCGCTGCCGTCGTCGCCCAAGCTGAAGGCGCCGAACGGGATCATGATCGAACCGCTGCCGGTGGGGATATTATTGATCAGCTCGCTGATCTGCAGAACGTTGTCGATGAACTTGCGGGTGGAGGGTTCGAGATAGCCGAAGGCCTCGGCCAGGTCGAGGAAGGTCACGGTCTTGCCCGCCAGGTCGGAGAGGACCGGCAGCCGAGCGGTGGCGATGTCGATGATCGGCTGAAGCGGCTCCGTGACCTTCTGAATCTCCGTCAGAATGGGCGAGAGGAAGTCGCTGATAAACGTTCCGAGGTCCAGCGCCAGGTTGCTGAACATGATCTGCGGCTTGCTGGCGCCGTTCTCCAGATCCCACATCCAGTCCAGATGGAATTCGCCGACGACCCGCGGGAAGGCCGTGTTTCCGCCGAAGCTTGCCGACAGGTCGAGATTGACATCCGCCACCGCTTCCAGCCCGGCGTCGATAATGTCCGAGAACTGAGAGCCGCTGGACGTGATCTCGGCAAAGGTGAGCTTGCCGTCGTCATTCGGATCCATCAGGTCGATGTAGAACTGGCCCTCGAACATCGAAGGATCATCCGGATCGTCGGAGACATCCAGTTGCAGGAAGGCGATCTGGCCGGCGGCCGCGAGCCCGGGGATGGAAGCCATGAAGAACAGGCTCAGTTCCTCGTCCGCCGAGGAGTCGAAGTAAAAGCCGTCTTCCTTGTTGAGGCCGAAGCCGAACATCAGGTCGAACCCGATGGAAACCTGGACATTGCCGCTGACCTCGAGGCCGAAACCGGGCACGCCGAGATCGAGATCGATCGGATTTGAAGTGGTGTCGAGCAGGGCGAGCTCGCTGCGGAGGCGCAGGTTGACCACCAGGCCGTCGTCGCAGTCGAGCGAAACGTCCAATTGGCTGAAGCCTTCGCTCTCGTCAAGTTCGGAGGCGTCCTCCGGATTGACGAGGATGTCGAGTCCGCCCGGGCCCAAGGTGTTCCAAAAGGCTTCCTTGATGGCGTCCTCGATCGCGGTCGTGGCGCTGCCGCCCGCGGCTTCGACGCGATTGCGCAACTCGAGCAGCAAGCCGTTGCGGAAGCTGTCGATGAAGCTCACGGCGTTGGCGAGGCCGGATCCGACGAGGGGCAGGTTCTGGTTGAGAACGATGGCTTCGAGGCCGGACTGGATGGATCCGAGGAAGGAATCGATCCCGTCGAGCAGGAGGCCGGCGTGGGAATCGATCAGGTCGCAGAAATCGAGGTCCTGGAAGAGCGAGCTGAAGTCCGGGGTGGCGACGGCCGCCTTGGAGACCGTGACAACGCCGCTGCCGTCGTTGACGCCGGAGGGGTCGTCATCCGGGAAGGAAACGCTGAAGCCTCCGAGGGCCTCGATGGCGGTCTTGACGCCCTGCGCGGTGGTCGACCCGCTATCCAAGCTCACCGTCAGGACGCCATTCGTGAAGTCCGCGTTGGCTCCCGGGCCCTGGCTGTTGTCCTCTTCCAGCGCAACCGTGAAATCGTCGTTGTTTCCGCTGAGGTCCTGGATTTCCAGGTCGTTGAGGCCGCCCGGGATGCGAACGGTCGCGACGCCGCTGTCTGCCCGGGTGTCGGTGAACAGGCGCATCAGATCCGGGATGTCGATCACCAGCTGGTTGTCGGGATAGCCGTCCCCATTTTCGTCCGAATCGCCGCCGAGCGCCAGGCCTTCGGTGGGGGCGAAGATGGGCAACATGGCGCTGACGCCGCCAAGCAAGTGCAGGTCGATGCTGTCGGAATTGAACCAGTCCTCATTGAAGTAATGTCTTCCGTCGCCATTGTTGTCCCGGAGGCCCAGGCGGAATTCCGCGCCCTGGTCGCCATCGCCGGCGTCAGTTTCCGGATTGCCGTCCGCGTCCAGGGTGACGGCGCCATCGCGGATGAAGATGCCCACGATGGATCCGAGGCTGGCCTCGATTTCGAGATCGCTGCCCAGCGCCTTGGCGCGAAGTTCGACCCCGGTGGTGTCGTAGAAGAAGGGCCGCGGCGCCAGGGGCCGCGTCAGGTCGATGCCGAAGTCCAACGTCAGCTCGGCGCTGGCGCTGACGGTCAATTGGCCGGAGCCTTCGACTTGAATGAGGGTGGTGGCGGCGTCCAGGAAAGCGGCGACCGCCTCGTTTTCCCCGGTCAAGCTGGCGACCAGCTCCTTCAGATCCAACTGCAGCGGGAACGAGTTTGCGTAACCGACGCTGAAGGTCAGGGAGAACTTGAGCGACTTCCCGGTGACCACGCCGGCGCCGGTGTTGCCGCCGTCGCCATTGTCGACCGGCTTGAGCGCCGCGGACCAGTCGGAAAGATCGTTGACCGCCGTGACCAGGGTGTTGGCGGTGGTGTCGCCCCCGCTGATCAACAGCGTCAGGACCTTGTTGGTCTCGTCCCAAACCGCCTGGGCCTGATCACCCGAGAGTGAGGCGTCGCCCTTGACGCGCACGGAGACGTCATTCCACTCGGCGCCGTTCACGGTGCGCGTGACGACAATGCCGTTGTTGTCGCCATCGGGATCGACCGTGGCCGAGGCCATCGCGGCCCCCGTTCCGCCGGCGGTGAGAATCTCGGTCCCAAGTCCGTTGTCGTCCAGGACGAGGGAGAGAATGGAGGGATCCAAATCGAACAGGCTTTCAATGGAATCCTCGAGCTTGCTCAACGCTCCTTGCAGCGAGGACTGCGAGCTGGCCGAAAGCTCGTCGACCAAATCCGCGAATTTCTGCGCGTAGTCCAGGATGTCGTTCACACTGATGTCGATCAGCGGCAGCTTGTCGTCCAGGAAGGAGAAGGCGCTGAGCTCGCTGAGGCTGTCCGCCACCGACTTGAGGGCCTTGATCAGCGAGCTGAAATTGAACTCGTCGAAATTCAGCAAATTGCTGAGATCCGGATAGGTGAGGAAGAGGCCGGTGTTGGTCCCGTCGTAGGGGTCGGGGTTGTATTCCAGGTGGTTGATGTCGGGTATCCAGAGGGAGATCTCGGGATCGCTGCCCAGGTTGAGCAGCCCGTCATTGACCGCGATGTTGTCCAGGCGGGCCAGGAAGCTGCCGCCGAAATCGGGCCCCTGCACCATCGACAGGATGGAGTCGACATCGAGATTGGTATAAAGCTCGTTGACGTAGAACCGATCCGCCCCGGTGTCGTCGTCCTGCAATTCGACGCCCACCGTGATGGGATTGGAAGTGACGCCGTCGAATTCGACCGTTCCGACGCTGCCGCCGCTGGTGGAGATTTCGACGAACCCAAAATTCAGGGATCCCGAGATGGGAGTCGTGGTGTTGAGGCTGACGCTGCCGGAAAGGCTGACATCCTCCACAAACAAGCCCTTCATCGGCGAGGTGGAGGAAGTGAGGTAATACTGGTCATTGGTGGTGGCGCTGTTGCCGTCGAGATCGGTCACTTCCGCGCCAAAGCCGAGTTCCGTGGCAAAGGGGTCGCCGCTTTGGGCGCGCACGGTCAATTTGCGGATCAGATTGAGGTGAGAATCCAAGGCGCCGTTGCCGTTGGTGTCTTCGCCGGCGTCCAGGGCGCCGTCTTCATCGGCGTCCTCGGCGAGAACCATGATGGCCAGACCGTTGCCGGCCTTCTGGGCGTAGAGGATGTCATCCAAGTCATCCCCGCCATAGGTCTGGGTGGCGAAGAGGGCGTTCAGGTCGGCCGCCAAATCAACGATGCTGTTGTTGCCGGCGGTGGCGGCGGCGCTCAGGGTCAGGCTGACGCCGCTGGGATCGTCATTGAAGAAGACCTCAAAATGGGCGTCATCCGAGAGCCGTCCGTGGCTGGGCACGGGGACGAGGGTGGAGCTGAGAACCATCGGGGCCGAGGCTGCGGCGAGGTCAAAACCCAGGGTGAAGTCGAGTCCCAGGCTGGCGGTGAGTTCCAGTTCGCCGCTCAGATTGGCGTTGGCCAGGGGCCCCAGGTCCGCGTCAAAACCAAAGGGGACGGTCAGCGGGGAACTCGGGCTCCAGGCAATACTGGCGGGGAAGGAGTACATCTGGGCGGCCGGGTTGTAGGTGACCGGCGATCCCGTCAGCAGCATGCCCAGCTCTTCGATCAGCTCTTCGACGGTGAAGCGCTGGTTTTCGAGCCCGACCTGCTCCGGGGCGTCCGCGTCGCCGTCATCCGGTGAGAAGCCCAGCGTTCCGCTCATCTCGCTGTTGGGATTGTGCAGCTCCAAGGTCGGATTCTCGGCGATCTGCGCGGGCTTCAAGGCGATGACAAAAGTTCCGGTTCCCGCGGAGTTGTTGACCCGCGCAACCACCTTGCTGTCGACGCCTTTGGCCGCGAATTCGTTGTTGAACAGGCCTGCCAGCGTGGTCGCGTCATAAGGGTCGACAGGGTTCTCCACGGAGCTGAAAGAGCCGCTCACCGAAAATCCGCTGTAGGTCGTGTCGCCGATTTTCAAGTCGAAGTCGGAGCCGCTCAAAATGGTGTTCCCGCCGTTGTCCGTCAGATCCTGGTCGAGATCGCGCGAGGCCAGAAACTCGATGCTGACAACGTGGCTGAAGACCTCGTCCAAAAAGGCCTGGGACCAGTCAAACGCGCTCCCCAGCGTGGCGCCGTCAGTAAACGGGATCTCGATGTCAAAGAGGTCCGAATCGCGGAACAGGGCCAGCCAGTTGGCGAGTTGGCGCAGCATGCTGACAAACTCCAACGGGCCGGCCAGCGCAAAGTCATCCGCCGACAGCCCGCCCCCGAGCGTCACCGCGCCGGAGGAATCGACCGATACTAGCAGGTTGTTGGTGTTCTTGTCCCGAAACTCGACCGTTCCCGTTCCCGTGTTCGCCTGGATGGTGAAGTTCAGCGGCACGGCGACGGAGCCGAGCAGCAGGTGCCCATTCACGCAAAGCCGCAGGTATTCCGTGTCGGTGAGGCTCAGGGAGGTCATGCCGCCCGAGGTCGTCACGGTCGCGGACTGCGCCGCGTTGGTGGTGTTGACCTCGAGGGCCACGGTTCCGCTCAACGCGATCAGGCCCACGTCGAAATCCAACGTCGCCTCGCCGAAGAATCCGCTGGACGTGACGACAAAGACGCCGGAGCCCTGATGGAATGACACGACATTCACCGAACCCGCCTGGAGGTTGAACATCACGTCTTCCGCCGCCACCGTGAAGGAGTTTGGATCGGCGGCGGAAATCTCAAAGGTGAACACCCCGCCCAGCACGGCGTAGCCGCTCAAATCAATCTGGGCGGCCCCGGAAACCGCCAAATAGTCATGGAAATACGCGCCCGTGAACTCGAGCGTGACATCTTCGGAAGAATCCTCGGACACCGCCACTGAGATCGGGCCCACATCCGCGCCGGTGTTGTTGAACTTGAGCCGCAATCCCTGGGACGTGACCGTGACGCCGGACGGGCCGCTCAAGACAACCGTGCCGATCCCCACGGAGCCGGCCACGCCGTTCTGATCGAGATAAAACGCGCCGGAGCCGTCGGACAGCGCCAGCGAAACCGACCCCGTGCCGAGGGTCGCGCTCAAGCCGGAAACCCCGATCGTGGCGTAATCCGAGCCGGATTCGTTCTCGACCAGGGTGATCGCCAGGGTGGCGGTCAGGCTCTGCATCTGGCTGGCCACGCCCAAGGTCAGGCTGACCGAAGTGGAGGTGATCAGACGATGGTACGGGCCGGCGTCGTATTGGTATTCGTAGTCCGTCCCGTTGACCGAGAACGACTCGTCAATGGCGGAGGAGGTCGAATTGAAGTTCCAGGCGACCGTCTGGGAGAAGCCCACCCCGAAGGCGCCCACCCCGATTGTGATCATGCCTTCCCCGGCGAGCCCGCTGTCCGTCATCAGGAATACAGCCGAGCCATTGGCGGCGGTCAGGACCGAGGAGGCGAAGTTGAAGGCCACGTTCTGGGCGTCCACGGCGATCCATTGGGAAGCGCTTTCGGTGGTGATCTGCTGGAAGGTGTAGTCCCCCGACATCGAGATGCCGAACATTTCCAGTGTGGCCCCCATTCCCTGAACCTGCAGGAAAGGCCCAGCTGGGACGTCAATCATCTCGCTGGAGCCCATCACCTCGACGGTGTCGCTCACCGCGGCTTCCGTCTCATTGAGCGCCAAGTTGAATGTCCCGGACAGCGAGACGCCGCTCAAATTGAGCGCCGCATCGACGCTGGCCGAGCCGGCCAGGCCGTCGGAGTTGATCAGGAAGGCGCCGCTGCCGTTGGTCAACTGCAGTATATCGGGGTCGGCCAGGGAACCCAGGTTGAGGGCGACGTCGCTGGCGGCGACGGTGACCACGCGCTCGGCGCCGATGTCGGTCGTCCGCTCCTCGAAGACAAAATCGCCGGTCAACCCGATGCCCAGGACGGTCAGGGTCGCGTCGTCGCCGGAAACCCGAAGATAGGGCCCGGCCGGCACATCGATCATGACGCTTGCGCCCTCCACCGGAACGTTCTGCATGTAGGCGGAGGAAGTGTCATTGAGCGCCACCTGGAAGGTTCCGCTCAGGGCGAGGCCCCCGGCGTTCAGGCTGACAGAGCCTTCGGCCTCCCCAACCACGCCGTCGGGCGTGAAGACCAAAGCGCCGCTGACCCCGGAAACCGAAAGGAGATCGCTGGTTCCGTCGTCAAAGGCGAAGGAACCGCCGCTCAGCGCCGTCGTGACCACTTCGTCGCCGCTGTCGGGCGATCCCGGCGTCGGGTCGTGACGTTCGAACACAAAACTGCCCGTCAAGCTCGCCTGAGGGTCCGTCAACGAGAGTTCCAGGGAGCCGGAAACCCGCAGGAAGTCCCCGGCCGGCAAATTGACGGTCACGCCGTCGATATCGGATATCGCGTCGTCGGTGGTGTTGAAGGCAAGGCTGGCCGAGGCGCCCGTGAGGCTGAGATTCGCGTGATCCGGACCGTCGGTCAGCGTCAGGGAGGCCGTGCCGGCCACGCCGTCGTCGTTGTAGAGGAACGTTCCGCTGCCGTTCTCGAAGAGGGCGACCCGCTTCTTGGTGGCGCCGGCTCCGGTCGAAAGCTCCAGGGACACTCCGCTTGCCTGGACCAAAATGCCGGACGGCGCCTTGCGGAATGAGAAGGTCCCGCTCAAGGACTGGCCGCCAATCATCAACGATCCCGAAACCGCCAGACGGAAATCCGGATCCGGCTCGCCGAAGAGCTCGGTAAGATTGAGTGTCAACGCGCGGCTCCCGGAGTAGTCCAATGCCGGAAAGGCGGGCGTGGATGCCAGGTCAAACGACACATCGGCGGCCCCGCCGGGCGTCAGGTTGAAGGCGTCTCCGACCGAAATGCTCCCGCCTGCAATATCCGCCAACGTGGCGCCTTCAATGCGCCCCGAGGTCAGGATACTGGCGTCGGCCGCCGCCATGACCGAGGCTTCCAGCATCAAGGAACCGCCGGAAATAGCGATATTCGAGGTCCCGCCCGACTCGGTCAGGTCGAGGTCTGATCCCCCGGCCAGCGTCGTATCCGCGCCCAGCTTGCCCTCCAATTTGTCCAACTCAACGTAAAAGACCCCGTCGTAACCGAACCGGAAATCGAGATTCACTTCAGCCGTGAAATTCACCATGGGCGCAGACCCAAACACCGCATCGAAAAGGGCCCCGGAACCCAGGTTCAAGGTGACGCTTTGGGTCCGACTGATGGTTAGAGACACGTCCCAAGACATGGGATCGGCGGCCATGGCGCCATAGTTGCCCAAGACCCCGTTCACGGTGACATCGAACAAACCGAGGGTCATTCCGTCCCACCCTTCGATGGTGGCGGTCACCTGAGCCTGGGTGGGCAACCCGGCGAGGAGCGTGGCCAGCGGGCTTTGCAAGGCGTCGTTGATGGCCGTTCCGGTGTCCACCAAGGCGCCCAACGAGTTGCCCACGAGCGGCAGGTTGTCCGCAAACTGATCGATGCCGTCCAAGGCGTCGCCGATCTGCTCCAGGTGAGCCAGGCCGGTTTGAAGCGCGGTCTCCGCTGCAGGCGTAACACTTTGCACGGAAACGACTTCCAAAGTGAGTTTCTTGGTGGCGTCGTTGTAGACCGGCTTAAAGGCGATGCCATTGTTAGCGGCGATGGCGGAACCTTTCCAAAGCGAGAATTCCCCCGTTCGGGAGCCGCCCCAAGTCAGGATCTCAAAGCTGTCGCCCATCGATGGGGTGAAGCCGTTGATGAGTTGAATTTCGAGCAGGCCGTCCAGGGATACGTCGTTGGTCACCTGAATCTGGTCGTGCCCCGAGGGATCGACCCCGGGACCGTCCGTGCCGCCAATCTCGATCACCGTCATCCCATCCGCATTCTGGGTGAAATCGGTGAGCATCATGATGCCCGGCGAGTTGCCCGGCTTGACCGCCCCGGAATTGACCACGCGCCCCGCCACCTCGCCCACGCCGGCGAGGACGTCCCCCGTCTGCAGAACCAAAGTTTCCGGCTCGGATCCGTCCGCCGGAATCAATTCGGCATTGTCGACATCAAGCAGGTCGAACGACTCGGAGTCCGAGGTCAGGTCATGCGGGGATGCGGGAAAGTCTTCATGCAACTCGGCCTCCATTACTCCTGCCGAGGCGCTGGGATCAGTTTCCGTCAGGATTTCGGACAAAAGAGACGGGTCGGCAGAGAGGAGGAGACGAGGCTCAAGAGCTTCCAGGGTGAAATCATCGCCATGATTCACCGCAAATCCCAAATTCTGATCCTGCCCCATCACTGGTGGAAACTACTTTCGATTGTCTAGGCAACGGCCACCCATCACCGTCAGTAGTCGGAGAATTCCAATTGACCCAATTATCCCGACCAACAAACTCGATGGTCAGCAGACCGCGGCACGGAAGTCAATCTTCCATGTGATTCAAGTCCCGTTTTATTGCAAGAACGATCCGAGGGTCTCGTTCTCCTGACGCCAGGCTGCCACGAATCCGCCCCATCACTGATACCGGAACTGAACGGTGGCGGTGGTGTCGGCGTCGCTGACCGCGCGGATCCAATACGCGCTGTATCCTTTTGGAAATTCATGACTTAGAGGCTGGCCAGCCGTCAGATTGAATTTCCGATAAGGGATCCACAGTCCTGTTCCATCCACATCCACCTCCAGCAAGATACCGGCGTCCGACGCGGACGTCAGTTCGACCTCCTTCCGATCGTAGCCGGTCATCAGATAGGGATCGGACGGCTGACCGGCTTGAATAAGGGTTTCCTTCCAGCGTCCGCCCTGGCCGCGCGGCTTGCCCAGTTTCCACAGATCATCCACGACGCCGACCCAAACCGCCGCCTTGCCGTCCGCGCTCCGAAAGATATGGTCGCTCTCGGTCTCCCCGTCGATGCCCGTGAAAAAAAGGAGGCCGTTGTGGGAACAGAAGTCGTGCACGAACAGGTCGTGCGTCGAGATCGGGCGAATCTTGGCCAGACCCTGCGCATTGCGCGCCGGAAGTTCGTAGAACGAGCCGTGCACATTCAACAAGTCCCGCTCCGTGGCGACCTCGCGGCACACTCGCGCGACGCCAAAACGCCCGCCCCCGTCGATTTTGATCACCTGGAAGCCTTGTCGATCCGCTTGAGCAGCAGGCTGACAGTCTGGGGATGCCACACGCCGCCGCGGGCGCTCTTGATGTCCTGTTCGTTCAGGGCCGCGGCAATTGCCCGTGTTGTCGTAACGCCCTCCTTCCGCAGTCTGCGGATCACCGGGCGTAGCTCTTTGGCCTGAGCTTTGGCCCTGGCGGCGTTTTGCTTCGCCAAGGCCTTACCGTTCCGGCCGAGCTTCACGCCACGCGCCTTGGCCCGCTCCAGGCCCGCCTTGGTGCGTTGACTGATCAGGCGGCGTTCGTGTTCACCCATTGCGGCGTGGACGTGAAGCATGAACGGATCCGCGTTCGGGAACTCCACCGCACAGAACTGCACCCCACGCTCCATCAGGCCGGAGATGAAATGGACATTCCTAGCCAGCCGGTCGAGTTTGGCGATCACCAGTGTCGCCTTCTGGCGTTTGCACAGCTTCAGTGCCCTCTCCAGTTCTGGGCGGTCGATTTTCCTGCCTGACTCGACTTCGGTGAATTCGGCGACCAGTTTCCATTCGCCGCCGTTCAGAAAGTCCTTCACCGCCTTCTTCTGGGCTTCCAGGCCAAGACCGGAGCGGCCCTGCTCGTCGGTGCTCACTCGGTAGTAGGCGACAAAGTTGCCCCGGTGTTCATTGGTGGTTTCAGTGGTTTTTGTCATATATATACGTTGGGTTATATATGACAATCATGCGGAAGTCCATGCTTCACCAACCCAAATCACGCCCCG
>JAYPFK010000070.1:0-29580 GCA_038126235.1 Verrucomicrobiales bacterium
TTTCCCGGAAAACCATCTCATTCGCAATGGGCCAGTTCACGGGGGCCCAATCAAACAGACAAAGCCCCTCAATGATTGGAGATTCCCGCAAGCCCCCGGTAATGGCCGAAGAAGGCAGCGTCTGTGCTACTTTCTGTGCTACAAGCTCAAGAGTCTGGACAACCTCGAAAACAAGGGGGCGGAATGCGTTTCGACCAATAAACCCGGGGCTGAACCGCGAATTCTTGAAACGCTCGGAAATGCCCTGAAACCGGCTTCGGCAGAATTTTAAGTCCCGTGTGTCTGCCAATTCCACCACACCGGCGGGGCCAAAGGAAATCCGGACGCAAGGTATCACAACGACTTCACAAGGCGCAACCGACCAGTCCACGGACTAAGTAAGCGCAACAGACTGTCCGTTGGCCGCTTTCCATCCCTCAAACCACAAGACCAAAGGCGGCCTCCCGGGTTCGAGACGATCTGCCGTGTGCATGCAAAAGAGTCGGGAGCCCCAGCTCCCGACTCTTCGACAAAGACCGATACCGGCCCCGCGTCCATCCGAGTTACCGGCGCTCCACTCCGCGGGCGGATGCGCGACCGCGAGACTCGACCCAACCACGGCGAATCTCGCCGTCGAAGCTGCGGCGCGCATCGGGGGCATAGAAACCCCACAGGGCTTCGAGGCCATCGACCGCCAGCATCGCGTGGGTGCGGGTCGTGGGATGAACGCCGTCCCAGAACATGAATTCATCGGGATCGCCTCCGACCGCCAGGAACGCGTCGTCCACGTTGGTGAATCCGAAGCCGGAAGGATCCGAAGCCAGCGCATTCATGAACCCGGCCGAATCGAGACGGATCGTGTCCGCGCCGACGGCAGCCAACTGGTCCAAGGCTCCCTCAAGCGCGCCGTTGTAAACCTGGCTCAAAAAGGTCAGCGCCGGCCCCATTCCCGTCGCCCGGGCCGTCGGCGTCAGCCCAAGGTCAGGCAGGTTCACCACCATGATGTGTTTGGCTCCCATGGCGTATAGCCGTTGGACGGCAAGCGCGGTATTGGCCACCCCGTTCGCAATCGTCTGCTCCGGGGAACCTCCAACCGCGCTCATGAGAAAGAAATCGTTGGCCCCGGCCCACACGATGTGCAGGGCTCGCTCATCCGCGCGTTGACCGGGCGAATCTGCCGAATATTGGTCGATTTCGTCCTGCAGCCCCGGGAACTCCGCCACGCCCGGAACATCATTCAGGTTGGCGCGACCGGTCGTCGCTCCGGCAAAGGCGTAGTTGTTCTCCAGCAGCACGGCCATTCCCAGCGCATCCGCCATGTATTCGTGCCATACCGGACCGTTCGAAAACCTCCCCTCGTGATAGGGCGGCGGCGGAAACCCTGTCTGCTGATGAAATGCTCCGGTGTCGGACAGGCTGTCGCCAAAGACGACAATCTTGCTGAAAGGCTGCCCCGCCGCCTCCGTTCCGGTCGGCAGGAGAGCCGCGATTGAGAGGGGCAGAATGAACGCCGCGCGGGTCAACGCGCGGCCCCAGAATGGGCTGATGATGTTCTTCATTTTATTGCTTCTTTGATTGTTGGTGTTTGAACTCCCCGGCAACCGGGAAGCGATTCACCAACTGCAGAAGCAAACCGTCACAACTCTTACACCCTTTTCTTCGCCGCCATGCGGATTTTGCGACACGCGCATCAAGATGACCTGCGGCGGCAGGCCGCTGAGAGACGACGCCCGCAGGCATGTCCCTGGAAAACGCTCCGATCGCTTGAACTAGATCCGCCGGCGCTGTCCCAACGGGACCTCCGCGTCAAGGAGCACGACCGAGGCCGGACTTCGACCGCCACTCCGTCTGAGCCAAGGGACACGCCCCTACCAACTCAAGACCACCCTCCCCCGCCACGGGGACCGGCAGGACTCTCACAAAAAAGCTTCAGCGATTGGGGCGCGAC
The DNA here is from genome assembly GCA_038126235.1 of Verrucomicrobiales bacterium. Taxonomy (GTDB): domain Bacteria; phylum Verrucomicrobiota; class Verrucomicrobiia; order Limisphaerales; family JAYPEY01; genus JAYPEY01. The sequence goes on from JAYPFK010000070.1 coordinate 1,928, forward strand.
ACAAGGTGTCTACTTGCCCTCAACGCCAGGGACTTTGCCTTGTTCCAAATCCTCCAGAAATTCAGAAGGCAGTCGCTTTAGCAGCAGTTCGGCAAGATGCTTGTTCGCGGCCTCGCTTCTAAGATTCTCGGGGAAGTCCTTGCAGACGAAAAGCGCTTCGCGGGGAGTCTTCTGATTCACCTTCTCCTCGATCCTGGCATCAAACTCCGCAAAAGCCGCCGTCTCTGCTTCAAGGTATCGTTTTTTCCATTCGGACACCGAGACGCGCACGTCGTTCACGTAAGTTGTCCCCTCGGCCCTTCGCAAGACTTGCTCCCAGCGAGCGATAATCTCGCGATAATGATCACGGTTTGCTTTCGCAAATTCGTCAGCCTGTTTGATCATGGTCGGCAAATCAGATTCAGCGAGTGGTTTCTCGGGCGCTGGCGGAACTTCCGGCAGAAACTGGCTTAGTAGCAACCGACGCTTTTCGTCGATCTGATCGTCAACTTGTTCGATCTTGGTCGGCGAATTCGATTTACCGAGTGCGCCTGCCCCCCCCTTGTCATCCACGAAACTCCCCATGTCATCTACCCCCGTGAAGCTCCCCATGTCATCCTGGAAGTTGTCACTGGAAGTCGCACGACCAGCCATCGCATCCGTGGACGAGGTGAACGCCTGCTTTATCTGTCTTCCAAAAAGGCTGACACCTAAAACGCTGATAACGAACATGGCGGTCACCGACAGCAGACCCGCTTGGACCGCCAGATTGTAACGGATTTTGCGGCGTCGTTCCTGGTTGTGCCTGATTTCGTTCCAACGCTGACTGAAGTCCTGCAGCCTGCTCTTCAGTTCGTCGGCAGTCTGCAAGCGTTTGGCCGGATCGCCCTCGACGCATTCGGACACATCCTGAATCAGGATCTCGTTTTCGAGGTCCCTCTGCCAGCCCATCGCCAGCGGCTTTGTCAAATCGCCGATGGCCATCTGGTAGAGGAACACACCCATCGCATAGACATCGCCCTGAATCGTGTGGGGCTTGCCTGCAAGTGTTTCCGGCGGCGCATACATTCGCGTCCCCGTGCGGGACGAATCATTCGCATTCAGCTCGGTTCCCGTAAATCCCGCGGCAGTAATGCCAAATTCCTGCAGTTTGCTTTCGTCATCGAGAAACCCGATGCCGAAGTCCATCAGTTGCGGCTGAATGGATCCCTCACGATCGACTTTGATCAATACATTGGATGGTTTGATGTCCTTGTGAACAACGCCGAGTGAATGGGCCGCGGCCAGCGTCTCCGCGATCCGGGCGACGATCTCGATTCGTTGCTCGAGGGGGACCTTGTCGATGCCGCCTTGCTCCTCGGCCCAATCGGACAGATCCCCGCCTTTGACATAGTCCAACTCAAGGAAGTAAGGCGCGGACTCCAGGTGAATCTCATGGATGGTCGTGATATCAGGTCGATCCCCCAGTCCTTCACGGATCAATCGAAACAACGTCACCTCTCGCTTCAACGAACGGAGTCGATCAACATCGAAGCAAAACTTGAAGACGCGGCGACTCTTGAGGGTGCGATGTTCGGCGAGCCAGACCTCGCCGAAACCGCCGACCCCGAGCTTCTCCTGCAGAATCCAACCTGCTCGATCGGGGACTTCAAGCCCCACCCCCGGCCGCCAGCCCAATGTCTCCTCTTCTTCGGGACCTACCGACCGTTTGGCTTTCTCGGAATCTGCGGGCGGCGACAGCGGCGCGAGCCCCACGGCTCCAACCTCAAACACCTCCATCGGCTCGTCCGCGCCCTTGAAGACGTAGCGACCGTGCGCTTCCCACTCGATCACGGGGCGTTCCGACGACCCGATCTCCGGATGCTCCTTCACATACTGACGCGCGTCGTCAAAGACAGCCCGCGTCATCAGAATCTGCTTGCCGTCGGCCAGATCCATGACCCGCGCCGCATAGTTGATGGTCATTCCGACAATCTTGCCTCCCTTGTCCGTGTCGGAATCGATCAACGTGATTTGCCCCTGATGAAGTCCGATACGGACTTCGGGACGCAGGTTGGGCCAGTCGGAATGCGTCAGTTGATACTGGAGCTTGAGCGCAGCCCTTACTGCGTCAGATGCGGTTTTGAACTTAATGAGAAAGCCATCACCGGTATCTTGCGCCATCTCCGCGTCAGCGAAATCAGCCAACACCTCCTTGAAGACCTCGGTATGCCGGACAAGCAACCTTGTGTATTCCTCCGTGCCAAGGCTGTTCTGCAGCTTCACCGAGCCCACAATGTCGGTGAAGAGGAAGACAGTATGTTCGCCCCTAGAGGCAAACTCCGTCTTAGACGAGGCGGTTTCCGTGATTGTTGAACCGTTCTCTTCCATGGGCGCGGACGATACGGCAACGAACTTGGAGAGTCCAGTTTCAGCCTCGCGCGAGGGGGCCGTCGACCTGGGGGCAACCCATACGATTGTTCGGGGATACTCCCTGAAGCCGCAGACGCTTGTTGTATTCTCAGCGTCCCTTTCAATCGCTTCAAATGCCTGGACTCAATCGCGCCCTGTTCGGCTCTAACTTGGAGCAATTGGTCGCGCGAAGGAAATGACGCGCGGCGGCCGACTGGTCAACCGACAAGGGTCATCACCCGCATCACCTCCGCCTGACTGGAGCCGATCGATCTCAAGGCGCGCCGAATTTCGCGCGACAGACTGCGCGCGTCGTGATCGTAGGCGCCAGCCAACACAATGCGGTTGGCGAACTCCTCCAACACGATCGCATGGGCTTTGGAGTGGCCGAAGATTGCCGGCCGGGTGACGTCTTCCCAAGTCTGCCCCCGCTCGCTCAGGACGTTCGTGACGACCACGCCATCCACGGTCAAGCGCCGCCGGATGAGCTCGGGCAGAACCGTCCGGGAAACGGCCGGCTTGACCACATCGTCCTCAGTCGGAACCGACAGGTCTTCCACGATCACCTCGCACAATTCCGTTTGCGCGCGCAGCCACTCCGCCGCATCGCCCTGGTGAAACCGGACATCCCCCGCGTAACCGCCGGCGATCTCCCGGAATACACCGTGGCCGTGCGCGTCGAGATCAACCGCATCCACACGCTGCCGCCCCCCCATGGCGCGCAAAGGCGCGATCATCCCGCCCCCGGCAAAACCAAGCAGCGTGAAGCTTCGCGAGGGAGCCAGCACGTGCACCGCCGCCGCCAGCACGTCGAACACACTGTCGGTCGGCCCGGCCTCTCGGCAGACTTCGCTCAGGGCGGCGCCGTTTTGCTCCAGACGCACGCCCCGCCGGGTCTGCACCACTTCGTAGTCGGCCGCTTCAGAGATCATCGCGGCGCATCCTTGCCGACCTTCACAACAGGTCCAGTCAATTCCGGCTTAATCGGGAATTCCCAAATCCAGCCGCGTCGCTAGACTGCCTTCATGTCCGCCTCGCGTCGCCTGCCCCTCCTTTCCATCGCCTGCGCGCTTCTCTCCTGCCTCCCGGCCCCGGCATCCGCCGCCCCGGCCGCGAACGCCCCCATCGTCAAGCAAACCTTCACCTACAAGAAGGAGGGCGACCTGGAGATCAAGCTCGACGTCTACCGCGCCGACGACGCGCTTCCACGCAAGGTCGCCGTCTGGATTCACGGCGGAGCGCTGATCAACGGCGGACGCCAAGGCGTCAGCGGCCGCGTGAAGAAGGATATGCTTGGCGCCGGCTACGCGTTGGTCTCCCTCGATTACCGCCTCGCCCCCGAAACGAAACTCCCCCAGATCGTCTCGGACCTGGAAGACGCATTCAAATGGATCCGCCGCGAAGGACCGAAGCAATTCAACGCCGACGTTTCGAGGATTGCCGTCCTTGGCGGCTCGGCGGGCGGTTGTCTCACGCTCACCGCCGGCTTTCGCGCGCAGCCCCCACCGGATGTCCTGGTCGCCTTCTGGGGCTATGGCGACTTTCTCGGCCCGTGGCTGAGCGAGCCCAGCCCGCACGAACGTCACCGCCGCGCCGGGATGACCAAGGCCGAGGCGGCCGAGGTCGCTGGCGGACCGCCGGTCGCCAACTCCGCGGACCGCAAGGGCAACGGCGCCGCCTTCTATCAATACTGCCGTCGAAACGGGCTCTGGCCCGATCATGTCGGCGGTTTCGATCCGCGCCGCGAGGCGACGAAATTCCATCCGTTCATGGCCGTCCGGAACATTTCAAATCAGTATCCCCCCACCCTGCTCATTCATGGAACCGAGGACACGGACGTGCCGCACGAACAGTCGGTCATGATGGCGACGGAATTTCGTCGTCACGGCGTCGAGCACCGCCTCATATCCGTCCAGCGCGGCGAGCACGGACTTGCCGGCGCGGATCGCAACGATGTGGAGGCCGCCTACGCGGCCGTGCTGCCCTTTGTCCGCAAACACATGGACGAGTGAACACCTTCGTATCCGTCCGCCGGAAACTCCGGCAACTTTTTCTCGTCCGACCTCGTTGAATCCCAGACATGGCCGCACCTTCCGCCCCCAACCGTTTCCCCGCGCTGCCGCCGTGGCTGCCTTGGGCCATCGCCGGCTTGCTGGCGCTTTTCGCGCTGGCGGCGGGATTCCGCGCCCACAACCAGAAACAGCGGGCCGAGGAGGCGATTGCCGCTGCAACACAGGAACGCGACCGCGCGGGCAAAGCGCTTGAAGCAGCGGTGAAGAATGCGAAGTTGGCCGAGGTCCGCGTGAACAACGCGGCCGCCCAGGCCCGGGAAATGGAATCCGCCGGTGAATTTGCGGCCCGCGAACTGGAGAAAACCCAAGCCTCCGAAGCCGCCGCGCGCGAATCCACGCGCAGGCTCGAACAGGAACTGAAGAGCGCCTTGGCCGAGAAAGAACGCCTCCGCGCCCAGCAGGTCGCCGGCGACTCGGCCCAACGCGACTTCGCCTCAAGGCTGCGATTCGAACTCGCCGTGGAGAGCTTTGCCGCGGACAACGCCGCCAGGGGCATCGCGTTGCTCGCCGGAATCGTGCGAGACGACCCCGGCGACACCGTGGCGGCGACCCGACTGATCTCCGCGCTGAGTCATCGCAGTTTCGCGCTGCCTCTGGCCGCTCCGATCCCGGTCGCGCCAAACAGCGAGGTCCTCGCTTTCAGACCCGATGGTAATCGCGTCGCAACGCTTGCCGCCGAACCTCCCGGAGGCGTCGCCGTCGAAATCCGCAACCTGGCCGCCGGGGAAAACGCGTTGGTGACAGCCTTGCATTCCAACCGCATCGAGCATCTTGAATTCAGCCCGGATGGAACGCGCCTCCTCCTGTGTGAGAACCGGGTCAAGAAGATCGAGGAAAGCGGCCGGACCGCCCTGTTGCCGCAAGATGGATCCGCGTGGATTCGGGATGCTGCGACCGGTTCGGTCATCGCCGGCCCCTTGGCCCACGACATCGGCGTGTGGAGCGCGTCCTTCAACCCGGACGGCAACCGCGTCCTGACGGTCGGCGGCGATCGGACCGCCCGGATCTGGAACGCGACGACCGGCCAACCCATCGCGCGCCCGCTGCCTCATCCCGCGCCCATCGAACGCGCATTCTTCAGCCCGGACGGCAGCCAGGTGGCGACCCTCAGCGGAAGCCGCATCCACCTCTGGGACGCGCACACCGGCGATGGACCGGCCGTCTCGCTCGATCACAACGGCGCCATCCTCGACGCGCAATTCACCATCGACGGCAAGCTGCTTGTGGTTTACCCGGCCGACGACAAGGCGGTGGTCTGGGATCCGCGCAGCGGACAACGCCGTCTCTCGGCCCCCTTCCCCCTGCCGAACATCGCCCCCGCCGCCGGCGCGAGGATCAGTCCCGACGGCCAACGCATTGCCGCCGCCCACACCTCCGAAGGCGCCGCGATCTGGGACGCCTTCAGCGGACAATACGTCACGGAAAGGCCGCGCCACACCCTGCCGGTCACGCGGGTCGGCTTCAGCCCGAACGGACGTGTCCTGGCAACCACCGCAGCAGACGGCACGGCGCGACTCTGGGATGCTCTAGGAGGATTCCCACTTTCCGAGCTTATCCCCAACCTCGCCTGGCCCCGACGATTCCGTTTCAGCCCGCGGGGCGACCGCCTGGCTTTGCTCCAAGGAACCGCGGGCGTCGAAATCCGCACCGCCCTGCCCGGAGCAGCTCGCCCCTTGTCCCTCTTCGCCAACAATCCACTGATCTCCGCTGATTACAGCGCCGACGGAGCAACCATCGTCGCCGCCGATGAGAAGAACGGCCGTCACGCGTGGAACAGCCGTTCCGGCCGTCGAGCCGGCCTACCGCCCGCCTCGGAGGCACCCGCCGGGTTCCTGGCCCGGGTCGCCTCCGGAACCACCGTCATCATCGAAGGCGGCCCGGGCAAACCACGCGTCCTGTCCCTGGATCCCTCGTCGGTCGAGGGGCTGCGATCCGTCACCGTCTCCAAGGACGGCGGCAAATTGATCGCCGTCATGGACGGACGCGAGACCGACGTGAAGGGCTCGCTCGCGGGCGGATCGGCGCACGTGTTCGACGTCGATACCGGCAAGCCGTTGACGGAGAGGCTGGTTCATTCGAACCCCATCGCCTCAGCCAGGTTTTCCGACAACGGCCGCCGGATCGCCACCGCCTCGCTCGACCGGCAGGCGCGCGTCTTCGACATCTCCGGGAAAACCCGCGAGCTTCCGCCCCTCCGCCACTCAATCCCGGTCGTCAATGTGTTGTTCAGCCCCGACGGCTCCCGCCTGCTGACGCACACCCTCGCCAACGACCTCCGCGTCTGGAACGTCGCCACCGGACGCCCTGTTTCCGAAACGAAAAGGCAATGGGGCCGGGTCGTCGCGCTTCGTTTCAATCCCGCCGGCGACCAGGTTCTGATCCTGACCGAAACCGGCTCCATCGAACTCTGGGACGTTCCCATCGCCCCCTCACCGGCTCCGGCCTGGTTGCCGGACCTCGCCGAAGCCGTCGCCGGCAGGACCGCCAATGGCGCCGATCCCGACCGACCCGCCGCCGACCGACTCGGCCTGATCCTGGAACTAAGGCAAAGCCTCGCGACCGCGAACGACGCGGATTTCTACAACCGCTGGGGAAAGTGGTTTCTGGCCGACCGTAATTCCCGGGCCATCTCTCCCTTCTGCGAACTGGGCATCGACCAATTCCTCCGCTCCCTCCTCGATGAGAACAGCTTCGAAAGCGTCCTCGAAGCCGTCGCCATCGCGCCGGACAACGCCCGGGCCCTCGCCCGCCTCGCGCTGCTGACGCTGGATGAACCGGCCGAGGAGAACATCCGCCGCATCGGCGAGGCCGACTTCTACAGCCTTCGCGCCCTGCAGCTTGACCCGCAGGACACCGAGGTGATCCGCGTCCGCGAAATCGTCACCGCCGCGTTGAAGGAAATGAACAAGCCCGCCGCGGGAAACTGAGCGGCTGCCGTATCGCGTGCTCCCTGCTCCGTCGTTCCTCCGGGACTTGAAGTGGGACGGCTCGGCGAGCCATCTACCTGGTAAAAGGTAGGGTCGCGTCGCCGAAGCGAACCACTTCAATGCCTTGGAAGGGCGCCCGAGACACGAGGCCTTGCCCAAACCACTCCGCGCTCCGCGCCCCCCTCACCCCGCGGCGCTGTTCAGGATCTTGGCCACGCCCACGTAGGTCGCGATCGCGCCCAGCAGCCCGGGCAGGAAGAAGGTCAGGAACACGCGCAGCAGACGGTTCGTCCACCAGTGGGTGAACTTCGTGAGATCCTCGCCAGCCTTTTCGAATTCATAGACCCGAGGCGGCTTCAACCAAGCCTGCAAAAACGCGGTCACCATGCCCGCCCCGACCACCGGTGTGAGACTCGTGAACGGCGCCACCACAAAGGCTGCCAGGATCACCAGCGGATGCGCCAATGCCAGGCAGGCCCCCAACGCCGTGGGGATGCTGTTCACCAACACCCAGAACCAAAGGTTGCTCATCGCCTCATCGAAACCCTTGGTCCGGCCGATGTAGACGAGGCTGCCGATGATCGCCAACGGAATCGCGATCCCGACGTTGCGCCAGAAGTGCGAGGGCGGCGGCAGTTCCTCCAACTTCTCCAGGTCGGCTTCGGACTCCGCCTTGAGTCGCTCGATCATTCCGCTGACATGCCCCGCACCGACCACGGCCACGACCTTGTCGCCCTTCGCCGCGCGGATCTTCTCTGCCATGTAGGCGTCGCGCTCGTCGATCAACGCCCCCTTCATGGAAGGCGCGAACTCGCCGATCTCCTTGAGCATCTCGCTCAGCGCGTCCTGGTCCTTGATCTCCTGCAACTGCTCCTCCGAAACCTCCGCCGGCTCAAACACGCTCGCGAACACGGACGACAGCAGCCACATCCGCTTGAAAAACCCGGTGTTCCGCCACGCACGCTTCAGGGTGATGCCCACGTCCCGGTCGCAAAGTTCGAAAGGGATGTCGTTCTCCTGGGCGACCTTGGTCGCCTCCAGCAGTTCCGTGCCCGGCAGCACCCCCAGCTTCTCGCCCATGCGCTTTTGATACGACGCCAGCACGAGCTGTACGACCAGCGTGGGCAACTGCTTCTTCTTGATGACCTCCAGGAGGTTGAGATGCTCCCACTGGTTCGGACGGGAAATGGTCTCGTAGCGCCGCTGATCAAGCTCCACGCAGACTGTGTCCGGCTTCTCTGTCTCAATGACCCGACGCACCAGTTCGGTCGATTTCTTGGAAATGTGCGCCGTGCCCACGAGGATGAATTCGCGCCCGCCCAGCTTCAGCCGATGCACGTCCTTGTCGCCCTCGTCGGGTGAACCCGCGTCGGTCTCGGCTTTCGGTGTTTCCAAATCTGCGTCGCTCATGAAAAAAGTCCGCCCGTCTCTGGCGGGAAAGGCGGCGAGCCTACGGAGCGGGCGGGCGCATTGCAATCACGAGGGAGAGGACGAACTGTCACCGCCCCGCTTCCAGGAACGCCAGCAGATCCCGCAGTTCCCGATCCGTCATCGAATACACCAGTCCCTCCGGCATAAGGGAACGGTCGAGGTCGCGAATCTCGGCGAGATCGCCGGTGTCAAAGGTGAGCGTGTTGCCATTGGCGTCGCGGATCTGCTCCCGCGTGTAGGAGCGCAGCCGGATGCCCGTATGCACCGTCCCGTCCTTGAGCACGACATCACGGGGTTGGAATTCCGGAGCCATCTCGGCGCTGGGTTGCAGCAATGAGGTCAGCAGCCACGTCCGATCGCCGCGATCGCCGACCGCGCTGAGATCCGGCCCCACCACCTTCCCCCGTCCGCCATACCGGTGACAACGGGAACACATGGCAATGCCGGCGTGATGAAAGACCCGTCGACCGGCGTCGATGTCCGGCGTTCCGCCAACCGCCGCAAGCCGCTTCTCCCAAGCCTCGACATCCGTCAGCGCGGGCCGCCCCTCGACCAACGATCCCGGGCTCAGGAGCGCCGCAGCCAGATCCGCCGGGCGTGCGCCAGCCAACGCAGCCGACTGTTCCGCCGAAAGGGTCTGCATTCGCAGCGCCCGCAACGCCTCCTCGGCCACCGTCGCGTCCGCGCTCCTCGCCAGCGCGACCAGATCGGCAAGATATTCGTCGGCAACCGCGGCCAATCCGGCGACGGCCTCGGCGCGAAGCTGGGCGGATCGTCTCTCATCCTTGGCCACCCGCGCCAGGACGTGCTTGCCCGCCGCCGGATGCCCGGACAGGACGCGCACCGCCTCCAGCGAAAGCTCCTCGTCGCCCTTGTTCAACAGGCCGGCCAGCAACTCCACGGTCACGCCCTTGGGAAAGCGCACCGTCGCCAACGGCCCCTTGGGCGCAGCGTTGCGCGCCATGGTCGGCAACATCCGCAGCGCGAAGGCGCGAAGCCTGGCGGGGCTGGCCTCGTCTCGCACGCGCGCCAGCAGCATCTCCGTGTTGTTCAAGCCCAGTTCCGGCTTTCCGCTCAGGGTGTTCCACGCCGCGATGCCCGCCTCAAACAGCACGAAGGAAAGCTCGTTCCGCCCCAGCAACTCTTCGACCCGCGCGAGAAAGGCGTCATGCCGGCGATCAGCCAGCCAACGCAACGTCTCAAACTGCACGACCTCGCTGCGATCGGAGAGCAACAAGTCGATCCAGCCCTCCGGCGCCGCGTCCGCCATGCGCAACGCCAGAACCGCCGAGACGCGGTCGGCGTCGTCCCATTCCACGATGGCCTCCGGCTTCCAACCCGGCGCCGATTCGCTCAACCGGACCAACGCCGCCTGCGCGACAAACGGGTCCTTGTCCTGAGCCAACGCCAGCAACCGTCCACGCGAAAACAGCCCCCTGCCCTCACGCAACCGCTTCGCCAGCTTCGCCTCCGGGGTCGGCTCGTCCAGCCGACGAGGCCCCGTCCAGGCGGCAAGGTTCAGGTCGATCTCCAACCGCCAAAGCCGACCGTAACCGTGCACGTTGTAGCGGCCGTCCACCCAGTCCGTGAGATAAAAGACCTTCCGCCCCGCGCTGCTTCGGTATTCATCGAACGCGATGCAGGTCGGCCGGAAATAACGCCCGCCTTTCACGATCTCGATCCGTTCCGCCCGGTAGCTCGCGGCCTCGCGGGTCAGCGGATAAAAGTCAACGCTGTGATCGCCCCAGGAGGGAATCAACAGCCCGCGTCCCAGCGAAACAACCCCACAGGGCGCCTCGCCGGATGGATGGACCATCGGCAACGTCCCACGCAGTTCGCCGTTCCACCCCACGAACGGATGATGAGCGCCCGGGCCGTAACTCCGCTGGAAGCCGTAGTCGCCGCCCTGGACGACATGCAGGACCCGGCACGGCGGCCGTTCCCCGGGATCGTTCTCCGCCGCGAAGATCTCGCCGTCCTCGCGAACGCACAGGCCGAAGGGATTCCAGAAACCGCGGGCAATACGCGTCAGCCCCTTCCCGTCCGGCCGGCAATGAAACACCCCGCCCTCGCCCGTTCCCGTGGCCGTCCTTCCGTCCGTCCCGGTGAGAACCCAAGCCTGGTTGAAATTCTCGCCCAGCGCGAAATACAGCTCGCCGTCCGGCCCCCAGGCCAGGCCCGAAAGCCCGTTGTGCGGATAAACCGCGTCGGACTGCAACACGGCCAGGTCCTGTTCCTCGTCCGCCCTGCCGTCGCCGTCGGCGTCGCGGATGCGGAGGATCCGGTTGCGCTCCGCGAGGTAGATCCACCCGTCCTGCCCCACCTCAAGGTCCATGGTGTGAAAGGTCTTGTTGTAGAAGACGCTTCGCCCGCCGCCCGGTGAGAACATGAGAATCTCGTCGAACTTCGGCCCGGGATAGTCCTCCTTCGGAAGATGCGTGTGCACCGCAACCGCCCAGATGGCGCCGGTCTCATCCACATCCACGCCCGTCGGCGTGACCAGGTCCGACTGCTCGGCAACCAACGTGAACGTCACCCCGGGCCGGACCGGCCGGGCTTCCGGGTCATGGTCGATGGCGCCGGCAATCCCAACCGCGCAGAGAAACAGCCCCAATGAGGAAAGGAAGAATCGTGGCATCAGGCGATTGTTTGGACCGCGCGCGGACCGTCAACGGAAAAGGGAGCGTCGCGCGAAAGTCCAATCGGCGCAGAAAAGGCAGGGCGAACTGTCCGCAGTGAGCCGCCCCCAGCGCTACACCGACCGAAAAGGCCGCTACTCCTTCAGTCTCAACACACAGTTCAGCAACGCGTGATCCGACAATTCGTTGGGAACGACCTCAAAGCTCGCGGCTTCCAGAAGCCCGTTGTGAAAGACGTGGTCGAACCGCGCCTGCAGGCGTTCGCCACCCACCGTCATCGACCAGGTGGGCATCGCTTTGGCCTTCGGATCGAGTGAGAGATGAGCGTCGATGAAGCCTTTCGAGGCGGGCTGCCGGTAGGCCGCCATGCTGGGGAAGCAGTTCCAGTCCCCCGCGATGACCGTGGGTTCGCTTCCCTCGCAATGCCTCAGGATGTTCCGGATCTCCAGGACCTGGGTCTTGTTGTTCATCATCATCAAGTGCATGGCGCTCGCGCGATTGAACGGTTTCGGAAGCATGGCCGGATTCAGATGCACGTTCACAAGGCGAATCGTGACCGCCCCCACCTTCACGCCGCACTTCTGGGCTCCAAAGGCTCCGGCCGACTTTGGAATGAACTCCTTTTCCACCAGCGGGAACTTGGAAATCACCGCGAATCCTCCCCCCGATTCCACATCCTCCCCCGCGAACCAGGAGTAACGGTAACTCTCAGGCAGATGCCCCCCCGCCCCCTTCTCCATCTTCGCCGTCGATTCCTGAAGCAGGATGACATCCGGGTTATGTTTCTTGATCAGCGCGCAAGTCTACGCAACCGCCTCGTTGTGGAGATTCACGTTGAACGACGAGATCCTGATCTCCGCGCCCAACGCCGTGATGGGAGCCAGCAACAGGATGACGCATACCAAGAACATGCGGGCGCATGCGCAGCGACAATCCCGCATCACCGGATCGTGATGAAGTCGTTGTGGTTCAACAGGGCGTGGACCAACCGGGCGCGGGCGCGCTGTTCCCGGTCGGCGACGCCTTTCGATTTCAGCAGTTCCCGCATATTCCCGAGAAAACGAACGCCCTCCCCCCGCTCCTCTTCCGATGGCGCGCGCGCCAGCACGGTCTCGAAGGCTCCGGTCACAACGCTTCCGTCATCTTCCGCCACGATCCCGCGCGCAATCTTCCCGGCCATGTCGATCGAAATTTCCGCATTGGCCATCGCCAGGGCCTGCAGGGGCACAACGCTCTCGCTGCGGCGGTAGCATTGGGTGATCTCCGCGTCGTCGAAGGATTTGAGGAACGCCTCCACGCCATCGCGTGAATGGGTGAAATAGAGGCTGCGACGCGACGTCACGTCCTTCTTCGCAGGATCCACGCTCGGGCCGCCAAGCTGAAGTTGCAGTTCGCCGGCGAGCCGCAGGACGCTGTCGCGGATGATCTGGGATTCCATGCGTCGCGGATTCATCCGCCAGTAGAGCCGGTTGTCCGGGTCCGCCGATTTCGCCCGCGTGTCGGCGTCCGCGTTGCTGGAAAAACGGCGATAGGCCTCCGAGGTCATCATCAGTTTGTGCAGCCGCTTCATGCTCCAACCGTGCTCCATGAAATCGGCGGCAAGGTAATTGAGCAGGTCCAGATGCTCAGGCTCCTTGGCGCGACGACCGAAATCGAAAACGTTGTCCACCAGAGGCTCGCCAAAGTGGCGCATCCAGATGTGGTTTACGGCGACGCGCGCGGTGAGCGGGTTCTCCCGGCTGCCCATCCATTTCGCCAAAGCCGTCCGCCGGCCGCTGCTCGTGCGACCGTAGACCGGCGGGTATTGCCCGAACTTGTGCGCCGGCGTCTCCAACGCCTTCAGGCTGCCGGTCAACGAGACATACTCGCGATCCGTCTTCTTCAAGGCCTCCAGGGTCTTGGCCCGGCCCGATCGCGCGGCCTTCAGCTTCTTCTCCGCCTCCGCGAGCTTCTTCTTGTCCGGTTTGGCCAGGGCGGAAAGGCGGGCAAGTTCCTGATCGGCGCGCGCCAGGTCGTGATCGGCCTTGGCCAAGGCCGCCTTGCGCGTCGTCTTGGCGGCGGCGGCGGCAAGTTCCCCGGCCTCCTTTGAATCTGGATTCGCGACCATCGCCCGGTCCGCCGCAATTCGCGCCTTCAGCGCCGCAAGGTTCTCCTTTGCCAACGCGACGCCGCGTTCCGCCAGGGCCGCGCCGGCCTTCGCCCCGGCCAGGGTGTTGCTCATGTCAGACGCGCCGTCAGGTTGGGTGAGTTCCACCTGCTCCGGCAGGCTTTCCACCTCCAGGGAAAGCAGCTCGGCGGTCAGGTCGAAGACCGAAAGCTCGAAACGTCCGCCCGGTCGCCGCCAAGGCAGCCGATAGGCCAACGCCAGTCCGCCATCCACCCAGAAATTGATCGTGTGGCCGCGCACGGCGATCTCCAGCTCATGAACCTCGTTCAGCTTCACCGGCATCGCCTTGCGCCCAGCCGCGGGATAATCGTTGCGGCCATTCTCCGTGTGGGAAATCTGCGCCTTGGAGCCGGGCGTCAACGCGCTCAGATACGCCGTGTGACTGGTCTTCCCGCCATCGACCACATCAAAGCGCATCGACATGGACTTCCACTTCACGCCGCCGGTGGGCTTGTACCGGAACACCGCTCGGAAGTTCTCCGGATGCGCCTTTCGGGAACGAAGATAACGGTCCGTGCCCGGCTTGGTCTGAAGCAGCTTGCCGTCCTCATGTTTCCAACCTTCGCCGGAAACCTCCCACAAATCGGAACGCGCCTTGGAGAAGTCGTCCTTGAGAAATGGCGTCGGCCCGACCGGTTCCGCCGCGGCTTCAACGCCCCCTTTTCCTGCCTGCTCCTTCCCGATTGCCGCCAATCGCTGCCTCGCCTTCGCCAGTTCACTCTCCGCTTTGGCGACATCCGCCTCCGCCTTCGCCAAATGGTCCTTCTGCACGTAGTCCCGGGAGCCCGGCGCATAGGCGAAGGCCGGCAACTCGACCGGATCAATCGAGAATTCATGCGCTGCGAACAAGACCGGCAACGCCGGCTTGATGACCCGGCTCTTGTCGGGGTCCTTGTCGTTGCCCTTGCGATAAACGTAGGTCGGCGCGTCGAGATGATCGTCGAAGGCGCGCGGCAGGCCGTCCCTTTCGAAATCCATGACGCCCGGCTCCTGGTCGAGGCGGATCTGGTGCGGTTCAAAGAAGGCGCGGAAGGCGTAATAATCCTGAACCTCGAAGGGGTCGTACTTGTGGTCGTGGCATTTGACACAGTTCATGGTCAATCCAAGGAAGGCCTTGGCCGTGTGCTCGACCGTCTCGTCCAGCCAGGTGTCGCGGTTGAAGAGGTAGTAGTTCCGCGCGAGGTAACCGGTGGCGCGCAGGGTCTTCCGGTCGGTCGGCTCCACCTCGTCACCGGCCAGCATCTCCAGGATCATGCGGTCGTAGCCCTTGTCCTCATTCAGCGATTCCACAATCCAGTCCCGCCAATGCCAGATGTGCTTCTGGCTGTTTCGGAGCTGCTTGCCCAGGCCAAACCAGTCGCTGTAACGCCAGACGTCCATCCAATGCCGCCCCCAGCGTTCGCCATGGTGCGGACTGGCGAGCAACCGGTCGATCAACCGCTCGTAGGCCCGGGCCGAGACGTCGGCGCGAAAGGCGCTCAACTCGTCGCGCGTCGGCGGCAAGCCCGTCAGATCCAGGGCGGCGCGACGGAGAAGAACGGACCGACCTGCCTCGGGCTGGGGCCGGATCCCGCGTTCCGCATGCTTCGCGGCGATGAAGGCGTCAATGGGATTGCCGGTGAAGGAAGCGTCGGGCAGCGGCGGTTTGACAATCGGGCGAAACGCCCAGTGGTCCCTGGGATCGGGTTCGGGCTGTTCGTTTTCGGGGACAGGCGCGCCCGCGGCAATCCACTGCTTCAGCGACTCGATCTGTCCCACTGTCAACCGCTCCCCTTCCGGCGGCATGCGCTCCGATTCATCCGTCGACAAGACCCGCCGAAGCAGTTCGCCGGTCCGCGCGTCGCCGGGAACGATCACCGGCCCGTCCTCACCGCCCTGCCGGAGCAATTCGGCGGTGTCGAGCCGCAGCCCGCCCTTGCGTTTCAACGCCCCGTGGCACGCGACGCAACGCGCCTGCAACACGGGTTTCAGCGATGCCGCGTATACCTCCGCATCGACAGCCCCCAGGCAGTTCCCCGCCATCAGCGAAGCGCCGAACGCAAACATGAACCGGAATCGTTGAAGCGCGAACATGACCGGGATTCTGCCCGGAAAATCCTCCACGTAAACCCACAAGTCACACACCTCGACATTCACGGGCCCGCCCCACCTCCGCAGGACCGACCATTATTTATCCAACTCACGCCAAAACCGGCCGTTTGACCGCCTTCCAATTGACGCTTCGCCAAGATCCGTATTACATCGATTGCACACCGCATCGCCAATCATCGTGTGAACACCAGTGTGAACGAGACCATCTCCGCGGAATCCGGCGCGGTTCCAGACTCCCCCACCGTCGCGCCTGCAACCCTGACCCAGCATATCGTCGAGATCGTCGCGGACTCCGGCGAAGGCGCGCAAAAATGCGGCCAGACCTTCGGCATCGTCAGCGCCAAGATGGGCAATGGCGTCTGGACGGTGGAGATCATCCCCGCCGAGATTCAGCCCCCGGCCCGCTCCCGGGCCGGCGCCAGCGGCATCCGCATCCGCATCGGCTCGAAGGAGATGACCAACATGGGCGACGAGGCGGATCTCGTCGTCGCGTTGAACGAACAGGTGCTCTACGGCCGCGTCCAGCAGGGCGCCTACGCCGAAGGAACGCATGTCCTCCTGGAAAACAAATGGAAGGAGGATCCCGATCCCGCCATCCGGGAAGCCTACGTGGAGGCGGTTGAGGAGTTCCGGGGGAAAGGGCTGATCATCCACGAACTCCCGCTGGAGGAGGCCTGCCTGAAGCTCACCAGCAATCCGCGCCTCGGCAAGAACATGTTCGTCCTCGGCATGCTGTGCCGGATCTACCAGCGCGACGTGGAACTGGCGTTGGACGAGATCAAGGCGCTGTTCGGCCGCAAGGGCGAGGAGGTCGTCGCCCTCAACCGCGCCCTGCTCCAGGCCGGCGAGGAATTCGCCAAGGCCAACCTCCCGATCCTTTTCGACATTCCCGCGATCAAGAACGCCGGCCGGAGGCTCGCCCTCAACGGTAACCAGGCCCTGGGCCTGGGCGTCATGGCCGCCGGCATGGAGGTCGTCTCCATGTATCCGATCACCCCCGCCACCTCCGCGTCGCACTACCTGGCCGGCTCATTCATGAAAGTGGGCGGCGTGGTGCACCAGGCGGAGGACGAGATCGCGGCCATCGGATTCGCCATCGGTTGCTCCTACGCCGGCAAGACCGCCTGCACCATCACCTCCGGCCCAGGCCTGGCCCTGAAGACCGAATTCATCGGCCTGGCCGTGATGGCGGAGATTCCGCTCGTGATCATTGATGTCCAACGCGGCAGCCCCTCCACGGGCCTGCCCACCAAGATCGAGCAGGGCGACCTGCTGGCCGCGCTCTACGCTGCGCCTGGCGACGCGCCCAAGATCGTCATGGCCCCGTCCACCATCGAGGAGTCCTTCCAGATGGTGCCCACCGCGCGCCGGCTGGCCGAGGCCTTCCGCGGCCCCGTCATCATGCTCACGGACGCCAATCTCGCCACGGGCGTCCAGGCCATCCCCCGTCCCGAGGTCACCGAGGACTGGTTCGCCCCGCCGATCGACCAGTCCCCCTGGCAGGAAGGCGTGGCTCCGTTTGACTGGGACGGGGAAACAGGACTCTCCCCCCGCCCCATCCCCGGCCAGCGCGGCGGCGAATACGTCCTTACCGGCCTGACGCACACCCGCGAAAGCAAGGTGGCCTATGATCCCCACTCCCATCAGAACAGCTGCGAGATGCGCAGCCGCAAGCTCGTCACCCTGCGCTCGACCCTCAAGCCGCCCGTGATCGCCGGCGACGACTCGGGCGACCTGCTGGTGGTCGGTTGGGGCTCCACCCGCGGCGCCATCGAGGAGGCCGTCGACCGGCTGCGCGAGGAAGGCTACGCCGTCTCCACCACGCACCTGAGATTTCTCTCACCGCTGGAGCCCGGGCTGCGGGAGATGTTCCTCCGCTTCAAGCGGGTGATGACCATCGAGCTCAACTACAGCGATCCCCAGGAAGGTTTCGCCGGCCACCCGCGCCACAGCCGCAGCTCCCAGCTCGCCGTGCTGCTCCGGCAGCAGACCCGCCGGGACATCGACTACTGGTCCCGCACCCTCGGCCAGCCGCTCTCCCCCAAACAGATTTACCAGGTGGTCAAGAACCGCCTGGACAGGATCCGATCCGGGCAGCTTCCGCCCGCCGTCGAACTGCCCGAACCCGCCTACTGATCAAAGGAGTCCCCCATGCTCAGCCTCAAGACAGACTGGTCCCTCGACGTGCCGCCCAAGTACTACACGCTGGAAGACTACCAGGGCGGCGAAGCCCGCTGGTGCACCGGCTGCGGCGACCACGGCGTCCTCACCGCCGTGCAGCGCATCTGCCGCGACGAGCAACTGGCGCCGGAAAAGACCGTGTGCGTGTCGGGCATCGGCTGCTCCAGTCGCTTCCCCCACTACATGAAGACCTACGGCTTCCATGGCCTGCACGGCCGCGCGCTGCCCGTGGCCTGCGGCGTCAAGGCCCGGCGACCCGACCTCCACGTCTGGGTGGCCACCGGCGACGGCGACTGCTGCTCCATCGGCGCCGGCCACTGGGTCCATGCCGTGCGTTACAACATGGACATGGTCGTGATGCTGTTCGACAACAACATCTACGGCCTGACCAAGATGCAGAGCTCGCCCACCACGCCAATGGGTTTCAAGACCAACACGCACCCGAGAGGCGTGGTCATCCCTGCCTTGAACCCGGCCTCGACCACGCTGGCCTTTGCGAACGTGTCCTTCGTCGCCCGCACCATGGATTGGAACCCCGTCCATCTCCACGCCACCCTCCACAAGGCCTTCAAGCACCGCGGGCTGAGCTTCGTTCACATCATGCAGCGTTGCCCCCACTTCACGCCCGGGATGTACGACGGCCTGCAGCACGACCCCTCCAACCTGCTCCTGCTGGAGCACGAAAACGGCGTCCAGATCGACCCCAACGTGGCGAAGATCTTCCCGAACCGCGTCGCCCACGACCCCTCGGACATCGGGCAGGCGCACGCCCTGTCGCACCACGAAACCCTCGTCGCCATCGGCCTGCTCTTTCACGACCCGAACCGCGCGGTCTACGACGACTTCGTCCAACAGGGCATCGGCTCGACCGCCACGGAGAAACTCGAAGGACTCAACCGGGCATTCGACGAGTTCGCCATTTCATGAGGCGGCCCCGCCCCGGGGCCAGACATCACAGGAAACCGGACCGACCATGGAAGCCACCACGGACCAACCGTTGACCGAAGCGAACACCCCGCCAACGCCGACGCTGCCCCCCGACGCCCCGAACGATAACGCGCCGGCCGACGCCGATCTGCTGCGCAGCCTGCACGCCTGGCATGTCTCGCCCACCTCCGACACGACGGATCATCCCGCCGCCGACACGCTTCCCGCCGCACTGCACGCGTTCCGCAAACCGGACGACTCCGACTGCCCCCACCCGCTGCTCGTCAGCCCCGAAAGCGGCGACTCCGGCGAACTTCCCTGTCTCCCCCTGGCCGACTGGCTGAAGAGCCGGATCAACGCCTTCGCTCCCGAGGAAGGCGACGCGCGAATCCTCAAGGACAACCTTGTCCGACTGGAGCAACTTGTCCGCGTCGCGGCCGAAACTCCGGGACGGAACGCGGCGGCCACGCTGCTCGCCGC
The DNA here is from genome assembly GCA_038126235.1 of Verrucomicrobiales bacterium. Taxonomy (GTDB): domain Bacteria; phylum Verrucomicrobiota; class Verrucomicrobiia; order Limisphaerales; family JAYPEY01; genus JAYPEY01. The sequence continues at coordinate 21,213 of JAYPFK010000070.1, forward strand.
CGGCCAGGAACTGGAAACGGAACTCGGTCTGAACGGCGCCGACGCCCTGCAGCTTCACGAAGGACTGGCCCGACTGCAGGCCGACTGCCCGAAAGACGGTCTGCTGCTTCCTCTCCGCGAGGACACCCCTGTCCGACTTCTCGTCCTGGCCCTGTCGCACGCGGCGAGGGCCCGGCAGATCGCCCTGACCCAGAGGGTTTCCCGCCTGGCCGGTCAACTGCGCGAACTGATCCGCGTGGACGATTCCAAGACGCCCGGCAAACGGCAGACCGGCTTCGATCCCGCGGGCATGCAGGGCGGACGCTTCAACGCCGATGCCTTGGACAAGCTGTTGGGGCCCGCGCGCGGAGCCGTCACCATGCCGCCCGAAAAACGCAAGCGGCTCGAACAGGTTCTGGAAATACTCGACCACCACCTGTCCGCCGCGCCCCGCGCCCAGGCCACGGTCGTGCGGAGTCCCGACTCCCCCGCGTTGACGATCCCCGGCGCCGCCGAGGTGGAAGCAGGCTCTGACGCGCTCTGCGAGAAGGCGATCGAGATCTTTGACTCCCAGGCCGCGGATCATGCGCGCCTGTTCGGCGCCATGCGCGTCGGGAGCCTGGAGGCGGAAGGCTCCTACATCCCCGAGCGACATGACGCGCTGCTCGGCACCTTCGAATGGAAGAGCTTCGACGAGGGGGAACTGCTGGCCCTGCCTCCGGTCGTTGCGCATGAGTCCGCCGAAAAACTGGCCGGCGCGGGAATGGCTCCGCTTTCCCGCCTGATGCAGTCAGGCCGCCCGATCCACACCTTTGTGTCCGTGCGCCCGGCGGCGGCTCCCGACGGTTCCGACAGCGCAACCGATCCCGGCGGCGTTCGCTTTGAGATCGGCTATCTGGGCGTCAGCCATCGCGAAACCACCGTCAACCAATCGTCCGCCGCCCGCCCGGAGCATTTCCTGCTGGGAGTGAAGCAGAGCCTGGCCGGAGGCCGCCCCGCGCTGCACGTGGTCGCCAGCGCGTCGCAAACCGACGGCGGCCCATCGCCCTTGGGAAGCCCGGTCCACTCCAACGCCGCTGTGGCCAGCCGCGCGCATCCCCTGTTCCACTTCAACCCGGAAGGGGGAGCCACTTGGGCCCGACGTTTCGACCTCGACGCCAATCCCGCCCCGAACGCCGCCTGGCCTGTGGTGGAACTGGACTGTCTCGACGCCGCCGGCGCCGCAAAGACCCTCTCCCTCCCCTTTACGTTCGCGGATTTCTGCCTGCTGGAGGAGGGGCTGCGCGGTCACTTCCGCGTCCTGCCCGCCGTGGCCGACGCGCATTTCACGCCGCTCCCCGAGGTTCTGGACCTTCCTCCCGAGGAGGCCGCGGAACGCCTGCCCTTCATCTGGGGAATTGCGTCCGACGGAGCCATGCGCCGCCTCCTTGTCAGCCGGCCCCTGCTCCAGGCCTGCCGCGATCGCCGCAACTTCTGGCGCACCCTCCAGGAATTGGGGGGGGCCGACAACGAGCACGTCACCGCCGCCGTCCAACGCGAACGCGATCAACTCCAGGCGAAACACGCCGCCGAGCTCGAACAACTGGCGCAGAAGGCCGCGGCCGACATCGAGGCAGCCCGAAAAGACTCCGTTCGCGGCGCGATGGCGCGCCTTTCCGAACTGCTGCTGAACGGCACGCCCGAAACCCTTCGCGCCACGGCCCTGTCCCTGGCCAATTCCACGCCCATCGAAACGACCGCGTCGGAGCCGACGCCCGAAACCGCCTCGGAGGAAGTCGCCCCCGACGCCGGGGAAGCCGCCGAAGAGGAGGCCGCGCCGGAACCGGCGGCCGCCTACATCGACAGCCATCTCTGCACGAGTTGCAACGACTGCATCAACCTCAATTCCCGCCTCTTCGTCTACAACGCCGACAAGCAGGCGACGATCGGCGACATCTCCGCCGGGACCTTCGCGCAACTCGTCAAGGCCGCGCAAAAATGTCCCTCGCGCTGCATCCACCCGGGAAAACCGCACAATCCCGACGAGCCGAACCTCGAGAAACTCGTCGCCCAGGCCAAGCCGTATCAATGATGGGCGGTCGGCTGGGAGACTGAAGCAGCAGGCAAAGAAGACGAACTTCCAACGTTCGTCTTCCGCTTCACTCCGGCTCCGGGAATCTTGGAACCATCCCCCCTAAAGGCGCAGGTGCTCCCAGAGCTGCTCCGGCGTCACTCGCAGGTTCACGTAAAACGGCCCGAAACCGCCATACCGCGCGGTGACCTCGTCGAAACGCATTTCATAGACGATGTCGCGCAGGGCGTCCACCTGATGGGCCATGAGCGTCACGCCCCATTCCCATTCATCCAGGCCGGTCGAGGAGGTGATCAACTGAGACACGCGCCCGGCATACTTGCGGCCGACGGTCGCGTGGCCCTTCATCAACTTCTTGCGGGTCTCGAAATCCAGCGAATACCAGTTGTCCGCGCCATCCCGGCGCTTGAGCATGGGATAGAAACCCATCACCTCCCAGGCCGGCAGTTCGGGATAGAGCCGGTAGTGCTCGTATTCCTTGATCTTCTTGCGGAACGCTTCGAACCGCTCGTTGAACTCGGGCGATTCGGGGTCAATCTTCTCCTGGTGCGCCAGCATCTTCTTCGTGTCCTCCTCCGTGGTCGCGTATTCGGACAACTCGGTGATGCTGAAGTAGTCGTAAACGCAGTCCAACGCCCCGGCGGGGAAGCAATTCTCAATGTCGCGGTGCAACTGCATGGCCGCGCCCAGTTCGGCGGCGTAGACCATGAAGGCAATGTCCGCCTTGGGACCGCAGGTGGCGTAAATGTCCACGCGAGGCTCACAGGGGCCGGTGTTGGCCTGAAGCAAAGCCTGGAGTTTCTCCCTGACCTCGTCCGACGCCCCTTCGGGCAGGTCGGCCCACAGGTCGCGGTCGATCGTGTAAAACAAATGCATCACATGGATGCCCTGGTCCAGTTTGACGGTCGGCAATGACATAAATACTCGTTTCCTGAAAAAACGTTAATGAGGCGGGAGTGGACGGTTCAATCCACTTCCAGAACGTGTTCCAACAACGCGGGCAACTGGTCCAGCACCCCCGCGCTGCTGGCCACCAGGGTCGCGCCCGCATTCCGGCCGGCCGCCTGGAGTTCGGTGTTTTCCGGCTGGGTGAACGCGAGGACCGGCAGGTGCGACGTCGCCGGGTCGTCCCGCAATTCCCCGATGATCGCGCAGACATCGCCCTTTTTCGTCCCCAATTCCATGATTGCCACGATCGGCTTCTCCGCCTGAGCACGGGCAACCCAGTCCGCGTCGCCAGCCAACGTCTGCACGCGATAACCCAGATCCTGCAGCCGGTTGGGCAACTGGCTGCCGGGAAGCAGTTCTTCGTACATCAGAAAGGCCAACGGCTGGTTCACGCCCGGACAATTAATGCCGCCGTGCCGATTTGCAAAGGCTTTTCCATCCGGGGAGAACGGAGAGGCGACGCGTGTTCGCATCAGCCGCTTCCCCGCCCCGATTCACCTCGAATTTGCGGCCGCCAAACGCGCCTTGGTTTGAACCAGCGGCGCGCGCGGACGACAGTGCGGCTTCCCTCGAAACACCCTCATCCTCGCGATCACGCAAGTTGACATCAAGTCGCTCGCGTATAGAACCTCCCGCAAACCAGTCTCGGCGGACTCATTCAACTCAACCGTCACAAGCCCATGAAATTCAGACGCCTTACCCGCCTCCTCATTCTCTGCGCAACCCTCGCTCTCCTCACGACAAGCTCCCGCGCCGAACACGACGGCAAGATCCAGATCCTCCTCCTCGGCGACAGCACCACCGAGGGCAGTATCCCTCGCCGATTGAACCCCGAGGGACCGCACCTTGAAAAGGTCATCGAACTGCTCCTCGCCGCCGAGGGCGACCTGCCGCCCTGCCAAGTGATCAACTCCAGCCTCAGCGGTGAGTTCATCCGCCGGCTGCTTGACTCAGGCCGCTACGCGCGCAACGGCGAAAAACTCCCCGGCCTCGACTACATCTTCATCCGCTACGGCCTCAACGACCGCGCCCGCCGCGAGAACTTCGCCGAAAATTTCCCCAAGGATTTCCATGAACTCATCGCCAAACTGCGCCAGGACCACCCCAAGGCGCGCATCATCCCGATGACCGTGATCCCCTTCTCCGGCGAGGAGGCCAGCCAGGAGATCAATGACCTCGTCCGTCAGGTCGCCAAGGAGGAAAAACTCGAGGTCTTCGACATCTACCCCCGCTACGCCGCCGAACTGGAAAAGGGCTATAACATGCTCAACTACCGCCGTTTCCCCGTGGAGAAGGTCCCCGCGAAATACCAGGAACTCGTGAAGCCCTACATCCAAGGCGGCCGCGTCGTGGTCATGGACAACGAACTCGACGCCATCCTTGGCGACCTGCCCGGCTGGACCTCGGACCGCCACCCCAACCTCGCCGGCTACAATGTCATCGCCGACGAAACAGCAAAGTATCTGGCGCCGCTGCTTCGGGCGCGGAAGGCCAAGTAAAATAGTTCTTCCCTTTGGCGCGACGAAGCCTCGCGAAGCCGGCAGGCTGTCCGGTCATCCCCACGCGACAACTCGAAGATACGCAAAGCGCGTCAGTCAGGCCCGCCGCCCGACTCCCCCAACAATCCGGTCGGATTTACGTGCGTTGAACGCGGAGGTGAATAGACTCCTGCGCTCACTCATGAAGCAAATCTGTTTCACATGTTCTGCCATTCTGGAGCCATGACCACGGAGTTTTCCCATCCTTCCTTTCGCGGCCGGATCGGCGTCGCCCGCGTCGACATCACGCCGCCGGTTGGCGTCTACGCCCGCAACTGGGGCGCGGCCAGCCATGACGTGGCTGACTCCATCCATCGTCCGCTGACCCTCAGCGCCATGATCCTGTCCCGGGGATCCGACGACGCGCCGTTGGTCCTGGTGGACGCCGATCTCGGATGGTGGAAATCCCCGGAAACCGCCCGGCGTTTCCGCCGGTTGATCCTGGAGGAGTTTTCCCTGCCGGAGGCCAATCTCATCGTCGCGCTCAGCCACACGCATGCCGGCCCGCCGTTGATGGAAGCCGAGGACGATCTTCCCGGCAGCGGGTTGTTGCAGGCCTGGAAGTCCGATCTGGACGTGAAGACAATCGAAGCGATTCGCCGGGCCATGGATACGCAATTCGCCGGCGTCCTGGACTGGCACATAGGTCGGTGTGGGTTGGCGACCGTGCGCGACCTGGCCGATCCGGCCCCGGACCAACACCGGATCATCTGCGGCTTCAATCCCGGGGAGGAGGCCGACAATACACTGTTGTTGGGGAGGGTGACTGACAGCGATGGGAAGCTCCGCGCAACGCTGGTGAACTATGCCTGCCACCCGACGACACTTGCCTGGGACAACACCGCCATTTCGCCCGATTACGTCGGCGCCATGCGCGAGACCATTCAACAGGCCACGGGCGCGCCGTCGCTTTTCCTGCTGGGAGCCTGCGGCGAACTGGCGCCGCGTCATCAATACGTGGGCAACCCCGAAATCGCGGATCGCCACGGCCGCCAACTCGCTCATGCGGCGCTGGCCACGCTGAGCGACATGGAGCCGGCGGGAACGCGATTCCGGTTTTCAGAGACTGTTGAATCGGGAGCCCCGCTGGCGGTTTGGAAGCATGAAGGCCGCGAATTGAGCGACCGGCTGAAGGCGCTTTCGTCAAAGGCTGAACTGCCGCTGAAAGACTGGCCGACCGCGGAAAAACTTGAGCTCCAACGCGCCGAATGCGCGGACCGCGCCTTGGAGGAACGGCTGCGCCGCAAGCGCGACATCCGCCGGTTCACGGGCGACGGCGGGACCTTTGATCTGGAGATCTACGCGTGGCGGATCGGCGACGCCGTTCTGGTTGGAAGTTGTTGCGAGCCCTATTCGATTCTCCAGCGCGAGCTGCGTCGACGCTTCCCGGATCGAACCGTCATTTGCATGAATCTGATCAACGGTTCCATCGGATACCTGCCGCCACTGGAACATTACGACAGGGACGTCTATCAGGTCTGGCAGACGCCGTTCGATCGCGGAAGCCTGGAACGAACGATCGAGAGAATGTCGGAGGCGATCGAAACGCTGGCATGACCGGGGAGCCGACATCCGTTCGCTACCGGACGCTTGGCTGGTTGGTCCTTGCTGCGGCGCTTGCCTATCTGTGCAGGAACGCGATCGGCGTGGCCGAAAGCACGATCCGTGAAGACCTTGGCCTGTCGTTGAAACAGTCCGGAGCCTTCATGGGCGCGTTCTTCTGGACCTACGCGATCATGCAGGTCCCCAGCGCCTGGTTCGCCCAACGGAAAGGGACGCGGATCGCTCTCACGGTGTTCGCGGCCGGATGGTGCCTCGCGACGTTTGGCATCGCCGCCGCCAAGGTGTTCTGGCTGCTGATGGCGGCCCAGTTGATCATGGGTGTGGCGCAGGCCGGCATCTTCCCGGCGTCGTGCAATACGATCGGTCACTGGATGCCCATGGCGCGGCGTTCGCTCGCCTGTGGATTGCTCGCCGCGGGCATGCAGATTGGCGCCATTGTCGCGAGCGGCATGACCGGCGACCTGCTGGAGAGCTTGCACTGGCGGTTGGTCTTCGCGCTCTATGCCATTCCCGGGATCATCTGGGCAGCCGCCTTTGTCGTCCGGTTTCGAGATCGACCGGAAGAGTCGCCCGCGGTGAACGAAGCGGAACTGGAGTTGATTCATTCGACCGAAGCAACCAGTAGCGGGGAATCCGAAAGCGCTGAAGCGGCTCCGTTTCCTTGGCGTCGTTTCTTCCGAAACCCCGCCATTTGGTTTCTCTGCGGGCAACAGATCTGTCGCGCCGCCGGCTACATGTTCTTCGCCAGCTGGTTCCCCACCTTTCTCCAGGAAACACGTGACATCTCGGTGAAGGACTCCGGTTATCTGCAAGGGTGCGTCCTCGGCGGGACGCTGCTCGGCAGCATTCTGGGCGGCTGGATTACGGACCTCATCTGGAAACGCACGCGGAATCTGCGCTTCAGCCGGAGCGGTGTCGGAGCGAGCTGTCTGTTTCTCTGCGCGGCGCTGATCCTCTGCGCGTGGTTCGTTCAGGGTGTGGCCCTGGCGGTTGCCTTGTTGACCCTGGGAGCGTTCTTCGCGGCTCTTGCCGGACCCTGCGCCCTGACTGCGACCATCGACATCGGAGGCGATCACGTGCCTCAGGTCTTCGGTCTCATGAACATGACCGGCAACTTCGCGGCCGCGGCCACTCCGATACTCGTCGGCTGGCTCTTCGAGCAGACGGCCAACTGGAATCTCGTCCTCCTCCTGTTTGCCGCCGTCTACCTGATCGGAGCGGCCTCGTGGGCCTGGGTCGATCCGACGCGAAAGACAGATTGATCATCTGTAGCGGAAGAAAGCAACTCCCGCGGCGGCGCTCTGTGACATACCCATCCTCCGCCTCGTCTCTGTCCCAAAGGACGCCGACCTTGCCGGCCTGGATCGCGAGACCTCAACGGCAATGAAGTCTTGTCGCCGTTTCCGACTGCATGCTATCGCGGATGTCCGTATGAGCGCTTCGATACTCCACCTCAAGAAAAGGCAAAAAGTCGCCGCCGTTTTCACTTTTTTGTCATGCAACTTCTTGGCGTCCCTCCAGGCGGCAGCCACCGTCGTCGACGGCCCCATCGTCCCCGATGGCTTCCATGTCGAACTCGTCTCCCGCGAACCGTTGATCAGCAATCCCGCCTGCATGACCTTCGACAAGCGCGGCCGCCTCTTCATCGGCCAAGGGCCGCAATGGCGCGCGCCCAAACCTGACACCCCCGGCGATCATGTCGATATCCTGATCGACGATGACGGCGACGGCATCGCCGACCGAACCAAACGCTTCGCCGAGGGCTTCAACAGCGTGCAGGGCATCGTGTGGTGGGGTGACGCTCTCTACATTGCCAACTCCCCTGACTTCACACGAGTGCGCGACCTCGACGGCGATGACCAAGCCGACGAATACGTCCGCCTCTACACCGGCCTGGGAAATCTCGAGCATTCCCTCCACGGCCTCAACGTCGGTCCCGACGGCAGGCTCTACATGTCCAAGGGAAACTCGAAGGGATACAATCGCCTCGACCAGCTCGCGCCGAAACCCTTCCGCGAATTGTGGGGGCTTCCTGATCCCAAAGGCGCCCCGGATCATCCGGCCGCAGTCACGTTCACCAAGGAGACTTACCGGAAGAATTACCACACCCCGCCCGACGACTGGGGCCGCGAAGGCGGCATCCTGCGTTGCGACCGGGACGGGACGAACCTGGAGATCGTCGCGCGCGGCTTCCGCAACCCCTGGGACATCGCCTTCGACAGCGGCTTCAACTGGCTCGGCACGGACAACGACCAGACCCAGGGCGACA
>JAYPFK010000071.1:0-10823 GCA_038126235.1 Verrucomicrobiales bacterium
CCTTCACCTCGCCGCAGCGCTCCTCTGGTTGAACTGAATGTCGATTGGCCCTAGTTTGTTCAGCGGGGCCGGCGTGCTCAGGAATGAGGGGCAGTTCCAATTCTCCGCGGGATTGATCCGAACGTGCACGATATTGAATGTGGCATCGGATGCGGCATTTCAGAGGGAGGACGACGCGGTCATGGAGTTGCTCGGCGCGGAAGCCAAGACCCTCGACGAATCGTTCGTGGTCAACCAGTTGGGCACGATCAACCACCGCAGCGGGCCCCTTCAACTCGAAGCGTCCGTGATCGAGAACGGAAGTCAGTATTTCATTTATGACGACGCCGACATCCTCTCCCAAAATGGCGGGCGTTTCCTCAACAAGCAGGAGGAGAAGATTTACCTGTTCAACCAGGTGACACTGCGTGAGGACATCCCCGTTCGGCCTCGTTTCGTGAAATACGGCGACGGAGAATCCCAGGTGGGGGTGTCCTTTTCGAACCAGGGCGTCGTTGCCGCTGGCAGCGGCACGTTGAACTTCACCGGCGAGTTGGAGGACCTGAGCGCCGAGGGCGTTCTTTCGGGCGGAAGCTGGCTCGCTGTGGAGGGCGTGATTGATTTCGACGGCCGGCAGATTAGCGAGTTGGCGGATGGCGCCCAGGTGAGAGGCGGCGCAAGTTCCTTCCCGCCCCTGTTGGGGCTCCGCGTAATCCGACCCGGGGGGACGTTGTTTCTGAACGGAGATCTGAGTCTGGACCACGAGCTGAGCGTCGGTCCCGGCGGCCGTGTGGTCTATGAGGCGGGCGTGCTGACCACGCCCGTGTTCGAGAACGCGGGCGAGATCAACTCGATCGTGGGCAAGTTGTCCCAGTCCGTCGTCATCAGCTCCCAGGTCCCGGTTGGTCGCGGGGTCAAGCAGGCGCCGCTTGCGAAACAGGCGGCCTCGTTGCTCGTCGGGCTGCGGGTGGGCCAGGGCGGCTTCGTGAATCACGGGATGATCCGCCCCGGCGGCGCGCAGGACTCCGGCTACTTCGCGCTCCAAGGCGACCTGAACCAAGCGGCCGACGGAACGGTCTCCGTCGAACTGGGCGGCATGACCGTCGGCGACGAGCACGATCAGCTGTACCTGATCGGAAACGCCAACCTCGCGGGCAACCTCGTCATCTCCGCGCTCGACAACTACCTCCCCCACGACGGCGATCAGTTCGTCATCCTCCAGGCGGATGCCGTCAGCGGGACCTTCGATCGCGTGGAATCCCGATTTCCGGGCCGCGTCAACTTCGAGGTGACCTATGCCGCGGACTCTGTGACCCTGACCGCGCGCTGTTTCACCGCCGAAACCTACGCCCAGTTCGCCGCGGCCCAGTTCGGCGGCAATGTCGATGTCATGGACGGCGTCCATGGTCCGTCCGACGACCCGGACGGCGACGGGTTGTCCAACTTCGTGGAATACCTTTTCGGCCTCGATCCCAACACCTCCGAAAAGCCTCCGGTTTCCGGCGCGCTGATGACTGATGGGGGCGCGGGGGAGCGCAACTTCATCATGCGATTTCCCTGGGCCGGCGATGCGACCGACGCGGCGTTCCAGTTGAAGACCTCGCCGGATCTTTCGACCTGGACTTCCGTGGACACGGAGACCGTAGCGACCGAAACCATTGACGGCATCCAGTGGATCACCGTCAAGGTCCTCCGCTCGCTGGAGGGACTGGATCGGCTCTTCACGCGGCTGGACGTCGTGGCCGATCCCTGAAGCCGGGCGTCGGCCGATTCGTCCTCCTCCTCCCACTCGTCCTCGTCCTCGAATCCCGAGGCTCCCGATCGAGGGCGAGGAGGAGGCCGAGAAGAAAGCGGGTCACACCGCACACCTCGCAACTGATACCCACACACCCCCATACCCCCAACCGCCCTGCTTCCCGCCAGTCACGAATCACGTGACTTTCCCCTTCATTCCCCGCACATTGCGCGCGTCTATGGCAGGCAAACAAAGCAGAAGACCCGTTTCGCGCAGCGGCCGTTTCTCCGAGGGGCCGGGGAAGGACGTCGAGCAGTTCAGCGAGTCGATCTCCTTCGACTGGCGGCTCTGGCGGCATGACATCGCCGGCTCGATCGCCCACGCCTCGATGCTCCAGAAGATCGGCGTCCTGACGAAGAAGGAACTGGACGCGATCAAGCGCGGCCTGAAGGAGATCGGCGCGGAGATCGAGGCCGGGAAGTTCAAATGGAAGCCCGAGTTGGAGGACGTTCACATGAACATCGAGGGCGAGTTGACCCGGCGCGTTCCGGCCGGCGCGAAGCTCCACACCTCGCGTTCGCGGAACGACCAGGTCGCCCTCGACATGCGGCTCTGGCTGCGGGACGAGATCCTCGACCTGATCGGGGAGATCCATACGTTGCAGGAGGCCCTGGTCGGTCTGGGCGAGGCGAATCGGGACGTCGTCATCCCCGGCTACACCCATCTTCAACGCGCGCAACCCGTGCCCATCGCGCATCACCTGCTGGCCTACGTCGAGATGTTCGAGCGGGACCAGCAGCGTTTGGTGGACTGCCTCGATCGCGTGAACGTCTGCCCCCTCGGCAACTGCGCCCTCGCCGGCTCGACCTTGCCGCTGGATCGGGAGTTTGTGGCGGAAATGCTTGGTTTCGTGGACGCCAAGGGCCGGCCGCGCGTGACCCAGAATTCCATGGACGGCATCAGCGACCGGGATTTCGCGGTGGAGTTCTGCTCGGCGGCGGCGTTGATTGCCGTGCATCTGTCGCGCCTGGCCGAGGACTGGATCCTCTGGGCCGGCGCGGAGTTCGATTTCATCCGCATCTCCGACGCCTACACCACCGGTTCCTCCCTGATGCCGCAGAAGAAGAACCCGGACATCGCGGAGTTGGCGCGCGGCAAGACCGGTCGGGTGGTCGGCAACCTCATGTCGCTGCTCACCCTGCTCAAGGGTCTGCCCATGACCTACAACCGCGATCTCCAGGAGGACAAGGAGCGGCTGTTCGATTCGGTGGACACGGTGCGCGCCACGGTCCGGCTCACCGCCGCCATGGTCGGCGCCACCTCGGTCAACGCCGCCGCCTGCCTCGACGCCGCGAGCGACCCGACTCTGCTCGCCACCGATCTGGCGGATTACCTCGTCCGCAAGGGGGTGGCCTTTCGCGAGGCTCACCACATCGTCGGTGCCATCGTGGCCCTGGCGGAAACGTCCGGGAAAAAGCTGAGCGAGTTGACCGTCGCGGAAATGCGCGCCATCGACGCCCGCATCGGCGCGGATGCCCCGGAGGTCTTCAACCTGGCGACCGCGCTGAAATCGCGGACCTCCACCGGCATGCCCGGCGTCAAACAGGTCGCCAGACAGATCAAACGCTGGCGGCGGTTGCTCTCCGGCGGCTGAGCCATGGCCGGGACGAACGCCGATCTGCTGACGGACCTGCTGCGGCGGGTCTCGCGGTCGTTTTACCTCACCCTCAAGATCCTGCCCCGCAGCGTCCGTCCCCAGATCGGCTTGGCCTACCTGCTCGCCCGCGCCACAGACACCGTTGCGGACACCGAGATCGTCGAGGTGGACCGTCGGCTGGACGCCCTGGCCCGCTTGCGGGACCGGATTCTGGGAAAATCGGACGCGCCGTTGGATTTCGGGAGGTTTGCCGAGGAACAGGGCGATCCTTCCGAACGGGAGCTGCTCACCCGGATCGAGGACGGGCTTCGCCTGCTGGACGGCTGTTCCGATGCGGACCGCGCGTTGATCCGCAAGGTTCTGACCGTCATCGTCAGCGGGCAGGAACTCGATCTGCGTCGTTTCGGCGCGGCCGGCCGGGACGGAACCTCGCAGGTGGTCGCCCTGGAAACCGACGAGGAACTGGACGACTACACCTACCGGGTCGCGGGCTGCGTGGGGGAGTTTTGGACGAAGATTTGTCGGGCCCGCGTCTTCCCCAAGGCGCGGCTCGACGATGAGGAATTGCTGCGGAATGGCGTCCGCTTTGGCAAGGGGCTGCAGTTGATCAACATCCTGCGCGACCTGCGCGGCGACCTGGAGCAGGGCCGTTGTTACCTGCCGGCCGATCGGCTGGCGGAGCTTGGTCTCCAGCCGACCGATCTTCTCGACGCCGCCAATGAGTCCCGCATGCGTCCCCTTTTCGACGAATGCCTGGTTCGCGCCGAGGCCCATCTTGCCGCCGGTTGGGACTACACCCTGGGCCTTCCCTGGGCCTGCCCTCGCGTCCGGCTCGCCTGCGCCTGGCCCGTCTTGATCGGCGTCCGGACGCTGGAGCGTTTGGGTGGCGCCTCAATTCTGGAATCCGTCCAAAAGTCGAAGATCAGTCGCTCCGAGCTGAAGGGGATCCTGCTCCGCTCGGTCCTGCTTTATCCCTTGCCTTTTTTCTGGCGCGGCCTTTATCCTTCTCGATCCAGTTCAAATCAGTGAAAACGGCTTGAAATCAACCGTTTGTGATGGGCTCTCTCTGAACTACCGAAACACTCCAAACAGCGGCTTATGAAATCTTTTCTCTTCGTTCTGGCTATCAGTATCAGCCTCTGGTTCGGCTCGCTCGACACGGCCCGGGCGCAGGACTCCAAACCCGGCGATCAAAGCGGTTCCGAGAAGCAGTTGACGGATCGCCAGAAGCGTAAGCTGGAACGCGAACGCAAGAAGGAGGCCGAGCGGCGCGCGCGCGAGTACCAGAAGGAACTCGAGAAGCGTCGCGAGGAGGCTGAAGCCAAAGCCAAGGCTGAGGCCAAGGTGCAACGCGAAGCCGAAGAACAGGCCCGCAAGGCGGCCGAAGCCCAGGCCCGCGCCCAGCGTGACGCCGCCGAGAAGCTCCGCAAGGAGGCTGAGGCCAAGGCCAAGGCCGAGGCGAAGCTCCGCAAGGAGGCCGAGGAACAGGCCCGCCGTGAGGCCGATGTCCGCGCCCGCGCCGCCGCCAAGGCCGAGAAGGAGCGCATGGAACAGCTTGAGGCCCAGCGTCGCGCCGCCGCCAAGGCGGAAGCCCTGCGCCAGAAGGAACTCGAAGCGAAGGCCGAGGCCGAAGCCGAAGCCGCCCGCGCCGCCGAGGAGGCCCGGCTCAAGGAATTGAGAGACCAGGCTGCCGCCGCTCGCGCCGCCGCCGCCGAGGCCAAGGCCGCCATCGAGGCCGCCGAAAAGGAGAAGGCCCGCGCCGAAGCCAAGGCCGCCGCGGAAGCCAAGGCCGCCGAGAAGGAAAAGGAGCGCGAAGAGGCCCGGAAGAAACGGGATGAGGAGAAGGCCGCCAAGGCCAAGGCGGAAGCCGAGCGCAAGATTGAAGAGAAGAAGCGGGAGGAAGAACTCGCCGCTCAGCGCGCCAAGGAGGAGGAGGAGCGCCAGAAGGAAAAAGTCGCCGCCAAGGACAAGGAGGAGGATGCCCGCGCCGCCGCTCGCGATTCCGCGGCGTCCCTGGCCGCGCCCGCGCCCGGCAGCAGGAAGGCCGTCGGTCGCGTCGGCAATGTCTCCCTGTCCCAGGTCACCAACCTGATGGAGGCCGAGGCCGCCGCCAAGAGCCGCGCGTTGACCGACCTCCGCAAGAAGATCCTCCTCGACGCCGAAGCCCAGGCGAAGGAGGAGAACCTCAAGCTTATCCGCGGCGCTTCCACCGCATCGACCTCGCTTATCAGCAATTCGGATCTCGACTACGTCTCCCCGCAGGAACTCCGCCGCCTTGAGAAGGAGGAGGCCAAACGCCTCAAGGAGGAGGAGGAGGCCCGCCTCAAGGAGCAGAAGCTCCGCGAGAAGGAGGAGCAGCAGCGTCAGAAGGAGGAGGAGCGTCGCCGCAAGGCCGAAGAGGAGGCTCAGAAACGCCTGAAGGCCAAGCAGGCTGACGAAGAGCGGAAGGCCGCCAAGGAAGCCCAGGAGGCCGCGTTGGAGGCCAAACGCGGCTCCGGCGCCCCGGAGGCCGCCAAACTCGCTGGCTCCGCGTCGAAGGACAAGAAGGTCAGCGCGGACGAGGTCAAGCGTCGGGAAGCCCGCGCCCAGGCCGATGCCGAGGCCAAGGCCCGCAAGGCTGAACTTGACCGCCAACGCGCCGAGGAGCGCGCCCGCGCCAAGGCGGAGGCCGAACTGGCCGCCAAGGCTCGCGAAGAGGCCCGCGCCGCCTCCAAGGCCGCCGCCGCCGCGCAGAAGGCCGCCGCAGACCAGGCCCGCATGGCTGAGCGCGCCGACGAAGAGGAACGTCGCCGGCAGGAGGATGAGGCCCGCGCCGCCGCCAAGGCCAAGGCCCGTGAGGACGAGGCCCGCGCCGCCGCCGAAGCTTCCAAGAAGATGGAGGACGAGGCCCGCAAGCGCGCGATGGCCAAGCCGGCTCCCGCCGAGGATCCCGACGCAAAGGGCCGCGCTGAGCGCCGCGCCGCCGCGCGTGAGGAGGCCCGCCTGAAGAAGGAGGCCGAGGAGAAGGCTCGCGCCATCGCCCGCGCCCAGGCCGACCGTGAAAAGCGGGAAGCTGCCGCCCGCAAGGCCCAAGAGGATGCCGCCAAGGCTGAGCATGAGAAACAGATGGCCGCTGCCAAGGCTGCCGCCGACGTTTCACGCAACGCCGCCCGTCAGGCGCGGTCTGATTTTGAAGCGGCCGAGAAGGCCCGCGAAAAGGCCGCCCGCGAAGCAGCCGTGCTCCAGCGCCGCCAGGAGAAGGAGGCCGCCGAAGCCCGCGAGCGCGAGGAGGCGCGCCTGAGGAAGCTGGCCGATGAAAAGGCCAAGGTCGCCGCCCGTGAGGCCAGGGCCCGGGGCGAGGAGGATCCCGCCAAGCGCGCGAAGGAACTCGCCAAGCTCCAGCAGGAGAAGGAAGAGGCCGCCCGCAAGCTGGCGGAGGAAGCCGCCAAGGCCGAGGCCGCCCGCAAACGGGACGCCGAACGCGCCGCCGCCAAGGCCGAGAAGGAGGCCCGCGAGAAGGCCGAAGCCGCCGCCAAGGCCGAAGCCGCCCGCCAGCGCGACGCTGAGCGCAAGGCGAGGGAGATGGCCCGCATGAAGGAGGAGGCCGAAGAGAAGGCCCGCAAGGAGGCCGAAAAGGCCGCCGAGGCAGCGAAGCCGCAGGAAACCGAGGATGCCGCCAAGGCCCGCCGCGAGGCTGAGCGTCGCGCCAGTGAGATGGAGCGCGCCCGCAAGGAGGCCGAAGAACTCCGCGCCAAGCAGGCCAAGGCCAAGGCGAAAGCCGAGGCGAAGGCGAAAGCCGAGGCCGAGAAACGCGCCGCCGAACTCGCCGAGGAAAAGGAGCGCGCCCGGAAGGCCGAGGCCAAACGGATGGAAGACCAGGCTCGCGCCCAGGCGGAGGCCGCCCGCGCCGCCGCCGTCGCCGCTCGCAAGAATGTGGAAGACGCCCTCGAGGCCGCCAAGGCGGCCGAAGCGAAGCGCGCCAAGGAAGAAGCCGCTCGCAAGCGCGAGATGGAGCGCGAGGCCGCCCGCAAGGCCAAGGCCGACGAGGCCCGGGCCAAGGAAGCCGCCAAGGCGGCCCGCGAACGGGAGAAAGCCGCGGAGGAGGCCGCCAAGAAGGCCGCTGAAATGGCTGAGAAACCCGCGCAGAAGGTTGAGAAGCCCGCTGCCAAAGAGGAGCCCAAGAAGGGCGGCCTGTTCGGCTTTGGGTCCAAGAAAGCGGACACCACGAAAACTGATACGAAGAAGGCCGACACGAAGAAGGCCGATGCCAAACCGGCTGCGCCGGCGATGAGCAAGCAGGATCGGCTCAAGGAACTCCTGGAACTCTACAAGGCCGACAAGATCACGCCGCGCGAATACCATCAGCGCCGCAACGAGATCATCAATCAGAAGTAATCTCGACTCCCTTCCACGGCCCGCGGAGCCCCGTCTCCGCGGGCCTTTTTATTTGCTTGGTCGTCCGTGGTCCGTTGTCAGCTGTCCGTGGCTGCCGGGGGTTGTCTGCAATCTGCCATTCGCCTCGCACGCGGATCGAATCGTCCTCCTTCTCCCACTCTTCCTCGAATCCAGATGCCGAATCGAAAAGGAGGACCAGGACGAAGGCCCGATGCGCCCATGCCCCTATACGCCCAAACCCTTCCTCGCTCAAGATGGACGGCCTGTAAGGACTGTCCTGCGAACCCACACGCCATGCCCTCATACCCTTACACCCCCATACTCCCGCGAGCCCTCGCCCCTTGACCATTCCGCCGCCATTCCCATACTCCCCGGCCAGAAACCTGAACCCGATTCCATTCCCATGAGCAACGATTCCGCTTCCCACGAAGTTCCTGTCTTTCCGCCCGCCGCAGAATTCTCCGAGCGCGCTTACGTCAAGTCGCTGGAAGAATACCAGGTCCTCTACGACCGTTCCATCGACGATCCTGAAGGCTTCTGGACGGAACAGGCCGAACGCCTCCACTGGTTCCAGAAATGGGACCAGCTGCGTGAATGGGACTATTCCAAGGCGGAGATCAAGTGGTTCCTCAACGGCCGCATCAACGCCTGTTACAACTGTGTCGATCGCCATGTCGAGGAGGGCAGGGGAGGCGACACCGCCCTGATCTGGGAAGGGAACGATCCCGACGAATCCCGGACCTACACCTACGCCGATCTCCACGTCCAGGTTCAGCGCGCCGCCAACGCCCTCAAGAACCTCGGCGTCGGCAAGGGCGACCGCGTCTGCATCTACATGCAGATGATCCCCGAGCTTGCCATCGCCATGCTCGCCTGCGCCCGCATCGGCGCCGTGCATTCCATCGTCTTCGGAGCCTTCTCCGCTGACAGCCTCGTCACCCGGATCAACGATTCCGAGTGCAAGGCCATTGTCACCCAGGACACCGGCGTCCGCGGGACCAAGACCGACATCCCCATGAAGGCCAACGCCGACAACGCGGTCGAGAACACCCCCAGCATCGAGAAGATCCTCGTGGTCCAGCGCACCGGCACGGAGGTCTCCATGACCGGGGGGCGCGACGTCTGGTGGCATGAGGCCCTGGAGGCCGCCGCCGCCGAATGCCCCGCCGAGGAGCTGGATTCCGAGGACCCGTTGTTCATCCTTTACACCTCCGGTTCCACCGGAAAACCCAAGGGCGTGTTGCACACCAACGGCGGCTACCTCACCTACGTTGCGACCACCCACCGCTACATCTTCGACTACCATCCCGGCGACATCTACTGGTGCACGGCCGACATCGGCTGGATCACCGGGCATTCCTACATCGTCTACGGCCCCCTCGCCAACGGGGCCATCACCATGATGTACGAGGGCGTGCCGAATTACCCCGATTTCGGCCGTTTCTGGCAGATCGTGGAAAAGCACAAGGTCAACGTCTTCTACACCGCGCCCACCGCCCTGCGCGCGCTGATGAAGGAGGGCGACGACTGGCCGAACCAGCATGACCTCTCCTCCCTGCGCCTGCTCGGAACCGTCGGCGAGCCCATCAAGTCCCCGGAGTGGAACTGGTACAACGAGGTGGTCGGCAAGGGCGACTGCCCCATCGTGGACACCTGGTGGCAGACCGAGACCGGCGGCGTCCTGATCACCCCGCTCCCCGGCGCCATCCCCACCAAACCCGGCTCCGCCACGCTGCCCTTCTTCGGCGTCAAACCCGCCCTCGTGGACGACGAAGGCAATATCATCGAGGGCAACGACGTCCGCGGCAACCTCTGCATTCTTGAGCCCTGGCCCGGCCAGATGCGCACCGTCTACGGCGACCATCAGCGCTTCTTCGACATCTACTTCGCCCGCTTCCCCGGGAAGTACTTTTCGGGCGATGGCTGCCTCCGCGACAAGGACGGCTACTACTGGATTACCGGGCGCGTGGACGACGTCTTGATCGTCTCCGGGCACAACCTCGGCACGGCTGAGATCGAGGGCGCCATCGGCGGTCATCCCGCTGTCGCCGAGGCCGCCGTTGTCGGTTTCCCGCACGACATCAAGGGCACCGCGATCTACGCCTATGTCACCCTCAAGACCGGCCGCACGCCGACCGAGGAGATGAAGAAGGAAATCATTCAGCAGGTCCGCGCGGACATCGGTCCGCACGCCTCGCCGGAGAAGATCCAGTTCACCGACGGACTGCCCAAGACGCGGTCCGGCAAGATCATGCGGCGCATCCTCCGCAAGATCGCCGAGGGCGATGTCGGCAACCTCGGCGACACCTCCACGCTCGCCGATCCCGGCGTCGTCCAGTCGCTCGTCGACGGGCGGATCTGACCCCCGCTTTCACCCCGCCAAGGCGCCGTTCGCGGCGCCTTTTTTCGTGTCGTGTCCTGGTTGTGGCGGCGCCTCTGCGATCGCCGCATTCCAGGACGAATCGCCTCGGCGACGGCCGTCTTGAAGGAAGCGGAATCGACGTTCGAACTTGCCGCCGATTCGGGCGTCATCGTGGCGGATGTAGCGGCGTGTCTGTGACCGCGGCGCTTCAGAATCGAGCGAGCAACGCTCCCTCAAATCGTCGCCCCGAACGCGTTCCCTCCCGTGCCTCAAACCGGTTGCTGACGCCTTCGAGTCGGTCTCGGGAAACCTGCCGATTGCGGGCGCGTCATCGCGACGTTCTTAGCGGCGCGTCTGCGGCCGCCGCCTTCCAAAACGAGCGCGCAACGTCTCCTCGGATCGCTCCTCCGCGAGTCGGTTTCTTGACGCCTTTCTGGGTTCCGGCAGCGCTGGATTTCCCGTAGCGAGAACGGGGTGCGATGCGATGCGATCGAGGGTGGGCGACGCGCATTTTCGCGCGTCGTTTCGATGCGTGCGAAGACCGGTTCTCGGCTTGCTCGCAAGGAACAAAGAAGAGCCTTCCAAAGCGCCCCTGATCGACTCCTTGAGAGAAGACGACAGCAGCCGAAATCAGAGCTTTCAACGGAGGCGCTCCGATCCCGATTTCGACCCTGATTTCGACCCTGATTTCGACCCTGATTTCGACCCTGATTTCG
>JAYPFK010000071.1:10923-20737 GCA_038126235.1 Verrucomicrobiales bacterium
TTCGACCCTGATTTCGACCCTGATTTCGACCCTGATTTCGACCCTGATTTCGACCCTGATTTCGACCGTGATTTCGACCGTGATTTCGACCCCGATTTCGACCCTGGTTTTGATCTTGGTTTGCGGCTTCGCGGAGCGCCTTTTTGAACTCGCTAAGCGTGGCTACTTGAGATCGGCGCGCACACGCCGTGCGCGCGGGATGCGAGTGTGGTCCGAGTCCTTCCGCGCCGCGTGGTTCAAGGAGTCAAAGGGCCGATACTTCTTCAATCGCGACCGTCCGTAGGACAGTCCTTCCAGGCTGTCCCGCCAGCGATGCGACGGCGCTCAAGAGCGCCGCCACGCACCCGATCGCGACCTTGACCCCAGGCTCGGTTGCGGCTTGCGTCTTGCTTCGAGTTCCGCCCGGGTCGCCGCGCCCGCCGGCGTTCTTCCGGTCTTGATTCTGCTCCGGCGGCGAGCCCGGTGGACCAACCCGTTGGCGCGGATCCTGGAAGCGTGTTCCTGGGAGTCGGTTCCGGGGGCGTTCCGCTGCGTTGCGCCGACCGGTCCCGAAAAAAAGTTCCGCGTTCGGGGTTCGATATCTTCCCGCCGCCGGCCGCTCAGCCCCGACTTCCCGGCTGAAGCCCATTTTTGTTTTCAAGGCCCCCCAAGCCCCCGTCTGGCCAAAAACTCCCTGTTTAACGGTCTGTTCGGGGCCTGTCGGCCCCGGAGCGCGCTCCTGCAATCCTGGTCCACGGGGCGCGCTGCCGCGCCCCGTTCTGTTCCGCCTCCGGCGCTGAAACGAAGCCTTCCAGAACTCCCTAAATCATTGACGTTCAACGCTCTTTCCGCTATATCGCCCGACATTGTTGCAGCAATACCGGGTAGTTAACGGGTTAATTCAACGGGTCAAAAATATGAAACGTAAGGTCCTTACGGCTCTTGGAGCCGTGTCGTTGTTTGTGGGAATTCAGTCGCAGCATTTGGTTGCGAACCCACAGGGAGGAGTGGTCGTCGGCGGGAACAGTGTCGCTACAATCAGTGACAACGGAGCCGGCACACTAACCATCAATCAATCCGCGCAGAATGCGATCATCAACTGGCAGGACTTCTCCATCCAGTTGGGCGAGCTGACCCGTTTCGTCCAACCCGGAGCCAACGCCGCCGCGCTCAATCGCGTACTCGGAGGCAATCCGTCCCAGCTCCTTGGCTCGCTGCAGGCCAATGGACAGGTCTACCTCGTCAACCCCAACGGCGTCCTCGTCGGCGCCCAGGGATCCATCGACGCGCAGACCTTCATCGCGTCCACTCTGGACATCACGGATGAGAGCTTTCTCGGACGCGCCAATCTGACCTTCGAAGGCGCCTCCAAGGCGGGCATCGAAAACCTCGGTGAAATCAACGCTCTCGGAGGCGATATTTTCCTCTTCGCGCACACCGTCAAAAACAACGGCAAAATCACCGCTGAAAACGGGACCGTCGGACTCGCCGCCGGAAACAAGATTGAACTCCGCCAGGCGGGCAACGAACGCATCGGCGTCATCATCGAAAATCCG
Source organism: Verrucomicrobiales bacterium (assembly GCA_038126235.1). GTDB lineage: Bacteria > Verrucomicrobiota > Verrucomicrobiia > Limisphaerales > JAYPEY01 > JAYPEY01. The sequence continues at coordinate 12,459 of JAYPFK010000071.1, forward strand.
GCCGGCGAACAGAGCGAAGTCGGCGTCGACAACCAAGGCGTCGTCCGGGCCGCCGCGGCCGAGATCAAGGCCGCCGGCGGGAACGTCTACGCCGTCGCCATCAACAACGGCGGAGTCGTCCGCGCCGAACCCAAACTCGTCTTCGAAAATGGCCGCCTCGTCATCAAGTCCGAGGGCGGCTCCATCGTGAACTCCGGGACTCTCTCCGCCGCCAACGCAAACGGCATGGGCGGCTCCGTTGAAGTCGTCGCCGACAACGTCACCCTGACCGACTCCTCCCACATCGACGCCAGCGGTTCCACCGGCGGCGGCGACATCCTCGTCTGGGGCGAGATGGAGACCCTCGCCGAGGGAACCCTCGCCGCCCGCGGCGGCGCCGGAACCGGCGGCTTTGTCGAGGTCTCCAGCCCGCGCACCTTGAACTACGCCGCGCTTACCGACACCCGTGGCGACAGCGGCGCCGGCATGCTCCTTCTCGATCCCGGCGACTTCACCATCTCCACCCTGCTTGACGACCCGACCGGGATCGACGGCACGGACCCCGGCGCCAACGTCAACAACATGACGCTGGCTGCGAACCTCGACACCACCCCCGTCACCCTCGACACCACCATGATCGGTTCCGGCGGCTCGGGCGACATCACCGTCCTCAGCTCCGTGAGCTGGAGTTCCGCGCACGGCCTCACCTTGACCGCCGGCAACAACATCGAGATCCGCGCCCTCATCGCCAATGGCGGCTCCGGCGGCGTCACCCTGAACGCCGGCAATGATGTGATCGTCGAGGGCGACGCCATGGCCATGCCGGTTCGTCTCGGACAGATCGCCCTCTCCGGCGGCGCCGTCACCGTTATGGCCGGCAACGACTTCTCCGTCCTCGGCACCGGTGTCATCACCACAGGCGGTGGAGCCGTGGACGTGACCGCGGTTCGCGACATCACCATTCAAAACAGCGTCACTTCCTCCGGCGGCAACGTCACCTTCGCCGGCCGCAACGTCGCCCTCAACGGTTCGGTCTCCCTAGGAACCGGCCACTTCCAGGCTGGCGCACCGGGCGGCGTGGCCTTGACGGGGACCTTCGTCAGCAACGGCTCCGGCGTCATCTCCGGCGGCGGCAATGTCGATATCGCCGCAACCACCGTCACCATCGGCGGCACGATCACCGGTGTCGATGCCGTGGACATTGACGCGACCGCCGGCGGCATCGCCCTCAACGCCGCCGTCTCCACCAACGACAAGGACATCCGCTTCCGCGACGACGTCACCATCGGCGGCGGCTTTACCATTTCTTCGGGCACGGGCGCCGGCAACATCATCTTCGACGGCGCCGTGAATGACAGCGCGGCCGGCTCCCATGCCTTGGCTGTGGATGCGGGCACGGGCGACGCCAGCTTTGGCGGCGCCATCGGCGGGATCACGCCGTTCGCCTCCGCCAGCCTCGATGGCGGGACCATTACCCTTGGCGGCAATGTCATGACCTCCGGCGGCAGCCAGGACTACCTGGGCGCCGTCATCTTGGGCGCCAACGTCACAGCCGACGCCGGCGCCGGCAATGTCACCTTCACCAAGACGATCGACGCCGACACCGCCGGCATGGAGTCCCTCATTGTAAATTCCTCGGGCACCACCGCCTTCAGCGGCAATGTGGGCGTCGCGAAGGCTCTCGGAGGCCTCACCACCGACGGCGTGGGCACCACCACCGTCGGCGTCAATGGCATGACCACCGGCGTCACGGTGGGCGCGGCTTCCACCATGACCTTCAACGACCCGGTCACCATCGCCGGCGACGTTACCTTTACCGGTCAGGACGGGACCTTCGCCGTCAGCATCGGCGGCGCGGGCGGAGATGATGACCTCCGCCTCGACTTTTCCGCCGACACCACCCTGCCGGGCGCAGCCATCAACTTCGGCAGCATCCGCAACTTCGCCACCGGCGGCGGCGGAACCACCATCATCAACAACGACGTCACCACCCTGGGAACCCAGACCTACGATGACGCCGTCCGGCTTGACGCCGATGTGAACCTCTCGGGGACGACCGTCACCTTCAATAGCACGGTCGATTCCGACATGGTCATGGCGCGCGCCCTCACCGTCACCGGCGACGCCGCCTTCGGCGACGGCGGCGCTGACATCGTGGGCGGTGGCCAGCCTCTCGCTTCCCTCATGGTCACCGGTTCTACCACCTTCAATTCCACCGGCGGTTTCGAGGTTACCACCACCGGCGACCAGACCTACACCGGCGCGGTCACCATCGCGGACAACACGGCCCTGCTGGGCGCCAACGTCACTTTCGGCAGCACGGTGGACAGCGCCTCCGGACAGAAGGAGCGTCTCGCCGTCCACACGGATGGAACGGCCACCTTCGGCGGCGCCATCGGCAATACCGACGCCCTCAGTGAGCTGGACCTGGTCCCGGACATGGCGGCCGGCGACACCGTCTTCAACACGAACACGCTCAAGCTGGACGGCTCCAACAGCTCCGATTTCAACCACAACGTCACCCTCGGGGCCGATCTGACCATCACCCAGTCCGGAACCGGCGGCGTCAGGTTCCTCGGCACGGTCGATTCCGACGCGATGATGACTCCCCGCAGCCTCACCCTGAACATCGTCAACGACGGGGCGTTCCAGCAGGATGTCGGCGGGGTGTTCCCCCTCAACAAGATCACCACCGACGCCGGCGGTACGACCACGTTCGGCGGTGCCGGAGCCGTAGTCATCACCACGACAGGCACCCAGGTTTACAATGACAGCGTCGTGCTCAACGACAACGCCATCGTCGCCGCCGGCGCGGCCGATATCTCCTTTGACGGGGGCGTCAACAGCGAACTGACCGAGAACAACTCCCTGCAGGTGTCCACCACCGGGACAACCTCCTTTACCGCCGCCGTCGGTGACAGCGTGCCGCTTTCCACGCTGACCACGGATGTTGGGGGCGGCACGACCCTCAGCGCCGACGTCACCACCACCGGGGCGCAGGACTACAACGACGATGTCACCATCAGCGGCACAGTTACTCTCACCGGCACGACCGGCACCTTCGACGGACCGGGGACAGCCCTCGACGGCGACGGCGGCATGGATGACAACCTCACGCTGGTGTTCAGCATGGACTTCACCCTGGACGTCGCCGCCCTTGGCATCACCGCGGACAATCTCCACACCTTCACCGCCGGCAAGGCCGCCCCCTCCAACGAAGGCGGCTCGACGACCATCGACGGCAACCTCGAGACCACCGGAGCCCAGACCTACAACGACGTGACCGTCATCGGCGGAGATTCCATCCTGACCGGCACGGATATCAACTTCGCCAACACTTTGGACGCGGACATGACGGCGAATGATCGCACTCTCACGGTCAATGCCTCCGGGACCACCACCTTCGGCGGCGTGGTCGGAGGCTCCCAACAGCTGGAGTCCCTCACCACCGACGCGGCCGGCGACACCTCGATCGGCGCCAACATCACCACCGACGGCGCCTCCATCACCTTCAACGACCCGGTCACCCTCGCGGCCAACGTCACCCTCACCGAGAACGGCACGGGCGACATCACCTTCAACAATACGGTGGACGCCACCACCGCCGGCAAAGAGACCCTCACGGTCGATACCTCCGCCATGGGCGGCGACATCGTCTTCGGCGGCGTGGTGGGCGGCACGGCCCTCGGAGCCCTGAGCGCCGACGCCGGAGCCGGTACGGTCATCACCAAAGCCGACATCACCACCGACGACGCCGGCGGCGGCAGCGGCAACCAGACCTACAGCTCGACCCTCGTTCTTCAGGCCGGCGGCGCCGGGACGATCACCCTCACCGGGTCCGGCACGGGAACCTTCACCGCCGGCATCGACGGCATGGGCGCCGACGCGGCGGACAGCATCACCCTCGACTTCGCCGGAACCACCACCCTCCCGGGCACCGGCCTCGCCAACATCGTGAACCTCGAGACCGGCAACACGGGCCTGACCGTCATCAACAACGACATCACCACCTCCGGGACCCAGACCTACAACGACGACGTCCGCGTCGACGCCAGCGTGACCCTCGCTGGCGCCGGTATCACCTTCAATGGGACGCTCGGAGCGGACGGGCAGGATACCCGCACCCTGAATATCAACGGCTCAGGAACCACCGCCTTCAACGGCGTTGTCGGCGGCTCCAACGATCAGTTCCTGTCCCTCAACACCGACGCCGCGGGCGACACGGAGATTGGCGCCAACGTCAATTTCGGCGCGGGTGTGAGCACAATCGCCGATGACGTCACCCTCACCGCCGACGTGCAGATCAACTCCCGCCCCGATGGCGACATCGTCTTTTCCGGGACGGTCAACAGCGACGGTATGGCCCGCGCGCTCACCATTGACCAGGGCACTGGCTCAGCCACCCTAACGTTTTCTGACACCCTCGGCGTTTCCGCCCCGCTCGCTTCAATCAACACAAACCCGGACGGCACGATCCACATCGACGGAGGTCAGGTCATTACCTCCGGCAACCAGACCTACAACAACACCAGCATCGAACTGGGAGACGACACGACGTTGACAGCCAACGCCGGCGCGGGGACGGTCACTTTTGGGCGCGCCGTGGATGGAACCACTGCCGGCATGGAGAATCTCACGGTCGACGCCAACCTCGTGGGTCCAAACAACTATGAAATTGGCTTTGGGGTCGCCTTGGGCGCCTTGGATGTCACAGGAACGACCACCTTCCGCAACTCCGGCGCAAACGCCGACGTCACCACGTCCACCATGAATGGCGGAACCGGGGACCAAACCTACCAGGGAGCCGTCACGCTCGACAACAACACCCTCGTGGTCGGCGACGCCATCGACTTCCAGGCCGCGATCGACAGTCAATCGGGCGAAAACAACAGCCTCACCGTAACCGCCACCGGAACCACCACCTTCGGCGGTTTCGTCGGCGGCACGGACAATCTTTCCAGCCTGACGTCCAATGGGGCCGGCGCCGTCAACATGAACGGCGGCGGCGCCACCACCACCGGCTCCCAGAGCTACACCGGCCAGCTCAACCTCGGCGCGGACACCGTCCTCACCGGGACCATGGGAACCTTCACCGGCGGCATCGACGGCGGCGACGGAATGACCACCGCCGGCAGTTTCGACCTGGAACTTCGCTTCTCCTCCAACACCTCCATCCCCGGAGCCGGACTCGATGATGTCGACAACCTCATCGCCGGCCGCGCCGACCCCATGAACGAGGGCGGCTCCACCATCATCACCGGCGACATCACCACCCTTCGGACCCAGACCTACAATGACGACGTCCTCCTCAACGCCGCGGCCATCAACCTGACCGGCACGACCGTCACCTTCAATGACGACGTCGATTCCATGACTTCGTCGCGTGCCCTCACGATCACCGGCAACGCTGTGCTCGGAAACGGCGCCGGCGATAACATCGGTTCCGTGGCTCGCCTCGCCTCCATCACCGTCACCGGAAACACCACCTTCAACATGTCTGACGCCGGGTTCAACGTGCAGACAGATGGCGCCCAGACCTACGGCAACGATGCTGCGGCGGACACCGCCACCCTGAACGCCAACACCGGTTTGAAAATCTTCAACGGAACGACGGATCTCACCTTCAACAGCACGGTCGACGGCGACTTCGACCTTGATGTGCAGGCCTCGAACGATGACGTCGTCTTTAACGGGGCCGTTGGCGGTTCCACCCCCCTGAATTCATTTGTCGATGGCGCCAACGGAGACGTCATCCACATCAATGGCGGCCTCTTCCGGGTCGAGGGCAACATCGATATGAGCGTCAACAGCGTCCGGATCAACGCCGCCGCTAATACGACCACCATAGAGACTCACGATGGAACAGCTCTGACGGACGCTATCATCTCCCTGGCGACCGGCGCCGGAAGGACCATCCAGGGCATCACCGATGGTCAGGAGACCGTCACCGTGCAGACCGGCGCCGGAGGCACCGTCAACCTCGGTCCGGTCAGCGACGGCATGGGCGCCGGTGAACTCGGTTCCCTGACCGTCGTCAGCGGCGCCATCAACCTCCTGGGCACGGCCGGCACGATCGCCACCAGCACGGAGAACGGCGGAACCGGCGCCCAGAGCTACCAGGGTCCGGTCACCCTCAACAACGATGTCACCGTGACGGGCGTTGCAATCACCTTCCAGTCCACGGTCAACAGCCAGGCATCCGAGGCCAACGATCTTACGGTCAATGATTCCGGAACGACCACCTTCACCGGCGTGGTCGGCGGGGCCATGAACGGCCAGTTGGGCACGCTCACAACCGACGCCGGCGGAACCACCGCAATCAACGGCGGCGCGGTGACCACCTCCGCGGGACAGACCTACAACGACAGCGTCACCATCGGAACGGACAACACGGTGCTGTGGGACGACAACGGTGGAACCATCGCGGTTTCGGCCACCGGTTCCATCGCGGCCGGCGCCAACGCCCTCACCGTCCGCGCCGATGAAATCAATTTCACCACCGCCAGCAGCGTCGGCGGCACGGCGACTCTCACCCTGATCACCGACACTCCGACAGCCACAATCGGCGTGGGCGGAGGCGCGGGAACGCTTGACCTTTCCGGCACAGACCTCGCCGCCCTCGCCAACGGGTTCAGCGAGATCCTTATCGGAACTTCTTCCTCCGGGGCCATTGACATCAATGCCTCCAGCTTCCTGGATGACTTGACGATCGAGGGCGGAGGAGCCATCTCCGTCACCGAACTCAGTGACGCGGGCAACCGTGTCAGCCTCATCGCCGGAACGGCCATCACCGACGGCGGAGCCGGCGGTCAGGACGTGACCGCGTCATCCCTCCGTCTTAGCGCCGTCACCGGCATCGCCGACGGCGCCAACCTTGAGACCACCGTCACCACCATTGCGGCCGCGACCACCAACGGTGACATCAATGTCGACAACACCGGAGCCCTCACCATCGGGACGGTGGATGGCGTCACCGGCGTCACCATCGCCACCGGCGGCGCCGGCCAGGACGTCGATATCAGCGCGGCCAGCCCGCTCAACGTGAATGCCAATGTCACCGTGAATGGCGGTGGTTCCATCACCCTGTCCGCCGGAGAAGGCGCTGGCGATGTGGATCATCTGACCATCGCCACGGGCGTCACCGTTTCGACCGTTGGCGGCAACGGCGCGATCGTGTTGACCGCCGGAGACGACGTGTCGTTCGTGGGCACGGCCTCGGCCTCGGCCTCCGGGAGCGGGATGGTGACCATCACGGCCGGCGCGGCGGACGCTGACACCTTCGGCGCCGTCACCATGGCCGACGGCTCCTCCGCCTCCTCCGGCACGGGCGCCCTCGACATCGACGCGGTCGAGGAAATCACCCTGGCGAACATCTCCGGCGGCAGCCTCAACGCCAACGCCGCGGGCGGCGCCCTCACCGACACCGCCAACGCGACGATCTCCCTTACTGGAAACGCGACTCTTGCGGGCACGTCGATCACCATCGGTGATACGATGTCGGATTCGTTCAACGCGTTGACGCTGACGTTCAATTCGGCGGGCGACGTGGCCATTTCCGAGAATAGCGGAACCGACATCACCGGGGTGAACACGGCGGCAAACCTGGACTTGGATTCCACGGGAGCAATCACCGACACCGCGATGGCCTCGACGACGGCGTCGGCGAACGCGGACTTCGCGGGGACGTCGATCACGATCGGCGACACGATGACGGACACGTTCAACGCGCTGACGCTGACGTTCAACTCGATGGGCGATGTGACGATCTCCGAAAACAGCGGGACCGACATCACCGGGGTGAACACGGCGGCCAACCTCGACCTGGATTCCACGGGAGCGATCACCGACACCGCCTCGGCTTCGACGACGGCCTCGGCGAACGCGGACTTCGCGGGGACGTCGATCACGATCGGCGACACGATGACGGACACGTTCAACGCGCTGACGCTGACGTTCAACTCGATGGGCGATGTGACGATCTCGGAGGATAGCGGAACGGACATCACCGGGGTGAACACGGCGGCCAACCTCAACCTGGATTCCACGGGAGCGATCACCGACACCGCGATGGCGTCGACGACGGCCACGGCGAACGCGGACTTCGCGGGGACGTCGATCACGATCGGCGACACGATGACGGACACGTTCAACGCGCTGACGCTGACGTTCAACTCGATGGGCGATGTGACGATCTCGGAGGATAGCGGAACGGACATCACCGGGGTGAACACGGCGGCCAACCTCAACCTGGATTCCACGGGAGCGATCACCGACACCGCGATGGCGTCGACGACGGCCAC
>JAYPFK010000071.1:20837-27163 GCA_038126235.1 Verrucomicrobiales bacterium
CCACGGCGAACGCGGACTTCGCGGGGACGTCGATCACGATCGGCGACACGATGACAGACGCGTTCAATGCGATGTCGCTTACTTTCAACTCCGCCGGCAACGTTTCGATCACCGAGGACAGCGCCATGCACATCCAAGCGGCCAGCACGGGCCTCGGCGTGACGCTTGATGCGAATGGCCATATCACCCAGGAGAACGCGGGCACGATCACCTCGACCACGGCCACCTTCCGCGTCTCCACTGCCGGGCCGGATGATGGCGACGTGTTGCTGGGCAACGCGGACAACAATGTCTCCGGCGCCTTGGCCTTCGAGGAGACCAACATGGACGGACTCCGCGACGTCCGCTTCAGGAATGTCAGCATGAGCGCCGAGTGGCCGACCACGCCGGGACTGCCGACCATCAACGACTTCACGCTGCAGCACACCATGACTGGCATCGAGATTGACCAGGCCATCACGCTCAAAGATCTGACCGGCCCCGATGACAGCGCCGACTTGGACCTGCAGGCCGGGGCCGGTGACATCACCCAAACCGGGGGCTCGACGCTCACCATCCCTGGAACGTCGAAACTCGAAGCCTCCGGCAACATCACGCTCGGCGAGGCCAATGACTTCGATCAGCCCGTCAACGGCATGAACAGCCTGTTTGCCTCGGATGGACTGGTTACCATCGAGGATGCCGACATGGTCAGCATCAACGATGTCAACGATATCATCCTCAACGCGTCGGACGCCTCGACGGCGAACACCCTTGTCAGCCTGGCGGTGACCGCCGGCAATGACATCATCCTCGAGGATGCCGACCTCTCGACCGACACCGCCATCTCCATCACCACCACAATGGGCCAGTCCTACATGGGCGATGTTGTTTTGACGCAGCACACCACGATGAATAGTGATATGAGCGGCACGATCTCGTTCACCGGGACCATCAATGGCGACGGCAACGGACCTTGGGACCTGATCGTAAACACCGCCGGCGCCACCACCTTCGGCGGCGCGATGGTCGGAAACATCAATAACCTGCGTTTCCTCATCACCGATGATCCCGCTGCGTCTGCCAATCGCCGTGGCGGAACAACCACCATCAACGGGACCTTCAACCTGACCATGGACCAGGAACACCACGACGCGGTCGTGCTCGGCTCCGACGTCCAGATCAACGCCGTGAATGCGGAATTCTTCTCCACGCTGAACGGCACGGGTGCCGGCGCCCAGTCGTTGGACGTCAACGGCAACGCGCTGTTCGGAGACAGTCTCGACAGCGCCGGCATGGTCGACCCCACGGCGGACCGCGTGGGAGCCGGAGTCGCGCTTGAATTCATCGACGTCTCCGGAACCACCGTTATCGACACCGATCAGATCAACACCGCCGCCGCCGCCGCCATCACCGACGCCGATGACGCCGACCAGACCTATGCCGACGCTGTGACGATCAACACCGACACCACCCTCAGCGGCAACGACATCACCTTTGGCGCCACAATCGACAGCGAAGGCGGCGAGAACAACAGCCTCACCGTCAACACCGCCTACCTTTTCGGCGCGGATGGAACGGACGATGGCGGAATGAATGATGACGACACCGGCGAGACCACCTTCAACGGCGCGGTCGGCGGCACGGACGCGCTTTCCGCCCTCACCACCAACGCCGAGGGCACGACAATCGTCAATGGCGGCCTGGTCGTAAGCACGGGCAATCAGACCTACTTTGACAACGTCCTCATCGGCGATCCTGACGGGGTTGTCGGTGACGACTCGACCGCCGCGAACCTGCTCAGCGAGACGTTGGCCGACGGCGACATGGGCTTCGGGAACAGCGTCACCACGCTCCGCAGCACGATGAGCGGGACCGTCCGCTTTGGCGCCCGGGTCGACGGCGACGCGACGGCCGGGGAGGCGAACCTCCTGGTCGAAACCGCCGGCATCACCCGCTTCGACGGACTTGTTGGCGACACCATGCCGCTCACCACGCTTGAGACTGACGCGGGCGGATACACCCACATCAATCCCGAGGGCGGCGTTTCCGGCACCCAGGCCGACTCCAACATCACCACCGACGGCTTCCAGACCTACCGCGACGACGTCCTGTTGACCCAGGACCTGGGCGACGCGAATGGATTGGACGTCTACGTCAAGGCCAACCTCGCCAATGCAGAAGTCAATTTCATTGAGCGCATCGACGGTCGCAACGACATGGGGGCCGGCGTCACCGACGACTACGTCAACGGCCTGACCATCTTCACCGACCAATCCTCCGTGGATCAGACCAAGGTCGGCATCCTGGTGCCGCTCGAATTCCTGGACATCTCCGACGGCCCCAGCGGCGCCAACCAACAGACCCTGACCCTCGCGCAGAACACCGAGCTGAAGGCCGGCACGGTGATCCTCGGCTTCGTGAACACCATGGGCTTTGAACTGACCATCACAGCCAACGACATCGATTTCACCGCCGGGCCGGGATCAATCGTCCCCGGTGTCGCCGGAATGTCTGATCTGACGCTGCGTCCGCTGGAGCCGACGGCCTCCATCAACAATCCTCCGTTCACCACCGGCGCCTCGACGCACCCCGACATCTATATCGGTCACCCCTCGGACGTGGCGGACGGCGCCGCTCCCACCGGCATCGCCTTCAGTCTGTCCGACGCCGACATCGCCGCTCTCGGGGACGGCTTCCGCTCGATAACCATCGGCCGTTTCGACGGCGCCAACATGATCAACGTTCAGACCGCCGAGTTCACGGATCCGCTCAGGATCCAGGCGCCGGCAGCCGGCGGAACCATCACGATCGAGGGACGTATCCAGAGTTCGGCCACTCTGGCTGAAGCGCTGGCGACACAGATGTCCGGCGTGCTCGGCACGGACGTTGATGTCAACAACAACCGTTTCAACGTCGATACCTTCGGCCTCGGCGCGAGCGTCGTGCCCGCAACCGGGGTGGGTGTCGTCATCCATGGCACGGGCGCCACCACCACGATGCTTGCCGGGATTGAAACCACGGGAACTGACGTGTTCGTCAACGATTCGATCATCGTCGCCGCACCGTTCATCGGCATCCAGACGACCTTCGGCGGCATCACAGCCGGCGCCCACATCACCGTCACCGGAACGATCAACTCCGACGGCGCGGGCAACAACCGGGGCCTTATCCTCGACGCCGGCACAGGCGGCGACATTGACATTCAGAACACGGTCGGAGCGGGCGCCACGATGGGCTCCCTGACCGTTGTCAACGCCAACGACGTCGATTTTGACAACACCGTCGATGTGCAGGACTCCACCGGCGCGATCACCATCAACGCCAACGGAACCGTCAACTTCCGCAACACCGTCACTGCCGCGGGAATCGTCAACATCCAGAATGCGGGCGATGTGACGGCCTTCAACACCATCGCGGCCGCCGGTCTTGTTCAAACTGCCGGAACCGGCACGACAACCCTGGAAGGCAACGTGACCACCACCGGTGGGCAAGGCGTAAACCTGACCACCACCGCCATCACCCTCGGTGACAACGGCGGGGGAACCGGAACCACCGTCACGACCGGCGGCAACCTCATCCGCCTCAACGGTCCGGTTACCTTGACCGGAGGCGCCGCGACTCTTGCCAGCGGTGGGGGGCACATCACCTTGGAATCAACCATCACCGGCGCGACACTCGACCTGACAGCGAATTCCGGGGCGGGCACGACCACCTTCCGCGGCGATGTGGCGGGTGTTGGCACGCTGACCACTGACGCGGCGGGCGGAACCACTCTGGCGACCGCATCGATAAGCGGGGTCACCATCGACTTCAACGATCCCATCAGCCTCTCGGCGGCAAATACAGTCACCGTGACCGGCACGACATCGGTTGATTTCGCGACCACCATCGACGGCAACGGCAACAACCTCACGGTCAATTCGCCCACAACCGCCTTCAATGGCGATGTGACAGAGATCGGAACGTTGAATACGGACGCGGCCGGCACGACGACCATAAACACGGGCGTCGTTTCAGGTTCGACCCTGGACTTCAACGACGACGTGATCACCGCGGTGACAACGACGCTGACGGGCACGACGCTGGTTGATTTCGCCGACACGGTGACAATCGGCGACGCGACGGGCGAACACCTCGTCGTCAACGGCGCCACCGTGAACTTCAACAGCACGTTGGATGCGGACACGGACGAAGGAAACAACCTGACCGTGAACGCGACCACGACGCTCTTTGCGGGCAACGTGGGCGACACCACCGGCCTGGGCACGCTGATGACAGACGCCGCGGGCACGACCACCATCAGCGCGGCGGTGATCGACGGTGACTCGCTGGACTTCAACGACGACGTGATTACAACCGTCACAACTGCCATCGGCAGCGCGGCGACAACCACCGTCGACTTTGCCGCGGGCACGAGCCTGACGATAGGCGATGCCGCGGCGGAGAGGCTCACAATCACCGGCACGACGGTGAATTTCAACGGGGCTGTCGATAGCGGAGCGACCTTCGCCAACGACCTGATCGTGAACGCCACGACGACGCTCTTCGCCGACCGGGTCGGCGCGAAGGCCACCGGGGCCCTAGGCACGTTGATGACAGACACCACCGGCGCGACAACGATCAGCACGGATTCGATCACGGGCGCGACGTTGGACTTCAATGACGACGTGACCACCACGGTGACGACGACGCTCACAGGCACGACGCTGGTGGATTTTGCCGGGACCGAGACGCTGACGATCGGCGACGCGACGGGCGAGGACCTGACGGTGGTGGCTGGGACGGCCAACTTCAACGGCGCCATCACGGGCGACACGGCGGGCGGCAATGACCTGACGGTGAACTCCCCGACGACGCTCTTCGCCGGGACCATCGGTGCAACGCACCTCGGGACGATCACCACGGACATGGCGGGCACGACGACGATCACCAGCGCGACCTCCGACGCCGTGACGTTCGACTTCAACGACGACGTGATCACCACGGCGTCCCTGACCATCGGTTCGGCGGCGAACACGACCCTGGTTGACTTCGCCGCCGGCGAGACGTTGACCATCGGCGACGCGACGGGCGAGCACCTTGTGGTGAACGGCGCCACGGTGAACTTCAACGGCACGGTCGACGCCGACACGGCCGAAGGGAACAACCTGACGGTGAACGCCACGACGACGCTGTTTGGCGGTCGGGTGGGCGGCACGACGCGCCTGGGCACGTTGATGACCGACGCGGCCGGCACGACGACGATCAGCACGGACGTGGTCGACGGCGACATGCTGGACTTCAATGACGACGTGGTGACCACGGTCGGCAGTGCTGTCGGCAGCGCGAACACCACGCTGGTGGACTTCGCGGCGACCAAGGGCCTGACGATCAATGAAGGCCTCCTGACGGTGACGGGCACGACGGTGAACTTCAACGGCACGGTGGACAGCCAGGGCGTTGAGGGCAACAACCTGACGGTTGACGCCACCACGACGCTGTTCGGCGACAAGGTCGGCGCAACGGGTCCGCTGGGGACGTTGACGACGGACGCGGCTGGCACGACGACGATCAGCACGGATGAGGTCAACGGCGCGACGCTGGACTTCAATGACGACGTGGCGACCACGGTGGCGACGACGTTGACAGGCACGACGCTGGTCGACTTCGCGGCGACCAAGAGCCTGACCATCGGCGACGCGGCGGCGGAGACGCTGACGGTTGTCGGCAACACGGCGAACTTCAACGGCACGGTGGACAGCGGGGCGACCTTCGCCAACGACCTGACGGTGAACGCGACGACGACGCTCTTCGCGGACACGGTGGGCGCGGGCGCGGGCGGCGCGTTGGGCACGTTGACGACGGACACGACGGGCGTGACGACGATCAGCACGGGCACGATCACGGGCGCGACGCTGGACTTCAACGACGACGTGGTGACGACGGTCGCGACGACGCTGACGGGCACGACGCTGGTGGACTTTGCCGCGGGCGAGAGCCTGACGATCGGCGACGCGGCGGCGGAAACGCTGACGGTTGCCGGGACGACGGTGAACTTCAATGGATCGGTGGACAGCGGAGCGACCTTCGCCAACGACCTGACCGTGAACGCCACGACGACGCTCTTCGGTGATCGCGTTGGAGCGAAGGCCACAGGCGCGTTGGGCACACTGATGACCGATGCGGCCGGGACGACGACGGTCAGCACGGATTCGATCACCGGCGACACGCTGGACTTCAATGACAGCGTGACGACGACGGTGACGACGACGCTGACGGGCACGACGTTGGTGGACTTCGCGGGCGGGACGACGCTGACGATCGGCGACGCGACGGGCGAGGACCTGACGGTGGTGGCTGGGACG
>JAYPFK010000072.1:0-3530 GCA_038126235.1 Verrucomicrobiales bacterium
TCACATCGTCATGGCGCCTGAAGCCGCGGGTCCTGTCAATAGGGGCAACCATTAGAGCGATTCAGGCGGAGTCGTGGCCACAAAAAGGCACAAGAGGCACAAAGACCGTCTTTCCCTTGCGTTTTTTTGCGCTTCTTTGTGGCTGCAGCGAAAATGAATCTGCTCCAGGTGAACGGGGCGAGGTGGATATGACCGGCAGAGGCGCGATGAAGGCGGAAGGGCTGGGGGCGCGTTGGAAGCGCGTTGTCAGTCCGGACGAATCCGCCTTCGCCAGGCGAAGGCGGATTCGCCCGGACTTGCCTGTGGCTCGCAAACGCCCCTTCACCGCTCCGGCTGATCCCACAGTCGATAGGGATCCTCGAACCGCTTCATCTTCGACAGCAACAACGCCTCCATCTCGGCGAGCTTGTCGGCGTAACGGGGATCGCCGGCGAGATTGACTTGGTTGGGAGTAGGCTTGATGCCGGTGAGGCGGATCACCTCCGAGGCGTGGTGCTCCTTGAGCAGTTCATTGGGGTTCTCCTTCAGGTTGAAGAGCTGGGTCTCGCGGACCTTGCCGTCAAGGACATCGTATTTGATCAGCTTCCAGTCGCCCTTCCGGACGCAGCGCATGCCGGGCTTGGTCCCGCCACAGTAGGCCCCGTACATGATCTCGTGCATGCGCTCGCGCCTGCCGAAGAGGACGGGCGCAAAGCTGATGCCCTGCGTCGTCTTGGGGGCCTCGATGCCGGCGAGGTCGCAGAGGGTCTGGAGCGTGTCGAGGAGGTAGATATTCCCCTCCACTCGGGAGCCCGGCTTGATGCCTGGTCCGCGGACAACGTAGGGCACGCGCCAGGTGTGCTCGTAGAGGTTCTGCTTGCCCTGCAGGCCGTGACGGCCAATCGCGATGCCGTGGTCCGCCGTGTAGAAGACGTAGGTGTTCTCCAGTTCGCCCATGTCCTCCAGCTTCTTCAGAACGCGACCGATCTGGATGTCGATGTTCTCGCTGCAGGCGTATTGGCGGCCGAGTTCGTTGCGGATGGTGCGCTCGTCGCGCCGCTCCCAAACGCCGCTGACCTTGACCTCGTCGCGCAGCCCCGGATGGCCGTGGTGGAAGGGATGCGCAGGCAGCCAGTTCGGCTGGAGCTTCGGCTGATTGGGATTCGCGGGTGGGAGGCTGTCCTTGTCCGCGTGGTTCACCGCCCCGTATTTCTCCAACAGCTCGGGAACTCCGTCGCGGGTGTCGTGGGGATGGGAAAAACCGAAGTAGATGAGGAACGGATCCTGGTCCTTTGTGCGCTCGCGCTCCTCCAGGTAATCCATGACGCGGTCGCCGTGCCATTCGCTGCCGCTTTCGGCGTCGCCGCCGCGCTTGGTGGCGTCATGGCGGACAGTGAACATCTCGTTGGCGGCCTCGTAGCTGTTGCCGCGCTTGCAGGTGCGCATGGTGTCGTAGCCCGCGCGGTTGAACACCGCCGGCATGGTGAACTCATGCAGGTTGGGCACGGCTCCGGGCTCCTTCGGCGCGTTCTTCCGTTTGCGGCCCGTCCCCTGCAGATGCCAGAGGGTGCGCCCGCTCATGATCATCCGCCGCGAGGGCGAACACACCGCGCCCGACATGGAGCCCATGTGGTAAGCCCCGTCGAAGACCATGCCTTCCCGCGCCAGGCGTTCGATGTTCGGCGCGTTGAGCGGCGACTTGGGGTCATAGAAGTTGAAATCGAAGGGCGACTGGTCATCGGCGATGATGAAGAGGATGTTGGGCCGTTTTGCGGGTCTGGCCTTCGCCTGCTTTTTGTTGTTCTTCTTCGGCTTGGCGGCCTTCCCCTTGGCGCCGCCGCCCTGTTCACTTTTCCAGAGCACGATGTTGTCGATGTCGTTCTTCGCCGCGGGGCCGTCCGTGCTGCGGCCGCTTTCGATGTCGGACTTCAACTGCTTCAACAGGCGCGCGACGACTTCCGGCCGCGACTCGAAGAGGTTGTTCTTCTCGCCGATGTCGTTGGCCAGGTCGTAGAGCTGCCCTTTGGGCCAGTCGGGCCTGGCCTGGTTCTCCTTCGGCGAGGACCAGCCCCCGGACGCGCGGGCAAGGACCAGCTTCCAGTTCTTTTCCCGGTATGCGAAGTGCCCGCTGATGGAATGATGAATAACGCCCTCGCGCGTGGACACGACGGATTTCCCGCCGAATGCCGGCAGGAAGCTCACGCTGTCCTCGGCCGCGCCTTCCGGCATCGGACGACCGGTGATTTCGGAAGCGGTGGCGAAAAGATCCACCAGGCAGATCAACTGGTCACTCTTGGACCCCGGAGCAATCTTCCCCGGCCAACGCGCAATGAACGGAACCCGGTGCCCCCCATCCCAAATGTCGGCCTTGGAACCGCGCAGGGGCCCGCTGACGATGTGGCCTTTCTTCGCCAGGTCTTCAATGCCCGCCGCCTTGGAGCAGCCGTTGTCGCTGGTGAAGATCACCAGGGTGTTGTCGGTCTGCCCGATCTTTTCCAAGGCGTCGGACACCGCGCCGACCACGTTGTCCGTCTGGGAGACGAAGTCCCCGTACTTGCCCAGCGGACTCTTCCCCTGCCAGTCCGGCGCAGGAACGATCGGCGTGTGGGGCGAGCCCAGCGGCACGTAGAGGAAGAACGGCTCCCTCTTGCCCTTGCGTGACTCGATGTATTCCACGGACTTGCGGGTGAGTCGCGGCAGCATGTTGATCGTGTCGTCGTGCGCAATCACTGCCCGGTCCTCGATCACGGCCTCCATGTTCCGAGCATGGTGGAAGCCGTGGTAGTAGTCGAAGCCACGGTCCAACGGCCCGTCGGGTATCTTCGCGCCCACCGGCGGCGTCTTGTGTTGCTTCTGGCTGTAGGCCTTGCCGGTTTCCGGGTCGAGATACAGGAAATCCAGGTGCCACTTGCCGATCACGGCGGTGTGATAGCCCTGCGACTTGAGGAAGCCGGCGACCGTCAGGCGGTCCTTGGCGATCAGGCTGGGCGCGAAGCCGGTGACCACGCCCTTCTGCAGGCGCGTCCGCCAACTGTAACGCCCCGTCATCAGGCCGTAGCGCGTCGGCGTGCAGACCGAGGAACCGGAATGCGCGTCCGTGAAGATCATGCCCTCCCGCGCCAGGCGATCGGCGCAGGGCGTGGAGGTCTTGCTGGTCTCCGGCGCCAGGCAATGCACGTCTCCGTAACCGAGATCGTCGGCCATGATGAAGACGATATTGGGCCGGCTTGTCGCGCCGGAGCCCTGGGCGGAGGCGGAGACAGCGGCGTGACTCGCGGAGACGGTGAGCGCCAACGTCGCGAAGGCGACGAACGAACGAAGGAAGGGGGTGATGGGGATTCTCATTTGATCGACGGGCATGGAGTCAGGTTGTTAGCAGGCGCGGCGGGATTTGTCACACGCTTGCAAGAGTGGACGCGCAACGCCGATTTCGCCTGGAATCCAGAGTGCGGGGGGGGGGGGGGGGGGGAAAAAAAAAAAACCACACCGAACGAGGGCGAAGGCGAACGCAAAAAAAAAAAAAAAAATGAAAAAAAGAAGAAGGGACAGAG
>JAYPFK010000072.1:3540-26310 GCA_038126235.1 Verrucomicrobiales bacterium
GTTTTTTCCCACCGGGTTGATTGTGGGGCCGCCCACCCCGTTTGCCGCCTTTAACCATGTGGGCGGCGGACCCCCCCCCCCGCTACAACCCCGCCCGATGTAGCGGCGCGTCTGCGACCGCCGCACTTCAAACCGAATTGTGACATTCGCCGATGGCGACTCAGTCCGACTTCAAACCTAAACCTCCAGACTTCACCGAATCCCCCGCCTTTGTCTCCTTCCGGCGAATCGGCCCCACGCGTTTCCCCGGCCGAGAGTGAATCTCGACGTAGACCGCGGTCCAATCCTCCGACGCAGCCTTGTCGATCGCCGCGGCCAACTCCGCCGGATGCGCGGACGCGGCGCTTTCCGCGTCCCGGCCGACCCGGCAGTCGAACGCCCAGTGGCCGGCATCCTCAGGCAGGGTCTTGCGTCGCTCGCGTTTCAGATACCGGCGCACGTCGTTCTTGATCGCCGCGATCACCCGCGCCGGCGCGTGTTTCGGATCTGTCAGGGGAAAGGTCTTTTTCACGCGCGCTCTCTCGCCGAGCGACGATCACAAGTCAAGCGACAACAGCGGACAGGGCATGAAAGCCGAGGCGGCAACAAAGGCAGGGCGAACTGTCTCCGGTGAGCCGCGCAGGGACAGGCTCACGTCGGCTCATTGGGGACAATTCGCCCCACCCGCCATCGTCTCTGGAGCTGCGCGCTCCCTTGGATATTCGGTTCCTTGGGTGATCCGTCCTTCCCTCAATCACTGCCCGCCCTGCCGCGCCATGTATTCCTCCGGCCTGATCCAGGCAAGGTCCTTCCAGTGCCCCGTGTCGTTCCGCTGCTTTGCGCCCGGCGTGGTGCGGCCGTTGCAAACGATGTCCGTGATCTTCGCCCGCAATGCCGCCGCGCGTTCGGGATGGTCCGCGATGACGTTCCGCTCCTCGCCCGGATCGTTCGCCAGATCGTAGAGCTCGGCGCCGGCCGCCGCGCGCTTCTTCCCTTTCGCGGACCGATGTTCCAAGACCAGCTTCCAACGACCCTCGGTCACCGAGAAACGGCCGTTCATCGCGTGGTTGATCAATGGCAGGCGTTTGTGCTCCGCCCCCGGATCGCGCAGGACCGACGCAAAACTCTGGCTATCCTCCCCGCCATTGTCCGGAAGCCTCGCGCCGACGATCTCCGCAAAGGTCGCCAGCAGATCCACCTGCCCCACCGGGCTGTCCCAGGTCCGCCCCGGGCGCTTCACCCCGGCCGGCCAACGCACGAAGAACGGCACCCGGTGCCCGCCCTCATAGACCGACCGTTTTCCCTCGCGGTAAATCCCGTTGCTGTGGTGCCCGAATTCCTTGATCCGTTCGCGCCACGAATTCTCCGGCCCATTGTCGCTCGTGTAGACGATCAGCGTGTTGTCGTCCAGGCCCGCCTCTTTCAGGAAGGTCAGGATCCGCCCGACATGATGGTCCGTCTCGATCACGAACTCCCCGTAACCGCCGGCGTCGCCCTTCCCCCAGAATTCCGGCAGGGGGCAGACCGGATAGTGCGGCGAAGTGAAAGGCAGGTAGACAAAGAAGGGCTTCCCCGCGCGGGCGTCCGCCGCCTTGCCGCGCATCCAGGCGATCGCCTTGTCCGTGAAGCGCGTCAGGCATTGGTTGTCGATGAAGTCCGGCGCCACCTCCATCCCCGGCTTGCCCAGGACCTTCCGGGTTTCCTCCGGCGTCGCCTGGTACGGCGGCATGATGCGATAGTCCATGTGCCGGTCGTTCGGCTTCTTGGCGGTGAACACCGTCGGCGGGACCTTGGCGAACCGCCCTTCAAACCACGCCAGCACCCCGTAGTTCAACGAGGCCGGCACGCCGAAATAGTAATCAAACCCCTTGTCCAGCGGCATGTCCCGAACCGGTTGCGTCCAGTCGCGATCCGCCGGTCCCGCGCCGGGAAAGTCCATGCCCAGATGCCACTTGCCCACCATCGCCGTGTGGTAGCCGTTGTCCCGGAGCAACGACGCCAGGGTCGCGCGGCCGTCGGCGATAAGGCACTTTCCCTCCGCGCCCATCACGCCCGTCTTGCGCTCCGTTCGCCAGCAGTACCGCCCGGTCAGGATGCCGTAGCGCGAAGGCGTGCAGACCGAGTCGGAGCAATGGCCGTTGGTGAAGGCGATCCCCTCGGCGGCCAGGCGGTCCAGGTTCGGCGTCTCGAATTTCGCCGCCGGGTTCAGACAACTCGCGTCCCCAAAGCCCTGATCGTCCGAGTAGATCACCACGATATTGGGTTTCGACGCTGCGAGGGCGGAGACGGCGAAAAGGAAGGCGAGCGAAAGGGTGGAAAGGAATCGGTTTTTCATGGGAAAGGATTCGATCCTGCCGCGCGCGCCGGCTCCACGCAAGAGCCGGAACCGGAGCGCAGGGCTTACGTGTATGAGCCGCCGAGCTTGCCCTCATGGTGGGGCGACTTTCGCGTCAGGAGGGTCTCAATACAGGTCATGCGTAAGCCCTGCAAATTAGCCTTGCGCCCTAAGCCTCAAATGTAACATTGGGAGGAGACTGACTTCTTTCTCCAAGAACCACCATCATGGACGGCCTCATTTACGGGTTTCTGTTGGGTGTTAACGGCATGCTAGGCTTCCTAGCGAGAAGTCGGAAACGGTTATTCTTCAATTGCATGGTTGCCCCCCCAATCGTTGCCTTTGTCATCGTCGGGGCATCCTTGTTCGGAACTGGTGAGGCAGGAGGTTGGGCTGCTTTGGCGCTCATCTTTATGACAGGCGTTGGCGTCGCGGCTTGCCTTGTCGGAGCAGTCCTGCGTTATCTAATAATGCGAAAAGATCCGGCGAATGACAAACGTGATGACTGACGACACGCACCAGAGAGCTCGGAGCGACGTCGTAGTTTCCATTTTCAACGTTCTTTATGGCGGGTAGCTAAGCTTGGTTCTCTCGTCTGACCAATTGAAACTCTACGCCCACGGACGGCGCCTCGTCCTTCCACCATTGCCCCGCCCCGCCCCTTCACCCATGCTCCGCGCATGACACGCATCGGCATCGTTGGATGCGGCCGGATCCTGGCCGCGCATCTCAGGGGGTATCGCCTGCTTCGCGAGGCGGGCGTGGACGATTTCCAGATCACCGCGCTCTGCGCGCGCAAGGAAGACGATGCCCGCATGTACACCCGGCGCGGCGAAGGCCCGCCCCAGCGACCCGCCGTCAGCGACATCCCCGGCGATCCCCTCGCCGTCGCCGATGAATACCTCTCCGACTTCCAACCGGAGGTCGAGGTGGAGATCTTCACGGATTATCACGACATGATCGCCAACGGCCCCATCGACGCGGTCAACGACTTCACCCTCCATTCGCTCCATCATCGCATCGCCGAGACCGCCTTCGCCCACGGCAAGGATCTCATGTCCCAGAAACCACTGGGCGTCACCGTCGAGGCCGCCCGCCGCATGTGCGACGAGGCCGAGGCTCGAGACCTCGTGCTGGGCGTCTTCGAAAACGCCCGCAACCGCCCGGTCACGCGACATTGGAAATGGCTGTTCGAATCCGGCCCCGGCGGCGCGTTGCAGATGGTCCTCTTCGCCGTGACCGGGGCCTGGTGGGCGCCCGACCGCATCGTCGCCGAAACGCCCTGGCGACACCGACTCGACGAGGGCGGCGGCCTCAGCCTCGACATGGGCGTGCATCAATTCGACATCGTCCGCCACCTCGCCGGCGAAATCGGGACCGTCACCGGCCGCACCGCGATCCTCGAGCCTCGCCGCTTCACCCGCGACGCCGCGGGCGCAGTCGTCCAGGAGATCGGGTGCGACGCCGACGACACCTTCTTCGCCAGTTTCGACACCGCGACCGGCGTCACGGGCGACCTGCACGCCAGTTGGGGCGGCCATGGCGAGCCCACCAAGATCGGCCAGGGCTTCGTCTTCTACGGAAGCAAATGCCGCGTCACCGGCGACGACGTGACCTTCGACAATCAACCCGCCCAAAGCCTCGCCGCCCTCTACGAGGCCGAGGCCGACGCGGCCACCAAGGAACGCGACTTCCCCCACGGCCTGACCGACGGTTTTGCGTTGAACCAATACGACTGGCTCCGCGCCGTCCTCGACCGCCGCGAGCCCGAGACCAGCGGACGCGAGGGCCTCCGCGACCTCGCCGCCGCCTACGCCATCGTGGAGTCCGCCAAGGCCGGCCGGACCGTCGAAGTGGAGGAGGTCCTCAGCGGCAACCTGCGCGAATACCAGAAACCCATCGACGCGAAGTTCGGATTGGGTTGAGAGGCGCCCGGCCACCCAAGGAGCGGCGACATTCTTGTCGCCGTGGCCCCGCTGGGGCCAGAGATGCGCATTAAACCGGGAAGACGCCTCGAATCATCCAAAGCACTGATAACAGATCGCACGCCCCTGTGCCTGCTGCGCTGGCAGGGCGACAAGAATGTCGCCCCTCCTTGGCATCACGGACGTCGCATCGCCCGCCCAACGCGGCTTTCGCGCAACTGCTTCCTGAGCCTCGCCAAGACCGCCTTATGCGCGGGGTCGGCGGCGAGGTTGCGCGTCTCGTGCGGGTCGGCGTCGTGGTCGAACAGCATGGATCCGCGACGGCCTTCGTCCCATTCCGTGAACCGCCAACGCTCCGTGCGAATGCTGCGCCCGATGAACCAGTGGCGGGGCTGAACCGTGAAGGCGGGCTGGTCCCACGCGGCGTCCGGGTCCTTCAACAAGGGCCGCAAGCTGACGCCTTCCAACCAGTCCGCCCGGGCGATGCCCGTCAGATCGACCAGCGTGGGGAACATGTCGAGGTATTGCGTGACACGGCGACTCGTCCGACCGGCGGTCGCCTTCAACCGCGGATCGGCGATGATCATCGGGCCGCGCGCCGCAATCTCAAAGGTCGTCCCCTTGGCCCACATGCCCTTCTCGCTGAGGTGCCAACCGTGGTCGCCCCAGAACACGATGATGGTGTCCCGCGCCAGACCGTTCTGCTCCAAGGCGTCGAGGACTCGGCCGACCTGCGCGTCCATGTAGCTCACGCAGGCGTAGTAGGCCTGCAGGGCCGCGCGCGCCTCGGCAGGTGTGAAATCCCGGGCGGCGAAGAGATCGATGTTCTGCCGCAACTCATCCGGCGGCGTGTCGTTGGGCCCGGTGGGATGCGTGGCAAAATCAGGCGGCAGCGGCAGGGAATACGCGTCATAGAGATCGAAGAACTCCTTCGGGCATTTCAGAGGCACGTGCGGTTTGTGGAAACCCACGCTGAGAAAGAACGGTTTCGAACGGTCGCTGGCGAACTTCTTCAACTGCTCGACAGCATCATCCGCGATCTTCATGTCGCGCTCCTTTTCGCCGGGAGCCAACGGACCGAATTCATTCGCCCAGGCGTAGCGCGCCGGATCAGGCGGATCGTTGCGATAGGGTGAATGGACCTTCTCCCAGTAGTCGGGCTGGCTGACCTGCTGCTCGGCGCGTTGCTCGGGGGTGAACCACGAGGGCGGAGTCCTGCCTTTGCGCCTCTTCACGGCCGCCGCCATTTTCGTGATCGCCTGCGGGGAGCCGTCGTTCGGGCCGTGCCAGATCTTCCCGAACTCGACCGACTCGTATCCGTTGGCGGCGAAGTGGCGAGGCAGGGTCTTCTGCCCGTCCGGCATCACCAGCCAGGTATTGTTGTCGAGCACGCCGGTGGAGGTCGGATACCGCCCCGAAAGCACGGAACTTCGCGTGCAGTTGCACAACGGCTGCTGGCAATAGGCCCGCTCGAAACGCACCCCCATCTTTGCGAGCCGGTCCAGGTTCGGCGTCTTGGCCACCGGATCGCCGTAGCAGCCGATCCGGCAGTTCATGTCGTCCGAGATCAGGAAAAGGACATTGGGCCTGGTCGCGGCGCCGGCTTGAAGCGAGACCAGCAGGGTGAGAATGACGACGGGAATTCCATGCTTGCTCATGACTCGGGGAGTCTTGCCCGGTTTCGGCAAACGAGGCAACCCGACGGACGGGGCCGCCATACGGGGCGGGCGAACTGTCTTCAGTGAGCCGCTTCGGGGGATGCCCACGTCGGCTCATTGGAGACAATCCGCCCCACCAAATCCCCGACAACCGCGTTCCCCCTACCGCGTCCGGATCGCGAAACGATCGTAATGCACCTCGCGCTTCACCGTGGTGATGTTCATGTTCGACTTGGTCTTGTGGGCAATCCCCTCGGACTGGAGCCGCCCGACCTTCTTGCCATCCACCGAGACCTCCAATGCGTCGCCTTCAATCCTGATCACGAGGTCGTGCCAGGCCTTGGGGTCGAGATCGACCGGGTTGCGCGAGGTCTTCTTCTTGAGCATCTCCTGCGTTTCCTGGTCCAGCTTCTCGCCGGCCTTCCGCCGGTCGCGGACGTCCTTCCGGAAGATCCCGGTCTTGCCGTCGTAGAGCGTGACCGCCTTGGGGCTGACCGCCACGTGGCAGATGTGGCCGGCGTGCGAGCCCTTGTAGGCCAGGTCCCGGAACATCACGGAGAAGCTCGGAGAACCATGGAACTGAAACGACACCGCCACCTCCAGGTCCGCGACCGGAGCGAGTTGGATCGTGTTCACCGACGGATGATCCGCAGCCTCGGGCGTGACCCCGACGAGGACGCCGTCCTTCGCGAAGGACTCGCTCTTCCAACTCCCCCACTCCTTCTTCAACTTCGCCCCGGAAAAATCGTCCTCAAACAAGGTCGTCTTGAACTTGTCGCCCGCGAGGGCGGTTCCGGAAGCCACGGCCAACGCGAAGGGAAGAAACCCGGCCAGAAGAAAACGTTTGTTCATGCGGCGGATCATCGCGACCGAACGCCCCCGCCGCCAGTAAAACCTGAGTCCCGCCGTTCCCTGGAGCGGTTTCTGAAAAACTAGGGCCGTCTTGCGTCCCTTCAGGACTTTGAAATGGGACGGCTCGACGAGCCTACCAACGCGGGTAGGGGCGCCTCGCCGCAGGCGGCCCACTTCGAAACCCGAAGAGGGCGCCACAACTTCGGCCATGACAATTCATAAACCGCCCTACGCCAACGGCGACGCCTCCAGGCATTCCCATCGCGTTCGCCGCATTCTGCGACCTCAAGGGCGTCTGTTTCAGGCCGACTGCCTGCTTACTCCGCCCGCCACTTCGCCTCGCCCTCGCGGATCAGGATCGCCTTTGCTTCGACGGGTATGTCCTTCAACTCCTCTGTCTGCCCGGTGGGCCAACGCACGGTCAGGCTGTCGATGCGCTCCGCCCGGCCAACGCCGATCAGGACCTCCTCGGGAGCCTGGCCGCTGAAGCCGTCAGCGGGGAAGACATCGCGCACGATCTTTCGGCCGGCCACGGTCGCGACGATCCGCGAGCCGATTCCGGGGCGGTTGCTCCTGGTCCCTTCCAGGTGAACACGCACCGAACGCATCGTCGAGGGAAAGCGGTTTCGGAACAGCCTCATCGGTCCGCCGCCCACCGATCCCACCAATAGATCCACGGCCCCGTCGCGGTCAAAATCGGCGGGGATGGCGGCGCGGGAGTCGGCGTCGATGTCCGCCGCAGAAGCGAACGACGCGTTGAGAAAGCCCTCGCCGCCGACGTTCAGGAAGAGGCAGTTGCGCTCGTAGGCGCTTAGGTTCTCGCCCATTTTCGGCATCTGGAAGGCATTCCCCACCCAGAACTCTCCGTTCTCGCGATCCACCGCCCCCAACTCCGGGAGCGTGCATGCCCGATCGAGGGGCTGTGACACGACAGCCCGCCAGAGGCACGTTCAGCCGTCGGGCTTGTGCCGGTCGAAACTCAGGAAGCCGGTGGTGGCGTAGAGGTCGAGGAAACCGTCGTTGTCCAGGTCCGCCATGGTCGGCGCGTAAGCCCAGCCCACGGCGTCCACGCCCATCTCCTCGCCCGCCTCGCGGTAGGGTTTGCCCTGACCCGATGAGGCCAGATAGAGACGATTGCCCGCGCAGGAGCCCTTGATCTGCTCGTAGATGCCCTCCGGGTAGTCCTTCTCGTCCACGTGGGCGATGATCCTCCGCCCCATCTTGGAATACATGTTCGCCACGTAGATGTCCGGTCGACCGTCGTTGTCGAGATCGCCGGAAGCGACGCCCATGCTGGTCGCGTAATCGCCCGCGCCGGAAGCGAGGGTGATGTCCTCGAACGTCCCGTCGCCCCGGTTGCGCAGCAGGACATTCTCGCCGAAATCGTTGGCCACATAGAGATCGGGGAAGCGGTCGTCGTCATGGAAGAGCCACGCGGCGGCAAAGGACTCCCTCCGCCCGCCGCCCACACCCGCCTTCGCGGTGACATCCTCGAAACGGCCGTCGCCCAAATTGCGCCAGAGCTGGTTTTCGGCCCCGTGCTGGTTGTCCCCGACCCAGGGCATGTTCACATCCCGATTCTCCTCCTCGGGGACCTGGTTGAGCACGTAGATGTCGAGTAGACCGTCACAGTCGTAGTCCGCGACCAGGCAGCCGTTCGGGTCCCGCCGGATCTTCAGGCCGGACGCCTCGGTCACATCGGTGAAATTGGTTCCGGATTCGTTGCGATACAGCCGGTTGCCCATGATCAGGTCCGGGTAGGCGTCGTTGTTGAAGTCGATCCACGCGGCGATCAGGCTCATGAAGTTGTCCTCCTCGTAGCGGAACAACTTCAGATTCATCCTGTCCGCCACAAATTCGAAGCGTTTGCCTTCCACCGAACGCAGCAGCAGCGGCTCCAGGGTGTCCGGCGCGGCGGCAATGTCGAGAAAGCCGTCCCGGTCGTAGTCCGCCACCGCCAGCTTGAAGCGATACTGATGCACATCCGCCGACGGCAGCTTCCAGTTGTCCGGCAACGGAACGTCCGCGAGTCCGAAGGCCTCGGTCGCCTCCTCCAGCAGGGCGTGATCCGCCTCCCGCTGTTTCCCGGACAGCGCCGCCCAACGCCGGATGACCGGCTTCGTCTGGATCTCGTCCTTGAAGGCCTCCCGGTCCGCGACCTCGAAATCCACATCGTGATACGAGACAATCTGGATCGGGCCTCCGTCCGCCTTGACGCCCACGGCGGCAAAAAGCATGTGGGTGGTCCAGACCGTCTCTGCGGCGTCACTGCTGTCTATCTTGAGAATGCGCAGTCGGGCGCGCTCCACGGTCTCAAAATCCTTCAAGCCGGCCATCAGCCAGTCGCCGAGCGCGGCGCTGTCGACCGGACGCGTTTCGCCCCCCGCAGGGATCTTCCGCTCTCGCACGATGCCCTGCCGCCGATCCTCCCGCAGACCGGCCTTCGGCACGCTTCCTTCAAAATCCTCCCGGAACCAACCGGGGAAGCGCTGCCATTGTTTGCAGTGCAGCTCCGCGGCAAGCGGCTTGCAGAGGTGGGTCTCGATCAGGAACGTGATGTGCTCGGCGTCCCAGATCTTCTTCTGTTTGACGGGATCCAGTTCGGCGGACTTGACCAGTTCCGCAATATGGGCGCGAGCAACGGTGTGGGAACTCCCCGTCCCGTCCCCGGCTGTGTCACGCGGGGCCTCCTCCGGGACAATCGGGCGCGAGAAATGCCACATCGCGGCGACGACCGCCACGAACAGTGCGCCAACCGCGATCAATCGTTTGTCCCGAAATGCCTGCATCCCAATGTGTTGCGCCTTCGGCCTGCGCGGCTCAAACAAAAGAAGCTGGCGCCGCGAATCCACGCGCCGCCAGCCCGAAAAAAGAAATCCGCGGGTCTGCCCCGCCCGGAGAATGAAACTCCTACTTGGCCTCGACTTCCTCGCCTTCGGTCGCGCCGGCCATGTCCTCGCCCATCTGGTTCATCTCCTGTTCCATGGCATTGGCATCCGCGGCGTTTACGCCCGGGGCTTCCTCCTTCTGGCAACCGGTGAAAAGAGTCGCAAATCCGACAAGTGTGAGAACGGCAATCAGTTTCTTCATATTATCTGGGTCTGTTGTGTGTTGGTTTCGGTCAACCGGCAGAGAGTGAGGCATACGGGAGCCGTGTCAAACGCAATTCCGGCGAGAAAACCGGGCCGGGAGGAATCGCCAGCGAGGTCGGCCAGGAGTCATGTCCGAGGGCATCGGTGAGGAACTGGCGGTGGAAGGGCTTGGAAAGCGCGGTCTCGCCCCCCTGGCTGCGCGCCTCCTCCAGAAGTTCATTCTCATGGAGTCCGTTCATCGCGATCAGGGGCTCGGTGGAACCCTGCTCCTTGGAGCCGGCGGATCAGGGTCAGGCCTCCATCTCCAACATGCCCAGATCCGAGCAGGAGGATGGCTCCTTGGATTCGCCACCTGCCATCTGCCCGCCGACGCGCTTCGCCACGGACAACAGACGAGTGACAACAGTCTCCCCGCCTGAAACAATGCCCTGATGAACTCCGGCATCCGCGCGCTCACCCTGGCCCTTCTCACCGTCGCGACGGTCACGCTCCAAGCCGCCGACAAACCCAACATTCTCCTCATCATGGCGGACGATGTCGGCTCCGACGCGATAGGCTGCTACGGCGGGCAGAGCCATCCCACCCCGCACATCGACGCCCTGGCCGCTGGCGGGATGAAATTCCATCACGGCTACGCCATGCCGGTCTGCCATCCCACCCGCGTGAGCCTGATGACCGGCCGCTACCCCGTCCGTTTCGGCAAGGCCGGACAGAAGTGGGGCGACTACCCGGACGCCGCCGAGGGCAGTTCCATCGGCGACGCCATGAAGGCCGGCGGCTACGCCACGGCCGTCGCCGGCAAGTGGCAACTCTGCATGATGAAGAACGACCTGGAACAACCGCGTCGCACCGGATTTGACGAATGGTGTCTCTTCGGCTGGCACGAAGGCGGCCGCTACCACGATCCGCTCCTTTACCAAAACGGAAAACTCCGCACCGACACCAAGGGCAAGTATGGCCCCGACCTCTACGTCGAGTTCCTGGTCGATTTCATGGAGCGCAACCACAAGGCCGGCAAACCCTTCTTCGCCTACTACCCCATGGCCCTCTGCCACGACGTCACCGACGATCTCAAGGGCCGCCACGTCGCCTACGCCAAGGACGGACGTTGGATGAGCTTCGCCGAAATGATGGGCTCCATGGACGACATGGTCGGCCGCCTCGTCGCCGCCCTC
The DNA here is from genome assembly GCA_038126235.1 of Verrucomicrobiales bacterium. GTDB lineage: Bacteria > Verrucomicrobiota > Verrucomicrobiia > Limisphaerales > JAYPEY01 > JAYPEY01. The sequence goes on from JAYPFK010000072.1 coordinate 14,557, forward strand.
GATCGCATGGGCGCGCGCAAGAACACCCTGATCCTCTTCCTCACCGACAACGGCACCCCCTCCGCCAGCTACCTCTACGTGAACGAGAAAGGAAAGATGATCCGCCCCAAGACCTTCTCCATCCGCGACGGCAAGGTTGTGCCCGGCGGCAAGGGCCGGCTCGACGACACCGGCACGCGCGTCCCCTATATCGCCAACTGGCCCGGCCGCATCGAACCCGGCAGCGAGACCGGCGTCATGGTGGACCTGACCGACCTGCTTCCCACTGTTGCCGAGATCGGCGGAGTCCCGGACGACGGCGTGAAGCGCGACGGAATCAGTTTCGCCCCCGTCCTGTTTGGGAAGGAACGAGCGAAATCGCGTCCCTGGATCTACATCGAAAACCGCGGCAAACGCTGCGTCCGCTCCCTCGCCTGGAAGCTCTACGACGACGGCCGCCTGTTCGACATGAAGAAGGACCCCGCCGAAAAGTCCCCGCTCGCCAAGGACGCCAAGAAACGACAACGCGCGGAACTGCAGGCCGTGCTGGACGAGATCGTCGCCCCGAAGGCGGATTGAAATCCAGCGCGACGTGAAACCTGCCCCTCCCAAGCCCCCGCTAGATGACATCGCGTCCGACTGTCGCGAGAGCGTCATGGACTGCGGCGCCGCGCGCCGCTTTGCGGGGCTTCCGACCCAAAATCACGCGTTGGAAACCCCTTGGCGCGCCACGGGGAGTTCTGGCTCCACGGAGTCTATTCCACGCGAATCTTTCTCCTGTTGCGCAACAAAGCGGCGCGCGACGCCGCAGTCCAAGACGCTGTCGCGCGTAGCATCGCTCCGTCCCGTCTTCCTAGCTCTGGCGATTTTGCTTATCTCCGTCTCCCCCTCCCCAGCCGCCACCCCCTCGGAAGATCACAAGGCCCTCCTCAAGGAGTACAACGCCGTCACCGCCGGCATTCGCGCGGCGGACACCGATCTCAAGCGGAAGGAGATCGTCGGCAGGCTGGCTCCCTACGCCGGACGCTTCGTGGATCTGGCGAAGGCGCACCCGAACGATCCGGTCGCGCTCACCGCCCTGAAACAGGCGATCCAGGTCATGGGCAATACGGATTCCGCGGCCACGAGGGCATGGGAAACGAACGCGGAACATTTTCCCGGCGAAACAAATCCGGAACTGGCCGGCGAGATCACGGACCTGGTCGCGCGCAACCACCTGAGCGACAAGGAACTCCTCGGCGTGGTGGACCGCGCCCGCTACGGCTACCGACTGGAGTTCGAGAAAATCCTGGCGTCCACCGCGGAATCCAGTCCGCACCGCGAGGTCAAGGCCCTGGCCACACTCTGGCACGCGGCGTTCCTGAACGACCGCCTGCAGGCGTTGCGTCTCGCCGACGAGGGGCCGGACCTCACGGCGCGCTACGAAGCGTTGTTCGGCCGCGACTATCTGCCCCGTCTTCGCGCGCTGAAGGCAAACGGCGCCGAACAGCGCATGGAGAAGCTCCTCGAAGAAGCGACACAATACACCGACGTCAAATCCCCCTTTGGCGACACCATCGCCCAACGGGCGGATCATGCGCTCTTCGAGTTGCGCCGCCTCTCTCCCGGAAAACCCGCGCCGGAGATCGCCGGCGCGGACCAGAACGACGTTCCGTTCATGCTCAGCGACTACCGGGGCAAGGTGACGCTGCTCTATTTCTGGAGCGACTTGTGACTCACTTGACGGGCCAACTGGCCCCACGAGCGGTCGCTCGTGAACAAGTTTCAAGGGAAGCCGTTTGCCCTGATCGGTTTCTGCGCCTTCACCGCGAACCCGGATCGACTGGCCGAAACCATGCGCCGGGAAAAGCTGAACTGGCGGACCTTCAAACCGGCCCGGGAGACCTTCGAGCAATGGAACTCCCCCGCGACTCCCGGTTACTACCTCCTCGACGCGCAAGGCGTCATCCGCCGCAAGTGGATCGGCTTTCCTGGCGCGAAGACGATGGACGAGGCGGTGGAGTCGTTGGTCCGCGGCGTAAAGTCGGCGACGAAACCGGACTGAAGCGGCGCCCTCAATCCAACAGCATTAATTCCACCTTCCGGAACTCGCAGGGGTGGCTTTCGCTTTGCAGCGAAATCGTGCCGCTTTCCAGCAGGGTGCCGTCGTCGAGTTGGGGCTTCTCGTATTCCAGGACGACCTCGCCGTCGATGATGTGCTTGATCTTCCTTGAGCCGTCCACCCAAACCTCGGCGGTCACCCACTGATCCCCGTGGTAGGTCTTTGACTTGGAATCGATGCAGTGCTTCTTGAGCAGCTTGCCGTTGATCACCACATCCGTGCCGGGTGTGCAGAGATTCAGCGTGCTCCGCTTGGCCTTTCCGTTGCCGCCCAGCAGTTGCGCCTCGATCGAATCCGGAAAGTCCTGATCCTTCTTCATCGTCTTCGGGGCCTGGCCGTGAAGCATCAGGCCGCTGTTGCGGTAGGCCCAACCGGGACCGCCCTTCAACTGCTCGCCGAGAAAGCGGTACTCCACCCGCAGGCGGTAGCGGGAGAAAGGCGTCTGATAGAAAAGGTGCCCGAAGGTCTCCTTGAATTCGTCGTAGTTCTCGTAGCCGACCTTGATGACGCCGTTCTCCACGCGGAAGGTCTTGCGCGGGTCCTTGCCGAGGTCCTCGTAACGGATCTTCGGCGTCCATCCGGCCAGGTCCTTGCCGTTGAAGAGCTGGATCCACTTGGATTTCCCCGTCTTTCTCGCCTGCTTGCCGTCGGCGGCAGAGGCCGACGAAACGCCGAGGATCAAGGAGACGACACCCGCGAAAACAATCGAAAGGAAACGCTTGCTCATGCGCGGATCGAAACACATGCGTCAACGGCCAGCGAGCGCAATCTGGGGGACCTCAGGGCGGAAGGGCGACTTTGGTCCGGAATGCGGCGGTCGCAGACGCGCCGCTACAAAGACGGTGGATGTAGCGGCGCGTCTGCGACCGCCGCATTTCACCCGAGCCCTGCCTCCTTCTACAACGGGCTCTTCGTGTAGTTCCGCTCGTCGAAGGGCTTGTTGTAATCCACCGTCCCGGACTTCTCATTGACCACATAACCCGACCGGCGGATGTACTCGTCGCCGGGCAGGAATTCATCGTGGGTCTCCTTCAGGCGCGCCCGCAGGAGATCGTTCAACTCTCGCTGCTTCTTCGCGTGCCCCGCCTGGCCGACGAGATTGTCACGTTGGAAAGGATCAGCCTCGTTGTCATAGAGGAGCCAGGGACCTTTCAGGTCGCGACAGTAGGTCCAGCGTTCCGTGCGGACGCCGCGATACTCCCGTCCGCCGCGCGCGCGGTTCCACTGTCCGAACGGCGCCGGGCAGGTCATCACCGGGGTGAAATCCAGGTCCGCCCGCTCCCGACCGAGAACCACGCCCGAAAGATCGCGTCCGTCCACGGCCGCCGGAATACGCGCGCCTTCGCCGCAAAGGCCCAGCAAGGTCGGCATGATGTCCGGGGTATCGATGCGCGCGGCGGTCTCGCGCCGTTTCCGCCCCATGCCCGCCGGCCAGCGGACCAGGAAGGGCACGCGCAGCGACTCATCCCAGGGCTGCTGCTTCTTCATGAAGCCGTGCGAATGCAGCATGTCCCCGTGATCCGAGGTGTAGACCACGATCGTGTTCTCCGCGAGGCCGGTCGCCTCCAGGGTCTTCATCAGGTCGCCGACGCAGTCATCAAGCGCCGTCATGTGGGCGTAGTAGCCGAGATAATCAGCCTGCGCCTGTTTCCGATGTTCGTCCGGCACGTTGGCCCGGAGGGTCAGTTCGCGGCCGGCGTACATCTTGCGATATTTCTCCGGCGCCGTGTGGTAGGGCGCGTGCGGAGGCCCCCAGGAGACGAACAGGGCGAAGGGCTCCCCGGACTCGTCCTTCGCGCGTTGCCGGAGAAAGTCCTGCGCCATGCGCGTCTGCGGAAACGGCTCGTAACCCTCCCAGGGGATCCGCTCCGGCGTGTCGGCGTAATGGAACGACTTGTTGTAGTTGTGCGTGCATTCCAGCGCGCGCCAGAACTTGAACCCCTGTCGCCGATCCTCCGGCGTGAAGTTGGAACGGCCCCGTCCATCGACATGCCACTTGCCGATGTAGCCGGTCGAGTAGCCGGCGTCGTTCAGGCAGTGCGCCACGGAACGATGGTCCGTGGTCAGCGCCAGGTCGTTGAGATAAAGGCCATGCGTCAACGGCCGCTTCCCCGTCAACAGCGAGGCCCGATGCGGACAGCACACCGGGATCGCCGAAACCGCATGCGTGAAGTTCAGGCTCTCCCGGGCCAGCGAGTCCAAATTCGGCGTGTGAACCTCGCGGCTGCCCGCGTAGCCGTGATCCGTGGAACGCCACTGATCGGAGAAGAGGTAAAGGATGTTCGGGCGGCGGGCGCCTTCCTCCGCCCCAAGCTCAGTTCCCATTCCGGCCGCCAGCGCGGAAGCCCCGGCCGCTTTCAAAAACCCACGTCGATTCATCCCGTCAGAAGAATCGGCTTGGGCCGGCGAAGCAAGCTTTTGCTGAGGAGGAAAACCGCCGCGACGCACGTCAGTTTCATTTTCCCTTCAAGACAGCGATCAGATACTCGGTCGGGGTCTTATGTTTCACATCCGGCGCGCCGGGATAGACCAGTTCGCAGTCGACGCCCGTTGCCGCACAATGCTCCTGCAGCTTCACCCCGAAGTTGGAGGTGTGGGTCGGGTCCTTCTGGTTCTGCCCCAAGGCCGGCGGCCTCGAATAGATCAGGTAAACCGGGGGATCGTCCTTGGTCACATTCGCATAGGGTGAATACTCGGCAATCCAGGGCAGGATCTTGTCGCGGTTCTCAAGAAACGCGTTGAAGTTCGGTTGACCGAAGGCATGACCGCCATAGCGACTGTTGGGGGTCCATTCCTTCATCTGCCGCGGATCGAGCGTCGTCTGCGCGCCGGTGACCGCGGCGCACCAGAGGCGGGAAGACTCACGCGCGACGGAATCGTAGCTCCGTGGATCGGCGAGATCGTCATGGAAGGCAAGCCAGAGGCTGGAGCAGGCTCCCGCCGAACCGCCAGCCGCGCCGATGCGCTCCTTGTCGATGTTCCATTCCCTGGCCTTGCTGCGCACGAACTGCAACGCGCGGGCGGCGTCGCGCAGCGGCGCCTTCACCGGCGGTTCGATCCCCAACTCGACGGCCTGCTTTACATAGCGGTAATTGAACGCAACCACCGAGATGCCCGCGTCCAGCAATGCCTTTGCGTCCGCAAACCGCTGCAGGCGCTCCTTGGAGCCTCCCTGCCACCCGCCGCCATGAATGACGAAAGCGACCGGCGTCGGCGAATCCGATTCCGCCTTCCAGAAATCGAGCACGTTGCGTTCGTGATCGCCGTAGCGCACGCCGGCCAGGGTGGGTTTCGGCACGGAGGCGTCATAACGGTCGGGCTTGGGCGCGGCCTTCGCCTTCCGCGCGACCTTCGCCCTGGGAGCCTTGGACTTGGCGGGCTTCTGATTCTGGGCAAAGAGCGGAGAAGCCACGGTCAACAAGCCGGCGACACAACAGAAGAAGAGACGTTTCATGTCGCGCATTCTACGCCGTCTCCGCAGATTACCAAGACTACGATACGTTCAGGCCAAAAGAGAAGAAGTCGATTCCCTCTCGCAGCGTCCATGAGAAGGCTCAAATCTGGGATTCCCTCCTTGCCAGGCACACGCCAAAGCGACGGCATAATTCTTGACATATCCAAATCGACCTGTAACAGATGAGACCCTGCCCTCGTTGTTTCGCGGGCATTTCCGGTCCGCGTTGGCAGGTCTACTTGAGACCATGAGGCAATGTGGACATTCAAGGTTGGCCCAACTCAGGCTGCCTCGTCGGGAAGGCAGGCTCCACCTCCCAGATTTCAAGCGGCGGCAAGGGGCGTTTCTCTCTCGGGCCCCAATTCCGGCAAACGCCCAGGAAGCGACAGGCACAAGGGAGAAAACCGATTTCCTCGAGTTGTACGATTTTCGAGAGACAAAGAACACTCAACCCCATACACATGACATGAAAACAAAGCGTTTATCCGGTTTTTTCAGTCTGTGCGTCGTCTTTTTCACGATTTCGGCAATGGCTCAACCGGAGATGGAGTGGTATCGGCTCTACGACGGTGTCGGCTGGCGCGACGGCGCGGAAGACGTCGTGGTCGATTCCAATGACGACATTATTGTCGCGGGCAGTTCCTCCACGGCCTTGGATTGGTCAGCTCGGGACTGGCACACCATCAAGTACGACCGTTTCGGCAATGAGATCTGGGGGGCCACCTACGCCACCGACAACTCGGATTACGTCCGGGATGCGTGTCTTGATCGAGATGACAATGTGATTCTGACCGGCCAGGCGCCAACCGACGCCGGAGCCTGGATGACAGTGAAACTCGCCCCGGACGGAACGATGCTCTGGGATTCGCCTGGAATCGGCGGCGCCGTGGTCATCGCAGACAGAAACAGCGACCTGTACACAGTCCGGACAGAAGGAAGCTATCCGGAAGTAGATGTGCTGCTCACCAAGCTGGCTCGCTCGGGAGAAGCGCTTTGGACGCAACAATTTGATCTCGGAGGGCAGGAGACGGTTTACGACATGATTCCGGGACAGAATGACAACGTCTGCATCCTTGTCGAAAGCGGGTCGGGCGGCGCAACCGATGGTCACTACCTGCTGGTGGTTGATCCCTCTGGGAACGTGGTTGCGACCGAAAATGTCGAACGGGCCGGCCTGCAACCACGGCGAATCGCCCACGGCGCCGAAGACTCGATCTTTGTCGCGTCGGAGAACCCGGCCACCGGGGGAATCCATGTGACGAAACACGGTCCCCTACTGAACATGATCTGGGAGTCGACCTACGTCCCTTTCGACGCCCAGTATGGCGCCCGCGTCAACATCGCCGGTCTGGCGATAGACTCGAGGGGGCAGGCGATCGTCGCCGGCACGTGGCGCCGGCGAACCTACAGCGGATTCGAAACCGTCAGGTTCGACGCACAGGGCAATCTGAATTGGCAGACGCGCTTCCGCTATGAGTGGTACATGTTTGCCAGCGGTGTGGCCGTCGACTCCCGCGACAACTTCTACGTCACCGGCGCCACCTACGCGTGTTACACCTGCGGCCACCTCCGCTACATGACGGTCAAGTATTCGGTAGGCCCGAGCACACCCGAAGAGTACATCGAGGAAATCATCAAGACCATCGTGGAACTGCCGGACACGGCGTTCGACCCCAAGCAAAGCGCGAAGAACCGCATCAATGCGCTGCTGAACAAACTGGCGGTCGTCATCCGCCACATCGAGAATGACCAGCATCGGCAGGCCGCTGACAAGTTGGAGAACGACATTGTCCCCAAGCTGGATGGCTGTCTCGGGGGCGATCCTCGGAATGACTGGATCGTCGATTGCGCGGCGCAGCAGGACATCCTCGGCCTGATCGAAGGGCTGTTGGAGCTGTTGCAGGATCACTTCTGAACCAACTGCCGGTCGTCTTGAGTCGAAAGCGATGCACCGTTGACATAGCCAGCTCAACGAATCGCAAAAGCGAATGAAGCAGTAAGCCGCAAATCCTCGACAGAGCAAACTCGCCTCCAACGAAGCCGAAGCGGGTCCCCTTGGAGGCCGCTTCGCTTGCGACACAGACGCCCCGCCCACACCGTCACTCTCCTTCCCGGAACGCTCGAATCTTCGATCCCATCTGTCAGAGGCGCTCCGCTCATTGCCGGCGTCATTCTGACCTGCCCATCGGGCGAGCCTACACAGAATCCATGGTAGAATAAACCTACGTATCACAACAGATTATCTTCATTTTTCTAACATTAGCATGGAAGAGACTGGATTCATGAAACTCGTTCGCACAGACACTGGTCAACTCGTTGCCATGCCGGACAGTTGGAGCTCGCCGGAAAGGCCCGTCATCAGGAGGCGCATCACGGCAACTCACGCCACGATTCGCAACGCTCTTTGCCGCTTCCGAAGACCCAAAGGCCAGCTTGGAGGAGGAGGCGACGCTTCCGGGTTGAGTGCATGAGATCACCGACGAAACTTGCCGTCGACAGAGCGCCTTGACCGAAGCGAACGAATTTGCCTATCAAGACCCGCCCTCTGCCTGGCCAAACAGGCTTTCCCTGGCTGCCTCGGTGATCGCAACAATAGCTGGATCCCTGAGTCGTTTCTCGAGAGTGATGGCATAAAATTGCTCGCGCAACTCCGGCACCCTGCCGACCAACTCGACGGAATACTGTTTCTTGATCTCGTTCTCAATGGCGGACGGGGCGGGAAAGAGGCCCAGGCCGGTCTGACCGAAAACCTTGAGCAGGGCGCTGTCGTCGAATTCCCCGACGACATTGGGGTGGAGACCATGTTTTTCCATCCAACGACCGAGCCCTTGTCGAATGGCTGTCCGTCGCGCGGGGAGCAGCATCGGCGCTTCGTGGAGGCTGGCTGGAAAACCGCGACGAAAACGGCGCGCCAACGATGCTTTCCCAAAGATCGAGACACCACATTCTCCCAACCGGTGACTGTGGGCTGAGATCGAGGATCCGGCGGCAACGGGAGTCTCCGCCAACACGATGTCGAGCCGGCGCAATGCGAGTTCGCCTATCAGGTCCTCAAAACTGCCCTCCCGGCATTCCAAGCGCGTTGGCGGCGCGAGCTTCAGGGCGGGTTCAATCAACCGATAAGCGATCAACTTCGGCATCACATCCGGAAGACCAACCACCAGGCGCTCGAAGTTCCCCCCCTCGACGCCGCGCGCAAGGTCCTGGATCCGGCTTCCCGCCGAGAAGATCTCCTCCGCATGGGATAGAACCTCCTGACCAAACGCGGTCAAACGCAAACGTCGCCCCGAGCGCTGAAAAAGCGGCCGCCCCAATGATTCCTCCAACATGCGCACCTGTGCCGTGACCGTCGGCCGCGAAAGCCTGAGAACCTTCGCCGCGGCCGAAACCGTTCCTTCCTGCGCCACCATCCAGAAGTAGCGTAAATGATGATAGTTCAACCATTCCATGGCCTCGATTAAAACGTAGATAAAACCTACTATACATATCATTTTATCAACATTTTCCGGCATCAAAGCTTCACTTAAGCTGCATCCATGAACAGCAAAACCACCCGCTCATGCACGGAATCGCTTCACATCGTCATGTCCGGCCGAAACAGGAGCCTGACGCCCCGGACGCTGAAACAACTGCAATCACGGTTCGCGGAGAGCCTGGGCAGATTCAGTGGAAAAATACGCTAAGCACAACTGACATTGCAGACTGAGAAGGAGGGCCTGCGTCGGCCGGAAACGCGGAGCCGCTTGGCAATCTGCCTGGACAACTGGAACGTGGTGGTTGCGGATTCCAGGCACGCACGCGCGACAATCGCAGCCTCGCGCGCCATCGAAAAAGCCCGTCGAGAACTGAGTTGCAGCCTGCGCCATCGTCGCCGTCGCTTCACTTGTGATCCAGCCCAAGAACAAGTCGATGCGTGAACAACTTGAGAAGGCGGCCACCGGAAAAAGAACGCGGTCTGCCGCACGCCTCTCCCCGGGTGAGAGCCTTGGTTCCAAGTGGTTTGATTCGTATCGAAACTGGCGGTGGCGGCTTGCCAATTCGTCGGCCTGCGCCCCCTCCGTCAACGCCCCCCCTGCTCCAGACGGCTCCTTACTTCTTCCCGTTCTGTTTTCTCCGCTGTCCAGCCAGCAACTGACCCTTCCGACGATTCCAGCGTTCGCGTTCCTTCTTGGCGGTCTTCGCGCTCCGGGGGCGGCTGACCGTTCCGGGATGGCAGTGATAGTAGTGCACCACTTCGCCGGGAAAGGGTTTGATCTTGATCCCCTCCAATCGCCAGCGCAGCCAGAGACCGTTGTCACCGAAAGAGATCTGTTCGCGGGATTCACGGAACAAACGTCCATCGTCCGGAACCAATGAGGAATGGAAGATCGTGGCCCAAGGTCCAAAGCCCTCCAGTTGACCATGGTTGACCGCCGAATGGCGGGTCAGGTGCTCGTAGGGGCGATTGACCGTGTGGCGTTCATGGTCGCCCATCACGGCCGGGTGTGCGCCGTCGCGCGCGCGCCAAAGGAGATGACGCACGCGCGCCGGAGCCATCTCGTCGTCTGCGTCCATCAGACACATGGCCGGATACTGTTCGCGATACGGAAGCCCCAACTGAAGGACGCGGTTCTTGGCCTGATCGACGTTGACCGCCTTGCCGGCAAAGCGTTCAACGATGCAATGGTCCGCCTTGGAAAGCCTCGTGCCGTGATAGCGCGCAATCTTGAAGGTGTCATCCCGGCTGAGATCATCGCCGATCACCAGAATCCAACGAAATCCCGCCAACGCGCGTTCGACGGTATCCAGGCATCGTTGAAGCCACCGCTCGGCGTTGCGCGCGGAAATGGAAACCTGCACGCCCGGCAGCGGCCACCAATGATGGGATCGTCCCCAACTGTGCACCTCGGCGCCGAACTTGGCCCGGAAGTGCTCCATGTTCCGCCGATGGGCCGGTCCGTCGTAATCCACATGGACGGCCCCAAAGGTGGCGTGCCCCTGATGGCCGACCTCGACGCTGTCCAGTCGCCCGAAACGCGCCCCAAGGCGCAGGGCGCGCAGGCAGAGATCCGCTTCGTCCATGCCCCACCCCAGCCCGTAGGCCTCGTCCAAGGAACCCACGCGATCCAGCCACTTCAGGTTCCATAACGCGCAGGTCCCAACCACCGGCTCATTCGTTCTCACCGCTCCCACCTGCCGGGAAGCGCCCAGGGTGACCGGATGAAACTCCGGGATCCAAGGTCCGATGCAGGCCCATCGTTGGTCGCCGATCGCCGTCCGCATTCGATCGAGATCCCCCTCAGCGCGAAAAAAGGCGTCATCGTTCAGGAACAGCGCAAACACATCTCCCTGCCCCCGATGGGCCAGCCCGGTGTTGATGCTTCGGCAATAGTTGAAGGGGCCGTCCAACTCCACCACTTCGGCGCGGCTGCGACACGCAACGCGGACCTTTCGCCGTGCGGCGGACGTCGCCGGACAAAGCACAACGACGGTGTGCAGAGGGCAGTCGCCGGCGGCTTGTTCGAGCGCGTCGAGACAACGTTGGAGTCGACGCGGAGCGCGACCGGCGCTGGGAATGATGGCCAGAACGCCCCCGCGAGGTTCAAGCGGCTTGGGCGGCAGGGTTTCCTGCCATGGCAACCAGGGATTGTTGTTCCTCATGTCAACGGGCCGAGAGCCCTTTGCGCGAAACACCTTGGCCCCCGGAATTCCCTTCGGTTACCCGGAATCCATTCCGGATTCAATCTGTTTCTGCGCCGGTCGACCGAATGCGGGTACGATTACGGGAGGGTGATGGCTGCCTTCGCACGAACGTGGACAGCCGACCTTTCAGCCGCGCCATCCACGCTTCGGCGAACGCAGCGACGGGAATGCCGAGAAAGGTACGCCACCCGTTTTCAATCGCACGAATTGGAAGTCGCAGCTCCGATTTCGGGTGGCATATTCCCCTGCGCGACTATAGACTTGCCGCGTGACTCTGACTGAGATCAAGACATCGATTTCAAATCTCTCCCCCGAGGAACAGGCCGAACTGGATCTCTGGTGGACGGAACAGGAAGCGGTTGCTCAACGTCAGGCGGCGTTTGAATCACTTCGCCGAGACCTGATCGAAGGTTACCGGGACATGGAATCCGGCCGCACTCGACCGTGGACCCAAGGCACGATCGGGGAGATCCGCGAGGAAGCCCTTAGGGCCAATCGACATTCAGTTCAACCAGAGGAGCGCTGCGGCGAGGTGAAG
>JAYPFK010000073.1:0-26274 GCA_038126235.1 Verrucomicrobiales bacterium
GTTTGTCTCGTCGCCGCGTTCCTCATTGTCAGGAATTCGTGAACAGAACCTAGGGCATCCGTCTGGATCCCGCCATCGGTCAGTCCGGGAATCCGCATCACCATCGGGACGCGCGAGACCTCCTCCCAGAACTGCCCCTTCGCGATATTGCCGTGCTCGCCGACCCCCAGGCCGTGATCAGCGGTGAAAACGAGGATCGTCTCGTTCCAGGCTCCGCGGCTTTTCTGCGCCGCCACCATCCGCCCCAGGAGATCGTCCAGGAAACTGATCTTCCCGAGGTAGGCGGCCCGCGCCTTCCGCACTTCGGCCGGGGTGTAATCTGTGCCGTATTTCTTGAACGGCTTCACGTTCGGCCGGAGCGCCAGTTTTTCCGGTTCATACATCGTCGCGTATTTCCCCGAGGGATCGAACGGGGAGTGCGGATTGGAGAAACCCACCAGCATCATGCAGGGCCGTTTCGAAGAAGCGCGCTTCAGGTAGTCCTCCGCCAGATCAGCCATCATCCAGTCGCAGGTCTGTTCCGGCTCCAACAGGCTGGGACGGGCGACATATTGGTCGTTTCGCAGCCGATCGGTCAGGTCCTTCGCCTGCGCCTTGAACTTCCCGGCCGTCTTCAAGAAGTCCTGATAGACGCCGCTGCCCGCCCGGCTGCCAAAGGTCGTCGCGACCTCATGAAACTCCTCGATTCCGATGGCGGTGAAGTAGTCCTTGCGGCTGGCGAACTGGTCCTTGAAGCCCGGCCCGGCAAACCAATGCGTCTTGCCGATGGAGACGGTGGCATAACCGGCGCGTTGGAAGTCGCTGAACATCGTGGTCAATCGCGGGTTGACGAAGAGCTCCTGCGAATTGCCCCAGCAGCCGGTGTTGTGGGGATAAAGCCCGGTGACCAGGCTTGTCCGCGCCGGCATGCACACTGGCGTGGTCGCGTAGCATCGCGTGAACACCGCGCTCTCCCTGGCCAGCGCGTCGAGATTTGGCGTCCGGGCGTCGGGGTCGCCGGCGAAGCCCGCGTAGAAGGGATTGAAGTCATCACATAACAACACGATGACATCCGGCTTTCGCGCGGCAGCGGCGCGCACGGAAGACGCGGCCACGAACAGCATCGCGCACAGAACGATCCGGAGAAGGCGGGCGGTTTTCATGAAAACAGAAGGACGCGGTCAATCGATGGTGAAAGGCTCGTCCAAACCGGCCATCTTCGGCAAGCGGCGTTTCGCAGGTCCCGGGTCGCGCGCCATGCCGCCGCCCCTCCCACACGCGCAGATCGAATAGACAAGCGACTGTGACAGGATGAACGGAGCGCGGACTTCAGGCCGCTGAGGCGCCCGATCGCCACAATGCAGCCGGTCCAACCGAACACCTTTGGAACTCCCGGGCTTCTGCGGCGTAAACGCCGCGCCCCCTTCCCCTCGCGATGGGCTCACTCGCGAACCTGCTCCATCAACCTCCGCACGGCAAAGCCGACGCGATCCTCGACATCCTCGGCCCAGCGGTCGGCGGGCATGCCATAGACAGCCATGGACGTGTTGCCCTCGTAACCCCAGCGGCTCGAGGCCCGCGGCGGGATGTCCTCGATCAACACTCGGCGCGAGGGGATGTAGGCCATCACGTCGTTGCAGTAACCGGCAACCCAGGTATCCGCGCCGTACTCGCCCTTGAAGCGCAGGGCGTAATCGACCACCACCTCGCCGCCCAGCGTGATCCACTTTTGCCCCCCGACATTCCAGGCCTGGACCGGATAGTCATACTCACGGATGAACGGCTCGCCCGAGTCCATCTGCTTCAGCAGGCGGGTCGCCCAGCGGCCGCGGTAGTTCTTCGACTTTGCGGTGGCCTCCAGTTCCTCACGCGTCAACGGCGCGCCCAGCTTCAAAGGCGTCATCTCATGCGCGGTCTTCAAAGACGGCGACAATTCGCGCGGTTCTGAAAGCAGCGCCTCCTCGACGGCCGAGGCCAGCATGGTCCCGTAGCGTTGCGCCAGTTCCACCGTGCGGCGCGGGATGGGGTTCTGGTCGGCCCCGCAGCCCTGGAAAAACATGGCCACGACGCCGGGGTGATGTTTCTCCAGCGCGTTCTGCGCAAAGCCGGCGTAATCGCCGCACCAGTTGTAGAAGCTCAGGGTCGTGTTATGGCAGGCATAGCCGAAGACCAGGGCCTTCAGTTCGTGATCCAGGGAACGCACCGCCAGCACGGGCACGGCATGGTCGAACGGCCCCTTGAGCTTCCCTTCCCGGCGGAGGCGCGGGACGTCGCCCTCGATGTTGTTGCGGCGGTTCACGGCGAAGCGACTGATCCCCTGCCCCGCGTAAACCCGCGCCGGCGCGCGCGCCGCCAAGGCCTTGCCCACGGTTTCGACGATGTTCTTCTCCAGCTTGTCGGAATAGTCGTGGATCCGCTTCAACTGCTCCTCGTCGAGCGGATAGATGTCCAGCAACGCGCCGCGAAGCACGGGCCCGCAGTGCGTGTGCGAGGCATGCAGCATGATCTGCGAACGCTCCAGGCCGTGTTTCTCCTTCAACGCAGCGCAGGTGTTGTCGTAGATCGTCTTGGGAATCCCCAGTGTATCGCTCGACAACACGACGCCGACATGGCCCTCCGCATCCTCGATCGCCAGAGCCTTGATCCACAATGGGTGCAGGACGCCCTCGGCCGGCTTGTTTCGACCGCCATAGCCGGCCATCCACATCGGTTTCTCTGGCGTGATCAGGGTCGCGGCAACGCCGGCCTTCCAATGGGGCTCCGCGGCGGTCAGGACGCCGGCGGCCAACAACGGGAGAATTCGCAGGATTCTTTTCATGGATTGCGGCGGAGCTTAGGTCGTGCGGGCAGCCATCCCAAGGAAAAGAATCCGCGCCCCGGTCAGCGCACGGCCGCCAATCCCCGGCCGCCGACATCCAACACGCAGCGGAAGCCGATCTTCTCGTGTCGGGTCTCCGCGGCGAGGGAGAAATCCGAGAGCTCCTCCTTCATTTGCTTCGTCACCTCGGAGTATTTTCTCTCCCATTCCTCCCGCCATTCGCGGATCGCGAGGTCCCGGTCCTTCTTCCACTGCCGGATGGCGGGCTCATGCTGAAGCCGCCAGTTCCGCTGGTTGTAGTAGTTGTTCTTCTCCCAGTTCCTCATGCGGTAGGGAAAGGCCCGCACCTGGTCCCGGTAGCTGGGCGGTCCCTTGAACACCAGGGGCAGGAGCAGGAAATCGATCGGCGTGCCGGTCAACGGCACCGCGTCGCTGCTGCGGCGACGGGAAGGAAGCGCGGGCGGATCCGGAATGTCCGGCGGCGGCGCGATCTGCGGCTGCACGGGGATTTCGGGTTTCCCGGCGGGAACGGGAGCAAAACAGATCCCCGCGCGAACCGACCTCGCATTGTCCGATCCCGCCGGACCATCCTGCATCCATTCCAGGAAGTTGGAACCCGTCTCGATGAGGCCCAGCTTGTTGCGTTGAGCCGCCCCGGCCGACGCCGCCGTCCGGGCCTTGACGAACCGGGTCTCAAAGACGGCTCCCCACTCGTCCGAGGTGGGCAGTCGATAGCGCGCATCCGGTCCGATCTTCCCTTGGGCAATATCCCGCGCCGTCAGCCACTCACAGAAGGCGTTGGCCTCGCTCCAGTCCATGTTCCCCGCCGGTTTCTCCCCGAGGAGATTCGACTCATAGCGCGTCGCGCCGACCTTCCCCTGCGCCTTGCGGAAAGCCAGGAAGTCCTTCCAACGCGTCTCGTGAACACTCCAGAACAGCCCTTTCTTGCCCGCCGCGACGAAAGGCATTCCCAGGCTGTTGCGCCACACTCCGCTCTCCCCGGGATCGCGCACATTCCCGGTGGGCGCCAGGACGCAGCGAAAGCCGACCCGGACCGACCTGTGGGACGGCAGCTCGGCGCTTCTCCGGGAGACCTCGTGAAGGAGCTGGCTTTCCGGATCGCTCCACGCCGTTCCGCGCACTGTCATGTCGACCCGGTCCGGGTTGAACTTGTCACCGCACCATTCCGCCACGTTCCCCGCCAAGTCGTGGATGCCGAACTCATTCGGGGAGAAGGCTCCGACAGGCGAGATCTTCGCCCAATCCGGGCGCGCGTAGGATCTCACAAAAGCGCCGACATTGGGCGGCGGCGGCCAGTCGTGGCCCCACCCATACCATCCGGTGACGCGGCCGTTGCGTTCGGCGGGCGTGTGGCCCACCGAGGTGAGATCCTCGTCGAGTCCGTTGGCCCGACTCCATTCCAGGTCCGTGGGCAGGCGGTATTCCCAATCCATCGTTAGGCCGCCCCTTTCGCGCTCCAACCCAGTCAGCCATTGGCAGAAGGCGTTGGCCTCGTCCCAGGTGACGTTGACGACCGGATGATCGCCCGGTCCGGTGCTTGCTCCCGACCAGGATCGGCGGCCGTTTTCCCGGCGGAAGGCATCATAATCACCGACCCGGGTCTCCCACACGCTGAACAGGACGCTCGATCCCGGCGGCGCGGGGACAAATTCCATGCCCAGGGTGTTGGCAAAGGGAGCCTCCCGGGAGGCCTCCCCGGGAGCGCTGACGGGAGCCGCGCCCAAAGCGGACGCGACGGACAGAAGCAGCCCCACGGCGGCCGCTTCTTGGATGATTTGAGGGATGTTCTTCATGACGGTTCTTGGGTTTTCGCCGGCCGCGTCAGGTTCCAGTTCAACGAACCCAGGCGGTGTTCACCCCTTCCAGAAGCAAGGCAGGGAAACTCTTACAGAAAAAAGCGCGGGTGGCTCCCGACTCAATCCACCTCAAACGCCGGATCGCGAATCAGGCTGTGGCCGGCGAGCGAGGTGTAGAACCCGTAGCCCGCCAACGCGACGACCACGACCAAGACGAAAATGCCGAGCCCCGAATGCCAGACGCCAAAATCAAGCGTCACCGGGAAGCTGATCAACATGAACCGGACAAACAGGAAGACGAGCATCGGCAGCAATCCGAAGCGCATCAGCATCACCAGGACCAGCGCGATGAACACGCACCACACGCCGATGGACGCGAGCGCGCCCAGCGCGGAACCGCCGGTGTCGCCGCCGCCGATGGTGAAGCCAAGCTGGAATGCGGCGGACTGCACAACGAACATTGCGACGATCGCCAGCCATTGCCGGCGGCAGACAATGCGCAGGAGCAGGAACAACAGCAGCAGGAGCAACCCGAGAAACAACGTCGCCGTGCACGCGCGAAACAGTTCCCCCAGCGCAAAGCGCGCCCCGAGCAGCGCGTCCGGGGCATTGAAGATGTAGGGGGCTCCGGGCGCGACCCAGCCCAGCCATTGCACCAGGATGAGGTCCAGAATCAGGTAGGCGCAGTCAAAGCCCACCGCGCACATGCATCCGACCAGGATGTGCCGACCTATCATGGGATCGCGGAACTGCCCGTTCAGCAGGCGGTTCCAGGAAATCAGGATGCGCGGCCAGAGCCGGCGCACGTAGGGCTCCAGCGCAACGTAATAGAACCAGAAACGGATCCCGTATTGGAGCGAGACCGCCAGCGCGAACCAGAAGAGGTGGATCTCGTGAAAGAAGTCGAACCGATGGTTGGCTTCGAGAATCCAGCCTGCCATGCCGACGAAAAGGATCGTGAACGCGACCTTCAGCGCGCCCCGGCGGTCGGCCCGGCCGGAACGGATGTTCCGGGTCGCCAGCAACAGCGATCCCGCTAGCACGAACAATTCGATCAGAAGGAACAGCGCCACGCCCTGCGCCAATCCCGCGAAACGACGAGACCGCGGCACTTCCGGAACCCGCACGGAGAAGTCGATCAACCGCCCGTTCTCCGCCAACGCCTCCACCTCGATTTCCGGTCCGTCGCCGGGATACCTGCCGCGCCACGTCAGGCGGATCATCCCCTTTTCCGAATTCTCGCCGGCGTCGTTGGCGGATTCCAGTCTTCCAAGATCGAAACCGAGCAGCGAGGGGTCCAATGCGGCCAGCCAGTTGGTCGCGCCGCGACCAGCCCCGGCCTTCAAGGCTCCGCCGGACCTCACCACCTTGAGTTCGACCAACCGCCCGCCGGGATCGAGCCTGAGCGAGACCATGCCGGGCACGGTCGCCGGCGGATCGTCCGGCGAGATCATGCCGCGATTGAAGCCGAATCCGTGCGCCGGAAGGATGGCGCTCGGCGTGAGGACTCGCGGACTCTGGCGATACCAGAAATAAACTGCCGGCGGCTGGTTCCGTTCCAATCGCAGCCAGCGGTCCTTGCTCTGATCTGTGTTTCGCACATGGGCGAGATAATCCTCGTCGTAGAGAAAGCCCCAGGCCGTGTCACGCGGCGGATTGTCCGGATCGTAGTGTCCCAATTGCCTCAAGATGTCCTGCGCGCGATCCACCAGCGCGGCCGGGGGTTTCGCCGGCTTGACCGCGCAGATCAGCGAACGCCGACTGCTCTGCACGTGGACCGAGAACATCAGGCCCACCAGGACACAGCCCAGCCAGAACATCGCGCGCCGCGGGGCGAGGCTGCCGGATTCGCCGGAGGCGGCGATCATGTCCGGCGAAGGCGTTTCGCCGGCCGCCAGCGCCGCGAGCAAAGGATCGCCGCCGGGCAGCCCCGCCGCCACGGTCAACGCCGACGCCGGCCGCGCGGAAGGCTCGGTCTCCAGGCAGCGAAGGATGACCCGCTCCACCACGGTGTCCATGTCGTCCACCAGGTTCGACGGCAGGCGGGAAGTCGACTCCCTGCCGCGGGAAAACGGGTCGGAGGCGGGCCCCGGCCGGAAGGCCCGCTTTCCGGTGAACAGCTCGAACAGGACCAGGCCCAACGAATAGATATCGCTCTGGACGGTCAGCTTCTCCCCGGCCAACTGCTCCGGAGCCATGTACATCGGCGTGCCGGCGATGGTCTGGGTTTCGTCAGCGGCGTCGGACAATCGGGCCAGCCCGAAATCCGTGATCCGCACATGCCCCCGCCCGTCCAGCATGATGTTCGCGGGCTTCAGGTCGCGATGCAGGACGTTACGCTGATGCGCCGCGTCCAGCCCCAGGCAGAGTTGCCGCGCAATCTCCACCCCCTTGTCACGGGGCAGCCGGCCAATCCGGCGCAGCAGCGTGGCGAGGTTCTCACCGTCGATGTACTCCATCGAAAGGAAATGATGACCATGCACCTCGGCGATGTCGTAGACGCGGCAGACATTGGGGTGGGAAATCTGCCGCGCCAACCGCACCTCGCTATGGAAGCTCTCCAACCGCTTCGGGTCCTTGGCCAACTCCTCGGGCAGGAACTTCAAAGCAACGGTCTGCCCAAGCTTCAGGTCGTGCGCCTGGTAAACCTCCCCCATGCCTCCCACGCCGACCAGACCGATGATCCGGTAACGGTCGACCAGCACGGTCCCCGGAAGAAAGCGGCCGTATTGCGAGGAGTCCGGCGGCTTTTCCGAGCCCGGGCCGGGGGCGCGCATGGCGGGAGGATCGCTGGATGCCCGTTCGCGCGCGTTCTTCAGATCGGCTCCACAGGCGCGACAAAACCGGTCGCCCGACCCCGCCTCCTCCGCGCAAACGGGACAGGCTTCAAGGGAATCAGAACTGTCCGAACCTGGGGCAATGGAAGACTCCGGCTGAATCAGCTTCGCGGCGAGGCAGCGGGGGCAGACTCCGTCCAACGATCCTTGCGCCAAAGGCCCGCCGCACGTCTCACATGTCGTCGATTCTGCCATGCGCCGCATCCCCGGAGCGAAACCCGCCGGAAGAACGGCGAAGTCGGGGGGAAGACGAGGCGGAAACTAGCCCAGACAGCGGCGTGTTTGGCAAGCGAATCCTGTGGGGTCGATCACGCCTTGTTCGTGATCCACACGCAGCCGTAGGGCTCCAACTCGATCGCGCCGCCGAAATCGTCATACCGGCCGCCGGCGATCAGGTCGGTCCAGCGATCCGTCGCAATGAGGTTCAATTCCGCCAGCGGGATGGACTGCGGTTCGGCCGACACATTGTGCAGCGCGAAGACGCTCTGATCGCGATTCAGACTTTCCCGCCAGAACGCGAAGACCTGGTTGTTGAAATGCAGGGTGTACTGCGTCGCGTTGGGATGAAACGCCGGCTGCGCCCGTCGGATCTCGATCCGGCGCTTCATTTCGGCGAAGACGGCCTTGTGATGACGCTCGTCATCCGCGAGAGCCGCCTCCAGTTCCGCGGCGGGCCATTGAAAACGGTTGATCGTTCGCGAGCGTCCGGTGCGGGCCAACCCCGCAACATTGTTCTCCGTGGCCAGCATGCTGTGAATGTAGATCGCCGGCAGGCCTTCAAGGGCCAGCATGATGGTGTGCGCGCAAAGGAAACGATCGGCCTGCCAGCCATCTTCCCCGCCGCCGATCGGTCTGGCCATCGCGCTGAACAGCGAGATGTTCGCCTCGTAGGGCTTGAGCTCGCCGTCGGGCATGCGGCGCATCGAGATCTCGCCCCCGGAAGCGCGGATGGTTTCGAGCAACCCGTCCAGTTCCTCGGGTGAGAGGAGCCCTTCGGCGGGGCGCAGGCCGATGCCGTCATGCGAGGCGATGAAGTTCAGGTAGCCGCGACCGCGCCGCGCCGGAGGCATCGACATCATCCAGGTCTTCAGGTGCCGGCAATCGCCGCTGAGCAGCGCGTTGAGCAGCAGAGGCGGCAGGGAGAAGTTGTAGATCAGGTGCGTCTCGTTGTCGTTCCCGAAGTAACTCAGGTTCTCCCGGTTCGGCACGTTGGTCTCCGTGACGATGACGGCGGTCGGATCGAGGTTTTCGATCACGATGCGCAGCAGTTTGATGAGTTCATGCGTCTGCGGAAGATGCACGCAGGACGTCCCGGATTCCTTCCAGAGAAAGGCGAT
Source organism: Verrucomicrobiales bacterium (assembly GCA_038126235.1). Taxonomy (GTDB): domain Bacteria; phylum Verrucomicrobiota; class Verrucomicrobiia; order Limisphaerales; family JAYPEY01; genus JAYPEY01. The sequence continues at coordinate 8,789 of JAYPFK010000073.1, forward strand.
CGCATCCAGGCGAAAGTAGCGGATCCCCTGCTCCAGATAGTGTCGCACGATCCGCACGATCTCCAGCAGCACGCTCGGATTGCGATAGTTCAGGTCCACCTGATCCTCGCTGAACGTGCACCAGACATGCTTCACGCCGTTCTCTGTCTTCACCTCTGTCAGCAGGGGCGAACTGCGCGGCCTCACCACCGACGACAGATCCTCGAATTCCAGGCCGTCGATGAAGTAATCGCGGCCCGGGTCTCGCCCGTTCACGAAGTTCTTGAACCAGCGCGACTCCCGCGAGCAGTGATTGATGACGAGGTCGGCCATGAGCTCAAAGTCCCGGGCGATGGCCCTCAGGTCCTCCCAATCGCCCAACTCCGGGTTCACCTCCTTGTAGTCGATCACGGAAAATCCGTCGTCCGAACTATAGGGATTGAAGGGCAGCACATGCACGCCGCTGAAGGTCTCCTTCAGGTTCCACTCCAGGAAGTTCTTCAACTCGACCAGGGGACGGCTTCCGTCGCTCACGATCGAGTCGCCGTAGGTGATCAGGAACACATCCGACTGGTCCCACTTGCTCGGGCGCGCCGCCGCCGGCATCGCCACTTCCGACATGTCGGCTGCGGCGAAGATCTCATCCGTGATCTCCTGGGCCTGTTCCGGACCGTAGATTTCCTGCACGTGCCGGGCCACGCCCTGCCTCACGCCCTGCGTCTTCCGGGCGCTCACGGCGCTGGATACAGCGGATCCAAATTCCTTATGGTCCTCGTCCACCGCCTGGCCCAACTGATGCAGGATGTCCGGCACGGCGGCGACCACGCGCTTCCAACTGGGCATGAACGGCGCGTCCATCGAGGTGCTCGGATCCAGGAACTCCTCGCCCGCGTTGAGGATGTTCTCCGCGAACACCTCAATGGTGGAGCCTTCCGTGTGACGATCGAACTGGAGGCCGTTGATCATCGCGTCGCTGTGGTGGCTCTCCATCAGGTCCAGGGCGATGCGGTAGTAGGTGGCTTTGAGGGTGCGGATGTGCTCGCGGGAGAAGACCTGCCCCTGCGTCGCCATCTTCCGATAAAGCGACTTGGTGATATCGCAGCTCATCTTCGACAATCCGCGGGTGCGGTCGTCCAGGGACAGGTCCTGGTGCTTGTGATCGTAGGTGTCGGCCACGTCCACCTGGCAGATCTGGTTGGTCGAGTAATTGCGTTGCATCTCGGACAACACCCCCATTTCCAGGCCCCAGTCAGACGGGATGTGGATATCCTCGATCACGTCGCGCTGCATGGAGAACTCGCCGGCCAGCGGATAGTGGAAGCTGTCCAGATAATCGAGATAGTCGTTGGGGCCGCAGACTTTCTTCAACGCGCGGATCAACGGCGTGACCAACAGGCGGCAGACCCGTCCGTTCATCGAGTTGTTGGCGACGCGCGCGTAATAGCCCTTGCAGAACTTGTAACTGAAGGAGGGATTCGCGACCGGATAGATGAGCCGCGCCAGGAGATCGCGCTTGTAGGTCGTGATGTCGCAGTCATGCAGCGCGACGGCCTGAGCCTTGCGCGCGGCCAGGACGTAGCCGAACATGTACCAGACGTTGCGTCCCTTCCCGGGCTCCTTGGGCGCGAGCCCCTTCTCCGCCAGCAACGCGTCGATCTTTCGCAAGCGAGGCCCGTCGTGCCACATCACCCGGGGCTGCTGCGGCAGGCGGCCGAAGAACTCCAGGGCATGCCGGTACTCGGACTCGTCGGCGCGATCCAACCCGACGACGACCTGGTCCAGATACGGCGCTTCCGCGACCTCATCCAGGATCCCCGAAAGAGCCGGCCCCTGCAGCTCGGAGTAGAGCGAGGGCAACACGAGCCCCAGCGGGCGTTTCCGCCGGAACTGCATCAGGTCCGCCTCCAGCTTCTCGAGCGGGCGGTTGTTCAGTTGGTGCAGCGTGGTAATCAGTCCGTGTTGATGGAAATCTCCCATAAGATGCTCAATGGTATTGGTTCAGGATATTGAGAAGCGCCTCGTTCCAGCCGCGGGCGGAAGGGAACGGAGCTTGTTCCACTCGAGGCGCGCGAGGGGCGATGCGCGGGCCCTCGGCATGCGGAATCACGATCGCGATATCCGCGGCTTCAAGCATCGCCAGGTCATTGGCGCTGTCGCCCAACGCGACGGTGATCCAATCAACGCCCGGCTGCGCTTTCCGGTAGAGATCCAAGGCGGCCCGCGAACCGTCAGCCTTGTCGACCGGCCCCATCAGGTGGACGAAGCGTCCGCCCCGAAGGGCGCGAATCCCCTCGGCTGCCAAGGAGGTTTGGAACTCCTCGAAACGCGGTTCGTCGTCCTCCCAGAGAATCGGTTCCGTTGCCAGCCGGGCCTTTGAACGCCGCGCATTGGACAAGGGCAATCCCGTGCGTTCCGCAACCTGCTCATCGCTCCAATCCGCGAAACCGGAGAACCGGAATCCGGACTTCTCCCGCAATCCGTGCGCAACCGAAAGGATGAAATCGCGGGACAGGCCCTGAATCTGAAGCAAATGGTAACCCAAGCGGTCAAAGCCCCCGTTCAGATCCAGGAGCCCGCTGCTCGCCGGCGCGGCCAGGATGCCTCCGTTCTCAGCGACGATCGGCGACTCAAGGCCCAACTCGCCGGCCAGCCCTGTCAATTCGGAGACCGTCTTGCTGGAATTCAGGATCAGGGGAACGCCCAGCTCGCGCAGTCTATCCAGGGCGGGAACCGCCTCTTCCCAGGAATAGTCGCGATCCAACAAGGACGCATCCAGGTCGGTCACTACGAACAGTCGCTTCAACTCTGCCATGGCGATCTCCACACGTTGCTTGCAATCCCGGGAACTCGGAACGGCGCCGGTTCCGTCGGTGGCAGGGAAGCGCGCTGGTCAATGAGCCGACGCTCGCGAGATACAGGGAGGGATAGGGGCATTCTACCCCGGGAAGCAGAAGCCATACCATGCGCCAATTCCCGCCCAACCGCCCATGGGGTTATCCATCAGGGCCGGATCACGCTTAGAACCGCCACCAAGAACATGATTTGGCCTCTTTCACATGGAATCCTCCGCAGAAACCAACGCCTCCGACGATTTCCGAACATGCGCAATGCAACGCCGCTGCCGAATCTTCTAACCCTTGGCTATCATACGGTTACGCCGCCTTGGATGGACGGGATGAAAAAAATTTGTTCAATTCCATATTCTCGGAAATCCGATGGCTTCAATTTCCCCTTCAGCCTGACATCAAATCGCTTGGGATGGTCAAATATGTCCAGCGACGGGCGAGGTCGTTTACCCGAGATTCTCCGTTCATCAATGGGCTCCCAGAGCCCCGACCGGTGATTCCAAAGAGTCCCAGACTGCGGTCAGTCGGCCGCGGTCCTCCGCGTTCTTCTCCGAACGACACGGCCGCCGGCGGCGGCACCCGGACGCGGCACAGCGTCAAGGGAGGCGTTCTTTCCGCGAAGGGCGAACTGCTGCCGCCGCGCGGACAGCCGGGCTCGGCCAGCATCGTTCTGCCGCTGAACCCTCAAGGTCGCCCCCAGGACGCCAGCGCCTTCGAGGGCGTCAGGCTGCATGTGCGCGTGAACCAGGGCAATCTCTCCGTTTCCGCGAACAGCTCTGAGATCACGAACTTCGACTATCATGCCGCTCAGATCGCCCGCCAATCCGACGGCGCGTTCCATGAGGTCAAGATCCCGTTCGACACGATAAAGCGGGCCTGGTCCGAAAAGACTCCGCTGAACCCCGGGACGATCGCCAGCCTCAGCCTCGTCGCCTTCGACATTCAGAAGGGCTCGTTCGATTTCGAGATCGACGAGGTCGGCTTCTACTGAGAAGGAAAACCGCGGAGACCCTGCCCTCCCTGACAACCATGACCGCCCCAACCCCAAGCAAGCGACTGGATCATCTCGACGCCGTGAGGGCCTTTGCCCTGCTGCTTGGCATCGTGTTTCACGCCGCGATGTCCTTTGTGCCCGTCTTCATCGGCTGGGCGGTCATGGACGTGTCAACCAGCCAGATCGTCGCCGTCTTCGCGCTGGTAAGCCATTCCTTCCGCTTGGAGCTGTTCTTCCTGATCGCCGGCTTCTTCAGTCGCCAGACCCTTCACCGAAACGGAACACGCGACTTCGTCAGGTCCCGGCTTGCGCGCATCGCGGTCCCCTTCGTGGCCGGCTGGTTCCTGTTGCGACCGCTGATTGCCTCCGGATGGATCATGGGGAGCGAGAGCCTCAGGGGCGAGGTCCACGTCCTGAACGGCTTGAAGGCGGGTTTCCTTTCGCTGGCGCAGTCCCCCGGCGAACTCTTTACCCACACCCACCTCTGGTTTCTCTATTACCTGATCCTCATCACCGCCATCACACTGACGGTGCGACAGGTCGCCCGGCTGGCCCGGTTGCGCCCGGACTCCGCTGCGCGCTTTGACCGGGCGGTCGCCTGGATCGTCGATTCCCGGCTCTGTTTGCCGCTGCTGTCCGCGCCCGTGGCCGCCTGTCTCTGGCGGATGGAATTCTGGGGCATGGATACTCCCGACAAGTCCCTCGTTCCACGACTGCCAGTCCTGTTCGTCTACGGGGGCTTCTTCGCCTTCGGCTGGCTGCTGCATCGACAGGACGGACTCATGGACCGCTTCGCCAGGTTGACCGTGGTCAGGGGCAGCCTGTGCGTCGTCAGCGTGGGAGCGATGGTGGCGCTGTTCGGCTTTCAATCGCAGCAGGGTCATCCGCACATGACGGCGATCCGCGCGGGATTCAACTTCAGTTGCGCGCTGACGATGTGGTCGCTTGTGGCCCTGAGCATCGGCTTGTTCCGGCGCTGGTTTGACCGGCCCAGCAGAATCGTGCGCTACCTCGCCGATTCATCTTACTGGCTCTATATCATCCACCTGCCGCTCGTGCTCTGGCTGCAGATCGCCTTCGCCGAACTTCCGCTGCACTGGTCGGTCAAGCTCCCGGCGATCTCGCTGCTCACCGTGGGAGCATCCCTCGCCCTTTACGATCTCCTCGTCCGCTCCACCTGGATCGGCGGGATCCTGAACGGAAGAAAGAAGGAACGCGCGCTTTTCCGATGGGAGGCGAAACGTCGGAAAAGGTAATCGGTATTCCTTACTTGGAATTCAAGCCCGACTGCCCCCCAGTCCCCGAACGCCGAATACTGATTGCCAATCACAGCAAACTCCCTCAGCGCGCCAAGGCCATCAGCACATGGTTCATCTCCTCGGCGACGTTTCCCGGATCGGCAACCGTGTCCGCCACCTCCATTTCGATCAATGCCCGGTATCGCAGGCGCAGTCGTTTGACGGTCACGCCGATCGCGTTGGCGGTCATGCCCAGTTCCCCGCTCAGATCCTCGTATTCCCCGTGGGCCGGCTTGGCGGAAAGAAACTGCTTCAAGACGTCGAACACCGCCTCCTTGCCGGCGGCGCCCTGTTCCGCCCGGAGTCGGTTCATGGCCCGCTCCAGCAACGCCAGCGCCCAGGCCTTCTCGAATTGTTCGTCCGGAGGCAGATCGTTCGAACACTCCTGTTGAAACCGGGCCTCCGCAACCTCGTCGTCCAGCGAGATCGGGGCCTTGCCGCCCCCCCGTTTGAGCGCCTTGCGCCGGTCCCACTCATTGCAAAGAAAGTGCTTGAGCGAAGCCAGCAGGAATGAGCGAAACCTGCCCTTCTCCCGGTCCACCATGCGCAGCTGGTTCTTCGACAGCAACCGGTGGAAAAACTCCTGCGTCAGGTCCTGCGACTCGTGCACATCGAAACCCTGCCGTCGCACATGGGCGTAGAGAGGATACCAGTAGGCCTGGCAAAGCGTCTCCAGCGCCGCCAACGATCGGGCGGAGGTCTTCTCACCAGCCGCGACCACCATCGTCCAATGCGTGGTCAGGAAATGTTCCCTCGCCCCTCCGATGCCATCGTCGTTCACCATGACTTTTCTCTGCTTCGGCGGCGTCGCTCGCCGTCCGTCTTCGACGGGCAGCATTCAACCACGCCGCCAGCGTCGGTTTCAACGGCGGAATCGCGCTGTTTGCGCCAGCGCGCCGCATCGGAAAAAGGTGGGCGAGCTGACCTCAACGAGCCGCGCCGGAAAATGCTCGCGTCGGCTCATTGCGGACAATCCGCCCCACCAAGGAGGGGCGCCATTCCTGTCGCCCTGCCGGCGCAGCCGGCACAGGGACGCGGGTATGACAACGGGACTGGAATAGTCCCACCGCGCCTCCCAATTACAACGCGCCGGTCTGGCCCCTTCGGCGCCACGGCGACAAGAATGTCGCCGCTCCTTGGTTGGCGTCCCGCAAACCCGAAGCCTGGAAACGCATGTGCGTCCCATCAGGGATTGCCGCGCCGACGCCCGACGCCTACAGTCCGCCGCATGTCTGAGAGAATCTCCGCCATTCCCGCCTGGCCGGCCGTCGCCTGTCTCCTTCTCGCCTTCCCGCTCATTTCCGCTGGCGCGGACGACAAACCCGCCGCCGCGCCGGAGTCGAAACATCCCGGCTACAAACAGTTGCCCCGGAAATCCCGTGACGGCATCGGCAAGGAATACATGGGGCGGGAAATCTCCTTCGTCATGGGGCACCAGGGAGCGACCTGGCTGGAACGAAAATCCCGTGAAACCGAGGAGCAACCCGCGAAGCTCATCAAGTCCCTGCGACTCAAGCCAGGCGACAACGTCGCCGACATCGGCTGCGGTTCGGGCTATTTCACGCGCCGGCTCGCGAAGGAAATCGGCCCGGACGGCGTTGTCTATGCGGTCGACATCCAACCGGAGATGCTGACAATCCTGAAGGCCAAGATGGCGGAAGCGGGCGTAAAGAACTACCAACCCGTCTTGGGCACGATCGAGGATCCCAAGCTTCCGGCGGAGACGATTGACCTGGTCTTGTTCGTCGATGTCTACCACGAATTCTCCCACCCCTACGAGATGATCCAAAACATCTGCAAGTCGCTGAGAAAAGGCGGCCGCATCGTCTGGGTGGAGTATCGGGAGGAGGATCCATCAGTGCCGATTCTGCCCCACCACAAGATGTCCGAGGCGCAGGTGAAGAAGGAAGCCGCCGTGCATCCGTTGGAATACGTCGAGACCATCGGCGTCCTGCCGCAGCAGCACATCATCATCTTCAGGAAGAAATAGCCCGTCCGGATCATGAAACGCCTCTTGTCGCCCCCCCTCGCCCTGTTCTCGGTCGCCGGCGTTCTTCTGGCCTCCAACGTCTCCCAAGCCGCGCCCCTGCTCGCCGGCGTCGCCAAGGTCGACATCTCCCGCGTCGAGGCGCCGCCCTCGGCCGAGACGCTCTACGCCAAGGCGCTCGTCCTCAAATCCGGCGAAACCACCGCGGTCATCGTGACGCTGGACGCGGTGGCCATCGACAACATCGGCTCCATCCGCGCTCCCTACCTCGCCAATGTCCGCGCCGCGCTGCAGCTGGCCCCCGGCATCGAACCGGACAAGGTCCTCATCAATGTGAGCCACTGCCACGGCGTCGTTCACAAGGACGTGGAGGCGCGGACGGTCCAGGCCGTGCGGGAGGCGGCAAGAAATCTGGTTCCCGTGAGGGTCGCGGTCGGCGTCGGCCACGAAAACCGGGTGATGGAGAACCGCCGCATCTTCCTCAAGAACGGCCGCGAGGCCGATGTCCGCCACGCCTATTCCATGCCGCACGACGACGAGGTCGCCGGCATCGGCCCGATCGATCCCGAAATCGGCATCCTGCGTCTGGACAAGGCCGCCGGCGACACCCTGGCCTTCGTCTACAACTTCGCCATGCACCCCATTCAGGGCACGCCCAAGCGAGGCGGCGACACAGCGGATGTGGTCGGGTTCGCCTCCAAGGTCATCGAGGACAACCTGGCTCCCGGCGCGATGGCCTTCTTCATCCAGGGCTGCGGCGGCGACATCAACCCGATCCAATACAAGGACGTCAACAATCCCCGCGACGCGGAACCGCTCGGCAACATGCTCGGCCTCAGCGCGCTGCGCGCCTCGCGCAGCCTCAAGCCCGGCGACGACGCCACCCTGCGCATGGTCAACGAGACCATCGGCGTTCCCCGCGCCGATCTTGAGAAGCGCATTGAGCAGATGATGGCCGAGGAGGAGAAACTGATCGCCTCCCTTCGCGGCACGACGCTCAACTTCAAGTCCTTCCTCCCGCTCTACATGAAATACAGCGTCTCCGGCGAGGAGTTCCCCTCCTACTACTCCCACCGCTACAAACACGACGAACTCATCGGCCGAGAGGACCTGAAGAAGATGGACGAGCGCAACCGCGCGGACATGGACCGTTACCTCAAGAACGTCCGGACGATGGAGAAGCTCACCATCCTGCGCACGAATCTCCGCCTCCTCGACAAGCGTCAACAAGACAACCTGGCCGCCGGCATGAAGCCCATTCCCGTGGAGGTGGTCGGCCTGCGCGTGGGAGGCTTCCGCTTGGTGACCTTCCCGGGCGAGGTGACGGTCCGGATCGGCCTCAACTTGAAGGAGAAATCGCCGCACGACCTGACCTTCGTGGCCGGCTACTCCAACGGCTACATCTACTACTGCGCGACCGCAGACCAACTCAAGAACCGCGGCGGCGCCCAGGAAGACAGCGACAGCCTGGTCGCCCCCGGCTGGCAGGCCATGTTCGAAGACAAGGCGTTGGAGATCCTGAAAGGGCTGTAAGGCGCATGGGCTTCTTCTCCAATAGACCCAAGCCCAAGGGCGTCATCCACGTTCAAAACAACCCTTTTCGGGTTTCGAAATGGGACGCCTGCGGCGAGACGTCCCTACCTGCGTTGGGATGGCTCGCCGAGCCGTCCCATTTCAAAGTCCGGACGGGATGCAAGACGGCTACAGTCTTCAGAAACCGTTCTGACGAAGAGGCGCCCGTTCACGCGCCAGCGTCTTGGAAGGCGGTCTGCGAGACCGCACTCCAAAACCTTCGGAATTTCGCGACCGCTCCCCGAAACCGCCCGCTACACCGTCACCCAGCGTTCCTCGCGGTGGCTTTTGAGGATCGCCTCGCAGAGGAGAATTTCCTGATGCCCGTCCGCAAAGCTCGGGAAGGTCGGTTGAGCCGCGAAGTCGCCCGCCGCGATGTAGCCGTAGAAATCCTTGTAGAGCTGCTTGAACGAATCGGGGAATCCCTCGTTGTGGCCGCCGGGATAGTCGGTGGCCGCGCGACCGAGACCGCCCAACAGCGATGGGTCGCGGATCAGGCTTTCGTTGGCCTTGTCCCGATGGCCGATCCACAGCTCGTTCGGTGATTCGCTGTTCCAGGCCAGAGCCTGGTTCGAGCCGGCGATCTCGAACCGCAGGCAGTTCTTCCTTCCGGCATTCACCTGGGAAACGTGCAGAACGCCTTTCGCGCCGCCGGCAAAGCGCAACATGATGCAGCCATAGTCCTCGGTCGAGATCTCCACCGGTTCGGTTTCGACCTGCCGGTCCGCGCCGTCGCTGAAGGTCTCGACGCTGCCTTTCGGACTCTGGCGGACCGGGAAGACCGTCTTCAGGTCGGCGCACACCGCCTCAACTTCCAGTCCGGTGATTGAGCGGATCAGGTCCAACCAGTGCGTGCCGATGTCCGCCACGGCGCGCAGTTCGCCGCCATCCTCGGCGACAACGCGCCAGTTGAAGTCCGTATCGTGAAAAAGCCAGTCCTGCACGTAGCTGCCGGCGACGTGAAAGACCTCGCCCAGCGTCCCGTTGCGCGCGCGATCGGCCGCCTCGCGGCAGATCGGATAGTAGCGGATGTTGTAGTTCACCCCGGCGGCAAGCCCCCGGCCGCGCGCCTCGTCCGCCAGTTCCACCAGCCTGGCTGATTCCTCGGAGTTCATCGCCAGGGGCTTTTCACACATGACATGTTTGCCGGCTGCCAAGGCCGCCTTCGCCTGCTCGAAGTGAAACCGGTTCGGAGTCGTGAGATGAACCGAATCAACGCCCGCATCACCGAGAACCTCCTCAAGGGAAGCGTAGCCCTTGACCAACCCCAACCGCCCGGCGGCCGCCAGTGATTTTTCCGGCGACGAGCCGAGGATGCCGATGACGTTCACTCCCGCCCTGCGCAAAGCCTCGACATGCACCGGCCCAATGAATCCCGTCCCGACGACGGCGGCGTTGATCTGCTTCTTTTCCGTTCCCATAAGCGGCGCAGAGGGTAGGCGGAGGCAGAGAGGTTGGCAATGAGGGCGTGATACGCGCAGGCCTCCGCGTGCTCGAGATTCCGGATCGGGGACGAGGACGATCTCCTTGCGCCCCACGCGACACGAATCGCGCCCGAACTCTCACCTTCCCTTGCCTCCGCCGCGGATGTTTAATGCGGGGAACTCATCATGAAAACTCCCCCAGTGAACCGTCGTCGCTTCCTCCAAACCTCCGCCGCCGCGACTGCCGTCGCATCCTTGGCTCCCACGACCTTCGCGGCTGAAAAACCTCTCCGCATCGGGCTGATTGGTTGCGGCTGGTATGGAAAGAGCAGCCTGCTCCGCGCCCTGCAGGTCGCCCCGGTGGAGGTGGTCTCCTTGTGCGATGTGGACAGCGCCATGCTGAACGAGGCGGCGGACCTGATCGCCTCCCGGCAGAAGTCCGGCAAACGCCCGCGGCTTTACTCCGACTTTCGCAAGATGATCGCGGAAAAGGATGTGGACGTGATGATGGTTTCCACGCCCGACCACTGGCATGCCGTGCCCGCCATCACCGCGATGCAGGCCGGGATGGATGTCTACTGCGAGAAACCCACCGGCGTGGATGTCATTGAAAGCCAGGCAATGGTCGCCGCCGCGCGGAAATACAACCGCATCGTCCAGGTCAACACGCAACGCCGCAGCACGCCGCACCTGGTCGAGGCCAAGAACGAGATCGTGGACGCGGGATTGCTCGGCAAGATCCAGAAGGTCGAAGTCGGAGTCTGGTGGCATATGCGCAACCGCATGACCCTCGCCCAGGCCCCGGACATCTCGGCGCCGGACAGTCTGGATTTCGAAACCTGGACCGGGCCGGCTCCGATGCAACCCTACAACAAGATCATCCACCCGCGCGGCTGGCGCGCCTACATGGAATACGGAAACGGCATCGTCGGCGACATGTGCGTGCACATGTATGACATGGTCCGCTGGCTGCTCGGCCTCGGCTGGCCGAAGCGTGTCTCCTCCTGGGGCGGCATCCTGGTTGATCGCGACGCGCGGGCGAACATCTCCGACACGCAGACTGCAATCTTCGAGCACGACGGTTTCAACGTCACCTGGAACCACCGCACCTGGGGCAAATCCCCCGAGCCGGATCCGGACTTCCAGTGGTTTGGAACAATCTACGGCGAAAAGGGAATCCTCAAATGCAGCGTGTTCCGCTACGACTGGATCCCACACAACTCCGGCAAGGTCGAACGCTCCCGCAAGGCCCTGATCGAACTGGACAAGTATCCCTACGAGGAGGCCGAGAAGAAGGACTGGCGACTGGAGTTGCACGTGGCTTCGGCCATGCGGGCGCATTGGCGCAACTTCATCCACGCCCGCGAAAACCGCGGCAGGGTCCTGCCGGTCGCCGACATCGAACAGGCGCACATCTCCAGTTCAAGCTGCTTCCTCGCCAACACCGCCATGCAACTTGGACGCGCGCTGGAGTTCGATCCCAAGACCCACCGCGTGAAAAGCGATGACGAAGCGAATGCGCTGCTGGCCCGCCCCTACCGCGGCAAGTGGGCGCACCCTGATCCCGCGAAGGTCTGACCCCAACATGAAGACGGCGATCCTGCTGATTCTCGCGCTGGTCGCGAGCCCGCCTGCGGGCCGCGCCGGCGCGACCAATGTCCTGTTCATCGCCGTCGACGACCTGCGCGTGGAGCTGGGTTGCTACGGCAGTCCCCACGTAAAATCGCCGAACATCGACCGTTTGGCCGCGCGGGGCACTCTGTTCGAGCGGGCCTACTGCCAACAGACGGTCTGCAATCCCTCGCGCGCCTCGATGCTAACCGGCATGCGCCCCGACACGCTGAAGGTCTGGGACCTGCCGACGCATTTCCGCGTGAACCATCCGGATGTCGTCACCCTGCCTCAATTGTTCAAACAACGCGGCTGGTTCGCGCAGGACATCGGCAAGATCTTCCACAACTGGCGACAGGACGACTGGAAGGGCGACCCCATCTCATGGAGCGCGCCCGCCGTCCTGCACTACAACTCACACGGCAACGACAAACCCAAGGTGGCTGGCGAGGTCCCGCCGAACCACGCGTCAGGGCGCGGCGGACTGGAATGCCGCAACGTGCCGGATGAAGCCTATTTCGACGGCCGCGTCGCCGCGACCGCCGTCGCCGCGCTCCGCGACGTCAAGCGGAAGGGAAAGCCCTTCTTCCTGGCCGTCGGTTTCTGGAAACCCCACACGCCCTTCAACGCCCCCAAGAAATACTGGGACCTCTACGAACGCGACCAGATCCCTGTTCCGGAGCGCGTGACGCCGCCCGACAACGTTCCCGAGATCGCCCTCACCAAGGACCGCTACCGCGACGGCGCCAACTCCGCCTACCTGCGGGAATTGCATCACGGCCACCTCGCCGCAATCAGCTACCTCGACGCGCAGATCGGCAAGGTGATCGACGAACTGGACGCGCAGGGCCTGCGGGACGACACCGTCATCGTCTTCTGGTCGGACCACGGCCTGCATCTCGGCGAGCATGGGCTCACCCGCAAGACCACCGCGTTCGAGCTGGACGCCGGCGTGCCGATGATCATCGCCGCGCCGGGATATCCGGCGGGGAAACGCACACGCGCCTTGGTGGAATTGCTGGACGTCTACCCCACCCTCGCCGAGCTGTGCGGACTTCAGGCGCCGGAAACGGTCGAGGGCGTTTCCTTGGTTCCGGTGTTGAAGGACCCCGGGGCAACCATCAAGCCGGTCGCCCTGACGCAAACGCCGCGGCCAAACTACCTGCGCGGCAAGCAACCCGAGGTCATGGGCTATTCCGTTCGGGGCGACCGTTATCGCTATACCGAATGGCGCGACTGGCAGACCGGCAAGGTCCGGGCCCGAGAACTCTACGATCACCGGAAAGATCATGGAGAAACCAGGAACGTCGCGGGAGCCAAGGCAAACAGCAAAGCCATCAAGAAGCTCGCGGCGCAAATGCGGCAGATCGTCCGTTGAGGCGGGTGTTCCGGCGATTCTTGTGGTCGCAGCCTTCAGGCTGCGCCGCGAGCGCTTCAAGCGCGAGAAGCCCAAAAAAAGAGCAAATCACTTCTCGTCCGTTCGGACTCGAACCGCAGCCTGAAGGCTGCGACTACGAACCATGGGACAATTCACTCCGGCCGGCACCAACTCATGCGGCGGGCGAACTCGCGTTGGAAATCAGGCCGCCACCGACTGACGGAGGTTCGCGGGTCAACGTCCTTCGATTTGGGCAGGTCGCGCCACCAACCGTCGGCCTCTCGTTGAAACCGGCCGCCCCAGCCGGGCTTGGTCGGATCGGCAGGGTTGTTTCCGCCCAGCGGCAGGAAGAAGAACCACGACGGGGTGTCGCCCTCCTTCAGGCAGCTGTGGCGGTTGGGCGCGGTCCAGGTCTTGGTCGGGTAAAGGGCTCCCAGCGGCCCGGTGGAGCGGACGTGCTTCTCGATCCAATCCCGGGATGTCAACGATTCGTCGCCGGTGAGATACATGCCCCGGTAGGTCCCTTCGCGCTTGTCGCGGCCGGCCGGAGCCTTGGCCAGGATGTAGAACATCCCGGGAAGCTCCTTGCGCATCCAGTCGGCGATGCCGTCCTGGTCATTGATGTCGTAGACCCGGAACCTCTTCGCGAATGCCCGAAAGCCCGCTTCATCACGCTCCGCCTTGACGCGCCACAGGGCCTGGGCGAAATCCGTCTGGCCGCCCCAGATCGTGATGTTGAGCGGGCGTTCCGGCGAGCCGGAGTCAATGCGCTCGACCAGCAGGCGCGAAGCCTCGGTGTCATGCCCTTCCCCGATATGGTCCCGCCCGCGAAAACGGTTGCCGGACTTCACGACACCGAGCAACCGCTCCACCGCAGGCCAGCCCTCGGCGTGGCGACGCAGGTTCGGCAGGATCTCCCCGTACGCATGGATGGTCTCGCGAATGAGGTCGGGCCGGGTGACCGATTTCTTCAACTCCCCGCGCGTTCCCGACGCGCTGGCAATCAACGCCTCGATCTCGAACTCATTGGCGTGGACCAGCAACCTGATCAGCGATTGCTGGTCGTCAGGATCCCCCCCAATGTCGGTCAGCACGGCGAGCCGGGGATGTTCTGCGGCGGTTGAGACGGTCAATCCCAGGATGACGTACAGCGGCAGGGCGAGGTTGCGGAAGAGGGCCTTCATGTGGGTGTCGTGTCGCCGGCGACGATGGCGACGCCAAGGGATGAGTTCAAATGCAAAACGGGGACGGAGCGAGGGTGCTCCCAATTCATGTTGGCGTGTCCCTACCGGCGGCGTCCACTTGATTGCGCCACCAAGAAATGACCGCCCCCTCAGCCTCGAAAGAAACATGGATTCGAGGCGGGCATCGTTCTACGGTTACATCCATCAACCGAACCCGAACCGCCGCTGATGAACAAGCCACTTCCCTTCTGGTTGGTCACCGCCTGCCTCGCCAGCGCAACCGCCGCCCCGCCTGAACCGCTGCCAGCGCGTGAGAACTACCTGCTGCTGGACAGCCGAATCATCGACTCGACGCGCAACGCGCGCCTGTCGCCCGGTTCCGTGCTCAAGCACCCGGCCAACCCCCTTTTCCGCGAGGACAAACCCTGGGAGGTCCGCTTCGACAATCTCTACGCCAATGTCCACCACGACGCCGAGGCGAGACTGTTCAAGTGCTGGTACAGCCCCTTCATCCGCGACGTGAAGGACAAGCCGCCCATGGCGCGTTGGGACGAAGTTTCCTATGGCGCGGAATTGCGGAAGCTGCGTGGGAATTCGGCGCGCGAGATGGGAATCTGCTACGCGGTTTCCAAGGACGGCATTCACTGGCGGAAGCCCGAACTGGGCCTGGTGGAGTTTGCAGGATCGACCGCAAACAACCTCGTGCTGCGCGGTCCGCACGGAGCCGGTCTGTTTCACGACGCGCGGGAACTCCACCCGGACCGGAAGCACAAGCTGTTCTACAAGGGCTCCGGTTCCATGAAGGTCCGCTTCAGCCCGGACGGCCTGCATTGGTCGGACGAGGAACCCGCCGCCGGCATCAACGTTCCCGGCGACACTCACAACAACGCCTTCTGGTCGCCGGAATTGAACCGCTACGTCGGCATCACGCGGATGAAGCAGGGGCAGCGCCTCGTCGCCCGGACCGAGAGCGCCGATTTTCAGCGTTGGACCGGAGCAGTCGAGGTGATGCGGGGGGAGGTGGACCATCAGACCTACGCCATGCCCGTGTTCCGTTACGCGGATGTCTACCTCGGCCTGGTGATGATCCTCCGCCGCGAGGACGACCGGGTGCACTGCGAGCTGGCCTGGAGCCCGGACACCGTCTCGTGGCATCGAATCGCCCCCGGCTCCCCGTTGATCCCACTGGCTGAGAAACGCGGCGACTATGACTGGGGCTGCGCCTATGCGGCGGCCTGTCCGATCGTCATGCCGGACGGGACCATCCGCATCTACTACGGCGCGTCCAACGGCCGCCACACCAGCTGGCGCGACGGCTTCCTCGCGCTGGCCACGCTGCGCCCCGACGGCTGGGCCGGCTTTGAACCGGAAGACAAGGCGCAGCCCGCCATTGTCCGCACGGCAGCGCTGTCAGGATCAGGAAAAGAACTTCGCCTCACCTACGACGCCGCCGAGGGCGGGCACGCGCGGGTGAAGGCGTTCGACCACGAGGGAAAGCTGTTGGCGCATAGCGCGAAGCTGACTGGCCAAGCCAGCGAGGCTCCGGTCAAATGGATGGATGGCACGACGCCGCCCGAGCCGAAGGAAGGTCCGATCCGGCTCGAGTTCACGCTCCAGGACGCGAAGATCTACTCGTTCCGATTTGGTCCTTGAGGGCGTCCTTTCCGGTCGCAAGGCCGATTAGCGACCCCGGCGATCAATCGCCCTTGTCGGACTTTGAAATGGGACGCCTCGCCGCAGGCGTCCCATTTCAAAACACGCCGCGCGCCCGCGCTTCCCTCCCTCGTCACCCCTTCGGCTTGATGAACAGGACTTCGGAGCGGTCGAGCCAGCGTCGGCGAAGGCCCACCCGCATCCAGCCCTCGCTGTTGCGTGGACTGACACGGACGCCCGAACGGTCGCCAAACTGCTTGAGATCGTATTGCGCCCAGGTCTTGCCGAGATCGGGAGAAATCATGAAACCGCAATCGTAGGGCGAGGCGTTGCCGTAATGCGGCGCGAGCATCGTGTCGCCGTCGACGGTCATGCAAGCGATCTCGTACTTCGCGTCGAAGAGGCGGGTGTGTGTCGACTTGTCGGCGAGGTCGCCCGGCGCGCAGCGGAAAATCCCGCGATCGTAGGTTTCATCCGGGGTCTTGGGGCCGTTGGCGTCCGCGACCCAGTGGAGCAGGCCGTTCACGCAGTTGATGCCGCCGGACTTGTAGCGCGAGTTGGCGTCGGACGAGACCACGACCTTCCAATCCCAGCGGTCGGCCTTCGCGTCGTAGAGGCCGCGCAGCCAGTGGCATTCCTTGCCATGGCCGCGTTCAATGTCGCCAGAGCAGGCGTAGAAGGCGTTCTCCGGCGCGTTGTAGGACACGGAATGCACGTGACGGCAGATGACGCGATTGTCCGCCGCGCCAAGCCAGTCCTTCTTCTCGGAGCCCTTGTATTGGAAATGAGGATTCTGCCCGAAGGAATACGCAATCTTCACGGTCCGGCCGCCATCGACGGAGTAATAGATGTTCGCGGGAACAGGTTCGGAGCGGACGTTGCAGTAGTTGCCCCAGATCATCATCTCCCGGCCCTGGACATCGAAGGTGTGCCGTCCGTCGAGCGAGTAGAAATACCAGCCCGCCGCGGCCGGCTTCCTCGGCGTGTGGGGGATGTAGCGGCCGCCATCGCGGTCGGTGACGGTGAGTTCGCGCCAGCTTTTCAGGTTGTCCTCGCTGAGGAAGATCTTCGAGCGCGTCGCGAAGACGATGTTCCCGTTCTTCAGGAAACAACTGAAATCGATGTGCTCAGTGTCGGCGAACTCAACGCCGGGCGACCAGGAGCGAGCGTTGTCGTCGGAGAAGTGAAGCCTGCCTTCGCCAATCCCGAAGGCCTTGCTTCCGCGCTGCGAATCGACATACGGCCCCTTCGGCGCCAGTCGGTAATAGAAGCGCTCGGTCTCGCCTTCGGAGCCGCCGGCTGCGCGCAGACGAGGGAGGGACAGGACAGTCGCGGAGCCAAGGACGGTCGAACGGAGAAAACGGCGACGGGGGATGAGTTCTGAAGCCATGTCCAGACCGTAACGACCCGCCACGTCGTTGTCGATGCGGTGAGCGACCGGGCTCATGCATGAATTGCCAAGCGGGGCAATCTGGTGGTAGGCGGGAGCGGCCTCACGTCAGAGGTTAGGTTCTGTTCACGAATTCCTGACAATGAGGAACGCGGCGACGAGACAAACTG
>JAYPFK010000074.1:0-25587 GCA_038126235.1 Verrucomicrobiales bacterium
CCGAAGTCGTGAATTATCCATTCGACAGATCGGCTCAGGGTTTGCCCCACCTTCCACACCGTCTCCCACTACCTCTCCAATTCCCCGCTCGACATCCCCTTCCCCGCCTTTAACTTCGCGCGCATGCAAGCCACGAAACTCACGCTCGGCCATTCGCCGGACCCGGACGACGCCTTCATGTTCTACGCCCTCGCGAAGGATCTCATCCCCAATGGCGGCTACGAGTTTGAGCACATTCTGCAGGACATCCAGACCCTGAACGAACGCGCGACCCGCGGCGAACTCGACATCTCCGCCATCAGCATCCACGCCTATTCCCACGTCAGCGACCAATACGCCCTCCTCCCCAGCGGAGCCAGCATGGGCGACGGCTACGGGCCGATGCTCGTCGCGAAGGAGAAGTTCTCAAAGGACGCGATTGCCGGAAAGAAGATTGCCGTCCCCGGCACGATGACCAGCGCCTTCCTCGCCCTGCAACTGTGGCTGGAAAAGCCGGCCGCGGAGTTCGATTACATCGTCGTTCCCTTCGACCAGATCTTCGGCGCGGTCAACTCCGGCCAGGCCGACGTCGGCCTGATCATCCACGAAGGCCAGTTGACCTGGCAGAACGAGGGCCTGGTCGTTTGCGCGGACATGGGCGTCTGGTGGGGTGAAATCAACGACGGCCTCCCCCTCCCGCTCGGCGGCAACGTCATCCACAAGCGCCACGCCCCCGAAGCCCGCAAGGTCATCTCCGACATCCTGACCGCCAGCATCCAATACAGCCTCGACCACCGCGCCGAAGCCGTGGATTACGCGCTGAACTTCGCCCGGGACATGGGCCGCGACCTGGCCGATGAATTCGTGGGCATGTATGTCAACCACTGGACTCTCGACTACGGCGACAAGGGACGCGAATCCATCCGCCGCTTCCTCGCCGCCGGCAAAGAGCGCGGCCTCATCCCCGCGCAGCCTGAACTGGAGTTCGTGGAGTAAGCCCCCCGGTTCTCCCGCTGCCTTCTATCCCCCCGCTTTCCACCGCTTCGATTCTCGCCCTGCCTCCTTGGCTCAGCGGAAGCCTTGACCCGCGACGAATTGCCAATATTTGGCGTTGCGGCAACAAATTCAGCGAAGCCGTATCTCCACAGTTCCGCGCTTGGTCGTGGGCAGGTGAGTCGCCTCCTCAAATCCGTCCTGCTTTTCCTGCTCTGCGCGGCGCCGGCGTATGCCGGCAAGGGAACGATTCAATTCGTCGAGACGGATGTCGATCTCCGAAAAGACGGATCCGCAACCGTCATTTACACGGTGCAATGGCGGGTCCTCTCGGGCGAACTGCACGGCTTCTACTTCCAGGGCAACGATCGGCTTCGGGTCGATCTGGTTTCCGACAAGGCGCACGCCGTCGATTCCGCCGGCAATCGCTACAAGCTGGATATCAGGCCGGTGAGCGGCGACAAGTGGGACATCCTCCTCGCCAACGGTCAAGGAGTCGGGTCCGGAACCGTCACTTATATCTTCTCCTTCGCCACAAGCTTTGCCGCCGCGGGTTACCTTGCTCCGACGACGGCGGAGAACGGCCGCGAACTGGCGGTGTTCAACTGGTCTCCCGTTCGCTGGGATGAGGCGGCGAACCAGGATCATTACACCCTCAAGATCCTCACCCCTTACGCGCTGCCATCCGGGGAGGATCCCCGGAAACATGCGGAAAGCAACGAACTGCTTCTCACCGAACCCTGGGTCAACGAGAAACTCAAGATCGACTACCGCCGCGGCCCCGCCGATCGACTGCAACTCGTCTTCCACCGTGACCGCCCCGGCAACCGCTACGACATGCGCACTCAGATCTACCTGCCGGCGTCATGGTTCGACTTGAGCGCGGCGGGCGCGCCGGCGGTTGCCCCGACCGCGGTCAAGCCCGTCACCCCCGGCCAGGCTCTCTGGGAACGCCGCTTCAGCCTCCTCATCGGCGCCTTGGCGCTATTGGCTGTCTTCTTCCTGGTCATCGCCGGCAAACAGCGTTCGATGGTCGCCGCCCACAAGGGCCTCGACGACATTCGCTGGGACAATCTCGACTGGACGCCGCCCAAGCTGATTCTCTCGAACTTCCGCAAACCGGGAAAGGTCTGCCAGGATCTGAGCATGCTGGAAGTCGCCTTCTATCTCGGCATTCCCTTCAAGCGCATCCTCAGCGCCATGCTCGACTCCATGCTCGCCGAGGGCTACGTCGAGATCCTGACCGAAACGCCCCTGCGCGTTCGCGTGCTCAAGCGCCCGGACAAGAGCAGGCTCGATCCCTACGAGCGCCGCTTCTTCGAGGCGCTGGAGGACGACGGCCAACTCTCCCAGCCCGAACTCGAGGACCTGATGAACAAGGCGGTCACGGCCATCCAGAAGAAGGCCTGGGACGCGGACGTCGAGGCCACGCGCGAATACTACGTGGGCCG
This sequence comes from Verrucomicrobiales bacterium, assembly GCA_038126235.1. Taxonomy (GTDB): domain Bacteria; phylum Verrucomicrobiota; class Verrucomicrobiia; order Limisphaerales; family JAYPEY01; genus JAYPEY01. The sequence continues at coordinate 2,424 of JAYPFK010000074.1, forward strand.
CATTGACGAGGATAAGAAGAAGCAGCCCGAGCACGCGAATCGTCCGCCCTCTGATTCGGACTGGCACTGGTGGTACTATCATCACCACCCGTATTACCACCACCGCTTCAACTACGATCGCGACCCCTATCGTCACGAGACCAACATTCCCGTGACCACCGATCATCTGATCCAAGGGCCCGTGGACACGGACATCGCGATGGATCTGAATGTCTGCCACGACGCCTGCCACTCGGCCTGCCATTCCGCCTGTCACTCCGCCTGTCATTCGGCCTGCCACTCGGCCTGTCATTCGGCCTGCGTCAGCGGAGGTTCCCACTGATGAACCTGCCCCAACCATTCAAACGTCTGTTCCAACTCACTCCGGCCCTGCCGGAGGCTCCGCCGGTGGACCTCGGTTGGGTTGATGAATTCATCGACAATGTCCGCCCCTACATCTTCGTCCGCGAGGAGGACAACATCCTCATCAAGCGGCCCAATCAGGCGCAGAAACTGAATCCCCAGGGGGCGGCCATCCTGAAGCGCCTGCTCGACGGCGCCAGCATTCACGAACTGCTCAACGACATCGGCCGGACCGGGAGGAAGATCGCCGATGTCGCCCTGTTCCTGTTCGACGTCAAACGATTCCTCGAGGGCAATCTCAACGAAACCAACGTCACCCGGGCAGTGGAGGTGCGACCGTTCGACATGAAGTTCTCCGAGTTGCCGATCCTGTCGGAGGTTGCCGTCACCTACCGTTGCAATCTGAAATGCACGTTCTGCTACGCCGGCTGCAACTGCACGGCCAATCCCGTGGGCGACGACAGTGAGATGTCCGAGGAGGAGATCCAACTCGTGCTGCGCAAGATCTATCACGAGGCCAAGACCCCCTCAGTGAGCTTCACCGGCGGCGAGGCCACGATCCGGCCTGATCTCCCCCGCCTGGTCCGCTACGCCAAGGAACTCGGCATGCGGGTCAACCTGATCACCAACGGGACCTTCATGACCCCCGCCTTGGCGGGCAGCCTGGCGGACGCCGGTCTCGATTCCGCGCAGGTCAGCCTCGAAGGCGTCACGCCCGAAGTCCACGAACGCGTGACCATGATCCCCGGCTCTTTCGCCAAGACGATGGCCGCCGTGCGGAATCTCGACCGGGTCGGAGTGTTGGTCCACACCAACACGACCATCAACGGCGACAACCTCGCCGAGTGCCGCCTCATCCCCGGCTTTGTAAAGTCCGAGCTGGGCCGCCGGAAATTCAGCATGAATCTCGTCATCCCCACCGGCAGCGCCGCGCTGAACGATCGCCTGGTCGTGAAATACAGCGAACTTGGCCCCCATCTCGAGGCGATCATCGCCGAAAGCCAACGGCACGACGTCGAGTTCATGTGGTATTCGCCGACGCCGATGTGCCTGTTCAACCCGGTGGTCGCCGGACTTGGCAACAAGGGGTGCAGCGCCTGCGACGGCCTGATCTCCGTCGGCGCCAACGGCGACGTCATCCCCTGCGCCTCCTATGACACGAGCGTCGGCAACCTGCTCCGGGAGGACGCGCGCGCGGTCTGGAATTCCACGCGGGCCCGGTTCTTCCGCAACAAGCAACTGGCGCATCCCGAATGCCGGAGCTGCGACAATTTTCACATCTGCAATGGCGCCTGTCCGCTGTACTGGCGGCGGATGGGTTTCGGCGAACTTCAGCGGCGCAACGGATTTGGCGACGTGGATCTCCCCGCCTACCAAGAACGGGCCGCCGGCGGCGATTGCTGCCAGGCAACCGGGACGTCCTGCCATTGCGGGGACGCCCAGACAAAGTTGAACCCGAACGAGGCATAACATGGTCTTGCCCACAACCCAGGACAGGGATCTGGTTGTCTTCAAGGTCTGGAAGTCGCTGCCTTACAACCGGCGACTCGGCCTCAGCTTCGCGCTGATCGGGGCCGGACTCCTGATCCAGTTCTTCACCCTGACCCCGATGCCTGGCGTCTGGCTGCTGCTGGCCGGGAATGTCTTCCTCCTGGTCACCGGCTACAACAACTGCGTCGACCTCGGACGCTACGATCCCTCCTCGCAATGGGAGAAGGTTCCCCAGGAGAAGCTGCGCGCCTTCAAGGATATGGATCGTCGCATCCGGAGTTGGGACATGAGCGCGCTCGACGTTTCCAACGCCGCGGGCCTTGTCGTTTTCCTCCTCGTCGCAGGCCCTCTCGGAGCCGCCGCCTTCACGCAGACCGGGGCCGTCCAGATCCTTGCCGTCGATGGGCTGGCCCTGTTGACGCCTCATTGGATCACGGGCATCCGACGTATTCTCCGACTGCCCAGTCTGATCATCAAGGTCGAGACCGTCCAGGATGTCGTCGCCTCCCTCGGGCCGCAGCAACTTGGAAAACACGAAATCCAATACCTGATGCTGCTCCAGGGCAGCGAGACCCAGATGCCCGCCGACCTCAAGTTCAAGGTCAACATCGAAGGCCGAAGCAAGGATTTCCTGGGACTCTACGGCCAGGTTGTCTTGAACGACGTTCAGGGAACCAGCTACCCCTACTTCTATGTCGTGCTGGTCGCCAAAAAGGGCTTCGGCCTCCACAAGGTCTACAAGGCCCATCGCCCCGGCGCGAACATCACCAAGGAATTCAAGAACCAGGACGGGGTCGAAGTCCTGATCCTCCGACAGACGACGACCAAGAAGTCGGGTTACCACACGGACGCCGCCTCCGCGCGAAGGATCCTCTCCCAGGGACTCCGACTCGCCGAGCAACACGCGAACTGAAGCAAACGCGAACCGCCCGGACATCCCCGTCCGTCCAAGAGTCCGGGATTTGCCGCTGTTCAACCTCGGATCAAAAGGGAATGCTCGCCCGGTTCGATCATGAATCAGGCAACCGACCCCCTCCCCAAGATGCGCTACCGCCGCTTCGGCCGCACCGAGATCCAACTGCCCGTGATTTCCTGCGGCGGCATGCGCTACCAGCACAGGTGGGACGACATCCCACCCGAAAGCGTGCCCGCCGCCAACCAGGCGAACCTGGAAGCCACCATCCACCGCGCCGTCGAGCTGGGCATCAACCACATCGAGACCGCCCGCGCCTACGGCTCCTCCGAGATGCAACTCGGCAGCGTCCTGCCCCAACTTCCTCGCGACCAGATCATCGTCCAGACCAAGGTCCGCCCCTGCGCCACGCAGAAGGAATTCTTCGAGACCTTCGAGAAGTCGATGGCCTACCTGAAGCTCGACCACGTGGACCTGCTGGCGCTCCACGGCGTCAATGACCAGCAGTTCATGGAATGGTCGCTGCGGAAGGGCGGTTGCGCCGAAGCCGCCCGCAAGCTCCAGGCGGACGGCCGCTGCCGGCACGTGGGGTTCTCCACCCACGCCACCCCGGACATCATCCTGGAGGGCGTCGAAAGCGACGCCTTCGACTTTGTGAACGTCCACTGGTATTTCGTGAACCCCCTCAACTGGCCGGCCATCGAGGCCGCCCGGCAGCGCGACATGGGCGTGTTCATCATCAGCCCCAACGACAAGGGCGGCCGCCTCTACGATCCGCCGCCCAAGCTGGTCGATCTCTGCGGGCCCCTGACGCCGATGCAGTTCAACGCGCTCTACTGCCTCGCCCGCCCCGAGGTCCACACCCTGAGCTGCGGCGCGGCCCAGCCCTCCGATTTCGACGAACACGTCGCGGTGCTCGAACACTACGACCGCATCCCGGAGACCATCGCCCCGATCGAGGCCCGCCTGCGCGAGGAACTCGACCACGTCCTGGGCGCCGACTGGAACGCGCGCTGGAGCGAGGGCCTCCCCGAATACGTCGATGTGCCCGGCCAGATCAACATCGTCGAAATCCTGCGGCTGTGGATGTATTCCAAGGCGCTCGACATCGTCGGCTGGGGCAAGATGCGCTACAACCTCCTCAGCGGCGGCGGCGGCGACTGGTTTCCCGGCGAAAAGGCCCGCCAGTTCAACGACGAGAAGATCCTCCGCGCCGTGGCCCGCAACCCCTTCGCCGAACGCATCCCGGAAATCCTCCGCGAAGCCCACGCCCTCCTCGACGACAAGCCGGTCAAACGCCTGAGCCAGTCGGACTAGTGAGCGCCTCTTGGTCCCCTCCGGGGAAGGGAAATTTTGCGGAGCCGAAGGGCGAGGCAAAATCGGGGTGGGTTCGCGCGGGCTTGCCTGTTGCATCGCCAGCTGCGGGCAAGGCTCTGCCAAAGCTGCGGGGCGAGGCTGGACGCGCATTGCAAATCCGGGCGAACCCACCCCAATTTCCCGCTCCTCCGCTGCGCGGGAGCGGGAAATATCCCCTCCCAAGAGGGGACCTCACGCGATGTCATGCTTGGCGGGAAGCGATCTCGAAGCCCCCCCCTTGCGTGGAATCGATTTGATCGCCGCTCTCCCCCGATCAATCAAAGCCGTGCTTCATTCGTCAGGCCGCTCAACGTAATCTGTAACTGTTGGTCGCATAGCTACTACGATACATCTTCGGCTTGTCGGCGTTCAACTGCACGCCAATGCCTGCAAGCACATCGTTGGTAAAGCTCAAGAACAAGCAGTCAGAACGGCCTGCGACAGCCCAACCCTTCGCATCTGAAAACACGTCCTTGGCAACCTCGATAGCGCCGCTCTCGTGCAGTCGCCGCACAGCCTCAGCTCGCGTCATGCCGACTGAAGTCGTGTCAGGCATAATGACTATACCAGACTGTGTCATGTACGGTTGTGTCTCATGAGCGCAGCCAATCAACAGCGCAAGAAAAGGGATGAGAAACAAGATGTGCATGATGCGGCCTGACAATTTGTTATCAGGTCATTCTTCCCTGATATCCTTATCTTTCCAGGGACTTTCGGAAAAGGCCCTCCTTCCCCGATTTCAAACGCGAAGGAGCATGTGAAGGCGGCACTGCACGGTCAACTTGAATGAGGGGCGAGCAGACGCACTGGACGCACGTCAGAGAGCGCGCCGCACCGCATCCAGGTCCCGGAGGGACCACCCGCCGGTAGCCGGTCGGTGAAGGTCGCCGCGCGACCGGAACCACCGGAACCGCCGCCCAACCGGAATGTGCCCCGGCGGGGCGCCAGAACCGGCGCCGCCAAACCCTATTCCCGACGCCAGTCCATGTTTCACGCGTTTCGGGCCGCCCCTGCCGGGGCTCGTCGGTGTGTGGGCGGGCCGTCCGGTGGTTCCAGGCGCTTCGCGCCTTCCACCGACCGGCTACCTTCTTGTCGCTCCTCCGGAGCGGGCTTTGCGTCTTCGAAGCGCGGCTGTGTCGGAGACCAGCCGCAGCAACGTTGGCGGCAACCAAAACCCGGTCCGCTCCCCAGCCCTTTATGATCGAAAGCTGCTGCGGCTGGTTCCTAAGACGGGACACTGCCGCGCTCCACATTCAAGCCGGCAGCCGAAAGAAATGCTCGCGGTAGTGCCGCAATTCCGCGATCGATTCGCGGATGTCGTCCAGGGCTTGGTGCGTCTCCTTCTTCTTCACCCCGCCGTAGATGGCTGGAGCCCAGCGGCGCGCCAGCTCCTTGATCGTGCTGACGTCGAGGTTCCGGTAGTGAAACCAGTCCTCCAGTTCCGGCATGTAGCGCGCGAGAAAGCGACGGTCCTGGCAGATGCTGTTGCCGCACATCGGAGACCCGCGCCTCGGCGTGTGCTGCTTCACGAACTCCAGCGTCAACCGCTGCGCCTCCTGCATGTCAATGGCGCTGGCGCGCACGCGCTCAATCAACCCGGAGGCCGTGTGCGTGCGCACGTTCCATTCGTCCATCTGCTCCAGCACGGAATCCGGCTGATGCACCGCAATCACCGGCCCTTCCTCGACGATGTTCAGATCGGTGTCGGTGACGATCGTCGCGGCCTCGATGATCACATCGGTCGTCGGGCAGAGCCCGGTCATTTCGAGATCGATCCAGATCAGCCGGTTCTTGTTTTCCTGATAAACCATGTCGTTTCCCTCCGTTCAGTCGCGCCAGTTGAAATCCTTGTCGCCCAGCGTCACCAACAGCGGGTTGCGCAGGTCGTCCTTGTTGTAGGTCAGCCGATCGCCCTCCAGCGTCCGCACGACGCCGCCCGCGGCCTCGACCACGCATTGCGCGGCTCCGGTGTCCCATTCCATCGTCGGCACGTCGCGCAGGTAGATGTCGGCCTTTCCTTCCGCCACGAGGCAGAACTTGAGCGAGCTGCCCATGCTCTTCGTCTCCGAGCCGGGAAACCGTTCCAGCAGTTCGGCGACCATCGGACCGGCGTGGTCGCGGCTGGCGACAATGCCCAACTTTGCGGCGTCCGGCCGCGCGACTGTCAACGTCTCCGCCTCCGCGTCCTCAACCTGCTTCCAAGCGCCCTTCCCCTTCTCGCCAAACCACGTCGTCTGCAACACCGGCGCATGCACCACGCCGAGGACGCTCTCCCCGTTCTCCACCAGGGCGATGTTCACCGTGAATTCCCCGGACTTCTTGATGAACTCCTTTGTGCCGTCCAGCGGATCGACCAGCCAGAACCGCGACCAACTCTTCCGGTCCAACGCCTCGTCCTTGCCGGACTCCTCGGAAAGAACCGGGATGGCCTCGTCCAACTCGCGCAGTTTGGCGCAGATGAACCGGTGTGACGCCAGATCAGCGAGCGTCAGCGGCGATTCGTCCGCCTTCAACTCCACCCCGGCGTCACCGTCGTAGTACTTCAGGATTTCAAGCCCGGCGTCGCGGGCGATGGCTTTGACTTGCTCGATCATCGATAGGTTTGAAAACGGGTGTCTGCCTGGTTTGCGCGAAAGGCCGCGCACTATACGCGGCGGATCCGGCCGTTCAACCTTCAATCGGGTTTTGCTGCCGAAAGGGAGACAATGCCTCCTCTGCCGGCAGGGCTGCGTTGCATCGCAGTCCATTCCAAACCGTTGGACGCTGGACGACGGGAGCGGGGGAAGGATGAACCGGAGGCTACGGTGATTTCCCTTGGTCAGTTTGGGGCGGTCGCTGGCGCGGCGGATCAAAGTGGGTTGCGACGCAACGCAACCCTACCGGGCTTCGATCGCCCCGCATCCCACGCAACGGACAACGGACTACTGACAACGGACCCAGGACGGTGCAGACTCCCCCGCATGCAACCGAAAGACATCCAGCAGATCGGCGACGAACTGGCCATCAAATGGGACGACGACACCGAGAGCTTCATCTCGTTGGAGAAACTGCGCGAGTGGTGCCCCTGCGCGGGCTGCAAGGGCGAGATGGACGTCATGGGCCATGTCCACAAGGGACCGGAAATCCAGTTGACGCCGGAGTCCTTCCGCCTGGTCGGCCTCTCCACCATCGGCGGCTATGCCATCAAACCCACCTGGGCCGACGGCCATTCCACGGGAATGTTCGCCTTCGAATACCTCAAGCGCGTCTGCGACATCGTCGCCAAGGAGGGCGAGGCGTAGGCCGAACGTTGGCGCCGAGCTTCGACGCGTCAGGCCCACCCCGATTTTCATTCGCCGACGCTGCGCGGCGAGTGCCCCCTCCACCGGAAGGGACCTTCAACCCGCCACCGACTCACCGCAGCATCGCGGTGGCCTTGGCGCGGCCGATCTTCCAGAGAGCCTTGTAGGTGCGAAGGAAGATTTCGCCGTCAACGACGATGATGGAGGAGTTCGATTCCTCGCGGCCGATGGAGTTTGCGGCCACCTGCTCCCACCTGGGGCTGGCCTTGAAGACGATGACGTCGCCCGATTTGTTGATGGCGTAGACGTTGTCGCCGATCAGGGTGAAGTTGGACCAGATGGCGCGGTTGCGCCCCTCGCCCTGAAGGCGTTGTTCCCAGACAATGTTGCCGGTCTCGAGGTTCATGCAACGAGCCGTGCCGCCGCTGTCGGGGAAGTAGACATGGCCGTCGTGAATGACCCCGGAGCCGACGCCGCCATTGGCCTTTACCTTCTGCCAGATGCGGTGGGTCCTGGTGACATCGCCGTTGCCGCCCAGTTTGACGGCGATGGAATTGCCCTTGTAGCCGCCCATCGCAACCACCACCCCCTCGCCCGCAATCGCCGAAGTGTAGACCAGCGGGTTCAAGCCGCCGCAATTCCAGAGTTCCCTGCCGGTCTTGGGATCGAAGGACTTGATCTCGGTGGGGAAGCTCATCACGAGTTCGTCGCGGCCCTGATGGTTCAGGATGAGGGGAGTGCTGAAGGAGCCGACGATGCCGCCTTCGTCGTTGCCCTCGAACCCGTCGGTGCGGCCCCTGGTGTTCCACTTGGGCTCCTTGTATTCCCACTTCGTCTTCCCGGTCTTCTTGTCCATGGCAATCAGGCGGGCGTTGGGATCGGGACCGTGATAGAGGAAGCAGAGGTCGCCGAAGAGAACGGGCGAGGAGGCGTTGCCCCAGGTGTGCCGCTGCAGGCCGAGGTCGCGCTTCCAGAGTTCCTTGCCGTTGTAGTCGTAACAATAGACGCCGGCCGAGCCGAAGGTGACCACCACGCGCTCGCCATCCGTCGTGGGTGAGGCGGAGCAGTAGGGATTGGTCTTGTGGGTCTGTTCCGGTTTGTTGTAGACGACGCCCTGTTGCCAGAGGAGTTTGCCGGTCTTGCGGTCGAAGCACATGAGGCTGCGGAGAGCCTCGGCGTCAACGGCCTGGGTTAGAAAGACGCGGTCGCCCCAGACGACGGGCGTGGAGTTGCCGCGATTCGGGAGTTCGACGCGCCAAAGGACGTTGCGGGTCTTGCTCCACGTGGTTGGGGCGGAGGCGTCGTCGGAGATGCCGGAGCCGGCGACATCGCCACGCCAGTTCGGCCAGTTGGCGGCATTGACGGAGACGGCGAGGAAAACGGTCGCAAGAGCGGCTACAATCAGGGAACGGGACGATTTCATGGGTCTGCAGGGTTGGACGGTTCGTGTTCTGGAGCGTGTTTACTAGCGGCGGTCTTCCGGGAAGACAAGTATATCCCGGCGCCGATCAACGCCGGAACGCAGCCGAGCAGGAGCAGTTCGCCAGCGTAGGTCACCGAGGAATAAAGACACCACGCGGCCGACGCGCAGAAAACCAGGGGAGGAAGGGGATATAGCGGCGTCCGAAAGGGGCGTTCGGCATCGGGCTCCCGCCAGCGAAGCACGAACAACGAAACCCCGGTCAACAGGAAGAAGCCCCAGAAGAAGGGCGCGCACCACTGGAAGAGGTTGCTGAAGGGACGCCCCTGCCAGGCGATGGCGTCCATGTGGATCGTCAAGAGCAACCTGTCGATCGCGTCGCGGCCGGCTCCCGTTCCCAGGATCAGGATCAGGGCGACGGTGATGGCGGACTCGGCCGCCAGCGACCAGACCGGCGTCTTGAACCGCGGATGCCAGCGCGACAACCACGCGAAGAAACGGTGGTCCTCACCCATGGTCGCGTAGATGCGCGCGCCGGTGAAGATGATGCCGTTCACGGCGCCCAGGGCGGAGATCATCACGATGATCGACATGATCTTCGCCCCGGCCGGACCGAAGGCAAGCTTGAGAGCCTCGGCGGCGATGCCGTCGGCCTGGCGGGCGGCGTCGTAGCCCAACGCGCGCAGGTAGGCGAGGTTCACCAGGAGATAGATCACGGTGATGATGGCCACGCCGATGATCAAAGAGCGGACGATGTTCCGCCGGCTGTCGCGGATCTCGGCGGTGACCAGCGCCGCGTCGTTCCATCCCCCGTAGGTGAAAAGCACGAACAGCAGGGCGAAGCCGGGCGAAATCGCCGGCGCCGCGGGGGCTTCAACCGGGGCCGAACCGCCCCTGCCCCAGACCAGGCCGGCGACGACAATGGAGCTGAAGCCGATCAGCTTGAGGATGGTCAGCGCATTCTGCGTCCGCTTGCCGATGACAACCCCGAGGATGTTCAGCCCCGAAAAAGTGAGCGGCGCGACGATGGAGAGGACGATGACCTGCGTCGGCCCCAATCCCCAGAGCCGTCCCGCGTACTCGGCAAAAATGAACGCCATCATTCCGACGTTGCCGGTGCGGACGACGGTCAACTGGCTCCAGCCGAACAGGAATCCGGTGAACCGTCCATACGCGCGGGTGAGGTAGCAGTATTCGCCGCCCGACCGCGGCCAGGCGCTGGCGAGTTCCGCGTAGGTCAACGCGCCGGCCAGCGAAATCACGCCTCCAAAGACCCAGAACAACATGGTCATCACAGCGCTGCCGGAATGCTCGAAGACGATCGGAGCCGTTTCATGGATGCCGACCCCGATGACAATGCCGATGATCAGGCTGACCGAATCCCAGACGCCGATGCGGCGACTGTCATCGGAAGTCGGGGCGGACGGATTCGGCATGGGAGGGAGAATGCCGGGGCCAGCGGCGCGTGTCCAAGAGTGTTTGTCCAGATGGTGGGGCGAATTGTCCTCAATGAGCCGGCGTGAGCATACTCCGGGGCGGCTCATTGAGGACAATTCGCCCCACCTCCACAGTCGCAAACCCCACGCTTTTTGCAGGCGAGGCTGCTGGGCTACCGCGTCCCCGGACTTGCAAGGCGCGGAAAAACGGGGATTCTCCAGCGCGACGAATTCGTCGAGCAACCGCACCCAGATCCCCCCGATTCAAATTCCATGAGAAAGAGCAAGACCCTGGCCCGCATCCGCAACGGCGAAGTTGTCCGCATCTGTTCGATGGGACACTTCTTCCCCGCCTATATCAAGTACGCCGCGCACTTTGGCTTCGACTGCATCTGGCTGGACCTGGAGCACCGGGCCATGACCGACCGCGAAGTCCAGGCCCTGCTGGCTTTCTTTCACAAATTCGACATCGACTGTCTGTTGCGCCCCCCAACGCTCGAGAAGGCGCGGCTCTACCGCTACCTGGAGGATGGCGCGAGCGGCCTGATGATCCCGCACGTCTCCACTCCGGAAAAGGCGAAGGCGCTGGTGGACGCCGTCAAGTTCCCGCCGCTCGGCGACCGCGGCCTCGACGGCGCGGGCTTCGACAACGACTTCCTGCTGTTCGACGACGACTATCCGGCGCGGACGAACGCGGAGACCTTCCTGGTCGTGCAGATCGAGACGCCCGAGGCCGTGGCAAACGTGGATGCCATCGCGGCGGTCGAGGGCGTGGACGGGATGTTCGTGGGAACGGGCGACCTGGGCTTCCGGTTGAAACAGTCGGACGAAAATCCCGGCCTGGAGGAGGCGATCGAAAAGGTCGCGGAAGCGGCGAAAAAGCACGGCAAGGCCTGGGGCTGCCCGGCCGGTTCGGCGGAGGCTATGAAACTCCGCCGCTCGCAAGGCGCTCAACTGCTCGCCCGAGGCGGGGATGTCATCGCAGTGATGAGCGCGCTGTCCGAATGGCAGCGGGAGTTGGATGAGATTTTCGGGTGAGGGTGTGGGGGTATGGGCGGATGAGGGAATGCACACGGCTCAGGGCTTCCCTTCCCTCTCCGTGCCCGCCAGACTGCTCATCGCGAGATGACGGAGATTACCGAGATTCTTGAACGGGTTCGGGCCGGCCAAAGCGACGCGGTCGATCACCTGTTGGAGCGGGTCTACGATGAGCTGAGGCGGCTCGCCACCGCCAAACTGGCGAAAGAACCCGCAGGCCGGACCCTCCAGCCCACCGCGCTGGTTCACGAAGCCTGGCTGAAGATCGCAGACGGGGAAGGAAACCCGCAATTCGAGAACCGCCGCCACTTCTTCGCCGCCGCCGCCGAGGCGATGCGGCGCATCCTCGTCGATCGCGCCCGCCGCCGCCAACGGATCCGGCACGGCGGCGACCTTGAGCGCGCCGAACTGGAACTCGATCTCATTCAAAGCGCGGAACCCGACGACCGCATCCTCGCCATCCACGAGGCCTTGGAAGCCCTGGAAGCCGTCGATCCGCTCAAGGCGAAACTGGTGAAGCTCAAATACTTCGTCGGCCTGGAGAACAAGGAGGCCGCCGAAGCGCTGGATATTTCCCTCAGTTCCGTCGAGCGCTACTGGGCCTATTCCAAGGCCTGGCTGATGAAGGAGATTCGTCACAAGACGGCGACGGGAGAAAAAGTTGATCCCTCCTGAAGGTTCGGACAGGAGAACGACGCATGAAGAGTTGAACCGGCCAACCTCGACTCTGAAGCCATGAAATCCCTGCCCCCCGACGAGGAATCGATCTTCAACGCCGCCCGCGCGCTGACAGATCCCGACCGGCGAGCCGAATATCTTCGCGCCGCCTGCAAGGGCGACCGCCAGCGACGCCGGAACATCGACGAACTCCTGGCCGCCGCCGAGGAGGCCGACGCCTTCTTTTCAGAGCCCGCCGCCGCCTTCGCCCATTCCCGCTCTGACACCGTCATCCTGAAGAAGCCCGGCTCCGTCATGCGGTATTTCGGCGACTACGAGGTCGAGGCGGAGATCGGACGCGGCGGCATGGGCGTCATCTACCGAGCCCGCCAGGCCAGCCTCGATCGCAAGGTCGCCATCAAGATGATTCTCAGCGGCAACCTCGCCGATGAAAACGAGGTCCGACGTTTCCAGACCGAGGCCGAGGCCGCCGCCAACCTCCGCCACCCAAACATCGTCAGCATCCACGAGATCGGCGTCCATGACGGCCAGCGCTACTACTCCATGGATCTCGTCGAAGGCGGCAACCTGGAGGAGCGCATCCGCCGGGAACCGCTTGCCCCCGGCGACGCCGCCAAATGCCTGAAGTCCGTCGCCGAGGCCGTCGCCTATGCCAATGAAAAAGGCATCCTGCACCGCGACCTAAAACCGCAGAACATCCTCCTCGACAACGACGGCAATCCCCACGTCACCGACTTCGGCCTGGCCAAGCGGATGGAGTCCGGCACACAACTCACCCTCAGCGGCAGCATCATGGGCAGCCCCGGCTTCATGGCTCCCGAGCAGGCCGAGGGCAACCGCGACAAGATCGATGTCCGGACCGACGTCTATGGTCTGGGCGCGCTCCTCTATTCCATGCTCACCGGTCGCGCGCCCATCCAGGGCGACAACGTCGCCGACACCATCCGCCGCGTGACCGAGGAGGAGCCCGTTTCGCCGCGAAAACTGAATCCGAAGGTCGCGCAGGACTTGGAGACGGTCTGCCTGAAGTGCCTGGCGAAAAGCCCGTCGGAGCGCTACGCCACGGCGACCGAGGTGGCCGAGGATCTGGACCGTTTCCTGAACTACGAACCGGTCAAGGCCCGGCCGGCCGGCGCGGTCCGCAAGACCTGGACCTGGTGGCAGAAGAACCCTTGGAAACTCGTGGGAATGCTGGGCGTGCTCACGCTGGTCATGGTCGGCTGCATCACCGCCCTGTGGGAACGCAGCCAACTGGCCGAAACCCAGCTTCAGTTCCCGTCCGGGGATGTTCGGACCTTCCTCAATCCCTTCGAACGCTCGCCCGCGCTCGGTTTCCTGACAGCGCTGCCGGCCTGGATGGTCCTGATCTTCGTCACCGGCGGATCGTTCCGTCGACAGCTTCGAGAGACCGGATCGCGGGAGATCTTCCAATCCATCGTCCTGCCGATTCATGCGCTTTGCGGCGCGGCCGTCTTTCTGGCGGCGATGACCTTTCTCCTCCAACAAATCCGCTTTTGGGTCTGGCTGCCCGGGGGCGGCGCCCGTGCCGGAGAGCTCCTCGGCCTCGATCTCGCAGCGACCGCCGCCTGTTTCACCCTCGCCTGGATCGGATTGAACGCGCTCTGGGAGGCTCTGGGAAGCCACGACAGCGCCGTGTTCAAATCCCGGGTCAGCGAAAGGCTGGAACGGGAGTTTCAAGTCGAGGCCGCGCGACGCTGGAAGTTGTCACACCTGCTCATTTTTACGGGCGGCGGGATTGCCGCCTTGGTCCTGATAGCGCTGATAATCAACCTGGCTTTCAACACCGGTCTGAGATTGCCGAAGACTTTCGGAACGGTTTTCGCGCTCGGCGCCCTCATGCCCATCGGGGCAACCCGGGCGTGGAAGCGACGGCGCCGACCGGATCTCGCAAGCCTCCGGCGGTTCTGGTTCCCGATGATCGCGGGCTTCTTCCTCAGCGCCGTTGTGGCGGCAGCCTTCACCCATGCCTTTCTCTCGCTGATCGCGGGCTGGATCGCCGGCGGCTTCCTCGTGGCGATCGGGGTCATGCTGGCCCGCGCCAAGAGGCTCATGTCTCCGCGGACAGGCAACGGAACACGAATCGCCCGCCCCGTAAAAAAGCCGGCCCCGGAGCGCGTCCATTCCACAGCTCGGATCGCCCTGGAGTCGTTCGCCCTGCTGGCGACGCTGTTCGCGGGCTTCCATCTCGTGGAGAATCTCCGCGGAGAACGCGCCTGGCGCGCGATTGAAACCAGGATCGCCGACGCCCGGATCGAGTTGGACTGGCGCCAGCATCTCCCCCCGCCCGTTCCCGACGAGGACAACTTCTTCCTCGCGCTCGACCAGGATACGTTTGTGCGACAGCCCGGGTTTGACCTCGTCGGCGCCCGCATCGTCCGGCGCGACAAGAAGTTCCCGCTTTCCTCGGCTCCCCCCGCGACCCGTCGCCCCTTCACGCGCCAAACGCCTTCCGACCTCGCTGCGGCGGCCGCAAGCCTCACGGCCGGCAGGGATGTCCCCGCCGACGCCGCGGACCCCGTCGGCGTCTGGCTGAGGGAACACGCGGACACACTCCGTGAAACAGCCGACGCCGCGCGACGGCCCCACGCCCGGTTTCCCCTGGAACCGGAAAACTCACTCATTCGCCAACCCTTCCCCCAATTCGCTCGCATCCGCGAAGTCGCGAACGCTTTCCGGGTCAGGGCCCTGTACGCCCTTGAGCGGAACGATCAGGAGACCGCGCTGGAAGGATTGCGAGTCCTCGAGCTCCTCCACCGGACCTGCCAGTCCGATCTCAATCTGGTCGCCACCATGGTGGGCATCGCCATCAACAACTCGAGAACCAGCCTCATCGAGGAAGGGCTTCGCCGAGGCCTGTGGACCGACGCTCAACTCGAACGCCTTCAACTCGACCTGGCCGGGACCGATCACATCGCGGACTTCAAGACCGCCATGGACCTGGAGCTCTGCCTCCAGGTCAGCGTCCTCGACGAATTGGGGCTGGCCAAGGCGTTCGGCGGGCGAGACGGATGGAGTGTCCTTGAGCGCGCGATCCCTCGCGGTTGGATCCGACAAATGAACGCGCGTTGCGCTGCAGCCCACCTGGATTTCGTGGCGCCGCTGGCCGATGTCGAAGCCCATCGCGTCCACCTGGAACGAATCGGGGAATCCCAGCGAAAGCTGGTCGAACGGGTCCGGGGCATGTCCACCTTCAACCTACTGGCCCGGATCGCGATACCCAACTACGCCAAGGCCGTGGAAACCACCGCCTTGTCCCAGGCCTACGTCGATGTGACCCGACTCGCCTGCGCGCTGGAGCGATTCAAGAACGCGAAGGGCGCCTTCCCGGAAAGCCTTTCCAAACTCAAGCCGGAGTGGATCGACGCCATCCCGAACGATGTCACAACCGGAGAACCGCTCCTTTATCGCCTGAAATCCGACGGCGGTTACACGCTCTATTCGCGCGGCCTGAACCAGAAGGACGACGGCGGCAGGATCGGCGACGGGCAGGAACCGCTGGACTGGGTCTGGGAGCGGCGGTGAGACCTGAGATTGGGCGCGGATTGAATGCGCGTTGTCAGTCGGGGCGAACCCGTCATTGCCCCCGAAGCCCGCTTGCGACACCTTACCCGCCGGACAGCGCCATGACCGAGATCACCGAGATTCTTGAAAAGGTCCAATCCGGCGAGGACGGAGCGGTCGATCGCCTGTTGGAACGGGTCTACGACGAACTGAGGCGTCTCGCCGCCGCCAAACTGGCGAGGGAACCCGCCGGCCAGACGCTCCAGGCCACCGCGCTGGTCCACGAAGCCTGGCTGAAAATCGCCGGCGACGACGGCGCGCCGCGCTTCGAGAACCGGCGCCACTTCTTCGCCGCCACCGCCGAGGCCATGCGACGCATCCTCGTGGATCGCGCACGCCGACGCCAACGAATCCGTCATGGCGGCGGCATGGAGCGCGTGGACCAGGCCTTGGACGCGGTGACAACCGACGTCCCGGACGAAAAGATCCTCGCCGTCCACGAGGCCCTGGAGGCCCTACAGGCGGAAGATCCGGCCAAGGCCGACATCGTGAAGCTCCGTTATTTCGTCGGGCTGAATTCCTCCGAGATTGCCGAAACCCTCGGCGTCTCCCTGCGCAGCGTCGAACGCCACTGGTCCTACGCCGGCGCCTGGCTGATGGACTGGATTCAGCGGAACCGGGATGGCCTCCCGAAAGAAAATTGAACCTGGGTGGCGGGATTGGGAGACAAAGACCGCATGTAGGGTTGAAATGCCCGCAACCGTGAATCCGCCCAGCCCCAAAGTTGAAGCCGTCTACTCCGCCGCGCAGTCCTTCACGGACTCCGGGGAACGGGACGCCTACCTGAAAGCCGCCTGCAAGGGGGACAAGGCCCTCCGCCAGCGCGTCGAGGAACTGCTCGCCGCCGCCGAGAAGGCCCGGGAATTCTTCGCGGAACCCGCCGCCGCCTTCGCCCATTCCCGCTCCGACACCGTCATCCTGAAGAAGCCCGGCTCCGTCATGCGCTATTTCGGCGACTACGAGGTCGAGAGGGAGATCGGTCGCGGCGGCATGGGCGTCATCTATAGCGCCCGCCAGACCAGCCTCGACCGCCGGGTCGCCATCAAGATGATCCTCAGCGGCAACCTCGCCGATGAAAACGAGGTCAAACGCTTCCAGACCGAGGCCGAAGCCGCCGCCAACCTCCGCCATCCCAACATCGTCAGCATCCACGAGATCGGAGTCCACGAGGGCCAGCGTTACTACTCCATGGATCTCGTCGAAGGCGGCAACCTGGAGGAGCGCATCCGGCAGGAACCGCTTTCCCCCGGCGACGCCGCCAAGTGCCTCAAAGCCGTCGCCGAGGCGGTCGCCTACGCCCACTCCAAAGGCATCCTGCACCGCGACCTCAAGCCGCAGAACATCCTCCTCGACCGCGACGGCAATCCCCACGTCACCGATTTCGGACTGGCCAAGCGGATGGAGTCGGGCACGCAACTCACCCTCAGCGGCAGCATCATGGGCAGTCCCGGCTTCATGGCTCCCGAGCAGGCCGAGGGCAACCGCGACAAGATCGATGTCCGGACCGACGTCTATGGTCTGGGCGCGCTCCTCTATTCCATGCTCACCGGTCGCGCGCCCATCCAGGGCGACAACGTCGCCGACACCATCCGCCGCGTGACCGAGGAGGAGCCCGTTTCGCCGCGCAGGCTGAATCCCAAGGTCGCGCAGGACCTGGAGACGGTCTGCCTGAAGTGCCTCGCGAAGAGCCCCTCGGAACGCTACGCCTCGGCGGCCGAGGTGGCCGAGGATCTGGAGCGTTTCCTGAACTACGAGCCGGTCAAGGCTCGCCCCGCCGGAGCCGTCCGCAAGACCTGGACCTGGTGGCAGAAGAACCCCTGGAAACTGGTCGGCCTGATGGGCCTGACGACCCTGGGCCTGTCCGCCTGGATCGCCACGCTCCTCGAGCGCAATCGCATGGCGTCCCTGAAGCTCCAGTTTCCGGACGCCGACGCCCTCAAGCAGTTGGCCCCGTTCGACACGCCTCCGGCGCTGTTGTTCCTGTATGCGCTGCCCCTCTTCCTGACCCTGGCCTTCATCACCGGTCGCGCGTTCCGACGACAACTCAAGGAACCCACCGGCGACGGCGAGGTGTTCCGCTCCGTCGTCCTTCCCGCGCACGCCTTGGCGGGGGCGACCGGGTTCCTCGGAGCCCTGGTCTATCTCTTCCAGCAGATCCGGTTCTGGGTCTGGTTTCCGGCGCAGGGCAACGACCTTTACCTGGGCCTCCATGTGGTCGCGGTCGGCTGTTGCTTCGCGCTCGCGTGGATCGGGCTGAACGCGTTGTGGGAAGCCCTCGGCAGCCATGACAGCGCCGTCTTCAAGGCCCGGGTCAGCGAACGGCTCAAGCGGCAGTTTCGCATCGAGGCGGAGCGGAAATGGACATTCGGCCAGCTGCTGCTGGTGTCGGGTTGCCTGATCCTCGCGCTGCTTCTGACGACGCTTCTGCTGTTTCTCGTCATGGACCCGAGCGGCGACCTGCCCCGGGGCTTCGCCCGGTTCGCCCTGCTGGGCGCGGCGATGACTTTCGTCGCGCATCTCGTCCGCCGGCGAATGCCCGAAGAGTTGAATGCCCGCCGCCGCTTCTGGTTCGCGACCACGGCCCTATTCTTCTTCGCGATGATCTTCGCCGCGATCCGCATGTCTCCGTTGGCGCCGCTGACGATGGGCTGGGCAGTCGGGCTGCTGTTCTCCCTGGCCCACTTCAACTTCATCCGGGTGTCCGTGGGCGCGCATCACGCGACCACGGACAACGGCGCCAAGATCGCCGCCCCTCCGAGCCCTGGCTTCCGCCTTCGTCTGGCTCTGGAGTCGTTCGCGTTGCTGGCCGTGTTGCTCGTTCTTTTCCACGTCGTCGAGAATTGGCGCGGCGACTGCGCCTGGCGCGAGGCGCAACAGGCCATCACAGACGCCGGGATCGATACGAATCCGCAAACCTCCCTGCCGCCGCCGATATCCGATGAGGAGAACTTCTTCACGGCGCTGGACGAGGCCGCCTTCCTCCGCAGCCGGTCTTCTTCCGGCGGACTGGCTTGGACGGAAGCCAACAAGGCGGCGGTAAATCGGATTCCCGACGCCTTCGATTTGGCGCACCCGCGCGCGTTCAGGGATTCCTTTGAAGCCGGGCCGTTCATCGACCTGTCGAAGACTGTGCGTTGGGACGAAAAGAGAAAGCAATACGTCCCCGCGCCCGAGGTTGTCTTGAATCATTGGCTGGAACAGCACGAGGTCTTTTTCGGCCCCATCGTGGAGGCAGCGAAACGCCCCGGAGCCCGATTTCCTTATGATCCCGACAAAAAGCTCCGTTTGCAGCCCTTCCCCAACATCGTGGCCCTTCGCACCCTGACTCTGGCGTTCACCGTGCGCGCCCAGTTCGAGATCGATCGCGGCGACGGCGCGGCGGCCCTCGAGAACATCCGGGTCGTGACCCAATGCCGCCGCATGCTCAAAAGCAGCCCGAGTCTTGTCGCCGGGATGATCGCAATCCAGTTCGGGGAAAAGGAGGCCAGCCTGATCCGGGAAGGCATCCGGCAGAAGGTCTGGTCCACCGAGCAACTTGCGGAGGCGCAGGCGGGGCTCGCGGATTCCGCGCCGCTTTTGATCTTGGAACAGGCCCTGCGCGCGGAAATGGGCTGGTTGCTGGAGTTTCCCCAAGAGTTGCCATTTTTCGAAATCTACATCCCTTATCGCTGGCGTCGGGACCGGGAATGGCTGTGGAAGCCGATTAACGCTCTCGCGCCGAAAGGCTGGAGGGATCAGATGAAACGCCGCGCCGCGCTCATCTATCTGGACCACGTGCTGCCCGGAATCGACGTCGACGCCAACCGCGTCCATCTGGAACGCCATGCCAAGGACGAGGAGGCCATCCTGCGACTGGAGCGGCGCGAATCGGTGTTCGACTTTCTGGCGCTCATCGGAGTCCCCAACTTCCAAAGGGCCATGCAGACCGCCGGCCGCGCCCAGGCCCTGGTAGACATGACAAGGATCGCCTGCGCCCTGGAACGCTTCAGACTCGCGCGCGGCGCCTATCCGGCGAACCTGGCGGAACTGACACCGGAATGGATCGACGCCATCCCGCCCGATGTGACGAACGGAGAACCGCTCATCTACCGCGCGAAGCCCGACGGCGGATTCACGCTGTATTCCCGCGGCCTGAACCAGAAGGACGACGGAGCCCACACGGAGAACAAGGACGGGAAGCCCAAGGACTGGGTCTGGGCGAAATAGGGGGCGGGGATTCTTGGTGGGTGTGACGGAAGCGCATTGTCAATCCGGGCGAACCCACCCCGATTTCATGCTCCTCCGCTTCGCGGGAGCATGAAATATCCCCTTCCTCGGAGGGGATATTTGTCGCCGCCGACGCAGTCGGAGTTAAGGCGGCGAATCGGGGTGGGTTCGCGGGGACTTGCCTTTGGCGCTGCCCCCCGAAATATACTCACCCCGGCCTGACGGTTTTCCGCACGAAATGGCGCATGACTGGATGACATGATCTCACCCGAAACCGACCCCACCCCGGCCCGCCACACGGCCGATGTCCGTCCCTCCCCGGCCGCCCCTACCCATCATCACCCCGAACGTTTTCACGCCCTCGACGCCACCCGCGCCTTTGCGCTCCTGTTGGGGGTCGTGTTGCATGCCGCCTGGTTCTACACGCCGGCGACCATGGAAACGCCCGCACAGGACGTCGCCGCCAACCATTTCCTCGGCTGGCTGTTCTTCTCCATCCACACCTTCCGCATGCAACTGTTCTTCCTGATTGCCGGGTTCTTTGCGCGCCTGCTTGTGGAGAAGCGGGGACTCGTCGCCTTCGCGAAGAACCGTTTCCGGCGCATCGTGATCCCGTTTGTCGTGGGCTGGCTGATCCTCTACCCGCTCATGATCATGACGTGGATGTGGGGACGCAACCTGTCCGGGCAGAATCTCTCTCCCGTTCCCCCGCACCTCGTGACCGTCTACCTGATGCTGTCTGGAGCGGCCTTCAAAGAGAAGGTCGCCGGAGGCAGCTTCTCCCTGCTTCACCTCTGGTTCCTGGCCTACCTCATCTACTGTTGCGCGATCGCCGCCCTCGGCCAGGCATTGCTGCGGCGGTTTCCCAAGGCGCGCGCGCGCCTGGGAGCAGCCACCGACCGCTTCCTCTTGTTCATCACCCGCCCGATCGCCGGCGTCGCGACCCTGGCTCTGATCCAGGCGCCCCTGCTCCACTCGATGTCTGGCTGGCGGGGCATCGACACTCCGGGCTCCTCCCGTTTGCCCGTGGCGGTTGTGCTGGCCGCCTACCTCCTCTGGTTTCTCGCCGGCTGGATCCTGCATCGGCAGGCGCATCGGTTGGGATCGCTTTTCCCCGCGTGGAAGATCCAGATCCCTCTGGGGCTGACCGCTTCCATCGGGCTCTATCTTGCCTTCGCGGCGCCCGGCGTCGCGGAGAAGCCGATCAGCCCAGGGCTCCTGACCGAAAGCGATATCCAAGACTGGCCCGCCCTGCGGGGCAGCTTCCTCGCTGACAGGAAACCGACTACGTCGCCAGCCCCGCTTCAGCGCGCGTGGTTCATGTTCTCCCCGGGCGCAAAAGACCTCTTCAGCAAGAATAAGTCCCTCACCCCGGATGAGAGGACCGGGGTGGTCGCGTTGTTGAACAAGTCGCTGCTCGACCCGGACCTGCTCACCCGCGAGATCACGCCCGATTCCGAGCCGCCCAGCGCGTTATCCGTGAAATAGTCTCCGGAAGCCGTCGCAGCCAATCGCGCCGCGCTCGCAGCCGAATGGTCGGGAATCAGGCCGATCGGCCAAGAACTCCGCGAGCTGGCGGCTCCCTACAAACCGCTCTACGCCGCGGCCTACTCGCTGACGACCGTCCTGCTGGTCTTTGGTTGCCTGGGAGCCTTCCAGAGCCTCTGCCAGAATCACAGCCCGGCCTGGCGTTACATCGCTGACGCGTCCTACTGGATCTACCTCGTCCACCTGCCCCTGTTGCCCGCGATGGAGATTCTCATGTTCCGCTGGGACGCCTCCGCCTGGATCAAGTTCCCGCTGCTCTGCAGCGTCAACCTGGTCCTGCTCTTCGCGTCCTACCACTTTCTGGTGCGCTCCACCTTCATCGGAAAGATCCTGAACGGCCGCGCCCACCCGTTTCGATCGCCGTTTCAGGTCTCCGACCACTCCCCGGGAACCGGCACGGGATAGAAACCGTCTGGGCCGACCTTGACCGGAGGCTCGGTGTCGTAGTCCATGTCGTCGATGTTCTCCACGAACTGGAAGTTCGAGTTGTACATCTCGTCCCAGGTGATGATCTTGCCCGAATGCACGGCCGCCCGGCCCATCAGGTCGGCGAAGTTCGACTTGGCGGCGCGCTCCACCTCGTTCTGCGGCTTGTCGTTGCGGATGCTGTCCAGCAGCACGTTCCACTCCGCGTCCCACGGGTTGTATTTCTCCTTCGGAGCCTCCCAGACGATGTGCTCCCGCCCGATGCGCTGATCCTTGAAGATGCGTGTCTCGCCGGCGTGGACATTGCCGGAAAACTGGGCCGCACACTTCGTCCCGTGGGCGTAGGTTGCGAATTCCGCATGGGCGTGGCCGCCGAGCCAGCGCACGCCGTCGATCGCCTTGGTCCCGTCGGGAAAGGTCCACTCGATGCAGATGGAGTCAAAGCCCTGGCCGTGGTTCGGGCTGTTGGCGATCCGCCCGCCGATGCCGTGCGCGCTCACGGGCAAATCGCCCTTGAGCCAGCAGATCTCGTCGATCTGGTGGATGTTCATCTCGGCGAATAGGCCTCCGGAAACCCAGAAGAAGCGGGTGAAGTTGCGGACCTGCCACAACAACTCGTCGTAGTCCGCCGGTTTCTGGCGCATGACGCCGACGCGGTGCATCCGGTAGGCCCGGATGAGCTGCAGCTCGCCGAGCTCGCCGTCGCGAATCCGCTTGATCAGTTCCTGCCGGTTCACGCTGTGGCGGCATTGCAGGCCGGCCGCGATCTTCAGGTTCTTCTTCTTCGCCGCCTCGCCGGCCCGCATCAACCTACGCAGCCCCGGCGCGTCCGGCGCGAAGGACTTCTCCATGAAGACGTTCACCCCCTTCTTCACCGCGTATTCGAGCTGCGTCGGGCGGAAGTAGGCGAAATTCGTCAGCATCGCGACGTCGTTGGGACCGAGGCAGTCGATCGCCTTCTTGTAGGCGTCGAAGCCGATGAACTGCCGGTCCTTGGGGACGTTGACCCGGTCGCCGAAGGCCTTGGAAAGCACCTTGTGCTTGTCGGCGAGCCGGCTCTCCACGATGTCGGCCATGGCGTAAAGCTCGACCGGACCGTGCTCGGAGTTCATGGCGTTGGCGACGGCGCCGCTGCCGCGCCCGCCGCAACCGATCAGGGCCAACCGGATCGTGTTGTTCTCCCCGGCATGCACGTGCGGCAGGGCCACCCCCGCCAGGGCCGAGGCGGCAGTGAACTTCCCGCCCTGTTGCAGGAACCGGCGGCGGGTGGTCTTTTCCGAAGTGGCGGGGGAGGAATTTGCTTTCATGAGGAGGTCCTTGTCTCGTTCGCGATTTGGATCGTTGTTCCGCGCGCGACACCACGCCGGGGCTTCCGCCGCGCATCGCCGGTTTTCACATCGTCATGGCGCCTGAAGCCGCGGGTCCTGTCAATAGGGGCAACCATTAG
>JAYPFK010000075.1:0-24775 GCA_038126235.1 Verrucomicrobiales bacterium
AGGCCTTGAGGCCGGCGTATTGGGCGATCTCGGCGTAGGTGTTGTCGCCGCGGTTGCGGAAGAGCGTGTTCTGCATGATCTGCGGCCGGTTGAGGATCTCGCCGACAGTGACGGGCGAGGGGCGCATATCGCCCATCTGGGTCTTGCGGCGGTCGTGTCGCCGGCTGAGCATGTCGACGGTGAAGAAGTCCCAGCTTCCGTCGGCGTCGATGTCGGCAAAGTCGACGCCCATGGAGAAATTGGAGGAGCGGCGTAGGGCTTCTGCGGGCGCGGGGGTGAAGTTCCCCCTGCCATCGTTGAGCCAAAAACGGTCGGGCGTGTAGAAGTCGTTGCAGACGTAGAGGTCGGGATCGCCGTCGTTGTCGGCGTCGCGGAACTGCGCGCCCAGGCCCCAGTCGCGCGGTGGCGCGCCTGAAGACTTTTCCGCAAGGGAGAACCGCGTGTCGTCCAGGCGGAATCCGTCCTTGCCCTCGTTCAGGTAGAGCGCGTCGGGCGCTCCGCGCTGCTCCACGATGTAATCGATGCCGCCGTTCGAATCGGCGACTTCCAGGATCTCGAAGAACTCCTCAAACTGGGGGTCGAGGGGGAGCCCCTTTTTGTGTTTCTCAATCTCCCTCTGGGTCATGCGTTCATAGGCCCCCGGAAGGACGGCGTCCTGGAGGCGGGCGCGGAGATAGCGGGTCACGTAAATGTCGAGGTCCCCGTCTCCGTCCACGTCCGCCAGCGCAGCGGAAACGTCGCCCGCGATGTTGGAACGCCTCCAGGGGATGAGGTCGGACTTCGTGAATCGCCCGCTGCCGTCGTTCAGGAATAGAGCGCTTTCCTCCTCCAGAGACAAGGCCAGGAGATCCTGATCCCCGTCGCCGTCGATGTCGGCGAAAACGGCCCCGCGTAAAACGACTTGGGCGAGTTCCGTCAAGCCGCCGGATGCGGTGGCGTCTTCGAAGCGCCATCCACCCAGATTTCGATACATCCGGTTTCCTCCGTAAGCTCCACAAAAGAACAGGTCGCAGCGGCCGTCACCATCGATGTCGCCGGTCGCCAACCCTGCGTTGATGGTCTGATCGGGGCGGGTGTTTGTTGCAGGAAGCATGTTCACACCGATTGCCTCGGGAGTCTTCGCGACAAACCCGCCTTCCCCTTTAGGTTCGGGAAGAACGACGATCTTCACCCCGGCGGCAGCGGTTGCTTGGGGGATCAGTTCCGGCAAAAGGACAAGAAGCGACAAGCACAGGACTGTGCAACGTTGGCGGGTGGTTTCACGCGTTTGTGAAATGCTTCTCATTGGTTTCCAAAATATTGCAAACGGGTCTGTATAAAAGAAAAAGCGTTACGAGTGTTGGGTGTTTTCGAACGCATGAATTGATCTGGCCCGTCGTCGCTGACGCGGGAGAAACTCATGCGGTCGCGCTCGGAATGGCCGATCGAAGACCGATTGCCGAGCAAAAAAAAGCTGCGGAACGGGCATCCCGTTCCGCAGCTTTTGCAAGGGAATCGGCTCAGTCGTCGCCGGCGACGATGGACCACATTTTGGTCTGCATCTGGCGGCCGGGCTGCTGGTTGTGCCAAGCCTGCTGGGTGGTGGCCGACATGAGCAGGGTTTCGACGTGACCGTCGACGAACAGGTAGTTCATGCGGGAGTTGTGGTAGGCGGGGAGCCAGGTCTGCCAGCGCTCGCCGTCGAGGTTGCCGAACTGCCAGCGGTAGCCGCTGCTCCAGAAGGCGTTGTCAACCCAGCCAACCCAATGGCCTTGATAGCCTTCCCAGAAGTCCGGGCGCTCGGTCATGGCGATGGTGCCGCCTTGGTCAAGAACGAGCCCGTTGCGGACCGCCGGGATCGAACGGTGCTTGGTCTGATACCAGTGCAGGGCGGCGTCATTGGAGGGACGCTCCGAACCCACCGGCGGGTAAGGCCAGACGCCCTTGCCGCCGGGAGCGGATCCGGACCAGGCGCCAGAGGCGCTCCGCCAGGCTCCTTGGCGGTGATCCACTGCGATGCCGATGCCGGTGTTGGCGTTGGGCGACATGGGCCAAGCCTGGTCGTTGAAGTTCCCTTGGCCCGTCCAGACGCTGGCGGTGCCGCCGGGGAGCTTGGTGAAGCGATAGAGCGGCATCTTGTAGGTGCAGCGGGGACGGTCGATGCCCACCCACGACGGGGCTCCCGTGCGACGATACTGCCTTTGCGGCAGCTTGTCCGAGGGGCAGAGGGTCGCCTTCTCCGGGATGTGGGGATGGGTGTAGCCGTCGCTGGCCCGGTTCTTGAGGGGAATCCAGTTCAGCTGGCTGCGGGCCATGGAGCCGCCCATGTATTGGTGCATGAGATCGTTCCAACTGCCGTAGCTGCCACGCCTGACCACCAAGCCTGCGTAGGGGAGTTTGTCCTTGTTGTCATCCATGTACATGAACATCGAGTTGCCGATGCCCTTGAGGTTGGAGAGACAGGAGGAAGTCTGGGCCTTGACTTTCGCCTTGGCCAGAGCCGGCAGCAGCATGGCGGCGAGAATCGCGATGATCGCGATCACCACCAGCAGCTCGATGAGGGTGAACGCGCGTATCAGCGGTCCACTTGGGGCTGGGTTCGTTTTTTTCATGGGGCTGGTTTTCGTTGTGTTCGGGAGAAATCGTTACTCAAGGACGACGGCGCCGCCCTTGACGACATACTTCTTGCCCTCCGGGGCCTTGGGAGCTTCCTTGATGAGGCCGTGCTTGACCATGTCCTCGACGGAGTTGATCTGAAGCGAGTCGCCAGGGGAGGCGTTCATCTGTTCCTCCATGGTCTTGCCCTTGAGGCCGGCGGAACCGACATTGCGCATCATGGCCTGTTCGAGCGCCATGTTCAGCATCTCGAGATCCGAGGCGGAATTGCCGTTTTCATCTACCGGGCGGCTGTTGACGTCGGCCAGGTCAATGGCGGGCGGCGGTTCGACCGGCGGAACTTCCTCCTCCGAACCGGCCGTTTCTGTGCCATCGTATTCGACTTCCTTGGTGACTTCACCGGGCCCGCAGGCGACGAGTCCGCAGACAAATGCTGTTCCAACGACAGTTTTGAGAGGTTTGAGGATCTTCATGAAGGAGAGGTTCTTTTTTGGATTGGGATTGGATGAAGCCAGATCGGCCTCGATGCCGAAATAGCCCTTTTTGCGTACGCGGGCGAAAACCAACCAGAAATTGTGGAACGCATCAAGCCGGAGTTGTCGATCGTACCGGAGAAGCGCCGAAAGCGCTCAATCCCGGCTTGTGACGGCGAGGTTTAGTGCCAAAGCCAGGAACACCACGCCGGTCAAGCGATTCAGTATCCTTTGAGTCGCGGGCGATCGGAAGAACGCCAGTCCGAGCGATCCGGCGAGCAGGGCGATGCCGCCGAACACAACGACGGTCGCTGTCACGAAAAGGCCGCCCAGGAGCGCCAGTTGCGGCGCCATCGCTCCGCGCGCCGGATCGGCAAACTGGGGAAGGAGCGCCAGGAAAAACAGCGCCACCTTGGGGTTGCTCAAGTTCATCACACAGCCGCGCAGATAGAGGCTGCGGGCGCTTGGGGCAAGGGCGGGCGCGGCGTCCCCGGAAGCCACCGGTTTTGCGCGGAAAGCCAGCCAAGCCAGCCAGCCCAGGTAGCCGGCGCCTGCGATCTTCAGAGTCGCGAAGGCGAAAGCGGAGGCTTGGATGATGGCAGCGACGCCGAAGACGACGGCCAACGTGTGCCCGACCAGTCCTGTGCACAGCCCCATTGTCACCGAGATTCCGGCGGCGCGTCCGTGCAACGCGGACTGGGTCAGCACAAAGAGATTGTCCGGCCCGGGCGCCAGGGCGAGCAGCAGCGCGGCGGCAAGGAAGGCGCAGGCGGTGTCGACGGGCAACATGTGCGGTGGTTCGGGTTGGTGGCGGAGACGGCGCGGGGCAATCTGAGCGAAATCCTGCGGCCAACCAAGCGAGATCAGGCGCTAAAATTCCGTTTGGAAAAAGGCAAGTTTCGCACAGCTTGGCTACTGCTGGAAATTAGGTTGTATGCCGTTCCGACTCAGAGCGCCGGCGCCCTCACCCAATGAAAGCGATCTCGATTCCCCCAAGTCTCGCCCGTCTGCGGCCCGTTGTTCTCGCGCCGTTGCTTGTCACCCTGACCCACGTTGCGCCTGGGGCGCTCGATTTTCAACGCGACGTGCAGCCCGTGCTCGCCGAACACTGCGCCGGCTGTCACGGCGGCGTGAAGAAAAAGGGGGGGGCTCAGCCTGGCCACGCGCTCCGACGCCTTCGCCGTCGCCAAGTCCGGCGCCCCGGCCATCGTCGCGGGCAATGCGAAAGCCAGCGAACTGATTGCGCGCCTGATCACCGAGGATGAGGACGACCGGATGCCGCCGGAGAAACCGCTGTCGGCGGCCGAGATAGACCTCCTGACAAGGTGGGTGGACGAGGGCGCCCGTTGGCCGGAGCATTGGTCGCTCAAGCCCGTGACGAATCCCGCCCCGCCCCGGGTCAAGCAATCGGACTGGCCGCGCAACGCCATCGACCGCTTCGTTCTGGCCCGGCTGGAATCGGAATCGATCGCGCCTTCACCGGAGGCGGAACCCCGAACATTGTTGCGCCGCCTGTCGCTGGATCTCATCGGATTGGAGC
Source organism: Verrucomicrobiales bacterium (assembly GCA_038126235.1). Taxonomy (GTDB): domain Bacteria; phylum Verrucomicrobiota; class Verrucomicrobiia; order Limisphaerales; family JAYPEY01; genus JAYPEY01. The sequence goes on from JAYPFK010000075.1 coordinate 4,609, forward strand.
CGGAAGCCGAGGCCGCCGACGCCTTTGCCGCGGCGTGGGCTGCCGGAACGGCCGCCGACCGGGAACGACTCTACAGCGAGGCCGTCGATGACCTGCTGAACAACCCGCACTTCGGCGAGCGCTGGGGGCGGCACTGGCTGGACGAGGCGCGTTACGCCGATTCCTCCGGCTATGAGAAGGACAGCACACGCGCCGACGCCTTCCATTATCGCGACTGGGTCATCAACGCGATCAACGACGACATGCCCTTCGACGAGTTCACCATCCGCCAGATCGCGGGCGACCTGCTGCCCGATGCGACGCTCGCCGACCGGGTGGCGACGCAGTTTCAACTCATGTGTCAGTACAACCTCGAGGGCGGCGTGGACGCGGAGGAGGATCGCACCAAGCGCGTGGCCGACCGTGTCACCACCATCAGCGCGGTCTGGCTCGCGACGACGGTGGAATGCACACAGTGCCACAATCATCCCTACGACCCGATGAGTCAGCGCGACTTCTACCGGATGTATGCTTTCTTCAACAACACCGACCCGGTGGCCGTGTTTGCCGGAACGCCGCCGAAGGACGCTGACAAGCGGCTGGAGGAACGGGCGAAGAAGTGGGGCCCCATCGCGGAACTGATCGAGCAGCAGGTTTCGAACAAGAACCTGGCCACGAAGCTGCAGGGCCAGCTCACGCAGATGCGGAACTTTGACAACAGCAAGGGCTTCACCCGCGTGCTGGCGGAGCGCAAGGAGAACCGCCGGGTCGTGTATGTCTTCCACCGCGGGAACTTCCTGCAGCCGGACAAGGAGGCCGGGCCGGTCAAACCCGCCGTGCCGGCCGCGTTGCCGCGGGTGGACAACGGCGGCAAACCCGAGGCCAGCCGCCTCGACTTTGCGCGCTGGCTGGTGTCGCCGGAGATTCCGATGACCGCCCGGGTCACGGTGAACAAGGTCTGGATGCGCCTCTTCGGCGCGCCGCTGGTGGATTCCGTCCGCGACTTTGGCCTGCGCGGCTCCGTCCCGTCGCACCCGGAACTGCTGGACTGGCTGGCCCACAACTTCATGCATGAGGCGGGGTGGAGCCGGAAGGGCCTCATCCGCGAGATTGTTCAGTCGGCGGCCTATCGTCAGAGTTCCAAGGCCCGGCCGGAACTGGAGGCGCGCGATCCCGACAACCGGTTGCTCGCCCGTCAGGCGCGTTTCCGGGTGGAGGCGGAGATTGTCCGCGATCTCTTCCTGCAGGCATCGGGGCTGCTGTCCGAGAAGAATGGCGGCCCCAGTGTGTTCCCGCCGGTGCCGGCGGACGTGGCGGCGCTGAGCTACGCGAACAACTTCAAGTGGAAGACCTCGCCCGGCGAAGACCGTTACCGCCGCGGGCTCTACACCTTCTTCAAACGCACCGCTCCCGATCCGAATCTCGTCGCCTTTGACTGCCCCGACGCCAGCATGACCCGCCCGCGGCGCGCCGTTTCGAACACGCCGTTGCAGGCTCTCACCACCCTCCAGAATGAGGTTTTCCACGAGGCGGCGCAGGCCTTTGCCAAACGGCTGCTGGATGACGCCTTGTTGAAGAATGACGACGCCCGGATCGCCCGCGCCTTCGCACTCGCGCTCGGCCGCCCGGCTGCCGCCGACGAGAAACAGGCGCTCGCGACATTGCTTGCCGAAGCGAAGGCCTATTACGCGAAACAACCGAAGCCCGCAGCGGAACTGGTCGGCGCGCATCAGGCCGTCAATGTCTCTCCCGCGGACAACGCTGCCTGGGTGGCGACCGTGCGCGTCGTCCTGAACCTCGATGAATTCCTGACCCGTTCCTGATCATGAACCCACGAGACGAATCCCTTCTGCGGACCCGCCGTCGTTTTCTGACCTCCTCGGCCAGCGGCCTGGGCGGGGCGGCTCTGGCCTCCATGCTTGCGACCGAGCAGGCGCGCGCCGACGCGGCCAATCCGCTCGCGCCCAAGCCAACCCACTTCCCGGCGAAGGCCAAGGCCTGCATCTTCATCTTCATGGCTGTGGCGCCCTCGCAGCTCGATCTCTTTGACTTCAAGCCGAAGCTCAAGGAGTTCAACGGCAAGAAGCTCCCCGAGGACATGCTTAAGAACATGCGCTTCGCCTTCCTGCAGAAGGACACCGCGACGCTGTTGGGCAGCTCGCGCGAGTTCAAACAACACGGTCAGGGCGGCATGTGGTTTTCCGACCTGCTGCCGAACCTCGCGAAGCGCGCGGACGACATCTGCATGATCAAGACCATGCAGACCAGCCAGTTCAACCACCACCCCGGTCAACTCGTCATGCAGACCGGCACCTCGATGTGGGGCTTTCCCTCAACGGGATCCTGGCTTTCCTACGGCCTTGGGACGGTGAACCAGAATCTGCCCAGCTACGTCGTGCTGACCGCCGGGCGCGGAACCAGCGGCGGCGCGACGCTTTGGCAGAGCGGCTTCCTGCCCTCGATCCATGAGGGCGTGCGCTTCCGGACCACCGGCTCCCCCATTCTCAACCTCGCCAACCCCGCCGGCTTGCCGACCTCGCTCCAACGCGGCGGCCTCGACGCGCTGGCCAAGCTGAACCAGAAGCAGCTGGCGGCGACCGGCGACGCGGAGATCCAGAGCCGCATTGCCAACTATGAACTGGCCTTCCGCATGCAGGCCGCGGCCCCCGAACTGATGGACCTCTCCAAGGAAAAGGCCTCCACGCTGGAGGCCTACGGCGTGAACCGGCCCGATCCCAAGCAGAAGGGCAACCGCGGCGGCGGCGCCGGCACCTACGCGTCTTTCGCCAACAACTGCCTGCTGGCGCGGCGCATGGTCGAGCGCGGCGTGCGCTTCGTGAACATCTTCCACGCGAGCTGGGATCATCACTCTGGACTCGAGGAAGGTCTCACCCACAACTGCGGCATGGCGGACCAACCCATCGCCGCGCTGATCGGCGACCTGAAGGAGCGCGGCCTGCTGGACTCAACCCTGGTCGTCTGGGGGAGCGAATTCGGTCGCACGCCGCTGGGCGAGAACCGGCCCGGCTACAAAAAGGTTTCCGGTCGGGACCATCATCCCAAGGCCTTCGGAGCGTGGATGGCCGGCGGCGGAGCCAAGGGCGGGCTAAGCTACGGCGAGACCGACGATATCGGCTGGGAACCGGCCGTCGATCCGTGTCATGTCAACGACTTCCAAGCCACGTTGCTGCACCTCTTCGGCATTGATCACACCAAGCTGAACTACCCGTTCCAGGGCGCGGCGATGCGGCTCACCACCATCGCCCGCGAGGCCTCCGTCCTGAAAGAGATGGTGGCGTGATCGATGCCGGCGGAGGCGGGTTGTTGTGAGATGCCGAACGCGCCAACCCACCCCGATTTCATGCCGCTCTGACGCGGCATGAAATATCCCCTCCCAAGAGGGGACCACCTTTCGGGATGCCAACGCGCCGGTCCCCTCTCGGGAGGGGATATTCCATTCTCCCGCGCAGCGATGAGGAGAATGGAATCGGGGTGGGTTCGCGCGTTCGGAACCGAGGATGCTTCAAATTCTGGCGCAACGCGCCACTCTTCCCTGCTTGCCACGCACGCCCGCCGCATCTACCAACCGCGGCATGTCGCAACCCGAGACAATCGCGCATCTCCTCCCCGACGACGGCTGGATTTCCAACAATCCCGACCTTCCCCTCCTGGTCTGTCCCCGCGCCTTTGGGGCGTTGCCGCCCGGCCGCGGCGGCGCCTCCGTGATCCGGGACATCTTCCACCGGAATGACTGGGGCAATTCCTGGGTGAACGGCGTCTTCGGCTATCATCACTACCACGCGACGGCGCATGAGGTTCTCGGATGTTTCAGTGGGACGGCGCGGGTCCTGTTTGGCGGGGAGAGCGGCGTCGAGATTGAGATCGTCGCCGGCGCCGCCGTGGTCATCCCGGCGGGCGTCGGTCACAAGAGGCTGGAGTCCAGTCCGGATTTCGGCGTCGTGGGCGCGTATCCGCCGGGCCAGAGCCCCGACATGAAATACGGCGAACCCCACGAACGGCCGGGGAGCTTGGAGGAGATCGCGCGGGTTCCGCTGCCGGAAATGGACCCCGTGTCCGGCGCGGGCGGGCCGTTGTTGGAAGCTTGGGGCGGTTGACCCGTTTTCCGGGGGAGACTCCTCAATTGCCTCCGGTCTTGTCTTTCTTCTTCCCTTTCTTTCCGCCCTTGCTCTTCTTTGGAGTTTTCTTCTTTCCGTAGCCGGCCTTGCGAGTGTGGGCTATAGCCTCGGTTTCGACCCCCTTGTCGCCCTGGGATTTCATCCAGGCGTCGAGGCGGTTGGAGAGGTCGAGCTTGAGGCCGGTGAGGGCCGGGTCGTCGATGAGGTTGTGGAGGCAGTGGGGGTCGTTGACGACATCGTAAAGTTCCTCGGCCGGGCGATGCTGGTATTTCCGCGTCATGGCCTGGGCGTGCTTGTCGCCTTCCTTGGCCCTGGCGATCCAAGACGACCAGAAGTCGGCGCGGTCGCCGCCCTCGCGGGTGACGGCGTTGGTGAACTTCACGTCGGAGTTGAGGTTGCGGATGTAGCGGTGGGTTTTGGTCCCGCAGGATCGGATGCCGAAGTTCTCCGAGCCGTTGATGATGCCCCGCGTGGTGTGGACGGCAAAGGTGTAGGTCTTGTGCTCCTTACGTTTGCCGAGCAGGACGGGAAGGAAGGATCGGCCGTCCATGGTCTCCGGCGTGGGCAGGCCGGCCGCGTCGAGGAAGGTGGGCGACACATCGCAGTATTCGACGAGCGCGGCGGACCTCGATCCGGGCGCGACCTTGCCGGGCCAGCGGACGATCATGCCGGAAGTGACCCCGAGTTCAAAGCAGGTCCACTTGGCGAAGGGGAAGGCGGAGCCCTGTTCCGATACGACCATGACGAGCGTGTTGTCGGCGACGCCGTAGTTCTCAAGCATTTTCAACAGCGCGGCGCACTGGGCGTCGAAGTAGGTGATCTCGGCGAGATATTTGGAGTAGTTCTCGCGCGTCTCCGGCGTGTCCACCCAGGAGGGCGGGAGCTTGAGGGATTCGGGTGGATAGGCCGAGGGGTCGCCCTTGGTATAGGGTGTGTGCGGTTCGTTGGAACAGGCGAAGATACAGAAGGGGTTCTTGTCCGCCTTCGACTCGGTGATCAGTTTGTCGAGCGCGGGAAAGGGATCGGGCTGGTAGGGGTCGTTGGTCTTGAAATCGTTGGAGTCTTCGAAGGGGAAGGACTCGCGAGGCGCGATGTGGGTCTTGCCGGAAAGCGCGACGCGGTAGCCGGCATCCTGCAGGTAGTGGGCGATGGATTTGGTGCCGGGGTAGACGTTGGTGTGATTGGGCCAGGCGCCGGACTTCACCGGGTAGATCCCGGTGTAGATGTTGTGGCGCGTGGGTGAGCACATGGGCGCCGCTTGGAAACATCGAGAGAACTGCATGCCCTCTTTCGCCAGGCGGTTGAGGTTCGGCGTTTTCGCCTGGCCGCCGTAGACCTCCATGTCGAGGTAGGTGCAGTCGTCCGCGATCATGAAGACGAGGTTGGGGCGGTCCGCGGTTGCGGAGGCGACGAGGACGAAGGAAACGATGAGGGAGAGGAGGTGGCTGGCGTTCATGGATTGACGAGGATGATTATCCCGCTGAGCAGCGTGACGCAAGGTCGCGAAACCGGTCCGGAAGCAGACAAACACCCGCCCCGCGCTTGATCTAGGGAACAGAACAGAGCCCCTTCGCCCCTTCGATGTCTACATGTAATCGTAACGTACGTTACGATTACATGTAGACATCGAAGGGAGGAAGAACGGGGGAAGGCGAGTGTGTCGGCGGGGCTTCAGGGCTTTCGCGCGGTCATGAAGCCGCGGTCGGCGAGGGTGTCTTGGTAGTCGCCGACCTCGAGTCCGAACTCCGTCATGATGTCGCCGTATTCGCGCGGGGAGTAGCACTTGCCCTGCGTGATGTTGGCTAGCAGGGCGGAGTATTCCGCGACGGGCAGGGGGCCGGTCTTGTCGTCGTTGAGGAAGGCTTCATGGACGATCAGGAGTCCGCTGGAAGGGAGCGCGTCCGCCGATTTCTCAAGCAGCGCTCGGACTTCGGGGAAGTCCCAGTCGTGCAGCACATTGGAAAGGAGCAGGATGTCGGCGTCGTCCGGCCAGGCATCCCGGAACATGTCGCCGGAGACGACTTCGAGGCGGTCGGCCAGGCCATGTTTCGCGATTTCCTCGCGGGCGATGACATCGACGGGCGGTTGTTCGAAGACGGCGCCGGTGAGTTGCGGGTGAGCGGCGAGCATGGTTGATGCGTAGATGCCCGATCCGCCGCCGACATCGAGCAGTCGCCGGCGTTCTCGGAGGAGCGGCCCGACGGCTTGGGCGAGGGCCTGGCCCATGGCGAGGCCGCGGCAGTTCATGAGTTGGGTGAAGCTCCGGGCGAAGTCCTCGGACATCATGGATTCGTGCCAGTCGTCACCGTCGTCCTTCGCCTGCCAGTTGGCGGGTTTGCCGGTCTTCAACACCTTGAGGAAGCCCTGAACGATCGGCGTGTCCTGGATGGGCGCGAAGTAGGGGCCCAGGAACCTCGGCGAACCGGCGACCAGGTGCTCCTCGGCCAGCGGAGTGAGCGAGTTGCCGCCCTCGAGTTCCGTCACGACGAATCCGCTGGCGCGGCAGAGCGTGAGCAGGACATCGGTCGGTCTGGCGGCCCAGCCGAAGCGGGCGCAGATCGCGGCGTCATCCGAAGCGGGGTGTTCCTTCAGCCAGGTGAAGAAATCGAAATGGACGATGGCGGCGGCGAGAAACTCGGCGGCGTATTGGCGGTCGCGGAAGCGGAGGATCTGCGCGGGATCGGTGGTTGGCGGGGCGGCGAGAAAATCGTTCATGATGATCGGTGGCGGGAGTGTAGCGGGGCGGGCCCGGAATGGAACGGGGAATCGACCTTGCCAATCCATCGGCTCCGTTGTTCCTTCCTCGCCTACCATGCGACTGAATCACGGCCTCCATCTGGCATACTGCACCAACATCCACCGCGGCGGGGACTGGCCGCAGACCTTTGAATCGCTCAAGACGCACGTCATGGCCGTGCGCGAGCGGGTCTGTCCGGACAAGCCCTACGCCATCGGCCTCCGGCTCGGCGGCCAGGCCGCGCGCGAACTGCAGGCGCCCGGCGAGTTGGACGCGTTCAAGGCCTGGCTCGCCGAGAAGAACTGCTACGTCTTCACGATCAACGGGTTTCCCTACGGCGCGTTCCACGGGGCCCGCGTCAAGGAGCAGGTCTATGCGCCGGACTGGCGGACGGAGGAACGGCTTGAATACACGAACCGGCTCTTCGACATCCTGGCGGAACTCGTGCCCGACGGCGTCGAGGGCAGCGTCAGCACCCTGCCCGGGTCGTTCAAGGAGTTCATCGCTGACGACTCCGAGCTTGAGCCCCTCTTCGACAATCTCTGGCGCTGCGTCGACCACCTCGACGCGCTTTCGCAGTGGACAGGGAAGAGGTTGCACCTGGGCTTGGAACCGGAGCCTCTGGGGCTTTTCGAGAATTCCTCCGAAAGTGTCAGGTTCTTCGAGCAGGCGAATCGTGTCCGGCCGGGCGACGAACGGTTCAACCGATATATCGGGATCAACTACGATACCTGCCACCTCGCGGTGGAGTATGAGCGCGCGAGCGAGGCCATCGGCGCATTGACCGCCGCGAACATCTTCATCAGCAAGCTTCACCTCAGCTCCGCGTTGAAGGTGAACCCCGCACCCGGGACGCTGGCCGCTTTGGAGGCCTTCGGCGACGACGTCTACTTGCACCAGGTGATCGCGCGGGGGGCGGATGGGCAACTGCTTCGCGTCAAGGATCTGGATCTCGCGTTGGCTGCGGATTCGCCGCTGCGGGCGCCGGGCATCGAGGAATGGCGCATCCATTTCCACGTGCCGCTGCACAGCCCCGCCACGGAGATGTTCGGCAACACCACGGACCATCTGCTGGAGGTCATGGACCTGCTGAAGGAAGACCCGGCCCTGTGTTCGCACCTGGAGATGGAGACCTACACCTGGGAGGTCATGCCCGGTGAAATGAAGAACCGGAGCGTGGTCGACCAGCTCGTCGGCGAATACGAATGGACGCTTGCCGAGTTGGGTCGGAGGGGGTTGGGGGAGGAAGATGTCGAACGTTAGACGTCAAATGGAAAGGGTGTCGGATACGTTCTCGTTTATCCGGGAAGGACAGCCTCGGAAGGACTGTCCTACGCGTTTTGTCCCGGAGGGACATCCGAAAATAGCCCGGCGATTCATCGCCGGGATTCCTCCGCGAAGCGACCAAGCCCCGAAAGGGGCGGCTGAAGTCGCGGAGGGAGCAAGATGCCGGGGATCTCAGCCGTTCCTTCGGAACTTGCGTCCGATTGTGTTTTCCCGGCGATGAATCGCCGGGCTATTCTCAGTCGTCCCGCCGGGACGAAGAAAGCCGACCCGGCGCCGCTCGCCTCCCCCTTCAGTGCATCGCCCCGTCGGGGTTGGTTCCGGTCATCTTGGCGATGAGACGGTTGTTGAGTTCCTCGGCGGGGTTGTGGCCGGAGAGCTTGAGCTTGACCTGGAAGGCGGCGACCTCCACGAGGCGCGCGAGGTCGCGGCCGGGGCGGACGGGGATGACGATGTGGGGAATGTTCACACCGAGCACCTTCACGGTTTCGTGGTCGATGCCGACGCGGTTGATGTCCTTCACGTCTTCCCAGGCCTTGAGGGTGATGACGAGATCCACCCGCTTCTCCTTGCGGACGCTCTTGACGCCAAACATGGAGGCGACGTTGATGATGCCGATGCCTCGCACCTCCATGTGCTCGCGCATGATGTCGTCCCCGGTGCCGACGACCTGGTTGCCGTCGATGACGGTCACGCGGATGGCGTCGTCGGCGACGAGGCTGTAGCCTCGTTCGACGAGGGCGAGGACGCACTCGCTCTTGCCGATGCCGCTTTCGCCGCGGACGATGACGCCCACACCGAGGATGTCGACCATGCTGCCGAGTTCGGTTCCTTTGGGCGCGAACATCAACTCCAGGGCCAGCGTCGCGAGGTTGATGAACTTCATCGTGATCAACGGGCTTTCAAACACGGGCACGCCGGCCTTTTCCGCCGCCTCCAGCAACATGGGGTCCGGCGACAGCGAGCGCGAATAGACAATGCAGGGAATCTTGAAGGACAACAGCGTGTTGTAGCGCGCGCGGCGGGTGTCCTCGTCGAGCGTCTTCAGGTAGGTCGTCTCGACGTAGCCCATGACCTGGATCCGCTTGCTGGCGAAGTATTGGGTGAAGCCGGAAAGCGCGAGTCCGGGGCGGTTGACCGTGGGTTCGCGGATGACGCGCTCCATGCCGCTGCCGCCGGCCAGGAGTTTGAGGCCGAGGGCGTCGGCCTCGGCCTCGAAGAACTTGTTCACCGTCACCGTGTCTCGTTTCATAGGGCGGGCTTCTTGAGGCGTTTTCTCGCCGGGTCACATGTTGAATTCGGGGCCGAGATAAATCTCCCGGGCCTTGGGGTCGTTCGCCAGGAACTCGCTCGTGCCCGCGCACACGACCTTGCCCTGGTGGATCAGGTAGGCGCGGTCGACGAGTTTCAGGGTCTCGCGCGCGTTGTGGTCGGTGATGAGGATGCCGAGTCCGCGCTCCTTCAGGCGGCGGATGATCTTCTGGACCTCGTAGACGGCTATGGGGTCCACGCCGCTGAAGGGTTCATCCAGCAAGAGGGCCTTCGGGCTGGTGACCAGAGCCCGGGTGATCTCCAGGCGGCGTTTTTCCCCGCCGCTGAGGGTGTAGGCCTTGCTGCCGGCGACAGCGGTCAGGTCCAACTCCTCGAGATGGTATTTCAGGCGGGTCTTGCGCTCCGAGCGGGACAGTCTGCAGGTCTCAAGAATGGCCAGGATGTTCTGTTCGACGGTCAGCTTGCGGAACACGGAAGGCTCCTGCGTCAGGTAGCCCATGCCGCGTCGGGCGCGCAGATGCATGGGCAGCGCGGTGATGTCCTCGCCGCGGTAGCGCACCTGGCCCTCCTCGGGCCGCACGAGGCCGACGACCATGTTGAAGGTGGTGGTCTTGCCGGCTCCGTTGGGGCCGAGCAGGCCCACGATCTCGCCGGCTTGCACCTCGATGGAAACCCCGTTCACCACCCTGCGCCGGTTGTACTCCTTGACCAGGTCCGCGGTCTCGATCAGGGGAGACGGACTTTCCTCCGGTTCATTGTCCTTCGTCGCGCTCATGAGAGTCTATTTCTTCTTCTTCGCCTCGTCGCGTTTCTTCATCGCCTTTTGAACGTCGATCACGAGACGGCCGCTGCCGATGCCTCGCCTGGTCTTCAGGCTGTAGCGCATCACGCTGCCGAGGATCTTCCCTTCGGGCGTCGCGCCGACGATGTTGCCCCGCAGTTCCAGGGTGTCGGTGTCCGCAAAATACTCCGCCTCGTCGCACTGCACGTCGCCGACTCCCTGTTCGTGTTCCAGGCGCGCGACCACTCTCTCGCGGGCGATGAAGTTGGGGATGCCGCTGACGCTGGAGCCATCCTTGGCGACGGCGACCTTGGCTCCGGCCGCGGGCAGGTCGGCGTCGAGTCGTTCGCAACGGATGTCCAGGCCGGCGTCGTCCACGATCCGCACCTCGCGCAGCAGGCGGGCCTTGCCGGCCTTTTCGTCGACGACCATCTCCCGGGACGTGGCCTTGTAGCGGCGTTTCCCGTCCTTGGTCTCCGTCTCGCCCTCGAAGCGCGCGTGGCCGACCGCCCTGAGATTGCGTTCCCCGGCGACGGCGATGTTGGCCAGGATGCGGTCGCCGAAGACGCGGGTCTCGTCCGCCAGGATCCGGCTGTTGCCGGTGAGCTCAAGCTCGTCCCTGTCCGCCGCGTAGACCGCCTTGTCGCCGAAGGCGCGGAAGGTCCGGCCCTCGTGCATCATGCTCACGGCGACGTTTCCGCGCGCGGTCATGTTGGCAAGCCGGCCGGATTTGTCCTTGGGGTCGGGCAGGTCCGTGATGAGGTGGTCGCAGGTCACGTCCATGCCCTGGTCGTCCTGGATGTGGACCCGGGTGTCGAGGGTGACCGTTCCGAGCTTCTGATCGACGATCACGCTCTGCGCGCGCGCGGTCATGGAGCGGGCGCTGCTGTTTTCGCTCTCGGGCGTGACGAATTTCACCTCCGCGCCGCCTTCGGCCAGGAGGATTTTTCCGCCGTAGGAGAAGCGGTCCGCCCGCAGTTCGACGGGGGACTTCTGATCGTCGCCCAGATCGACCGCTTTGAGCCGGGTGTCGCCCTTTGCCTTGAAACGGATGTCCTCGCGGTTCCGGGCGTCGAGTTCGATCTCATCGCCGCGGACGAGGTTCGGGCCCTGGAGGATCTCGGGTTGCGCCCCGCCTTTACGACGCAGCACAACCAGGCCCTCGGACTTGTGGATGGTTGCGGAATCGGCCTTGGCGGTCACGGGGCCCTGTTCGGCGGTCAATTCGACGAGGACATTCTTCCGCGCCTCGATGAGGCCCACGGCTCCGGTGTCGGCGTCGACCTTCACGTCCATTTCCATGGCGGAAAGGGTCACGCCGTCATTGCTTTCGACCTTCACGCGATCGGCAAACCGGGCGAGGCCGTCCTTCTCTTCAAACCGCAGGGAACCTGCGTGAACGACCGCGTGACCGGCGGAAGCCTTCGTTCCCGAACCGTTTGCGCCGGCTTCGCTCTGCGCGGTCTCGACGGCCTCCATGCGCACGTTCCCGTCCACGGCGAGGATCAGGTTTTCCGTGTCTGCAATATCAATGGTCGCATGGCGGCCGGTCAGCAGATTGGGGCCGGATTTGATGACGGGGCCGTCGGGCAGTTCGATCCCGCGCGGTGAAACCCGGTAGACCGCCTTCGGGCCGTGAGCCTCAAACTCCCGTCCCTCCATCTGGCCGACGATCTCCACGCTGCCGTCGGCCTTCACTTCGGAAATGGCGTTGCCGTCCTTGCTTTCCTGATCGAAATCCACCTGCAGTTCATAACATTTCAGGTTCACGCCCGTGGGATCGACCACATCGACGACGCTGCGGTAGCGGGCGAAACGTTTGTCGCCGGTGAGCATGAGGTGCAGTTCGACGGAGGTGATCTCGATGTTCCTGGGGGCGTCCTTGGACTCCGCTGCGCCGGCGTTCTCCGGCGGAGCCAGCGAGGTGTAGGCGCCGTTGGTCATGATGAGCAGTTCCGTCGCGCGGGACCAGAGGAAGCCCCGGCCGCGGGTCCGGAACTTGCCGTCCGGCGTCCATGCCTCGATCTCGGCGGAGGAACGCACGGTCTCCGCCTCGCCGTTCCAGACGCAGCTGGGGGCCTTGATGATGAGGTTCGTCCGGATCGAGCCGTCAGGCAGGGGCTCATAGGCCTCCATGCGCAGGGTGGTGACGTGCCAGAGCCCCTCCTCGTCGTCCTGTGCCTGCTCGCCGAACAACTTGACGGCGACCTTCTTGTCGTCGTCTTCGACCTCGATCTTCCAGCCCTTGACGACGAAGCCGCTCAGGCCGGACGCGGCCCGGAGTCCCGCCGCGATCAGGATGGAGGCAAGGGCGACCGTCGCGACCACGGCGCAGTTGGCGGCGCGTGGGATTCTCATGCGAGCTGCTCCTCGACAATCCTCCGCCACTTCCTCTGCGCCTTGAGAATCAGTTCGGCGATCTCGCGCACGGCTCCGTGGCCGCCGGGTTGACGGGTGACGTAGTCGGCCGCCCGCCGGGTCTCCTCCGATCCGTCCGCGACCGAGGCCGCCACGCCGGCGCGCTTCAGGGCCCCGAGGTCGAACAGGTCGTCGCCGATGTAGCACACCTCATCCCAGGCAACCCCGGCGCGTTTCAGAATGGCCTCGATGGCTCCGACTTTCGGGGCCGACTTCTGGTGGAGAAAATCGATCTTCAACTCCCGGGCGCGCTTCGAGGTCGCGGGCGAGGGGCGGTGGGAGATCCAGCCGACGCGGACGCCGTTCTGCTGGAGCAGGCGGAGGCCCAGCCCGTCGCGGATGTGGAAGCGTTTTGTTTCCGAGTCGGCTCCGATGGTCACGGTGGCGTCGGTGAGCACGCCGTCCACGTCGCAGAGGAGGAGTCTCACCCGCGCGAGTTTCGCGTTCAACGATCTGCTGATGCGGGCGGCCATGGTTCAACGCGCGGCTTCGCGAATGCGGATCAGCCGTTTCAGCAGCGCCGGCATTTCGGCCAGGGGGATCATGTTCGGCCCGTCGCTCAGGGCCTTGTCCGGATCCGGGTGGGTCTCGATGAAGACGCCATCCGCACCGGCGGCCACGGCCGAGGCGGCGAGGACGGGGGCGAACTCGCATTGTCCGCCGGACCGGTCGCCGCCGGCCCCGGGTTGCTGCACCGAGTGGGTGGCGTCGAAGACCACCGGAAAACCCGTCTCACGCATGAGCGGGATCCCGCGCATGTCGGTGACGAGGTTGTTGTAGCCGAAGGTCGTGCCGCGTTCGGTGAGGAGCAGCTTCCTCCCTCCCATGCCCTCGGCCTTGAGGGCGACGCGGATCATCTCCGAAGGCGAAAGGAACTGCCCCTTCTTGACGTTCACGATGCGGCCGGTCTCGACGGCGGCGCGGATCAGGTCTGTCTGGCGACAGAGGAAGGCCGGTATCTGCAGGACATCGACGGCCTTGGCCGCGGCGCGCGCCTCCTCGGCGGTGTGGACGTCCGTCACGACCGGGACTTGGAGTTCCTCCCGCACGCGGCGCAGAATTTCCAGGCCGTCGGCGATCCCTGGTCCGCGGAAGGAGTCGGCCGAGGTGCGGTTTGCCTTGTCGTAGCTCGCCTTGAACACGTAGACCGCGCCCAGCCTGGCACAGGTCCGCTTCATGGCCCTCGCCACCTGGAAGCAGAGCTCCTCGCTCTCGATGACGCAGGGGCCGGCAAGCACGAAGAAGCGGCGGCGCGACCGCAGCTGCGGCCACAGGTTCAGACTGGGTTTGGACACGCGGGTTTTCTAACAGCCGCGAGAATCCCGGCAAAGGCAAATTGGCGTTTGAAAAGGCGTCATGCGCGCCGCAGAGTCGCCGGCGAACCGACCGCCCGGCCGATGAGACTTCCGCCCATTGTCGAACGCGAATTGCGCGTCGTGTCGAGGCGGCCCTGGACCGGTTGGGCGCGGGCGGCGGTCGCGCTGGTCGGTGTCTGCGTCGCGGCCGGGACGATCGCGGTCCACCTGTCCGCGGGAGCCCTGCCCGGGGAGATTGGAGCCACCCTGTTTCGCGCGCTTTCCCTGATCGCCTTCGGATTGGCGCTGCTGGCGGGACCTTTCGTCACGGCGGACGCGCTCAGCTCGGAGAAGCGGGCAGGCACCCTCGGGCTGCTGTTTCTGACGCGGTTGAAGAGCGGCGACATCGTTTTGGGCAAGCTGGCGTCCACGGCGTTGCCTGCGATCTTCTGGCCCTTGGCCATCGTCCCGGTGATCGCGCTGGCGTTTCCGTTGGGCGGACTCATGCCCGGAACGTTCTGGCGGATGTGCGCGGGCCTGTTCGTCACACTGTGCTTCTCCCTTTCGGCGGGGTTGCTGCTTTCGGCGTCATGCCGTTCCGCTCCTCGGGCCATCGGCGGCGCGTTGGCGTTGGTCGGGGTTGTCACCTTCGGTTTGCCGTGGGCGGGCAGTCTCGCGCCCGCCGCCGGATTCCTGGCCCTCTTCAGTCCGGGGCAGGTCTGTTGGAGCAGTCTTGAAACCGCGAAGTCCGCCTCGCACTACGGGGAGGCGATCCTCTGCGTACTGCTTGAATCTGGGCTCTTTCTGTTCTTGGCGGTTGCGGTCCTGCCGCGTTCGTGGCGGGCCGGTTCAAGACATTCCGGCGGCCTCGGACTGATCGAGGTTCTCGCCAATCTGGGAGCGGCTCCCGTCGATTGCCGGGAACGCCGGGAATTGTTGGAGAACAACCCCGTGTTGTGGCTGGCTTCGCGAGGGAGGAAACGGCGGAGATTTGTCTGGGCCCTCTTTGCGGCCCTGGTCGTCGGGGGGATGGCTGGCACTCAACTTCTTCCAACGGGCGTTTCCCGGGAGATGACCCTTTTTCTCGGATTGTTTGGAATCCATGCGGTTGTGAAGTTTGCGGTGGCCCGGACGGCGTGTCATCGCTTCGCTGAGGACCGGCAGAGCGGGGCGTTCGAACTCCTCCTGACCTCCCCGCTTTCGGAGCGCGCCATCGTCCGCGGCTGGTTGGAGGGCTTGAAACGGCGGTTCCTGGGGCCGGTGACGGCGATCGTCGTCGTCGATCTGGTCGTGTTTGTGACCGGTCTGTCAGGTCGGGGAGGCGGAGTGGAACTTGATGTCGCCTTGCTGGCCTCGATCGGCCTGTTGGTGGCTGACGCCTACACGCTCTGTTGGGTGGGGTTCTGGCTCGGTCTGAGCGCCTCGACGCCGGGACGGGCGTTCTATCTCACGATCGGTCTTGTGCTGGCGCTGCCGTGGGTCGGGTTCCTGGGGATCCTGGGAGTTTTTGGGCTCGTTTCCTTCGGGGCGGCGATGCCGTCAATCGGCTCCCTGGCGATCGGCTGGTTTGTGCTCGGTTACATCGTCGATCTTGGCTTTTGTGGTTGGGCGATCGGGCGGTTCGAGTCCGGTTTCCGCGAGGCGTCGGCGGAGAGGCGCCCGTGGTTTCGTGGGCGGCTGCGGCGTTTCACAGGGGCTTGAACGGCGGACCCACCTGGGGTTGGGTAATTGCCACGATCCCCCCGAGTGACTCGCGAAGTCCCAATCCTCCAATTCTCCGCGACTCCATCGCTCCGTTTCCCTTCGGCTCGGGCTTGAGACACAAAAAAGCCGTGGACCGATGATCGGTCCGCGGCTGGTGAAGACGCTTTCGGCTCAGTCGTCGCCGGCGACGATGGACCACATCTTGGTCTGCATCTGGCGACCGGGCTGCTGGTTGTGCCAGGCCTGTTGGCTGGTGGCTTCCATGAGCAGGGTCTCGACGTGACCGTCGACGAACAGGTAGTTCATGCGGGAGTTGTGGTAGGCGGGGAGCCAGGTCTGCCAGCGCTCGCCGTCGAGGTTGCCGAACTGCCAGCGATAGCCGCTGCTCCAGAAGGCGTTGTCGACCCAGCCAACCCAGTGACCCTGGTAGCCTTCCCAGAAGTCCGGGCGTTCGGTCATGGCGATGGTGCCGCCCTGATCGAGTACAAGACCGTTGCGGACGGCCGGAATGGAACGGTGACGGGTCTGGTACCAGGCGAGGGAGCTGTCATTGGACGGACGCTCCGAACCGACCGGCGGATAAGGCCAGACGCCCTTGCCGTCGACGGCTGCGCTGGACCAGGCGCCGTTGGGGTCGCGCCAGGCGGCCTGACGGTGATCGATCGCGATGCCGACGCCGGTGTTGGCGTTGGGGGTCATGGGCCACGCCTGGGGGTTGAGCGTTCCCACGCCCTGCCAACTGTTCGCGCTGCCGCCGCCGGTGATGTCGGTGAAACGGTAGAGCGGCATCTTGTAGGTGCAGCGGGGGCGGTCGATGCCCAGCCAGTCACCGGTTGCAGTCCGACGATTCTGCCTTTGGGGCAGCTTGTCCGAGGGACAGAGGGTCGCCTTCTCCGGGATGTGAGGGTGTTTGAGGCCGTCGCTCGCGCGACGCTTGACGGGGATCCAGTTCAGCTGGCTGCGCGCCATGGAACCGCCCATGTAGTCGTGCATGAGGTCGTTCCAGCTGCCGTAGCTGCCGGCCCGAACCACGAGTCCCGCGTAGGGGAGTTTGTCCTTGCTGTCATCCATGTACATGAACATCGAGTTGCCGATGTTCTTGAGGTTGGAGAGACAGGAGGAAGTCTGGGCCTTGACTTTCGCCTTGGCCAGAGCCGGCAGCAGCATGGCGGCGAGAATCGCGATGATCGCGATCACCACCAGCAGCTCGATGAGGGTGAACGCCCGGCGCAGGCAGGCCCCGGATCCGGAGCGGCGCGAGGCGGCGTTGTGGGAGTTATTCATGGTGTGGGTTGTCTGTATGTGCACAACGGGTTTTGGACCCGCGTTCTTTGAATACGAAAAACAGGGGGCTTTGGTTGCATGCATGGGATCAAGGCGGGCGAACAAGGGATGCCTCGGAAGCAAACCAACCCGGAATGCGGACGTTCATCAAGGGGGCGGAGTCCGTGAACGACGAGGGATGAGATTCCCGTCTCGCTTGTAGCAAAGCGTTGGCGGCCTTGGTTGAGAGACTGTTTCAGACGCTTCCGGCATTTCCGGGGCCTCTGGCTTGAGACACAAAAAAGCCGCGGACCGATGATCGGTCCGCGGCTCGTGAAGGCGCTTTCGGCTCAGTCGTCGCCGGCGACGATGGACCACATCTTGGTCTGCATCTGACGGCCGGGCTGCTGGTTGTGCCAGGCCTGCTGGCTGGTCGCTTCCATGAGCAGGGTTTCGACGTGACCGTCCACGAACAGGTAGTTCATGCGGGAGTTGTGGTAGGCGGGGAGCCAGGTCTGCCAACGCTCGCCGTCGAGGTTGCCGAACTGCCAGCGGTAGCCGCTGCTCCAGAAGGCGTTGTCAACCCAGGCGACCCAGTGGCCCTGATAGCCTTCCCAGAAGTCCGGGCGTTCGGTCATGGCGATGGTGCCGCCCTGGTCCAGCACCAGACCATTGCGGACAGCCGGCATGGAACGGTGCTTGGTCTGATACCAGTGAAGGGCGGAGTCGTTGGAAGGACGTTCCGAACCGACCGGGGGATAGGGCCAGACGCCCTTGCCGTCGGCCGTCTGGCTGGCGTAGGCGCCCGCGGCGCTGCGCCATGTAGCTGTGCGATGATTCACGGCGACTCCGACGCCGGTGTTGGCGTTGGGCGTCATGGGCCAGGCCTGCTCATTCAGGGTGCCGGCGCCGTCCCAACTGCTGGCGCTGCCGCCGGGGAGTTTGTTGAAACGATAGAGCGGCATCTTGTAGGTGCAGCGGGGGCGGTCGATGCCCAGCCAGTCACCATTCGCGGTCCGACGGTTCTGCCTTTGGGGCAGCTTGTCCGAGGGGCAGAGGGTCGCCTTCTCCGGGATGTGGGGGTGTTTGAGGCCGTCGCTCGCGCGACGCTTGACGGGGATCCAGTTCAGCTGGCTGCGCGCCATGGAACCGCCCATGTAGTCGTGCATGAGGTCGTTCCAGCTGCCGTAGCTGCCGGCCCGAACCACGAGTCCCGCGTAGGGGAGTTTGTCCTTGCTGTCATCCATGTACATGAACATCGAGTTGCCGATGTTCTTGAGGTTGGAGAGACAGGAGGAAGTCTGGGCCTTGACTTTCGCCTTGGCCAGAGCCGGCAGCAGCATGGCGGCGAGAATCGCGATGATCGCGATCACCACCAGCAACTCGATGAGGGTGAACGCCCGGCGCAGGCTGGCCCCGAATCCGGAGCGGCGCGAGGCGGCGTTGTGGGAGTTATTCATGGTATGGGTTATCTGTATGTGCACAGCGGGCCTTGAACCCGCGATGCCTGAAATACAGAAAATGGGAGCCGTTGGCTGCATGCATGGGTCCAAAGCGGTCAAGAATGGGACGCAATAGGAATAAAACAGTCTGAACTGAGTGTTTCTGCTTCTGCTTGATTCATCAAATTCGAGGCCGAATTCGAGCGAACATGGGATACATCGGGAATAAACCAATTTGGAAGCCGAGAGCTGATCCGGGACGAATCCGCGGGAAACATGGAATGAGGTTTTGGCTCGTTTGTGATGAAGCGGTGGCGGCTTTCGTTTCGGGACCGTTTCTGGCGCTTCAATCGCCTCCAGGGTTCTTGTGCAGGCAAAAAAAAGCCGCGGACCGAAGATCGGTCCGCGGCTCTTGAAGACGTTGGCGGCTCAGTTGTCGCCGGCGACGATGGACCACATCTTGGTCTGCATCTGGCGGCCAGGTTGCTGATTATGCCAAGCCTGCTGGGTGGTGGCCGACATGAGCAGGGTCTCGACGTGACCGTCGACGAACAGGTAGTTCATGCGGGAGTTGTGGTAGGCGGGGAGCCAGGTCTGCCAGCGCTCGCCGTCGAGGTTGCCGAACTGCCAGCGGTAGCCGCTGCTCCAGAAGGCGTTGTCAACCCAGCCAACCCAGTGACCCTGGTAGCCTTCCCAGAAGTCCGGGCGTTCGGTGAAGGCGATGGTGCCGCCCTGGTCGAGGACGAGTCCGTTGCGGACGGCCGGGATGGAACGGTGGCGGGTCTGATACCAGTGCAGGGCGGAGTCGTTTGAGGGACGCTCGGAACCTACCGGCGGGTAGGGCCAGACGCCCTTGCCATCGACAGCGGAACCGGACCAGGCCCCGGTGGAACTGCGCCAGGCGCCCGCGCCGTGGTTGACCGCGATGCCGACGCCAGTGTTGGCATTGGGCGACATGGGCCAGGCTTGATCATTCAGCGTGCCCGTTCCATTCCAGACGCTGGCGTTGCCAGGGAGTCTGGTGAAGCGGTAGAGCGGCATCTTGTAGGTGCAGCGGGGACGGTCGATGCCCACCCACGACGGTCCACCCGTGCGGCGGTACTGCCGTTGAGGCAACTTGTCCGAGGGGCAGAGGGTCGCTTTCTCCGGAATGTGCGGATGGGTGAGGCCATCGCTGGCCCGGTTCTTCACCGGGATCCAGTTCAGCTGGCTGCGGGCCATGGAGCCGCCCATGTATTGGTGCATGAGGTCGTTCCAGCTGCCATAGCTGCCTCGCTGCACACGGAGGCCGGCGTAGGGGATCTTGTCCTTGTTGTCGTCCATGTACATGAACATCGAGTTGCCGATGCCCTTGAGGTTGGAGAGGCAGGAGGAAGTCTGGGCCTTGACTTTCGCCTTGGCCAGAGCCGGCAGCAGCATGGCGGCGAGAATCGCGATGATCGCGATCACCACCAGCAACTCGATGAGGGTGAATGCCCGACGTACGAGCGCCCTGAATCGGGGGCGGCGCGGGGCCGTGTTGTGGGAGGTGTTCATGGTGTAGGTTGTCTTTCTTCTGGAAGGTGGGCTTTGTACCCGTGCTCTTCGGAGCCAAAGACGGGGTCTTTGATTCGTTTCAGGGACCAAAACATTACAAGAAGTGATGAAGCAACAATAAAATAATTCGAAATGCTTCTTTTGTGAATTTGATATCCTTAGGAAAGTTCGCCCTGCCTTTACGGGCTCTATCACCGGAACGTCACGGTCACTTGGTCGGCGTTTGGCGCGATCGGAGTCCGGGTCTTGCGGCCGCCGGGCCAGTGGACGTGCAGGGCCTTGGGGAGGCGTTTGGCCGGGATGCCCAGGATGGGCGTGAG
>JAYPFK010000076.1:0-24114 GCA_038126235.1 Verrucomicrobiales bacterium
CGAACCCTCGTCGTAAGCTTGGAAGGCTTCTGCTCTACCATTGAGCTACACCCGCGAGAGGAGCGGGACTGTAGCGCCCAGCCTTGCGTTGTCAATTCGCCTGCGACGTGTATTCTTCGCCGCCCATGAATGACTTGTTGCTGCAGAATGGCCGTTTGATCGATCCCGCGAACGGCGTCGACGAGGTCGCGGATGTCCTGCTTTCCGGCGGGAAGGTGGCGGCGGTCGGCGTCGAGGCCGCCGCGAAGGCCGGCGCGGACACGGAGCGGATCGACTGTTCCGGCAGGGTGGTCTGCCCCGGGTTGATTGATATTCACGTGCATTTCCGCGAGCCCGGCCAGACGGCCAAGGAGACGATCGAGACCGGTTCCCGGTCCGCGGCGCGCGGCGGCTTCACCACGGTGGTCTGCCAGCCGAACACCAATCCCGCGATCGATACGCCGGGCACGGTGGCCCTGATCCAGAACAAGGCGGAAAAGAGCGGGGCCGTCAACGTCCTGACGACAGGGACGATCACCAAGGACCGGGCCGGCGAGGAGTTGGCCCCGATCGGCTCACTGAACAAGGCGGGCGTGGTGGCGATCACGGACGACGGATCCTGCGTGCAGAGCAACGAACTCATGCGCCGCGCCGCGGAATACGCAAAGATGTTCAACCTCGCGATCTTCGACCATTGCCAGGACTACGACCTGGTGACGGACGGCGTCATGAACGAGGGCTATTGGAGCACGACCCTCGGTCTGAAGGGCTGGCCCGCCGTGGGCGAGGAGGTGATCGTGGCCCGGAACATCCTCCTGGCGGAGTTGACCGGAGCGCGGATCCACTGCCAGCACATGAGCGTCGCAGGGAGCGTGCGCCTGATCCGGGAGGCCAAGGCCCGGGGCGTCCCGATCTCCGGCGAGGCCTGCCCTCATCATTTCATCCTGACCGACGCATCCATCGCCGGCAGCGACGAGTTCTGGGATGGCGACGGGAAGGAACTGTATCCGGATCTCGACAAGGCGGACCTGCCCGCCTGGCCGGAGTACGACACCAACTTCAAGATGAACCCCCCGCTGCGTTCGGCGGCGGATCGCGCGGCGGTGATCGAAGGGGTGGTCGACGGGACGCTGGACATCATTTCCAGCGATCACGCGCCCCACAGCGACTACGAGAAGGAAGTGGAATTCGACTACGCCCCTTTTGGGATCACCGGACTGGAGACGCAGTTGGCCCTTTCCCTGATGCGTTTCCATCACACCGGCCTGATGAAGTTGTCCGACCTGATCTCCCGCTTGACGGACGTCCCCGCGAAACTGGTCAACCTGGACGACAAAGGCTCGTTGGGCGTGGGCGCGGACGGCGATGTGACGGTGTTCGACCCGGACGCCGAGTGGGTCTTCCGCCGGGAGGACACGGTCAGCAAGTCCACGAACAGCCCCTTTTACGGTTGGCCCTTGAAGGGGCGGCCCGTGTTGACCGTCGTGGGCGGAAAGGTCGCCTGGCGGGAATAAAGACGGCTCCCGTGGCGTCGAACCCCGGCGCACATCCACGACAGACCCGAAGAAGCATGAAAAAAACGATCGGAATCATGATTTTGCTGTTCCTCGCGTGCCAGGTCCCGGCCGCGGAGGAGGCGTGGCTGACCAGCGTGCCCGAGGCGTTGGCCAAGGCGAAGAAGGAGAACAAGCGCGTGCTGTTGGACTTCACCGGCTCGGACTGGTGTCCGCCCTGCAAGGCGTTGCACAAGCATGTGCTGACCACGAAGGAATTCTCGGAGTTCGCCAAGGAGCGACTCGTCCTGGTGGAGTTGGATTTTCCTTTCCGCAAGAAACAGGACAAGGCGTTGAAGGAGGCGAACGACCGTTTGCAGAAGGAGCACGACATCAAGGTGTTTCCGACCGTGATCGTGTTGGACAAGGACGGCCGCGTGGTTTTCCGGGAGGCCGGCTACAACGGCGACGCCAAGGCCTACATCACCAAGCTCAAGCGGGCCCTCGCCAAGTAGTGGATTCCGGTTCGAATTCTGCGGTGGGACGGTCCGGCGCCCGTTCTGGCGGCGGCCGGATCGTCCGCGTTGCCGCTCCGGCGTCCCCGTTCCCCGATTCCCTCGCACCCCATCCTTCTCTTTTTGGCCGGATTGTCTTGACCGCCCCCCTTGCATCCCTAGCATCCCGCGCGAGTTTCCACCCATGAAGGCGATCCTGGCATTAGAAGACGGCGCGATTTACCGCGGAACCGCGTTTGGCGGCGAGGCGGTGAACTGCGGCGAAGTGTGTTTCAACACCTCGATGACCGGCTATCAGGAGATTCTCACGGATCCCTCCTACAAGGCGCAGATCGTCACGATGACCTACCCCCTCATCGGGAACTACGGGGTGAACACGCAGGACATCGAGTCCTACCGCCCGCATGTGTCGGGTTTCGTGATCCGTGAGCTTTCGCCGCTGGTCAGCAACTGGCGGGCCGACCAGTCGCTGGAGAAATACCTTGAGGAGAACGGCATCCCCGGAATCCAGGGCATCGACACCCGCGCATTGACCAAGAAGCTGCGCGTTCGCGGAGCCATGAACGGCGTCATCGCCACAGAGGCCATCTCTGACGAGGAGGCCGTCGCCCGGGCAAAGGAATGGCAGGGTTTGGTCGGGCAGGATTACGCTTCGCAGGTGACGCACGCTGAGGCCTTCGACTGGGACGCGAAGGATGAGCAGAGCGCGCGTTTCCGGCTGGTGGAGGGCTCCTCCACGGAGGATCCGCGCCAGGCGCGGAATCCGCTGCCGCCGGCGGACATTCCGATCGTCGCCTACGATTTCGGCGTGAAGTACAACATCCTGCGGATGCTGCGACAGAGCGGCTTCAAGGTTCGCGTCGTTCCCGCGAAAACGCCGGCGGAGGAGGTTTTGAAACTCAAACCGGCCGGAGTCTTTCTTTCCAACGGCCCGGGCGATCCCGAGCCGCTCGACTATGCGGTGAAGGCGGTGTCGGAGCTGATCGACCACGGCATGCCGATTTTTGGCATCTGCCTTGGGCACCAGATCCTCGGGCAGGCGCTGGGCGGAAAGACCTTCAAGCTGAAGTTCGGCCACCGCGGCGGCAACCAACCCGTGCAGGATGTGGAATCCGGCCGGATCGAAATCACCTCGCAGAATCATGGTTTTGCCGTCGATGCCGACTCGCTGCCCTCGGATGTCGAGGTGACCCGGATCAACCTCAACGACAGGACGGTCGAGGGGTTGCGGCACAGGAACAAGCCGGTCTTCTGCGTGCAGTATCACCCGGAGGCCTCGCCGGGACCGCACGACTCCGCGCCCCTGTTCGACGAGTTCCGGGAGCTGGTCGCGGCCCGCTGAGGGTTGGCGGGATAGGGCGTTTTTCCGGGCAAATTAAATGCTTTTCGCCGCCCCGGATCGATGCTTTACTTCGTGTTCGGGCTTTTGACTAGTATGCGTTGTCGGGCGGCCGGCCGCGTTCTGTTTGAAACGGTTTGACGGACGTTCCGACACGAAGATAATTCAAGAAACACGAACCAAGCGTATGGCAAGACTTGTTGTACTCAGCGAAGGATTCACCGGGAAGTCGTATGAGTTGAAGGTTGAGCGGACGACCATCGGCCGCGTGGACGACAACTCGTTCTGCATTCCTGACGGCTCGCTTTCGAGCCATCATGCCGAGGTGGTGCTTCGCGGGGAGGAAATCGTGGTCCGCGATCTCGATTCCACCAACGGCAGCTTCATTGACGGGGAACCTTTGGAACCGAATGCGGATTCGCCCATCAAGCCGGGGCAGATCCTGCGGTTGGGCGAGGTGGACATTCGTCTGGAGGACGGCGCCGCGGGTGAGAAACGCGAATCGCTGGATCAGACCAAGGTGATCCCGAAACCCCAGCAGGGCGTCAGCATGGACCGCCTGGGAAGCGGGGCCGGGAGCGGAACGGCGCAGACCTCGCAGTTCTTCAAACCCAAGGGCGGCAATGCCAACAAGGTCTTCATCGGCATCATCATCCTGCTCGTCGTGGTCATCATCGTCCTGCTTGGCGTCGCCATCCTCAAGCTGGGAGCCAAGTAGAAGTCCCGCGGACAACCTTTTCGAGAAACGGCGGCCGAAAGGTCGCCGTTCTTTTTTGTCCTCCGTTTTCGGATTGTGGAATTGCTTTGTGTCGTCGCGGCCGGCCGATAAGCTCCGCTCCATGTCCGACGATGAACTTGGCAAGAAGCTGGTGGGGCTGGAATCCCTGATCACCCATCTGGAGCAGCAGTATGAGGAATTGAACAAGGTGGTCGTCGAACAGGGCAGGGTCCTGTCCAAGGCGTTGGCGCAGCAGGAGCGCATCGCTGGCACGTTGCGCGAGATGCGACAGGACGAGATCCGCGGCGATGACCGGAAGCCGCCGCACTATTCCTGAACCGGGACGGAGCGCAGGAGTTTCGGAGGCCGGGGTTGCCATGCGGCGGTCGCAGACATGTCGCTACAGGTCGCGATTCCACCTCCGGTCCTCGGCATTGCCGCCGCGTTTCCTGTACTCGGTCTCGTACGCTGCGGGCGCTGTCTTTTCCAGCGCCCGCCAGGCCCGATGCTCGTCCAACGCGCTGATCAGGCCTTGGTGGCCCTGATCGATCACCTCGATCAGGGCGGGCACGGCGCGTTGGGCGGAAGATCCCATGTCTCCGAGGAAAAGAGGCGTCTCAGCCAGGCGTTTCCCGGGAGGCTTCCGGAGTTCCGCGATGAGGTCGTCCAGGCAGGTTTCGGATTGTTCCGGATCGATCCGGCAGATGGCGGCGGTCGCCGCAATCCGGACCACTTCAGCCGTAGCTCCATTTGTCTTCAACTCCTGTAGTTTCGGAAGAGCGGCCCCGGCGCGCTCCCCAAAGAATCCCAAGGATCGGGCGGTCACCCAGACAACCGCGTTGTTGGTTTCACCGAGGTTCTGAATCATCGCTGGAACGGCCTGCTCGGGCAGCGCTCCGATGCGTCCCAGGGCGAAGGCCGCTTCGCGCCGTTGCTGCTGCGGCCCGTTGTCCAACGCCTTGAGCAAGGCCGGCGCGGCGTTGGACGCGATCGGGCCCATTTCAACCAGAATCTCCCAGGCGCACCAACCGCGTATGGTCCGCGACCGTGAGCCATTGTTGCGGCCGAGCAGCTTCTTCCAACGGTCCCGGGCTCGCGTTGTCCGTGAATCCTGGTGACCGGAGAGCCAGAGCTTGACCAGCGGTTCGGAGATTTCCGGGCCGCCGTTGGCCAGGGAATTGAAAGCCGGGTCGTTGCGCGGCACGGAAGTCCCCGGGGCGTTGCCCTTGTATTCAATCTCGTCCAGCCATTCGGAAAGGCGCTTTCCCTGAACGCGCGGCTCGGTGGGGTTGGTCAGAATGACGCCGAAACCGAGAGCCGTGAACGCGGCCAGCCAGAGCAGGACGGTTCCGGAACGGGCGGCGCGCATGCCGGCGATGGTAGCGATTCCGAGGGCGCCGCGTGAGCGGAAACTGCCTTCGCCGACCAGGGGGCGACGGGGAGGCGAACTGTCCTCAGCAAACCGCTCCGGGGCATGCTGACGCCGGCTCATTGGGGAAACTCGCCCCACCCGCCGTGCGAGGTTCGCGTTAGGGGGCATCAACCTGACTCGTGCGAAGCTCTCGCAAACCCGCCTGCCCGCTTGCTTTTTCCTTTCCGGGTCAACACGCTCCGAGCATGAGAAACACCACGTTGCCCGCCATGGTCTTTGCTCTCGGTTGTTCGGCAATCGTCGCCCAAGGCGCGTTTCATCACGAATTCCGGGCGCTGCGGCTCAGCGACCAGTACTATTCGGAGGGCGCGAACTTCGGCGATTTCAACAAGGACGGGAAGACGGACATCATCGCGGGGCCTTTCTGGTTCGCCGGGCCGGATTTCAAGGAAAAACATGAGATCTACGCGCCGAAGGTCGAGGATCGAAACCGCTACTCGTTCGACAACTTTTTCGTGTTCGTCCACGACCTGAACGGCGATGGCTGGGATGACGCGCTGGTCAACGGGCTGCCCGGGACCCCCGCGTATTTCTATGAGAACCCCAAGGGCGAGCCCGGACACTGGAAGAAACATCAGGTCTTCGACTGGGTGAGCAATGAATCGCCGACCTTCACGCAGTTGACCGGGGACGAACGGCCTGAGCTGGTCTGCACGCGGCGGGGCATGTTCGGCTACGCCGCGCCGGACTGGGACGCCCCGACGAAACCCTGGACTTTTCATCCGATCTCCGCCGCCATCGCGTCGCAGAAATTCGGGCATGGGCTGGGTGTGGGCGATGTGAACGGCGACGGCCGGCCGGACGTGCTGCACAAGGACGGTTGGTTTGAGCAGCCGGAGTCCCCGGAACAAAAGTGGACCGCGAGGAAGTTCCAGTTCACGCGCTTCGGCGGCGCGCAGATGTTCGCCTATGACGTCGATGGCGACGGCGACAACGACGTGATCACGAGTCTGGCGGCGCACGAGCACGGGTTGTCCTGGTTTGAACAGGTCCCCGGAGAGGAGGGCGGGATCACGTTCAAGGAACATCGCATCATGGGCAATCGTCCCAAGGACAACGCCTACGGCGTGTGTTTCAGCGAATTGCACGCTGTGGAACTGGCCGACATGGATGGCGACGGACTGAAGGACATCGTCACCGGGAAAACCTGGTGGTCGCATCACGCGAAGACGGCGAGTTGGCATGACGACGCGGTGGTCTACTGGTTTAAGCTGGTCCGCGGACCGGAGGGCGCGGAGTTCGTGCCGCACCTTGCGGATGACAATTCCGGGATCGGACGGCAGATCTCGATCGGGGATGTGAATGGCGACCAGCTGCCGGACATCGTGACCGCCAATATGAAGGGCGCCTACGTGTTGCTGCACGCGCGCATGCCGGTCCCCGCGATTCAATTGCAACGCATCGCGCCCCGAGCTTACGCGGAGCCGGCGAGCGATCCCGTCGGGTTCCTGCCCAAGGGCGCCGGCGGTCGCGAGCTGAACCTGGATTTTGAAGCGGGCTCGTTGAAGGACTGGAAGGCGGAGGGCGACGCTTTTGACGGGCAGCCGGTGAAGGGGGAGATCCGGCCGGACCGGAAGTTCGCCAAGGCGGGCTCAGGTTTCAAGACCGCCCGCCCGCAGGGCGACTTCTGGATGGGCGGGTTTGAAGTCACCGAGAGCGACGCCGGCAAAGGAACGCTGACCTCGAAGCCGTTCGAGGTGACGGCCCGCTTTGCGAGTTACCGCATCGGAGGCGGCGCCCATCCCGAGACCCGCATGGAGCTGGTTCTGGCGGATTCAGGGGAGATCGTTTTCCGGACCTACGGCCGCAACAGCGAGACGATGTTCGTCGAAACGGTCGACTTGTCCGCGGTCCTGGGAAAGACGGTGTTCGTCCGCCTGGTCGATCAGCATGAGAAGGGCTTCGGTCACCTGAACTTCGACGACTTCCGGTTTCACAACGCTCCGCCCGTGTTCCGCGATGCGGTCGCGATGATGAAGAGCGCCCGAAGGAACTGGGCGGATTTTTGAGGCGGTGATTCGTTGCTGGTGACTGGGTCGTCGCGGTTGGAATGCGGGAATTGCCGCTCTTCTAATTCCCCGTGGAAGGAACCGTAGAGCCCCACTCCGTTCCCCAAGGATCGCCGAGTCGGATCAGAGCTTGGAGCATGGGATCTTGAAACCGTTTCCCTCACCGTCGAAAGCTGCCCCAAACCTCCGCATTCCCCATTCCGGACTCCGCGCTCCTCACTGTCCCGCCTCTTCGGGCAGGGGCATGGCGTCGCCTTGACGAATATACTCCCAGAACGCCTCGATCTGCTTCTTCGCGTCGCCGTCGTAGAAGTCGAAGAGGGGGCTCATTCCGCCGGCGAAATAGACGGGCATCTTGGTGCTCGGATCGACGCGCAGGGGGTTCATCAACCAGCGTTGGAAGAAGGACTTGCGCAGGCGTCCGCCGACCTGGCCGAAGTTGATGCCGGCGCTTTCGAAGACCTGCTGGGCGCCAAACTCCTTCACGGCGTGGCAGGCGATGCATGAGAATCCGCCGTCGGTGCCGACCATCTTGCGGCCGGCCGCGGCCATTTCGGGGTCGACCTTCGGTCGATCCGGCGACATGGGTCCGTAGCCGTGCTGGGCGGCCATGCCATGGGCGAGTCCGGCGGCGCGGGACGCGAAGGCCGGCATGCGTGACGGCATCCAGTAACGCGGCTTCTTTTCGATCCGGCCGGCGATGAAACCCTCGCTCCACTCCGGGCGCAGCTTGCCGCCCAGTGGGTCGAGCTTTGGAAAGCCGTCGAATTTCCCGTGACAGTTGGCGCAACCCACATTGTCGATCTGTCGGCGGGCGAATTCCGCGGGAACGTGGCGGGTCAGGGAATCGGCCCCTGCCTTCACGAAGGCCGTCAACGCCTTGCGATCCGCGGTCGTCAGCTCGAAATGCACGCCGCCGCTCTCCGCGAGGCAGCCGGCTGCGGGGTTCTTAAGTTCGCCGGGCGCCACATGGCGGTTCTGGCCGGGGCCGGCGTGGCAGTTCAGGCAACCGGCGGTCTCGACGATCTCGCGGCCCCGCGCTGTTTCGGCGGCATCAGGCGCCGGATTCTCGGACGGCGAGGCCTTGCCCCGCAGGAAGGCTGCGAGATTGGCGGCCTCGGCGGCGGACAGCCTGAAATCGGGCATGCGGATCCAGGCGAAATGTTTTTGCGGCGCGCGCAGGAAGGCGGCCAAAGCCCCCGCCGGGAATTTCCGGTTCACGAAGTTGAGAGAGAGCTTCACGTCATTGGCGTCGTGCGCTCCCGGTTGTTGATGGCAGGCTTCGCAATGCAGGACGGAGAACAACTGCCCTCCCTCCCCGGCGTTTCCTCCACTTGGGGCGGGCGGCGCGGAGTCCTTCAACGTCGCGAGATACGCGGCCGCGGCCGCGGCGCCCTTTTCGTCGTCGCCCAGAACCTTGGGCATCCGGACGGCTGACGCGTGACGGAAAGCGGTCGGGTTCAGGATCCAATCCTTCATCCAGTCCGCGTTGCGACGGGAGCCGATGCCGGCGAACGCCGGGGCGTCGATCGAAAGTTCCAGCATGCCCTCTGTCGGGACGGCGGCGGTGTGGCACTTGTGGCAACGGCGTTCAACGAACAATCCCCGCCCCCGTCGAAGCAGGGAGGAACGCTCCAGGAAGTCGTCCGAAGCATGGGTGAATGCGTCGGCCGGGACGGGCTCGAATTCGAAATCTGGCGACGACCAGAAAAGCCGGAGGAACGCGTCGCCGGCGGCGGGGCTGTGGTAGCTGACCTTGATCGGGTTGGCTCCCTTGCCGAGGCGCACGCGCTTGCTCGGTTCCGAGGGCGTTCCGTGGGAGTCCTTCGCTTCCAGGACGGCCTCGCCGTTGATCTCGACCTTGAATGAACCGGCGGCCTCGACGCGGAAGGTGTAGCGGTCCCGCAGATCGACCGAGATGAATCCTTCCCACACCGCGGTGAACGGCCCGGCTGGGAGGAAGGCGCTGGCTGGCTGGCCGGCGGGCACGAAGAGCAATGCGCCATCCTCGACGCGCGCATCCTTGCGGGAGGCGTCCGCGGCCGACGCGAAGGTGGCTTGGAGACCGGGATTGGCGGGGGAGGGGGTGTCTTGGGCCGGGGCGGGCGACGTCGACACAACAAGGGCTGCGGACAGCGCAAACCAAGCGGTCCTGGGAGAAACTGAGACTGGGCGGGGAAGACTCATGGGCGCATGTGAATTGGAAAACCGGCCGGGCAAATAACCCATCCGCCCCGACCGCGCAAGACGATTGGGAGAGGCGGAGGCCGGTGAGACATCCAGAAAACGCGGGGCATTCGGCGGACGGACGACTCGGGCGGAGGATTGGACGGGCTGGCAAGGATCGGATCACGAATTCGCTTCGGATAATCCCCGCTTCATGGAATCGCCACCGAGGTCCCCCGTGAACAGGTCAACGGGTGGGATCCCATTGGTCTTGAAGTTGCGGGCCTTCGTTCGAGAAAAAGTGCAGCCAACGGGAGCCCTCGTCGTGGGTGAGCAGCAACATCAGGAAGGCGACCACGATCGAGGTCGCGACCATGACCATGTAGATGACGCGCCTGCCGAACATCGCGCTCAGCGCGTTGCGGTCGTGGTAGGAGCGTTTCTTGCGTTTGCGGCGGCGTTGTTGGCGACGTTCGAGCTCCCCGTCCACCAACTGCTGCGTCCGGGCGTTGATGTAGGCGCGTTTGGCCGCCTTTTCATTTCCGTCATGCTCCTGAAGCAGGTCGGACCAGAGCGGTTCTCGGCGCTGCCCGGCCACGAGTTCACGCTCGATCGCGCGCTGAAAACGCTGCTTTTCTTCGGTTTTGATCACGGGCGGTGGATTATTGGCGTTCGTCACGGTTTGGCAACAGTTTGTGAAAAGGCCGCGGATGCGAGGGATTGAGAAGGATATACCATTGAAGCCTCGCGCCCCCGGCGCTATGAAAGTGGGAGTTCTGCGACAGGATTCCCGCGCAATTTCCCGAACTGCCCCCTTCGTCATGAAAGCGTTCCAGACTCCCCTCAAGCTCGCCATCGCCGTCGTTGCGCTGGCCTCTTTCTCGCCGGCGACCGCGCAGGTTGCCCTTTATTACGATCAAGCCGACTTTCTTGGCGATGGGCGCGTGACCGGCGCCGACGTGTTGATATTCGACGGGTTCGGGGCTGGCGCGGATCTGACCGGCGCGATGGTCGGCGGCATGACTTTGAATGCGCCCGGCGTGTCGCCGCTGCTGGTCATCGACGCGGACGCCGGCCTGCGCGGGTCGTTGATGCCCCGGTCGGCGAACACCGTCCTTTCCCCGGGCGGTTCGAATCTCTCGTTGGAGAACGACGACCTGGAGATCGTGTTCGCGGCGCCGGTCCAGTTTTTCGGATTGGATGTGGTGTTCGACGTCCCGGACGCCTCTTTTACCAGCGCCACCTTCTACGACATGAGCGGCGCCGTGCTGGCGCAGAACAGCTTCATTCCCGACCCCAACTTCGCGCGGGACTACCAGTTTGTCGGGGCGGTCAGCGACTCGGCCAACATTGCGCGCGTGTTGTTCGACGAGTTCGATCCTTCTCCCGGCGACGATCACATTGCCTACGACAACTTCATAGGCCCCGCGGTTGTTGTGCCCGAACCGGGCGGCATGACGCTGCTTGGACTGGGGTTGGCGGCGATTGTGGCGGCGGCGCGCCGCCGCCGGCGGGCTTGACCGCCGATAATACAAGCAATGAGCGCCGGTCAGAAGAAAGATGGAGCGAACCGCCTTCAGTGAGTTGCGTCTGGTCGTGCTCACGTCCGCCCATTCGGGGAATTCGCCCCGCCCGCCTCACGCTTGATCGTTGACCTTGTGGGCGCGGGCGACTCTTATTCCGCACATGAATTCCAGAATGCTCTCTGTTGTGGCCCTTGCAGTCGCCTTCGTTTTTCCGACTCACGCCGCCACTGAATTCAAGGGCATCGGCAAGGAAGATTGGCCTTGGTGGCGCGGTCCCAGCCACAATGGCATCGCGGCTTCCGGGCAGAAGCCGCCGTTGCATTGGGACGAGACCCGGAATGTCGTCTGGAAGGTCGAGGTTCCCGGCCGGGGGCACGCCTCGCCGACCGTCGTGGGCGACCGTGTTTACCTGCCCACCGCCGACGAGCAGGCCCAGACCCAGACCGTGCTCTGCCTCGACCGGGCCGACGGTCGACTTGTCTGGAAGAGCGTTGTCCACCAAGGCGGTTTCAACCAGGAGCGTCAGAAGCGGGCCACCTGGGCCTCCGCCTCCATCGCCTGCGACGGCGAGCGTCTGTTCCTGAACCTCTACAACCGGGACGCCATTTACACCTATGCGCTGGACCTGGGCGGAAAGAAGCTCTGGGAGACGAAGGTCGCGGATTTCGTGAGCCATCAGGGCTACGGCGCCTCGCCTTTGATCCATGATTCCCTGGTCCTCGTGACGGCGGACACCAAGGCTCCCGGCGGCGGCGCGTTGGCTGGATTGGACCGCAAGACCGGGAAGATCGTCTGGCGCGTCGGTCGCCCCGAACTGCCGAACTATCCTTCGCCTGTCGTCTTCCACATCGACGGCAGGGACCAGATGATCGTGACCGGCTGCGACCTGATCTCCAGCTTCGATCCGCTGACCGGGAAGAAGCTTTGGGAATTCGAGGGGGCGACCACCGAGTGCGTCGTCACCGCCGTCACCGACGGCGTGCGGGTCTTCACCGGCGGCGGTTATCCCAGGAATCATACCATGGCCATGCGCGCCGACGGTTCGGGCAAGGTGGACTGGAGCAACAAGCAGCGCGTCTACGTGCCTTCAATGATCGCGAAGGAGGGCTTCCTCTACGCCGTGGCCGACGCGGGGACCGCCCATTGCTGGAATTCAGCGACCGGCGAAGAGAAATGGAAGGAGCGGCTCGGCGGGAGCTTCTTTTCTTCCCCGACCATGGTGGACGACCTGATCTACGCGACCAGCGTCACCGGCACGACCCATGTCTTCAAAGCAACGCCGGACGAATTCAAGTTGCTGGCGGAAAACAAGCTGGGCGATGAGACCTACGCGACGCCGGTCATCTGTGGCGGTCGCATCTACCTGCGCGCGGCCAAGGATGAGGGCGGACGGCGGGAGTTTCTCTACTGTCTGGGACGGTGAATTGGTTGGGGTATCAGGGGATGGGCGTGTGAGGGGTTGAGGGGAATCCGGCGGGGTGAACTGTCCCCAGTGAGCCGGCTTGAGCAGGGCCCTACACGGCTCACTGGGGACAGTTCGCCCCACCTTTTTTTACCGACCTTTGAATTCTGGTTGCCGTCCCGCCTCAGGATTCCTTCGGGGATTCCAAGGGCAGGCGTTGCTGCTTCTTCACGCGCGGGTAGCGCATCTCCTCGTTGGTCGCCTGCGCGTTCTTGTCGCGCACATACTGCCGGCCGGCGTCGAAGGAGGGCTCCTGGTCCCAGTGCGGCGGGACGCCTCCGGTCTTCTGCGCCTTCTGGATCCAGAGCCGGTTGCGCTGGCTTGCGATGATGCGTTGTCGGAGTTCCGGTCCGTTCCAGTCCTTTTCCACCATCGCCTGCAGGTCGGCCAACCGGGGGGCGTAAATCGGGTCGGACACACAGTTGACGCGCTCTTCGGGATCGTGGGTCAGGTCGAAGAGCATGGGCTCCTGTTCTTCGACGTGGACGTATTTCATGCGCTTGGCGATCGCCAAGCGCATGGGCTGGGTGACGCCCTCACTGCAGTATTCCGAGATCACGGTAGGGGTCCGGCGCTCGTCGTCGTCCCGCAGCATGCCGCAGAGGCTCTCGCCGTCCAGGCCCTGTTCGATCTCGCGGCGGCCCTCGACCTCGGCAAGTTCCAGCAACGTCGGCATGAGGTCCACGAGGCTGACCTCGCGGTTGATCTGATGGTCGGCCTTCACGCGCTCCGTGCCGGAAACGATCAGCGGCACGTGGATCGAGGGTTCGAAGAAGGTCCGCTTGAACCACATGCCGTGCTCGCCGAGCATCTCGCCGTGGTCGCTGGCGACGATGACGATCGTGTTGTCCAGCAGATCCAACCGCTCCAGCTCATTCGTCAGTTCGCCGACCTTGGAGTCGAAATAGCTGATCGCGCCGTAGTAGGCGTGGCGGGCGTTGCGGACGTGCTCCTCCTTCACCGGGTACACGTCGATCATGTGATGGATCTGCAGCCACTGGTTGTAGGGGTGCATCTCCTCGATCGGCATGCCCGGAACGGTCGGCATGTCGATGGCGTCGTGATCGTAGAGGTCCCACCAGGGCTGGTTGATGATGAAGGGCTCGTGCGGATGCGTGAAGCTGGAGCAGAGGAAGAACGGCCGGCCATTTTCCTGCCTCCGCGCGTAGTCGCGCAGGTATTCCAACGAACGGAAGGCGACCTCCTCGTCGTGGTCGAGTTGCAGGCTCCAGTCGCAGAGCCCGGCCTCGCGGAGTTGGTCCACCGCCGTGCCGGGATTGTGGACGGGTCCGCGCGTCCAGTCCGGCGTCCAGTTGAAGCCCGAGGGGTAGATCTCCGGCGTGAGGCGACGCTGGAAGCCATGCAGCTGGTCCGGACCGATGAAGTGCGCCTTGCCGGAGAGCGCGACCTCGTAGTCCGCCCGGCTGAGATGGTGCATGAAGGTCGGGACGCTGGCGGGGAAATCGCTGCCATTGTCGTAGGCGCCCAGGCGGCTCACATGGAGTCCCGTGGCTATGCTGGCCCGCGAGGGCGCGCAGATCGGGCTGTTGCAGTAGGCGTGGCGGAAGATCGTCCCCTGCGCCGCCAGCGCGTCGATGTTCGGGGTCTTGACCAGGGGATGACCGTAGGCGCCGAGGTAGCGCGCCGACAACTGGTCGGCCATGATCATCAGGATGTTGGGTCGGGTCGGCTTCATCGGTGGTGTCAGTCGGCAACGCGTAACAGGCGCGAAACTCACACATTAATCTCCCGCCCCTGATATGTCACCCTCCAGCCCCGCGTGAATTCGCCTTCGGATGATCCGGCCACCTCCCGCCAAAGTCGCGCCGCATGATCGTCGGAAAAGTCCTTGTGGAAGCGGATCTCGACCTTTCCTGGCTGGACGATGACCGCCAGGGCGTTGCCCCGGTAATCGTCCTCGTAGGAAATGCCGGGGACCTTCGTGTCGCGATGCTGCCGCGCGCCGGAGAAGAACTTGATGCCCGCGTCGTTCATCACCGCCTTGATGAAAAAGCCGGGCTTCCGGCGCTCTTCGGCGAGGAATTCTGATCCGTGAACGGTCATGGTTGTGGTTCCGTAGAAAAAGGCCCGCCGTTCACACGGCGGGCCTTCGCAGATTGGATTCGATTGGCGCGAGCTCCCAGGTTCAGACGAACTCCCGCACGCCGGGTTTGGCCAGCGCCGGCGGTTCGTGTTTGCCGGTCTTCCAGTCGAGTTTCTTGGGGAAGAGGTCTTCCTGGGAGTTCAGAGCCATGTCCCAGGTGACCTGCTTGCCGGTGTAGGCGGCCATGCGGCCCATCAGGCCCATGAGCGTGCTGGTGCACATGCGGTCGCCGTTGTTGATCGGGTTGCCCGCGCGGAGCGCCGCCCACATCTCGTCGTGCTCGACCTGGTACATGTTCGGAGTCGGCCCGTTGTAGCGCCATTTGTCGTCGCCCGCGGTGAGGTAACAGCGTCCGCCCTTGATCTCGCCGATGCCCTTGGCGCCGATGACGTAATCGTTGTTCTCGTTGTGGCAGTGCTTCTGCTGGCGGCAGCCGAGGAAGCCGCGCACGCCGCCCTCGTAGAGGTAATTCACCTCGAAGTGGTCGAAGATGTTCCCGGAGTTGTTCGGGATCTGCCGGCCGCCCACGGCGACGCAACTCAGCGGGGGAACGTCGTTCATCACCCAGGCGATCTTGTCCACGCTGTGGATCGCCTGCTCGACGAGGCCGTCGCCGCCGAGCCAGGCAAAATTGTACCAGTTGCGCACCTGCCACTCGATGTCACTCCAACCCGGTTGGCGGGCGTCGTCCGCCGGCATGGGCTTCACCGGGCCGGTGTAATAGGTCGCGTAGATCGCGCGGACGTCGCCGATCTGGCCGTCGGCAATGCGGCGGTAGAACTCGCGGCGCGCATACTCGTAGCGCCAGCAGAAGCCGGCCACCACGGAGAGTTTCTTCTTCTTGGCTTCTTCGACCGACTTCATCACCTGCCGCAGGCCCGGCGCGTCGGTGGCCATGGGTTTCTCGAGGAAGATGTGCTTGCCCGCGTCCACGGCGGCCTTGAACTGCATCGGACGGAATCCGGGGGGCGTGGTCAGGATCACGGCGTCGACGCCGGATTCCAGGACCTTCTGATAGGCGTCGAGTCCGACGAACTGGCGTTTCTTGTCGACGTTGATCTTGTCGGCCGCGTCCTTGCCCAGGGCGGTGGTGACGTTCTTCAGGGAGGCGTCGATCTTCTCCTGGAAGACATCGCCCATGGCCCAGAGTTCAACGTTGCTGTCGGCCTTGAGGGCCTGCGCCGCGGCGCCGGTCCCGCGGCCGCCGCAGCCGATGAAGCCGATCTTCATCCGGTCGCCGGCCTCCTTGCCCAGGGTCAGGGATGGAAACGCGAGCGCGCTCGCCGCAGCGGCGGCTGTGGAGGTCTTGAGAAAGTCGCGACGGGAGGGGTTCTGTTCGTTTTCGCTTTTCATAGAAGGGTCGGAGATTTCGGGAACGGACGCGGATTCTCAAGGGAAAATTCACCGCCTGGCGGCGCCTCGCAGGGCTAATGCATGACCTGTGTCGTTACCCTCAGAACGTGAAGGTCGCGGGGCGGGTGGGGAATTGTCCTCAATGAGCCAACGTGAGTATGTCCCGGAGCGGTTCACTGAGGACAGTTCGCCCCGGCATCCATGCAAACTCAGCGACTCAAGCGAAGCCCGGCGTCGTCTTCCCGGATCAGTTCCACGCCGGAGAGGATCGGGAGCGCCGGTGAATTCCCGCTGCGGGCAAGCCTGATCGTCAGCCGGTCGGCGATCGGGACGGAGTGAAACTCCTTCACCAGGCATTTCCGTGCGGCGCCCGTCTCGCGGCGGATATCGAAGTCCTTCAGCGCGGTCGTTCCCTGCAGGTTGACCGAGAACACACGATCCCCGGGGGCCAGTTGCTCCGGTTCGGTGAAGTGCAGGCGCACGCGGTAGGGCGCGGCCTTGGCGGGCTTCTTATCCGCGGCGGGGCCCTCCTTTGCCTTTGCTGCGGGGCCGGAGCCTTTGGTTTCATCGGCCGTTTGCACGGTGCGCGGCAGGATCGAGATCTCGACTTCGCCCTCGATGCCCGACGCTGCAACCCAGGCGAGTCCCGGGCCTGACAGCATGGCCGCGTGACGGCGGAAGTAGTCCGCCTTGCCGTCGACCACCACCTCCACTGCCGGCGATTCGCCGCCGACGCTCGGGGAATCCAGCCACAGCGTCCCGTCATCGGATCGCCGGTCGCCGGGCGCGCCGAAGTTGACGCCGACCCGCCTCAGGCTTTCGCCGGCCTCCGCATCCGCTCCGATGCGGCTGTAGGTCCACATCTCCATCTCGGGCATGTGGACCAGGGCGAGGGAGGTCTGGTTCTGGTACGAGCAACTGCAGGTGCGGGTGTAGTCCGGGGCGTTGAGCACGCCGTCGGCAATGATGAGGTTCGAGGTGCAGCCGGACTTGAAGCCGCCCAGGTTCGCCGTGCCGCTGTGGGTGTCGAGGTCGTAGTAACCCGCGGCGCCCGAGCGGAAGGTGAGCAGATGTTCGCTGGCGACAATGGTGTTGCAGCCGTAGGTCCGCGTGAGTCGCCAGGGTTCCCGTTCGCCGGTCAGCGGGTTCTCGATCAGGTGGGGCGAGCCGTCGAGCAGACTGAAGGCTCCGGCGGAATCGCTGTAGGAGTTTGCGCCGGTCATGATGAGGTCGTTGTGGAGGATGCAGGGGCCGGTGTAGACGACATCAGGTTTCGACCAGCGCACGGCTCCGGTCTGGCCGGAGTAGGCGGTCATGCCCTCGCCGACCTCGTCGCGCGTCCGGTCCTTGGCCTTGGCTCCCGCCTGCAACAGGATGTCGCGTTCTTCGGAATAGCCCAGCCAGGAGCCGAAGATGGCCTCTTTCTCCTCCCAGAGGAGTTTTCCGGAACGCGCGTCGAATGCGGCGATGCGATAGGCCGCGTCGTTGGAGAAGCCTCGGCGGCGGCGCAGGTCCTCCGCGCTTTTGGGCAGGCGGTCGAGGCAGTAGACGCGGCCGTTGCCGGCGACGATCCCGTTGTGCAGAAAGCTGTGCATGGCGTCGATCCGCCAGAGTTCCTTCCCGGTCTTCCGGTCGTAGGCGATCAGGCCTCGGCTGGCGGAGAGGTCCTCGATTGGCGCGTAGTCGGGGGCGTTCTTCTTTCCCTTCGCCTTGCCGCCTTTTGCCGGTTCGGCCCAGCGCTGGTTGAAATGGGCGAAGCCGTAGCCGCCCAGCAGGATGTTCTTGTAGACGCCGATGTAGCCCCATTGCCGGAGGCTGCCGTCGCTGTCAGGCGGCAGTTTGATGACGCGGATCGTCTTTCCCGTCCGCGCGTCGAGGATGTGGCAGGCGTCCTTGATGGCGAGATGGACCGCGTCGGCCGTGGCGACGTAGTTCGGACCGCGACCGCTGGCTCCGGGGATGTGCTTCTGGTTGTAGGCCGTGCTGAGCGGGGTGTCCTGATAGGTTTCGTTGAAATAGACGCCGTAGTTGCCGAGGTCCGGGAACTCGCGTTTCCAAAGGGGCTCGCCGGTGTAGACGTCGCGGGCGCTGACTGAACTCATGCCCTCGATGAACAACCGCCCGCCGACGACCTGTTCGGAGGGCCCGTGCCCGTGCCGGGGCAGGACGTCGAGGTTCGAACTGCCGCCGAACCACAGCAGGCCGAGCGGCGGCTTCACCAGGTTGTCGTCGGATTTGACCGTGTTGGCGACGTTGCCGTAGAGGTGCGTCCAGTCTGAGGCTCCCGGCAAGGCGCCAACTTTGCGAATCAGAATCCGGCCGGAGCCGGCCTCAATCTCGGCGTTGGCGAGGCCGGCCTTGCGCGCGGTGGCGGCGATGACGGAGACCTGTCCCGCGTCGCCCTCAATTCGCAGGACGCCGCCGTAGGGCCGCACCGACCGCCAGGCGGCCTTCAGGGTGGCCTCGTCGGACAAGGAGCCGGCCAGCTTTCGATCGATAAGGACCAGGCGCGCGAACCAGGGCGGAGCCTTGAAGGAAACCGGATCTCCGGCATGGACGGCGATGCGCGTCCCGTAGGCCCCCGTTTCGCGGTCGAGGCGATCCTGCAGCTTCGCGGCCTGGGAGGGGAACGGGTTGACGACATCGATGACGAGGCTTGAGTTTTCGAGCAAACCCTTCAGGCGGTCGGCGTCATCGACCCCAAAAAAGAGCGCGCGGCCCTCCTTCTCGTCGGAATCCGCCAACGCGGGATCCGCGGCCGACTTTTCGCGGTCGATTTCCGGTTTCGTATCGCGGTGGACCTGCGGTTCCACGAGGCCTTCGCCGAAGCACAGGATCCGCCCGTCCAGCGTCACGGCGAACAGGCGGTCGTCCGCGGCGAGCAGGCGCGCGATGCTTTTGGCCGGACGCGACCACTCGGGTTTGTCGGGCGCGGCGGGGTTCCGCTTCGCGACGGCCTTCAGATTGATGGAGAAGACCGAATCGTCATCGGCGGAATAAAGGCGGCTGCCCGCCCGGATCATGTCGCCGCCGGCGGCGAGGTTGAACTCGCGGAGGACCTTCCGCTCCGGGTTCATCTCCTGGATCACCGGTCCCTGCCAACCCTGATCCCAGGCCGCCTTCGATTCGGCGACGGCGCGTTTCGCGGAGTTGAGGCGTTTCGTGGCGGAGGCCAGGTCGCGCTTGGCCTTGGCCTTGGCTTGTGCGTTCTCCGGGTTGTTGAGGATGCCCCTGGCCTTCGCGATGTCCCTTGTCGCCCTCGCGACAGCCGCCTTGGCCGCCTCCCAGTCGGCTTTGCGATGCGAGGCATCGGATGCGGTATAGATGTGGTCGGGCGCGAGGACCGGTTCGTCGAGGGTGGCGCTGGTTTGCTCCCCGGTCGCCAGTTCGTAGGCGCGAGCGCCGCGGTCCCGGGTGTGGACAAAGAACTCGCGTTCGTTTGCGGCGACGAATGACCCGCCGTTGCCCTTGCCGCCCTCGGCGATGTGGAACCAGCGGAACTCGCCGGACTTGCGGTCGAATGCCGCGGGGACAGAGCGACCGCCCGGAACCAGCAGCAGGTCCGCCGTCGCCACGAACGCGCCCTGCGGCGCGACGCCGGCAAACGCCGGGGCGTTGTGCGGTTGCTTGATGAACTGCGCGCTCGTGCCGTCGTTTACCCATTTCACGCTTCCGTCCTTGGCGTCCAGCGCGTAGATGAACGTCCCCATGAAGGGCCAGATACTCGCCGCGAAATACACGTTTCCATCGCGCACGACACAGCCGCCCCGCGCCGGCCAGGCGGACACCACCCGTTTGTTGCCAATGACCTTCTGCGCCGAGGGGCCGCCGCGGAACTTCCAGATGAGCGCCCCATCGGCGGCGTTCACACAGTAAAGGAATCCGTCGTCGCTCGTCGCGTAGACCCGGCCTTCGGACACGGCGGGCGGCAGACGCAGCGGACCCTCCGTGTAAAACCGCCAGAGTTCGGCTCCTGTTTTCGTGTCCAACGCGACCAGCTTGTCGCTGTCGTTGAACCCGAGGAACATCCGGCCATCGGCGACCACCGGCTCGAAGACGCGATCGTATTGCATCAGGTCATGGTTGAGCGGGTCGTCCCAGACCTGGACGCGCGGCGCGTATTCGCGGGTCCAATGAAGCTGAAGGTTTCCGGGCAGCCCATGAGGCGACGCTGCGGAGCGGTTGGCGTCGAACCTCCACATCGGCCAGTCGGCGGCCGGAGCCGCGACGTTGGCGGCGAGAAACAGGAGGCAGGCAAGCGTTCGGATTCGCGGCATTCCGGGAATCTATCGTCGGCGCCTTGGCCGGCGAGGAAAAAGACGGGGGAAACGGTTCTCAAGTAGGGTGGCGCGAACTGTCCCAGTGAGCCGCGCTGGGCCATGCTCACGTCGGCTCATTGAGGACAATTCGCCCCACCTTTGGCGCCGGCGCCCAACTTCCCGCTTCAATCAGGAAGCCCGGGCGGGTATTCCATTCGGGCATGAACGCGATCCGGCATCTGCTTCCAGCCCTCATCCTGATGCTTCCCTGCGCGCGCGGCGAAGCGGCCCGGCATCTAGTCGAAGACGGCCAGGCTCGCGCGCAGATCGTCATCGCATCGGAGCCGTCGCGCTCGACGCGGTTGGCGGCGCGCGAGTTGCAGCTCTACGTGGAGAAGATCTCCAGCGCGCGCCTGCCCATCGTGACGGAACCGACGGCGGCTTTCCCGGTGAGGGTCCTGGTCGGGGAAAGCGCGCACACGAAGAAGCTCGGCATCACGACCGCCGGCCTGGAAGACGGAGCCTTCCGCATCGTCTCGGGCGAGGACTGGATCGCCTTCATTGGCGACGATGCGGATTTCACGCCGATCGAACCCTGGCCGCGCGGGAACAGCGACATTGCCAGCGGGAAGATGCAGGCGGCATGGAACAAGATCACCGGCGCGCAGTGGGGCTACACCCATTCCCAGTTGCACAAGCACTACTCCGGGCCCAATTCCCTCTTCGGAACGCCGAACGAGCAGAAGACCGACAAGGACGGCAACGTGAACGTCTGGACCTACGACGAGCGCGGTTCGTTCAACGCGGTCTGCAGCTTCCTGCGCGATCTGGGCGTCCGTTGGTATCTGCCCGGTGCGATCGGCGAGGTTCTCCCGGAATTGCATTCCATCCCGCTGCCGAAGGTGAACAAGGTCGTGCGCCCCGACTTTCCGATGCGGAACCTGAACTTCCGGACAGCGGTCTACGGGCGCGACGTGATGATGTGGGGTTTTCATCTGGGCACACGGCAGCCTTGGGGACGCCAGGCCGCGCATGGCCTGCATCACATGACCCATAACGAGGCCACGTTGAAGGCGCATCCCGATTGGTTTGCGCTCTATGGCGGAAAGCGACACAACCAGCCAGGCCAGCGTTTGAACCAGTTGTGCTACTCCAACGAGGAGCTGTTCGGGGAAGCGGTGCGCTTCGCGCGCGCCCAATTTGATCACTACGACATGGATGTCGTCTCGATCATGCCGCCCGACGGCTACACCGCCATCTGCCAGTGCGGCCTCTGCGCGGGCAAGGAGTCGCCGCAATTGGGCGAGCGCGGCAGGCTTTCGAACTACGTCTGGGATTTCGTGAATCGAGTGGCCAAGGAGATCGCCAAGTCCCATCCCGGCAAGCGCATCTCCAACTGCGCCTACGGGGTCTACACCGAGCCGCCGGATAACATCGACAAGCTGGAGCCCAACCTGCAGGTGATCGTCGTGGGCGGGCGACGTCCGACGCAGGCGGGCCGCGCGGACCTGAAGCGCCTGCGGGAGGCCTGGGCGAAGAAGACCGACAACCCGCTGGAGATCTTCGAAACCTACCCCTTCACCGGCCGCGGCTTCTACCTGCCCGCCTACATTCCGCGCACGCTGGGCGAAAGCATCAACGCGACCAAGGGCCTGTCGCGCGGCGAAGACATCTGGCTGACGATGGACTTCAAGGAGAACGCCGTCGGCTTCAATCACTTCCTCGTCTACTTCACCGCGCGGATGTATTGGGGCGGGAAGGAGCAGGACCCCGTCGCGTTGTTCGACGAATACGTGGAGAAGTTCTATGGGCCCGCCGCGTTGCCGATGCGCGCGTTCTTCGCCTTTTGCGAGGAGAACTGGCGCGCCATGGAAGGCGACGCCGCCAAGGCCGGACACGCCTTGGAACTGTTCGCGAAGGCGAAGGCCGCGGTTCCGCCGGAATCCCTGCACGGCCGCCGGATTCAACTCATCGACAATTACCTCAACGGCCTGCGCAACAAGGCCGAGCAACTGGCGCAGAAGCGCGGCCCCGTGCCTGTCCTCCGTTTGGTCGGCTCCGATCCGCTGGCGCCGATCGTCATCGATGGCCGGCTCGACGACAAACCGTGGGTCGATATTCCGGTCGCCTCCACGGGGCGTCTGCGCGAACTGCAGACAGGGGGGCTGCCGACTTTCGGGACCTCGTTCAAGGCCGAGTGGCGTGGAGCCAGTCTTTACCTCGCTGTCCGCTGCGACGAATTGCCCGGCGGGAAGCCGAACATCGCGACGACGAAAAGCGGCGACCCGGCCATCTGGTATGGGGATGCGGTGGAGGTCCTGCTGGCGACCGAATCGCACAGCTACTACCAGATTGTCGTCAATCCCGCCGGCGCGCTGGTGGATCTCGATCGCGGCGCCGCGCGCAGTCAGTGGTTCAACTGGTCCTCGCAGGCCGAGGTTGCGACGCAGGTGGCGGACGACCACTGGATTGTCGAGCTGCGTATCCCGATCACGAAGGACGAGAACGACCCGCTGCACCAGGTCATCGGCCGCAAGCCGACGCAGAGCCTGCCCTGGCACATCAACCTCTGCCGGCAGCGCATCCGCGACGACGGCTCGGAGTTCTCCGCCTTTTCCCCGACGGCGACGACGGGGTTCCACGCGCCGATGAAGTTCGCGAATTTCTATGGCGGACGTTCGC
Source organism: Verrucomicrobiales bacterium (assembly GCA_038126235.1). Classification (GTDB taxonomy): domain Bacteria; phylum Verrucomicrobiota; class Verrucomicrobiia; order Limisphaerales; family JAYPEY01; genus JAYPEY01. The sequence continues at coordinate 23,038 of JAYPFK010000076.1, forward strand.
ACCGGTTTGAAGCGGACGAGACGGTCACGGATTTCATCATTGCCGGCCGACACGCGGAGAAGTTGTTGCGGGGGCGCAGGTTCGCGGACGCCCGGGCGGCGTATCTGGCCATGGCCAAGGCTGACGACGCGACGGAATTGCAGCAATCGGTCGCGCTGAGTCAGGCCGCGCTCTGCGCCCGCATGAACAAGGAGTTCGACCTGGCGGATGATCTGGTCGGCAGGATTCCGGTCCCGGCCGTCGCCAAGACGGCCCGGATGGACAACCTGCTGACGCAGCGCGACTGGGCGGGCATTGAGAAGGAATTTGGCGCCGAGGATCTCGCGACCTGGCCCTTCTGGCAGCGCGGAGCCGGAGCCTTCGCGCGCGGTCGCGCCCGGGCCATCCTGAAAATGGGCGCGAAGGCGGATGCTGATTTCCAGACGGCCCTGACCTTCACCGCCGATCCCCGAATACGGACCAGCATCCTCGCGGCCATGGGGCACAATCGCGAATCCAACCTCGGGGACGACCAGGGAGCCCTGACGGCCTACCGGCAAAACTTCGAAGGCGGGAAGAACATCGGCGCGGCGGATGAGTTCCGCTCCGTGCAGAACGCCGCCCGTATTCTGAGTCGCCAGGGACGGCATGAGGAAGCCTTGGCCGCGCTCGGCCAGATCGACTTCGGGAAGCAGAAGGGCGTCTGGCGGCATACCACAATGTTGGCTTTGGGAGAGGTCCTCGCCGCGGCGGGCCAGAAGGACGAGGCGGTTGCCATGTTTGAGAAAGTGACAAAGGACGCCTCCGCGCAGGCAGGCCATCGCAAAGCGGCCGAAGCGGCGTTGCTCAAGTTGCGGGGGAGGTGAGGGGGGCGATCGGCATCCCTTCTCGAACCTGAGGCAAACCTCGAGACATCCCAACTCATGCCGGCGCACGGCGTTCATTCCGCGTCAACCTGTGACGCATCAGGCGTTTCGGAGCAGTCCCAGACACAACACAGGCTGTCGCGGGGGGGGGGGGGGGGGGGGTCGGCGGCGGGGGGGGGGGGGGGGAACCCCCCAGCAACCACGCCCCGCCGGGGTTAGTTGTGTGTTGGGA
>JAYPFK010000077.1:0-23860 GCA_038126235.1 Verrucomicrobiales bacterium
GCCCGAAATGCTACGCGCATCTCAGGTCGTCCGCTTTTCAAATCACCAGCTACCCGTCGAGGATACTCTTGAGACATCCCCTCCTGGAAATGTTGTTGCCCGGTCGCTTCTCTGCGGGTTTCCTCCTGCGTCTCCACCGAATGCCCCTTGCCGACAACTGATGCGCGCAACCGTGCAAAGAACCGGAACAACAACGCCATGAGCGAGCCCCTTCTCCAGATGCGGGGCATTCGCAAGGTCTTTCCCGGCGTGGTTGCGCTGGACGAGGTGGACCTGACTCTCCGCGCGGGCGAGGTGCACGCCCTGATGGGGGAGAACGGGGCCGGCAAGTCCACCCTGATCAAGGTCCTGACCGGCGTGTATCGGGCTGACGGCGGCGCGATTTCCCTGGACGGCGACGCCATCAATGCAGGCTCCACACTGGAGGCTGAAGCTGTCGGCATCAGCACGGTCTACCAGGAGGTGAATCTCGTCGGCTCGCTCTCCATCGCGGAGAACATCCTGCTCGGGCGGCAGCCGCGTCGTTTCGGCGTCATCCGCTGGGGGGAGACAAGACGATTGGCAAAGCGGGCCCTGGCGAGACTCGGGTTGGAGCTGGATGTAGACGCGCAACTGGATTCCTGTTCCATGGCCATCCAGCAGATGGTCGCCATCGCGCGGGCGTTGGATGTGAAGGCGCGGGTCCTGATCCTCGATGAACCCACCTCCAGCCTCGATGACCAGGAGACGGCCGCCCTGTTCAAGATCATGCGCCAACTCCGCGACGAGGGGTTGGCCATTGTTTTTGTGACGCACTTTCTCGACCAGGTTTACGAGATCAGCGACCGGATCACCGTGTTGCGCAACGGCTCGCTGGTCGGCGAATTCCCGACCGCGGAACTCCCGCGCCTGGAACTGATCGGCAAGATGCTCGGCCGTGAACCGGAGATCCTGGATCACGCAAACGCGGACGCCGTCGAAGCCGGAGGGGAATCGGAAGAACTGCTCGCGGCGTCGGGCGTCGGGCGGAAAGGCTCCGTGCGGCCGCTGGACCTGACGATCCGCAAGGGAGAGGTGGTTGGACTTGGCGGACTGCTGGGCTCGGGGCGGACGGAGACGGCGCGGATGTTGTTCGGCATCGAGCCGCCGGATTCCGGCAGTCTCCATATCGAGGGCGAGGCGCACAGGCTGGGCAGTCCGCGCAAGGCGATCGCGAGCGGGATGGCGTTCTGTTCCGAGGATCGCAAGGGCGAGGGCATTATTCCCCATCTGTCCGTTCGCGAGAACCTTCTCCTGGCCATGCAGGCGAGCCGCGGTCCGATCCGCTTGCTGCCGCGCGCGGAGCAGGAAGAGCTTTGCGCGCATTACATCAAGGCCTTGAACATCAAGACCCCGGACGCCGAAACGCCGATCGCCAACCTCTCCGGGGGCAACCAGCAGAAGGTCCTCCTGGCGCGCTGGCTGGCGATGCAGCCGAAGCTGATCATCCTCGACGAACCCACGCGCGGCATCGATGTCGGAGCCAAGGCGGAGATCGAAAAACTGGTTCGTTCGTTGCGTGAGAAGGGCATGGCCGTCTTGTTCATCAGCTCGGAACTGGAGGAGATCGTGAGCGCCTGTGACCGGGTGGCCGTGCTGCGTGACCGGCGCAAGGTGGGGGAACTGACCGGCGCGGAGATCAGCGAACAACGCATCATGCAACTGGTGGCGCATCACGAATGAACGACCCTCTAACCAAGTTGAAGAAGTGGTTCACTGGCGGCGGGTTGCTTTGGCCTTTGCTGGGCTTGGCCGCGTTGCTGGCCTACGACTTCATCTTCGTCGATGGCTTCTTCCATCTGGAGATCCGCGACGGCCATCTCTTCGGGACGTTGGTCGACATCCTGAACCAGGGTTCCAAGACGATGCTTCTTGCCTTGGGGATGACGCTCGTCATTGCGACGGGCGGCGTGGACCTGTCGGTCGGCTCCCTGATGGCGATCGCCGGAGCAATCGCCGCTGTATTGGTCACGCAGTCGGAGCTGTCGCTGGCCTTGATCGCGCCCATCGCGCTGTGCGCCACGGCGGCCTTGGGCGTCTTCAATGGCGCGTTGGTCTCGGTGGCCGGAATTCAACCGATCGTCGCGACGCTGATCCTGATGGTGGCGGGACGCGGCATCGCCATGTTGATCACAGGGGGGCAGATCGTGACCTTCGAGCATGAGGGGTTTGTCTACATCGGCAACGGACATTTTCTGGGGGCGCCATTCACGCTGACGCTGGTGGCGTTGACCTTGGGCATGACCGCGCTGCTGATGCGCAAGACGGGCTGTGGTCTGTTCGTGGAGGCCGTCGGCGACAATGAGACCGCCAGCCGTTTCAGCGGTCTGCCGACACGCTGGGTGAAGCTTTCCGTTTACGCGTTCTCCGGCGTGTGCGCGGGACTGGCCGGGTTGATTGCCGCGTCGAACATCAAGGCCGCGGACTCCAGCCGGGTCGGCGAGATGATGGAGTTGGACGCCATCTTTGCGGTGGTGGTCGGCGGGACGGCCCTGGCAGGAGGGCGGTTCAACCTGCTGGGCTCGATCGTCGGCGCGCTGCTCATTCAGACGCTCACCACGACGATGATCACGCAGGGCGTGCCGCCCGCGGTGGCGCCGGTGCCCAAGGCGATCGTGATCGTCGCGGTGTGCCTGTTGCAGTCGGAGCGCTTCCGGAACGAGGCGGCTGGTTGGTTGGGGCGGAGAAGGGCGGCGGCATGAGGCGCTACATCCCGCTCATGGCCACCTTCGCGGTGCTGATCGTTCTCTTCGGAACCGCCTCCGCCATGTACGAGAAGTTCTTCACGGCGCGGGTGGTCGCGAACCTGTTTTCGGACAATGCCTTCCTGGGCATCACCGCGATCGGGATGACCTTCGTGATCCTGTCGGGCGGGATCGATCTTTCCGTCGGCGCGGTCCTGGCGTTCACCATGACCTTTGTCGCCGCGATGGTGACAGAGCATTCCTGGCATCCGATCCCGGCGATCACGCTGGCGTTGGCGCTGGGGATGATGCTCGGCGCGGGTATGGGCTTCCTGATCCAACGCTACGACCTGCCCCCGTTTCTTGTGACCCTGGGCGGGATGTTCTTCGCCCGCGGCATGGCGTTTGTGGTCAGCGCGGAGTCGATCACCATCGACCACGAGTTTTATACGGCCTTGCAGGACATCTGGATCGTTGTCGGGCCCAAGGCCAAGCTGAAGGCCGGCGCGGTGGTTTTTCTGGGGTTGCTGGCTTTGGCGATGTTTGTCGCGCACTGGACGCCGTTTGGCAGGAACCTCTATGCTGTCGGAGGCAATGAATCTTCCGCGCGCCTGATGGGTTTGCCCGTGGCCCGCACGAAGGTCCAGGTCTACGCGATGAATGGATTCTGTTCCGCCCTGGCTGGGGTGGTCGCCACGATCTACATGGGCTCGGGGAATCCCGCGATGGGCATGGGCCTGGAGTTGGACGCCATCGCCTGCGTGGTGATCGGCGGCACGCTCCTGACCGGCGGCGTCGGTTACGTCGCCGGCACGCTCGGCGGCGTGTTGATCTTCGGCACGATCCAGTCGGCCCTGATCTTTGATGGCAGGCTCAATTCCTGGTGGCTCCGCATCGCGATCGGCGCCTTGCTCTTGATTTTTATCCTCATGCAACGCCAACTCAGTCGCATGTCCGCCGCGACAAAGAACTGAAAAGATAGATTTATGAAACGAATCGACACCTTCTCCCTGAAAACCGCGCTGAGCGCCTTCATCCTCTCCGGCCTGATGGCCTTGTCCGTCGGTTGCGGCTCCGGCTCCGACTCCTCGTCGTCTTCCGGCGGTGGTTCGACGGCCGCCTCCAAAGAAGATTCCGGCTCCGCGTCGGCAGGATCCTCGTTGACTGTCGGCTTTGCTCAGGTCGGCGCCGAAAGCTCATGGCGCACCGCCGAGACGGAATCCATCAAGGCCGAAGCCGAGAAGCGCGGCGTGAATCTCAAGTTCTCCGACGCGCAGGGCAAACAGGAGAACCAGATCAAGGCCGTCAACGGCTTCATCGCGCAGGGCGTCGACGCCATCATCCTTGCGCCCGTCGTGGAGACCGGCTGGGAGCAGGTCCTCAAGGAAGCCAAGGACGCGGAGATCCCGGTCGTGCTGGTGGACCGGGGACTGCAGGTCTCCGACGATTCGCTCTACGCGACGCTGATCGCTTCGGATTTCGTCGCGGAAGGGCGCATGGCGGGCGAGTGGCTGGCGAAGAAGGCCGGCGGCGAGGCCCGCATCATCGAGCTTCAGGGCACGCCCGGAGCCGCCCCGGCCATCGATCGCAAGAAGGGTTTTGAGGAGGCGATCAAGGCGCACCCCGAAATGAAGATCATCGCCTCGCAAAGCGGCGACTTCCGCCGCAGCGGTGGCAAGGAGGTCGCCGAGGCCCTGCTCAAGGTCCACGGCGACAAGGTCACCGCCATCTACGCCCACAACGACGACATGGCCCTGGGCGCGATCCAGGCGATCGAGGAGGCCGGCAAGAAGCCGGGTCAGGACATTTTGGTCGTTTCCATCGACGGCGTGAAAGGCGCCTTTGAGGCGATGGTGAAAGGCTCGCTCAATTGTTCGGTCGAGTGCAGTCCGCTCCTGGGACCGTTGGCCTTCGACGCCGTGGAGAAGGCCGTCGCCGGCGGCAAGCTCCCCAAGAAGACCATCGTCGACGACCAGGTCTACGACCAGTCCAAGGCCGCCGAGGTCATCGATTCGCGGAAGTACTGATGGGCCAAACGCACGCCCTGGTTCAGAGGGCGAGCCTTTGTTCAAGGGACGCGAATCCGATAGAAGCGTCGGAGTCCGTGTCCTGAACCGCTGAACGCGTCGGAGTCGCTGATGGCGGCGGGTTCGCCTGTGCCGACGAAAGTCTCAAGCGGTTCCCAGGTCTTCAGGTCGACGCTGACTTCAACCTGATATTCGACCGCGGGTATGGTCGCGAATTCGAATTCGAAGGCATCGCCGGCTCCCAGTCGCGGTCGGGTCAGGTAAGGCAGCGCGAGTCCCTGCACGCGAAAGTTCAGCGGGTTTGCGTCGAGCGCGTCGCTTGCGATGACCAGGTCCACGGTCCGCAGACCGGGGTTGGTTGGGACAAACGTGATGGAGAAGGGGAGTCTGCCGCCCGGCGCCAGCATGGCTCCGGCGGGCTGTGTGATCACAAAGTCGTCGGCGTGCGCTCCGACCGCCCGAACCCGGCGTCCGCCGGTCAGGCTGAGCGTCGTCCCGCCGTTGTTGCGAACCTCAAAAGTGCGGACGATCGTCCCATCGGGGGTGTGCGGAACGCCGTAGTCCGTGCCGTCGATTTCGGCGGGCGTCAGGTCGCCGTTTGCGATCTCCACGCCCATGCCCTCCACGGCAATCTTCGGCTGACCGTCGCGTCGGTTCACGTGCAACATGAGGGTTGCCCAGTCCAGAGCCGAGTCGTCGCCGACCATGGCGTTGAGCCGACCATCCCGAAGCAGGGCCAGATCGTCGCCCAGGATCTCGATCACGACCACCTGACCGGCGGCGTCCGGCAGTTCTGAGTCGCCCCATCCCAGTTCCGGGAACGGCGTCTCCCGGGAAAAGGACTCCAGCCAGACCGAGTCGTCGCGCGTCTGTCCGCCGAGGCGCCGGAGCGAGAGGATCAGCTGGGCCGCCTCCACGGTTTCATCGGGAGCGAGTTCGAAGTCGAACGTGAACGGCGTTGCCTGATCCGGTCCGCCGACCGCATCGAAGCCCGCGATCGCGCATCCGCGGGCGGCGGCGAAGGCCTGCGCTTCCGACAGCCAGTCCGCATCGACCTCGGGGGCGTCCACGTCGCCGTCGTTGACGAACCCGTCAAAGTCCCCCAGCCAGTATTCGCGCACGGCGCCTTCCGGGGTGGCGAGGCGTTCGTTCAGTTGCGCGATGTACAGGCTTTGCTTTTGGTTGGTCTGCGGGTCGCCAAAAGAAACGCGGCGCCCGTGTGAATCGTAGACGGCCGTGCCGGCATCAAGAAAATCCGCCGGGTTGACCTGCTCGCCGATGCCGCCGACGACCCAGTTCTGCGCGGTGAAGGGATTCTCCACGAGGAAGCGTTTGGCGGCGCAATTCCAGTAGACCATGTTTGCGCCCGACCAACCGTGGCCGCTGCCGTTGTTGCCCCGGTTGCGCGCCGCCAGATCGTTGTTCTCCACAACCAGGTTGTCGTAGAGGGTCCCGGTCGACCAGCGTTGGTGGGGGCCCGACTCGGAGCGTTGATCCAACGCGATGCCGTCGAAGAAGACGTTCGGGCCCCGGCTCGCCGAATTGTTGACGAAGTCGTGCCTTCCCCGCTCGGATGACATCCGCGTCATCAGGTTCAGCGCTCCCTGGTTGTTGAAGGCGTAGCGTCGTCCGCCGGTGATGATGGAGACCGGATCGAGGTTGACGAGGTCTTCGCAGGTCATCCGTGACGTTCGCGTTCCCAGCAGTACGACCGAAAACCCGAAATGCACAGCCGTGATGTTCCGCACCCAGCAGTGGCGCGCCCGGTTGAGCTCGATGAATGACCACGCGTGCTCCTCATCCGTCGCGGAGGAAAATGCGGATATGCCGCGGAGGTTCTCGATGCCGATCTTCTCGAGCCGTTGGGGGAACGTGTATTTGAAGATCGTTCCCCCGCCATAGCGCGCTTCAAAGGAGTTGGGCAACGGCGCGTCGATGAAGATCCGGTCGCCCTCGATGCGGACAATCACGCGTTCGTAGAGTTGGTCCCGGGAACCGGCCGTCCACTGGATGATCGTTCCGCCATCGTTGCGCGGCGGAATCCTGTCCATGCCGATGTCCGCAATCCATTCCGCCGTGCTGGGGCGTTTGACGATCACATCGTCGCCCACGGCCAGGCCGGCTGTGGAATCCACCCGGAAACTGGTCGAGCCGACCGGCACGTGTTTGTCGATGAGGTTGTGCGTGGTTCCGGAAACCGTGGCGGAGAATCCCGACGTTGCCCCGGCGCTGATCAGGTTCACCTGCGTGACCGCGGTCGAGCGGAGGATGGTCCCGTCCTCGCCATCGCCCGCGCCGCGGAGGATCACGCCGCCCGCGCGGATGGTCAGGCTGTCGGGAATGAGGTACTCGCCGGCGGTCAGTTGAACCACGCCGCGGAAGCCGTTTGCGTCCGGGGCCATCGTCGACACCGCTTCGATGGCGGACTGAATGGCGGCCTGGTCGTCGCCTGAGCCGGGAGCGACCGTGAGCATTCGCGTCGGGTCGATCAGGGTCGTGACTTCCGGCAGGGGAACACCGCCGCCGAGGTAGCCGACGCCGGAGAAGTCTGGAATCCGATTCCCGAATGCATCTGGCCGGTGGATCAGGCGGCCGGATGCTCCCCGGTAGACCAAGGCCCCGGGGTTGTAGGCCACATTGATGTTCAACGTGGCCTCATCCTGGCCGGAGTCTCCGCCGGAGACCCGGACCACAAAGGAGTTCTGGCCGAGGTCCTCCGGGGCCGGCTTTCCGGACAGCGTCCCATCGGCCGCAAGGTTCAACCAGTTCGGCCCGGACACCTTCGAGAAGGTCCGTTCCCCTCCATCGGGATCGACAACGACGTCGGCGAGTGTCGCGGCGTAGGCGTCGCCGGGACTGACCTCGGCCTTCACGATGGGATCCGAACTGAACTCCGGCGGCGCGGCGCCGCCCAGGTTGGTGATCTTGATGTCGTCCACGACGTAGTCGAGCCCGACGTCGATGCTGAGGGAGTTGAAGCCGAACTTCCCCAGATTGGCATGGGTCGTGCCGACAGTTCCTCCGGACGTGCTTTCGCCGACATCCAGGGAGGTGTGTTTCTCCCCTCCGTTCATGATCACCAGCGAGCCGTTCAGCCAATACGCCACAGAGTTTGCGGGAAGGGAGCGGACATTGTCGTCGGGACCGGTGTAGTCGATCGGCTGCGCGTCGAAGTCGTTCACGAAGATGCTGATGCGGTTGGAGATCGGCGAGAGGGGGTTGTCGTAGCTCGCGGGCGTTCCGGCGGGGCCGCGGAAGTCGACGGTGCCGTCGTTGTCCAGCCGCAGGTCGATGTAGCGGTTGGCGGAGCTGGAGAACGTCCGGTTCGGATGGTATTCTCCAATGCCGACGAAGACGGGGTCATTCCCGGGGCCATTCGACTTCAGGGGCGCGACGGAAAAGTCGATGCGCACAGCAGAGATCTGTTCCGCCGGGGAATCGACAAAGTTGTATTCCAGGTTGATGCCGTTGTCGGAGACGTTGTCGACGAACCTGACCGCATTGCCGTCGCCGATGGGATTGTCGTTACCGGCCACGATCGCGGTGGAAAGGTCCGCGGCGCCTGATGAGGGAAGGGCCGAGTCCGCGCCGGTCGGTGGTTGCCCCGGCGTTTGTCCGGCTTCGAAGTCTTCCGAGAACAGGATGTCCGGCAGCAGGGTGATGACAATGTCGTCCACCGCGTAGTCGATGCCGACGTCCGAACTAAGGGAGTTGAAACCAAATTTCCCGAGGTTGCCCATCGTGTTTCCGACGGTTCCGCCGGACGTGCTGTCGCCGACATCCAGGGAGGTGTGCTCCTCTCCTCCGTTCATGATCACCAGCGAGCCGTTCAGCCAATACGCCACAGAGTTTGCAGGAAGGGAGTGGACGTTGTCGTCGGGGCCGGTGTAGTCAATCGACTTCGCATCGAAGTCGTTCACCAAGATGCTGATGCGGTTAGAGATCGGGGAGAGGGGGTTGTTGTAGCTTGCTGGAGTTCCCGCGGGGCCGCGGAAATCGACCGTGCCGTCGTTGTCCAGGCGCAGGTCGATGTAGCGGTTGGCGGCGGTGGCGAATGTCCGGTTTGCGTTGTATTCCCCAACGCCGACAAAGACGGGATCGTTCCCGGAGCCGGTCGAATTGAGCGGCGCGACCGAGAAGTCGATGCGCACAGCAGAGATCTGTTCCGTCGCTGAAGCGACAAAGTTGTACTCAAGGTTGATTCCGGAGTTGGAGGCGTTGTCGAAGAAGCGCACGGCGTTTCCCGAGTTCATGGGGTTGCCTGCGCCGGACACGACAGTGGTAAAAACGTCGGCCGAAGCTGCTGAAGGCAGGGCGGAAGCGGCCCTGACCGGTGGTTGTCCCACGGTCTGCCCGGTCTCGAAATTCTCAGAAAACAGGTTGGCGCCCTCGACGGATCGATGTCCTGCCGCCAGGGACAGTGGGATCAGGATTGCCATGGGGAGCCGGAATCTCATGCGGACGGCCACCCTCGCACAGAATCTCCTCCTGTCCAATCCGGTCCGAGATCGAACTGGAAGGCGTGAATAGTGAACGATTCCGGTTGTCTGATGTCGTTAACCTGTGAATCCTCCCGACGTTTGCTCATGAAAATATCGACACACACCAGCCTCGCCTGCTTGACGGTCGCCTGCGCCGCGCTTTCCCTGACGATTTCGACCGCGCCGGCGGCTGAGAAGAAACCCTCCCCCAAACCCAGGAAATTCGTGAAACCAGCCGACGAAGAATTGCGCCAGAAGCTCACCCCGCTGCAGTACTCAGTCACCCAGGAAAGCGGCACAGAGCGGCCCTTCACCGGGGAATACGATAAGCACTTCCAACCCGGGATCTACGTCGACATCGTGAGCGGCGCCCCCCTGTTCAGCAGCCTGGACAAGTACGATTCGGGTTGTGGGTGGCCGGCCTTCACCAAGCCGATTGACAAGCAGGCGCTGTCGTCCAAGGAGGACCGCTCCCACGGCATGGTCCGCAACGAGGTGCGCAGCAGCCAGGCCGACAGCCATCTGGGGCATGTCTTCCCCGACGGTCCCCGGGCTTACGGCGGCATGCGCTACTGCATCAACTCCGCCTCGCTCAAGTTCGTGCCGCTCGCCGAGATGCAGGCCAAGGGCTATGCCGAACAGCTCAAGGCCTTCGCGGCCGCCGGGCTCTGGCCGATCAAGGACGCCGACGCCGGTGAGAAAAAGGAAACCGCCATCCTTGCGGGCGGCTGCTTCTGGGGCATGGAGGACATCCTGCGCAAGGTCGACGGAGTCCTCGACACCGAGGTCGGCTATTGCGGGGGCGAAAACGCCGGCGCCACCTACCAGAACCACCCTGGACACGCCGAGGCGATCCGCATCACCTACGATCCCGCGAAGATCTCCTTCAAGACGCTGCTGACAGACTGGTTCTTCCGCATCCACGATCCCACCACGCTGAACCGTCAGGGCAACGACATGGGGACGAGCTACCGCAGCGCGATCTTCTACGCGAATGACGAGCAGAAGAAAATCGCCGAGGCGGCCATCGCTGAGGTGGGTAAGTCCGGTCGCTGGAGCCGGCCCATCGTTACGACGGTCGAGGCGGTGAAGAATTGGTCCGACGCCGAGGCGGTCCATCAGGACTACCTGAAGCGCAACCCCGGCGGCTACACCTGCCACTGGGTGCGCCCGTGGAGCGAGAAGACGTTCTTCGACAACGAGTCCAAGAAGCCGTAGCAGCCGACGTAAGGAGGCTCGCGTTGCGCGCCGGAAGGCGCGAATCCAAACCCGTGTAGCAGCCGACGTAAGGAGGCTCTGACCCGACTTCGCATCGCGTTCGGCGTTCCCGCCAACGGAAGCATGAGCCTCGTCACCTCGGCTGCTACCCCCTATTGGAGGGGCGGACGGACGATATCTCCCGCATCTGGAAGCCGAGCCTTTTCGTGGAGCTTCCAGAACCTCCTCCAGAAACCTTCGTGCAGCGGATGGGGCTTCGGATAACCGGGAACGATCGCGTCCGAGAAAGGCCACTCGTCGGGCTTTTTCACCAGTTCGGCGCGCAGTGGATTTTCCAGGATTTAATGACAGACGCGGGCGAAGGCGTCGCGTTTCCGTTCCCCCGGTTTCAGGACGTGATCGTGGGCCTGATGTTGGAACTTTCGCGGCGCAAGGTTCGGTTCCAGATGGGTGCGGAGAAACGCCATGGCGTTGAGTTGATCCGTGTCCCGACTCAGCCCCATCCAGACAAGGTGAAGATGATCCGGCATCAGGCAGTAGGCGGGGCAGAACAGGCCCTCCCGCGATGCCGCATGCAGCATCAATTCCCGGAAGGTCCCATGAAACGCCGGGCCAAGCCAGCCGGTCTTCCGCAGCGACACCGGAAGCGTCCAATGAACCACGGCGTCTCCCTGATAATGTTCGCGGGGCAACCGTGGCAGATGGAATCGTCGATTTGTTCCCTTGCCAGCAAATCGTCCAGTGTCCCCTGCCTTCGTTCTCTCCATGCGACGAAACGTAGCCGACCGCTGCGGTCGAATCGAGGCGGAACCAGCCCCAACCCTCCGTAGCAGCCGACCTAAGGCGCGAATCCAAACCCGTGTAGCAGCCGACGTAAGGAGGCTCTGACCCGATTTCGCATCGCGTTCGGCGTTCCCGCGAACGTAAGCATGAGCCTCCCGCCTTCGCCTGGCTTCGGCGCGGCGAGCCTCACCTCGGCTGCTGCCTCTCCTCCTTCAGTCGCAGAACGGCCTCGACCAACACGTCGGCCCCGTCGCGATAGACATCGCAGACCGGCAGACCGAATTCGCTCTCCAGCCGCTGTATTTCTGCTGCAGCCTCTTCCGCGGTCGCGCTGCGCGTGTTCACCCCGATGCCGATGACGCGGCATGGGTGGCGCAACCAGGCGGTTTCCTCATAGGCGCGGATCAGTCGGCTGATCGGTTGCAGCGGAACGCCGGCGAGACCCTTGACGTGTGTGCGGCCCATTTCGTGGCAGAAAATCAGACCATGGGGGGCGCAGCCGTGAAGCAGGCCGAGGGTGACCGCGGAGAAGCTGGGATGGGAAAGACTGCCCTGGCCCTCAATGATCAACGCCTCGTGGCGGGACAGTCGTCGTGTCAAGGCCTCGGCCGACCCGTTGACGAAGTCCGCCACAACACAGTCGATGGGGATGCCGTCGCCCGAGATCATGATGCCGGTCTGACCGGTCGCCGCGAACCCGGCGTCGATGCCCCGCGCAAGCAGGCCGCGCTGGACTTCGATCGACACCGACATCTTCCCGACCGCGCAGTCCTGGCCCACGGTGTGGATCCGGAGGCAGCCGTCGGGCAACGATTCGCCGGAGGCGGTGTGACGTTCCGTGTTTTTCCTTACGTCGATGATCCGGGCTCCCGCCGCGCTGGCCGCGGCCTGGAGTTCGTCATCGAGGGAGAGGAAGTCGTGCAGGCCGGAAACCACGTCTATCCCGTGGTGAAGGGCGTCCAGGATCGTCCGTCGCCATTCTCTCGGGAGGAACCCGCCTGCAGGCGCGATCCCGATGAACAAGGCGTCGGCTTCGATTCCATGGAGATCGGCGACGACCGGGATGGCCCCGCCGATGCCGAAGAGCGATTCCGTGGTGTTTCCCGCGGCGGTGGAGTCGAGCACGGCGATCACATCATCCTCCCGATAGCGCAGCATGCTCATCGCTGTCTTGGCGAGGAAGGGCGTCGAACTGCCTTCGGTCAGCAGCGCGATCCGCCGATAGGCCGTGATACGGGCGAAGGACCCATGGACCGCGGCTTGCTCGGTCGGCGGTGAAACGCAGGTGTCGGCCATGCGGCGGATACTGCCGGGAGCGTGGAGTGGTTCGCAACACGTTTGCGCCGTTGGAAGGGCGAACGATCCCAGTGTGCCGCGCCGGCTGCTGCTTACGATCGCTCACCGGGGACGGTTCGCCCCACCTTCACGGTGCGGTCCGCTCACTCCTTGGCCCGCGCGTCGAGGATCAGCTTCAGCAGTCTGCCGAAGTCCTTGGAAGACACGCTGCCCGTGGGTTTGAAGGTGTCCACGCGGTGCACCACGACGAGATCCCATTGCGGCACGACCAGGACGCGATGCCCCCGGTAACCCCGCGCGGAGAACGCGCCCTTGGGAAGTTCGACGCCGGGTAGATGGAAGTCCTTGGTCGCCGTCCACCACATGTAGCCGTAGCCGCCCTTGGAATCGGTATTCGAATAACTCTGCGTGGACTCGACCACCCAGCTGCGCGGGAGAATCTGTCGCCCCTTCCATTCGCCGCCGCGGGAGAACAGCAATCCGAAGCGCGCCAGGTCGCGCGCGCTCAACTGGAACGGATAGGCCGGATGTACGGAATCCGGCCCGGTCACGTAGCGCGTGTGGCGCGTCCGTTCAAAGTCCTGCATCGCCAACGGACCCGCGAGCCTGTCCTCGAAGTCCTCAAAGATCGCCCGCCCGGTCAGGTTCTCGAAGATGGTGCACAGCGCGTTGAAGTCCCAGTTGTTGTAATACCAGAAGGAGCCCGGTTCGTGGCTGCCGCGCGCCGGTCGTTTGGCCGCCATCGCCTTGGTTTCGTACAAGGCCGGATGATATACGCCTGACCGGGCCTTCAGCAGGTCGCCGATGGTTGAGGACTTCTCCGCGTCCGTCAGCGAGGGCTCGTTGTCGTCGATGCCGAGCGACTTCAGGTCCGCAGCGAGGTCGATGGTCCCCGCGCGCACGTGCGGCCCGTAGAGGGCGCTCAGGATGCTCTTGCGCATGGAGTGGCAGTTGAAGGGACGCGCGGTCTCACCGTGCTCTGCGACGATCCGGCCCTGGTGGACGATCATCAGGGCCGAGGTTTCGAGCGTGTCCGCGAACTCGAAGGCGGCCGCGAGTTTCTCCCCGGACCAACCGGCTTTCCCCAGCGAATCCACCTTCTCCCACTCCGCGCCGGGCCAAGCCCGGCGGTCGGGTCCGTTGTCCACGCCGCGTCGCAGGACGCGTCCCGCCCGGATTTTCTGGAATCTCCCGTCCGCGATCGCAGCCTCGCCGTTGACGAACACGTGACGGATGCCATCAGGATATTGATGCGGATCGTCGAAGGTCGCCTTGTCGATGATTGTCCTGGGATCGAAGACGACGAGGTCAGCGAACCAACCCTCCTTCACGAGGCCGCGTTCCTTCAACCCGACGCGCCCGGCGGAAAGGGAGGTCATCTTCCGCACGGCCTCCTCCAAGGCGATCACTCCGCGGTCGCGCGCGTAATGGCCCAGGACACGGGGAAAGGCGCCATACCAACGGGGGTGCGGATGGCCGGAGCCCGGTCTCGCCAGGCTGCCGTCGGAGCCGATCATTGTCATGGGATTCCGCATGATGCGCTCCACGTCCGCCTCGTCGAGCGCGTGGTAGATGCAGGACGCGCCGCCGTTCTGAATGGCCTCGATCACCAACTCGGCGCCGTTCTCCGGCGTGGGCTCCAGTCCCTTCATGACCGCCCAGTCTTGGAGGGTCTTTCCCTCCAGGTCCTTGTTCCATTTCACGAGGCCGAACTGCACGCGGCGCAGGTCGCCGCCGCCGCGGTCGTTGAGAATGTTGAAGACGATGTCCTTCTTGATGCGGGCCCGCGTTTCCGGTTCCTTCAAGCGGGCGAGGAATCTCGGTTCGCCGCCGGCGCGGGCCCAGGCGGGGACGAGGATTGTGATCCCCGTGTAGGTCGCGGTGTAGGGATACTGGTCCATCATCACATCGACACCCTCCGCCCGCGCCGCGTCCACCATGGCCAGCGTCTCGCGGCTTTTGCCCCACATGGGCTGCCCGACGACCTTGTGATGGGTCAGCACGACCGGAATCTCCGCCCGTCGGCCGATCTCGATCGCCTCGCGGACGGAGTCGATCAGGCCCAGTCCCTCCTCCCGCAGATGCGTGGTGTAGTAGCCGCCATGGCGGGCCGCGACCCGCGAAAGCGCGACCAGTTCGTCGATTTTGGAATAGGCTCCCGGCAGGTACTTCAGCCCGGTCGAAATCCCCCACGCGCCCTCCCGCATGGACCGGTCGATCATCGAGCTCATCCGCTCAAGTTCCCTGGTTGTCGGCGCGCGGTCTTCGAGGGCCATGACCGCGCCGCGGACGGAATTGTGTCCCACGAGCAGGCAGACATTCAGGCCGACGCCCTGTCGTTCGATCCGGTCCAGATAGGGGCCGGTGGGCCAGGGCGCGCCGCCGTCCGGGCCGCCGATTGCCGTTGTTACCCCTTGGCTGACCATGCTCCGCGCCTCGGGCAGTGACGTGATCGGATTGATGTGCGCGTGCATGTCGATGAACCCCGGCGCGATCGTCAGGCCGGAGACGTCGATGACCCGCGAACCGGGGCCGGCCTCAATCGCCGGGGCCACCTTGGCGATGCGGTCGCCGTGGATGACGACGTCCGCGCGCGCGGCGGGGGCGCCGGAACCGTCGATCACGGAGCCGCCGCGCAGAAGGACGTCGCTGGCGGAGGCGATGCGCGGCGCGGTGGAGCCGAGACCGGCGGCAAGCGCGAGGATTTGGATGGGATGGAAGGAAAGACGGAGGCGCATGGCGGGTTTGGCTGAAGGTGTGGTTGGAACATACCATCCGAAGAGTCTTCCGCTCCAAGCATCAATTCTCGGAAAGGGAGTTTCTTCGACTATTTCGGTGAAACGCAATGGCGGGCCGAACAGGAAAGGCGTTTCGATTTGTCCCGGACGGATAGTTGGCGCGCCAGCGTTTTGGACCGCGGCGCGGCGCGGCGCTTTGGCTGGCCAAGATCGCGAGAAAGACCCGAAGCGTCGCCGAACGCCTGGCGGAGAGCCGAGAAGTTGGGGGGAGAGGGCGGTTGCCTGGAACAAGGACACGCTGCAAAGCGGTCTGCGAGACCGCACTCCAAAACGCTGGCGCGGATTCGCCAACCCCATCCAGTCCAAGGTTGAGTTCTTAAAACCAAAGCAAGGGACATCAAGAGCGCTCCTGATCAGAAATGGGATTTCCTTACGGAGGGGATTGGGTCACGTTCCGGCCCGGAACCCGAGAGTATGAAAAGACTGTTTGGAAACCCTTTGCATCGTGGCGCGCCGCTATTGGCCGCGTTTGCCGCAGTCATGTCATCCGGCGGCGGCGCAGTCGCTGCGGAAGCTCCGGTCGTCTTCACGACCCGACAGGACCACCAGAACATGCTGGACCAGCTTGGCATCACGAGGCTGCGCCCGGGACGGAATGCCAAGGCCGACGCGCCCAACGCCGCCAACTACGATGAGGGCAAGGCGAACCCGCATCCCAACCTGCCGGAATTGCTGACCGTCGCGGATGGGACCAAGATCACGGATGCGGTTGGCTGGCGGACAAAGCGACGGCCGGAGATTGTCGCGGCGTTGGAGACCGAGGTCTACGGGCGCATTCCGGTGAACACACCCGGCGTGAAGTGGGAGGTCCGACAGACGCGCGAGGTCAAGGCCGGGGGCGGGGCGGCGATCCAGAAGGAGCTGGTCGGCGTGGTGGACAACGCAACCTGCCCGGAGATCGAGGTGAACATCTTCCTGTCCCTGACCCTGCCGAAGGATGCCGACGGCCCCGTGCCTGTTCTGATGAGCTTCGGTTGGACGCCCTTCGATCTGGAGCGAATGAACTTCCGGGGATTTGGCGGCGGTCGAGGTCCATCGAAGCGGGATATGCTCCTGGCCGCTGGCTGGGGTTGCGCGACGTTGAATCCCTCAACCGTGCAGGCGGACGCCGGGGGCTGGCAGCCAAGGCGTTTCGGCCCGAAGACGGGCAAGGACGCAGGGCCCGTAGGAGCCGGCCTGACGCGCGGCATCATCGGCCTCGTCAATCACGGCCAGCCGCGCAAGCCCGGGCAATGGGGAGCCCTGCGCGCCTGGGGCTGGGGCGCCTCGCGGGCGCTGGATTTCCTGGAAACCGTTCCCGGGGTCGATGCCCGGCGCGTCGGCATCGCCGGCGTTTCGCGTTACGGCAAGGCTGCCTTGGCGACGCTGGCCTTCGATCAACGCTTCGCCGCCGGACTGATCGCCTCCTCCGGCGCGGGCGGCACGGCTCTTTATCGACGCGACTTTGGCGAAAGTCCGGAAAACCTCGCGTCATCCGGAGCCTACCACTGGATGGCGGGGAACTTCCTCAGGTTCGCCGCGGAGGAATCGTCCTTCGGCCGGCGTAGGGCGGCGGACATGACCGTGGATTCCCATATGGCGATCGCCCTTTGCGCGCCCCGGCTTACCTTCATCAGTCACGGCATTCCGGAGAAGGGCGACGCGCATTGGCTGGACCACCAGGGCAGTTTCATGGCTGCCATCGCCGCGCAGCCGGTCTTCCGTCTGCTGGGAGCCCGCGGCCTCGGCCGGAGCGACGATTATCGGACCGAGAAGATGCCCGGCGTGAACGTCGATCTTCTGGATGGTGAACTGGCCTGGCGCCAACACGACGGCGGCCACACCGACGGACCCAACGTCGAACACTTCATCCGCTGGGCCGACGCGAGATGGGGCCGACCGACCGCGTCGAAGCCACAATCGGAGAATGCGGAAACACCTGCCGACAACCGTTCCCTCAAGGCCGCCGTCGGGGACCGCTACAAGCTCGGAGTCGGCGTCAGTCATCGCGTGTTGCGGAACGCCGGGGATGCGGCCCTCATCCGGCGCCACTTCAGCATCCTGACCCCGGAGAATTGCATGAAGCCGCAGGGCATCCATCCGGCGGAGGACCGGTGGAACTTTGATAATACCGACCGCTTCGCCGAATTCGCCCGCGAGAACCAGTTGGAGATGGTCGGGCATTGCCTCGTCTGGGCGAAGGACGATCGCACGGACGAATGGATGACGAAGGAGAAGAATGGCGAACCGGTCTCCGGTGAGACACTGCTCCGCCGCATCGAATCGCATGTGGAGACCGTCGTCACCCGCTACGCTGATGTCGCGACGATGTGGGACGTGGTCAACGAGGCGATCGGCGACGGCTCCGACGGCCTGCTGCGCGACTCGGTCTATTCACGCACGACCGGCATCGATTTCATCGTCACCGCTTTCAAGGCGGCTCGAAAACATGATCCCGACGCGCTGCTGATCTACAACGACTACAACGGCCACAAACCCGGCAAGCGGGAAAAGCTGATCCAACTGCTCACGCAGTTGAAGGATAAGGGCGCCCCGGTGGACGCCTATGGCATGCAGGGGCATTTCGAGTTGGGGGACAATTCGATCCCCGAACTGCGCGCGACCTTCGGCGAGTTGCGCAAGCTCGGCGTCAAGGTCGTGGTCTCCGAACTCGACATCGATGTCGTCACGCGCGGCCGCTGGTGGGCCGACGGCGGCAAGCACCGCGAGGAACTGGCGAAATACGACCCCTACAAGGACGGCCTGCCGAAGGACATCGAGCAGCAGGAGATCGAGCAGTATGTGGCCCTGTTCAACCTGTTCCATGAATACCGGGACATCATCGCCCGGGTGTCCTTCTGGAACCTGCACGACGGCCAGAGCTGGCTGAATTACTTCCCTTGGAGGCGAACCAATCATCCGCTTTTGTTCGATCGCGAGCGACGACCCAAGGCGGTCTTCGACGCCGTGTATGAATCGCTGCGCAACCCCGGAGGGAAACGCGTTCCGAAACCGCGCGTGGAACATGTCCCGGTCGAGCGACAGGACCAGAATTCACGCATCGCGCACAGGCAACTGCTGGAGAAGGCCGGGCAGGGCCGTATTGACATCTATTTCCAAGGCGATTCGATCACCCGTCGTTGGGGGGCGACGGATTACCCGAGGCTGCTCGCGCATTGGCGGAAGAACTTCCACGGTTGGAACGCCGCCAACTTCGCCTGGGGCGGAGACAACACCCACAACATTCTCTGGCGGATGCGCCACGGCGAACTGGATGGTTTGTCGCCGAGGATCGTCCTGCTCCAGGCCGGCGCGAACAATCTTCCCTGGAGCGGCCCGGCGAGGGACAGGCAGATCGATGATGTGGTCGAAGGCGTTGCGGCGATTGTCCGGGAATTTCGGCGGCGTGTGCCCGACGCCGCGATCGTGCTGACCGCGGTGTTTCCTCGCAGCCAGAATCCGGATCTCGATTCGGCCATCCGTGAAATCAACCGACGGCTCAAGAGGATTGCGTCAGACCAGCGTTTCCGGTTTCTGAACCTAAACGACCGCCTGGCGGATTCGGATGGGCGTCTGCTGCCCGGCGTGTCGTCGGATGGCCTACACCTGGAAGAGCCCGGTTATGAAATCTGGGCGGAGGCCCTGAAGCCGATTTTCACCGAAATCCTCGGACCACCCGAGAAGGAAGATCACGCGCCGCCGCCCACCGGCGATCCTTCCGCAGCGCGATGACCTTTACTTTTTGATGCGAACCTCTATTGAACTGGCATGAAACGAGATTTCTTTTGTGGGTTGTCTTGCGTCCTTGTTCTATGCGCAGGAAGCTTGGGCGCGCGCGCTTCGGACGAATCGGACGGCGGCAAGCTCTTCCTCAAGCTCTGCGCGCCATGCCACGGACCCGACGGACGCGCGCGCACACGCGCCGCGAGGAAACTGGGCGTCAAGGATCTCACCAAGAGCGAGACCAGCGACGCCGAGATCCGGAAGCAGATCATCGAAGGGCGGAAGGACAAGAACGGCGCGCAGAAGATGCCCGCGTTCGGCGATCGGGTGACCGCCGAGCAGATCGAAGCCCTGCTCGCTGAAGTGAAGAAATTCCGCAAGTGAACCGACGCGTCGGCCGGAATCTGCGGGCGCAGGACAGAGTCCTCTTATGCGAAGAATCGCCGCTCTCCTCCTGTTGACGCTCCTGGCTTGGGCGTTTTCATTCACCGCCTCCGCGGCCTCATCCCGCCCCAACATCGTCATCGTCATGGTGGATGACATGGGCTTCTCGGACATCGGTTGCTACGGCAGTGAGATTCCCACGCCAAACCTCGACAAGCTGGCGAAAAACGGCCTGAAGTTCTCGCAGTTCTACAACACCGGCCGCTGCTGCCCCACGCGGGCCTCGCTGCTGACCGGTCTCTATTCCCACCAGGCCGGGATCGGCTGGATGACGGCGGACCAGGGCGCGCCGGGGTATCGCGGTCGCTTGAACGAAAACTGCGTCACGATCGGCGAGGTTCTAAAGTCGGCCGGTTACTTCACGGCGATGACCGGCAAGTGGCACGTCGGCTACACCGACACCGTCAATCCCAAGGCCCGCGGCTTCCTGCGCAGCCTGAACCTCGAAATGGGCGGCGTGCATTTCTCCAATCAGACGGGCCGGATGAAGGACCGCAGACTGCACTTCAACGGCGCGGAGATCGCCAAGGACGATCCGCGCCTGTCGCCGCCCTGGTATGGCAGCGACCTGTGGACGGAGCGGGGCCTTGGCTTCATCGATGAGGCGCTCGCGGAGGAAAAGCCCTTCTTCCTCTACCTCGCCCACGTGGCGCCGCATTTCCCCTGCATGGCCCCGGAGCAGACCATCGCGAAATATCGAGGCAGATACCTGGCCGGTTGGGACCGGCTGCGCGAGGAACGTTTCGCGCGGCAGATCGAGTCCGGTTTGATCAACCCGCGCTGGAAGCTGGAGCCGCGCCCGAAGGAGGTTCCGGCCTGGGGTTCGTTGTCCGACAAGAAGAAGAATCGTTACGACGACATGATGGCGATCTACGCCGCCATGATCGAGGAGGTGGACAAGAACATGGGCAAGCTCGTCGCCGGCCTGCGCGCGAGGGCGCAACTCGATAACACGCTGATCCTGTTCCTGTCCGACAACGGCGGCAATGCCGAGGCCGGAGCGCCGGGAAAACATGAGGGCGAGCATCCGGGCGACCCGCACTCCAACGTCTACATCGGCCGCTGCTGGGCGCACCTGAACAACACCCCCTTCCGCAAGTACAAGCATTACAACCACGAGGGCGGCATCGCCACGCCGTTGATCGCGCACTGGCCCGCCGGCATCGCGCGCCGGGGGCAGGCCGACGCCCTCGGCTGGGTCACGACGCCGACGCACCTGATCGACCTCATGGCCACCTGCGTGGACCTGGGCGGGGCGACCTATCCGAAGAGCGTCAAGGGAAACGCGATCCACCCCATGCCCGGCCGTAGCCTGCGGCCGTTGTTGACGGGCGAGGGCGTCTTTGCGGAGCGGCCGCTCTTCTGGGAGCACGAGGGCAACGCCGCCGTCCGCGTCGGCGACCGCAAGCTCGTCCGGGCCGGCGCGCGCGGTCCGTGGGAGCTGTTTGATCTCAAGGCCGACCGCACGGAACAGGACAACCTCGCCGAAGAACACCCGGCCGAGGTGAAGCGTCTGGCTGACCAGTGGAACGACTGGGCGCGGCGGGTGAACGCGCTGCCCAAGCCGGGGAACAAGAAGAAGAAAAAGGACGGGAAGAAGTAGAGCGCGCGCCGCCACAGGCCAAGTCACTGTGCGGGCGAATGAAATATCCCCTTCACCGGGGGGCTTCCAAGATTCAAACCAACTGATTCCCGCCAAACGCTTCCTTCAATGAATCGTCGATGACGCAGCGGTAGGCTTCCATGCGGGCGACGAGGGAGCCTTTGGAATCGATGAAGTCGATGTCCGCCTTGGCCTGGCGGCGTTTGGAGTCGGTGATGCGTGCAACGATGCGGACGCCGTCCTTGGGGAACCTGCGCTTGAATTGGCGATAGCTCGCGGCGGCGGTGGGGAGCGATGGTTTGTCGTTCTGGAGCCAACTCCAGAGGATGAGCATCTGGTAGGCGCAGTCGAGCGCGAGAGGATCAGTGATCCAGGTTCCGCGCAGGGGATCGGCGATCCAGTTCTTCGGCGCGGGCGCGCAGGCGACCTGCGCGGCGATGCCGTTTTCATCGCAGCCTTCGAGGCGCTGGATGCCCTGGAAATCGGGGCCGTGGAAGAGCAGGTCGCCGGCGTAGACCTCGGCGTGTTCGCGGGCGTCGGCGGCGAATTCCGGTTCGGGGGAAGTCGCTCCAGCCTGGGGGAGTTTGGCGGCGAGGATGATGTCGCCGCCGGCGTGCGCGACGCGTTTGCCGTCGCGGTGACTGATCAACTGCGCGGGGACGATGGTGTGACCGTCCTCCTGGCGCGCCGCCTGGGTGACGACCTGCAGCGTTTGGGCCTCGTCGGCGTCGAGCATGACGCCCTTGAAGACCTTGAGGTTGTCGATGCCGCAGAAATTGAGACCGGGGTGGCCGTGGAGGGCGCCGTGGGCGAGCAGTTCGGTGGAAAGGGCCAAGGGCAGCACGGCCTTGCCGCCAATCACGTGCGACCTAAGGCAGGGCGTGTTGGCGACGCTGATGGAGCGTTCGACAGCGATGGATTCACCGGTTGCGGCGGAGTTGTCGGAGCGCGGCCTTGAGGCCGCTGAGGCATCGGAGCTTGCCGAGTCGTGGCCGGCCGTTTCCGCGCGACGTTCTTCCTTGGCGATGCTGCGGACTGAATTCCGCGCTCCGTCTGCTTCGCCGTTCTCAAACGGGGCCAGCACGACGACCTCGACCGGTTGTCCCTTCCCGGCGGGGGAGGAGAGCTCTTTCACCAGGTATTCGGCTCCGGCGCGGGGTTCGATGAGTCCGACGCCTTCGGCTTCGAAGACGCGGCGCAGCGAGGCGTCCACCATGCCGCCGTTCCAAGGTCCCCAGTTGACGGAGACCACGCGGCAGTCGGGGCGTTTGCGCGCCTCGGACTGGGCGAGCTTGTTCAGGACCTCGTTGGCGACGGCGTAGTCGATCTGACCGACCCGGCCGTAGCGGCCGGTGAAGGAGGAGAATAGGGCGACGACCTTGAGGTCGTCCTGTTTTGTGGCCTCAAGCATGGCCTGCAGGCCGTTGACCTTGGTGGAGTAAACGAGCTCGAACTGCTCGGCGGTCTTGTCCTCGATGCGGCGGTCAGCCAATACGCCGGCGCCGTGGACCACGCCGCGGATGGGGCCGAGTTCCTCGCGCGCCTCGTTGACGACCCTGCCGACGGCGTCGCCGTCGCGGACATCGACGGAGCGGTAGATGACCTTTGCGCCGGCCGCCTCCATCTTCGCGATGTTGACGTTCATTTCGCGGTTGGACATCCAGCGGCGATACTCGCGTTCGACCTCCTTCAACCCGGCGGAGCCGTTCAGATGACCGTGGATGGCCTTCTTGATTTCAGATTCCTTGTCGAGTCCGGCCAGCCAGTCGGGTTCGGATTGTGGCGCCTCGCTGCGGCCGAGCAGGACGAGCGTGGGATGGAATTCTTCGGCCAGGGCGATCGCGGTGGAGGCGGTGACGCCACGGCTGCCGCCGGATACGATCACCACGTCGCCGGCTTCCAGGGGCTTGCCGCCGCCGAGCGAGTCGATCGAGGTGGATTGCAGTTCGATGGCGTTGCGGGTCTTGCCGGCGAGTCCGACCTCGACCGGGCCCTCACGGAGCATCTCATCGATGATCGCCCTGGCGGCCGTCTTGGCGTCGCCGGATTCGGCGTCGATGTCGAGGGCCTTGCAATGCACCTCGGACCATTCGTGTCGCGCGGTCTTGGTCAGACCGGCGAGTCCGCCGGTGAGGGGGTTGCCGTTGCCGTTCAATTCGGCGAGGCCGAAGGCGCCGTCGAGACGCGAAACCGTGACCAGGGCGGATCCGCCTAGGGAGCCGGACTTGCGAAGGGCGGGGCCGGCAAACTGGATCAGGCTGAACGCGTCGCGAAGGAACTCGCCGCCTGTTTCATTTTCGGGGCCAACGATGATCAGGGCGTCCAGCGAGTCCGGCGCGTCCTTGCCCAGCAGGGATGCAATCGATCCGCGCTGGGGGGCGAACTTGGCGCGCTTGAGTTTCTTCTCGAGTTCCCTTGCAAGTTCCGAGCCGTCGTCGGCGATCCAGACTTGGGCGCCGGCCTTCAGGGACACGGCCTCCTGCTTGTGGTGGCCGTTCAGTTCAACCGGGGTCAACACCTGGCGGTCGAGGCGTTGGTTGGTGACCGGGGATTCGGACTTGGGCTTGGAGGCTTGCGCCGGAGCGGGGGAGGCCGGTTCGGCGGATGAGGCCGCCGCGTCACAGAGGAAATCGACAACCTCCTGCAGGGTCTGCAAGGCGCCCAGATCGTTGGGCTTCACCTCGGGGGCCTCAGGCAGAGCGGTCTGCAGGGCCGACATGATCTCGACGCGCTTGATGGAGTCGATGCCCAGGTCGGTGTCCATGCCCATTTCGAGACCGAGCATTTCGACGGGATAGCCGGTCTT
>JAYPFK010000078.1:0-23113 GCA_038126235.1 Verrucomicrobiales bacterium
CCCCTAACGATTGCGCCCAATAGACAAAGGGCTTATCGAGTTTCTAAGGGCCGACTCAATAATGCCAAGAATCAGGTTTTCAAATGGAGGTCAACGGGGCTCCCGAACCTGCGATCGGAGAAGAAGGAGGGTGACTGGCCGATCCTAGTCAGACTTGTCTGGGGAGTCGTCATCCAACATGACAATCTTGAGGCCTCCGCTTGGCGCGTTGCCCGCGTTCAGGCTTTCAATCAGGTTGCCGGCCCCGGTCGGGGCTGCCTCTTTCGACGGAGACGGAGAAGCGGGAGCGGTGGCGTCTCCCGGGCCGTCCAGAGCGGAGCGCATGGCTCCCTCCACCAACTCGGCGCAATGGATCTTCATCGGCGGGAGCGGCCCCAGTTCGCCGGACAGATCCTCCGTCTTCAGCGCCAACGCCTCGTCGGCCGTCTTGCCGCGGATCATCTCCGTGGCCATGCTCGCCACCGCGATCGCCGTTTCGCATCCGAAGGACTGGAACGTCGCCTGGTCGATCACCTTCCGTCCCTTTTCCTCGCGATACTTGACCCACATCCGCAGCATTTCGCCGCAGTCAGAATTGCCGACGGTTCCCACAGCGTCGGCGTCCTTCAGCTCGCCCATGTTGCGCGGGTTCCGGATCGCCTCGCGGACCTTTTCTTCCAGATCTTTGTTCATCAGGCCCGACAATTACTGCGGAAACCGGAACTGTTCCACTCAAAAACCCCCAGGCCAAGAAACGCAAAATGAGCGATCTGAATGAGGATTGCTTCCGCCGCGCGTATTTTGGCACAATTCCCGCCTGTATCGCAGATGCCCTGAGCCATGGCCGCCCGAAAACCACTCAGAATCCGACGCATGTTTGCCGCGCTTTCCCACGCGCCCTTCTCCGAGGCGTGCAAGGCGCTGCAAAAGGAGTATGGACTGGGCGAATACGATTTCGCGGCCGATCTCCGCTCCGTCTGGGCCCACGCCGCCGGCGAGGGCATCCACGTGCGCGTCCAGGCGCGCCTCACCTCGTCCGTGCATGTCAGCCCCTCCGATCCGCCGGACAGCTACGCCTGCCTCTACGGCGTGACCCTGCTCACCGACGGTCGGTCGTTCTCCTTCGAGGAGTTCGACGCCTTCCTCCGCTCCGCGCTCAAGACGGACCGCGTGCACAGTTTCCCGGGCAAGGAACCCGGCGCCTGAAAGATGCCCGCGCGCGCTGAGTTCGATGTCATCGTCGTGGGCGGCGGCGGCAGCGGACTCGCGGCGGCTCTCAGCGCCGCCGAACACGGCTGCGACGTCCTCCTCCTGGAAAAGCAACCCCGCCTTGGCGGCACGACCGGCATCGCCGTCGGCTCCTTCACCGCGAACGCCACCTCTCTCCAGGCGCACGCCAAGATCGACGACGACCTCGACGCCCACGCCGAGGACGCCGGGCAATTCGCCCCCGCCGACATCGAGGCCCGCAACAACGCCGCGCTGCGCCGCTTCTTCCTCAGCCACACCGCCGAAACGCTGGAGTGGCTGCGCGGAATGGGCCTGGCGTTCCACGGACCTTCGCCGGAGCCGCCGAACCGTGTCCCGCGCATGCACAACGTCGTGCCCGCGGCCAAGGCCTACATCGCCGCCCTGCAGGCCCGCTTCCTCGCGCTCGGCGGGACGATCCTCTGCCGCGCAACCGTGACCCGCCTGCTTCAGCCGGTCGATCGCGTCGAGGGCGTCGAGGTTCTGCTCAAGGGGCGGAAGACCGTCGAGTTCCGGGCGCGCCGCGGCGTCGTGCTGGCCGCCGGCGACTACGCCAATTCTCCCGAGATCATCAGCGAGATGAAGGGACGCGAGTTCTCTGTCATCGAGGGCATCAACCCTCACGCGACCGGCGACGGCCACCTGCTCGCCCAGTCCGCGGGCGCGCAGCTGCTGAACATGGACATCGCCTACGGGCCGGAGCTGCGCTTCGTCCCGCCCGCCGGAAAGACCTTCCACCAGCTTCTGCCGGCCAGCGGCCCCCTCGCGAAACTCATGGGCCGCTGCCTTCCCTTCACACCGAGGTTCATCATTCACGCCCTGATCAAGCGCCTGCTCGTCACCTGGCAGCATCCCGAGAACGCGCTCTTTGACGACGGCGCGATCCTGATCAACCACGCCGGCCGCCGCTTCTGCAACGAGAAGGACTGGCCCGCACGCGAGATCGCCGTGGCCGCGCAGCCGGACAAGACCGCCTTCATCCTGCTCGACCGGCGTCTGGCCGAACGCTACTCCAAGTGGCCCCATTTCATCTCCACCGCGCCCAAGATTGCCTACGCCTACGTGAAGGATTACCTCAAGCTCCGGCCGGACATCGCCGAGTCCGCCGGGCTGATCGACGTGGTTGCCGAGAAGCGAGGGCTGCCCGCGGAGGCCATCTACGAGGAGGTGAAGGTGTTCAACCGCTACGTCGGCCGCATGGCCCGCGATCCCTTCGGCCGCACCGGCGACACGGAGGAACTGAAAGGCAACCGCTGGGTCCTGCTCGGGCCGGCCAAGGCCTGGTTCACCACCACGGAAGGCGGAGCCGCGATCGACGAAACCCTGCGAGTCCTCGATGAGCACGGCCTGCCGATCCCCGGGCTCTACGCGGTTGGACAGAACGGTCTCGGCGGCCAGATCCTCTGGGGCCACGGCCTCCACATCGCCTGGGCTCTCACCAGCGGCAGGCTCGTGGGCCGGATCCTCGGCGGAGTCCCGGACGCGGCGGCGGAATGAGGGGCCTGCCCCTTTGCAAGTCATCAACATGGGAGCCTCGGCGGCAGTTACGAAGCGGAAGCGTTCGCTCACAGTCTCTCTTGCAGGCTGACGCCGCCCTCCTGCAATCATCCGCGCTCCGGGGATTGGAAAGGCCGCACGCTTGTCAGCGAAAGGAAATTCCCCTACTTTCCGCGCCTTTGTGAACCGGCCGCCTTCAGCCTCTCCCCGGGCTTTGGGCGTCGCAACGCCGGTCCCGAATCCCGAATCACAAACCACCAGTCACGAACCCCGAATCATGAGCGTCCTTGTCGTCGGCACAACAGCATTGGATTCCATCAAGACCCCCAAGGCGGAGAACCCGCGCCTCCTCGGCGGCTCCGCGAGCCACGCGGCCGTCGTGGCGAGCTACTTCGCGCCCGTCCGGCTGGTAGGCGCGGTGGGCGGCGATTTCCCGAAGCGTTATATCAATCTCTACGAGCGCCACGGCATCGATCTTGAGGGCCTGGAGGTGATCCAGGACGGCGTGACCTTCCACTGGTCAGGCGAATACGAGGTCAACATGAACAATCGCGAGACGCTCCACACCGAGCTGGGCGTGATCGAGAACTTCATGCCGACCCTCCCGAAATCCTACCAGCGCTCCTCCCACATCCTGCTGGCAAACATCAGCCCCAACCTCCAGCTCCATGTGCTCGACCAGGTGAAGAAGCCGAAGTTCGTGGCCGCCGACACCATGGACCTCTGGCTGAACATCGCAATGGACGATGTGCTGAAGCTGCTCAAGCGCATCGACCTGCTGGTGCTCAACGACAGCGAGTCCCACCAGCTCACCGAAACGGAAAACGTGGTGAAGGCGATCCGCCGCATCCACCGGATGGGCCCACGCTTCGTCATCGTGAAACGCGGTGAATACGGCGCCGTTTATTCCGGCCCCGACGGGCTGTTCATCACACCGGCCTATCCCCTGCAGAATGTGGTCGATCCGACGGGCGCGGGCGACAGCTTCGTGGGCGGCATGATTGGTTACCTCGCCTCCTGCAAGGGGCCGTTCCACCGCCACCTGCGCCGCGCGATCGTTCACGGCACGGTGATGGGCTCCTTCTGTTGCGAAGGCTTCGGCCTCAAGCGCACCGCAGGCCTGGAGCGCCAACGCATCGACCAGCGGCTGAAGGAATTCGACGCGCTGATCCGGGTGTGATCCCGGGCGGCTCCGAGCCAACCCCCATCGGCGCGCCATCCGCGCCGAAGCGGAGTGATGGAGTCGCGTAGCCTTGGAGCCATGAGAAGGGCTTTCCTTTCAAGCGAATCCCGCCAACTCCACAACTCCATTACTCCAGCCAAGCCGCTTCAAACTTCGCTTTCCAACCTCTGCTTCCAGGGCTGAATCGCCCGTTCCACCCGCGGCGCTGGTCAATACTTGCCTCAATGAGAGCAAATAGCGGTGGGACTCTCCGGGGGGGATTGGGGCGAAATCGGTCGTAATCCATCATGAGCATACCAACCGGGAAGAAAAGAGCATGGGCCGCGTCTGTCGTGACGTTGGCGGTTTTGATTTTGACGGGTGTCGCGCTGGCGGCGGAGGAGATCGTTCCCCGAGGCTCGGAAGAAGGTCCGTTCAAGCTGCTCCCTTTCCTGGCGCCTTTCCATTCGGTGGTGCTGCACCTGCCGATCGGGTTCGGACTGCTGGCCTGTGTGCTCGAGCTCTACAACATGCGGCGGCGCGACTCGGAGGTGCGGCGCGTCATGACGATCATCCATATCTGCACGGTCCTGGCGATGGTGGTCACGATCGTCCTTGGCCTGATGCGCGGCGTCGGCGGCGGCTATGAGGAACACACGCTGTCTGAACACAAGTGGTGGGGCATCGGAGCCGGTGTCGTGGCTGTGATCATCGTCGGAATTCACCAGGTCGCCTTCAAGAAGGAGAAGGAAAACAAGTCATTGGCCGGTGTCTACCGGTTCCTGCTCGCCTCCAATTTCTTCGTGCTGGCGATGACCGGCCACTCCGGCGGCAACCTCACCTATGGTTCGGAATATCTCGTCGCCAACGCCCCGCAATTCGTCAAGAAGCTGATGGGCGAGGGGGGCAAGGAAGCCGAAGGCGCCGCCGCGGCCGCGACAGGCGCGAAGGGTTCCGACGATCCCCGCATGACCCACTTCGTGGAGAAGGTCTGGCCCGCTCTGAAGGAGAAGTGCCTCCGCTGCCACGGGGACGAGAAGCAGAAGGGGGACTACACGCTCACCGACAAGGAGATTGCCTTCAAGGGCGGCGAAAGCGAGTTGCCGGGCATCGTCCCCTTCAACCCCGCCAAGAGCTTCCTGGTGGAGACCCTGCTCCTGCCGGAGGACGACGACCTTGTCATGCCGCCGGAGGGCAAGGAGCCGCTGACCCAGGAGGAGATCCTGGACATCATTCAATGGGTCAAGGACGGCGCCGTCTGGCCGGACAAGCTTCCGTAAGCCGCAATCCCGCGATTGGGCGTGAGTCAGGGTGAGGGCGAAGAAGCGCGGCAAATTCGCCCGGGTGACGCCTGTGCGCGATCGCCCGGCGAATGAGAGAATTGCGGCTTCTCGCCCCGTCAATCCACGTAGACGAACTCGCTCAGGTTGAAGACCGCGCGGGCCGCGGCGGGCCACCCGTGCTTCGCAGCGTAGCCCCCGATCAACCCCCGTTCCTCCACCGTCGGCGCGCGTCCGAAGGCGATTCTCACCGCCGCCGCAACCGGATCCTTCGCCCCCTCCACCCGCGCCGCGAAATGCCTCGCCATCGCGGCCATGAACGGATTGTTCATCAAGGTCAGCGCCTGAAGGGCGGTGGTCGTCTCATCGCGCTTGGGCGTCATCTGTGAGGGGTCGGCACAATCGAGCGTGGTCATGAACGGCTGGGTCTGGCTGCGCGCGATGAAGCGGTAGATCGAGCGACGATGTGTCGCGGGATCGTTCGGATCGTGGAGGTGGTACCAGAACTTCGGGGTGTGATCGTCCTTGAACTTGAAGTCCCGGTAGCTCGGTCCGCCCATCGTCCGGTCCAGTTTCCCGGCCGCCACCAACACGGAATCCCGCAGTTCCTCGGCGCGCAGCTTACGACGGTTCGCGCGCCAGCAATACGCGTTGGAGCCGTCCACGGCGGCTTTCGCCTCGTCGTGCGTCGAGGCCTGCCGGTAGGTCGCGCTCATCACGATGCGGCGGTGCAGAGCCTTGAGCGACTGCTCGGGATCGTCGCGCAGCGTCGCGGCCAGCCAGTCGAGCAGCGCGGGATGGGTCGGCGTGGCGCCCATGTGGCCGAAGTCGTTCGGGGTTTCCACGATGCCGCGCCCCATATGGCCGAGCCAGATCCGATTGACGATGGACCGCCAGGTCAGCGGATTCCGTTTGTCCGTGAGATACCGGGCCAGGGCCGCGCGGCGATCCGCCTCGGAAGCCCCTTCCCCTGCTTCGAACAACTTCTCCGCCCCCGGCCACAACACGGGCGCGCCCGCCTGCATCTCGTCGCCCGGCGAACGGAGATCGCCGCGATGCAGGTAGTGGATCTCGCGCGGCTTGCCTTCGCTGGGAATGACCTTGCCGAACTTCTTGAAGTTCGTGGCGATGGCGTAGACGAGCCGGCCCTCGGGCAGTCCATTCACCTCCTTGCGCTTCGTCGAAACGGTTTCCGCGATTTCCTTCCGGCGTTTCCGGATCTCCGGGGTTTCCAGATCCGCCATGAGGTCGCGAAGATCGGACTTCAACTTCGCCAGCCTCTCGATCGTCTCGGGGTCGCCGGCGGTGGAGAACTTCCCATCGACGAGGTTCTGTCGACCCCAGCGGATCTTCGCCTCGATGCTGTCCTTGGCCGTGACCTTGGCGCCGGCGGCGACGTTCCCGCCCTTCGCATCGATCACCCGCAGCTCGGCCAACGCGAAGATGTAATCCTTCTTGCGCTCGGCCAGACTCGTCGCGGTCACGCGGACAAATTTCGCTTTCGCCCCCCCGGCCGGAACCGTCACGGGGGTGAGACCGGGGTTGGGGAAATCAGTCCCGGTGAAGTCGCCAATCACGCGCACGCCCTGGGCAAACTTCGCGTCGTCCGAAACCTCCACGCGGAAACGCACCGGGAACCCGAAGCCCGCGCCGATGCCCGCATAGTCGTCGTGGCAGCCGATCAGTTCGATACGGTCGATCTCGGTCGCCGCGGCCAGCTCCACCTGCGCCCACTTGACCTCGGTGGGTCGCTTCACGATCTGGCTGTGGTAGCCGTGCTCCGGGACGGTCTTGAGCTTCGCCTTCGGACCTTTCTCGATCTCCTGGATGGAGGACCGCAGCATTGCGAGCCGCGCGCCGCCGGCCTTCTCCACGTCCTGGTCCAATCGCCGGCTCTCGGCATTCAACGTCGCGATCTCGGTCTCCAGCCGCTCACGCTTCTTCACGATCTCAGGATCAAGATCGTAGACCCGGTCCGCCCGGTCCACGGCGGCGAACACCGCGTGCAGGCGGTAGTAGTCCTTCATGGACATCGGATCGAACTTGTGGTCGTGGCACTGCGCGCATTGAACCGTGGCGCTCATGAAGGTGTTGAAGACGGCCGACACCATGTCGTCGCGGTCCAGGTGCTTGGCGACGCGTCCGTCAAACTTCCCTTCGCCGACCTCGAAGTGCGCGATGAAATCCCACGGCCCGGCCGCGACAAAGCCCAGCGCGATCACGCCGTCCGGCTCGCCGGGAAACAACACATCGCCCGCCACCTGCTCCTGCACGAAGCGCGACCAGGGTTTGTCGTCATTGAACGAACGGATCACGTAGTCGCGGTAGGGCCAGGCGTTGAAGCGCGCCTTGTCCTTGTCGTAACCGTGCGACTCGCCGTAGCGCGCGGCGTCCAGCCAGAAGCGCGCCCAATGCTCGCCGTGATGCGGCGACGAGAGCAGCCGGTCGACGAGCCGCTCGTAGGCGCCGTCGGGGTCGGAGTCCGATTCCTTGAGGAACGCGGCGGTCTCCTTTGGCGAGGGCGGCAGGCCGGTGAGGTCGTAGGTCACGCGACGAATCAGGGTCCGGGGCTCGGCTTCCGGCGAGGGCGTGAGGTTCTTCCCCTGCAAACGCGCGAGGACGAAAGCGTCGATCTCGTTGCGCGCCCAGTCTCCGGCGGCGGGGATATGCGGAGAATGCAGCGGTTTCAACGACCACCAGTCCATGGGGTCGGACCGCTTGCGTTCGCCGGCGGAAACCAGCCCCGCGCCCAGAGCCAGCGCGACGATTGAGGAAAGGAGTTTCTTCATCAGGGATGCATTGACTTGATCTCACGAAGCCATGGAGGCGTCAAGGCGGGGGGACGAATACGAACAGGGTAGGGCGCATCATGTTCAATGTCTCCTGTTTCGCCCTGACAGGGCTCTAAAATGGGACCTTTCGGCGAAAGGTCCCGACCACGATGGGATAGGGACGCCTCGCCGAAGGCGTCCCACTTCAAGCCCCGAAGGGACGACACAAAGACGCAGAGAGTCGCAACCGCGTTACCAAACGGACATGCGCCCCACACCCGGGATGGGCGGAAACTTCTCATTCCCATCGTCGGCGTGATCGTTCAGTATCCGCGACGCTTATGAACCGCCGAAACGCCCTTTCCTCTTCGTTCTTCGCCCTTCTCCTCCTGACCGCCATCGGCCTTCAAGCCGCCGATGCGCCGCATGTCCTGTTCATGATCGGCGAAAAGGAATATCGCACCAACGAGTCGCTGCCGAAGTTCGCGAAGGAGCAGTTGGAGCCGCTCGGCATCAAGTCCACCTTCGTCCACGCGTCGACCTCGGACCCGAACGACTTCCCCGGACTGGAGCAGCTCAAGAACGCTGACGTCCTTTTCCTCAGCGTCCGCCGACGGACCTTGTCCGCCGCGCAGATGGACCTGATCAAGGCGCACCTGAAGGCCGGCAAGGGCTTGGTCGCAATCCGCACCTCCAGCCACGCCTTCGCATTGCGCAAGGGAGAACCGCCGGCGGGCGATGTGGAGTGGAAGGAGTTCGACCAGGAGGTCCTCGGCCACGACTACGAGAACCACTTCGGCAACAAGTCGGGCACGGACGTGGCGACGATTCCGCATTCCATCCGTGATCCGCTGATGACCGGCGTGAAGATCACCTCCTTCCACAGCAGCGGCACGCTCTACAAGGCGCGCAACCTCGCCGGCAACAGCCGCGTCCTCCTGCGCGGCACCACCCTCGACAAGGGCGAGCCGCAGCTGGAGCCGGTCGCGCTGTACCGCACTTACGGCAAGAGCCGTGTCTTCTACACCTCGCTCGGCCACCTCGACGACTTTCAGCTCGCCCCGGTCAAGCGCATGCTTGTCAACGCGGTCCACTGGGCAGCGAACCGCCCCATCCCGGGCGCCGGCGCGGAAGCCGCGCTGCAACATTCCAAGGAGCGCGACAAATACAACATGGACATCGCCGGCAACGAAAAGGTCGCCGAGATCATCAAGACCTTCGCGGGCAAGGGCGAGATCGGCGATTTTTCGGAACCCACCGCGCCCGACGAGGCCGTGAAGCTCTTCCAGGTCCACGGCGATTTCGAGATGGAGCTGGTCGCGCACGAGCCGACCATCCGGCAGCCGCTGTTCATGACCTTCGACCATCGCGGCCGCATGTGGGTGGTGCAGTATCTGCAGTATCCCTTCCCCGCCGGCCTGAAGGTCATCAAGTACGACCAGTATCTCCGCGCGGTCTTCGACAAGGTCCCGCCGCCGCCGCCGAACCACTTCAAGGGCGCGGACAAGATCACCGTCCTCGAGGACACCAACGGCGACGGGAAGTACGACAAGGCGAAGGACGTCATCACCGGCCTGAACATCGTCAGCTCCCTGGCGGTCGGCCGCGGCGGCATCTGGGTCCTCAATCCGCCCTACCTGATGTTCTATCCCGACGCAAACGGCGACGACATCCCCGACGGCGATCCCGAGGTGCATCTGCGCGGCTTCGGTCTGGAGGACACGCACTCCGTCGCGAACAGCCTGATGTTCGGGCCCGACGGCTGGCTCTACGGCGCCAACGGCAGCACCACGACCTTCACCATCGATTCCGCGGTCACCAAAGGGCTGCACAACAAGGGCCAGTGCATCTGGCGCTATCATCCCGGCAGCCGGATCTTTGAGATCTTCGCCGAGGGCGGCGGCAACACCTGGAGCACGGAGATCGACGCCGAGGGCCGGGTCTTCTCCGGCACCAACCACGGCAAGACGCACGGCATGCACTACGCGCAGGGCGGCTACGCCGAGAAGACCTGGGGCAAGCACGGCCCGCTCACCAATCCCTACGCCTTCGGCTTCTTCGGCCACATGAAGCACGAAGGCTTCCCCGAGCGCTTCAGCCAGACCTTCTGCATCTACGACGGCGGCGCCTTCCCTGAGAAATACAACCACGCCGTCGTCGCCGGAAACGCCCTGCACAACCGTGTCGTCGCCAGCCAGCTCATTCCCGACACCTCGACCTTCCGCACCAAGGATCACCCGCCGCTCGTGCTGGCCAAGGACCGCTGGTTCCGCCCCGTCGACATCAAGGTCGGGCCCGACGGCTCGGTCTACGTCGCCGACTGGTACGACAGCCGGCTCACGCATGTCGATCCGCGCGACAACTGGCACAAGTCCAGCGGCCGCATCTACCGCCTGAAGGCCAAGGGGACCAAGCCGGTGCAGCCCTTCGACCTCGCCAAGAAATCCAACGCCGAACTGATCGACGTGCTGCTCACGCACAGGAACAAGTGGTTCCGCCACGAGGCCATCCGCGTGCTCGGCGACCGGCGCGACAAATCGGCCATCCCGCAGTTGCGCCAGATCGTCATGGCGGACTCGGAAGAACGGACGCTCGACGCCCTCTGGGCCCTGTATGTCTCCGGCGGCTTCGACAACGAGGTCGCGCTCAAGGCGCTGGACTCGAAGAACCCGCACGTGCGCCGCTGGGCCGTGAGACTGATCGGCGATTCGAAGAAGACCACGCCGCGCGTCGCGGATGAACTCAAGGACCTCGCCATCCGCGAGCCCGAGGTCGAGGTGCGCTCCCAGTTGGCCAGCTCGGCCCGACGCCTTCCCGCCGAACAGGGCCTGCCCATCACGCGGGAGCTGCTCGGCCATGGTTCCGACATCAACGACCTGCACATCCCCCTGCTGCTCTGGTGGGCTGTTGAGGCCAAGTGCGGCGACGACCGCGACGCCGTGTTGAAGATGTTCGCCGACAGGAAAATCTGGGGCCTGCCCATGGTGGACGAGTACCTGATCGAACGCCTGATGCGCCGCTACGCCATGGCCGGCAGCCCGCAGGACCTGCAGACCTGCGCTGACCTGCTCGCCCTCGCGCCCGAGGCCAAACACCGCGCCAAACTCATGGCCGGCCTCATGGAAGCCTTCCAGGGACGCCAGATCGCGAGCCTGCCCGAAGCGCTCGCCAAGGCCCTGGACGAATACCAGAAGAGCCTCGGCGGCTCGGGCGTCGCGCTCGGCCTGCGCCGTGGCGACGCCAAGGCCCTGACCGAAGCGCTGAAGGTCGTCGCCAACAGCAAGGCCGACATGGCGACCCGTCTCGCCTACATCGAGATCCTGGGCCAGATCAACCAGCCCAAGGCGATTCCCACGCTCTCGCGCCTGCTGCGCACGACCGGCGCCACCGCGATCAACCTCGCAGCGCTCAAGGCCTTGGAAAACTACAACGACCCCGCCATCGGCAGGGCCATCGTCAGCGCCTACTACAGCGCGCTGCTGGAGGAGCATGGCGTCCGCGCCACCGCCAACCGCGTCCTCGCCAGCCGCAAGGACTGGGCGCTCCAGTTCCTTGGCGAGGTCGACGCCTGGCGCATCAAGGCCGACACCGTGGCCTTCGATGTCGTCCAACAGATGGCCATGCACAAGGACGAGAAGATCGACGCGCTGATCGAGAAGCACTGGGGCAAGCTCGGCCGCAAGACGCCCGAGGAGAAGGTCAAGCAGATGGCCCGCATCGAAAAGCTGGTGAAAGCCAACCGCGGCAAGGGCGACCTCAAGCGCGGCAAGGAGCTCTTTGCCAACATGTGCGCGATCTGCCACACCCTCTTCGCTGAGGGCAAGAAGCTCGGCCCCGAACTGACCGGCTACGAGCGTGACAACCTCGACTTCCTTCTGCTGGCGATCGTCGATCCCAGCGCCGCCATTCGCGAGGAATTCACCAGCTTCACCGTCGAGACGAAGGACGGCCGCCAGCTCGCGGGTCTGTTGGAGAATCAGGACGCCAAGACCGTCACGATCCGAGGACTCGACGACCAGCCCGTCCTCATCCCGCGCGACCAGATCAAAACCCTCCAGGCCTCCCACACATCCCTCATGCCCGAAGGCCTCACCGAGCCCCTCCCCGACGACATGATCGTTGACCTCTTCACCTACATCATGGCCCGTACGCCCAAGCTGGAGGCGAAGAGGTAGACCGCGCCTTACGCCGCCGCCAGATCACTCTCCGGCAGTTCAGCTATCTTCCGGCGGATCTGTTCGATGTTGCTCTCGATGCGGTCGATGTAGGGATTGTTGCCATCGTCGTCGCAAAGATGGCGGTGGGCGCCGCCAAGTTCGTTGTCGAGTTTGGGGCGAACAAAATGCTCCCAGAAGGCCGGGGTGTTGCGGATGAGGTCTCCGGCGGTTTCAAAGCGGGCGTGGCCGGTCGCGTTGTCGGGGTCACGACGCGCGGCTTCCTCAAACTCAAGGAACAGGGTCGTGAGCTTCCGGGGGTAATCTTCGGCGGCCATCTGTCCGAGCAGGTCAGCCGTCCCCACCGCCTGGCCGAGTTCGCGCTCCAATTCGCTGTGGAAGGGGATGGAATCGATGTCCAACTTCACGCCGGTGCACCGGATCATGTTTTGCACGGATGAGATTTCCGCGAGCGTGAAGCCCTTTCCCACCAGCAGCTCGCGTGCGAATTCCGCGCTGCGACCGACATGGACATAGGTGTATTTGGCGCCCGTCCCGCCGACGTCGTTGTTGCGCTTCAGGTAGCCGGTGTCGTGCAGCAGGATGGCCAGCACGGCCAGTTCGTAATGTCTGCGGTCGAGCTCGGGAACAATTCCCGCCTTCGCGCGCCCCTGCAGGAGGGACACAAGACATAGTGTGCCTTGGAGCGTGTGCTCAAGATCGTGATACAAGGCGTCAATCGGTTGGTAGTCCTTATACTTCCCGAGGAAGCTGTTCACGGCCCAATCGAAGGCCCGCCGGACGAAGCCGGTGTCCAATGGCGGAAACAACTCCAAGCTGACCCGTTGCGCCATGCGGCGAACAGCCGCCGCGTCCCTTGTGTTCACCCAGTTGTTCATGTGTTGTATTTCGAGTATCTGCGGACCGTGGGAGAAGCAGGTCTTTGGCCAGTTGTTCACATTTGTGTAAAACACGTTAACAAAAGCGCCTTGATACAAGACACGCAATCACCCATTTGACGTACGATCACGAAGGCTCACCCCTTGAAGCTTGGTTCACTCCGGTCCGACCTTTACATTCTGCGGCCCGAAATCAGCCGCAACCTGAAACCCTGACCGTTCGTGCGAGGCCACAGTCACATCAACACCGAGACCGAGAACAATCCGACGCTCACCGCCCGGGCGCGCTCGACGCGCGACGTGTTAAGCCGTGTGTGGGTCTACCTCAAGCCCTACAAGCTGCTCGCGCTCGGGACGATCGGCTGCGCCATCCTCTCGCTCGCCTTCGGGCTCGTGTTTCCCAAACTGATCGGCTTCACGATCGACGAGGTGATCGACGGGCAGAAGCACGACCTGCTGCCGAAGGTGATTCTCGCGTTGGTCGGAGCCTTCGTGTTTCGCGACCTCTTCAACACCCTGCGCATCCTGATCAACAACCACTACGAGCAGTCGGTGATCTTCGACATGCGCAACGAACTCTACCGACGTCTCCAACGCCTGCCGATCAGCTATTTCGACCAGCGCGCCTCAGGCGACCTCATGACCCGAGTCATCGAGGACGTGAACACGGTGGAGCGGGTGCTGATCGACGGCATCGAGCAGGGCACAGTCGCCGTATTGAGCGTCATCGGCATCCTGGCGCTGCTGCTGATCTCGGACCCGATGCTCACGGGCATGGCGATGATTCCGATTCCGTTCCTGATCGCCGGCGCGCTCTGGTACACGACGACCGCGCACGGGCGTTATCGGCGACAACGCAGGGCCGCCAGCGCAATGAACGCCCTGCTGATGGACAACCTGCAGGGCATCCGGCAGATCAAGGCCTTCGGTCGCGAGCGGCACGAGGACGAGCACTTCGCCGGCAAGGCCGAGGAACTGCGACAGGGCACGCTCGGCGTCATGCGCGCCTGGGCCTGGTATTCGCCCGGCATGAACCTCACCAGCTGGCTGGGCCTGCCGTTGGTGATGTGGATCGGCGGAACCCGGGTGCTGGAGGGCGCCATGTCCGAAGGGCAGCTGGCGGAGTTCCTGATCTACCTGATGATGCTCTACCAACCCATCCAGCGGCTGCATTCGTTGAACCAGATGGTGGCGGGCACGCGCGCCGCGGGCGAACGCGTCTTCGACATCCTGGACACCGCCGAGGAACGGCAGGAAGCCTCCGACACGAAGGCCCTGCAACTGCCCGTTCGCGGCGAGGTGAAGTACGAGAACGTCAACTTCAGCTACAACGATGATCGGCAAGTGCTGAAGAACGTCTCACTCCACGCCGAGCCCGGTCAGATGATCGCCTTGGTCGGCCCCACCGGCGCGGGCAAGTCCACCATCGTCGATCTCATGCCCGCTTTCTACGAACGCGAGTCCGGCACGATCACGATCGACGGGCAGGACAACAACGCCGTGACGCTGGAATCACTGCGCAGCCAGATCGCCCTTGTCACGCAGGAGGCCTTTCTGTTCAACGGAACCGTCCGCGAGAACATCCTCTACGGAAAGCTCAACGCCACCGAGGAGGAGCTTCTCGCCGCCGCCCGCGCAGCCAACTGCCATGACTTCATCGAACGCCTGCCCGACGGCTACGATTCCCGCGTCGGCGAACGCGGCGTGAAGCTCAGCGTCGGCGAGAAACAGCGCGTCAGCATCGCCCGCGCAATCCTGGCCGACGCGCCGATCCTGATCCTCGACGAGGCCACGGCCAGCGTGGACACCCATACGGAGAAGCTCATCCAGGAGGCGCTGGAACGGCTGATGAAGGGACGCACCAGTTTCGTCATTGCCCACCGCCTGAGCACAATCCGCAAGGCCGACCAGATCCTCGTCATCCGCCACGGAGAGATTGTTGAGCGTGGAACGCATGAAGAACTCATGACCATCGACGGCCTCTACGCCAAACTCGCGCGGATCCAGAACACCACCTTCATCGAGGAGAGCTTCGAGAAGCTGGATGCGGTCTGAGGGAACAACCCCAGAACAAGGTGGAGCAAACCTGAGGGTATGCTCATTTCTCAGCCGGAGAGAGCGAAGCGCAGGCGTCCGGCGGCCTTGCGCAATCGGGTTTGCCGCCATGCCGGACATCCGGGTAGTTTTCGCCTTGGATGAACGCCCCGAAGGAATTCAAGATCATCCCCGACCAGTCCGACGTCGAGGCGCTGAAGCGGGATTTGCGTTTTCACCCCAGCCCGGTGACTGCGCCGGAGACGCTGACCCGCGAGCAGGTCGACGCGTTCAACCGCACGGGCTTTCTCACGCCGCTCCGCATCTTCAGCGACGCGGAGATCGCCGGGCATCGCGCGTATTTTGACGCCTTGTTGGAGCGGACGCTCGCGGCCGGCGGAAACAGCTACTCCATCAGCTCCGCGCACCTGAAGCACGGCCGCGTCTACGACCTGCTGACGCATCCCCGCATAATCCGCCTCGTCAAGGATCTGCTGGGCGCGGACGTGATCGCATTCGGCTCCCACTTCTTCTGCAAGATGCCGGGCGACGGTCAGGCTGTGGCCTGGCATCAGGATGCCAGCTACTGGCCGCTCACCCCCTCGAAGACCGTCACCGTCTGGCTCGCAATCGACGGATCGGATGTCGGCAACGGCTGCATGCGCGTCATCCCCGGAACCCACCAGCTGGGACACTTGACCTACCGCAGGAGCGCCGCCGATGAAAACAACGTGCTCGATCAGACCGTGGATGACGCCGAACGCTTCGGCGATCCGGTGAACGTGGAGCTGAAGGCGGGCGAAGCATCGATCCACAGCGACCTGCTGCTGCACGGATCGGAACCGAACCATTCGGACCGTCGCCGCTGCGGCCTCACCCTGCGCTACTGCGCGGCCGGCGTGCGGGCGCACATGGATTGGAATGCCAAGGGAGTGATCGTCAGCGGCGCGGACGAAAGCGGCCATTGGGCGAACCCGGCACGACCGGAAGCGGATTGAATTTGAAAACGGCGGTTGAACCAAGGGCGCGCCCGGGGCTTGCATGGGTCACTGGGTTTGCCTCCATGGCGGGGCGAGCTGTCCTCTGTAGGCCGTGCGGGGCATGCTCACGTTGACTCATTGAGGACAATTGGCCCACCCGCGCTGCGACGTTGGCGTTATGAGGGTAACGACACAGGTCGCGCTTAAGCCGAGAGAGCGCGCCTCCCGAATCGCAGCGGTGTGATGGAATAGAGGAGAACTGGAGTCTTGGAATTCGCTTGCCCGTCGCGGGGATCCCAGCGACTCCGCAACTGCATCACTCCAGCCGGTCTTCAGCCCCCGGTCAGTCGAGCAGTTCCTGGCCCCGGGTCTCCGGACCCTGCAGGGCAACGATGACGCCGAGCACGTAGATGGCCGCCACGGGGACCGCGGTCTGCTCCGGTTTCCAATCCATCAGACCGACGAACAGGAGGTAGGCGGCAGTGCCCAGGCGGCCCATGTTGAAACAGAATCCCGTTCCCGTTCCGCGCAATCTCGTGGGATACAGCTCTGGAAAGTACACGGCGTAGCCCGCGTGCATGCCCAAGGTGAGGAACCCGAAGATCGGCAGGACAATGGCCAGCGTCATGTAGGAAGCGCCGTTGGGAATCAACACAAGGAAGAGCAACAACACCATCGCCATGGCTCCCGCGTGGTAGAAGACGAACGCGCCGCGGCGACCCAGCTTGTTGGAGAACCAGCCGAACAGCACCAGTCCCAGGCCACCGCCAATGGTGTTCAAGGTCATGCTCGTCATTTCCGCGCGCTTGATGCTGGCCTTGTGTTTGCCGAGCGCCGCCTGTTTCGCCTCCTGGGGCGCGTCTGCTCCAACCCCCTCGGCGGACAGGGCGGCAGCTTGGGCGTGGCGCATCAGGGCGTTCTTTCCGTAGATGTGGCAGCCCCAGAACGTGATCAGTCCGATGGTCGCCAGCGACACGCCCACAACGGTCGCCCGAAGGTTCTGTCCCTGGAACAGCTCAGGAATGCTGCCGGTCTTCTTGCTGGGATCCTTCGCCGCCTCCTCCTGCGCCTTCTTCCATTGCTCTGGCTCGTGCATTTTCCAGCGGATCACCAGGATGAGCAACGCGGGGATGACGCCGATGAGGAAGCCGAGCTTCCACGTTTTGTCGCCCCAAGGTTGCTTGGCGAGGATGAAGGCTCCCACCGCGACCGCCAACAGCGTGCCGAACACACTGGAGGCATGGAAGATGGAGCTCATCGCCGGCCGCGACCGCTTGGGCATGACCTCGGCGACCATGGCGCTGGCCACGGCCCATTCGCCGCCCACGCCCATCGCCACCAGAAATCGCAGGACCACCATATGCCAGGCTTGGGTCGCCAGGGCTGTGACGCAGGTGAAGACGGAGTAGAACAGGATCGTGATGATCATCGTTCTGGACCGCCCGATCTTGTCGCTGACCACGCCGAAGAACACCCCGCCAAACGCTCCGCCCAACAGGAACGACGCCAACGCGATGTTGTTCCAGCGCGCGACGGCCTCGTTGTCCGCCGAGGCGACGCCCAGCAGGTTCGGCATCGCGTCGCGCATGCTCGCCACGAAGATCTGTCCTTCAAACACGTCGAAGACCCAGCCAAGCGAACAGACCACGAGGACGAGCCATTGATAACCGGTCACGCCGGCATACCAGGGGAGTTGATCGGAAGACTTGGAGTCGCTCATGAGTCGGGTGTTGGGTGACGATCGCTGGGTTGAAACCGGCTTCCCCGGTTCGCGAGACACCGGGAAAACAACGGCAAATGGCTCGGAATGGGCCAGACAACAC
This sequence comes from Verrucomicrobiales bacterium, assembly GCA_038126235.1. Lineage (GTDB taxonomy): Bacteria > Verrucomicrobiota > Verrucomicrobiia > Limisphaerales > JAYPEY01 > JAYPEY01. The sequence goes on from JAYPFK010000078.1 coordinate 17,828, forward strand.
CACGTTCAATTCCAACCGTCAAACGCATTCTCGGCCGCGCGCATTCTCGCAGACCGGCGCTTTGAGCCTGTCACCAATGTCGGCGCCTTGGTGACAGGCTCAAAACGTTGTCCTGCTGAACCCAGGCCCCACCCAAACCCGCCAAATTGCCGATTCGCGACACGGCTTGGCATGAATCCTGCCAACAGGCTCGCCTGTTATGATGAGCATCATTCAAGAGGCGGCCTCTGGGACAACCGGGGAAGAGGTTCGAGAAGGGGGTGGGGAGATGGTGTATGTCGTTGACGATCAGAAGGTTGTCGCGGAGCTGACCGCTGCCGTGCTTCAACTCAAGGGCTATCGCACCCGGATCTTCCACGATCCCGATCAGGCTTTCACCGCCATGGATGGCGACACGAACGCGCCCGATCTTCTCATGACGGATTATCAGATGGGAGCCAGCACGGGGCTCGATTTGATCGAGCGGAGCAAGGAACGCCATCCCACATTGCGCACGATCCTCTTCAGCGGCACCGCCCGCCGAAGCGTCTTTGCGGACCGGGCCGTCAAGCCCGACGCTTTCCTGGAAAAACCCTTCATTCCGGACCATTTGATCGATGTTGTGAAGTCGGTGTTGAAGGCCTGATCGAATCTTCTCGAAGGCCTGCGGATCCCTCTTGGGAACGCACCGTGGAGGAAGATGGGATCGGGCCGGGCTTGCGCGTCCGGATACAAGGCCTCCCGGAAACCAAGCCGCGCGATCCTGAGTCTCCCATTCCCGGAATTCCGTTGACACCCGGACTCGCCGCCGTTGGATACTCCGCTTCCCATGCGCGGCATCATCTGGGTCAGCCTTCTCCTTTCAGCCGGGGTGTTTTCGCCACTGGCGGCGACATTGTCCCCGGCCCAGCGCGAGTTCTTCGAAACACGCATCCGCCCCGTCCTCGTTCACGACTGCTACGAGTGCCACAACAGTCAGGACAAAGCCAAGGGCGGCCTCGCGCTGGATCACCGGGCCGCGTTGCTGAAGGGCGGCGTGTCCGGCCCGGCCATCGTTCCCGGCGACGCCGAAGCCAGCCGGCTCATCGGCGCCATCCGCCATACTGCCGCGGATCTCAAGATGCCCAAATCCCGCGCGAAACTCGATGACGCGGTCATCGGCGATTTCGTGAAATGGGTGAACGACGGCGCGCCTGATCCGCGCGACAACCCGCCGACCCAGGCCGAACTCGCATCCGCCAACGACTGGGAAACCGTCTTCGAACGCCGCAAAGACTGGTGGAGCTTCCGTCCGATCCGCGACGTCAAGCCGCCTCAGATCGCGGGCGCCGCCCACCCCGTGGATCGCTTCATCCGCGCGAAGCTCATGGACGCCGGCCTCCAGCCTTCCCCCGCCGCCGACGCGCCCACGTTTATCCGACGCCTGAACTTCGCGCTCATCGGCCTGCCGCCGACCCGCGACGAGATCCTCGAATTCGAGAAGGCCCACGCCGCCGATCCGCAACGGGCCACCGAGGCCCTCATCGACCGCCTGCTCGCCAGTCCGCATTTCGGCGAACGCTGGGCGCGTCACTGGATGGACTGGACCCGCTACGCCGAAAGCCACGGCTCCGAGGGAGACCCCATCATCGGCAACGCTCATCTCTACCGCGACTACCTCATCCGCGCCCTCAACGCCGATATCCCCTACAACCAACTCGTCCGAGAACACGTCGCCGGCGACCTCCTCGAACATCCACGGTTCAACCGCGAACTCGGGATCAACGAGTCTCTCATCGGCACGGCCCATTGGCGCATGGTCTTCCACGGCTTCGCGCCCACCGACGCGCTCGACGAGAAAGTCCGCTTCACCGACGACCAGATCGACGCGTTCACCAAGGCTTTCCTCGGAATGACCGTCTCCTGTTCGCGCTGCCACGATCACAAGTTCGACGCCATCAGCCAGGCCGATTACTACGCGCTCTTCGGCATTCTAGGTTCCACCCGTCCCGGCCGCGCCGCCATCGACCTGCCGGAGAACCTGAACAAAAACCGCGACCAACTCCGGTCTCAGAAGGACGAAGTCCGGATGGCTCTGGCCAACGAATGGAGAAAATCGCTGCCCCGCCTCGAGCGCGAAGTCCTCGCCCCGGCAAAACCGGACAAGCAAACCAAGGCCAGATCCTCCGTCTTGCGGCCCATCGCGCTCACGCCGGCCGCCGGAGCTTCGCCTGATGCCTTCGCCACCGCGTGGAAGCAACGCGTGGACGAATGGCAGGCGGATCGGGAACGGAGGCGTCTGGAAGACGCCGGCCGTGGCAGCCGACCTGAGAAGGCTCATTCCAAATCAGATGCAGAAAATCAGAGCCTCCTCACGTCGGCTGCTACCGTGCACCAATGGCCGCTGGGACAGGATGAAGCGTATCAAGACTGGTTCCGCTACGGCTCGGGCCTGCCGCGAAAGGCCGCCCGAGCCGGGGCATTCGCCATCGCGCCATCCGGCGACAAGGCCCTCGCCGGCATCTATCCCGCCGGAGCCTATTCCCACCTCATTTCGAGCAAGGACGCCGCCCGCCTCACTTCGCCTGACATCCACCTCGACGGCGAATACGAACTCTGGCTGCGTATCACCGGCGGCGGCAACGCCACCGCGCGCTACGTCGTCCAGAACTACCCGCGCCGCGGCACCGTCTACCCGATCACCGAGCTCAAGGACAACCAAGCGGGCCGATGGCGTTGGCAGAAATACAACCTCGCCTACTGGAACGGTGACGACATCCACGTCGAGCTCAGCGCCGCCAACGACGCCCCGCTGGAGATGCGGAACAGCGACCGCTCCTGGTTCGGCATCCGTGAGGCCGTCGTCGTGAAGAAGGGAGCCGAGCCGCCGGCCGACGAGTCATTTGAGTTTCTCGACCCCCTGTTCGAAGCCGCCGCCACGAATCCGCCCACGTCCCGCGCCGACCTGGTCCGGCTTTACTCGGATGTTCTAGACTCCGCGATTCAAGCCTGGGCCTCAAACACCGCCACCGACGCCCAGGCCGTGCTGCTCGACGCCTGCCTGCGCGAAGACGTGTTGGCAAACGATCTCAAGAGGCTGGGTCGCGCCAAGACCGCCATCGCCGAATACCGAAAGCTGGAAAGCGAAGTCCCCGTCCCCACCCGCATTCCGACGCTTGCCGAATGGCGGGGCCACGATCAACCGCTCTTCGTCCGCGGCAATCACAAGCAGCCGGGCGAAAGGGTTCCCCGCCGCTTTCTCTCCGCCATCGACGATTCGCCCTACGACACCCACCTCAGCGGACGCCGCCAACTTGCCGAGGACCTCCTGCGCAATGACAACCCGCTCACCCGCCGCGTCATCGTCAACCGGGTCTGGCATCACCTCTTCGGCCGCGGCATCGTCGATACCCCGGACAACCTCGGCGCGCTGGGTAGCAAGCCCTCGCACCCCGAACTGCTCGACCATCTGGCAACGCGTTTCGTCAGCAAGGACCGCTGGTCGCTCAAGAGCCTCATCCGCTTTCTCGTGACCAGCGAGACCTGGCGGCAATCCAGCGTCCCATCCGAAATGGCCCTCGCCATGGACCCCGACAACCGCCTGCTTTCCCACTTCACCGCCCGTCGCCTCGAAGCCGAAGCCATCCGCGACGCGCTGCTGCAGGTTTCCGGCCGACTGGACGACAGCCTCTACGGCGCGCCCGTGGATGGAAATGCTCCACGTCGCTCGGTCTACGTGCGGGTGATTCGCAACCGCCTCGATCCCTTCCTCAACGCCTTTGACGCGCCCGTACCCTTTTCCGCCAAGGGCCGCCGCGATGTCACCACCGTCCCCGCGCAATCGCTGGCCCTCTTGAACGGCGACTTCGCGAAGACCGCCGCCCAAACCATGGGTCGGCGCTACGCCAACAAGTTCGGCGAGATTGACGAGTCCGCGATCAACGCGCTTTGGTTCGAAGCCTTTGGTCGCCGAGCCACGGCCGACGAGGTCCGCGCGGCAAAGGAGTTCATCAGCGTCGATGCCCGGATGCGCGGGGAGCTCGAAGACCGGATTGCGAAACTGGATGCCGAAACTCGCGAAGCCGAGAAATCCCGGGATCGCCTTGAGCGGATCGCGTGGAATGTTCTTTCCGAAAAGCGCGGCGAGCCAAAGCCGGCCGCCTCCCTCGCCGAAACCCTCAAGCCCGTCGCGGAATGGAAATTTGATGAGAATGGGCGGGACGGCATCGGCGGACTGGACTGCGAGATGATCGGTTCCGCGCGCGTGGAGAACGGGGCGCTGATCCTTGACGGCAACGGCTTCGCCCGCAGCAAGCCGCTGAAGCAAAGCCTCAACGCCAAGACCCTCGAAGCCTGGGTGCAGCTCAACGATCTCAACCAGCGCGGCGGCGGCGTGTTCACCGTGCAGACCCGCAACGGCGTGACCTTCGATTCCATCGTCATCGGCGAGAAGGACGCGAAGCAGTGGCTCGCCGGCAGCAACAACTTCCGCCGCACCGAGAGCTTCAACGCGCCGCCGGAAACCGAGGCCATCGAGAAGCCCGTCCATGTCGTCATCGTCTACCAGACCGACGGGACCATCCTCGGTTACCGCAATGGCCGTCCCTACGGCCGTTCGTTCAAGAAGGACGAACTCCAACCCTACGCGGGCGACGACATCGAGATCCTCTTTGGCCTGCGGCACGGACGTGGCGTCGGCGGCAACCGCATGCTCAAGGGTCGCATCCACGAGGCCCGTCTCTACGAAAGGGCGCTCAAACCGGCCGAAGTCGAAGCTGCTTCCAGGAACGACGCCAACTACATCTCAGACGCCGAGCTGCTCGCCACCCTCAAATCCGACGACCGCGTTCGCCTCGTCGCCCAACGCGCCCGGATCGAGCGCCTGCAAACGGAACTGAACCAACTTCGCTCCCAGCTTCCCGCCGAAAAAGGCGCCGCCGCCGCCGCGATCAAACTCGCCCACGCCATCTTCAACATGAAGGAGTTCATCTATGTCCGGTGAAGCCGCCTCCAACCCGAGTAGCAGCCGACGCTTGTCGCGACGTAGCTTTGCGAAGGCGGATGAGGAGGCTCATTTCATCTCGGAGCGCGGCTGTGTCGGAGACCAGCCGCAGCGACGTTGGCGACGACCAAGGCCTGTTTCGTGCCCAAGCGTTTGCGAATCGGAGATTGCTGCGGCTGGTCCCGAAGACGGGACACAGCCGCGCTCCGCCGGCCCGGTTCAGGGGGAGCCGTCACCGTCACTTCCGAAATCCTTCCAACACACACGATGAAACAGAACTCCCAAAGACATCCCTCTCCCCGAGGGAGAGGGACCGAGGGTGAGGG
>JAYPFK010000079.1:0-23093 GCA_038126235.1 Verrucomicrobiales bacterium
GTTTGGAACATATTTCCAATCATGGTACAAGTCTGAATGTCGATTAGCCCTAGGGCCTCAGTCTTCGGGCCGCCTCGACCATGGACTTCAATTTCGCGGCGGCGACGGCTTCCTCGTTGACGCAGCGGTTGGCGAAGCAGCCGAAACCGCAGTCGGGATTGAGGAAGATGTGCTCCGGCCGCCAGAAACGCAGGGCCTCCTCGCAGCGGGCGACGATGCGCTCGGGCGGTTCGATCTCGTCGGTGCGCGGATTGACGACTCCCAGGCCGATCTCGCGGTCGGCGAGCGCGTTGCCGACGATCGGCAGTTCCCCGGCGCGCGGCGTGGCGTGTTCCAGCACGAGTTGCCGCACGCGCATCGCGGCGAAAGTCTCAATCAACGGCGCGTAGGAACCGGAGAGCAGCACGTCTTCGCGGCGGCTCCAGTTGCCCCGGCAGACATGGACGCCGAGGCGGATCTTGTCCTCGAAGCCGGCGACGACACGGTTCATCAACTCGGCGGCGTAGGCCAGTTCCTCGGCGGCGTCCTTGCGGGTCGCCAGCGTGGCGCACATGAAGGTGCGCCGCTCGGAGCCGCCGCCGTGGACGATTTCCGTCAGCACAGGCTCGTCGAATTGCACGAAGTCCGCCCCGGCCGCGACGAGGTCCGCCAGTTCCTCGCGCAGGATGGAGACGATGTCGTCGGCCATCACCGGCTTGTCGCCGTAGGCGTCCCTTGTGTGCTGCGTCACCCACATGGCGCGCGTCAGCAAGTAGGGTCCGGGCAGCGGGACCTTGATCGGCTTGTCAGTGATCGATTTGAGGAACTCAACCTCGTTCACCGCAAGGGGCTCGCGTCGCCTCAACTTTCCGACGCAAGTCGGATTGCGGATGGCGAAGGCGGGCGCGTCGAGTGTCTGCAGCATCTCTTCAAAGGCTTCCTTGTCCTCCACGGCATCGAGCAGTTCGGCCAAGGACATCAGTTGCGTCCCTTCGACCTTGTCCGCAATGAAGGAGTAGAAATTGTCGCGCCGGATCTCGCCGTCCACAACCATGTCCACGTCCGCCTGCTCCTGGTGTCGCACGCAGCGGCGGATTTCGTCGTCGGCGATGGCTTGGAATTCCTTGTCCGGGATCTTTCCGAGACGTTTGGAACGCAAGGCGCGGAGGAGCTTTTCGGAACGCGGCCAGGAGCCGACCTGGGTGACGGTGAAAGACATGGCGGGGAGAGGAGTCGGACGTTCAAGCTGGGGAACAAGAGCCGGTGGCGCGTGGGGCATTTGCGTGGCGGAGCCGAGTCCTTTTTTCGCGTTTTGTGTCGTCCCTATGGGATTTGAAGTGGGACGCCTTCGGCGAGTCGTCCCTACCTTGCGGTGGTAGGGGCCTTTCGCCGAAAGGTCCCATTTCGAAGCCCAGAAAGGGCGAAACGCGAGACGGATGGATTTCGCGTGGCTTGCTCACCCCTCAAAATACCCGGTCATCTCACACGCCTCCGCCAGTGGACCAAAACCCGATGTCCGCCCCGGCTCCCATTTCTTGAGTCCCTCCATGTCCATCATCTCGCGATGGGCGGGGTTGTCGTAGCTCATGCGATGCAGGACCTCCAGCCAGCGCTCCTGGTCCTCCATGGGGAAATCGTCGCGCACGGCGAAGACGCAGTGGTCAAACTTTTCCGTCGTGGCAAGGATCTCGAACTGCGATGCGTCGATCGTGCCGTCGGCGGTCCAGGCGTTCCAGTTCAGGTCGATCATGCAGGCGGCGGCGGCTTCGCCGTCCTTGAGGCATTGGAAGGCGTCCTTCTCGCCGCCGATGTGGTCGCCGTGCTTGCCGACCATCACGTCGAAGCGGCGGGCTGTGCAGTCCTTGTCGGGATGGAGACCGTGGCGAATCAGCAGCCCCTGCGGGATGAGCGTCGCCTGCGGGGAGTCCTTTGCGCCGAAGGCGACGGTCTTTCCGGCGAGGTCCTCGAGGGACCCGATGCCGCTTCCCTTGCGGACGACGAGGTGGGTCTCCCGGTCGCGGTCCGTGTCGCGCATGGCGATGGCCCGGCAGGTCCCGCCGCTGAGGCGCTGGGCGTCGAGCCAGGCGAGCGGCGAGTTCCACGCGATGTCGAGATGACCGCTGATCAGCCCCTCGTTCTGGAGTTCGTAGTTGGTGTAGAAGACGACGTCCATGGGGCAGCCGTTCTCCTCGAAGAAGTCGCGGATGATGTCCCAGATGACGGAGACTTTCGGGTCGTAGAGGACCGCGCCGACGATGATGGGGTTTTGATCAGACATGAATTGATGGGTTGGGGGAGACGCGGTTTCTCAGCTGTGGAAGGGGTCAGCCAAACAGGTCCATGCCACAGAGGAGGCGGCCGATGAATTCGTGGAGGTGGTCGGTGGTGGGGGCCATGACGATGGCGGCGCGGGCGTCGCGGAAGACCCTTTCCAACCCGAGGTGCCGGCTGAAGGCCGCTCCGCCACAGGCGCGCATGGCGGTGTCTGTGACGCGGACGGCGGCCTCGCTTGCGCAGGCCTTGGCGGCCAGCAGATGAAGCGTCGCGTCGGCGTCGCCGGCTTCGACCTTGTCCAAGGCCGCGGCGAGATGGGCGCGGGCGGCGTCAGTGTCGATGCGCATCTGCGCGAGGCGGGCGCGCTGATTGGGCAGGTCGCTGAGTTTGGTCCCGGTGTGCTGGAAACCGGCGCCGGTGATGTGTTTCTGTGCGGCAGTGAAGGCGGCCTCGGCAAGGCCGGTTGCGATGGCGGCCTGGCAGGTCAGGAAGACCGGCAGGGCCTTGCCGAGCATGATGTCGGAGCCCTTGCCGTCCTCGCCGATGAGCCGGGCCTCATCGAGCGCGACATCCTCCAGCGTCATGGGATTGCTTTGGTTGCCGCGCATGCCGAGGCTGTCCCAGCCGCCGGTGACGCTGAGGCCCGGATCGTCCTTGCGGATCAGCCAGACGCTGGCGCCGGAGCCGTCGCTGCTGCCGCTGCTGGCGACCAGGCCATCGGCCTCTCCGGCGCTGGTGACCCAGGACTTCTCCGCGGAGAGGGTGAAGCCGTCGTCGGTCGCAGCGGCCTTGGAGACCGGAGCCCAGAACTGGCTGCGGCTGCCCTTCTCGGAAAAGGCCAGGGTGCTCAGGTGCTCGCCCTTGGCGGCGGTCCGCAGTTCCGGCGCGAACTTGTCGGCGTCGGCCAGGTAACAGTTCACGCCGCAGAGGTGCATCATGTAGACCATCGCGGAGGAGCCGCAGCGTTGGGCGATCTCGTCCACCGCAGAGGCGGCGGTCCGCATCGACTGCGCCAGGCCGCCCAGTTCGCGCGGGACGGTCAAGCCCAGGAAGCCGGCTTCACCCAGCGCGTCGATGGCTTCGCGCGGGAAGCGGCCTTCCTTGTCGATCTCCGGCGCGACCGGCGCGATCGCGCGGTCGGCGAGTTCCCGGAGGCCTTGGATGATTTCCTGTTGTTCAGCGGTCAGTCGATACATGGCGGTCTGAGGGGTTGTGGTTGGTCAGTGCGAAATCTGGAGGTCGACCTGGAGGTCGACGCCGCGGCGCAGGGTGGTGAAAAGGGGGGAGCGTTCGCGGGCGATCTCCCAGGCTGCCTTGACGTCGTCTTCGGAGGCGTCGGTGGAAAGGTAGACCTTCAGGCGCAGGGTCCTGAGTGAGGGCTCTCCCTCTTCGCCGATGACGCCGAGGAAGGTCAGGGCATTGTCGAGTTCCCCCTGCGCAATGACCTCCAGTTCGTCGATCTCAAGCCGCCGTTCCTGCGCCACCTTGCGGAGCGTTCCGGCGATGTCGGCGGCGACGGAGGCCGCCAGGTACTCCATCGCGGAGACGTCGCCGTCCTCCCGGTCAAAGGTCAGCGGACGCCCGACGACGAACTGTCCCTTCCGGACGAACGCGGTGGAACGCGCCGTCTCCGTCGATTTGACACGGGCGCTGACCAGCGCCCAGGAGCGGGGGTCAGACATGCCAGGCGGGGTTGCGACGGGCGTTGGTGAAAAGGGACGTCATCGGTCTTGGATTGGGAGGGACGGTTCGGAATCGGGGGCGGCTTGTCAACCCCATTGGCTCAGATCGCGCATTGCCTGATCCGGTTTCGGGTCTAGGATCGCCGCCATGAAGTCCGCGATCCGCACCCTCTGTTGTTTCCTCCTCGTGATCGGCCTCGGCCCGAAGCCGGCCGCCGGCGCGAGCAGCGCTCCCAACATCGTCTTTGTCCTCGCGGACGACCTCGGCTTCGGGGACCTCGGTTGCTACGGGCAGCAGACGCTGACCACGCCGAACCTCGACCGCCTGGCCCATGAAGGCATGCGCTTCACGCGGCACTACGCGGGGTCGACTGTCTGCGCGCCCTCGCGTTGCGTGTTGATGACCGGCCTGCACACGGGGCACGCGCGCATCCGCGGCAACGGGCCCGGGCAGTTGAAACCCACGGACATCACCGTCGCCACGGTCCTGAAGCAGGCCGGCTATGAGACCGGCTGCTTTGGCAAATGGGGCGTCGGCAATCCGCCCCCGCTGAACGACCCCAATCTCCACGGCTTCGACGAGTTTTACGGCTACGTGAACATGTATCACGCCCACAACTACTACCCGGAGTTCCTGATCCGGAACGGGAAGAAGGAGAAGCTGCGCAACAAGCTCTACCCGGACTGGCTGGAGAAGCGGAAGGATGAGCGGGAAGGCGCCGGCGTGGCGGAGGTTGCCGTGGACTACGCGCCGGCCCTGATCTCGGACGCGGCGATCGAGTTCATCCGGAAGAAGCGCAGCAAGCCCTTCTTCGTCTACTACGCGCTGAACATCCCGCACGCGAACAACGAGGGCGGCGGCGAGGCGCGCATCGGCCGCAACGGCATGCGCACGCCGTCCCACGGTGAATACGCCGGCAAGGACTGGCCCGCGCAGGAAAAGGGCTTCGCCCAGATGATGCGCTATATCGACCAGGACATCGGCAAGATCCTCAAGGCGTTGAAGGAGACGGGCATCGACAACAACACCCTGGTGATGTTCTCCAGCGACAACGGCCCGCACCAGGAGGGCGGCCACAAGATGCCGTTCTTCGATTCCAATGGCCCGCTCAAGGGCATGAAGCGCGACCTCTACGAGGGCGGCGTGCGCGTGCCGTTCATCGCCCGCTGGCCGGGCAAGGTCCCCGCCGGCTCGGTGAGCGACCACATCTCCGCCTTCCAGGATATCTTCCCGACCCTTGCCCAACTTGGCGGAGCGAAGTTCAGCCACAAGATCGACGGTATTTCCATGTTCAATGAACTGATGGGCAAACCCGACCGCCAGAAGAAGCACCCGCATCTTTACTGGGAGTTCTATGAAAAGGGCGGTCGCCTCGGCGTGGTGAAGGACAGCTGGAAAGGCGTGCGCCTCAACGTCAGCAAGAACCCGAATGCTCCGATCGAACTCTACGACCTCTCCAGCGACATCGGCGAAACCAACAACGTGGCGGCCCGGCATCCCGATATCGTCAAGGAGATGGCGGCGATCATGAAGCAGGAGCACGTCGAGCCGGAGGAGTGAGAGGGGCGAGACCAGGGCCACAGGCAAGTTCGGGCGGACCCGCCCCGATTTGCCGCCTGAACTCCGACTGCGGCGCGAAATCGGGGTGGGTTCGCCCGGACTGACAGCGCGTTCTTCCTCGCACGCCCCCAACGCGCCTTCCAATTGGCGTTGCGCTCGGTTCGGTGGCGCCTTTCACTCGCCGGATGCAATCCTCCCCGTTTCGCAGTCTTTTTCGTCTGGCCGGCGCCGCGTTGTTGCTTGGCGCGGTTTCGCTTTCCCAAGCCGCTAGCCGTCCGAACTTCCTCTGGATCCTCTCGGAGGATAATTCCACCCACTACCTCAACCTCTACGGCGACAAGCTGGGCGTGATGCCGACGGTGGAGGCGATGGCGGCGCACGGCATCGTCTTCGAGGACGCCTTCTCCTGCGCGCCGGTCTGCTCCGTGGCGCGCACGACGCTGGCGACGGGCATCTACGCGCCGCGCGGCGGCTTCCAGTATCATCGCAAGTCCAAGCCCGCCAACCTGCCCAAGGGCTTCGTGCCGTGGACGCAAACGCTGCAGGCGGCCGGCTATTACACGAGCAACAACAGCAAGACGGACTACAACATCACCGCCCCGGTGAAGGAGGCCTGGAACGATTCCTCCCGCAAGGCGAGTTGGCGCAACCGCCCCGCAAAGGACACGCCGTTCTTCCACATGCAGAGCTTCGCCACGACCCACGAAAGCTCGCTGCACTTCAACGAGAGGACCTACAAGAGCGAGAAGACCGAGACCCCGACCGACCAGGTCTGGGTCGCGCCTTATCATCCGGACACGCCGCTCTTCCGCTACACCTACGCGCGTTATCACGACAAGCACAAGGCGGTCGACAAGCAGATCGGGGGGCTGGTCGACAAGTTGAAGGAGGACGGACTGTTGGAGGACACCTTCATCTTCTACTTCGGCGATCACGGCGGCGTGCTGCCGCGCGGCAAGGGCTATGTCTACGATTCCGGCCTCCACGTCCCGCTGATCGTGCGCATCCCGGAACACTTCCGGCAGCTGGTGGATTTCGCGCCCGGTTCGCGCGCGAAGGGTTCGGTCGAGTTCGTGGACTTTGGGCCCACGGTGATGCATCTGGCCGGCGTCGAGGTTCCGAAGCTGATGAACGGGCGTCCCTTTCTCGGGCCGGATATCTCGGCGGCCGAACTGGCGAAGCGGAGTGAGTCCTTCGGCTACGCCGACCGCATGGACGAGAAATACGACCAGGTCCGTTCCCTGCGCGTGGGTGACTGCCAATACGTCCGCAACTACACCGGCTATTACCCCGACGGCCTCCAGAACAACTACCGTTACAAGATGCTCGCCTACGGGGAGTGGAGGGACCTGTGGAAACAGGGGAAGCTGAACGCGGCCCAGAGCCAGTTCTTCCAGGCCCGGCCCGCCGAGCAGTTGTTCGACATCTCCGTCGACCCGCACGAGGTGAACGACCTTTCCCGCGATCCGAAACACGCTGCGAAGTTGAAGGAGATGCGGGCAAAGATGAACGCCCGGGTGAAGCGGCTGAACGACCTGAGCTTTTATCCCGAAAGCGTGCAGGTGGACGAGGCCCTGGGTGATCCGATCGCCTATGGGAAGCAGCATTCCGAGGAGATTGCGCGTCTCGCGGACATTGCCGATCTCGCTTGTCTGCCTTTCAGGCAGGCGCGCGGCAAGTTGAAGAAGGCTTTGAACTCGGAGAACGAGTGGGAGCGTTACCAGGCCTTGATCGCCTGCGCCGTGTTGGGCAAGGAGGCGGGAGCCCTGGCCGGGGAGGCGCGCAAGAGCCTGACTCACGAGAACCGCATGGTGCGTCTGCGAGCGGCAGAGTTCCTGGGGCTTATTGGCGCGGAGGATCCGCGACCGACCCTGACCGGCATTCTCAATGAGACGGAATCCGAGGACGAGGCCCTGATCGCCTTCCAGTCGGTCGTGCTCTTCAATGACTTTGAGCCAAAGTACCCCTTTGACGTGAAGGGCCTTCATATGAAGGCGACCAAGGGCGAGGTTCCGCGGCGGTTGGAGTATCTCGGGATGGAGACTCCGGGGCGAAAGAAGAAGTAGGGGGGCTTGGGGCGCCGGACGCCAATCAAGGAGCGGCGACATTCTTGTCGCCGTGGCCCTGAAGGGGCCAGCAGGAGGCGTAGGGCAAGGCGGGCGCGGGAATGGGGCCAGCGAGCTGGCGGCATGCCAGCGCCCCTCTGCCTGCTTCGCAGGCAGGGCGACAAGAATGTCGCCGCTCCTTGACCGTCTCCGAACGAACCACGACACATTTCACGCGATGAGCGCGAAATTCACACAGCCGTTCGTCGATTTATAGGCCGTTTGGGTGATGGGCTGGGTTGGCATGGGCTTTGCTAAAGCCGATTCAACCAGGTTTATAGCCCAAACGGACGATGGTTAAACACGGACAAGAGCAAGGGTCACGGGGTTTCACGTTGGTGGAGTTGTTGGTGACCATGGGCATCATTGCCATCCTCGCGGCCATCTGCCTCCCGGTGGCGGCGCGGGCGAAGGCAAAGGCCCGGCAGGTGGAATGCGTGAGCAACCTGCGGCAGTTGGGACTGTCATTCAGGATCTTCGCGCAGGAACACCGCGGCCGTTTTCCCATGGGCGTCCGCGTTCGTTATGGCGGAACGTGGGAATACGCGCAGCGCGGCGATGCCTGGCGGCATTTCCAGGCGATGTCCAATCTGGTCGATTCGCCGAAGCTGCTGTGCTGTCCGACCGATCGCTCGCGCCATGCCACGAACTGGACGGGCCTGGCGAACGGGAACGTCAGTTATCTGGTCGGCCTCGATGCGCGGCCCAACCACCCGTTCCACATCCTGGCGGCGGATCGCAACCTCACCAATCGCGCGTTGTCGCCCGGGCCGGTGATGCCGGTCGCCACGAACTCCGTCGTGCAGTGGACGCCGGAGTTGCACGGACTGGAAGGCAATCTCCTGTTCGCCGACGGACACGTGGAGCATGTCGACAATCCCAGGCTGCTCAAGGCGATCCAACAACACCGGGACACCAATTGAACGTTGCGAACACGCGAAGACACAGCCAACGAAATGAACTCCGACACGAGGAAGACCTGGAAAGCGAGGTTGCGGCTGTTGGAGCTGGCCCTGTTGATCGCGTTGCTCCTGATCATGACGGAACTGCTCCTGGTGTACAAGCACGCCTACGACAATCCTGACCTATATGTCTTGGAGCGAGGTCGGCCTGCCGCCGCCGCCGCGCCCGTTCCTCCGCGGGAGAATTCGAGACCGGCAATGGAGCCACCCAACGTCCGACCGGAAATGCCTCCGCGTCGCGGGCCCGGAAATGTGGCCCGCCCCGGGGCGGGAGGCGGAGTTCCCGGTCGTCGAGGCGGCGCGGAAAACGCCGCTCCCGGAGCGCCGTCAGGCGGCGGGGTTCTCACACTGCTCCACGTTCGCAACCAGGTGGTGAATTTCTTCTCGGGCCCTTCGTCCTCGGTTCCTACGAATTCCGGAGTCAACGCAACGTCGGAGCTGGTCATGACCAACACGCCACCGGACGGCACGAACGTCGCTGCCGCGGCAGCCGCGCCGTCAGGCGGACGGATAGGAGCGACGGCGAACCTGATCTACCGGCCAGGACGGCGGGGAGGGCCAGGGACCTTCCGCTTTGCCGTTCCGTGATCTCAAGCTGAAGGCTGCGATGCCTTCGGCATGGAGAAACTGCGATCTTCCGGTTCTCACGAACTTGTGTGATGTGCGGTTTCACAAGAACGGATGAAACAGCCGTGCGATGCCATCGCGCAGTTTCACCGGCACGGGGCGCCCGTCCACATCTTCCAACGTGATCCGCCGGGCGCGGGAAAGCCGGTCCTGGATCAACGATTCAAGCGTCTCCGCGAAGGCGCGGTCGTAGCATTCGACGTTGAACTCGAAGTTCAGTTGCAGGCTCCGGGGATCCCAGTTGGCGGAGCCAATCAGCGACCAGTGCCCGTCGATGACCAGCAGCTTGGCGTGGTCGAAGGGCGGGGGGGTGAGCCAGACGCGGCAACGCGCCTCCAGGACCTGCCAGAGCTGCGCCTGCGTCGCCCATTGCACGAAGGGCAGATTGCCCTTCATGGGCATGATGATGTCGATCTCCACGCCGCGGAAGGCGGCGGTCCGCAGCGCCGAAATCATCGCCGCGTCCGGCAGGAAATACGGCGTCACGATGCGGATGCTATCCCGCGCGCAGGACAAGGCCCCGTGGATCGTGCGGGCGAGTTTCTCGAAGTCCTCGTCCGGACCGTCGGTGATGCCGCGCGCCGGCATCTCGCCGGCCGGTTCAAGCGGGGGGAACCAGGTCTCGCCGGCCAGGGGCTCCTTGGCGCAGAAGTTCCAGTCGTCGGCGAAGGCTTCCATCATCTGCGCCACGACCGGTCCCTCCACCCGGAAATGGATGTCCTGGATGGGCTTGCGTGGCGCGCGTTTCCGCAGGTTGCCCTCGCGGATGTTCATGCCTCCGGTGAAGCCGATCCGGCCATCGACGACCAGGATCTTGCGGTGGTTGCGCAGGTTGATGGCCAAGGGGCGAACCGGCGGGAAGGTGGGGAGGAAGCGGGTCACGCGGACGCCCGCCCGCGCCAGTTGCGGAACGACCGACGGCCATGAGTAGCGCGCGCCCGTGGCGTCCACGATCACGCGCGTCTCGACGCCGCGATTCACCGCGTCTGTCAGGGCTTCGACGAAATCCCGCCCGATGGACCGGCTGTCGAAGATGTAGGTGCAGAGCGCGATCGAGGTCTTCGCGCCGCGGATCGCGTCCAGCATCGCGGGGTAGGCGGCGTCTCCGTCGATCAGGGGCTCGATGCGGTTGCCGGGGAGAAGCGGGCGGCGGAGGATCGCGCCGCTCAGTCGGGCAAGATGGGAAAGGCGTTTTGATTCGTCGGGGAGGATCTCATGCAGCTTCGCCGGGGTGATCGCGGCCGCGCGGGGGCGGTGGCGTGTCCTGTCGATGTCGCTGAGCAGGGATTGCGCGCGGCGGCGGATGCGGTTGACGCCGAACGTGAGATAGAGGATCGCGCCGAACACCGGGGCAATCCAGATGACCGCGACCCAGAAGACGGCGGAGCGGGAGTCCCGCTTGTAGATGACCGCGTGCCCCGAGGCGAGCAGCGTGGCGAGCAATGTCAGCGCCGCCGCGATGTAATGCCAGATGGCGAGAAGCGTCTCCATGCCGGGTCAGGATCTTCCGGTCCGGCAACGGCCTTGGAAAGGAGAATTGCCAGGGGAGCGCGAAGGTGGGGCAAACCCTGAGCCGACGTGAGCGCGGCCGGGCGCGGCTCGCCGAGGACGGTTCCGTCAGCCTTCCTCCTTTGGCGCGTCGCCGTTGTCGCTGTCACCCTCCTTTTTCCCGTGCTTCCGGTCGTCCCGGAACAGGGCGATGAAGACCAGCATGACAGCGCCGGCGAAGATGGCGGGCTTGCCCCAGAGTGGTTTCCACTCGATGGCCTGAAGCTCCTTCGTGCGCAGATCCGCCTTCTCGGCGTCGGTTGACGCGTCAGCCATCTGCGCGGCGAAGGCCTTGGATTCGGCGGTGGTGTGCTGGGCTTCGATGCGACCGGCCACCTGGGCGCCGATGAACATGCCCAGTCCCAGGGTGAAGAGGACCAGCATGCCCTGCGCTTGGGCGCGAATCTGTTTGGGAGCGACCTTGTCCGTGTAGATCTGGCCGGTCACAAAGAAGAAGTCGTAGCAGATGCCGTGCAGGACGATGCCCACGATGATCATCCAGCGCACTTGGTCGGGAGCGCCGAGGGCGAAGAGGCCGTAGCGGAGCACCCACGCCAGCATGCCCACTGCGAGCATCCATTTGACGCCAAGGCGGGCAAAGAAGAAGGGCATCACGAGCATGAAAAAGATCTCCGACATCTGGCCGTAGGACATGGTCTGTCCGATGGGCAGTCCGGTCATCTCCACCACGCGGCTGGCGATCTGGTAGTAGAAGGCAAGCGGGATGCAGATCAGCAGGGAGGAG
The DNA here is from genome assembly GCA_038126235.1 of Verrucomicrobiales bacterium. Lineage (GTDB taxonomy): Bacteria > Verrucomicrobiota > Verrucomicrobiia > Limisphaerales > JAYPEY01 > JAYPEY01. The sequence continues at coordinate 11,484 of JAYPFK010000079.1, forward strand.
ACCATGAAGGTGAGATAGGAGCGGTTCTTCAGCAGCACGAAGGCGTCAAGTCCGAGGATCTGGCGCACCGAAACGGGCCCGGTGGCTTCCGGCGGTGTGTGAGGCAGGAAGAAGCTGAAGACGCCCAGGGCCAGCGCGGAAGCCGCGGTAAGGTAGAACATGTTGATGGTCGTGTCCCAGCCCACCTGCGTCAAAGTCAGGCCCGCCGCGATCCAGCCGATCGTTCCCAGCACGCGGATCAGGGGAAACTCCTTTTCCGGGTCCTTCATGTTGCGCATCGCCAGAGTGTTGGTGAGCGCCAGCGTGGGGTAGTAGGTGAGCATGTAACCGAAGAACGCGATGTTGATCGCGTTCGGCGTGGAGCCGGATTTCATCATCGTGGCCGCCACGAACATCAGCCCGGCGCCGGCGAGATGCATTGCGGCCAGCACGCGCTGCGCCGGAAAAAAGCGGTCCGCGATCATGCCGACGAAGAAGGGTGACAGCATGCCGGCGATGGGCCCGACGGAGTAGGTCCAGCCGAAGTCGGTGGCTCCGAAGCCGATGGTTCCAAGGTAGTTCGGCGCGGTGACGTACCATGCTCCCCAGATGAAGAACTGGAGGAACATCATGACAGAAAGTTGGATGCGGATGTTCGTGTTCATATGCTCAGGCAGGAATGATCGGGACGTTAGGGGATGGTCGTGAACGTGGCAAGCGCGCAGAGACATGGGCCGCGTCAGGCGTGTTGACTCATAAAGAAAGACACCGAAGCGAGAATCGGCTGTGATTCCGAAAGATCCCGTTGACTCAAAATGAAGGACACCGTGGCGCATGGACGTCACGATGAGTCAGGAAAGCAAGAGCGAGTATCTCGAGAAGATGCGGTGGCGATACGCCCGACGCATAGGGAAAACCGGCAAGAGCGACTTGATCGATGAGTTTTGCGCCGTGTGCGGATACGAACGAAAGTATGCCATCAAGCTACTGGGCGGACGGCGGCGGCCGCCTGGAGCAAGCCGGCGAAAGGTCGGCCGCAAAGCCATCTATGACCCAATCATGGCGTTGCAGCTCAAAGAGATCTGGATGCTGGCCGAGCAACCCTGCGGCAAACGATTGAAGCCTTTGTTGGCAATGTGGCTGCGATCCTACGAAAAGCGCCGCGGAGGACTTGAACCTCAGGTGCGCTCTAAACTGCTGCAGATCAGTCCCGCCCAGATGAATCGCGTCTTGGCCCCGTATCGGGCTGAGCATCCCAAACGGGCGGTCCTGCCGCCCAGGAACAACGCGCTCAAAGAGGCGACGCCTATTCATCGACGTGCCGCACATGGCCGTCCTCGTCGACGATGTGGTGTGAAAACTGAAACGCGATGATCTCGTAGGGCCGCCGGCCGCGATTCAGGGGAATCGCGGGGGTGGCGGTTTCAAAATCGATGAAGTGCAGCGGGAATTTCCATTTCTTCATCTCACGTTTCAACCCCTCGCGATCAAGGTAGGCGTCGAGGTCGTTCGCGGCGGCCTTTTGCACCTGAAACCATTGTCGCTCGGTTCCGGACATGCCCGGTTTGACCAGAACGATTGAGGGATCTTGCGGATGGTAATATACGACGATCATCGAGCCGATCTCCGGGAGCCTGTCGTAACCTTTCGCATTCCACCGGGAGCCATCGGAATCGAAGCGGGTGGACTCGAATATCTCTCCTTTTATTTCATAAACGTACCGGCATTCCCAACCCAAGTTCGTGCCGCCGCTGGGAGTGTGCGTGTGGGGTGAAAGTTCACGGACATACTCGTGGAAAGGGATGTGCTCGGCGATGGTAGCCTCGGTCTGTGGCCGCCGGCGACTCTGCCAGCCAAGCAACAGATCATGCCATCGGACAAAGACCAGGACGACGCCAGTCGCAAGAACTGCCGCCGCTGCGTAGATCATAGCAACGGAGGGCAGGGAATATTGATCGCGGCGCAGATGGCGCGAAGCATCTCGGCTTCGCCAGTCTGGATTTCGCCGTCGGCGGTGACACATTCGGCGCAGGCTTTGACGATGCGTTCCTTGACCCGGACATCCGCCGCCGCGACGCGGTCCATCGCGCGTTCGACGGCGTCGAGACCACATTGCTCGATGGGGAGCTGGTCGAATTGATGATCTACGAGAGATGCAATGCCGGCTTGGTAGGCCCTGGCGACCTCGGTGTCCTCTTCGTGGCTCAGATAGGCGAGGGCGGACAGAAACACTTTGGCTTCGTGGAGGAGGGAATCAAGTGAGTGAAACTGAACACGTTCCTGGGTTTCGCCGGTGAAGACCGGATCGAGGTATCGCCGCAGGATCTTCTCCAGGGAGAACTCAAAGAGGTCGATCTGGCGATCGGCGGCGGCGAGTTGCTGGACCGTGTTCGCGAAGGTGCCGTATTGTGCCGGGCTGAGCTGGCGCAACGCGGGGAGGGACATCGCGATCAGCGGAATGCGCGTGCGTTCGGGCAGATCAGTTGTGGCGTCTGAAAGGTGTGCCGTCTCGGCTACGATGGCCGGGTTTTCGGACTGCTGGAGTATCCGGACCTGTCGGTCACAAACCTGCTTGTCCGGGCTGAGGAGGAGGGAGTAGGAGAGGGCCACGGCGCCGAACGGTTCATGAGCTGCCTGCGCGACCAGCGGCGGTAGGCTGCCAATCAATCCGTGCGCGTAGTTGATATGTTCGACGTCGATTTCGCCGATCTGTTGCATCACCCGGTTGGTGGGGACGGACGCAGTTGGGATTGGCGGTGGTGTTGCTTGGCCACCGGCCAGACCTGACACGAGATCGGCTTGTCCGGAGCCGGCCGAGGTCCGGGATTCGGACGAGCCGCCTTGGAAGTTGGGGTCGATGCGCCGGATGCGCTCCGCCAACGGCGGATGCGTCGCGAAGGCCTCCATAAAGCTCGAGCCAAGACCGTTGCCAAAGAACAGGTGGCTGGCTTCTTCGGCCTTGGGGTTGTCGAGCCGGGAGGTGAGTCCCCCGATCTTTTTGAGCGCGCCGGCGATTCCGTTGGGGTTGCGGGTGAATTGAACGGCCGAGGCATCGGCGAGAAACTCGCGCTGACGCGAAACGGCGGCCTTGATCAGCTTGCCCGCCAGCATACCAATGCCGCCGATGACCATAAAGGCGAGTCCGACGAGCGGAAGGGCATTGCCCTTGCCATCGCGGGAGCGGGAGGAACCGCCAAAACGTAGCAGCACGCGCCCGATGACCGCGATGCAAAGCAGGCCATGGATCCATCCGGTGAGTCTCAGATTGATCTTCATGTCGCCGTTGAGGATGTGGCTGAACTCATGGGCCATCACCCCCTGCAACTCATCGCGATTGAGCTGTTCCATGCATCCGCGGGTAACTCCGATCACGGCGTCATTGATGCTGTTGCCGGCGGCGAAGGCGTTGATCCCCATTTCATGATCCATGAGGTAGGTGTCGGGCACGGGCACGCCGGAAGCGATCGCCATTTCCTCGATTACGTTGAGCAACTGGCGCTCACGGGGATCGGTTGTGGAATGATCAAGGGGACGACCACCAAGCATCTCCGCGATCGCTTTGCCGCCGGCGGACAATTCCGCCATCTTCATGAGGCTGCCGATGAAGACGATGGCCAAGGTTCCGCCCGAGGCCCACATGAAGAGCCTGGAATTCCAGAGCGCCTCCGCTGACACCTCGATCCCGCCTTCGCCGCGGAGAAAGATCAGGGCCAGGACGACATAGACCAGGCAGATGGTTCCGCCGATTGCACCAATGAAGTAGAAGATGAGTTTGCCCGTATTCTTCCGGGCGCGGTCTTGATGACCAAAAAAGTCATTCATGGAGCGCGATCAGAACTGGACCTTCGGCGCCTCGCGTTCCTGCTGCTCGGTGATCTCGAAGAAGGCGGCTTCCTTGAAGTTGAACATGCCGGCGATGATGTTCGTGGGGAACATCTCGCGCTTGGTGTTGTAGGTCATCACCGAGTCATTGTAGGCCTGCCGGGCGAAGGATACCTTGTTCTCCGTCGAGGTCAGTTCCTCGGTCAACTGCATCATGTTCTCGTTGGCCTTCAGGTCCGGGTAATTCTCGGTGAGCATCATCAGGCGACCGAGCACGCCGCCAAGGGCGCCTTCCGCTTTTGACAGCGCGGCCATGGCGGCCGGGTCGGAGGGATCGGCACTGACATTGACTTCGCATTTCTGCGCCTCGGCGCGGGCGGAGATGACGGCATCGAGCGTTTCCTTCTCGTGCTTCATGTAGCCCTTGGCCGTCTCGACGAGGTTGGGGATCAGGTCATAACGGCGTTTCAGTTGCACGTCGATCTGCGCGAAAGAGTTCTTGAAGCGGTTGCGCAGGGTGACAAGTCCGTTGTAGGCGCCCATCACCCAGAGACCGACAATGATGGCGAAGAAGAGGAGGACTCCGAGCGTGACAAGTAGAGGGTTCATATGCGTGTGAATTCGGATCTACGTTTCGACTGGCTGACTGGGAGCGCAGACTAGGGCCAGTCGACATTCAATTCAACCAAAGGAGAGCTGCTTTTTCAAGACGTCAACACGAATGAAGAGGTTTTCGTGTTTTACGGCCGCTTCAAAAATCGTGGCTTCGTCCGTGCGTAACAGTGCGGCCGTTTGCTCGAGAGACTCACCGTAATCCAACGTCTCGATGTCATGTCCTCCAGGGAAGTAGCTCTTGGCCAATTCTCCCACTTGGAAACCGCCTTCGGCCAGGGCTGCCAGGAACGGGTCCGAGAGGCCGCTGTCGGCATAGACGTCCTCCTTCTTGGTGTAATAGAGCTTCGTCGGACATTCCAATCCAAGCTTGAAGCGGGATTTGGTCAGGAACCTTGGCATTGAGGACATGGTCCTCAGGTCCGGAACCGAAATCCAGATTGAATTCTCCGTTTCTCGCCGAGAGCTGTCTCTCGAGGAGTGGATGAAGATGTGGGGCGCAGGCAGAATCCGACGGCGATTGTTTTGCCCTCACCGTGTTGGAAGCGATAATTCTGATGCAATTCCGGCCGCACGCGAGAGCAACCGGGGAAGATTTAGGGGACAAAAAGGGGAAACCCTTGCCTTGAATCTCCCCGAATTGCACAGAGTTGCCAAGATTGCCGCAAGTGCGTTTCGATCAATAGAAATGGGGGCTTTTTGAAGAAAAAAGTGGAGCGGGTGATGGGAATCGAACCCACGTGTCAATTCTCTGCGCTTAAAATCCATTTTTTACCAATAAAAATGCGTTTATGCACGGTCTTGACAGTCTTGAACGTTGTAAGTAGCGTTGTAACAAATGGCTTCCTTGCGACGACTTGCAAATTCTCCCTACTGGATCGCGTGCTTCACTATGGCCGACGGGCGACGCACGCAACGTTCAACCAAGTTGACGAACAAGAGCAAGGCCCAGAAGCTCGCCAACGAATGGCAGAAAGCTGCGGATGACGCCAAAGCCGGCCGGTTGGTTGAAGGGCAGGCGCGCCGCGTCTTCAACGCGATGCTGGAACAGATCGGGCAGGATTTGATCGATCAGGAATCGACGGAGCAATTCTTGCGGCAGTGGCTCGAAACGAAGGAGAATCCCCGCACACAAGCGCGCTACTCACACACCGTTGAGAGTTTCTTGAATACTCTGGGCGCAAAGCGCAAGAAGCCTGTTTCCGCCGTCACCTATCGGGATGTGCTGGCCTATTTGAGCGCCAGGGAGAAGGCGGGGGTTTCCGGGAAGACACTGCTCTGTGACGCGAAGAACCTGAACACGCCTTTCAACAAGGCGCGCCGGTTGGGATTCATTCTCTCAAATCCCGTTGAAAAGGCGTTGGCGTTGCGTCCGGTTGGCGGCGAGGCGCAGGAGCGCGACATTTTCACCGCCGACCAAGTCGCCAAGCTGCTTGAGGCCGCGTCACCCGAATGGCGGACGGTCATCTTGCTGGGCTTCTACACCGCCGCGCGAATCGGTGACTGTGCGCGGATGCGTTGGGACAATGTGGACTTCGGCAAGGGCGTCGTCGTTTTCGATCAGACCAAAACCAAGAAGGGGAAAGGGAGTCGCGTTGTCTGTCCTTTGCATCCGCAGCTTGAACGGCATTTGATGGAACTGGCAGGGACCGACGAACCGCAGGAGTTCCTTGCGCCAGATCTTGCCGCGCGCGCCATTGGCGGCAAATCGGGGCTAAGCGAGAGGTTCAAGACGATCATGCGGCGGGCAGGCATCGATACCCAGACGGTTCAAGGGGAGGGGCAACGCAGGTTCAGCAAGCTGTCCTTTCACAGCCTCCGCCATTCCTTCAACTCCATGCTGGCCAACGCGGGGATTGATCAGGAAACGAGGATGGCACTGACCGGCCACAAGAGTTCCAAAATCAACGACGGATACACGCACTTGGATCTGGACCGACGGCGGGCGGCAATCAGCAAGCTGCCCGATCTGGAAGCCGGCAAAGAGGCTTGAGCCTTTCCCGTAATGAACTGGAATCATCGGAACCTGTCGCGGCACGATTGGGATTTCTCGGGGGTTCGGGATGAGGAATTGGAGGAATGCGCGACTTACGAGTTTCTTCGTGAAGTCGATTCATTCCGCGAAAAGGTTCTTGAAGTTCGGGAGAAGGAAGGGATTCCAGATTTCAAAGAGGCGCATTCATTCTTCGGAACGGACACAAGCTTGCCGCCTTACTTTTTCCCGGCGGCGTTGTTCTTTCGGGAAGACTGGCCGGAGAAGCCCTATCAATCGTTGCCGTGGGAGAAACGGAAAGAGATGTTCGTGCCTGTGGAGGCAGTCATTGATCCATCCTTCAGCTTGAAGAAAACCGTTTCGCTCCTCGAAACTGAAGACTTGGAAGACAGGGAGGTTGAATTGGGCGAAACGCTCCGTTTTCCGGACCGAGATCCGGCGAAAGTCGTTGCGGCGTTTGAGATCGATTGGCGATCAACGAACACAGAAATCATGCGTGGAATCAAGGCGTGGCTGGAGAATCATCGCCCGGGTGATGCGCAGACGGCTGACAATCGAGGCGCAGGAGCTCCCATACGGCAGCGAAAAGACGATCTGAAGGCGCTTGGCATCTGGCGTATTCAGAAGGCGTATGGTGGCGACCGAATCAAGGCCTTCACTAAACTAGGTGTCGAGTTGGGGGATCAATACAATCATTCTTCAGCATGGACAAAAGCGACGAAGCACGCCGAGGAGGCGATTGCGAATTTTGAAGACCTGTCCCTCCGCTAAGTTCACTTCTAAAGTATCGGATTAGAAGTGAACGGCTCCTGACAATCTTCCCCCATATTGGCGTCACGCAAACAGATTGCGTAGCCAATATGAAAGACAACGACTCACTCACAACGGCGCCGGTTCAAGCCGGTGATTCACGACAAGCACTCCCTGAATTCGGCCGAACCGCAGACGTTCAACGGCTGTTCGGAATCAAGAGAGGGAGTCTCTACAACTTGCTCCGAGACGGCAAGGTCCGCTCCGTCCTTCAGCGTGTGCGCGGACAGAGAAGCGGAGTCCGCCTCTTCTATCTCCCAGGGATTCGCGAAATGCTGCTCGCGGAAATGGAGGCTCAATCGCCGCGCGCGGCCGCCGGGGAATTCGCCACTCACCCCGCTGGAGTTTCCGAACAGGCTTGACCGAAGAAAATGCCGCCGGAGATGGCATTCTCACGGCGGCAGGGAATCAATCTACAATGAAAAATAATACCTCAAATTTCGCCAACAACAACCCCGACCTGCCTGCCCGCATTCGCCGATACCTCGACAAGGTGCCGCCGGCCGTCTCGGGCAGCCGTGGGCACGATCAAACGTTCTCCGTCGCCTGCATCCTGGTCAACGGCTTCGCGCTTTCCGTCACGGAGGCCGAACCCTTCATGCGCGAGTATTCCGCGCGCTGCTCCCCTCCTTGGTCCGACAAGGAAATCGCGCACAAGCTCAAGAGCGCGGAACAAGCAAACCACGACAAACCGCGCGGGCATTTGCTAGGGGGCAACGGAACCGCGAAACCGAATCCCGCCCACGAGAAGAAGCAACCCAAGGCGAAGCTTGCGACACCGCCCGTCAGCGTGAAGGGCAAGCCCCTCCCGGCGCCCATTGCAGACGGCGCGCGGATCTTGTTGCAGACTGCTTTTGAGCCCGGCGATTACGTCCGCATCGTCGTCGGCGAATATGGGGAGGATGGCAAAGACCACCCCGCAACCGCCGGTGTTGCGCTCAAAGCATCCGAATGGCTCAAACGGTTGGAGGACAAGGAAGGAGATCCGAACAGGATTTTTTCCACAACCGCCAAACTACAGCCCGGTTTGTTTGTGGGAATGAATCCAGTCCAGCCCGAAGGGAAGTCGGACAACAGTGTCACCAACTTCCGGCACGCGCTTGTTGAGTTTGACGACATACCGAAAGAGCAACAGTTCGAGGCAATCACGGCGTCCGGTCTTCCATGCACCGTGATCATCGATTCCGGGGGAAGGTCTTTGCACGCATGGGTCAGAGTGGATGCCAAAGACCGTGAGGAATACGACAAACGCGTCGCCTTGATCTACGCGCGGTTGGAAGGCTTTCGCATCGACGCGAAGAACAAAAACCCCTCGCGGCTCTCCCGGTTACCCGGTTGCGCCCGTGGCGACAAACGCCAAGAACTGCTGATTGCAAACAAGGATGTCGAGACGTTCACGGCTGAAGATGGTGATTTTGTGACGGATGGATTGCCTTCGATTATCGATGCCGCCGATCTTGTCGCTGACGAATCCCCAACTCCGCCAGAATTGATTGCTGGCATCCTTCACCAAGGTTCGAAAATGGTCATCGGCGGCGGGTCAAAATCATACAAGACTTGGGCGTTGGCGGACCTCGCGCTGAGTGTGGGATACGGAGTCCCTTGGTTGGGGAGAAAGACAATACGCGGGCGCGTATTGTTCCTGAACTTCGAGATTCAATCGGTCTTCATGCGGGATCGGTTGAAACAAATCGCCAAAGCCAGGGGAGTCAAACTCAAGCCCGGCGTGGTCGATTTCTGGAATCTACGTGGATACTCGGCGGATCATAGTGTGATCATCCCCAAGATTCTGAAGCGGATCGTAGGACGTGAGTATTGCCTGATTATCCTGGACCCGCTCTACAAATTGATGGGAGGCGCGGATGAGAACAGCGCAAGGGATATTGCCCTCTTGCTTAACCAGATCGAACGACTGGCTGTTGAGTCAGAGGCAGCCGTCGCATTCGGCTCCCACTTCAGCAAAGGGAGCCAGAACAAGAAGGAGGCCATGGACAGAATATCAGGCAGCGGCGTTTTTGCGCGTGACCCCGACACGATTCTAACCATAACGGCCCACGAACAAGAGAAGGCGTTCACGGTGGAGGCAACGTTGAGAAATTTCCCGCCCGTGGATTCGTTTGTGATCCAGTGGGCTCACCCCCTGTTCAACGTGTCAGACTTGGACCCGTCGAAGCTCAAGGCCGCCACGCCGAACAGGACTTACACGCATCCCCAAATCTTGGAATGCCTTGAGCCGGGAATGACCACAACGGAGTGGAAGAATGCGGCCATGGAGGAAACAGGCATGAGCAAGGCGACCTTCTTCAAGTTGATCCCGGGAATCCCGAAGACCAAGGCGTGGAAAGTCGGGAAGACATGGCAGAAACTCGAAATCCGACTGGCAAAGTCCAATCAGTCCAATCAGTCCATTTGAACCCGCAAGACCAAGGGACGTTGGGACTGGTCCAAACAGTCCAACTCCCTTTAGGGCGGACTAAACCAAGATCGCAGCCCCCAACCCATTATGAAAGCACGCCCTGGATACTGTCACCGTCTGACCGCCGCAGCCGAGAAACACAAGGAACTGTTCCCCAAAGGGAGAGTGGCAGAGATGGACATCGCACACGATTCATGGTGCGCCATCTACATGAAGGCGCCTTGCAACTGTCAGCCATTCATCACCCTATTGTCCCAAGGTGTGGCCTACAGCATCGACCTTTACGGCAATGCGATCCCAAGGAACTGAACGCTCTCTGGCGCGTTTTGCGGCCCGCAGGCTACCACCATACCACCCGCGCGCCCCGACGCGTCACAGGGCGACAAGGGAAGCAGTCAGGAGTCCTCTTCCTGGACTTTCTCGCCGGTTACGCGCCAGAGCGGTTTTCTCCTGATCGCGTGGAAAAAATCGTCCCAACGAAACAGTAGATTTCGACCATGCGCATTCTGGCCGGAAACCGGGCGCGCGTGGAAGTTGTCTGGTCGTTCTGGCGTAGAGCAGGACGGGCGCAATTCCTGGGCCGTTTTTTCCAACGCAACATTCGCTAGTTTGCTCTGGTCCGAATTGCTTCTTGCCATCCCGTGGTGGCCGGACTACTGACCAAGAAAGGATGAAGAAGACGACACTTGCTCTAATGGCATCGGCCGGCGTGCTGATGATTGCGGCGGGGTGCGAAACACCCGGTCATCAAATAGTCCCCGCTACTGAGGCCAACGTGCCGCCCGAACTGGTTTCCGGCTTCAAAGTTCGGCGCGACGATGTGCGAGCCATTACCTACTACTTCCCGAACGAGAACCTGAAGACAAAAGCGAATCGGCTTTATGCCTACGTCGCCCACCCGCGCGACGAAGCCCCGATTCTCTTTTTTCGAGCCCGCGTCTCGGTTGTTTACGGCACGTATGGAAGCGGGGCGCACTTCCTGAAGTCGGGGACCGTGAATGTCGATGGGAAGCCTTATCCCCTAGAGGGAACATTTGAGTATGGCGGAATGGACTGGACTGGCGTTGCCTGCGAATACATTGACTTCACGGAGCAGTCGCATCCCGAATTGGCGTCCGCCTTGTTGTCCGCTGAAGGGCCGGTTCTTTATCAACTGGTTGGCCTCAAAGGGGCACTGAGCTTCAAAATGCCTTCAAGTGAGTTGCCGAAGATCAAGCAGGCGGCGCGGATCCGCGATGAATTGGCGCGCCGCTGATCGCCAGCGTCGCCTTTCGGCAATGAAAACCGCCGATTGTCGCGATTCGGCAATTCAATTCCGTTGAGCCCGCGCGACGGTTGGCCAGAATTGGCGCCGTGGAAGTTGAGGAGCTGATCCGGGATTTGACCGCCCGTTGGGATTACGACTGGTTGACCGCTGACGACGAATTCGCCGAGAGGCTGGAAGCCGCTGAGTCTGCCCACGACGCAAGGGAACTGATCGACGTTGCCTTGGCGATGCTGGCGGCGCGGAGGAATTGACCGCCCCCGCGTCGATCTGGTTGCCCGGCGACGGCGACGGAGCCAACATGCGCGGATGTCCAAGCCCGTCTTCCGAATCTCCTACCAGCACGCAACGGGACATTGGAAACTTCAACGAGGGGAACACACTCACCCGGCGATCTACCGGGAACTGCGGCAGGCAATCGACTACGCGCGGTTCCGCTGTCCGCCGGGAGGTGGCCGCCTACGGATCAGGGATGCGCGCGGGAATGTGACAGAACGCCAGATCGAACCGGACGGCCCGTTGCATGGCTACTTCGGGAATGAACGGGAAAAATCTCCCTGATCTGACAACTTTGAACTGTGTTGAACAGGATTCGCCTCGTTGTAACAAACTGTTGTAACTCGCGATTTCAGGGAAGCTGAATTTCTGTAAGTCCTTGGGGGAGAAGGGTTGGAGCGGGTGATGGGAATCGAACCCACGTGTCAAGCTTGGGAA
>JAYPFK010000080.1:0-21999 GCA_038126235.1 Verrucomicrobiales bacterium
CCCGCAGGCGGCGCCAAACCCGCCGGCGCGCCCAAGCCCGCCGCCGCAGCGCCTCCCGGCGCCCCCGCGAAACCCGGCGCCAAACCCGCCGGTCCCGCCGCGCCTGCCTTGGCGAAACCGGGCGGCAAACCCGGAGCTCCCGCGGCAGCAGCGGCTGAAGGCAAGAAAGGCAAGAAGGTCAAGGCTGGCGGCGTCGCCAGCATCAGCTTGGTAGACAAGATCCTCGCGATCCTGGTGCTGCTCGTGAGCATTGGCGTGCTGGTCCGCGTCCTGATGCTCGCCGAGATCATCAAGACCAACGCCTGACCCCTCCCGAGAACCCTTTTCCCGCCCACAGATTCCATGGCCTCCGAACACATCATCGAGATCACCGACGCCAACTTTGACGCTGAAGTCCGCCAGTCCACCGAGCCTGTCCTCGTGGACTTCTGGGCTCCTTGGTGCGGTCCCTGCAAGATGCTGGGACCGATCCTGGACGAGCTGGCAGACGAGTTTCAAGGCAAGGCCAAGATCGGCAAGGTGAACATCGACGAGCACCAACAGGTTGCCGGGCAATACGGCGTCTCCTCGATCCCTACCATCCTTATCTTCAAGGGCGGTGAGGTCGTCGAACAGCACGTCGGCCTCAAGCCCAAGGCGGCCTTGGCTGCCAGCCTCACCGGCGCGGCGGGCTGATCCCTTCCCCGCCGGCGGGCTTCCCTCCATGCCTGTCCTTGTCACCCCGGGCTTCCTCTCGAACCGGGGTGAGTTTTATTTTCAGCTGGCCACGCAGGTGGAAGCCGGTCTCCCGCTCGTGCAAGCTTTAGGCAATCAGCTCGCCAACCCGCTCTCCCCCTCCTTCCGCGCTCCGTTGACCGCAACGATCGCCCGGCTCGAACAGGGCTCCTCGCTGACCGAAGCCTTGGAGGCCGCAAACTGGCTTCCGGTGTTCGACCTGTCGCTGATCCGCGCGGGCGAGGAGAGCGGGCGGTTGGACGAGTGCTTCCGATCGCTGGCCGGCTATTACCGCGAACGGACAGAACTCAGCAAACGGGTGATCGCGCATTCCATCTACCCGATCCTGGTGCTCCATGTCGCGATCATCGTCTTCCCCCCGCAGGCGCTGGTCGATCTTATCCAGGGCGATCCGATGCCTTACCTGATCCAGAAGCTTTCCATCCTGGGAACCATCTACGCGGCCGGACTGTTCTTCCTGCATGTCGTCCAGCGGGAGGGCGGGCACGGTTGGCAGTCCCTGATGGAAAGACTGCTGCACCGCATCCCCCTGCTCGGCTCTGCCCGCAGGAACCTGGCCTTCGGACGACTGGCGATGGCACTGGAGGCGTTGATCACGGCGGGCGTCGGGATCGTGCAGGCCTGGCCCGCGGCGGCCCGGGCCTCCGGCTCTCCTGCCATCGCGCGCGCGGTCGCCAAGGCGCATCCCAAGATGGAGCACGGCTGGATGCCCTCGGACACCCTCCGGGAACTCGGCATCTTCCCCTCGCATTTCCTTGGACTCTACCAGACCGGAGAGCAGAGCGGAAAAATGGACGAAACCCTCCGACGCCTGCACACGCATTATCAGGACGAGGGCTTTCGCAAGATGAAGCACTTCGCCTTCTGGGCTCCCAACGTCGCCTACGGCGTCGTGGCCATCTTTGTGGCGATCTACATCATCAAGTTCTTCCTCCAGTATTTCAAAATGATCGAGGACGCCATCCAATGACGATCGAGGCCCTGCATGCCAACGAGGAACTCCGGCAGCGGGAATTCCCCGTGACGCGCGAGAAGGTGTTCGTGGCACACGGCGGGATCTGCCCGATCCCCCGGCGCGTCGCCGAGGCGGTTGCGGAATACGCCCGGCATTCCACCTGGGGCGACCAGGAGACCCTCGCCCCGGCCTTTGCCATGCAACGCACCCGGCAGATGGCCGCGCGACTGCTCGGGGCCGACCCCGCCGAGGTCGCGCTGGTCGGCCCGACCTCGCTGGCCTTGAGCTTGATCGCAAGCGGATTGAAATTCGCCCCCGGGGAAAATATCATCGCCTGCCGGGACGACTATCCTTCCAATGTCTATCCGTGGATGGCTCTGGGTGAACAAGGCATCGAGGTGCGACTCATCGAAACGCCGGAAATCGGAGCGGTCCAACCGGAGGACGTGCTGCGTCTGACCGACGATCGCACCCGTCTCGTGGCCCTGCCCTCCTGCCACTACTCGACCGGCTTCCGTATCGACCATGAAACCATCGGCTCCGAATTGCGAAGGCGCGGCGTCCTCTTCTGCCTCGACGCCATCCAGACAGTGGGAGCCTTCCCCACTCTGGCGGGGCATGTGGATTTCATGGCCGCGGATTCGCACAAATGGATGCTTGGCCCCTGCGCGGCAGGCCTGCTCTACGTGCGCCGGGAACTTCAGGAAACCCTCCGCCCGCCCATCCATGGATGGCACAACATCGACTGTCCGGACTTCGTGGCCCGGGACGAGATCCGCTTCAAACCCGACGCCCGGCGCTACGAGGTCGGCAGCGCGAACCTGCTGGGCCTGGTCGGCCTGCATGCCGCCTTGGAACTGATGGCGGAAATCGGGATCGACAACATCGCCCGCGAACTGCTGCGCAAGCGGAACTGGCTCGCGCCCGCCTTGCAGGAGAAAGGCTACGAAGTCGCCCACGCGAAGGCTTCGGAAAAGAACCGGAGCGGCGTGGTCTCATTTCACCGCGCCGACGAAGACATGGAGGCTCTGCACGCAAAGCTGGCCGACGCCGGCATCATGGCCTCCGTCCGCGCCGATCGCAAAGGACGGAAGCGTCTCCGGCTTTCACCTCACTACTACAATACGGACGCCGAGATGCGCCGGATTCTAGAGTTGCTCTGAGGCGCACCTACGAAACGTGGATGGGGTGAAAATGTCCCACGTTTCAGCCGGTTCAGTCCGCGCCCAGTTCCAGAAAGTTCTTCAGCAATTGCCGCCCGCCTTCAGAGAGGATGCTCTCCGGGTGGAATTGCACGCCCCAGATCGGGAATTCCTTGTGCCGCACCCCCATGATCTCCTTCTCCTCCGTGGTCGCCGTCACCTCCAGACAATCCGGCACGCTCTCAGGCCTGATCACCAGGGAATGATACCGCGTGCCGATCAAGGGATTCGGCAACCCGCGAAACAGGTCCTTTCCATCATGGTTTATCGGTGAAGTCTTGCCGTGCATCATCCGGTAATTGACCACAACCTCCCCTCCGAAGGTCTCGCCGATACACTGATGCCCCAAACAGACTCCGAGCAGGGGTTTGCGCGCCCCAAACTCGCGGATGATGTCGCAGGAAATCCCGGCCTCCTTCGGCGAGCAGGGCCCCGGGGAAATCAGAATGCGCTCAGGATCCAACTTCCTGACCTCGTCCACCGAAGTCTGGTCGTTGCGCCGGATTTCCATGGCGACATCCATCTCGCCCAGGTATTGGACCAGGTTGAAGGTGAAGGAGTCGTAATTGTCGATGACCAGGATCATATGGCAAACGGGCAGGCAAGGTATTCATTCCCGCCTCCCGCGCAACGAAAATGCGCGAGCCCTCACCAGAGCCACGTGATGAGGGGAGCTATCGCCAAGGCCGGCAACCAGTCGTTGATCGGAAACTTCCGGCCGGTCTGAAGGATGATCAAAGGCAGACACATCACCAGCATGCCGTTCGTCGCAGTGAAGGCCGCAACCAGTTCCGGTTCGATCCGGTTGGCTCCCCAAAGCGCCGCCAAGGTCAACGTGCCCTGGTAGGCGGCGACGGGAATCACCGCGAGAATCGAGCCCCAGCCGAAAATCCGTATGAAGGACATCATGGAAAGCCCGTCCACCGCCGCCTTCACCGCCAGAACCTCGGCGTCCCCCGTCATCCCCTCCTGCAACGCGCCGAACAACGCCATCGGGCTGACACAGAACAGGATGGCGCAGGTGATGAACCCGTCGTTGAGATCCTTCTTGCCCGCGGCCTGCGCCTTGTTCATCCGCTGCTGGGCATGTTGTCCCAGTCGGGTGAAGATCTTCTGAATGCCGATCGCGCCGCCCAAGGCGTTGCCCGCGATCAGGGAGACAAAAACGATGAACACCGCCTTGACCAAGCCCACGAATCCCGAGGTCTCGCGAAATCCCCGCCACAGCAGGATCGCCGAAACCGCGTAGGTCGCGAGGCCGATGAACCGCTGCAACCGCCGCTGATCCTCGACCCGCATCTGCCCCTTCATGACGGCTCCGGCCACCCCGCCCAGCAGGATGGCTCCAACATCGATCATGGTTCCCAGAGCGATCACGCGGGGACTCAAGCGCCCGCCCGCCGGATCGCCAATGCGAAAATGGCTTGCCCGTCCCGCCCGCAGCGCGCAGCGTTCCACCTTCACCCACGGTCAAATTTGGACCGCAGCACACCAACGACCGACTTGCGCGACTCGCGCCTCAGTCCCAACCTATGACTGAAAGGAATCCGAATGAGCAGCGAACCGACACCCCCAGCCCCCGCCGATGGGAATGAGCCGGAGGCCGCGCCGCCCGCCTCCCCGATCCATCTTCAACGCATCCTGGTCCCCCTGGATTTTTCCGAAACCTCCCGCAAGGCGATGCGTTACGCCAATCGCTTTGCCGAAGTCTATGGTTCAACGGTCATGCTCCTCCATGTCGTCGATCTGACCGACATCGAGCGCGTCGCGCTTCGTCTCGGCCCCATCGCCCAGGAGCGCATGGAGGCCGAGGCGGTGAAACACGCCGAGGCCCAGGCGGAAAAGCTGGCCGCCGAGGAACTTTCCCCCGGCGTGTCCCGCGAATTCGAGGTCTTGTGCGGGCTCGCCTCCGAGGGAGTCATTAAGAAGGCCGCCCAATGGAGCGCGGACATGATCGTAACCGGCGTTCACAATGAACGGGTGATCCGCCACGCCATTCTCGGCAGCACGGCGGAACGCATCGTCCGTCATGCTCCCTGTCCCGTCCTGGTCGTGCGCGACAAGGAACACGAGTTCATCCAAACCTGAACCTCAACCGGAGCAAGCCATGAACGACATCGATTCCACCGCAAACACGGCAGGCGGCGCTGACACGCCCCCGACCATCGGCCTCCATCGAATTCTTGTCCCCATCGACTTCTCCGCCTGCTCGAAGAAGGCGCTGGCCTACGCCAGGCCGTTCGCAGCCCAGTTTCACGCCGAGATCGTGCTGCTGCATGTTTCGGCGCTGAACTACATGGTCGCCGAAGGATTCGGCGGCATCGACATCCCCACCCTGCGCGAGGACCTGATCAAGGAAGCCGAGGGGCAACTCGGCGACATCCTCAAGGAACTCGAAACCCCGGGAATCACCGCCTCGCTCCTCGTCCGTGAGGGCCGGGCAGCCACCGAAATCGTCGACGTGGCGAAGGACGAGAACATCGACCTTATCGTCATGTCGACGCACGGATACAGCAACATCAAGCACGTGCTGCTGGGCAGCGTCACCGAGAACGTCGTGCGACATGCGCCGTGCCCGACGCTCGTTGTCCGCGAGCACGAACATGAGTTCGTGGAAACATGAACTGTCACAGACAGACAAGATCGGACCGGGATAGGCCAACCTGCGGGCTGCGGAACATCCCGGAAAAACCGATAGTCGAAAGGTCGGACGGTGAAGGCAGTTGTTTTCAGAAATGAGTTCGAAGCCGCCGCCGAAACCGACATGGGTAGGTTGGAAGTGTGTGCAAATGGAAGGCCGTCTCAAGTGAGGCGGCCTTCCTTTTTCCTTGGCGTGAATCGTAGCACCGAGGCAGCCAGCCTCTTCCGCCCCTTCGGAACATCAACCCGGTTGAAGTCATGAGCATCCTGTCCAAATACCACATCGTCTACTCCCTGGAATTCAGGCACCAGCGGGAGGAATACGACTTCCGGACCGACAATCCGGTGGCCTGCGAAGAATTCCTCTCGGAACTCCTTGAGAAGGGAATCCGCATCGTTGCCGTCCGGCACGACGGCGTCGATCTCCCCGAGAAGCAGTTCACGCAGATGATCAGGAACGCCGCCGGCATGGTGGCGACCCGGCACATCTGCGCGTCGCTCGATGAAGACTACGAGGCGGTCCATCACCGCTTCGGCTTCGCCGCTTGACGCAGACCGACGATTCCAAGATGAGTTGATCGCAATCCGGAACCGGAGTTTCGAACGACGCGGACTCCGACGCAGAAAGGCCGAATCATGAAGAAACTCCGCAACCGTATCATCTGGCTTCTGACCTTGGCCCTGGCCGGTGTCACGGCCGCCAGCGCCCTGCCCGGTTTCAAAGCCACGACCAAGGACGCCATGAAGCGCAAACTGCAGCATGCGCAGAAGACGCTCGAGGCAGTGGCCATGGAGAACTACGGGGAGATCCAAAAGAACGCCGACGCCCTCATCCGGCTCAGCGAAACCGAGGACTGGCATGCCCTGCGGACTGACGAATACCGTCTTTTCAGCGATGAGTTCCGCCGCAACGTTGTCTCGTTGCAGAAAGCCGCCAAGGCGAGAAACATCGACGCCGCCTCACTCGCCTACGTCCAGATGACCATCACCTGCGTCAACTGCCACAAGTATGTCCGCGGCAAACAAAAGGTCGCCTCGCTTTGATGGGGTGTCCGCGGTCCGTGGCCAACAGTCCGTTGTCGAATCATCAGCATTCCACCATCGGCCATCTGCATTACAAGGACGCTCCGCGCGACGCCCCCCGGACAACCAGAGCAAACTTTGGCGCTTGGAACTGCCTTGGCGGATATGCCAATAATCCGGCGTGTTTCTCGACGTCAAACCGCTCCATCAGAAGCCTCCCCGAAATCCAGCCTGGATCGCGGCGGTCATTCTGATCGTGATTTCGCTGGGCGTTCTGGCATTCTTTAAACTCCGAGCCCACAAGGCATCCCCTGCTCCCGATCCAAACGTCGAAACCGTCCCGGAAGAGGCTTTCCCCCCAGCGGTGCCGCTGGAACCGGTCGACATCCGTTCGGTCGAGGAAGCGGCGACCTTTTCGCTTTCCCCGGTAACCCGGTCGAACGACGTCTCCATCGCGCCGCCGCAGCCCGCGCCCGCGCCTGCCTCCCCCGATCTGCCGCGTCTGGAGCTTCCAACGGATCGTCTGAGCGCCGCGGGCGTCGTCACACCGGCCCCAGCGTCCCCGGCGGGCTCCGATTTGGGAGAACCTTCCGCGCCTGTCGTCTCCACCGTTGTCTCCGCGCCCCGGGTCCCCGGCATGCTCACCGCCCGCATGTCTGGAGAAGAGGCTGGAGCCGCGCCCTCTATCGACACCTCCATGAGCGCCGAGGAGATAAACGCGCCGCCGCCAACCGCCTCGTCGGCAACTCCTACAACGCCCCCGTCTGAAGTCCGCCCCTCCACCGCCGAAGTCGCGCGGACTGCGGTCAACCGCCCCACTCGCCCGGTCACGGACACCTTTGAAGCCCAACTCGCCCTCGATCAGGCGGGTTTCTCCCCCGGTTCGATCGACGGCGTCTATGGCAATCAAACGCGACAGGCCCTGTTGGCTTTTCAGCAAAAGGAACGCCTTTCCATGACGGGACGCCTTGACGCCGAAACGAAGTCCCGCCTGCGCCTCATCGGCGAACCCCATCGCTACCACACCGTCACCGAAATTGAACTCGCCGGACTCGCTCCCGTCCCGGAGTCCTGGACCGACCGCTCTCGCCGCACGCGACTGGGCTATGAATCCATCCTTGAACTGGTAGCCGAGAAAAGCCACGCCAGCCCCGCCTTCATCACCCTCCTGAATCCGGGCGTGAATTGGAGCTCCGTAACCGCCGGATCGCGCGTGCGCGTCCCGAATGCCGCCCCGATCCCGTCCATCGGAGAAAAGGCGGCCTTCCTCCGTATCCGACTGTCCGAGAAAACTGTCCACGCCTTCGATCAGAACAACCGGATCGTCGCCCATTTCCCCTGCTCCATCGCCGCCAACTTCGCGAATCGCCCGCAGGGCCAGCTCAAGGTCACGGTGCTGGTCGAAGGCCCCAACTACACCTTTGATCCCAAACGCTTCCCCAACACCCCGGAGGCGAAGTTCATGGTGACCAAGCTCATCCTCCCTCCCGGGCCAAACAACCCCGTCGGCGCAGCCTGGATCGGCCTGGACGCCCCGGGTTACGGCATCCACGGCACGCCCGAACCCGAAAAAATCGGCAAGACCGGCTCCCTCGGCTGCTTTCGCCTCGCCAACTGGAACGCCAAACGCCTCATCAAGATGGCCTGGATCGGCATGCCCGTGCACGTCGTGCAATAGGCGCTTCCGAACGGGATGCGACAGAAAGGAAGCCCAGCCGGAATCTGGCCTCGCTTCGGGTAGCGGGTTTCGTGTCGCGCTTCCTCCTTCTCCTGTTTGCCCGCCCCTGACCACGGATTACCGATTTCTGACCACTTCGCCCTCCCTGCTCAATTCAAGCTTGGACCCACGCGCGCGCGGGCCTACAAAAGCCGTCTTTTTCAGCCATGAGCGCGCGCTACAGTTTCCAGTTGCAGAGCGGCGACAGCCGACTCTCCCTGCCGCGCAAACTCGTACTGCATCACCTTCTGGAAGAATCACCCGACATCGTCCTCCTCAAGATTCTGGGTTTCCTCTTGCTCTTCCGCGAACGCCTCCAGGTCGAGCCCCGCCTGCACGACATCGACATCCGCCTTGTCCCCCATCTCCTGCAGCTCGATTTCACGGATCGCCCAGCCCTCTGGGCCGAATGCGGCGAATGCGAGCTCAAGCGACTCCAGAAGATTGCCGTGAAGGCGACCGAAGCCGAGATCTGGCTCCTCCGCGAATCACCCGAGGCAGCCGAGGCAACCCGCGACCAACTCCGCAAACACAAGCTCCGCCAGAACCGCTACGACATCGTGGGCTTCGACGCGGGATTTTTCGCCGAACTTCGCGAACGCCTCCAACCGCGCAACGAGATCTTCTGGCTGCCTGCCGAATTCGACCCTCCCCGCCTCCAACTCGACTTCAACGGCATCTGGTCCGAGGGACCGTTCACTCACTTGAAATTCTGAGCCCCTGACCGGATCATCCAGCCGCAGCCCATGGAACCCGAACAAGCCATCCAGCAGATCCGCGACGCGTGCGACGCCATGTCGCGCGAGCTCATGAAGATCAACCCCGCCATCCGGCATCTCGAGCATGAGGACACCCGCAACCGGATGTTCGAGACCGTCTACCGCATGACCGCCGATGTGGAAACCATGAAGAAGGCCATGCTCAAACTCCGAAACGCCGACGACAGCACGGAACTTTGAACAGGCGACGCCGTCTACCGCCACAATCCAATCCTGTCATGCGCATCCCGAAACGAATCCGCCAACTTTGCTTCATATTCCTCACCCTGGCCGCCGCATCCCTCGCCTTCGCCGCCGAACGACCGCCGAACATCGTCTACATCATGTCCGACGAGCTGGCCTATTATGAGCTTGGCCACATGGGCAATCCCTATCTCCGGACGCCGAACATCGACCGCTTCGCCAAGGAAGGCATCCGCTTTACCCAGGCCCTGGCCGGATCTCCGGTCTGTGCGCCGTTGCGCTGCAATCTCATGACCGGCAAACACGCCGGCCACGCCTCCGTCCGCGCCAATGACGGCGGCACGCCCCTCCGCGACGGCGAACCCACCATCGCCTCCGTGCTCCAATCCAAAGGCTACGCAACCGGCGGTTTCGGCAAATGGGGCTGCGGCGGCCGCGATTCCACCGGCGTCCCCGAGCAGCACGGCTTCGACGTCTTCTTCGGTTACTACGACCAGGTGCACGCGCATTCCTTCTACCCGCCCTACATCCTGCGCAACAGCGAGGAAGTTCCGCTCAAGGGCAACGCCGGCGGCCGTTCGGGCGAGACCTATTCCCACTACGAAATCATGAGGCAGGGCCTCGACTTCATCCGCCAGAACAAGGACCGCCCCTTCTTCTGCTACTTCCCCGTCACCCCGCCCCACGGCATGTATGACATTCCCGCCGACGACCGCGCCTGGAAGCAGTATGAAAACGACGCCTGGATGATGGACGAATCCATCTCCCAGGATATCAAGAACTACGCGGCCATGGTCACCATGGTCGACAACGACCTCGGCGACGTGCTCGAACTGCTGCGCGAACTCGGTCTGGAGGACAACACCATCGTCTTCTTCACCGGCGACAACGGCGGCCAGGACCGCTTCAGCAGCAAGGAGCATCCCCGCGGTTTTTACGGTCCAAACGTGAATCCCCGCACCGGCGCGGAATTCCGCGGCGGCAAGGGCAACCTCTACGAGGGCGGCCTGCGCATTCCCTACCTCGTCCGCTGGCCCGGCCGCATCCAGGCCGGCTTGGTCAGCGACCACCTCTGCTACCAACCCGACGTCCTGCCCACCCTCGCCGAACTCACCGGCGCGATCCCGCCCAAGGACATCGACGGACTCTCTTTCCTACCGACGCTACTCGGCTCAAGCCGGCAACAGAAACACGAGATGCTCTACTGGGAGTTCAGTCGCCAGACCGCCGTCCGCCTGGACCATTGGAAAGCCATCCAGCCCAAGACCGACGGCGCGTGGGAGCTTTACGACCTCTCCAAGGACATCAGCGAGACCACCGACATGGCCGCCCAGCACCCGGAGATCCTCGACCGGATGAAGTCATTCGCCGCCGCCTCCCACGAACCGGTCCGGCCCGGAGTCTTCAACGATCCCAAACGCGTCCGCCACGAGCGCGACCGCCAGGCCAAGTGGGGCGACAACCCTCCCGCCAAACGGGGGAAGGGCCAAGGCAAGGCCAACCGGATCTCCGACAAAGACCTCATCCCCGCCAAGGAGATGAAACTGGTTTCCTTCAGCAGCGAGAACAAAGGCAACGGCAAGCTCGCCCGGCAGGCCATCGACGGCGATCCCAACACCATCTGGCATTCGCAGTTCAGTCCGAAACTCGAGAAACACCCCCACGAACTCGTCATCGACCTCGGCCACGAGCGCACAATCACGGGCTTCCACTATCTTGCCCGGCAGGACAATGGCTGGAACGGAGCGTTCGCGAAGACCGAGTTTTACATCGGAGATTCGCCGAAGGAATTCCCCAAAGCACCCTCGATCACCGCCACCTTTGGCAAAGCCAAAACCGCCCAATCCGCCGATCTCAAGCAACCAGTCAAAGGTCGCTACGTCCGTATTCGCATCCTGTCCGAGGTCAACGGCAATGTCTGGGCCTCAGCGGCCGAGATCGGAGTCATCGCCAATCCGGACAGCCAATCCAAAACCCCGTAGCAACCGACGTGAGGAGGCTCATATCCGTGCCTCCCACTTGAACTGAGCCTCGCCACCTCGTCTGCTACAACGCGCCCCATGAAACCCCTCGCCCTCACCTCGCTCGCGCTGTCCCTCGCTCTCCCGCTTTCGCCCTTGGCCACGCCGGTTCCGCTTGAGCCCGCCGCCGCGAAAGAATACGCCCAGACGATCGGCGTCGCAGATGCCACGCCGGCGGCCCTGCGCAAGGTTTACGTCCAGCGCGACCACGAATTCATGCGCCGCGAGTCCGCCCCCCTGCTGATGGACGTGTTCACGCCGGACGAGCGCCCCAAGAATCTCCCCTGCGTTGTCGTCATCAAGGGCGGCGGTTTCAGCGCCCAAAAGCAGGAACGCTTCGCCCCTTTCGCGGCTTACCTCGCGACCAAGGGCTTCGTCGCCGCCAGCATCAGCTATCGCGGCCGTCCCGACCACACCTACCGGGACACCATCCGCGACATCAAGGCCGCCGTGCGTCATCTCCGCGAACGCGCCGCCGACTTTGGCATCGATCCCGACCGCATCGGCGCGATGGGACAATCCGCCGGCGGCCATCTCGCTGCCATGCTCGCGGTCAGCGACGGCGTCGCCGCCTTCGAGGAAGAGGGAACTCCTTCCAAGGTCTCCTGCCGCATCCAGGCCGCCGTGGCCTTCGCGGGCGTCTTCGACTTCATCTCCCGCCTCAAGGATGGCGGCCAGCAGAAGTTCTCCCTCGTAAAGAAACGCCAGACCAACAGCGAGTGGATCGGAAAGGCCTTCGCCGAAGACAGCCATGCCTGGATCGAAGCTTCGCCGATCACCCACCTCGACGCCGAAGATCCGCCGCTGCTGTTGGTCCATTGCCGCTCGGACCGGACCGTGCCCGTCGAGCAGTCGCTACAGATGTTTCATACAGCCCACGAACTTTCGTCGCGCAACCGGTTGCTTATCTTTGAGGAAGGCGGAGGCCACGGGATCACCGCCGCCAAAGACGTCCGCGAACAAGCCTGGGAAGCAACCGTGGCGTTCTTCCGGGAAACGCTGAAGACAGAATAGTCTCCCATACAAGTGGGGCAAACTGAACTCAGGGAACCGCGCGGGGGCATGCTCACGTTGGCTCATTGAGGACCATTCGCCCCACCCGCCCTGCGACCTTCGCATTATGAGGGTGACGAAACAGGTCGTGCGAAGCCCCGCTCCCTTTGACAGGCACTTGTCGGAAGCATAGTCTAGAGAGGTTGAGAACCTCCGAACGAATTCGCCTTCGAGGAGCCACGCGGGCCGAGAAGCTGACTTCGGACCCGCGTCCGTTTCGGCGCCTCATACCCCGCCCCGCCCTCGCGTTTGTTCTGGGCGGACTGGCCTTCATCGGTCTTTTCGTCACCGCATCCGCGCAGGACTGGTATCATCGCAAAGGCCCGCTTCGAGGCTCCCTGAAGAGCGCTCAACCGCTACCGCTCTACGATGCCGCTCCCGACCACCTATGGAATCGCCTCTTCGCCTTGTTCTACATCCGTCCCAGCTCCCTGCCGGGGCGTCCAGAGTATCCCGAGGATTCAACCAAACTCGATGAATGGGACCGCAGGCTGCGGGTCGGCAAAATCCCGCCCTCTCCAGTGGTCCCACGCATCGAAGGCGGAGACGTCAAATCCCTTCTGGCCTGGCCGCGCACGCGCTACTACTCCACGCCGGCCATGTTCGCCCGGAGCGACAAGCTCCTGGACGAGTTTCTCTCAACGCATGGCGAGCATCTGATCGCCGATCCGTTGAAACAGGCATTCCTTCAGCGCGACCTCTGGTCCGTGTTCGATCATCTGATCGGCCAGAACATCGCGCGCTTCGGCGACGGCGATCTGCTGCGGCGCGGCGCGGTGAAACGGGAGGTCTACGGCAGCGAGGCGGAAAAGGCCGCCTTCGATGATCCTGAGTCCATCCATCGGCGAGAGATTCTCTGCCGCAAACTGGCGACGATCATTCGCCGCCTGGCCTTGAGCCCGACGAAAATCAAAGCTCTGCCGGGCACCTACCAGGCCGCCGTCGACTCCGGCCGCTTCACTTCTAGGCATGATTTCGACAACGCCTCCGACTACCTGCCGGCCGGCCTGCTCACCCGCCGGGATGAGTGGGTCGAGATCGACACCTCCCCCGAACCGATGAACTACCGGGTCGGCAAAGGACAACTCGACTATGTGGCCTGGAGCATCCGTGGGCGTTCCTACTACCGCACCTTCTGGCGTTTTCCGGGCGGACGCCCGGCCGTCGAAGCCTACCTGAAATATCTGCGCGAGGACGGCGTGGATTGGGAGCAGACCGCCCGCAACGGTCGGGTCATCCTCAAGGCCGACGCCCGACAGATCCCCGCGGGAACAGAGGCTGCCATCGTCCAATGCATGATCGTCCTCGACGACCGCCTCGTTCCCGTCCCCACCAAGGTCGTCGAATCGGTCCGTGTGTCGGTCTACAAGAACGTGACCGGCGCGCCCGATCCGGAGACGAACACCGGCATGGGAGTCATCGGTCGCATCTACAGCGTCCAGCGGAGACTGCTGTTCGACGGTCTCAAGCAGGGCGGTCTCTCCCGTGTCCCCGACGACCTTCCCATTTACCAGACCCTGCTCAGCGGCTACCAGGATTGGGGCGTCTGGGGGCGCCAGCAATCAACCATCCAGACCTGCGTGCATTGCCACATGCACTGGAAGGAGAAACGCGGGGTTCACAGCCTCAATTCCATCTCCTGCTTCGCGCCAAACGGCGGCATGCCCGGCATCGTCATCCCCATGGGCTACGGGAAGATCCGCGTCCAGCCTCGAGGTCCCCGCATCGCCCGCTGGAAACAGCGACAGGAAGATTATCTTCGCCTGGTCGAATACGCGAGGGCCGGCGAAGCAACCCATTGAACGAAGGGTTTTCCCTGAACGCACGCAGATCCTGGAAATGAATCCCGAAGGCCGGCGGCCGCAGACGCGCCGCTGCATCCATTGAACTTGTAGCGGCGCGTCTGCGACCGCCGTATTCCAACTCCTCGCCTGACCGGCGCTTGCAGAACGGCCACCGCTCGTCAGGGAGCCACCTCAAATTCCAGATCGTCCAAGCGAAACACACTCCCGTCGGCGCCGACAGAAGTGAAGCCCACCCATCTCGCCGCATCCCATTCGGCGTCCATCGGCAACCCCTCGAACACCTGCTCTTGCTCGCCGGGCAACTTCAATTTCGCCGTCCACTTCCCGCCGCTGGCCCCGAGCGTCGCCTCCATGGTCACGCCGATCCATGCGCCTTCGGGCAGCTCAGCGAGTTTCCTTCCGCGCGTGGCGATGCCTCCCTTGCTGAACTGCAGATTCGGCCCCACACGATAAGGTTGCCCCTTCGTCCGCCACTCGCATTGCATCGACGCGCCGGGCTCCATCCTCAGTTGAAACGACAACTTTGCCCCCCCCTTTTCCGCTCGCGGATCCCAGTAGAAATGCGGGTTGTAGGCCTTGTCCAGATCCTTGCGGTCCAGGACACGGAGGCTGCGTCCGCCGCCCACTGCAACCCCATCTGCGACGGTCACCAGATCCTTGCGTTCTTCCTGACTCACGGTCGCCAGCTTCAGGAATGAGGTCGGCCTCCCGGCCTCGAAATCATCGTGGATCTCAATCGGGCCGGGCGCGGGCACGAAATACGGCTCCGGGAAGGGACCGGCCTTCGCCAGCCGCTGCCATTCCTCGTCGCCATAGACGCCCGCCCGGCTGAAGTCGAAGGGCTTGAAGCCCACCCTCGCCGCCGGCGACCCCGGTTTGAGCCGGAAATCCCGCGCCCCGGCGTCCACGAACAACGGATCGGCGATCAACGAGCCGGCGTCATTTCCGGCGGCCTGCCAATCGGCGAAGCTTTTGCCCGCGAAATCGAATTTCTGTCCTCCGGCGCGCCAATAGAGATTGCTGCGCAAATTCACCCTCGAACCCCGGTTCCAACCGCTGTAGCCCAGCAACCGCCCCTCGTCGAAGTAGACGATATTGTTCTCGAAGGTGAACGAAAGATGCGGCTCCGCCCGCGTCACCGCAATCTGCCCTTCCTCGCTGAAGGCCAGGATGTTGTTCCGCACGACGTTCTCCTTGCCGTAGTGCTGATGAAAGCCCCCGTCGCGGATGTCGTAGACGAGATTTCCCTCGAACCGAATGCCCGTGCTGCCCTCGTCCGGGTAAAGCCCCCAACCACCGTAGCGCGTCGCGTAGACGTCGTGGATGACGTTGTGGCTGACGCTCGTCCCCTCCGACGGCCCCAGTGTATAGACGCCGCCCATGTCGCTCAGAATGCGATACCCGATATGGTGCAGGTGGTTGTATTCGATCCGGTTCCGCTTGGCCCCGCTCTCCGCATACCCCCAACGCCACCCGACCGAAACCGCCGTGTAAAAGAAATCCGCGACATCGCAATGTGTGACCTCGTTGTCCGCGCTGTGGCCGATCCACACGCCGACAGCGCAAGGCAGGATTCTCCCCCCGCCCTGGATGATGCAGTTGTCGATCGTGATCGCGCCCGTGCGCTCCGCCTCCGGAACCTGCCGCATCTCCCCAATCCGGACGCCGCTGGCCCCGAGGTCGAACAGATGCGAACGCTCCACGCGGCAATCCCTCGCGTCCTTCTCGAACCAGAAGGCCGTCGCGCCCACGTGTCCGACCACGCAATCCTTGAATCGGACATCCCGAGCCCCGTCCACCTCCACCGCGCTGACCTCAACCGCCATCGCCGCCTGATACGGGGGAATGCCCTGCTCCGGAACGCGAAACTCCACGTGCAGAAACTGCAGACCCTCGAACCAAAGATGCTTCACCCGGCCTCCCTCCTTGCCGACGTCGCCACGAATCTCCACAAACCGTTCCACGCGCGGCGCCACAACCTCCGCCTTCGCCAGGTCCTCGCCCTCCCGCGGCTGGTAAAACAACCAACCGTCCCGCGCCAGGAACCACTCGCCGGGCGCGTCCAGGGCAGCGAGGCAATTCTCGAACGAATACATGCAGTCCCGCGTCATCGAATTCCAGCCCTTCATCTTGGAACCCAAAGTCGTAAACCTGCCTTCGTCCGGCGACACGGATTCAAGGAATTCCCGGGTGGTGTCCCACTTGTGATAAACGAGGACCTGGGTGTCGCGCAGATCGGCTCCGCTCATCCCGCGCAAGATCTCCAGATCCACGGGCTTGGCGGCAAAGGTATGCCGCATCCGCTTCGGCGCGTCCGCTGCCGGCTCCTCGTCGACGCCGCCGAGGAAATTGAACTCCCGCCAGTTCGGCGACCGCGCGCGGATCGCCCGCCGCCCGTCCACCCAAAGCTGCTCGAACCTCCCGTCCGGCTCCTTCGCCGGATCGAACCCACGCGCCTTCCACACCCCCGGCCTGGACGCGTCCGGCTGCCAACCCTTGATCGCGCGCCCGCCGCTGAACACAACCTCACCGCCCAACGCCGAGCGATAAACCACCGGCCGCTCCGCCGAAGCCCCCGAATCCGCCGCCGTGAAAACCAGCGTCTCCTTCAACGCATACCGCCCCGGCTGAAACGTCACCGTCACGCCGTCCCCCGGAGACGCCGCCCGCTCAGCCCGAACCGCGTCCTTCGCCCGCCCAAAGGAAGCAAACGGCTCCCCGACCGTCCCGGGATTCGCGTCACTACCCGCTGGCGAGACATGAAATTCCCGCCCCGCGCCGAAAACCGTCCCGGCGAGCAGAGCCTCAACAACCACAACCGCAAATCTGATGTTCATGATCACTCCGTCTGACGGAACCAGATCCCGTATATTTCACCCAAACCGTGGTTGGTGATTGGTGATCGGAGATTGGCGCCCGGTTATTTGGGATTCGTTTTCTCAACTGAAGCGAGATCCCTTCACCGGTTCCAATCAAAGAAACGGCGTCCACGAATCCGCGTCAGCGTTTTGGAGCGCCGTCTCGCAGACCGCTTTGCAGCGCGTCCATTGATCCAAGCCGTCCGCCGATTCCCGCATCGCCCCGCAGGCCTCCACGGACCTTTCAAGCGTTCTCTCGATTCGCGCCAAGCAAAGCGGCGCAAGGCGCCGCATCTCCAAAACGCTGACGCGCAAACCGATCACTCCACGTCGCCGATGATCATCAACGAAGCCGCGTGCCAGGCGTTGTCGGCGTAACGCTCCTTGTGCACGTCGTAGTAAGGCCGGTTCTTTTCAAAGAGGATCGCCCGCTTGTCGATCTTTTCATCGGTCAGCGTGATGCGCACCTTGTGCCGTCCCTCGGGCAGATCGCGCGCGAGGCTCAACTGACTCATCCGATGGTAGGTGCAGTAGGGATCGATGCGGTTGCGCAGGGACGGCTTGCCACCGTCAAGTTCGACGCTCAGCCGCCCGCCGTCCGGCCCCAGCAGGTCGAAGACCGACGCCGTCGTGCCGTTGAAGGTGAACTCCAGCGACGCCCCGGCTTCCGACGTCTTGTAAAGAACCGGCATGTTCCGCTGGAAACGCTTCGCCATCGAGTCGTCCGCCGGAATCTTCTTCCAGGCGCCGTGCAACATGGCCGGCGTGATCGCCACCTGCTTGGCCTGCTCCCAGTTGTCCTTCCGCAACGGCTCCGGCAGCTTGTGCGGCCCGACCGCCTTGCCGGACGCCCGAATCTTCGACCAGGAACGCGCGATCGACTCCGTGTAGAGCCGGTGCCCCGTCTCCGCATGGGGATGCACGCCGTCGGTCGAGAACACCATGGGCCTGGCCTCCGCCGCGTTCTTCGGCTTCGGGGCCTTGAAAACCAGTTCGCCGGACTTCTCCATCTCCGCGACCTTCACGCCGAAGTGGATCGAGGGAATGCCATACAGGTCCGCCAACTCCTCCATCGCGCTGGCCGAACGCTGCATGTTGCCCGCCTTCAGTTCCGGCAGCACAGGCAGGCTCAGTGTGTAGACGAAGCAGATGTCGATCGTCGGATCCGACCGCCACGTCTGGCGGACAATGCCCTCCATGGCCTTGTGGATCCGCTCCGGCGACGCGCCACCGTCGTTCACGGCGAACTCCACAAACAGCAGATCCGGTTTGTGTCGCAGCACGTCGTTGCCGAGTCGGAACACCCCGAGATCCGATCCGGTCCCGCCGATCGCCGCGTGGATCTCCTCGAATTTCGCCTTCGGATATTGCTTCTGAAACCACTCGCGCGACTGGATGCGCCATCCCCCCGCCGCCGTGATGCTCCCCCCCAGATACGCGATCTTTACCGTCCCGTCCGACTCCGCCTTCGCCGCGAAGTTCGGCAATCCGAAACGGGGATGACACTCGATTGCCTTGCGGCGCGGGTAGTCTTCCTGAGCCTGAAGAGAAGCGGCCAGCGCGACCGCCACAAGAAACACGAAAAAAGTAATGAAACGCATCCGCCTCTCCTAGCCCAACCGCTGACATTTACAAAGCCCTATTCCCCATCAAATGAGATCCTCCTTCTTCTGAAGAAACCGCCGATCTCCGCCGAACTCCAGGAGATCTTCGCGCGTTGTCCTTCAAAGGAGACCTCCCTGATCACCTGCGAACGCAGGCGGGCGCTGCCTGGACTCGGCGGCTCGCTGACCGCCCGTTCAATCTCCTCGAATCCCACCATGATCGGCGCAATCCCCTCGCGCTCCAGCAACTCGAAGTAGCCGGAGCCCAGTTCATGGTAGGCGATATCAATCTTCTTGAGCGAATCCTGAGAAAGGCCCCTCCCCGAAGTCTCCAGCAGATAGCGCTTGCTCACCCAGTCCACGCGGCCCACCAACTCTCCGGGATCGCGCTCCAAGGCTTCAAGGACTTCGCTCCAGATGCGGACCACCTCCCGATGCTCCTCAACAACCGACGACGACTCCTCGAGGTAGCGTCTCGCCCGTTCGAGATAGAATCGTTGCAGATCCAATCCGGACATCCGTCCGCCTCCCTTCACCTCGACGCCCGCCTTCAACGCCGGATCGCTGACAAGGGTGCGCAGGGCCTTCACGGGATCGAGCAACCGGGGCGCGTCGTCCAGTTTCCCCGCCTCCGCCATTTCCAGAACCAACAGCGCCGTGCCTGTCTTCAGGAATTCCGCAACCTGGCATCGGTTCGAATCCGACAATCCCAGTTGCAACCGCTGACGCCGGCTAAAAACACTCCTCAACGCCTCGGTCCGCAACAGCATAAGATTCAGGTTCGCGGTCATCAGGCTCTTCAAAGCATTGCTGTTGTCGAAGATCGATCGCGACGAAGGAGTCGGCAGCCATCGCGATACGGAACGCACAGCCACCCCCTTCTCCGACAGCGCAAACGTCCCGCCCTCCGGCAGGCACCCCGCTCCGCTCACAATCACCCGGCTCACAAGGAATCCCTCCATAGACCTTCTCTGACGCGGAAATGCCAGGACGCGGAACGCCAGGTTGTAGGGAATCAACGCCACGAACATGAAAGGGAAGATCAGCCGGTAATCCACCAGGCAGAAGAACTCATCCAGAGCGTGCGGATCGTCCTGGTCGATCCAGCGCTTCATCCCCGCGCGCACGCGCCGCCTCCACGAACTTCGCGCCAACGAAGCTTCGTCCCATTCCGACACCACACCGGCAACCAACCCCATCAGCACGAAGAACGGAAGGAAGAGAACGATCGCAAAAACCAGGCTGAAAAGTGTCACCGCCGCCCCAAGGACCAGGGAAAGGGCCGCAACGGCCCTCAATGCGAAAAGCCCGACGCCCGAAGCAACTTCAGCCTCGTAGTTTTCCTGGGCTCCATAGGTATGCCCTTCGGCGTCACGGCAGTTCTTGATCAGCCCAATGCTCCCAGGCCAACCGTCATCGGCAAGGGAGCTCTCCGCCAACGGGATTGCGCGGATCAACAGTGATTCCTGCGCGCGCTGATAGAGCAGCAATTCACCGGGACCATGGCATTCCGGCGTGGCCCCCTCAATCAGCCCTCCCTGATAGGCGTGAGGGAGAAACTCGTAATAGAAGGCTCCCCCATTCTCGGTAAAAAACTGCTGATTCGGCTCAGCCCGGGAACCTGGAGCTGTGTGGACAACCTCCCCAACCGCATCACGAAGCGCACGATAGATCGCCGCATTCCCCGGTCGGCCGCCATCTTCCAACGGCGTAAAGCGAATTGCGTATTCGGTCTCCTGGCCGATACGCCGGAATTTCATCCGGATGAGGCTATTCGCCGCCCTCAGGCACGATGGAATCCGCCAAATATCCGCCCGCGTTCACCTGGGCATCTCGCCGGACAGCGTCCGTCACCCGCGTGAGTCCGTCTTCACGCACCGGCGCCTCACCCCGGTCCATTGCCTCTCGTTCCGCCTCGATTGATTCACGTTTCACAGATTCCATGATGTATGTCTTTCGCAAGTTCTGCGACACGATAGCAGACAATTGACGCCGATCAACCGGTTTGACAGCCCTCGCAACATAAACACGAGGCTCAGCTTGCCAGGAAAACCTCGTCCGCCTTCGCCCTGCGCATATCTGTGACATTGCTCGACGCCCATTCTCGCTTTCACCCTGCACCCTCATCCGCTTAAATTCAGCCGAACTTCCACAGCAGGTAAGACCGCCCCAATCCCATGAAGATCCAAGACATCCGCATCCTTCCCCTGCGCGGGGCAACGCCCGACGGCGGCTGGGACGAGAAGTTCCTCGACGAACAGAACAACCTGCACACTCTGATAGAATTGATCACTGACGAGGGCGTCACCGGGCTCGGCAGCGTGTTTACCTCGGCGAAACTGGTGGAGGGCGCGGTCGATGTGTTCCGGCAGTTCCTGATCGGCGCGTCGGCCCTCGATCCGGCCGCGACCTCAGAGGCGCTGCACCAGCAGACCTTCTGGCAGGGCCGCGGCGGCTCGCTCACGCACGCCATCTCCGGCATCGACATCGCGTTGTGGGACATCTTCGGCAAGGTCGCGGGCCAGCCGATCAGCCGGCTGCTCGGCGGACGGCATCGCGAGTCAATCAAACCCTACGGCTCCATGCTGATGGCGGAACCCGACGTCATGCGCCAGCGCCTGGAGGCCGGGCTCGAACGCGGTTTCAAGGCGTTCAAGATCGGCTGGGGACCCTTCGGCCGGCACGATCGCACGGTGGACGAGGCCATTGTCGCGGCGGCGCGCGAAGCGGTCGGCCCGGATGTGGAGTTGATGGTGGACGCCGGAGGCTCGGACGCCTTCTGGCCGCACGGCTACAAGTGGGCCATCGAGACAGCCTACATGCTCGCAGAATACAACGTGACCTGGTTTGAGGAGGCGCTGCGGCCGGATGACATCGAGGGCTACGTGAAACTTACAGAACATTCCCCCATCCCCATCGCCGCCTGCGAGGTCCTCACGCGGCGGCAGGCGTTTATCCCATGGATCGAAAAGCGGGCCGTGGATTACATCCAGCCCGATGTCACCAAGGTCGGCGGCATCACCGAGGAGCATCGCATCGCGCAGTGCGCGGACGATCACTCGATCCTGTTCGTCCCCCACGGCTGGAACACCGCGATCGGCCTCGCGGCGGACCTGCAACTCGTCGCCGCCGCCGGCAACGCCCGCTGGGTCGAATACATCACCCCCGCCCCCTACATCGAGGAACTGCTCGCCACACCAGTCGAATTCGATGAGGAGGGCCACATCCGCATTCCCGACGGCCCGGGCCTGGGCTTCGAGTGGAACCCGGACGGCGTCGCGAAGTTCACCGGAGGCCAGACACTGACAAAGTCGGCCTGACTTTGAGAGGCGCGCGCGCCGAAGGGCAGCGCCCAGACCGTCTCACAGTGTAGCTGGTGATTTGAAAAGCGGACGACCTGAGATGCGCGTAGCATTTCGGGCGT
>JAYPFK010000081.1:0-20513 GCA_038126235.1 Verrucomicrobiales bacterium
TTCCATCCCGAACATCGCGCCGGACAAGACCGCCGGCTGAACGAACACGATGTAGGCCATCGTGAGGAAAGTGGTCGCGCCGGCCACGCATTCCGTCCTGAGGGAGGTCCCGTTGCTGGAGAATCCGAACCGGCGGTCGAGCGCGTCTGCCAGTTGCCGGCCGGTCATGACTTCACGCAAGCCGGTCGATTCAGGGCGTGACCGTGAACGTGACCGTCACCTCGTTGCCGACGGGACCATGGTCGGCATCGACGACTGTTCCGATGCCCTGATTGTCCACGATGCGGAATTTGATCGCCGTCGTGCCGGACTGTCCTTCGCGCGGCGTATAACGCAGCGTGCCGGTCGCGTCGATGGTCGGCTGCACCGCGAACAGGTCCTTGTTGTAGCTCTGGTGCGGCGAATGCTGGATCTGGATCTTCTGATCTGATTCGTCGTAGGGCGCGGCAAACATTGCGGGATCCGGCCCCTTGCGGAGGTTGGTGGCAAAGTTCGCCACGACCTGCGCCCCCGCACCGCTGGCGGCCGTGTGACTGGGGGTGTCGATCGTCATAGAGGGCTTGTCGTCTCTGGCGCCCACATAAATCTTCACCGTCGCTTCAGCCGAGACCTGCCCGGAAATCGGCTCGGTCACCGTGAAGGTGAAGCTGTCGACCCCGAAGAAATTGGGCTCCGGCGTATAGGTGAGCGTGACGCCAGGCAGCGGATTGTTCGCCACTACCGCAGCCATCGCACTGTCGGCCAAAGAACCGTCATTCGGCAGCCTGGTGATCCTGTAAGTCAACGCCCGCTGCGTCAGCACCGTGCCTTGTATGTCGAATGTCACCGAGGAATCCTCCCAGACATCCAGACTACGATCCGTGCTGTTCGGGAACGGCAGCGCATACGGGAGCACGTTGCAGAGGATCTGGAAGGTGTCGTTGCCGAAGTTCGCGACCACGATCTCCTCGCCATTGCGCGGACCGTTGAAATTGCCAAACGCCAACTGGACCGGCGCGGTCGCCGGCGGTCCCGCCGAAAGCGGCCAGTTCTGCACGGTGGGCGCCCCCATGCCAACCAGAACCAGGGAAACCGTGTTGTCCAGGTTGTTTGCCGACGCGACGTCCAGATCACCGTCGTGGTCCACATCACGCGCCGCCACATGCCTCGGGCCATCGCCGACCATGACCGTGTCCATGACGCCCGGCGCGTTGAACGTCCCGTCGCCGTTGCCCCGGATCAACATCAACGTGTCGTCCGCGTAGTTGGCGACCACCACGTCAACGTGGCCGTCGCCGTCGAAGTCGTTGGCTCCGGTCAGGGAAATCGGCTCGTTGCCGACGTTGAAGAACGTGCTCGATGAGAACCCGCCGGAGCCGTTGCCCAGATGGAAGCTGACCCGGTCCAGGTCGTGCTGCGCCACCGCGACATCCAGGTTCGCATCCGCGTTGAAGTAACCAACGGCCACGGCCGAGGGAGCGGAACCCGCGCCAATCGAAGTGTCCATCGCGCCGCCGAAGGTCGAGTTGCCGAGGTTCAGCAGGACACTGATGCTGTCTCCGCCGAAGTTGGCCGTGACCAGGTCCGACCTGCCGTCGCCATTCATGTCGCCGGCGACCATGTGCATGGGATCGGAACCGCCGGCGAGGGCCTCGGTGTCGGTGAGCGTCATGCCGCTCAGGTCCGGCCTGCCGCTGTAGACCACCACGGTATCCGTGCCGAAGTTGGCAATGGCGATGTCGTCATGGCCATCGCGATTGTAGTCTCCCAACGCAATACACGCCGGGCTGGATCCCACGGGCAGGGAGATGGTGGCGTCCAGGCTGAAAGTGGTCACTCCCGAGCCCTTCCAGATGCCGACAGAGTCCGTGGTCATGTTCGCGATGAACAGATCGCGCGCGTTGTCATTGCCCCGGTAATCGCCGATCGTGATCCAGGACGGCCCCGAGGTCGAGGCGCTGATCAAGCCGCAGCGGCGGTAGATCACCGGCGAGGAGATGATAAACTCCTGAGCGGCGCTGGTGTTCACATCGCAGCCTCCGTTGGCCCCGGTGTCCGTGGCTGTGACCGCGAGCCGGGCATAGCCCGCCTGTCCAGGCGCGATGGTGAAGCTCAAGACACCCGCCGCGGTGATTGAAGGCGCGACGCCGCCGGGCGCTGTGAAGAGGTTCGGATTGTCCGTGATGATCGTGGAGATGTTGAAACTCGCGATGGTCTGCCCGGCGGTCACCTCGTCAGCCGGCCCGACGCTGATGCTGGTCGCCCAGGCCCCACTGAACGCAGTTCCCGCCGGACGGATACGATCCGGGCCGCGCAGGAAGCTGGGCGGGTCATTGCAGGGCGTGACGCTGATCGGCACGGTCACCGCCGGCGCTGAAGAAGCCGTCCCGTCGGTCACGGTCACGGTGAAGGCGCTGTGGGCTCCGCCTTCCGAAACGTTGTTCTCGTCGGCCGGCGGGGTCCAGGTGAGGAATTCGCCCGGTCCCAGGGTGGTGACGCCCGGCGTCACCGGCGTCATGCCCGCCCCCTTGGTCAACGTGCCCGTGGTGACACTCTCGATGGTGAAAAGCAGGGTGTCGCCGTCCGGGTCGTTTTCGTCGGCCGCGGCCAGCAGGGTAGCGTAGGTGATCTGGTTGGCCGTGTCCTCGAAGAAGCCGCCCGGCCCCAGCGTGTTGACCATGGTCAGGGTCGGCGGGTCGTTCTCGGGCGCCACGTTGATCACGGTCGAAACGGGGACGCTGACCCCGCCGTCACCGTCGTCCACGGTGATCTCAATGGTCCGGGACGTGGTCGGCGTGTCCGAGGCGTTGGCGTAGGTCATGGCCTCGATCAGCAGTTCCACGATCGCCGGCGTGG
Organism: Verrucomicrobiales bacterium; assembly: GCA_038126235.1. GTDB lineage: Bacteria > Verrucomicrobiota > Verrucomicrobiia > Limisphaerales > JAYPEY01 > JAYPEY01. The sequence continues at coordinate 2,836 of JAYPFK010000081.1, forward strand.
CATTCGCGTTGAATGAGACGATCAGGGAGTTGCCGTCGATGCCGCTGCCGGCGCCCGCCACGGGAATCGTGCCGATCGGCGTGCCCATGTAGGAGAGGACGCCCGCCGCGATGGTGAAGTCGCCGCTGGTGTCGAAGGACAACTGATCCTCGGCGCCGCCGCCGACCGAGTAATTGACGGTCAGGTTGCCGCCGTCGAAGTCCGGCGAATCGAGGTCCGTCAGGGTCACATCGGCGTCGATGACCTGCGGCGTGGCATTCACCGTGTTTTCCAGAAAGATCACCATGTTGACAACATCGGTCAGCGTCGGGGGCACGTTCACGACGAACGGCGCGAAGGCGGCGATCGAGTGCGCCATCGGCGAACCGGTGGTGAACATGCTCCAACTCATGGAGGTCAGTCCCGCAGCCGCCAGGTCCTTGTAGCTGGCGGCTGACGAGGCGGTCAGCGAATCGTCGCAGACCTCGGTCTGGGCGGCGTCCTCCGTGTTCGCCGTGGTGGCGCCGGTCCCGATCACATCGAAGATCCAGGCGCCGTCGTTCATGGTCGTGATCGCCGTCGTGAACGGCGAACTCGAACTGGCCTGCGCGCCCGTTGCGGTCGACTCTGGGATCGTTCCCGTCTGCTTGGCATTGTAGATGTACACGGCATGGAGGAACCGCTCGTCGGTCACGCCGGCCGTCGTCACGACAAGGTCGTACATGCCGGCCGCGGGCAGGCTGGCTTCCAACATGTACCAGATCTCCGTCCGCATGTTCACGCCGCCACCGGAAACGCCGGTCTCGGGCCCCGGCATCATGGAGACGCCGTTGAACGTGACATCCGTCACATCCGCATCCGCCGGATTGTCCGTGTCATAAACGGTGATGCCGACCACGAGGATCCGATTGAGTTCCCCGCCAATGGGGAAATTCATGAAGGTGGACATATTCGACAACGCGGCGTCGGAATAACACATGCTCCCGCCCACGAAGACCATCTGCCCAATGGCGATGTACTTGTCGTCATACGATTCCACGGTGACGTCCGCCGGCCCTTCAACGTAGAGCTCCATGTGGCCGGCCGGGGAATTGGCGGTGAAGTTCTGCAGGCAGAGGTCGTCGATGGTCAGGGTGTCGTTGCCCGAGAAGTCGGCGGTCACGTTTACGATCATCGTCGTGGGGTCGGGGTAGCTGACCCCGGCGACCTTGCCCGCGGCGGAACCGCCGAATGTGGGCGCCAGCTTGGTGGTGTCAAACTCGCCGTTGAAGGAGGCCGGCAGCTTGATCATGATGTCGTTCGCCGCCGTGATCGTGGGGCCGGCGGACTCGATGACGTTGATGGTCGGAAGGACGGTCGGCGGATCGCCCACGTTGAATTCCGAACCGGAATCCGAAGTCAGGGTCGGCGAACCGATGGCCTTCCTCTTGTCGTCCACGTCCGCCACGGACGTCCCGCCGTCCACGGAGAGTTCCAGATTGTCGGGGGCGTTCGCGTTGGCGCCGACGTTGAATTCAAGGCCGTCGACGGTCAGTGTCTCGCCCGCCATGAAGTCAGAATCGATCAACAGGGTCAGACGCTTGTCACCCATGGAATAGGCGATATTGGTCACCATGCCGCTGTAGGTGCCCCCGAACGTCAGGCTCCCCAGGGCCACGTTGTTCCAGTCCAGATCCGTCAGCGACGGATCGGGAATGTCGATCACAATATTGTCTGTCGCCGTGATCGACGCGGATGTGGGATGCTCGATGATGGTGATGAGGCTGGCGGGCGTGACGCCCGTTCCCGCGAGGAAGAACTGGTCGGCCGCGGAGGTGATGATGGCCGCGGAGGTGCGCTTGAACTTGTCGTCCTCCGCCACGGTCGTGCCCAGGGGATTGCCGTCGATGATCAACTCCAGGTTGTCAGGGCCGGTGACCGTGCCGAAACCGGTGAGTTCGAAGCCCGCCAGAATCAGGGTGTCGCCGCTGTCGAAGTCCGAGCCGACGGGGATGCAGGCGATCTTCTTTTTGCCCATGGCGTCGTTCAGATAAACGATCGCCGGGGCGGCCGCGACGTGGCCCGAGGTCACGGCGGTTCCGGAGGCCGTCACCCCGCCCGCGGGCGGATCGACAAACTCCATGTCGAGGCTCTCCGGGATGCGCACGTAGAGATTGCCCGCCTTGATCAACGGGAACCCGGTCGCATCGGTGATGGTGATGGTCTCGGCGACCTGATCGGGCGAATTGATCGGGATGTTCTGATTGGCGGCGGAGGAGATGGTGAGCGTGAGGATCTCCTTGGTGTAGGGATCCTCGTCGCGGCTCACGCCGTCGTTGCGCACCTCCAATTCCAGGCTGTCGGGGGGGCTGCCGGAGTTGAGATTCTCGAATTCCAGGCCGGAAATGGTGAAACTGTCGGCCGCCACCCCGGGATCGTTCCCGAAATCCGAGAGGACGTCGATCACCAGGGTCTTGCCCGCGTCCTCATAGCTCACCATCGGGGAGATGGCGCCGCCATACACCAGGCCGGTCGTGTCGAAGGTCGGCAGCGTGATGCTGGTGTCCCAGGTCAGGTCCAGCGCCCCCGGAATGACGATGCGGATGTCGCCCGTGCCGTTGTCGGCGAGGATGGTCGCCACATTCAGATCCTCCGTGATCTTGATCGGCTCCACCGCCTGATCCGTGGACTTCACCACAAACGACTGGTCGATCATGGTGGCGGTTTCAATGGTCGGCTGCAGCACCGTCTTGTCCTGCGGATCGGTGGCGGCCACCGGTCCGCCCGCGCCGGAGACGACGATCTCCAGGTTGTCGGGCCCGGAGCCCATGCCGGTCGCGACGCCGAAGTTGGCGAAGGTGGCATCGTCGATGATCAGCGTCTCGAGCGGCGCGAAGTCGCGGTCGATCGAGATCAGCATGGTCTTGGCGTCGGGATAGGTGACGGAATCGATGCCGCCGCCGTTGGTGATGAAGGTGCCGCTGAGGGTGGGGGTGGTGTTGGAGGTGTCCCACTCCATGTCCAGGCCCGCGGGGATCTGGATGCGGATCTCGTCGGCGTCGGTCAGGGTGGGCGTGAAGGGGTCCTCGGTGAGGGTGATCGTATCGGCGACGGTCACGCCGTCGTACACCAGGAAGGTCTGGCTTCCGCTGGAAATCAACGGCTCGCCGACGGCCTTGGCCTTGTCGTCGGTGGCGTCCACGTCGATGTTCATGTCGCCGTCCACATCCACCGTCAGGCTGGCGGGACCGCTGGAGGAATTGAAATTGTCGAATTTGAGGCCGGAAATGGTGAGCACCTCGCCCGGCAGGAAGTCGGCGATGACCGAGACGCACATCCGCTTGTCACCGTTGGAATAGACGGGCGGCCCGGAGACCTTCATGAAGGCCGGGCCGCCGAACACCGCCGTCACGTCATTGGTGTCCCAGGTCATGTCCACCCCGGCCGGAATGTCGATGCAGATCGTGTTGCCCATCAGAATCTCCGCGGTGGTCTCCTGGTCCGTGATCGTGATGACGGAAATGGGCGTGGGGTTGTCGTTCACGACGAACCATGAAAGACCATCGGCGTGACCGTTGTGGTGATGTGGTTCGACACCGTCAGGCCGGTGATGGCGGTGGTCGTGTCCTGGTCGATCACCGCTCCGACCAGCAGAATTCGATCCGATCCGGAAATCGTGTGCGTCCAGGAAAGAGACGTGCCGTCCGTGTTGCCGGTGGTGGCCGATCCGCTGGAATCAAAGGAAACAGCAGCGCGCGCGACCGCCGCCCCAAAAACGAACAGCGCGAAAATCGAGGCCGCGATTATTCCCACCCGCAGCGATGCCGCCTCAAATCTGGAAGCGGTCTTCCACAAAGCCGACATTTTGTTGCGCCCGGCACAACCCCGGCAAAAGACTGGAAACGCCCTCCTCGATAGTACGACACACCGCCCATTCTGTGATGACGACATCACGCGGCTCAAACCAAGCCGGTATTCCCTGCGTCCAGGGGACGCGCATACGTCACACCAACACACACCGTTAACAGAGCATACGGACACTCAATTGGCAAACGCATTCCCGAGTCCCACGCCAAAAAAGACCGGGCGAACCGGGATCCCGGCCGGAAACGCCGGTGATCGATACCCTGGAACCGTCTTCGCCCTTCTCTCGTTCCGCGCCGGCAGCTAGATTCCGCGAATGCGAACCCTGTCCCTCCTGTTCCTCGCCTGCGTTGGCATCGTGTTTTCCGCCGCCGCCGCGCCCCGCCCCAACATCCTGGTGATCATGGCGGACGACCTGGGTTTTTCCGACCTCGGCTGCTACGGGAGCGAGATCGAGACGCCGAACCTCGACGCCCTCGCCGCCCACGGCCTGCGCTTCTCGCAGTTCTACAACACGGCCAAGTGCCATTCCTCGCGCATCAGCCTGCTGACCGGCCGCTATGCCTTCCAGGCTGGCAACACCAGCCTCCGACGCGCGACCACCTCCGCTGAGATCCTCGACCGCGCCGGCTATTTCACCGCCATGACCGGCAAGTGGCACCTGGACAAGCAACCCACCGACTTCGGCTTCCAACGCTACTTCGGCCACCTGAGCGGAGCCTGCAACTACTACCGCGGCGACCGCACCTTCCGGCTCAACGGGGAATCGTGGCAGGTCCCCGATTCCGGCTTCTACACCACCGTCGCCAATGTCGATTTCGCGTTGCAGTTCCTGAAGGAAGCCCGAGCCACGAAGAAACCCTGGCATCTCTACCTCGCGTTCAACGCCCCCCACGCCCCGCTCCAACCGCTCAAACAGGACTACGAGAAATACCTCGGCCGCTATGACGCCGGCTGGGACGCCATCCGAAACGCCCGCCTCGCCAGTCAGGGGAAGCTGGGCCTCTTCGGCAAGGACATCACGCCTTCGCCCCGCCCCGACCACATCCCCGCCTGGAAGGAACTGCCCGAGGAGCGCCAGACCTGGGAGACCAAACGCATGACCGCCCTTGCGGGGATGATCGACCGCGTCGACCAGGAACTCGGGCGGCTGTTCGCGGACCTCAAGCGCGCGGGCGAATTCGAGAACACCTTCATCCTCTTCGTCTCCGACAACGGAGCCTGCCCCTATGATCGCCGCAGCGCGAAACAGGATCGCATGCCCTACGAACCGGACGTCTCCTGGAGCGACAGCACGGGCTGGGCCTGGGTCCGCAATTCGCCCTTCCGCTACTACAAGCAGAACCAGTTCGAAGGCGGCGTCTGCACCCCCGGCATCGTTCACTGGCCCGCCGGCCTGAAACACAAGCCCGGCTCCCTCACGGCGCAACCCGCGCATCTTGTCGATGTCCTGCCCACGCTCGCCGACCTGGCCGCGGCCGACCTGCCGACCACCTGGCCCGATCGCGATCTGGAACCCGTCTCTGGGATCTCCCTCCTTCCCTTCCTCCAGGGCGGCCGGGTCGAACGCAAGGCCCCCATCCATCTCCTGTTCTCCGACGACCGCGGACTCCGCGACGGAGACTGGAAACTCGTCAGCTTCCGCCGCCAGCCCTGGGAACTCTACAACCTCGCCGAAGACCGCACGGAATTGAACAACCTCGCCGCCCGGCATCCCGACCGTGTCCGCCGGCTGGCCGCGCAATGGCACGCCATGACCGAAAACGTCCTCAAGGCCCCCGCGAAGTCCAACACCCCCGTCCTGGAGGAAGCGACACCTCATCGCCATCCCGAGTGGACCGCCTTCGATCAACCGCTCGGCGAAACCGGCAAGGCCGGCGGCCCCAAGAAGAAACGCAACCGCTCCGCCAGTCCGACCGGCAATTCCAAAGGGAAGCGCGCCGACGCCATCCGCGCCCGCAAGAACACCCGGATGACCATCGAAGGAAGCGAGATTCACCTGACATTCACCGGCGACGACGATCCCGGCATCGCCATCGACCGGATCGGCTCCCTCGAAACGCCGGGCCCCTATCGCCTGACCTTTCGCCTTCAGGCCGCCGCCGGGAACCACGGCGAGGTCTACTTCACCACCGATCCGAAGCAGATTCTTCCCCGAGGAGAGCATCTCGAATTCCCCGTCCAAAACGACAACCAATGGCACGAGATCAACCTGTCGCTCGAAACGAAGAAGACCCTCCACGCCCTGCGCCTCGACGTAGGCGACAAGACCGGCATGGCTGTCATCGCGGATTTGCAGTTGGAAACCGAAGCGGGCCGCGTCCTGAAGAAGTGGCCCCAGTGAGCAGAAAGCGGGGCGCGGAATTCATTCCGCTTCAACCTCCGACAATCCGATGGTTTCGGAATCCAATAACGCTCACGGCCGACCGATGTTGAAGCGGAATGAATTCCGCGCTCCGTTGCCGAACCCGCCCCGGGGCGAAGTCTCGATCGTCTTTAGACAACAAATAGAATTGAGCCTCCTTACGTCGGCTGCTACAGGGCTTGAACCAGCTACCGTGCATCCGCCAACGCATCACAACTCATGAATCCTGAGCCCGAGCAAGAAGACACCCTCTACGCCCAACTCGGCGGCCACGAGGGCATCCTGGCCTTCATCCGGCCGTTCTACATGGATGTGCGGCAACACGCCGTGATCGGCCCGATCTTCAACGAGCGGATAAAGGACTGGGAATCCCACCTCGCCAAGATCGCCGACTTCTGGGCGCTGCAGACTGGCGGCCCCGCCACCTACCGCGGCGGCCTCGTCGGCGCGCATCAGGGCCTGGGGATACGACCGGACTTCTTCGACCATTGGTTGAAACTCTGGGACTTCAACTGCCAACGGCAACTCACCCCCGACCTTGCCGGCCGGATGAGCGCCCTGGCCCACGAGTTCGGCCGCCGCCTGCGACGCTTCGTGAGAGAGGAATAGGGTTGTGATCTCGATACACGCTATCGCCGCGCTCAACCGTTGAAGACCACGGTCAGGAACTCACGGCGCAGGACATCGCGCTGAATGGTCGTGAGTTTCCGCGTCAGACCGCAGCGAAGCGCCCGGTCCCGCGCGGCCAAGAAGGCGTGTTCCATCTTCCGCACGCGCCGGTCGTGAACGATGGCTTCGCTCAACGTCATCCCCACGTGCGCAACGTTGACGGCGGCTTCGCATTTCCGCCGCGCCAGAGCCAGGACGTTCAACGCCTCCAGTTCGTCGGCCTCCAGGTTCGGGAACAGATACTGGTTCACAAACCGAAACCCCACCTCGGCCACATGCCCGGGCCGGGCGAGCAACCCTTCATCCTCGGCCAGGCAAAGCTCGATCCGCTCCAACGCGTAATGGTTCGCCGCCCTGAGCAGCTTCTCGACATCGTCACGGGTTCCCGGGTCTTCTTCTTTCATGGCTGCGGCCTTTCGGTGATTCTCACCCAGGAAATCAGCAAGCCTTGTGCCATGCGCCAAACGATATCGACCGACGCGCACGACCTGGCCCGGTCGCCGGTTTCACTTCCCGGATGATCCGTCACCCACCGCCTTCAGCCGGTAGTAGCGGCGCTCGTGGATTCCCGCGTCCAAATCCCCGACCGCCACGATTCCCAAGTCCGCCCGAGCCGTTGCGACGTCCACCCAGTGGACCAGGTCCTTCGACGCCTGGAGGATGTAGCTCTGCCCCGGAATCCCCGCAAAGGTCAACCTCAGGCCTCCTCCGGCGTCCGCCCATTCCATGCCCCCCAGCCTCGCCGACCGGGACACCTTGATCGTTCCGCCGATGAAGTCCGCCGCTCCCGCGCCGGATCGCGCGTCCGCGACCGCCCGGCGGACCGGACCGTCCGCGAACCGCAGCGGGGACGCCGTCGTCGCGGGCGGAACTTCGCTCAGGAACGAGATGGTCAGAAGTTCGAGCGCTCCGGCCGGAAGCGTCGTTCCCGGAGGCGCGTAGACGACCACTCCCAGCCGCCCCGCGGCGGCCAGGTCCGAATTGACGATGACCGTTCCCGCCGAGGCCGGAAGTTCCGTCGTCACCCCGGCGAAGTCCAGCAACGTCGCGTCGAACTCCAGGCTGAATGTCAGCGCGGGAACGCCCACCGAATCCAATCGGACCGGAACGTCCAGACGCTGCCCCGCAACCACGACGCAGTCGTCCAATGTCAGCCTCGCGCCGGCAACCAACGCCGTTCCAGCCTTGGCGATCCCCGTGGAAGCCGCGCTCCGAACGACATCCTGAATTCCCGCCGAACCGTCCGGTCCGCCGTCCGGCGTCGCCGGATCCAATCCCGCCACGTAGCGCGCGATTTGGGTGTAATCCGCGATATCGATGACGCCGTTGCCCAGCGACAAGGCCCCGTCGATGTCGCGCGGCGCGGCATCCAACCGCTGGAATTCCTCGGGACTGGAAACAACGTCGAGCCCGATCACGAACCGCCCCGCCTGCGCGATATCCATCGCGTCCAGGATGAAGTCTCCACCCGGCCTCGTCGCGACATCGCCCTCCAGCGAAACCTGACCGACGACCAGATGCACCGTGGCTTCGGCCGTCTTCGGATCCGGCATGCCGTCGCTCGTTCCGTCGTCCGTGATCGTGTAGGTAAAGCGATCCGGCCCGGAGAACCCCGGGGGCGGCGTGTAGACGATCTCGCCATCGACCAGCGTCACCGTGCCGCCATTCTCCGTCGGGCTCTGGACGGCGATCACGGCCAACTGCTGAGCGGATTCGCCGTGCGGTCCCGGCAGATCGTTCAGCAACAGCTCCACTGCCGGAATCAGCGCTGACGCGCCGAGCACGCTCCTGTTGTCGTCGACGGCGATGGGCGGCTGGTTGACGACCGCCACATTGACCGTGACCGTTCCCGTCGCGGTCAACGGCTGAGGCGCGCCGTCGTCGGCGATGGTGTAACCGAATGTGTCCGGCCCGTTGAAATCGGCGGGAGACTGGTAGACGATCGTGACGCCGTCGAACGAAACGGTCCCGCCTTCCGCGCTGGCCGCATCGACCGACACCACGCTGAGCGTGTCGCCGGCATCGGGGTCGGTGTCGTTCAGCGTCAACAGGGATGCGGCGAATGAAAGCGGCTGGTTCTGCACGCCCGCCACGTCGTCCGCCACGGCGGTGGGCGCGCGGTTTCCCAGGGTGGCGGCCCCCGACCTCCAGACCGCCGGCAGCGCGTGACCGAGCGCGTCCGAAACGCCGCGCGCCGCTGGATCGTCGCCGAACACGATGGGCGACGCCCCCGAGGTTGCATCCATGGCGACGTCGAAGGTGAGCGTCACGATCTCCCGCGTCCCTGCAAGCCAGGCCTCATCCACCGCCAGCGCGACGGCCAGGCCCAACCGGCCGGCTTCCGCATCCCGGTCATTCACCAACAGGATTGCGCCGGCCGCGTCCGCGCCGAAGGCGACGACCGGATTGGCAAAGACCGCCGGATCGAACCCGACGCTGAAGGACAGCGCGTTCTCGTCGCCCTCGCTCTCCAAGGCAACCGGGACCGTGACGCTGCCACCCTGGCTTGGATCGACGTCCGCGATCGTGACTGTCCGGGCCGGGGGAGGCGGATCGCCCGCCAACCGGGCGACGCCGGGTCGCGCCACCCCATCGACATGCGTGAATTCGCCCACGATGACGATGCTTCCATCCGCATCGAGAGCCACGTCGTAAACCCGTTTGTTCGGCCCGCTTCCCGGATCAAAGCTCCCATCCGGCGCTCCTTCAGGCAGCAACCGCGTCAAATACCTTCGGGATTCTCCGTCCACCGAGGAGAAGTCACCCCCGACCACGATCTTTCCGTTGGGCTGCAGGGCGAGACTCCGGATGGCGCCGTTGATATTCAGGTCGGCCGCGAAGTCCTCGTCCAAACCGCCCTCACGCATGAGCCGCGCGATGCGCGTCCGCGAAACTCCGTCCACGCTCCGGAAATCGCCCACCACCAGGACCTTCCCATCCGGCAGGATTTCGATGTCCCGGACCGCGCCGTTCGGCCCGGATCCCGTGTCGAACGAGGCATCCAACGAGCCGTCCACGTTCAACCGGGCGAGGGACCGACGCGCGGTCCCGGCCACCTCCGTGAATTCCCCGCCGATCAGGACCGCGCCGTCCGGCAGAACCTTGACGGCGTATACGGGGCCGTTCGGCCCGCCGCCCGGATCGAAGCCCTGGTCGAGGCTTCCATCGGCCAGCAGCCTCGCGACGCGGTTGCGGGTCACGTCCGTCCACGTGGTGAACACGCCGCCCACCACGATGCCTCCGTCAGACTGCAGATCAACCGACGCGATCCAACCGTTCGCCGCCGTTCCCTGATTGAATCCGGCGTCAATCAGACCATTGGCCGAGGTCCGCACGATCCGGTTCTTGATCACGCCCTGGAACCTCGTGAAGTTGCCCACCGCGACGATCTTCCCATCCGGTTGCGTCACCGCGTCGATGACCGAACTGTTCACTCCCACGACCGGCAGCGTCTGGTCGCGCCGTCCGTTCGAATGCAACCGCGCCAGGCTCACCTGCGTCCGGTTGTCGATGGCAATGAAATCCCCGCCGATCAAGATCTTCCCGTCCGGATCGATCGACACCGAACGCACCAGCCCCTTGGATCCGCCGTAGCCCCCGAAATCGGCGACCGGCGGACCGGGCATCGCTGTCACGACATTGATTGCGAAGACCCTCGCCGCGGACGTGTCGTTGCCGCCGTTGGCCACGCCTCCGTTATCCTTCAGTCGGACCGTGACGTTGGCCACGCCGCTCATGTCCGCCGCCGGGGTGAAGGTCAGCGTCCCATCGGGCGAGACGGCCGGAGCCTCCGCGAACAGGGCGTAATGGTCGTTGCTCACCAGAAAAGCCAGCGACTGCCCGCTCTCGTCCGGCGGCCCCGCGGCGATGCCGGTCGCCCACCCCGGAATTGACTGCCGTCCCGCGTCGTGCGTCACCGTCTGGTCGGCTCCAACCAAAAATAGCGGCGGATCGTTCACCGGCGTGACGTGGATCGTGACCAGCGCCGTGGACGCGTCACCATCCTTGTCGAACACGCGATAGATGAAGGTCGCGTCATCGACGCTGTCGGGCTTCAGGGTGACGTGGCAGCCCCCGTTGGCCGACAGGGTCACTTCCCCGACGTTCGAAGCGCGCTCCACTGAGGTGTCCACGATCAGCGTGTCTCCCGGCACATCCGAATCCGCGCCGGCTCCATTGTCCGCGAGCACGTTGCCGCTCAACGACGCGTCCTCCAGGATCGTGAAGGTGTCGTGATTCGCGACCGGCGGGAGGTTGTTGACGACCAGTTCGAAGGTCGCGGTCGATTCATGGCCGTTGTCATCGGTCGCGGTGAGAGTCACGGTCCGGCTGTCATCCGGGCCGTCCAACGCGGGAGCCGACCAACTCCACGCGCCGCCGGCGGCGCCGTTCAACCACACTTCATCCGGTTCGCCGGAATTGGCCAGGAAGAGGTCGAGATCATTGTCGCCATCGAGATCGCCAAAGACCGCGTCCACGGTGCGCAATGAAACGCCGATATTGAGGGTTGAGTTGGTGAATTCGCCGAATCCGTTGTTAAGCCGGACCGTGTTCGTCCAATCCAGATTGGCGAAGAACGCGTCCAATCGCCCGTCGCCATTGAGATCGGCCAACGCGACACCGTGACTGTCGCTGGCGTCCGGCGCTCCCAGAATCCCCGGGAGGAAGGCGCCGCCGCCCATGTCCAGCCAGAGCTGGTCCGCGCCACCGTCGCTGACAGCGATCATGGCGTCCGGCACGTCATCGCCATCCACGTCGCCAAAGGCAATGTCCGCGCCGCTGCCGGCAGCCAGCATCGCGCCGCTGTCGGTGAACACGCCATTGCCGTCGTTCATCCAGGTCTTTGACGGTTGCGACCACTGCGTGTAGCCGGTCGTGAAGGCGTCGACATCGTTGTCCCCGTCCAGGTCAATCAGACCCACACTCAGTCCGTGTTCCAGATCCTGCCCGCTGTCGGTGAAGAAACCGGCTCCGTCGTTCAACCACACCTGGTTGGGACCGCCGGCGAAAAAGGCATCCAGGTCGCCGTCGCCATCCAGATCCGCGAGAGCGGCGTCAAAATGCCAGATCCGAAGCAACAGTTGCCCGGAGTCGGTGAACACGCCGGCTCCATCGTTGAACCAGACCTTGCCGCCCGGGGCCCGGGAGTTGACGACAAAGGCGTCGACATCGTTGTCTCCGTCCAGGTCGCCGAGGGCCACCCCCGAACTGGCCGACGTTCCCAACCGCTGTCCGCTGTCGGTGAAGATGCCGTTTCCGTCATTCAACCAGACCGTGTTCGCGCCGCCGTTGGCAACGAAGACATCCAGGTCGCCGTCGCCGTCAAGGTCAGCCAAAGCCGCTTCGCTCGCGGCGTCGCTGCCCAACCTCTGCCCACTGTCGAACAACGAGCCCGCACCGCTGGCCGGTGTAATCGTCAGGTCGCCGAAGGACGCGGTGAGATTCACCGCATCGCCCTCGGGATCGAAGACCGACCCGGCATTGAAAGCAACCTCGCCTTCATTGACGGTGACCGCCGCATTGTTCAACACGATTTCCGGCGGATTGCCGAAATCGTAGAGGGTCTGGGCCGATGCAACCGGGCATGCCAGCGCCGCGATGAATAGCAGCGTGGGGATCCCGCCGAAGGAGAAGGAGTTCGCTTTCATGACAGGCCTCGCAATCCGTTCCGGACTGGGCGGATTTCGTCCGTTCCCATGCTCCCCCTGCCGCCCTTGCGGCACAATCGGGCGGCCGGACCGTTTCCCCCTAGCCATTCCCCCCCGCCGCCGCCTAGGACGACCGCCTACAAGCCGATATGGCGCCGAAGGACGACAAGATTCGCGTTGGAAACACGTCCTTGTCCGTGCTACCTAGAACGACGATTCAAGCCTCAACCTTCCAAGATCCGTCATGAACGAAACCCGATTCTCCCGTCGTCAATTCATCCGCAGTTCCGTCCTTGCCGCCGCCGCGGGTTCCCTCGCCGCCGCCGGTTGCTCCACCATGGGCTCCGGCTCCACGCCGCTCTTCCGCATCTCCCTCGCCCAGTGGTCCCTCAACCGCCGCTTCTTCAAGCGCGACGGCGAACAGCCCCTCGACAATCTCGATTTTGCCAAGACCGCCCGGGGCTTCGGCATCGACGGCATCGAATACGTGAACCAGTTCTTCATGGACAAGGCCAAGGACCAGAAATACCTGGCCGAGATGAAGAGCCGCGCCATCGGCGAAGGCGTCCTCAGCGTCCTGATCATGATCGACCGCGAGGGCAACCTCGGCGAACCGGACGCCGCCAAGCGCCGCAAGGCGGTCGAAAACCACTACAAGTGGGCCGACGCCGCGAAATTCCTCGGCTGCCACTCCATCCGCGTCAACGCCCGGAGCGACGCCAAGCTCAGCTACGAAGAACAGAAGAACCTCGCCGCCGACGGACTCCGCCAACTGACCGAATACTGCGCCAAGCTCGGCCTCGGCTGCATCGTTGAGAACCACGGCGGCCTCTCCTCCAACGGCAAGTGGCTGGTCGAAGTGATGCAAAAGGTGAACCACCCCAACTGCGGCACCCTGCCCGACTTCGGCAACTTCGGCATCGACCGCAACAAGGGCGTCTGGTACGACCGCTACCTGGGAGTGAAGGAGATGATGCCCTATGCCAAGGCCGTCAGCGCCAAGGCCCACGCTTTCGACCCCGCGCGCCCCTGGTCCACCCTCGATGAAAAATACGGCCCGGAGACCGACTTCCTCAAGATGATGCGCATCGTCCTCGACGCGGGCTACCGCGGCTGGGTCGGCATCGAATCCGAGGGCGCCGGAGACCAGATGAAGGGTGTCCGCGACACCAGGGATCTGTTGGTGCGGGTCAGGGAGGAATTGGCCAAGGACTATTCCTGAGGGCTTTGTCTCTGGAGTCGTCGCTCAAGCGCCTCGGAGGCGTTCTCCTGCGAGGGTGCGTCAGGCGGAAACTACCCGTGGATTGTCGGTGGGAGCCGTAAAACCAGGCCTAAGGCAAGTCTCTGCGAACCCACCCCGGCTTATCCGCTTGACTCCGGCTTCGCCGGCGCGAACGAACCGCCCCTCCACAGGAGGGGACCTGCCATCCGGCTCTCCAGCACGCGATGTCCCGTCTGGGGAGGGGATATTTGCTCCTCCCGCGAAGCGGATATAAGGAGCAAATCGGGGTGGGTTCGCCGGAATTGACAACGCGCCTCCGAACGCCCCCGCCCTACTTCACCGCGTTGAACCGGTGGACGCGGCCGAAGATACTGTATTCGGAGACGTAGAGATCACCCGCCGGAGAAAAAGCGACGCCGTGGGGCGCGGTGACGATGCCCGGGCGCCAGACCTTGGGCGGGGTCTTGTTGTTCTTCACCTCGGCCTTGACGTCGTTGTATCCGACCTTCCTCACAACCTCGCCCCGCTTGTCCAACAGCGCGACCCGACCGCCGATCTCACCCACCGCCGCCAAGTCGCCGCGAATGACGACCGCTGCCGGGAAGATCAGGTCATTGGCGACCACCCCGAGGAAATCACCGTCGAGGGACATGTGGACCATGCGCAGGTTCTCGCGGTCGCAGCCCAGGATGCGCGGCGGACTGAAACGGGTGTCGACGCAGATCTTGTGCAACGTGGAGAAGTTGTAGGGAGCCCGGCCGCGACCGCCGAAGGACATCAGGTACTTGCCCTTCTTGTCGAAGCGATGGACGTAGCCGTTCGCGTAGCCGTCAGTGGTGAAGATGTCACCGTTCGGCGCGACATCCACCGCGGTGAGCCGCAGCGCCGGCTTGGCGTTCTTGCCGCGCCCCTTGCGCTTGAACTTGTCCGGCACGGTCTTGGCGGCGTCGATGGTCATGACGACCTTGCCGTCGAGTTTCAGTTTCAGGATCTTCTGACCGCCGAGGCTGGAGCCGTAGATGAATTCGCCCTCCTTGTTCCGGTGAATGACGAAGCCGTGGAAATCGTTGGGCGCGCCCGGAACATTGCGCAGGTAGTCACCGTCCGGGCTGAAGACCTGGATGCCCCCGTGGTTGCCGCCGATCACGCTGACGTAGACCTCGCCGTTGGCGGCGACGGCGACATCGCCGTGCTGATTGCCGATCGACTCCTCGCCGGACGCGGGCCTGCCCCAATCGGGCACGGCCTTGAAATTCGGAACTGCGGCAAAGGCGCCGGCTGACAGAAGGGTGAGTGCAAGCGTGACAAAGGCGGTCTTCTTCATGGGCTCGGGACCATAGGGGTTAGGACGCGGGATTGGCAACCGAAGTCTGTCCCCCGGCAAAGGCGAGCGTTCAACGTTCGTCTCCCCCAGAACTTTCCCCCTGACAAACTCCGGGGGCGCGACCAAGATGC
Organism: Verrucomicrobiales bacterium; assembly: GCA_038126235.1. GTDB lineage: Bacteria > Verrucomicrobiota > Verrucomicrobiia > Limisphaerales > JAYPEY01 > JAYPEY01. Next base: position 18,017 of record JAYPFK010000081.1, read on the forward strand.
GCCACCCATGAACGAATGGATCTCCAACTACATTGAAGCGCAGAAGGCGGCCCTGGACTCGATCCCGGTCGAGGCGGTGGCGGGCCTGATAGAGACGCTCAAGCAGGCGCGACGCGAGGACCGGCAGATCTTCGTCTTCGGCAACGGCGGCAGCGCGTCCAACTGCTCGCACTTCGCGACCGACCTGGGCAAGGGGGCCTCCGACGTCCTCGAAAAGCGCTTCAAGATCCTCTCCCTAAACGAGAACCTCAGCTGGATCACCGCCCTGGGCAACGACTACGCCTACGACGAGGTCTACTCGCGGCAACTCATGAATTACGGGCGTCCGGGCGACATCGCGATGACGCTCAGCGTGAGCGGCAGCTCGCCAAACCTGGTGAAGGCCTTCGAATGGGCCAAGGCGAACGGACTGAAGACCGTCGCGCTCGTCGGAGGCAAGCGCGGCCGCCTGGCCGAGATCGCCGACACGACGATCGTGATCGACTCGGAGCACTACGGCCGCGCCGAAGACGCCCAGATGGGCATCTGCCATCTCCTCTGCTACGCGTTCATGGAGAATCCGGAGATCGCTTGAGGCGGGTCTGAACAGGAGCGCGGAATTCATTCCGCCTTCAACCTCCGACAATCCATGGTCTCGGCCGATCCTGCCGCGCACGATCAACCAACGTTGAAGCGGAATAAATTCCGCGCTCCTTTCGCGGTTCATTCCGCCTTCAATTCCACGCCTTCGCCCATCACCAGGAAGGCCAGCTTGCGGAACTCCAACCGTTCCCCCTTCGCCAGTTCCTTTCGCCAGGCAAACACCCGGTTGAGCCCGCCGGGAAACAATTGAAACTCCGGCCCCTCAACCTTGCGGAAGCCCATCGCCGCCAACGCCGGGCCCTGGTTGGAGACGTGCGGCTGGCTCAGGGTCATGACAAAGATCTCGCCCGGCTTCACGCACTCGATCGCATGCCGCTCAATGCCGGTGCGGATGAAGCGCTTCCCCAGGAGAAACCCCGGAGCCTCGACGAGCCGATAGTCGCGGTCCGTGAACAGCTTCACCCCGACCTTCATCACGGCGGGCTCCACCGGCGGCGCAGGGATCGGCTTACGCGTCAGTCCTTCCTGCGGTTCAAACTCACCAACCCGCTCCAGCCGCCCGAACATGATGCGCTCCTTGCGGCTCGGCGAGGAATCGCCTTGGGTCACGCATAGCCAGACAACGCCGTCGTGCTCACGAAAGGTCGGATACTGGAACGACTTCACTGTCTCGAATCGGTATTTCCGTTCCCATTTCTTCCCATCCCGCGAGACATCGACGTTGAACACGCTGCGATTGACGCCGTGGATTCTCGGCCGTTCCTGCCAGCCGAGATAATAGACGCCGCCGAACCGGTCGAACGTGGGCTTGGAATTCGCGCCGTTGGGGACAAAGGGCGCCTCCTCGCCGACCGACCAGTTGCGACCGTCCGCGCTGGAGGTGAAATGGTAGTTGCCCGCGTCGTTGCGGCAGATCGCCAGCCAGCTCCCATCCGGCAGGCGATTGACGGCAGACTCGCTCAACTGCGCCGACTGCGGCTCGTTGTAATGTCCTACTATCTCGAAGGTCTCCAGATCGCCGTGAACGAGGGCGAGCGCGTTCTGCTTGCCGGGGAAGTTGTTGAGCGCGATGTAGGTCCGGCCGGCGAACCGCTTGAAGGAATCGAACAGGTAGAACCCGAAATCCCTCGCCGGCCGGCGAAAGCCCTGCGCCGCGGCGTCCGCGTGGAAATATCGCGGCTCCATGTCGAAGACACCGGCGGCGGTCTTGAGCTTCGCCTTGTGAATGGTCGGAGCGAACGCGTCGATTTTCAGATCGAAATCGCGAAACCAGATCCGGGCCTGACGCTGGCCGGGCTGCTCGCTGGCGAACCAGCAGCGCAGCGTCCGCGCGTCCTTCTGCAGGATGCGCGGCACAAAACAGGCGCCGACCGGAAGCGTGACATCCTGGAAAACCTGCCCGCTGCGCGCGAAGGGGAGGACCTTCTCCACGGCCAAGGTGTCCAGGTTCACGATCGACAGCGCGCAATAGATCTCCGGCCAGCCCGCGCTCTCCCCGGCCCGGACATCGTTGACCTCGGCGACGATGTAAGCGCGCCGCCCGACCAACGCCATCTCCGCGTCATGCGCGCCCTTCACCCGAGGCGCGGTGACCTTCACCAACCGTTGCATCACGCGGTCCCCGGCAAGGGCGGGATCCCAGTCCGGCGGAACGAGCCCGGGGGCGGCGGAGGTTGGAGCAATGGAAAGCCCGGCGACAGCGATGCAGATGGCGAGTCTGAGAAACATAGGGAAAAAGGGCTTCATACGACTGCCTCTGAGCACAGTCGAAAGACCATTCGCCGTCTTCGGTGGAATAAACGGCATCTCCGAAATCGCGTCAGCGCCTTGGGCAGGGGGGGCCCGGCGGCCCCCCCGGCCAAGGCGGGGGGGGCGCCACCCCCCCCCCGGGCTGGTGGGGGCCCGCACGCCGCGG
>JAYPFK010000082.1:0-19822 GCA_038126235.1 Verrucomicrobiales bacterium
GCCCCCCGGAGCTGGAACCGTCAATCGTGCTGGCAAAGGTGACGCTGATATCCCCATTGAACACCAGGGTGTCGCCGAAACCGCCGCTGGAGATGGTCACCGGGTTGCTGATGACGATCGCACCCTGCGCCCAAACCTGCCCGGCCACGAAGTGCGTCTGACCCGAAGCCCCAACCGAAAGGGCTCCCAGCGGATGCGCTTCGCCCACCGGCAGGGCGAAGGTCGTCGTGCCTCCCGCGCTGACGGTCAGATCATTGAACTCGGCGATCGCGGTGTCCACCTCGCCGTTGAAGGTGACATCCTGGGACGAGGTCAAGGTCGTGTCCGCATCCAGAACGACCCATCCGTCGAACGTGAGGAACCGCGTCACCGAAATCTGCGTCCCGTTCAACAAGATCGAATCGGCCGCTCCCGCGACCAGGTCCTGGAGCGGCTGCACGGCGCCAACCAGGCCGTGGAACGCCAGGCTCGTGCCACTGACCTCCAGGTTGTTGTTCTCCCCGGCGGCGCTGTCGATCGAACTGTTGAACACGATCGAAGTTCCGGTCAGCGCGGTGTCGTCTCCGAGCTCGACCGCGTCATTGAAAGTCAGGGATGCGTTGATCTCGCTGGCGTTGACGGTGGTTGTGCCGGCAGCGTCGGTCGTGATGGAACCCAGAGGCGTCACGCCCCCCACACTCCCTTCAAAACCGGTCTGGGTCGAATTGATGACCAGGTTCTGCGCCCCCGCGACATTCCCGTCGAGCGTGTTGAGAAACACGACCCCCGTCGATCCGGTCAGCGTGGTTGTGGGAGCCGATGACAGGCTGGCCGGATCCCTGACGAACATGATGCCCGCGGTGACGGACGCCGGCAAAACCAGTGATCCCGGCGCGTCGGTCGAGAAATTCCCCAAGGCCATCGTGGCCCCTACCGGCTGGGTGAAGGTCGTCATCCCGGAACAATTCAGCGTCAGGCTCTCTCCCTGATGACTGATGCCGTCCACCGTGCCGGAAAAGGTCATGTTCCCTCCCGCATTGAACGTCGCATGGGTCTGCAGCACGAGAGCTCCGTCGTAATGCTGGGCGCCCGTGCTCGTGACCGGACTCATGGACACTTCAATGGTCTCCGCCGTGACCGCAAGATCGGCCACGGACAACGAGGCCGTGTTGAGATTGATCGAATCGTCGCCGCTTTCCCCGTTGATGGTCAAATTGGCGGAAAAGCCCGGAGCCAGACCGGAAATGGTCACCGAGTCATTGCCGGCGCCCGTTTGAATGGAAAGCTCCGTGGTTGGATTGGTGAACAGCACACTCTCGCTTGTCGATGCGCTGCTGAGGATCATCCCCGGCCCGCCGGACGGGGCCAGCGTGACGACATCCGCGCTCGCCCCGAAGACGAACGTCCGGGTAGCCGCCGCAAGGGAATCGTAAATGGGCTCCAGTCCCGAATAGCTGATCGACGCATTGCCCCCCACGCCGACCATGCCATCGCTGGCGTTCTGGAAGGTGTGGGTCACGGAACTGAAGGGGCCTCCGCCAACGAGATCCAGCGTGTCGTTGCCGCCCGAACCGCCTTGGTAAAGGATGCTCTTGGCAAAATCGCCCAGGCTGAAGTCGATCGTCAGGGAATCGTTTCCGCCCGCTCCCTGGATGATGATCTGGCCTCCGGTGACGCTCGAGAATGGCACATGAGCCGTAACGGCATTGAACAAAGCTCCCACCTGGGCATCGAGGGCGCTGCCGGACTGGATCACAAAACGACTGTTTGTCGTGTCGCTGAAGATCTGCAGCGAGTCATCCTTGCCTCCGGACGAAATGTCCGAAATCACCAGGTTGTTGGAACCATCCAGAGCCACCTCGGTTTCGGCGACAACGAGCGTGCCATTGACTGCGATCTTGAAGGACTCCGTGGAATCGCCCCCCCAGTTTGCTCCGGTGGAGGCCGTGCGGTCCGGCCCCAGCGCACCCGGACCGCTCGCGGTGACGCCGGCGGCGTAGTCCACCTCGAAGTTCCCCGAGATGTATTCCACGACCACCCAATACTGGACATTGGCCGAGAGCGTCGGATGGGACGTGGAGGTCGCGACCTGCGTGGATTCGTTGAGCGGAATGTTCACCATGCCCAGGTCCTCGATCAAGGATCCGGGAAACCCGGAATTGTCGGACCAAAGGGAAATGCCCGCCACGCTGGCGACGCCGCCATAGACCGCGACAGAGATGGAATTCAACGTATAATTGTTGCTGTCGACGACAAAGGCCTGCCCCCCCTTTTTGCTTGGCTCCATGGAATCAAAGATCTCACTGGAAACATAACCCTCCGACAGGTTGTTCACGATGTCCGTCGCGCCTTGAACCGCGACGCCGGCCGCAAGCAACGGGACAACAATCGAAAGATGCAGTATTCTCTTCATGATCTCAAACGGCACAGCCGGGTGTCCCGTCGACTTCCGACGGAATGGCGATAATCCGGCGTTTCCACGGAAACGCCAATGAGAAAACGGACGACGCTCGTAAACTTGCAAAAATGACATCAAAAAATCTCAGCTTCCGAAAGCCCTCGAAACGGCCTCACCGGCGAAGAAGTTGCGACAGGGCCCTCACCGCCAATCGAACGAACCCGCGTCCATGAGCCTGCAACTCCGGGAACTCGCCGAACAAGCCCTCTTCGCCACGGACCTGGCGACCAAGCTCGCCTGCCCGGACGAAATCGTGGACACCCGGCCCGGCCCGGCGTTGGCGACGCCCGACGCCCCAGGGCGCCCCGACGGACTGGGCTTCCGACCGGGCGGCGCCGGCGCGGAGTTCCCTGACGCCCGCGCATTGAAGAGCGACCGCGACCGCGGCGCCCTGCTGCACTTCTTCGCCAACCACGAACTTCTCGCCGTCGAGCTGATGGCGCTCGTGCTGCTCAAGTTTCCCGACGCGCCCAAGGCGTTCCGCAAAGGCGTCCTGCGCACCCTCAAGGATGAGCAGGAACACGTCCGCATCTACCTCGAGCGGATGCGCGCCTGCGGGATCGAGTTCGGAGAATTGCCGGTCAACGGCTTCTTTTGGAGATCCATCGCCGACATGCCGACGCCGATGGACTACGTCGCCCGCCTCAGCCTCACGTTCGAGCAGGCCAACCTCGACTACTCCCGCTTTTTCGCCGAACGCTTCACCGAGGCCGGCGACGCCGCCACCTCAGCCGTGCTCGACCGGATCTACAAGGACGAGATTGCCCACGTGGGCTACGGGTTGAAATGGTTCCGCCGATGGAAGGATCAGAAACTGTCGGATTGGGAGGCCTTTTCCCGGCAGCTCCATTTTCCTCTATCCCCCAGCCGCGCCAAGGCCATCCCCTTCAACGCCGACGGCCGTCGAAAGGCAGGTCTGAAGCCCGATTTCATTGACGAGTTGTTCGTCTTCTCGCGTTCCAAGGGCCGCACGCCGGCCGTGCATGTGTTCAACCCCTTCACCGAGATCCGCCTCGGCAAGGGCAAGGGGCACAAGCCCAACCAGTTCCAGCGCGCGATGGCGCGCGACCTTGCGATTCTGCCGGCCTGGATGTGTCGACCGGACGATGTCGTCCTCGTGCATGAGCGTCCCAACGCGCATTTCCTCGGCGGGCTGAAGCGGGTCGGGTTTGAGCCGCCGGATTTCATGGAGATCCCGGCCGGACAGATCAACCGCCACCACGAACTGCGCTCCCGCAAACTGGCCGAACTCCGGCCCTGGGCCTGGGGACCGGACAGTCTATCCCTGCTCAAGCCGCTCTTCCCCAATCTCACCAACGGCGACACGCCCGAACAACGCTGGAACCCCGGCATCCGCGAGCTCTATTCCAAGGCATGGGACGCCGGGTTCCTCCGCCGGTTCCTGGCCTCCCGGTCCGATCGCGACTGGCTCTGCGCGGACGAGGATGTCGGCGTCCACGCGACCTCGTTCGATCAGGCCTTGCGCGCCATCCGGGAGATCCGCGAACGCGGCCACCTGAAAGTGATGATCAAGTTTGTGCATGGAGCCGCCGGCCACGGAATGATCCGCCTTTGGGAGCCGGAGCTCTCGGAGGACCAGCTTCAGTGGATCCGCAAGCATACCTGCGACCGTCGCTCCGTCATCGTCGAACCTTGGCATGACCGAATCGTCGATCTTTCCATCCAGTTCGAAATGACCCGGGACGGCCTGCGGCGTCTCGGTTTCACACGCGTGGTCAACGACCTCCGCGGCCAGTTCATCGCGTCGGCCACGGCTCCGGGCGTCGGCAGGCTCGTCGGCCCGGAGCTTTCCCGCCTCCTGCACAACGGCATCAAGGGCCGCGAGAACCGGCTCCAAAGCCTCTTCGAGGATCTTGGCGAGCCACTCGAGGCGGAACTGCGCGCCCGCGGATTCCACGGCCCCCTCGGGATCGACGCCTACCTCTACCGCACGAGTGAAGGATTCCCCAAACTCAAGCCCGTGGTCGAGATCAACCCCCGCTGCACGATGGGCCGGGTCGCGATCGAGTTGAAGCGTCGCGTGTCCACCGGTCGCGCCTCAGCCCTGCGACTGGTCAACGCCTCCCAGGTCCGCGAGTCCGGTTTTGAGTCCTTTCCGAAATTTGCCGCCGCCATGGCGGAACGGTTCCCCACCCGCGTCTCCGGTTCTGCTCAGCCAAAACTTGATGAGGGTTTTCTCTGTCTGAACGATCCAGAAAAGGTCGCCGCCTGTCTGCCCGTCTGCCATGTCGCCAGATCGATCGAGGACGTGATCCCGGCCCTTTGAACGCCGCGGCAAAAAATCGCATTGCCTCGTCTGCGACGCGTTCCAATAATCCGCGCAATGGACGGGGACTCCTCAACGCCACGAAGCGACGATTCCGAGCTCGTCGACCAGATACTGGGGGGCGACATCGACGGACTTGGCGCTGTGCGCGAAGAACTGCATCCCATCCTGCGCGCGCGACTGCTGTCGCGGCGTATCCCGGAATCTGAAATCGAGGACCTGCTGTCGGATCTTTGGGGGGATTGCGTGCCGGTCACTGACCACGACACCGAATTCATGGCCCCGGACGGCGCCGCCCTTCCCGGCGAGGCGGAAAACCTCCGCAGCTCCCAAAGGCAGTGCCTGCTGGAAAAATACACCGGCCGCATTCCTCTCAGGAGTTTTCTGTTCACCGTGGTTTACCGGAGGTTTCTGGACCGCCGCAGGCGCGACAAGTTTGTCGCCCGCCCCGTGTCGGATTCCCCGGATCAGGGGCGCACCTCCTTTCTCCACTCGCTTCCCGGGCCGGAAGGCGGCCTGGCTGACTCGTTTCTGGTGACCCACCTGCGCGAAGCCATTCAGAACGCGGTCAACAGCTGCCCGGACGACGCCTGGCTGATTTTCCAACTCGTTTACCTGCACCGAATTCCGCAACGGGAGGCGGGCGCGCTCTGGGGCTGGGCCGACTATGAAACCAGCCGCCGTCTCAGGGACGTGCGCGAGCAGATGAAATCCGCCATCGAAACCGAACTCAACCGACGCGACCCTCACCTCAACCTCCCTTGGGACGAGGCTCTGGATGTCTGCCGGACCCTGGATCTCGGATTCATGAACTCCTGAACCACGCGTTTCGGCCTTCAAGGCCGCACGTTCAAAACAAAAAACTCAGATTTTTTTTGCAAGATCCATTGGCCCGTTCGTAATGCCATGAACGCAACACTCTCATGAGCGACTCATTGGACACCATCGCGGGCTTCCTGCTGCGCTTCCGGGACGAAGTCGAAGGCCGCGGCCCGGTCGATCCGCCACCGCCGGAAATGCGGGCCGAACTGGAGGCTCTGGCCGCCGGAGCCCTGGACCGGGAACGGCAGTTGGAACTCGTCGGCCAACTCCGCAGACAACCCTCCTGGGTGGCCTACCTGGCCGGCATCATACGCAATCGAGCGCCCGACTCCATTGGAGACGGGAGTCAAACGTCATGAAAGCAGCATTCCGCGCCCCTCTCGACATCGACGCCCTTCTCGAGCCGGCGCGTCTTGCCGCACTGCACCGGGATCCCGATCCGCTCACCCGGCACTACCTCGATCTCGGCCGCCGGACAATCACCGCCGATGAAGGCACGCTCTGGCTGATCGACGACGCGGAGACTCAACTCGTCCCCGCGTTCAATACGGGGCCCAGCGCGGAGGTCATTCTTGCGCGCCACCGCCAGCCTCTGGACGAGGGGCTCATCGGCATGGTCTTCGTTAACGGACAATCCATGGTCGAGAATGACGCCCACTTGAATGAAAACCAGAGCAAGCGACTGGATCGCATGCTTGGTTGCCAAACCCGCAGCCTGATTGCCGTCCCCTATCACCTCTTCGGCCGTCGACTCGGCGTCGCCTCTTTCGTGCAGCTCGACGATCCGCGCGCCGAAGCTCCGGCAACCTCCCGCTCTTTCAACCCGGGCCATCTCGAAGAAGCCGAGAACCTGGTGTCCCTCATGGCCCGACTCGCCGAACGCAAGTTGTTGGTCGAAGATTCGTGAACAACTTTCGGTAATCCGCAACCGCGTCCCGCAACGACAATGCCCGCCACCTGGCCAGACCTCGACAACGCCGCCCGCGCCCTTCGCGAGGGAACTGGTGAGGGCATCAAGATTGCCGTGCTGGATACGGGGGTGGACCGCAACCATGAGGTTTTCGACGGGTTCGAACTGTTTGAGGACCTGAGCATCACCTCCACGGGCGAGGCAATCGAGGGAGGCGGCGATGATGTCTATGGCCACGGCACCGCCATCGCCGGCGTCATCCATCAACTGGCCCCCAAGGCGGATATCGGCAGCATCCGTGTTCTCAACCACCGACTTTCCTCCCAGATGCAGACCATCGCGGCAGGCGTCGATCTTGCCCTCCGGCGCGGCTACCACATCCTGCATTGCAGTTTCAGCTGCGGCGAGGAGCAGGGACGCGCGCTCGAATTCAAGAACTGGATCGACCGGGCCTACATCGAGGGCCGGCATGTGGTGGCGGCCAGCCACCATCAGAACCGCCTTCGCCGCGGCTGGCCTGGACATTTCCCCTCGGTCATCACGGTGGGAATCGCCAACACCGACGAGAAGGAGACGCTCTTTCATCGCCCCGGAAGCCTCGTGGAATTTGGCGCGCGGGGTCACAATGTCTTCCTCGCCTGGAAAGGCGGCCTCTACCGCCGGTTGACCGCATCCAGCTACGCCGCGCCCCACGCCACCGGCCTGCTGGCGCGACTGCTATCTGAATTCCCCGAACTGACTCCGCTCGCCGCCAAGGCCCTTTTGCAACAACTCGCCCGTCCCTGGGAGAAGACCGCCGAATGGTGAAACAACCCTGACCATCGGAAATTCCGACCGACGATTCCCCATCTGCCACGCGCAACCTCCATGCGAGAAGAACGTCATGAATCCGAACGACAAGTCCAAGTTTGAGAGCCTCGCCAGACGCCTGCTGGCGCCCTTGTCCCTGGCAGTCCTCCTGTCGGGTTCAAGTCCCCCGGCCGCCGCAGCAGCTCCAGCCGACAACGCCGGCGCCGCCATCCTCATCGCCGTCGAAGGCGCCGTGGAATACATGCGCGCCGGGGCCCAGCAGTGGGCAACCGCCTCGGCCGGCCTGAAGCTCCTCCCCGGCGACCGCCTCCGCACCGGCGCACGCAGCCGCGCCACGGTCCAGCTTGCCAACCGCATGCGTCAGCGGCTCATCTCTTCCTCCACCCTCTTCATCGAGAAACCAACCAGCGCCGCGGAACGAGCCGTTCCCACGCTCCAGCGAGGCTCCATGTATTTCCAAAGCCGGCAACGCCCCCGCGACCAACGCTTCCGCACACCGCTGGTTTCCGGGGCCATTCGCGGCACCGAGTTCTATCTCACCGTCGCCGATAACGGCGAAACCAGACTCACCCTCCTCGACGGCGAGGTGGACCTCGAGAACGACAAGGGCAAAATCACCCTCCAGGCCGGCGAACAGGGCGAGGTCGCCCCCGGCGGAGTCCCCCAGGAAGACCGCTGTCATCAATGCCGACGCCATCGTGCAGTGGGCGCTTTATTACCCCGCCATCGTCGCTGTCTCGGAAACCGGTTTGAGCAACGCGGAGCAGGCGGCCCTGCAAGGTTCCATCGATTCCTACAAGTCCGGCGACCTGCTAGCCGCCTTGGCGACCTGGCCTGAGGGAAAGGCCGCGGTCTCCGAGGCGAAAAAGGTCTTTCGCGCCGCACTGCTGCTGAGCGTCGGCGAGGTCGCCGAAGCCGAGGCGCTGATTGCCAATCCCCCGATCGATTCGGCCGGCGCGCGCGCCATCCGGTTGCTCGCCGCAACCGTCCGCGGCGACTCCCAACCTCCCGTGGCCATCCCCGCCCTCGCGACATCGGACGGCGCCGTGACCACCGCCAGCGAAAGCCTCGCCGCCTCCTATCACGCGCAGCGTTTCCAGGGACTCGACCAGGCCCTCCAACTCGCGCAGGCGGCCACGACAACCGACCCCGAGTTCGGCTTTGCCTGGGCGCGTGTGGCCGAATTGGAGTTCAGCTTCGGCCGCATCGGCAAATCCATGGCGGCGCTGGAGAAGGCCCTGCAGCTTTCCCCCCGCAACGCCCAGGCCCTCGCGCTTCAGGGCTTCCTGCAAAGCGCGAACGGCGACCACATCCTGGCCGGCGAGACCTTCCAACGCGCCATCGACATCGACAGCGCCCTGCCCACAGCTTGGTTGGGCCTCGGACTCAGCAAGATCGCCCGCGGCGAAAGCGAGGCTGGCCGCGAGGATCTCCAGACCGCCGCCCTCCTCGACCCCCGTCACGCCATCGTCCGCAGTTACCTGGGCAAGGCCTTCAGCCACGAAGGCGACAACGAGATGGCGATGAAGGAACTGAACCTCGCGCAACGCCTCGATCCCAACGATCCCACCGCCCCGCTCTATTCGGCGCTGATTCGCCAGCAGCAGAATCGCGTCAACGAGGCCGTGCGCGACCTCGAGAGATCTCTCGCCCTGAACGAGAACCGCGGGCTCTACCGTTCCGGCCTGCTGCTGGACAAGGACCGCGCCGTCCGGGGCGCCAACCTCGCGCTTATCTACCGGGACGCGGGCATGACGGACGTCAGCTCCATCGAGGCCTACAAGGCCATCCAGAACGACCCCGCCAACTACGCCGCCCATCTTTTCCTGGCCAACAGCCTCAACGAACGCCGCGACCTCCGCGGCCTGGACCTGCGCTACGAGACACCCGCCGTCGCTGAGTATCTCGTCGCCTCGCTGCTGGCCCCTCCCGGCGGCGGAGCCCTCGCACAAAGCGTCTCCGCCCAGGAATACTCCCGCTTCTTCGAAGGTCGCAGCCACGGTTTCAACTCCTCCACCGATTATTCCGGCGAGGGGCAGTGGCTCAACGCCAACGCCGTCCACGGCGAACTCCCCTCCATCAGCTACAGCCTCGGCTCCTTCTACCAGAATGAATCAGGCACGCGGGCCAACAACGACATCGAGATCCTCTCGCTCAGCCTGCAGACCAAGTTCCACCTCACTCCCAAGGACAGCGTCTTTCTTCAAGCCATCTACACCGACGCCGAGGGCGGCGACCGGGCCCAGCGTTACGACCCGACCACCGGATTGACGACCTTCCGCTTCGAAGAGCAACAGGAGCCCATCGTTCTTGCCGGCTTTCATCATGAATGGACGCCGGGCTCCCGCACGCTGTTCCTCGCCGGCTGGCTCGACGACACCGTGGCCAACGGCGACCCCGCATTGCCGGTCCTGGTATTCCCCGGCGGGCTGCTGCCCTCGGACTTCCGCTACACCAGCCAGCTCCAGGCCCAGACCGCCGAGATCCAGCAGATCTGGCAGGACGACAAACGCAGTTTCGTCGTCGGTGTCCGCGGCCAGAACGGCGACCTCGACACTGCGGTCACCCAGTCCGGCATCACCGGCCTGCCGATCCCGCCCTTCTCCGCCGGCGTCTTCAATTCCCAGACCACCCAGAACGATTTCCATCGCGTCAGCGCCTACGGCTATCACACTTGGCGCATCCTGGAGCCGCTCACCCTGACCGCCGGCGTGAGCTACGACCACGTCCACTATCCCCAGAACTTCCGCAACCCGCCGCTTTCTGCCACGGAGGAAAGCCGCAGCCAGGTCTCGCCCAAGGCTGGCCTGCTCTGGACGCCGCGCCCCGGCACGGCGGTGCGCTTCGCCTACACCCGCTCGCTGGGCGGCGTAGGCATCGACCAGAGCTTCCGACTCGAACCGACCCAGATCGCCGGCATCAACCAGGCTTGGCGCTCCCTGATCCCCGAATCCCTCACCGGCGGCCTCGCAGCCCCAGCCTTCGAGACCTGGGGCGTGGCCATCGACCAGAAGTTCCCGACCGGGACCTATGCCGGCATCAGCGGCGAACTGCTCAAGTCCGACGCCCACAACACCGCGGGCGCCTACATCGCGAGCTTCGCCGGCGGAACGCTCACCCCCGCCGCGCTGAGCCAGGAACTCGACTTCGAGGAAAAGGCGGTCACCCTCTACGCCAACCAGCTCCTCGCCGACGAATGGTCGCTGGGCGCGCGCTACCGCTTGAGCTTCGACGACCTCCACCGCTTCACCCGCCAGACCGGCATCAACGAGAACTTCGAGGCCACGCTCCAGGAACTGGAGTTCTACCTGCTTTACAACCACCCCTGCGGCTTCTTCGCGCGCGCCGAATCCCTCTGGCGCCAACAGGGCAACGTCGGTTTCTTCCCCGCTCAACCCGGCGATGACTTCTGGCAACACAACCTGATAGCCGGCTATCGCTTCCCCCGCCGCCGCGCCGAGGTCCAGGTCGGCATTCTCAACCTGGGGGACACCGATTACCAACTCAACCCGCTCAGCTCCTCCCGCGAACTCCCCCACGAACGCGTCTTCGCCGGCAGGCTCCGCCTCAGTTTTTGATCCGCGTCATGCAAAAAGCCCTCCGCGAAATCACCCTCAAGGGCTGGCTCAGCCGCATCCTCTGCGCCGTCGCCGCCACGGCGATCGGCTGGATCCTGCTGACCAAGGGCTGGGGCGACGGTCTGACCCGCTTTAGCTTCGACTATCCCTTCCTCCTGCGCTCCAGCCCGCCGCCGACGGGCGCGGTGATTGTCAAACTCGATGATGTGTCGCATCAGGTTCTCGGCGTCCGGCATGAGGAACCCTGGCCCCGCGAACTCCACGCCCAACTCATCCGCACCCTGACCGAACAGGGCGCCAAGCTGATCGTTTTCGACATCGTGTTTGAAACCCCGGGCGTCGATCCCGCCGCCGACAAGGAATTCGCCGCCGCCCTCAAGGAATGCAACAACGTGGTCCTCTGCGGCGACCTCTACAACCAGGAAAGCCCCGGCCAGATGCCCGTGGAGGTCATCATCCGCCCCTACGAGTTCTTCCGCACCAACGCGGTGAACTGGGGGACCGCTCGCATGTTCGAGGACGGAGACTTCGGCATCCGCCTGCAGGTGCCGCCGCGCGATGATGTGGTCACCCTCGCCTGGGCGGCGGCCGAAGCCCTGGGAGCTCCTGCCACCAAGGACCGCAGCGATGTCCGCGACCGCTGGGTGAACTACTACGGCCCCCGCGACGCCATTCCGGGAATCAGCTACTACGCCGCCTTGAACCCCAAGGAGGAGGCCCCGGTCGCCTTCTTCAAGGACAAGATTGTCTACGTGGGCCAGCATTTCGAAATCGATTTCGCGGCCATCCTGAAGGACGACTACATCACGCCCTACTCCCGCCAGACCGCGGTCGGCGGGGCCATGCCGGGAGTGGAGATCCAGGTCAACATGCTGTTGAACCTGCTTCGCAACGAATGGCTCACGCGTCTGCCGCACAGCCTGGAGATCATGTTGATCCTTCTTGTCGGCATCGGCGGCGGCATGGGCCTGCACTTCATCCGTCCCTGGCTGGCCATCGTGGTCGGTGTTTCGGGCGCTCTGTTTATCCTGCTGGCAACCTGGTATTTGTTCCGCCACCAACTCGTCTGGTTCTGCTGGACCATCCCCCTCCTGCAGCTCGGGCTCTCCACCGTGTGGGCCGCAACCTACAACTCCGCGCGCCTTTACGTGGACAAGCGACTCCTGATGCAGTCCATCTCCTCGCACATCGCGCCCGGCCGAGTGGAACAGATCCTCAAACAGGAGGCCCTGCTCGAACCCGGCGGCCACAACCAGGAGGTCAGCATCCTCTTCAGCGACATCGCGGGCTTCTCCGGCATTTCCGAAAAACTCACCCCTGACGAACTGTTCGAACTCCTCAACCGCTACTACGCCACGGCCCTCGAAAGCGTCCACGAGCAGGACGGCACGGTCGTGCAACTCATCGGCGACGCCATCTACGCGGTCTGGAACGCCCCCCTGCCCCAGCCCGACCACAAGGAGCGCGCCTGCCTTGCCGCCATGAGCCTGCACCAGCGGCTGGTGAAGTTCGATGCCACCGTGAAGGACTCCAAGTTCAAGCTTCACACCCGCGTCGGCGTCCACTCCGGCGTCGCCACCGTCGGCAACCTCGGCAGCAGCAAGCGCTTCGAATACACAGCTATCGGCGACTCCATCAACCTCTCCTCCCGCCTGGAGGGCCTCAACAAACACGTCGGCACCGACATTCTCGCCACCCGCGACGTGCAGATGGCTGTCCAAGGCAGGGTCGTCTCAAGACTGGTCGGCTACTTCTTTTTCAAAGGCTTCAGCCGTCCGGTCGAGGTCCACGAAATCATGGGCGGGCCTGAAATTGAGGAAGGCACCCGCCCTTGGCGAGAGGCCTTCGACGAGGCAGTCCAAATCTACCGCGCCGGGAAGATTCCCCAGGCCAAGGCCGCCTTTGAGCAGGTCATCGAAATGCGCCGCGCAGCCGGCGTCGAAACCAGCTACAAGGACACCGACGACAAGGGGGACGGCCCCTCCCGACTCTATCTGGGCGAGATCGAGAAACTCGGCGACGGTCCGCTTCCCGATGGTTGGACCGGCGACATCATCATGACCGAGAAATGACCCGCCGGGGCTCCGCGAAACACCGCTCTTTCACCGCGGGCTGAGCAACTTGCTGTCGATCAACCATTCCACGAAACGCTTCGGCCACTCGCCGGCCGCCGTGGTTGTCCCCGGTCGATAGCCAAACCCGTGCCCGGCATTGGCGTAGACGTGCATCTCGCAGGGGACCTTCGCCTCCTTGTACATGAGGTAGACCTTGGCCATGCCGATCGAAATGTCGCGCCGGTCCTTGTAGCCGTAGGCAATGAAGGCTGGCGGCATGCCCGGCTTCACGGTGAAGGTGTCCGACTTGCCGGGGTAAATCAGCCCCTGAAAATCGGGACGGCTGCCCATGCGTTCAACCGGATCTTCGGCGTCCGGTTTCCCGTCATCCGAATTCATCGCGGCGTAGGCCGCCAGTTCTCCGCCCGCCGAAAAACCCAGGACGCCCACGCGCTTCGGATCAATCCCCCATTCACCCGCACGATGCCGGATCGTCCGGATGGCGCGTCGCGTATCCGCCATCGCGTCCCGTTCCAACGTGTAGGGCGATCCCTCTTCCCGGCAAAGCCGGTAACGCAGCACAATGCCCGCGATGCCATGATCCGCGAACCACTCCGCCAACGCGTCGCCCTCGTGGCCCAGGCAGAGCTTCCGATGCCCGCCGCCCGGAGCGATCAACACCGCCGTCCCCGTCGCCGCGCCCTTCTCCGGCAGATAAACCGTGATCGAGGGATCATGGACGTTGAAGATGTTCGCGCCCTCAACCTTGATCGGCTCGTTCCTGCGCGTCTCCGATCCCGGCGCTCCGTCCTTCCACAAGGAAATCATGGGAGCGTCTCCCGCAAAAGCCGCATTCGCCAGCGCGAACGCGGCCGCAAAAACAAGTTGTCTGCCGTTCTTCATCTTGAAAATGGAATTGAATCGTCACCCGGCCAGGCGGTTGAAACCGGATCCGGAGGGAACGTAGCCCTCCCGTTTCTCCCACGTGAACGAAAAAATGACCCGTTCCCGATGTTCTCGTCAGTTTCTTGGCCTTCAACATTGCCCCGGCCCGGGCCATCTGCCAAATATCCGCGCTCCCCATTTCAAACCAATCAGACACTCCACACGCCCCGATGAAGAAAACGACCCTGAACGAGGAAGAAATCATCAAGCTGTTGACCGACATCCTGCCGGGAGTCACCAACGATCCGACGGTTTCCGGCAAGATCATGAACGCCGTGCAGAAGGAACTCCGGCACAAGTCCCGCGTTGCCGCCTTTCACGACTACTGCCGTAAATGCCCCCTGCCCGACCTGACCGATGACACCGTGAAGGAACTCACCGCCCGCTTTGAGCATGAGTTCGGCAAACAAGGCCTGGAACTGGACGCCGACAACGCCGAGAACAAGCTCTACGTGGAGGTCAAAATCGGCGATGCCGTGCTCACCAGCGAAATCCCGGTCAACGAGCGCCCGCTGGACGAGGACGAGGAACAGGCTGTGAAGCTCAAGTCCATCCCATTTCCCGTCGCCCTCGAAGGGGATCCGGAACTGATCTGGCTCCTTGCGAAGAAGGAGAACCTCAGCAACGACGAGGCGGCCATGGCGCTGGCCTCCGTGCAGGCGGAGTTCTGGGAGACCAAGAGCGGACAGAATACTCTCCGCAAGGGCGGCCAACGGAACTTCCCGGACTTCATCTCCCGCGTCCCCGCCAAGATGCTTTCCGAGGTCGGCCTGAAGCGACACTACAAGGAACCGGAACCAATCAAGCTCATCCGGCAGCTCAAACCGGGAAGGAAGCGCGAGAACGACTGAGAATCAAAAAAAGGCTCCCGGCCGAAACCGGGAGCCTTTGCGAGTCGTTACAGGCCGCTTAATCGTCCGCGCGGATGGTCCACCAACCGGTCTGCCGGTTCTCTGTGATTCCCATGCCGAGGCTCCCCAGCGGGTCGGCGAGCTCCACGTGCATGTCGGCCATCAGATAGTTCCATTTTCCCATGTGGAACAGCATCGCCTCCTTCTTCTTGGATGCATTACGCCCCTGCCAGTCCTCGATGTGCGCATCCGGGGCGTTGAAGTTGCAGTTGCCGTTGTCCGCCCGTCCGGCGGCGTTCTCATCCGAAAGGTTCTCGCTGAGCATCAAGGTGCTCACCTGATCCTGGACAATCCCCATGTTGATCGAGACCTGGCTGCGCGGCGGCCGTCCCGCATTGCCGTCCTCCGCCTTATTCCAAGCCGTGTTGCCAGTGGGCCGTGAAAGGTCGTTGCCCCCGCGACCGTTCAGGGCGAGTCCCGTGCCGGTCTGGTTCATGGCATTGGGAGGCCAATCGGTAGCCACCGCGTTGCGCCCCCCGATCGTCTCATAGCCGCGGTTGTGTTTCGGCGGATTGTACGCCCGCCTCGCCCGCTGCTCCGCTGTCTGGGTCGCATTCGGATAGATGCTGATGTAGTTGGCCGGGCAGTTCAACAGCTTCACCGACTTGCCCCGCCCATTGTGGCGATTGGGATCCACAGAAACGAACTGCCGCCGCAGATCAGCCTCGGTGAATACGCCCGCGATGTATGCGTGGATGTAGTCATCCCAGGAAAGATCCCAGTTTCGGTCGGCCGCCCCCGGCGTGCTGGTCCCCGTTGTCTCGCGGAAACGCATCCCCGCATAGGGAATCTCGTCCTTGTTGTCGCCAAGATACATCATGTAGGCGTTGCCCAGGTTCTTGAGGTTCGAGCCGCAGGACGCCGCTTTCGCCCGGCGCTGGGCCTTGCCCAAGGCCGGCAGGAGCATCGCTGCCAGGATCGCGATGATCGCGATGACAACCAACAGTTCTATCAAGGTGAAGCCCTGTCTTTGACTCAGATGAATGGATCGGTTTTGTTTCATGACTACTACGGTTGGGGTTTGAATTCTGTCCGGTTGACGAGGAATCGCGGCAGGGTCATTCGTCCACATAAACAAACTTCCGGCTGGAACGGTCGAAACTCAGGCGCTTCCCCGGGGGAGCCTTGGGGGCCATGGTCAATTCGCCCTCATCAAGCAGTTCCTGAAGGCTGTTGGGGAAGCGTCCGTGGCCGCTGGCGAAGGACTCCAAGGCATCATTGGCCTGATCCAGCATTCCGTTGAAATCCTGCTCGATCTCCTCCGGAGTCTCGTCCGGGGGATCATCAGGCGTTTTCTGGCGTTTTGGAGGCGGCGGAGGCGGGGCCGGGACTCCCGGCAGCGGAGGGGGCGGCGGCGCAGCCTCCAACGAAGCGACCTCAAGCTTGATGTCCGGCACATCCTCGTCGGCAATTTCATAGTAACCGGGGACATTCTCTCCTTCCGCCTCGGTGACCTCGCTCATTCCCCCGCAACCGCAGAGGACCAATGCCGATATTGGAGTCGCGACAAGAACCGCCAGTTTGAACCGGCAGATCCCGCGAGTGTGTGCGTGTGGAGAATTCCAAGGAAGGATGGATTTCATGGGTGGGGCCTTTCTCATATGACAATACTACTGCTGTGTCATATTAACGACGCAGAGGTCCCCCACTACAACCACACACAAATTGCTCTGAACACACCCTGTTCACATATGGACGTCGATTCAACGCGTTACCGCCTCCAGTCCCATCGCGCGCCGCCTCACGGCGCACCCCGTCGCCACCTCTAGAAAAGGATCTCTATTCCGGGCGATTTCCCTCGTTCAGCGCCCGACGCCCCCCTGCCGCCCTTCGAAGATGCTGACACCGCCAAGCCGGACCGGAACACTCAGGTTCCTCAAACCCACTTCCGCCCCAAGAAGTTCGCCAACTCTTTGCCTCGAACGCTCTTATTGGTCGTGCTCCAGCACAACCTTCGGTAAATGCGGTTGCGTCCTCACTCAAGCCCGGCCATCGCCTTGTCGAGTTTGTCGTAGATTTCGGCCATGCTTTCCTCGGTCTCATCGCCCATGCTGGAGATCCGGAAGGTCTTGCCCTTGATCTTTCCGTAGCCGCCATCGATCAGCACGCCCTGCGCTTTCATGCCTTCAACCAGTTTGGGAACCTCGATCACTCGTCCGCCTTCCTTGGCCCCGTTGTTGACGCAGGTCAGGGTCTGGGACTCATAGCCAGCTTCCGGAAACAGCGTGAAGCCATGCTTCGCCGCCCAGTCGCGGGTCATCTGTGCCAGCTTCGCGTGGCGGGTGAAGCGGTTCTCCAGACCTTCGGCAAAAAACTCGTCCAGCTTCTGGGACAGCGCATAGCAATGTGAAATACTCGGAGTGCTCGGCGTCATGCTCTGTTCGGCGTTCTTCTGGAATTCCAGAAAATCGAAGTAATACCCGCGCGTGTTGATGGTCGCGGCGCGCTCCAGCGCGGCCTGCGAGACCGCGAACACCGCAAATCCCGGAGGCATCGCGAAGGCCTTCTGCGTGCCGGCCAGCAACACATCAATGCCCAGCTTGTCGAACTCCAACTTCACGCCAGTCATCGAACTGACCGAATCCACGATGAACATCACCTCGGGATATTTCTCCTTCAGTTCGGCAACCTCCTCCAGCGGGCTCATCGTCCCGGTCGATGTCTCGTTATGAACCAGCGTCAACGCGTCAAATTCGCCGGTCGCGAGTTTCTCATCGATCTGTTCGGCGCGGATGGGCGAACCCCAGTCCACCTGCAGGCCCTCGGCCGCGATGCCGCAGCGGTCTGCCACGTTCAACCACTTGTCGGAAAACGCCCCCTTCATGCAACAGAGAAGCTTCTTCGACACGAGGTTCCGGATGGAGCCCTCCATGATTCCCCAGGCGGAGGAAGTGCTCAGGAATACCAGCCGTTCGGTGTAGAGGAGCTGCTGCAACTGCGGTTGGATCTTCGCGTAGAGGTCCTTGAAGGCCTGACCGCGGTGTCCGATCATCGGCGTGCAGAATGCCTCGAAGGTGCTCTGACTGATCTCAACCGGCCCGGGAATGTGGAGTTTCAAATGGCTCATAAAAAAGGCCGAGAAAAATTTCACAAACCGCCGGTGCACGCAAGCGGGGAATGGGAGACGCAGGACTAAATCCTGCATACTCCAAGCTCAAAATTCCCGAAAGCTCCCCCCGCAGTCTTCACCCCTGACCGCCCGAGCCGCTACAACGCCCAACGCCATGCATGCCAGCCGCACGCGCGACATTTCAGGTTCTCAGGCGTCCCGACGGCCGATTGGGTTGCTGAATTGCCCCGCGCAGGGGAGGAGTCCCCTGGAAAACTCGGGCCGCCAGTGATTTCAACTTCACTCCCAACCGGTCATCCGGCCACGCCCGGCATCCCAGAACTTGAGGCGCAGACAGCGGATGATCTCCAGTGGATTCAAGGATGTCCGGCGCGGCGACTGCACCTCCGGCATTTCCCGCATGACTTCAGGAAGCCGGTAAAACGGGATTCTGGAATTCAAATGGTGGATATGATGGTAGCCGATGTTGGCCGTGAACCAGTGCAGCCAGGCCGGCATCTCCATGAAACTTGAGGAACGCAGCGCCGCCGACTCATAGCTCCACCCCGCAGCGCTGGAGTGTTCCGCCTCTGGAAAATTGTGTTGCGCGTAAAAAAGGTAGGACCCCGCCGCCGAAGCCAGGAAATGTGGCACGACCAAAAACAACAGGAGTCCGCTCCCCCCCTCGGCCGAATACAGGGCCGCCCCCACGGCAAAATGGAGAACGAACGCGAACAGGCAGTCAAGATGACGCTTGGGGTTCCGCCAAAACGGCAGCAGGCACATGCCGATCAGGAAGATCGTGACGTAACCGAACAGGATTGTCAGCGGATGCCTCACAAACAGGTAACGAAACCGCCCCCCGAGTTCGGCCCGCTCATAGGCCTCGCGTGTCATGATCGGAAACGATCCGATATGCGCCGATCTCAACTTGGAATTGTGTGCGTGATGATAGTCATGCGAACTTTTCCAGACGCTCGCGGCCGCCAGACACCACAGGCCCGCCAACGTCATCAACCCCTTCGCAAACTTCGATTTCTGAAGGATCGCGTGATGCTCAAAATCATGGTAGATGACAAACAACCGCACGGTGAGCAGACCGGCCAGCACACTGCACGCGATCCGCACGGTAAGAGGAATCTCCGCAATTGCCCCCGCAAGCGCCAGGCCCAGAAACAGGATCGCGGAAAGGAAGAGCTTCCAGCTCGTGGCGGGATCCTCCGCGGCAAACGGCTTGGTCGCGATGATGAGTTCTTTACCGGCTTTCATGCGCACTTGAGGCCGGATCAAAACCGACCCCCTGGATCGGCGACATGTGCGGCCGACCTCAACGCACACGTGTAGGTCAACCTCAACCTCGCTCGTGGCAAAGTAAAGTATGAAGATGCGCCGGCGGAATGTTGCTGAAGTCCCTCTGGCCGGGCGTGCGACCCTCCCGCCGATCCGGATGCGCACTCAAAACGCTTCAGGCCTCTCTCCTGTCCCCCCAATTTCTCCTGTCAACCTCAACCCGCGTCTTGGTTTGTTTCGTCTCCTTTCGCATCCGCCCCACCGGAACGCGGGTGAATTTCCAAGGTCACGTGGGCGATCCCCAAATCCGACGGCAACAAACCGCGGTAATGGTCCGGCGGTTGCGGTTCCCGGGCCACGATCGTGATCTCCGCCGCGTGAATTCCCGGCCCAATCGACCAGACGTGCAGGTCAGTAATACACGCGCCCCCCCCGGCTTCGAGCCTTTCCCGGATCTTCGCGAATTTGTCGGGCTCCAACTGTTCGTCCAGCAACACCCGGCTCGTCGTTTTCAGCAAGCCGATTGACCAGCGGGCCACCAGAATCGAGCCCAACACACCCATCACCGGATCCATCCAGACAACGCCGTAGTACTTGGCCGCCAACAGGGCGAAAATCGCCAGAACGGAGGTCAACGCGTCCGCCAGCACATGGAGGTACGCGGAATGCAGGTTGTGATCATGTCCGTGATCATGTCCGTGATCATGTCCGTGATCATGTCCGTGATCA
>JAYPFK010000083.1:0-18586 GCA_038126235.1 Verrucomicrobiales bacterium
GTTTGTCTCGTCGCCGCGTTCCTCATTGTCAGGAATTCGTGAACAGAACCTAAAGTGGTTTCTGAAAAACTGTAACCGTCTGGCGTCCCTTCGGGACTTTGAAATGGGACGGCTCGGCGAGCCTTCCCTAGCAACCGCGGTAGGGGAGCCTCGCCGCAGGCGCCCCACTTCGAAACCCGACAAGGGTTGCATAACTTCGGCCATGACAGTTCTTAGACCGCTCTAAACCGCGTCTGGACCCCCAGCCTGCCCTCGACACGCGGTCGCCCGCCTCCTAACCTCCCGACCATGCCCGACACAGGGCTGTTCCATCCCGCCACCGCCAGCCTCCCATGAAGACCCTCCTCCGAATCCCCCTGCTCTGCTTCCTGCTTTCCCCCTTCCTCAGCGCGTCCGCCACCGATGTTCCAGCTCCGGCTGAATTTGCCGATGTGCGCGCGTTCATCGAGCGCAGCGTCCGGGATTCCCTCACACCCTCAGTCGCGGTGGCGGTCGTCCGGGACGACAGGATCGTCTGGGCGGAGGGCTTCGGCCTCGCGGACATCGAGGCGAAACGCTCCGCGACATCGGACAGCATCTACCTCCTCGCCTCCGTTTCGAAACCCATGACCGCCACCGGTCTCATGGCCCTCGTCGATCGCGGCAAGGTGGAACTCGACAAGCCCGCCAACGCCTATCTCAGGAAATCCAAGCTCCGCGCCTGGCGCGGTTCCGCGGACACCATGACGGTCCGCCGTCTCGCCAATCACACTTCGGGCATGCCGGTGCACTGGAGCTTCTTCTACAATGGCGTGAAGCCGCCATCGCGCGACGCCACCATTGAACGCCATGGCTTCTCCTACAACCTGCCCGGAAGCCGTTGGGAATACTGCAACCTCGCCTTCGGCGTCCTCGACCACATCGTCGCAATTGTCGGCGGTCCCGGCTACGGCCCCTTCATGGAGAAGAACGTCTACGATCCGTTGAAGATGGCGCACACCTCGGATCGCGTGCGCCCGGGGCTGGAGAGTTTCGCCACCGCGCAGTATGCCTTCGACGCGGGCGGCCGCTTCGTGCGCGTGGCGCCCTACGTTTTCGATCACGACGGCGCCTCCGCCAACTGGAGCAGCGCCAACGACCTCGCCCGCTTCCTTCGCATGCACCTCAACGACGGCCAACTCGACGGCGTCCGCGTCCTTTCCGCGAAGTCGGCGAAGACCATGCGCACGCTTAGCGCCCCGCGTGATCCGGAGCAGCCGGATTCCGGGACGGGCGTCGCCTGGTTCGTCGGGCCCTACATGGGCGTTCCGAGCTTTGCGCACAGCGGCGGCATGCCCGGGGTCTCGACGCGGGTCCGAGGATTTCCGGAGCATGGCTGCGGTTACGTCGTGCTGCTGAACACCACGGCGTCTGGCTTCCGCGGCGAGATTGAGAAGCGGCTGACCAAAGTTCTGATCCCCGAGGCGAAGGCGGCCGCGCCGATGAAGAACTCCGACCGCAAACCGATTGAGAACACCTGGAAGCCCTTCCGCGGCGCCTGGACCGGCCGGCTCGTCCATTACGACGGCGACCTGAAAGCCCGGCTGGAGATCGCCGGTCCGGACCTCGCGATGATCGCCTTCAACGGCCGCCCGCCCCTGACGCTGAAGGACCTTTCGTTCCGAAGCAGCCGGTTGACCGGGACCGTCCGGACGCGTCTGAACACCCAGCCCAGTTTCCACGGCCTGGTCGATCTGGAGATCCGCCTCGAACCGGACGCGGACGGGCTCAGCGGGATCGGCGTCGCGCAGGCCCGGGATTACTTCTCGCTCTCCCACTTCGTGGAATTCCAGCGCGAGGGCGACGCCGCCGCCAGACCCGCCGCGCCCGCCTACGACGTCGTGATCCGCAACGGCAGGATCGTGGACGGTTCGGGCGCGCCGTGGTTCCGGGGCGACCTCGCGATCCACGACGGCAGGATCGCGAAGATCGGCCGTCTGCCCGACGCGAAGGGCAAACGCGAGATCGACGCCGCCGGGATGATCGTCTGCCCCGGCTTCTTCGACATGATGGGCCAGACGGCAACGCCCTTCCTCAACGACACGGCCGCCGGCAACAACCTCCTTGCGCAGGGCGTCACCACCATCCTCGCCGGCGAAGGCGGATCCGCCGCGCCGCTCAGTGAAGTCGAGGGAAAGAAGGCCGGCTGGCGGACGATGCGCGAATACCTCGACCTGCTGGATCGCAAGGGCATGCCGCTGAACGTCGCGCAGGACATCGGCCACACGCAGGTCCGTCGCCTGGTCATCGGCCGCACGGACCGCAAGTCGACCGACGCGGAACTCGACGAGATGCGGGCGCTGGTCCGCGAGGCCATGGAGGCCGGCGCCATCGGCGTTTCGACCGCGTTGATCTATCCGCCAGCCGTCTATGCCTCGACGGACGAGATCGCGGCGTTGGCCCGGGTCGCGGGCGAGCATGGCGGCCGCTACTACACCCACATGCGCAACGAGGGCGACCAGTTACTGGAGGCCATCGACGAGGCGCTGGAAATCGGACGGAAGGGAAGCGCGCCGGTGCACATCTTCCATCTCAAGGCCGCCGGCCAGGCCAACTGGGGCAAGATGCAACTCGCGATCGCGCGCATCAAGGCAGCCCGTGCCGCCGGGCGGGAGGTGGACGCGGACATCTATCCCTACATCAACAACGGCCTAAGCCTCTCATCCTTCATCCACCCGAGGCATTCAGCCCAGGGGCCCCAAGAATTCCTCCGTCGCATCCAGGACCCCGCCATCCGGAAGGAGATGCGGAAGGAAATGGAGGAGGGCGAAGGCTGGGAAAACTGGTTCCGCCACACGGGCCACGACTGGGACAAGGTCGTGCTCGGCCAGATCAACACCAAGGCCTACCAGAAACACAACGGCCGCTCCCTCGGCGCCATCGCCCGTGACGAAGGCAAGGACCCGTGGGACTTCTTCTGGGAAATCCTGCCCAACAACGCCTTCGCCCTGCCGCAAAGCATGACCGAGGCGAACAAGATGATGGCCATGCGCGAGGAGTTCGTGTCCTTCTGCACGGACGTCGGCCCCGCCGGGGGCTCCCGCATCGCCTCGCACCCGCGCGGCTATGGTTCCTTCCCGCGGATCCTCTCGAAGTACGTGCGCGACCAGGGCGTGATTTCACTGGAAAAGGCCATCGCCAAAATGTCCTCCGTCGCCGCCAACCAATGCCTCGTCCACGATCGCGGCAAACTCGCCGAGGGCCTCGCCGCCGACGTCGTCGTCCTCGACTACGAGACCATCCGCGACCGGGCCACCTTCGCCGAGCCCGACGCCCAATCCGAGGGTGTAAAGCACGTCTTCGTCAACGGCCGCCTCGTCTTCACCGACGGCAAACACACCGGAGCGCGGCCCGGAAGGGTGCTGCGCGGTCCGGGGTATGTCGAGTGACGGCGGGTCATAGGCACTCGGCAAAGAAACACGACGACCAATGGAAACCGATCAGAAGATTGAACGATGTAGACGGTGTCTTGATGGCAGCTACAGCAGCGAAATCGTCGATCAGGTCATACCGACACCGTGTTTCGGCCGGATCACTTGCAATGTCCAAGCCGCGACGATTGGGCTTATTCCCGCCCTAAGTGAATGGAAGAATCAAAATGGTTGAAAACCGAGCAACCGTAGGCTGCCTCGTGTCGCGGATTTTCAGGTCTCCCAACGAGCAGACCTCACCGACCGGGACCTAGCCATCGTCGAGCGAAGGCGTGACGCCTACTTCTCCAATTCTCCACATCCATACTTTAGTTCTGGGGAATTGCTGCTCACCCGCGTGAACCCCTCTTGGACTAACTCCAGCGGACTAGCTGTGCATTTCGACATCGTTGCCTGCGCCACGACGGAATTGTGGCGTTACCTGCAACCCGCCGCGAAGTCGGCGTATGCAGCCGCTTGCCGTAGTCACTTTCAGCGAACCCTTCAATCCCTACCTTCCGGCACTGTCCTAATTGTGGCCCCTGATTCGGCAATGCACGGACTCCTCGATGCAGTTGGGAACAACGATTCAAGCTCGCGCGACATTCGCGTGCGACGAGTCATTCGTGGCCGCGAAGGAACGATTGGGTTTGCCGGAATGAACTTCCCTTATTTTGGCTGGGACACTCCGATAGCCAAAACCAAGATCGCCGATGCTCTTGCGCTCGCTGCGCGGATAAGATCATCGTTAGACCGGAACGACTGAGCTCACAATGAGAACTTCGTTGATTCAACAGGATTCGCATCGCCCCTGCCGGGGCGTGTGGATTCTTGGCGTATCATTCCGGTGGTTTCGGTCGTTCCTCCCTTCACACACCGGCTACCATCTGGCGTCCCTCCGGGACATGTTGTAGCGTCGCCTGTGTCAGGCGAGACGCCAACATGGCGCCCCCGTTCAGAGAATGCGCTCACAGAGCGCACGCTACAGAGGCGCCCCTCCGGGACTGTTCTCTCCTGCAATCCAGGCTCGTTCTTGCGCCGGATTCTGAATTCGACTCCCTGACCATTGCACACGAATCCAGAGGGCGATAACCTGCGGGCATGTCTGAATCGTCCTACGCAAAGAAACCGGATGACGAACCGGACCTCGTCCTCCGCGAGGAATCGGCGTGGGAGGCTGCCCGGGCGCAGGGCTTCGACATGTCGCTCATCGAGCGGAACCTGGCAATGACGCCGTGGGAGCGGCTGCTGGCGCACGATGAGGCGATTCGGTTTGCGGAGGAACTGCGCGGCGCCCGGAGGATCACCGATGCATGAGCTGACCCGCTTGATGCGGACTCTCATCGAAGCCGAGGTGGAGTTTGTGCTGGTCGGCGGATTGGCGGCGGTCACCCACGGCTCGTCGCTCCACACCAGCGACATCGATGTGTGCTGCCGTTTCACGCCGGAGAACCTCCTCCGCCTTCAGGAGGCGCTGCGCCCGCTCAATCCCCGGCATCGCATGACGCCCGCCAAACTGCCGCTCGAACTGGACGAGCAGGGTTGCCGGGGCTTGCGGAACCTCTATCTCGTCACCGAACTGGGCGTCATCGACTGTCTGGGCGAAGTCGCCGGTCTGGGAGATTTCGACAAGGTCCTCGCGGATTCGATGATGGTGGAGACGGCGGCGGGCCGATTCAGGGTCCTGACGATCGACGCCTTGATACGCGCCAAGGAAGCCATGAACCGCCCGCATGACCGGGAAACTGTCTCTCTGCTTCGCGCGATCAAGGAACGCGGCGCATAGCCGCCGGCTGTTTTCAACGGGCCGCAGCCACGCTTTCGCAAGCGCGGCTACAGATATCGCCCCTTCACCCCGCCTTGATCTGCGCCTTGAACTGTTTCGCCGCCATGGCGTAGCCGCCGTCGCCGCCGTCGATGAAGTGGATGTGCTTCCCCTCCTTCACGTCCTGGACATAACAGGTCATCAGCGCGGTCAGTGAGGTGTGCATGCCGTAGAACAGATCGCCGCGCAGTCGCCCCGCCTCCAGATACCGGTGAATCGCCCGCGCCTGGGCGCGTGAGCAGCCGACGATCATTCGCAGCATGTCGTCGAACTTCCGGTGATCCGAATGGCTGCGCATGGACTTCTTGTATTTCTTCGCGTTGAAGACTCCGGCGGGCCAGCCGTGTTTGAAGATCAGGACCGCCGCGACAATCTCGCAGAAGCGCTTGAAGAACGCCCAGGAGCGGGTTTTGGTGATGAAGCGCGTCTCGTCGTCCAGGCACTGCCGGATGGAGTGGTAGCTGATGGAGTCGGTGTTGACCGGGTTCGACTGGTCGATGGCGCCCTCGAACACGGTTTGAAAATGCCGCAGGAAGTCGTCGTAGATCTTCTCCGGCGGATTCCGCCGCGACAACACGAGCAACGACAGTACGAGGCCCCGCTTGTTCGGCAGGGGGCTCCAACGGCAGGAAAGGCCCTTCAGGTCCAGGTCGCCGGGTCGTTCGGACACGACGCAGTAGTTCTCCTCGTCCCCCTTGATCAGCTTCTCGGCCTCGCCGAGCCCGCCTCCTCGAAACACGGCGACGCATTTGCCGGCAGCGAGTTCGTGCTTGGCCACTTCGATCGATCCCCCGCGCTGGACCACCTCGCGCACGGTCACACGCCCGATCCGCAGACCCAGTTTGAATTTCTCACGGGACAAGCGTTCCAAACGGGTCAAGGCCTCCAGCACGCGGTCGATTTCGCGCGGAGGGATGAGCAGCGTCGCGCCGTCGCCGCCAAACACGTAGGGAAAATCCTCGTCCAGCAGTTCCTGCACGACGGAGATGGACGCCGCGCCCACGGTGTTCACGTCCTTGTAGCGGCCGGCCTCGATGGCCTTGGTCGATCCCTTGACGTCCGTGATGATGACAAACCAGTCCTCCGGCGCCCGGACGAAGTGCTCGTCGCGGGTGATCTCCAGAAAGTCCGGAAAACTCGGAAGCCCCGAGTAGAAATTTGGCTCTGCGTTTGCGGTGCCCATGGACCAATGGAGCTTCTTGGCGGCGGCGAAGTCCCGCAATGCCCGATGTCAGGCGCGCGGACGGCTGCGCCCCCGACGGATCAGAGCCCCAGGAAGCGGTCCCGCCCCTTGACCAGCGCGGCCATCTTGCGATCCGCCACGCTGCGAGAGAGCATCCAGAAGCCGCAATCGGGATGAATCCACTTGATGCGCTCCTCGCCCAGCATGTCGACCGAGGCCTCGATCCGGCTGGCGATGAGGTCCTCGGACTCGACGCCGTTGTCCTTGATGTCGATCACGCCGACGCCCAGCGCGATGCCCTCGCGCAACTCCTTGAACGCCTCCAGTTCCTCGTAGCCGCGACGGGCGAACTCCAACACAAGGTGATCGACGTGGAGGTTGTTGAGGAAAGGGATGATGTTCTTCCAGAAGCCGCCCTGGATGCTCTGGCCTCCGTAGTTGCCGAAGCACAGGTGCAGGCCTTTCTCGCCCCGGATGGCGTCGAGCACCAGGTTGATCGGTTCATGCGCCCATTCCACGTCCTCGGGGTGGCCGGTGAGGTTGGCTTCGTCCACCTGGACCACCGGCGCGTCGATTTCGGAAACCTGCTTTGCGAGGACCTGCGCCAGAACTATGCAGAGTTCGCGATGATCCCGGTAGTGCGAATTGGCCAGGGTCTTGGCCAGCATGTAAGGCGCGGTGACGGTGAACTTCAGCGGCCGGTCGGTCAGGCCCTTCACGGATTCCCAGTCCTCCAGAAGGTTCATCGAACCCTCGTCCACGTCCCCGCGAACGATGCCCGCCGGCTTGGCGCGGAAACCCATGCCCTCCTGCGCGCGGAAGGCGTCCAACTCCGCGCGCGTCAGCTCCGAGGACACGCCGCCCAGCGGCCGGATGAAGTAATCGATCATCCCGTTGGTCTCGGGGTGGTTCACATCGAAGCGCGAGAGCTCCCCGTCGGCGATGACGTCCAACCCGCACAGCTCCTGCGTCTTGAGCACGACCATGATGGCGTCGCGCAAGGCCGGCCCGGAACGGGCGACATGCAGCCAGGAGGGGACGGGATAACTGCCGACAACGGTCGTCTTGATGGAGGGCTCGGACATGATGAACAACGGGCTGAGGTCTGCGTCGTGAGAATCAATGGCGGCGGCCGGCCGCCGGAAACGGGATCAGGAAATTATCGGCGGCCCGCCGGCCGTTCAAGCAAACATCCGGCAACAATACCCCACCAAGGTGGGGCAAATCTGCCGAGACTGTCTCAAAACCCTGTAGCAGCCGACGTGAGGAGGCTCTGATCCTTGAATCCCCTCTGAAATGAGCCTCGTCACCTCGTCTGCTACCGATCGAGAAGACTCTTTTGGGGCGCCCACTTCTCAGCCAGAGCAAGCGTAGCGATGCGCAGGCGTCCCGGCCTCGAAGCCGGCAACAAATGAGACGCTCCCCCGTCTACCTGTCGTTCTTGAACCGGAACTCCGGTTTGCCGGTCAGGTCGGAACTCGTGATGGTCGGACACCAGTGGCGTTCGATGTGCTGGGCGACAAGGCGGTTGCCGTCGAAGTGACTGACGAAGGGGCTCATGCGCGGGTTGTACATGGTGTCGCTCATGTCGCGCATGAGCACGACGTTCTGGCCCTGGTAGATCATCTGCCGGATCGAGAACGGTCGACCCAGAACGCACATGTTCATGTGCACGCCCATGACGATCACGTTCCTGA
Source organism: Verrucomicrobiales bacterium (assembly GCA_038126235.1). GTDB lineage: Bacteria > Verrucomicrobiota > Verrucomicrobiia > Limisphaerales > JAYPEY01 > JAYPEY01. Next base: position 8,134 of record JAYPFK010000083.1, read on the forward strand.
TCCCACGCTGGCGCATCAGGTAGTAGGCCTCCTCGCTGTCGGTGATCGCGTCGCCCTCCTTGATCTCAATGGCCGCGATCTGGCGTTTCCAAGGGCCGTAGACCCGGCACTTGGGTTCGCAATCACAGCCGCCGTCGGAATCGTCGATGGGCAGCGGGGCCTCGTTCGCGTCGTCGATGTAACACCAGCGCTGCAACGGGATCTTCGTCTCCACCTTGGGGGCCTGTTGGGCGAGCCTGCGCATGGGAGTGTCCTTGTAGAACTCCATGCAACTGCTGGGGCAATGAATGATCAAGACACCCTGATCGCGCGCGGCCTTGATGACCTCGTTCATGCGTGGAGCCATCTCGCCGACGCGGCGCGTGGCTCCCTTGCACCAGTGTTGATTCCACATGTCACAGACGACGACGGCGGTCTCCTTCGGTTCCCATTTCAGGACGGAGTTCACGACCTTGAACTGCTTCTTCTTGTCGTCCGGCGCGACCTTCTGGCTCCGCGCGCGCAGCGTCAGAGGTTCGGCAGGGGCGGTCGTCGCGGCGGCGAGGAGAAGACCGGCGAGGACGAGGAGGCTGGCGGGGTGTTTCATGGTTTCGTTGCTGTTCGACGTTCTCAGTAGAGCAAAGTGTGGGGTGGAATCGGGTTCACTCGGTGGTCGAAGGAGCCCTGTTTTGCGCGTCAGCGTCGCAGTCCAAGACGCTGGCGCGACTCCGCAAACGCCGTTCACTCCGATGAAGACGCCGAATGACCGGGGGGTTCTTTTGGCGTCCTGCCTTCACGGGTTCAATGTTCCTCCAGCCAGCGGACAATTTCGGCCGAAGTCATTCTGGCGCGGGTTTCAAGCGTGGCATTTGCTTTGTCGGCGCTTTCTTGCGTGATCCTGTAGGCATCCTGCAGTTCCCTCTGCTCCAGGACGCGCCCCCCGCCGTTGACTCCGCGCGCAACGAGCAGCGCCTTGGGGACGACGGCGGAGGCCAGGTGCGGAATATCGCCCAGCGCGCCGAGAATCCCCGGAACCATGATCCCGAGGCGTTGGTTCAGGTAGGGAACGTCGGACACGTAGCTGACGAGGGAGTCGATGGTCGCGGCTCGCTCAATCCGCTTGTCGCCGGCGGCGACAATCAACGCCGCCACCCCCGCCGGACCGTTGCCGACAATCGTCGCCTTTTCGATCCCGATCGCGTCGAGGAAGCGGCGAATATCCCAGGCCCATTGCGCCAGCAGTGTCCGTCCGGTCCAGAGCGACCATTCGGCGGTGTTGTGGTCCGCCGCGCGACCGATCTTGTCGCGCGGATGCGCGGTCCTGCCGGTGGCGCGCAGGTCGAGCGTGTAAACGGTCCAGCCGGACCTGCGCAACTCCGTCGCCAACAGGTGGGGGGCGACCTTGTCCAGCCCTTTCACGTCGAGCAGGACCGCAACCTTGTCGGCGGCTCCAGGATCGTGCCGCGCGCGGATGTCGATGCCAGGCTCCGACTCGATGCGCAGGATACGAGACCCGCCCTCCAACTCCGCCTCAACGACTGCCGCCAACGACGACTCCGTGAGGGGATGCTTCGCCCAAACTTGGGCGCCCAGCCGGATCATTTCCTGCTTTCCGCCGGTCGAAGACTCGCCCGAGTCGAGCCGTTTCAGGACCTTCCGCCCCTCGCGCGACGCGAACTTCGGCAGCGTGATCCAGTCGTCGGGGCGGCTGTCGCCGGGGAAGCAGCGTAGCGTCTCGGGCTCCTCGGTCCGGATCTCCGGCTCGGGGATCGGCGAGCCGTCGCCCTCCCCCTTGAGGTGCAACGTCATCCAGCCGTACATCGCCTCGCGCATCGGCTGGTTGTAGGCGTGACCGGACTCGAAGATTGCGTGGCGAAGGTTCGCCGGCTTGGCGTGCAGTTCAAAGACGGGCCGGGCGCCCTCGATGGATTTCCGCGCCTCGGCCACGGAGAACTGGGGCGCGTCCCGGGTTGCGCTGATCACCATGAGCGCCCGCGGCGCGACCAGGGCGAGGATTCCCCATTCCTCGGTGAACTCCAATGCCCCGGGCACGACCTCGCACAGGCAGCAGGCCGCGCCGAGGTAGGCCTGGTAGTTGCCCACGGAGCAGGTCGGGACAACCGCCTTCAAGCGCTCGTCCCACGCGCCGACATACATGGTCTGGTTGCCGCCGCCGCTGGCTCCCGTGACCCCGATCCTCTCCCGAATCACCTCGGGCCGGGTCTGCAGATAGTCGACGGCGCGCATGTTCTCGTAGAGCTGGATTCCGAACAGCGTGTAGCCGGCCGGGAACAAGGTCGCGGCGACCATCTCGCCGTGGTATTCGCCCAACGCCTCACCGATGCCGCGCTCGCCCGCGCCGAAGGCATCGACGGCCAGGACGAAGAAGCCCAGCTTCGCCAACCCGATGCAGCGCGACTGCACCACCGGGTCCTGCTTGGCTCCCCTCCAATGACCGTGCACGCAGAGCACGGCGGGAAAAGGCCCGCCGCCGTCGGGCACATAGGCGTTCGCGGTCATGCGGACGCCGGGGAAGGTCTGAAAGGTCAGCTTCTCGACGCGATACCCGTCACGGCGCAACTCGCCAATTTTGCGGGGCGCGAGCGGCGGTGCATCCGAGGCATGCGGAGCGGCGCCCCGCGCCATCGAAAGGCGGAAGCGCAGCTGCGCCTTTCGCGTGTTCCATTCAGCCAGGGTCGCCGGGAGGCGATTGGTTGCTTGTCGGGCCGCAGCCCTCGCGCGGATGTAGTTCAGAAACTGTCTCGAAGAATCCGCGTTCGAAGGCTCGGCGGCGCCAGCGCGTTCGGCCAGGAGCGCGGTGGAAAGAAGCAGCGCCGAAAGCGGGAACAGGAATGGCCGGGGGAATCTGTTCATCGGATGGAAAGGGATTAAAGGCCCGCGGCGCCCGCAACACAACGGGAAAGGCGGGGCTCGCGGTTGACTTCGCGGGCGCCGAAGGGAAGCATGTTTGCGTGTTTCGCGGCATTCTGATCCCCCGCTCCGTCCTGATGGGCGCGTTGTTGTCGTCGGTCGTGGCCCACGCCGACTTTCCCGGCTCCCTTCACACGGTCGAATTCGACAGCCCGCCGATCAGTTATTCCGACGCCGAAATCGGCGGGCCGATGGTCGAGCTTCAGAACAAACTGGCCAGCGGTGAGATCAAGCTGGAACACCATCCCCGCTACGGCTACCTGCCCGCCGTTCTGAAGGCTCTGAACGTGCCGGCAGCCTCGCAGTTGCTGGTGTTCTCCAAGACCTCGACGCACCGGCAGATGATCTACACCAATGTCCCCCGCGCGATCTACTTCAACGACGATGTCTATGTCGGCTGGACGCCCGGCGCGAACCTGTTGGAGCTGTCCTCGGTCGATCCGCGCAACGGCGGCGTGTTTCATGGGCTCGACCAGGCGCAGAGCGACTTTCCGCTGATTCTACGCAACGACAAGTGCCTGGAGTGCCACGTGGGCTCCAAGACCATGGGGGTTCCGGGGCATCTGGTGCGGTCGTTCCACAACAGCGCCAACGGCTGGCCCAACGACGCCAGCGGCTATCCTCGCATCAGCCACAACGCAAAATACAAGGACCGCTGGGGCGGCTGGTACATCACCGGCTCCATGGCGAACAACCCCACCCGGGCCAATCTCATCAATCCCTCCGAAGTCGAACTGCGCAAGACCGATCCCGGCCACCGGCAGAACCTCACGGACCTCGGCGAGTTCTTCGACACAGGCGGTTACCTTTCCCCGCACAGCGACATGGTCGCGATGCTCGTGCTGGAGCACCAGACGCACGTGCACAACTTCATCACCCGGCTCAACTACGAGGCGCGCATCTTCCAGACCCAGTACGGACACATCCGCTACCTGGAAAGCCCGATCGAGTATTTCGTCCGGCACCTGCTGTTCATGGACGAACCGCCCCTGCCGGGAGCGGTCGAAGGCACGAGCGGATTTGCGAAGGAGTTTGAGGCGCGCGGACCGAAAGACAGCCGGGGGAGATCACTGCGCGAGTTCGATCTCAAGACGCGCCTGTTCAAACACCCCTGCAGCTTCCTCATCTACTCCGACGCCTTCGACGGAATGGTGGAACCACTGAAGAAGCGCGTTTACGAACGGCTGTTCGAGGTCCTTTCCGGAAAGGACAAGTCCGGCGGCTTCGAGGCACTTCCCCCGGGACGCAGCCGGGCCATCCTGGAGATCCTCCGGGAGACCAAACCGGAACTGCCGGATTATTGGAGGACGCCCGACGCGGAAAACACCGGGCAATAGCTCGGGATGAGCCACGCCTTTCCGGGAAACACGCTTTCGTTCACATCCGTCCCACGGGCATGACCAAGAGTGGGAGGCAGCGTCCTATTGATGAAGCGGACGCGGGTTGAAGATGGAGCGCGGAATTTATTCCGCTGCAACCCCGAAATTCCGAGGTCTGGGAACGAACCGGCTTCGGAATCTCTCCACGTTGAAGCGGAATAGATTCCGCGCTCCGCAAGACATTCTCTGCGCGACGCCACCCGGTTTCGTTTGCGCGCCCGGCGCGCGGTCACGCATCCGCCCTGGCGATCCGGTCCAGGGCGGCCTCGATTTCGCGGCGATCCTCCTCGCTCAGGGCGGCGTCCCCGTAACGCATGGCGCAGAAGCGGTCGGTGACGCGGCGCACATCCGGCAGCGCTGGGCAGCCTCGTCCGTCCAGCGTGGCGAGGAACTCCAGGGGCGTCTGGTGCGGATCGCGGTCGATGCCGCGGCGCGCGAGGATCTTCAGCAGTTTTCCGTAGTAGTGTTCAGCGAGGACGCGGCGTTTGCGCCGGGCCTTGGCGGCGCGGTCCGGGCACGCGACGCGTCCCCGGAGGGACCGACGGATCAGGAACAGCGCGAGCAGGGCAAGGATGCCGCCGGGCCATTGCGGGTTGCTTCGCGCCCAACCGGCGGACGCGACCAGAACCGCGACGCCGCTGGTGAACAGGCCCTCCTGCGCGGTGGCGTCGAAGTTCACGATGTTCACGTACCAGACGACATCGAGGGCATCGAGCAGCTCGCGCCATGGCGGAATGGACAGGTCCATCTCGGCCCGGGGCGTCGCGTCAAACCACACCCAGCCGATCCCGGGAAACCAGCCTTCAGCCCAGGCGTGCGCGTCTGTGGCGCGCACGTTGACCCAACTGGTCAGCCAGTTTGGTTTTCCCGGAACGTAACCCAGCATCACGCGGCTGGGGATGCCCTTCATACGCAGCAGGAGCGCCATCGCGGAGGCGTAGCGTTCGCAATGGCCGCGACGGTCGTTCAGGATGAAATCCTCGACCGGGTTGAGCCGGTTCAGGACCGGGGCGCCCAGTTCATACTCGAAGTTCTCGAGGAAGAAATTCTCCAGGTGGCGGGCCTGTTCCAACGGACTGTCGATGCCGGCCAACTCCTCGTCCAGCCAGGCCTGGAGGCGCGCGCTCTGCCGGGGATGATTCAGCAGCGACCGACCGTAACGCCGGCCGAGCCCCTGAGGGTCGGGCTTCGGGTCCAGCCAGTATTCGTAGACATTGTTCGCCGTGTTCCAGATCGAGCGGCAGGCAATGAACTCGTGGAAGGTCCGTCGGGGTTCGGCGAAGAAGCGTCCCTCCAGCGCGACGATGCGGCCGTCGGTCGGGAGATGCCGGCCGAGGTTGCGGACCTCCTTCACGCGCACCACACGATGAGGCAGCCCGACGCGCTCCTCGGGCGGGAGGAAGCGAGAGTAATTCTGGCCGGGCAGACTGTCGGGCAGCCAGCGGACGCCATCGAAGGTCGTCAAGGCGAAGAGCCGCATGTAGCCAAGGTTCTCGCCCTTGATCTGCAGGATGACGCGGCTGGCCGTCGGGCCGCTGCCCCGACTGGCATCCAGGGTCGAATCCAACAGGGAACCGTTGTCCGGACCGGAACGAAGCGGCGGAAACGCCGAGCTGAGCAACCCCCTCGGAAAAGTCGCAAAGAACAGGATCATCACGGCGAACACCGCGACCTGGCCGGCCCAGTTGAACCGCGGGCGCGGCGCGGCCGCCGTGTCGGGAAAATGTTCCCCTTCCAGTTCCATGAGCGTCTTCGGGATCAGGATCGCGGTGACGACGAGAATCGGGATGAAGCGGTAGTCCAGCACAACGGTGCAGGCCACGCCAAGCTGGACGGTCGCCGCGATCAGGCTGAACAGCTTCTCCCGCCGATCGAGGGAACGCAGCAACCGCCCCGCCTGAAACAACGTGATGCCATGGCCGATGAAGAAGTGCGGGCTTTGGTCCGGCAGCTGGCCGATCAGGATCCCGCCCACGCTGCCCAGTCCGAGCAACGCGGACTCGGCCCAGCCGGGAAGGAGGACCGGACGGCGTTCGCCGATCCTTACGCAGACAAGCCACAACGCGACGTTCGCCAAAGGCAGGAACCAGCCCGACCACGACAAGGCTTGGCAGATGAAGCCGAGCAGGACGAGCTGGTTGAGCGCGCTTCTCATGAAAGGCGGTGAATCCCCTGCTCCGAGTAGCCAAACACTGAGATTCCTCCCAGCCCCCCGGTGGGCGCCCCTTTGTCGGGAGCGTAGACGGAGACCCGTCGGCCCTGGGCGGCGAGGTTGGCGGCAAAGTCCAGGACATCCTCATTGACCGTGGTCAACAGCAGCGCGACCGCGCTCTTGCGCGACACCTTTTCCAACGCTCCGTGAAGCCGGTCCGCCCGCAAGCAGTCGCCGGTCATCTCCAGTCGGGCCAGGGTGTCGAGGATTTCATGCCCATCGGCAAAAGGCGGCACGATCAGCCGGTTCAGGGAGGCCAGGTCGATCCACTCCACGTGGTGTCCTTCGTCGAGCGCGGCGAACATGAGCGAACCCGCCGCGCGCGCGCAGTCATCCAGGATCTTGAGGTCGCCGCCTTGACCGGCATCCATCAGGAACGCGACCCGGCCGGACAGCTCCTCGTCGAAGGATTTCGTCATGAGGCCGCGGCCCTTGCTCGTGCTTTTCCAGTGGATGTGCTTGAGCGGATCGCCCGGTTGCGCCGGCCGCACCCCGGAGAACTGGGATCCCGAGGAGGAGCGGCGGCCGCCCTTGAACTTCCCGCCAACCATGGCGTCGTAACCCGAGGCCTGCGGGGGCGCGGTCTCGTAGATTGCGGGATGCACGACGACCTCGCCGGGGAGCTGCCGTTTCCGCCCCGCCCGGATCAGGCCGAATGGATGAAAGGAATCGATCCGCGCCTCCTCGTTCTTGAACACGCCGCGCCGTTCAAAACGCAGGCCGGGAACCAGGCTGACGGATTCACCGGGGCCCAGGCCGCCGATCCGCAGCAGGGGCCCCGCCGGGGAGTGGACGCGGATGAACCCGGCCGTCGCGGCGGTCGGGTTCGAGATTTTCCAGGGCTGGGCAAGCGACTGCCCCTCGGCCAGATGCGCGTTGGCCGGAGGCTCGATCGTGAGACCCGCCGCAGCCTTGCGGGCGGAAACCCAGTTCACCGCAAAACAGCCAAGCAGGACGCCGATCGGGAAGAGAAGAAGCCCCGACTGTGACGTCATCGACGCCAGATACATCACAAACGCCACCCCCAGCAGGACCTGGCCGGTTTTCGTCAGGCGGGTCATGCCGCGGGCCGCGGAAACGCGGCGGCAATCAGCCGCCCAACGGCAGCGTGAACCGGAACACGGCCCCGCCGTTGTCGCTGTTGCGGGCGTCGATCACGCCCTTGTGGTCCTCGACGATCTTCTCGCATATGGCCAGCCCCAGTCCGGTGCCCTGCGCCTTGCCGTGGGTGGCAAATGGCTCGAAGACGTTCGCGATGATCTCCGGGGCGATGCCGGATCCCGTATCCTCGATCTCCGTCGTGATGTTGCCCTCCGCCACGGCAAAGCGCAGGAATATCTTCCCCCCGCCGCGCAGCGCGTCCACCGCGTTGTTGATCAGGTTGTAAAACACGTGCACCAAACGCCGCTCGTCAATCAGGGCGTCGATCTGCGGGATCTCGTCCACCTTCAGTTCGACGGACTTGTCCTCCAGTTCGGCCCGCAGATCCTCGACAATGCCCGCGACGTAGCGCCGGAAATCAACGGGGGCCAGAACGATGGAAGCCTGGGAGCCGCGGGTAAACTCCAGCAGTTCGCTGATCATGTTGCTCATCCGCGCGACCTGCTTGGAAATGCGCTTCTGCGCGGACTGGCGCATCTGCGGCGAGGCCGACTCCATGCCCGCCATCTCCGCGGCGAGCCCGACGATGTTCAGGGGGTTCTTGAAATCATGGACGATCGAGCGGGCGAAGCGCCCGACCAGGGTCAGCCGTTCGGCCTGCAGGCTCTCCTCCACGTAACGGCGGTTGAAGTCGCGCAGGCGCAGGCTGAACTCCCGCAGCAGGCCGATCGCCAGCTTCGGGGACCGTTCCAGGATGCGGACCAGGTCGTCGCGGTGAAGGAAGCAGACCTTGGTCTCCGCCTCGGCGAGCGCCGTGGCCGAACGCGGACGATCGTCCAGGATCGCCATCTCGCCGAAAAAGTCGCCCGGCTCCACCCGGGTCAGCACGCGCCGCTCGGTTTCGCTCACGCGCGTCGAAACCTGGACCCGGCCTTCCAGCACGATGTAGATGCCGTCGCCCGGGTCGCCCTCCTGAAAAATCACGTCGTCGGCCTTGAAGGCCCGCATGTTGGCGGTCTGCTCCAGCGCCTGCAACTGTTCGGCTAACAGGCCGCTGAACAGCTTGACATTCTTCAATTCCGACATCGGGCGGAGTGTATCCGCTATCGATCCCGGGTAAAGGGCTTTGATGGGGGGATGCGAAAATTACAGCATGATCGGGAACGGCTCACAACGCGGCCGCCATGATCGCCCTTCCGGCGCCACTTTGATACTCGACAGACTTGGCGGCCGGCTTTAACGATCCCCTTCTTCATACGCCGAAAACTGCGGCGAACCGCCGGCAAAACACGTCCTTCCCGTCATGAAAATCGTCGATATGCGCGTCCATTCGATCGCGATCGCGGATCCCCCGATCCGCAGTTCGTATGGACTCCACGCCCCCTACGCCCTCCGCAATGTCCTGGAGCTGATCTCCGACGACGGCATCGTGGGCATCACCGAAACCTACGGGGGCGAGGCGCCCGCCAAGGCCCTGGAGGAACTGCGGGACCAGATCGTCGGCGCGGATCCCTGGCGACTGACCGGGTTCCTGCTGCCCATGGTCGAGGGCGAAGGCAGCGACCTCGCGCGCTCCCAGACCTATCACGTCCCCGGCGAGAACCCTCTCGACGCCACCACCCGCACCTACGCCGCCATCGAGGTCGCCTGCCTGGACCTCATCGGCAAGTCCGTCGGCATGCCCGTCTGCGACCTGATCGGCGGACGCGTCCGTGACGAGGTTCCTTTCTCCGCCTACCCGTTCTACAAGCACGCCGGCGGCGGCGGCGATGGCGACGACGCCCGCGAGGACGAATACGGCGAGGCCCTCTCGCCTGAATCCCTCACCGCACAGGTCGTGAAGATGCGGGAGCAATACGGCTTCGGCTCCATCAAGTTCAAGGGCGGCGTCCTCGATCCCGACATCGAGATCGAAACCATCAAATGCCTCCGCCGCGAGCTCGGGCCGGAAGTCCCCCTGCGGATCGATCCCAATTGCGCCTGGTCCGTCGAGACTTCGATCAAGGTCGGCAAGGCCCTGGCCGAGGAGCTTTCCGGCGGCGGCTATTTGGAAGATCCCTGCGCCTCGCTCGAAGGCATGGCCGAGGTCCGCAAGGCCCTGCTCGCCGACGGCATTGACACCCCGCTGGCCAGCAACGTCGCCGTCACCTGCTTCGCGGACATCCCCCGGTCCGTCGAACTGGACGCCGTGCAGGTCATCCTCTCCGACCACCATTACTGGGGCGGCATGCGGCAGATCCAGCACCTGGCCAAGGTCTCCAAGATGTTCGACATCGGGCTGTCCATGCACTCGAACAGCCACCTCGGGGTCTCCCTCATGGCCATGGCGCATGTCGCGGCCGCCACGCCGCACCTCACCTACGCCTGCGACACGCACTACCCCTGGCAACAGGAGAAGGACGAGATCGTCGCCGGCGGCCGGGTGAAGATCGAGAACGGCTGCGTCCGCATACCCGACAAGCCCGGCTTGGGCGTGGAATTGGACTACGACCAGATCGAGCGCGGCAAGGAGCGCTACGCCACCTGCCCCTACCGCAAACGCGACGACGAGGCCGAGATGCGCAAGCACGTCGACCCCGACTGGCGGCGAGCGCTTCCGCGTTGGTGATTCGCAACCACGGAATACACGGAACACACAGAAAGGAATCCCCTGCTGGAAGCAGGGGGGTGAAACGTTCCGGGACCGAAACCATGCGAAGGCGGGCAGCCATACCCGCCAAGGCGGCGCGAACCTTCCGGGGGACTCGAAAACGCGTAGCAGCCGACGTGAGGAGGCTCTGATCCCTGAGTTCCTTTTGAAATGAGCCTCGTCACCTCGTCTCACATGAAAATCGAGGTCAAGACAAACTTC
>JAYPFK010000084.1:0-18403 GCA_038126235.1 Verrucomicrobiales bacterium
CGACGATGCGGTGGTCGTAGCTGAGGGCGAGGTACATCATGGGGCGGATGACGACCTGGCCGTCCACGGCGACGGGGCGCTCCTGGATGCTGTGCATGCCGAGGACGCCGCTCTGGGGCGGGTTCACGATGGGGGTGGAAAGCAGGGAGCCGTAGACGCCGCCGTTACTGATGGTGAAGGTGCCGCCGGTCAGTTCGTCGGGCGCGATCTTGTTCTCCTTTGCGCGCTTCGCGAAGTCGCCAATGGCCAGCTCGATCTCGGCGAAGCTCAGGCGTTCGGCATTGCGGAGGACCGGCACGACCAGGCCCTTCCCGCCGCCGATGGCGACGCCGATGTCGTGGTAGTTGCGGTAGACAATGTCCTCGCCGCGGATCTCGGCGTTCAGCTCGGGGCAGTCCTTGAGCGCCTCAACGACGCTCTTCACAAAGAAGGACATGAAGCCGACCTTGACGCCGTGTCGGGCGACAAAGGCCTCCTGGTGCGCCTTGCGCAAGGCCATGACTTCGGACATGTCGGCCTCATTGAAGGTGGTGAGCATGGCCATCGACTGCTGGGCCTCAACGAGGCGGCGGGCCACGGTGCGGCGCAGGCGGCTCATGCGCACGGTTTCCTCCTGGCGGGCGTGGACAGCCTGGAAGGACTGTCCTACGGCTGGCGCAGGCGCGGGATTGGGCGCTGCGGCGGGTTTGGATTCGGGCTTAGCCGGAGACTCGGGCGACGGCGTCGCGGCCGGTTGCGCGCCTTCTTCAACGTGACGCAGGACGTCTTCCTTGAGCAGCCGGCCGCCGGGACCGGTCGCCTCGACCTCATCGGCGTTCAGTCCGTGTTGGGCCAGGGCCGCTTCGGCGGCCGGCATGACCCGCTTTGCGTCGTCCTCGTCCTCCTTCTCCTTCTCGTCCTCGACTCCGGCGGCTTGACTGCCGCCCGAGCTACCGCCTCCACCGGGCTCCAGCGTGGCGACGACCTCTCCGATCGCGCAGACTTCGCCGGCTTCCTTGAGGATCGGACCCAGAGCGCCGTCCTCGGGGGCGAGCAGTTCGACGGAGGCCTTCTCGGATTCGAGGATGGCGACGGGCTCGTCGCGGCCGACGGCGTCGCCCTCCTTCTTCAGCCATTCGCCGATTTCGACTTCGGTGATGGATTCTCCGACGGATGGGACTTTGAGTTCGATGGACATGAGGTGAATCGATGGTTCACGCGATGCCGAAGGCGGCTTCGAGGACTTTGCGTTGTTCGCGTTTGTGGCTGTTGGCGGAGCCGGTGGCGGGGCTGGCGGATTCGGGGCGGCTGACTCCGACGAGCGGGTGCTCGCCGAACATGTCGCCGCCGAAGCGGGCGCGGAGGTGGCGCCAGGCGCCCATGTTTTCGGGTTCCTCCTGCGTCCAGATCACCGGGATGCCGGCGGGATAGTCGCCGAGGGCGGCCCGGAGGGTCTCGTTGCGCAGGGGATAGAGCTGCTCAAGACGAAGGATCGCGACGTCGCCGCGGCCGAGTTCCTCACGCATCTGCTCCAGTTCGTAATAGATCTTCCCGGAGCACAAGAGGATGCGTTTGACTCCCCGCTTGTTGAGCGGTTGCGGATCGGCCAGCAGGGGCTCGAAGCGGCCATTCTCGAAATCGGCCAGGTCGGAGACGACCTTGGGATGACGCAGGAGACTCTTGGGTGACATCACGATCAGCGGCTTGCGGATCGGATTTACAACCTGCCGGCGCAGCATGTGGAAATACTGGGCGGGCGTGGTGGGGTTGCAGATGCGGAGGTTGTCTTCGGCGGCGAGGTTCAGGTAGCGCTCCAGCCGGGCGCTGGAATGTTCGGGGCCCATGCCCTCGAAGCCGTGCGGCAGCAGGGTGACCAGACCGGAAAGGCGGTTCCACTTGTCCTCCGCGCTACAGATGAACTGATCGAAAATCACTTGGGCGACGTTCGCGAAATCACCGAACTGGGCCTCCCAGACGATCAAGCCATCGGGGTATTCCAGGCTGTATCCGTAATCGAAGCCGAGCACGCCGGTCTCGGTGAGCGGGCTGTTGTAGACCTCGACCGGTTTCTGGTCCGGGGAAAACTCGGCCAAGGGGCTGAAGGTCAGGCCGTCCTCGTAATCGTAGAGCACGGCGTGGCGGTGGCTGAAGGTGCCGCGACGGCAGTCCTGCCCGGAGAGACGCACGCGATAGCCGTCGAGCGCGCAGGTCGCGAAGGCGAGCGCCTCAGCGGCGGCCCAGTCGAGGGGGCGTTCGCCCTGGGCCATCTCGCGACGGGTTTCGAGGAGCTTGACGATCTTGGGATGGGGCGTGAAATCCTCGGGCCAGCGGGTCAGGGCATCAAGGGTCTTTGCGGCAATCTCGCGGGAGACGGCGGTTTCGCCCGCGTCGCGGTCCGCGCCGCCTTCGAAGCTGCTGCGTCGCCAGATGCCGCGCTTCTTCTCCTCGGGGCGCTTGTAGGATTCGCTGCGGGACTCGGCGAGGTGCTTCTCCAGCTTCTCGCGGCGTTCCCCGACCAGCGCGTCAGCTTCCGCGCGCGTAATGCCTTTCAACCGAAGCAGGTGATCGAGATAGCCTTCGAGCACGGTCTTGCGTTTGCGGATGGCGCGATAGAGGAGCGGCTGGGTGAAGGTGGGCTCGTCCGTCTCGTTGTGACCGAGGCGGCGGTAGCCGTACATGTCGATGATGACATCGCGCTTGAAGGCCTTCCGGAAATCCATCGCCAATCGGACGGTCTGGGCGACGGCCTCGGGATCCTCGCCGTTGACGTGGAAGATCGGGATCTGCAGCAGGCGGGCGACATCCGTGGCGTAGATGCAGGAGCGGTGCTCCTTCGGCGAGGTGGTGAAGCCGATCTGGTTGTTGACGATGACGTGGAGCGTGCCGCCGACGGAGTAGCCGGGCAGCTGGCTCATGTTCAGCGTCTCCTGGATGATGCCCTCGCCGGCGAAGGCGGCGTCGCCGTGGATCAGCAGGCACAGGCACAGCTCCTGGAAATCATCGCCCACGCGGTCCTGCTTCGCGCGGACGCGGCCCATGGCGACGGCGTTGACGAACTCCAGGTGGCTGGGGTTGAAGCACAGGGAAAGATGGACCTTGTCGCCGGCGTCGGTTTTCCAGTTGTGGCTGTGGCCCATGTGATACTTCACGTCGCCGCGGCCCTCGTAGAGGTCCGGGTCGGCGTCGGCAAACTCGCGGAAGATCTCGCGCGGGCATTTGCCCATGATGTTGGCGAGGACGTTCAGGCGGCCGCGATGGGCCATGCCGAGCACGATCTCCTTTGTGCCCTGGCCCCCGGCGTATTCGATCGCCAAGTCGAGCAGCGGGATGAGGCTTTCGCAGCCATCGAGGGAGAAGCTCTTGGCCCCGATGAACTTCTTGTGGAGGAATTCCTCGAAGGTGACGGCGTCGATCAGGCGTTTAAGGATGCGCTGCTGCTCCTCGCGGCCGAGGTCGAGGCGGTTTTCAGTGCACTCCATGCGGCGCTGCAACCAGCGGCGGACCTGGATGTCGCCAATGTGCATATACTGCACGCCGATGGAACGGCAGTAAGTGTTGCGCAGATGATCGACGATCTCGTCAATGGAGCGCGCGCCCTTGTTCTGCAGGGTGGAGCAGTTGACCTTGCGGCGGTAGTCCTCCTCGGTGAACTGGAAATAGTCCATCTCCAACTCGCGCGGCGTCATGCGAGAGCGTTCGAGCGGATCAATATGGGCGATCCGGTGGCCGCGCAGGCGGTAGTTGCGGATGAGCTGGTTGACCTTGTCGTGTAGGAGGGCGACCCGGGCGCCTTCCGCCTCGTCTGCGCTGGGCGCGGCGAGGGAAGCAGCAGGAGCCGGCGCGGCATTGCCGTTGCCGTTGCCCGAACCGCCCGGCGGATTGAACAGGCTGGCGCGAGGGAAGGACGAACGAAAGCCGGCGCTGTTCACAGGCTTGTCGCCGTTTTCCTGCGCGTCGAACCAGCGCCGCCATTCATGGGAGACCGCATCCCGATTCCGGAGATAGTCCGCATACAACGCCTCGACGAAGGCGAGATTGTTGCAGTTGGGCAGGTTGTCAGAATCGCTCATGGCGAAGATCAGGGCGGCTTGTTAAATGGTTGAATCCCCCAAAAACAGGGAAAACGACGGCGCGCAGTATGGGTGGCGGGAATTCAGCTGTCAAACGTGAGGCGTAAGGAAGGTAGGGCAAACCTTCAGTGAGCCGGCGCGAGCATGTCCAAACGCCGCTCATCGGGGACAAGTCGCCCAGCTCAAGCCGGTTCCTGTTGCGAAATGCAGTGAAAAGACCCGAAGCCCCAGGCCAGGTTGGTGGAATCGATGCCCACGACGCGGCGGTCCGGAAATTCAGCCTGCAGGATCTCGATGGCCTTCGCGTCGCTGGCGCAACGGTAGGTCGGCACGACGACCACGCCGTTGGCGATGTAGAAGTTGGCGTAGCTGGCGGGCAGGCGTTCGCCTTGGTATTCCACCGGGTCCGGCATGGGCAGCTCGACGATCCGCAGCGGCGAGCCGTCCTGGTCGGTCATCGAGCGGAGGCGTTCAAGATTGTCGCGCAGGGCCGCGTAATTCTCGTCGGCCGGGTCCTCCTCGACCGCGGTGGCCACGGTCGAGGGTCCGAGGAAGCGGGTGAGGTCGTCCACGTGACCGTCGGTGTCATCACCGACAATGCCATCACCCAGCCAGAGGATCTTGCTGACACCGAGGTTGGCCTTGATGCGTTCCTCGATCTCGGATTTGGAAAGACCGGGATTACGGTTCGGATTCAACAGGCAGGACTCGGTGGTCAACAGGGTTCCGCGGCCGTTGACATCGATGGAGCCGCCTTCCAGGACCATGCCGGGAACGAAGCGCCGCAGTCCGCGCAAGTCTGCGATCCGTCGGGGCACCTCGTTGTCGAGATCGTAGGGGGGATACTTGTCGCCCCAGGCGTTGTAGCCCCAGTCGGTGACGGCGCGTTCCCCCGTCCCGCGGTTGACGACGAAGATGGGGCCGTGGTCGCGGCACCAGGGTTCATAGGCGGGGTGATGATGGAAATGAACGCGTTCCAGGCTGGCCCCGTGTTCCGTCAACAAGGCGCGCGCGGCGGCTTCGGCCCCCGCGTCCCACACATTGAGGCAGACGTCCTCGTGCGCGGTCAGCGTTCGGATCAACCCGGCGTAGACCGGGGGGATCCGATCGTAGATGCCGGGGAAGCTGATGCCCTCCGGCCGCGGCCAGGTCAGCCAAGTTGCGGCGTGGGGCTCCCACTCTGCGGGCATGCGGAAGCCAACGGCGGTTGGTTCAGGCGTGTCGATCATGGCGGGAAATCAGGGCGGCGGCGCGCCCAAGGAGCGGCGACATTCCTGTCGCCGTGGCCCCAAAGGGGCCAGGAAAAACGCGGGAAAGCACAACGCGCCGAGCGGAACGCGGCCACGTCGCCATCGTGCGCGAATGTGCCTGCTGCGCAGGCAGGGCGACAGGAATGTCGCCCCTCCTTGGGCGTCGCGATCTTCACGGCAGCGGCCGGTTGCGCGCGGCGGTCATGAGGCGATACCACTCGTCGCGCGTGAGCTCCACATCGTCGGCGATGGCGGCGGCGCGGATGCGATCCGGGTTGGTTGTGCCGACGATCGGCGCGATGCCAGCGGGATGCCGCAACAACCAGGCCAACGCGACGACCATGCGCCCGACCCCGTGCGCGGCGGCGATGGCGTCGAGTTCGGCGACGACGTTCACGGTGTCGTAAGCCTCCTGGTGGCCGAGGATCTGCACCGGTCCATCGCCGAGCTGGCCGCCTCCGAGCGGGCTCCAGGCGAGCGGGGCGATCCGCCTTTCCAGGCACTGGTCGAGCGTCCCGTTGTCGAAGCACGCGAGGTTCGCGAGGCTGATCTCAACCTGGTTGACGATCAGGGGCATCGGACAGGCCGACTGCAACATGGCGAGCTGTGAAGGGAGGAAATTGCTGACGCCGAATTCGCGGACCTTCCCCGCGGATCTGAGCTTTTCAAACGCGCCGGCGACCACGCCGGGATCGCAGAGGTAGTCCGGCCGGTGAAGCTGGTAGATGTCGATGGTCTCGACGCCCAAACGGCGCAGGGAGCTTTCGCAGGATTCGACAATGTAGTCCGCGGAGAAATCGTAGCGGTAGGGAGAGTCGGGATTCGGGACGCCCGGTTTGCGGATGCCGCACTTGCTGGCGATCACGATCTGGTCGCGCATGCCGGAAACCTCCCGTAACACATCGCCGAAGATGGTCTCGCACTCGGTGTCGCCGTAGATGTCCGCATGGTCGAACAGCGTGTAACCGGTCTCGTAGGCCGCAATCGCCGCCGCGCGCCCCTTTTCCGCGCCGACATCCGCCAACCGCCAACCGCCGTAAACCAGGCGGGTTCCGCGCAGTTCACTTTTGCCCAATTGAAATGTCTTCATCACTTCGCCCCGCCAGCTTTACGCGTATTCCTCCACCTTCTCCTCGTCGGCGGCGGGGACGTGGACCAGCTCCTTCATGGAGGGATTCCTGAAGTCGATGCCGGTCAGGGCAAGGTAGTTGTGGAAGACGTCGGTGTTGTCGATGAAGCCGCGGAAGCGTTCCGCGCCGGGGCCGAGGGCGGTGAGTGGAACGTAGTCGCCCGTGTGCACCGCGCCGCTCCAGCCGATGCCCCAGTGGTTGCCCATGAGTTGCCCAAGCTGGCAGACGGGATTGTTCATCAGGCCGTAGAGGCAGTCGCCCTTCTTGTTGAGGAACGGCGCGAACATCTCGGCCTTGCGGGTCGAGACCTCGTAGCCGGTGGCCTCCTTGACGATCTGCTGGATCTGCGCCGTGGTCGGCGTCTTGCCCATCTTGCCGAGCATGACGGAGAACGATGCGGTGGCCTCGGAGAGGTTCTTCAACAGCACGGGGCTCATGACATAGCCGCCGCCGGTCGCGTTCATGCCGGGGTTGCCATTGCCGTGGTCGGTGGTGATGACGATCAGCGTCTCCGGATGCTTCTTCTGGAATTCAAGGCAGACCTGGAGGGCGTCATCGAATGAGATCTGGTCGCGGAAAGCGGCGACGGCATCGCAGGTATGGCAGCCGTGATCGACTCGACCGCCCTCGACCTGGAGGATGAAGTTCCGCGAACGGCCGAGCTTCTTCAAGGCAACGGCGGTAAGGGTCGCGAGCGTGGGAACGTCCTTCTTCAAGTCCGCGTCGTTCTCGCGATCGACGGTGTAGGGCAGGTGGCTGTCGGAGAAGGTCCCGAGCCAGCGCTTGTCGAGCGGCGCCTTTTCGAGGTCGGCGGCGGTGTTCATGACGGCGTAGCCCTTCTTCCGGAAGTCGCCGCGAAGGTCGCGTTTGTCGCGGCGCGCCTTGGCATCAAAGAACTTGCGGCCACCGCCCAGCAGGACCTCCACGCCGCGATCAAAGTATTGCGCGGCGATCTCCTCATACATGCTGCGCTTGGGAACGTTCACAGCGAAGCCGGCGGGGGTGGCGTGGGTGATCTCGGTGGTCGTGACCAGGCCGCGCTGCCAACCCTCCGCGCCGTAGACGTCGCAGAGGGTCTTGAGCTTGCGCCCGTCCGGCAGCATACCGTGCGCGCCGTTGGAAATGCGGGAGCCCGTGCCCCAGCTGGATGAGGCGGCGGCGGAATCGGTCACGTAGGAATTGAGCGACCGCATGTTCATCAGGGCGTTGACGACGTCCGTCCGGTCAAGCAGGCCCGGCCAGACAAGCGGGCGCTTCCGCATGATCTGCGAGAGATAGTCCGCGCAGGTCAACGTGCCCATGCTCATGCCATCGCTGACGAGATGGATGATCTTCTCCGGGCGGGGGCCGTCAATGGCGGCGGCGCGGGCCTGGACGCCCTCGTGCAAAACGGCTCCGGTGGTGGCGGCGGCGAGGCCGGCGCGATTCAGGAAATTTCGGCGGTTCAACATGGCTGGGAGGCTAGGACGCGCGGAGGCCGACCGCAATTCGAGAATCATGAATCGCCAGGGCGTGGACCGCCAGATCTCCAATCTGGGTTGTTCGATATCTTGTGTGAAACGCAATGGCAGGCCGAACAGGAATGCATCCGTGAAACTCAAGTGTCAGGTCAAGCGCGCCAGCGTTCTGGAGCGCGGTCTCGCAGACCGCTTTGCAGCGCGTGCTTTCGACAAGTCAACCGCCCTCTCCACCCCGAACCCTCCGGCTCTCCGCAAGGCAATTTGCCGGATATCAGAATTCTCCGCGCTCCTTGCCGAGCAAAGCGGCGCTCAGCGCCGCAGTCCAAAACGCTGTCGCGGACTCGTGAACCCCATCCAACGAAAATGTCGCGGAACCCACATCTTACATTCCAGATTTTCAATTCCGGATCCGATCACTGACAACCGATTACAGGCTACTGCCCCCCTGCATCCGGCCGGGTCAGGCGCGCGCCGTCGCGGGCGGCATTGATGAAGGCCTTGATCCGAGCGCGGCCGACCACGATCCACAGCAGATACCAGCCGGCGAAGTAAAAGGACGCGCGCCCGAGACGCTCGGAATTCACCCATTGGTAGATGAAGTGGGGCGCCACGATGCTCATCAACGCGGTGCGGACGACAGCCCGGGTGAGTCGCCGGTAGCGCAGCCCCATCCACACACCGAAATACCCCGCCGACGCGAGACCGAGCACGGTGATAACGTTGAACTCGACCAGCGCCACCAGGAAATTTCGGAACGCCGTGTTTCTCATTTCGGACAGGGCTTGAACCAGCAGGACGCAACCGACGTCCGCAACCACCAGAACCGTCAGGACGCCCCGGAACTGGCGCGCCAGAAAGCGCCTGGCCCCGTTGACCAGGCGTTCGACGGTCAGGGGTGTTGTCAGCAGAATCTCAACGCCTCCGCCGCGGAGGGTTTCCCCGAAGCCCTGCGGTGCGATCTTGCACATGGTGACGATCAGGATGAAGCGCAGCAGCCAGGTCAGCAAAAGGTGGGAGTTGGTGAAGATCTCGGCGTCGTCCTGGAGCGAGGCCATGAACCAGACCACGACGATGACGCCGGCGAACAATTTGGGAAACTCCGTGGGCCGCGCCTGTCTCGGATCACCGTGGCGGGAGACGATCGAGGTCGCGGGGTCGCTTTCCCCGACCGGTTCCGGCCGGAAGTCGGAGCGCTTGAGGCGCACAGCGGCGGTCAGTTGTCCGAGGCTTTGCAGACCGGGGTCCTTCGGCTGGTCCAACGACTCCCGCCAGTTTCCGGCAAGCGCGTCTCGACAACCCCGCCAATATTGGAAGACGGCCAGAGCTCCAAACAAGACCGAGAACGTGAAGTACATGAATCCACGAGCCTGGGCGCCAAAGAGAGAAAGCCACAACGGGCTGACCAGAGGAAACACGTTCCACAACGCGAACCGCCGGATCGCCCGGGAGAAGGACTCGTGCGCGTCGGCGGTCCGACAGCTTGAACGCAGGCCAACCAAGGTGGAGAGCAGCAGCGCATAAATGACGGCGATCGAAGACTTCAACACAAAGACCCCGGTCACCCCGCCCGCGAGCACGCAGGTAGTCAGGATCGGCAACGCCGCCAACAAGGCGTAGAGACATTGGAAGGAGGAAGAGATCAGCTTGGCCGCGATCACGGTGTCGGGTTTGAGATCCGTGAGGAACAACAGGCCCAAAGTCCCTTGCCGGCGCTCCGAACTCAGGCAGTCCGCGGCAGACTGCAGACCCGTGACGCAGGCGACGAAGAAAAGCCCGGTGAACAGCCAACGCGCCGGGCGCAGCCCCGCGCCGACGCTCATCGTCATGCCGGCCCCTGATTGCCCGGCCACGAGCACGGCCAAGACCGCCACCGCGGCGAAACAAACCAGCGCGCGACTCCGATACGTCCAAGGCCGGCGCGCAAGGCCGAGCAACTCGCGGCTCACGAGGGGCGAGAAAACGCCAAAACGGCGCGGCTGTCGGGGTTGCGCGTCCATCCCTGATGGGTCGTCGCCGGAAGGAACCACAGGGATCCGGGCGGCGCAAATGAAAACCGGTCGCGGCGAAAAAGCGAATGTTCACCCCCCTTTCACGTGAGGGGGAGCGTTGTCTTGAAAACAGAAGCGCGCGCCAATTGCTGGACGCGCCCACCCACCCCGATTTCGCGCCGCCCTCCGGCGGCTTGAAATATCCCCTCCCCAGAGGGGACCTGCATGCGGGCATGACAACGCGTCGGTCCCCTCCTGGGAGGGGATATTCCATTCTCCCGCGAAGCGATGAGGAGAATGGAATCGGGGTGGGTTCGCGCGTTTGTTCGCAGCTGGTCCTGCCGCCGAGGTGGAACATTGCCGTGGAACAAATCCACCCAGCCAACCGCTTTCGTCCAGCGCTCTACATCTCCCGGCTCGCGGCGCCTTGGTGGATCCTTTCAAACTCCTTCGTCAGCCGTTCCACCACATCCGGATGCTGGTCGGCGACGTTTTTCCCCTCGCCGATGTCGGCATTCAGATCGAGCAGGTGGTAGGGCTGCGCGAAGGGTTTGCCCTTGGGATTCTGGCGTCCGCCGGAGCCATTGCCGAGGACCAGCTTCCACCGGCCGTCGCGGATGGCGAACATGCCGCCGCTGGAATGGTTGATCACCGGCGCGCGGGGCTCGGGTCGGGGCTTGCCAAGCAGAGTCGGAAGGATGCTGAAACTGTCTTCAGCCGCGCCCTTGGGCAGCGGTCGTCCGACGATCTCCGCGCAGGTCGCATAGAAGTCGGTATGGGTGATCGTCTCGGCGGACTTTGTGCCCGCGCCCACCTTGCCGGGCCAGCGCACAAAGAACGGAACGCGATGCCCCGCCTCCCAGACATCCGCCTTGGTCCCGCGGAACGGGCCGTTCGCAAGGTGGTTCTTCGCACGGAAACCCTGGACCGTCTCATCGGCGACATGGCCCGGACGGTCGTCGTCATAGCGATACATGAACGATCCGTTGTCGCTCGTGTAGAACACGACGGTGTCCTCCGCGAGTTTGAGCTCATCCAATGCCTTCAGCACGCGGCCGACCGTGTCGTCCACTTGGACGACGAAGTCGCCGTAGGGCCCCAGCTTGGACTTCCCGCGAAAGCGCTTGTGCGGCAGGACCGGCTTGTGCGGCGCTGTCAGCGGGAAGTAGAGGAAAAACGGCTGCTCCAACTGGGAGCGGCGACGCAGGTAGCCGATGGCCTGCTCGGTCAGATGATCGAGCGCGTCTTCCATGACGAAGTTCGGCGCGATCTCGCCGGCGCGCAGATAGGCGGGGAAGCCCTGCTTCTCCTGTTTCATCGTGGGCAACATGACCGCCCGCTGGTCGCGGATGTAGAAATAAGGCGGGAAGTCCAGCGAGGCCGGGATGACGTAGGAGTAATCGAAGCCCATCGTGTTCGCGCCGTTCTGGATCGGCTTCGTAAAGTCGAAGCTGTTCTTCCCCTTGCCCGCCTTCGCGAAGTCCATCCCCAGGTGCCACTTGCCCACGACGGCGGTGTGGTAGCCGGCGGCGTGCATGAACTTCGCGACCGTTTCGCGCTGGGGATCGATCAGGTGTTCGCTATAGCCGTTCAACACACCGCGCTTCAACCGCGACCGCCAGCAGTAGCGTCCTGTCACCACGCCGTACCGCGTGGGCGTGCAGACCGCCGACGGCGAGTGCGCGTCCGTGAACGCCATGCCCTCGGCGGCCAGGCGGTTCAGGTTCGGCGTGGGGATCTTGGAATCCGGGTTCAGCGCCTGGACATCGCCGTAGCCCATGTCGTCCGCGAGGAGGAACAGGATGTTGGGCTGCCTGGCTTGGGAGGCGGTTGCGGCGGCGAGCAGTCCGCAGAGGACGGTGGTAAGGAGGTGTTGTCGTGATTTCATGAGATTGTCTCGGAAGGCTGTCATTCAGCAATGACCGGCGAAATCAGGGTTCCAATCGATTCGATCATGGCCTCGATCCGGTCGCCGGGTTTCAGCCAGGTCTTGGAGGCGTTGCCGACGCCGGCGGCGGTGCCCGTGGAGATCATGTCGCCGGGCTCCAGCGTCATGTTCTGTGAAAGGAACTCGATCACGGCGGCGACGGGGAAGATCTGCTGCGCCGTGCTGGCGTCCTGTTTCAGCTCGCCGTTCACGCGCAACTGCATGGCCAGATTCTGCGGGTCCGTCACCGTGTACGCAGAGACGATGCAAGGGCCACAGGGGCAGGAGGAGTCGTGCCACTTGCCGTGCAGCCAATCGAAGTGCGTGTCGCGCGGACGTTCCTTGCGGCCGGGATTGGGCCGGTAGCCGCGGTCCGAGATGTCGTTGAAGATCGTGTAGCCGGCAACGTGATCCAGCGCGTCCGCCTCAGCGATGTGTTTGCCGCCCTTGCCAATGACGACGCCCAACTCCAGTTCCCAGTCGATGCGGTCCGGCGAGGTGCGCGGAATGAGCACGGGCGAGCCGGGATCGTTGAGCGTGGTGCTGGGCGGTTTCATGAACACGTAGGGAAAGGTCTCCGCGCGCTCGACCGCGGCCCCGCCGCATTCTTCGATGTGCTTGGCGTAATTGCCGGCGAGCAGCAGCAACTTGTTCGGTCGGGGATTCGGGACGAGCAGCCTGACGTCGGCGGTTGGAACCGCGGGCAGGTCCGTCCGCGCCGACCATTCCATCGCCTCGTCGAAATGCGCGCCCCCGGGAAGGAACGCCAGCAGATCGACATCGCCGGAATCATCGGCATCGGGAAACGGGACGATCCGGTCGTCCAGGTAGAAACCGCCACGGACACAGCCGTCAGCCTCGAATCGACATACTCTCATGCGCGGCAGGCTGGCAAACAAACGAACACAAGGCAACCACGCTCGCGAGGACCGTAGGACTGCGCTTCCGAAAATCTCTCCCGCCGGTAGCAGACGAGGTGACGAGGCTCATTCTATAAGGGAGACTGGGATTGGAGCCTCCTTACGTCGGCTGCTACGGGGTTTTGAAATCGTCTCTGCCTGCCCGTTCCTCTCACCCATCCCGCCTACCAGGCCCGTGCCCGTTTGAAGGCGGCGTGGATGCGGAAGGCTTCGGCCATCGACGTGTCGGCCTGCTGGCCGCGGGCTTTGGCCTGCGTTCTCATCAGTTCGCTCAGCGGGGAGAAGTCGGCGTCATCGCCGCGGGCCAGCTGGCTTTCGTGGCAGGCAAGCATGCGCTCCTTGACCTCGTAATGCTCCGAGACATCCACATAGAACCCGGGCGCGAAACCATGCATGGCGATGGTGTCCATGTGCCACAACGCGGGCGGTCCGGCCATGGGTTTCGACCGCGTCTTGTGACCACCCGAAGCGCAGAACCAGGAGGCGACTTCGGCCAGTTCGGCGACGGCGCGGTGGTCGGGATGGTAGTCGGCGGGATCGTGCGCGATGACCAACGTCGGCCGGAACTTCCGGTAGATCTCCACCAGCTTCGCCCGTTGAGTCCTTCCATCCACCAACTCGCCGTCGGGGAATTCGCCGAGAAAGAGCTTTGCGCCAAGAACCGCGGCGGCGGCCTTCATCTCGCGGCGACGGACGGCGGCCAGGTTTTTGATCGCCTTCTTCGCCTGCCCCTTGCCGCCGTCGCACATCACGCAGACGCCGATCGCCGCGCCGTCGGCCGCGGCCCGGGCGAGCGTCCCGGCGCACAACAGTTCCGCGTCGTCGGGATGCGCCACCACGGCGAGGACGCGTTCGTTGGAGAAATCGAGTTTCATCGGCCCCACGTTGTAGCGGCCGCGTCGCGAACATCAATGCCCCTTTGCGGGAATCGGCGGGCGGGTCCGTGAGGTTTTGAGACCACGATGGCAGTGATGCGGCGCTGATCGAACGCGGCGCGCCACGGACGTCGCGTCAGCGTTTTGGAGTGCGGCGCTGCGCGCCGCTTTGTTGCGCGTGATTGACGCGGTTGCTTGGGAATGCAGGCGACCATGACCACGCGGAAACCGGGTTTGATTTGGCTCCGGGGATGAAGTGGAAGGTTGGGAACGCAACAAAGCGGTCTGCGAGACCGCACTCCAAGACGCTGGCGCGTTATCGTAAGCACGGTTCCAAAGCCAGCCGCCCCCTTACTCGCAACAGCCATCCCCATCCTTCGCCTCCCCGCCGGGTGTCTCGCCGGCCGCCCAGTAGATCGCGTTGCGGAGCATGGCGCGGAACTGGGTGATCGTGAAGTCGTAGGGATGGCCGAGCGAGGTGTAGAAGACGCGGCCGCCGCCGGGGCTATCGTGCGTCCAAGCGACCGGTTCGCCTTCCTTCACACCGCGCGCCGTGCCGTTGAGCAGGACGTTGACGCCCGACGCCAGGGGCCGGACTTCGTAGAGCGAGCCGTAGGTCTGAAAACGTCCGGTGTCCACACCCTTGAGGATGGGGTGGTCCTTCGCCTTGGCCACGACCTGCGCGAAGGTGGTGAGCTTCGGACTGTGGTGGCCGTGGTAGCCGCCGCCCAGGACGGTGGGATCGAAGTCGCGCCATTCGCCGAGGCCGTCGGGCAGGTCGGTCGGCTTGAACTGGCAGAAAGCGTGGCTCGCGGTGCGAATGCCGACCAGCGGCTTCCCGGCGGCGATGTGTTTCCGGAACAGCTCGAGCTGCCCCTTCGGCAGGTTGCGGCGGCGGACGGAGAGGAGGATGACGTCGGCGTCCTTCACGATCTCGACGCCGGGGAGATTGTTGCGCTCCTTGGCGTCGGCGTAAACGAAGCTGAGCTTGAAGTCCTTCCCGAGCTCCTTGAGGAGGAAGGGAGGGACAGTCTCCTCGGTCTGGTATTCACGCTCGGCCATGATGGCGACAAGGTGTTTGCGCTTATCGCCGGGGAAGCGAAAGGGCTTCGCGTCGCCCAGGATCTGGTCGCTGGTGATGGTGGGCGCCCAATGGCGTTCGATGTGCTCGAAGATCAGGTCGTTGCCGGTGAAGTGGTTGACGAAGGGCTCCTCGCGCGGGTTGTACATCGAGTCGGTAAGGTCGCGCATGAGGGCAACGTTCTGCCCCTGCTGGACCATCTGTCGGATGCCGAAGGGACGGCCCAAGACGCACATGTTCACGTGCACGCCCATGATGATCACGTTGGTGATGCCGCGCTGCTTCATCAGGTAATACGCCTCGGCGGAATCCGTGATGGCGTCGCCCTCCGCGATCTCCAGCGTGTCGATCTGTCGTTCGAAGAAGCGCACGCGGTCGCGGAGTTTGCCGGAGTCGTCGCAGGGCTGGTCGACCTTCACCGGCATGGGCGCCTCGGCGGAGGGATCGAGGTAACACCAGCTTTCGAGCTTGGGCTCGGTCTTCACAGGCGGGGCCTGCTGCGCGAGTTTCCGTTGCGGCGTGTCCTTGTATTGATCCATGCAGCCGCTGGGGCAGTGGATGATGAGGACGCCCTTCTTGCGCGCCGCCTTGATGACCTCGTTCATGCGCGGCGCCATCTCGGCGACGCGGCGGGCGGCGTTGCGGCAGTAGTGGTCGTTCCACATGTCGCAGATCACGATGCAGGTCTGGTCGGCCCGCCATTGGCCGGGCGTCGTGAGCGAGTGGTAGCGGCCTGAGCCCTCGGCGGTCTCCACCTGTTTGCGGAAACGAAGGTCGAGCGTCGCGGCGTGCGCGGAAGCGAGGAATTGGGCGGCAAGGAGCGCGGAACCTAGCAGGGTCTGGAGCTTCATGACCGGGGACTGTAGCAGACAGCGCAGGGTGCGCCACCTCTGGAAAGCTGGAAAACGGAGCGCGGCTGTGTCGGAGACCAGCCGCAGCAGCCAGGCCGGCAACCCAAGCCCTGCTCCAGCTTCAAGCGCCCGCAACTCGGAGATTGCTGCGGCTGGTCCCGAAGACGGGACACAGTCGCGCTCCGCCGCTACAGCCCGGGGACGTCATCCCCGTCCTCCCAGCCGCCTTCCAGCCATCCCTCGACGCCCTCGCGCAGCAGTCGCACAAGCTCCGGGTCCATGAACGCGTAATCGTCAGGGATATCCAACGACCCGATGGGGGGTGATTCCGGTTTGTCGCGGAACTGCTCGCGGAGGCGCGAACGATGGGATCGCTCCATGACCAGCACGAGATCCGCCCAAGCCAGGTCCTTTGCGGAAACCCGCCGTTTCGCTCCGGAGCTGACGCCGGCGGAACGGACCTCAACCCTCGGGTCGTCGCGATAGATCCGCTCTGCGGTGGGGCTGCGCCACTGATTGCGACCGCACACGAAGAGCACGCGCAGGCGGGAAGGGGAAGAATGTTCCGAACGGTCGTGTTCCATGGGTCCCGCCAGGAAACAGGCTGCCGCTCACTGCGATGTCATCGTCAGGCCGACGGCGCCGCCGACCGCGATCACGCCGCCGAGCAACGAGCGTCGGGTGGGGCGTTCGCCCTCGAAGATCCTCGTGAGGGGGATCACCACCAAAGGCGTCATGGCGATGATCGGCAGCACGACGCCGGTCCCCTTGTAGAGCAATGCCCACTGGTAGCAGCTGACGCCCAGAGCCGGGCCGGACAGGCAGTTGGCGACCAGCCAATACCAGCCCGTGCGCCACATGGCCCCCCGCGCGCCGATCCGCGCCGCGCGGGTTTCGGCGTCGGACGCGACCCAGCCGAGCCGCTCCATGATCTCCCGGCGTTTCACGAAAACCAGGAACAGGCCGGTGATCAGCGCGCCGCCGAGCAGGCGCTGGTAGGCCGTTGTGAAGCCGTCGATCATGGCGCCTTCGGCGGCCACAGTGGCGTAACCCTTGCGGGTGAGCACGGCGCCGAATCCCTGGCCGTAGGCCGCGATCAGACCGTAGGCTACGCCGGCAATCAACGCGCGACGATCGACCTTGATGTGCTCCCCCGGCGCCAGCGCGAGGCCGACGCCGACCAGGATGACCGTCGCGCAGAGAACCTGCAGCGGCGACAGGGTTTCCCCCAGCCAGATCCATTCGGTCAGCGCCGCGAAGGGGGCAGCGAAGCACTGGACGATGAGAATCGAGAGCCGGGAGCCGATCCTCGTGTAGGCCAGGAACAATGCGATGTCCCCGCCGAACCCGATGCAGCCGCTGATGAAGAAAAAGGTGAAACCCGGCCCGGCAATGCCCTGTCCGATGGAGTGCGCGTAGATCGCCAACAACGCGGCTGCCAGGGAGAACCTCCAGAAATTGCCCTCCGCCGCGCCGAACAGCTTCGCGGTCCGCGTCCCCGTCACCGCCGAAAGCGAGAACAGGATCGTTGTCAGGAACGCGGGGAACATGGGCGGTGAGCGGCGCTTCAGTAATCAGGTTTCAGTAATCCGTATTCAGTCGGCTACGGCCGGTTTCTCACCAGATTGCTGATTACTGATCACTGTCTCTCCTTCGCGATCTCCTTGGCGAAGTAGGTGAGGATCATGTCCGCGCCGGCGCGTTTGATGGCGAGGAGAGACTCGTCGCGGGTGCGCTTGAAATCCAACCATCCCTTTTCCGCCGCGGCGTGGATCTGCGCGTACTCGCCGGAGACCTGGTAGGCGGCGAGGGGGAGGTCCGTGTTCTGGCGCAGCGCATGGATGATGTCGAGGTAGGCCCCGGCCGGTTTTACCATGAGCACGTCCGCACCCTCGATCTCGTCCAGCTCCGCCTCCTGCATCGCCTCGCGGGCGTTGGCCGGGTGCATCTGGTAGGTCGACTTGTCCAGGTAGGTCTTGCCCGCGGCGGACTGGCTGCCGATGGCGTCGCGGAACGGACCATAATACGCCGAGGCAAACTTCACTGAATACGCGAGGATGCCAACGTCGCAGAAACCGGCGTCGTCCAGGGCTTCTCGAATGGCGCCGACGCGGCCATCCATCATGTCGGAGGGCGCGACCCAATCCACGCCAGCCTTGGCCTGTTCCACCGCCATGGGAGCGAGAATCTCGAGCGTGGCGTCATTGTCGACCGCGGAGCCGTCATCGGTGAGCACGCCGTCATGGCCGTGGCTGGTGTAGGGATCCAACGCGACATCGGTGATCACCAGCAACTCGGGCACAGCAGCCTTGACCGCCCGCACAGCGCGGAGGACCAGGCAGTCGGGATTCAAAGCCTCGGAACCTCTCGCGTCCTTGACCTCCGGCGGGGTCACCGGAAACAGCGCAACCGCCCGGATGCCCAGAGCGGAGATCTCGCGACATTCCTCGACGAGTCCGGCGACGGTGTGGCGGAACTGGCCCGGCATGGAGTCGACGGGCTCAGGCTCGCCGTCGCCCTCCTTGACGAAGAGCGGCATGATGAAATCGTCCACCGCCACATGGGTTTCCTGGACGAGGGCGCGAGCGGCCGGCGTGCGGCGCAACCGGCGCAGGCGGCGGGGAATGTCGTATTGTGCGTTCTGGCTCATAGGTGTTCGGGAAACGGGTTTTCCGAACGCCGAAGCTGCGCGAGGTCCGCCGCCTTTGGCAACCGATTTTTCGGGCGAGGCGGAGGTCGGGGATGGAATGACGTGGTAGGGCGAATTGTCCTCAATGAGCTGCGCCGGGCCAGGCTCACGTCGGCTCACTGGGGACAGTTTGCCCCACCTTCAAGGCAGACTCAGTGACTCATGCGAAGGGAGGTGTTCGGT
>JAYPFK010000085.1:0-18393 GCA_038126235.1 Verrucomicrobiales bacterium
ACGTCGCACCGTTCTGCAGCGTGGCGTGATTCATCCCCACGCTGTCGTTGGCGTTGTCTTCGCCCTTCCAGAACGAAACGGCTCCGGAGGGCGTCGGGGCGCACGGAAGCTTGCCGGCCGCTCCCGCGTCATAGATCGCTTGGATTTGCCCTGGCTCCAACTCAACCGGATAGATCGTCAATTCGTCCAACGCGCCGCGAAAGAAACGCTCGGGCGTTCCTCCTCCCCAAGCGTAACCCATGTTCATCGACCGGGTGTTGCCGACATAGCTGTTGATGCCGACGGAACCGCGAAAGACACCGTCCACGTAGATCTTCGCTGTGCCGACGCCGTCCCAGGTCCCGGCGATGTGATGCCATTGGTCGTCCAGCGCGTTCACCCCGGCCGTCACGCCGGTGAAGGTGTTTCCCCGCCCCAGCGAGAAGGCGATCTGCCCGTTGCTGCTGTTGCCTTGCATCACCCACCCAGTGCTGTCAGCGAATCCGTGGGACTTGTCCACCACGAGGAAATAGGTGGGATTCGGCTGGTCGGCGCGCACGCCCTTGATCCAATACTCGACCGAGAAACCATTTGCCGTGGGCTCCAGATCGTCGTGGTGCGGAATGGTCACGCCGTCGTCGTCGCCGTCGAACAGAAAGGCCTGCCCCACCTTGCCCGCAGTGAAGGTCACGGTCCCATCCAAGGTTCCGTGGTGGTTGCCGGTGACGTCGCTGCCATCCGCTTCCCCCGCCCACCATCCAGTCGGAGCCGCCGGGAGGGGAAGGCCTTGGGCGCCGTCAATAGCGGGACCGAACAGGGCCATGATCGAACACAGCAGGACGATGCGGAGGGGGGATGGGAAAGAATGCATGGCGAAGCGGGGTTGGGGTTGTAAGTCAGCTCCTGGACCGACACGAAATCTCGTTGCCCTATAGGGTAACTGACATACCCCAATTGCCCCGAAATTTGAATAAAATATCCCCAAAAAGTCCCTGCCCGCCCCTTGTTATCCCCGACCTCAAGATCAGGAAAGCCCCGGAACAAGCCTCCCCCTCCGACCGGGAGCTAGACGTATAACGCCGACTTCAACTGCCCGACCACAACGCTCATGTTCGGGTAGCGGTCGTCCGGGTTGTTCTCCAGGCACTTGAGTATCACCCCTTCCGCGGCGGCCGGAATTCCCTCGTTTGCGTTCCTCGGGGTCACGAAGCCGTTGGCGCGGTTCAACTGCGCATTCAACACCTCGGCCGAACGTTCGCCGGGAAACGGCTTCTTGAAGGTCAGCAACTCGTACATCGTCACCCCGAACGCGAATATGTCCGCCCGATGATCCACGCCCTTCCGCTGGAGCTGCTCGGGAGCCATGTAGAGGGGAGTGCCCGGGTTCTTCCAGATCTTCTTGGGCTTCTTCGGGATCGGCCGCGCAAGATCGAAGTCCGCCAGCTTCACATTCACGTTCCGGGTGATCAGGATGTTCTCCGGCTTGAAATCCAGATGCATGTAGCCGCAGTCATGGACATGTTCCAAGGCTGAGGCGACGTCGATCAGGATGTCGCTGACGTAATCTGCCAGGCTGTCGTCACTCGCGGTGTACAGCTCCTTCAGGTTGTTGGCCTCCACATATTCCATGAGCAGGTAAGGCGCTCCTTCCAGCTTACCGTGCTCGACGTAGCCGATGACATGCTCGTGCTCGTGGACCTTCTGCAACACCTTGCAGCCGTCGAAGAAACGCATTCGCGCGATGAAGCTCGACTTCAGCCGGTCATGCATCACCTTGATCGCGTAGGGCTTGTCCTCGGAATCCGTCGCGTGCCAGATTTCGGCCATCCCGCCGGAATTCAGGCGTTCGTGCAGGCGGTAGGGCCCCAATTTCTGATTTTCACTCAAGCTCACGGCAATCCCACTCGGGGGGCGGCATGATGGGTTCACAGCTGGCCGTTGACCAGCCTTTGTTGCCGGTCTCTTCAAAGAAACTTCCGGTTGGAAACCGACGCCGCGAGTATCGGCTTGGCATCCGGGCCGCAAGGAACTTCACTGGCCGCGCCTTGAATCCCACTGCCGCCATCGCCCTCTACTTCGCCGCGATCTTCATCGGAGGCTCCCTGATCGCCCCCTGGATCTGGCATCTCATGCAGGCCTTGGCCGTCCCCCTGCCCTTTCTGCAGGAGCTGGCGGACGAGCCCTTCCGACGTTACGTCACCCGGTCCTGGATGATCATCGGGGCTGCGGGACTCTGGCCCTTCCTCAAGGCGGTCGGAGCCTGTTCGCTGAAGGACATCGGGCTGCTTCCCACGCCCGCCTTCAGACGCGAGATCGGGAAAGGCCTGGCGATCGGGTTCGGGTCCCTCGCCCTGATCGCGATCCTGGCGGTGATGTGCGGGGCGCGGACGGTGAATCTCGACCACGAAGCGGCGCGCTGGGGAAAGCACCTGACCAACGCGATCCTGGCCGCGCTCCTCGTCCCGATCATCGAGGAAGTGTTCTTCCGTGGGGCCGTCTTTGGGGGACTGCGTCGCCAACACCGCCTCATGACTGCGGCCCTGGCCTCCAGCATGCTCTACGCGATCGTCCATTTCTTCGAACGCTCCATCTGGGAAGGTCCCGTGACCTGGTCGTCCGGGCTCGTCCTGCTGCCGCGGATGCTGCGCGGTTTCGGCGAGCTCCAACAACTCGTGCCCGGCTTTTTCAGTCTCACCCTCGCGGGCATGATGCTGGCCCTTGCCTTCCGCCGCACCGGCGCGCTCCATTTTTCCATGGGCCTGCACGCCGGCTGGATCTTCTGGGGCAAGTCCTACAGCTTCATGACCTCGCCGGTCGAGGGCGCGAACGCCTGGTTCTGGGGCACCGGAAAACTCATCGACGGCTGGCTCGCCTTCGGGTTGCTGGCGGCCATGACCATCGGTTTCCTGCGCTGGAACGCCAACGAACCGCCGGTCCCGAAGGAGAAGCCGAATGACGCTGGATCGGACCATTGAACGCGGACTCGAATGGGCCGACCAGGCGCTCGGCTTTTTCTACCCCGACGTCTGCCAGATCTGCGGCGACCGCCGCTCCACCCGCGCTGAAGGCTACGTCTGCAGCGACTGCCGGGCGCGCCCCGACGGCGTCCGCTTCATCAAGGAGCCCTTCTGCGACACCTGCGGCCTGCCCCATTCCGGGGACATCTCCCATGAGTTCCAATGCGCCAACTGCCGTGAGATGGAGCTGCATTTCTCCCACGCCCGCGCGGCCGTCATAGCCACGGACCTGCTCCTGGACGTGATTCACCGCTACAAATACAAACAAGCCCTCTGGTTTGAACCGTTTCTCGCCGATCTCCTGATCCGCTCAACCGCCCCCGAAATCTCCCGCTCCTCCGTCGATGCAATCGTCCCCGTGCCGCTGCATCCGATCAAGGAACGCGAGCGGGAATTCAATCAGGCCCGGCGTCTCGCCGCCCTGCTTTCCAAGGCCTCCGGCATCCCCGTCCTCGACCACGCGGCAAAACGCGTCCTCGACACCCGGACGCAAACCCAGCTCACCCGCTCCGAGCGCGCGAAGAACATGCGCCATGCCTTCAAAGCCACGACCAGAACCAGCCTCAAGGGTCGGCGGATCGTCGTGGTCGACGATGTCCTCACCACCGGCGCCACCACCAGCGCCTGCGCCCACGCGCTGCGCCAAGCTGGAGCCGCCGATGTCGTCGTCTGGACCGTGGCGAGGGGGCTTTGACCTTGGAAATCCGGAACCAAGCGAATGTGACGGACCTCACGCGCCAACCAACGCCAAACCTCCAAAGAGGCACCGACAGCAAAGCCCGCTGATCCGGGTTCAGCAATTGCGGATTTGGCGTGCGCCTCTCCCGGGAAACCGGTTTACGCCCCGGCCTCCCTCCCCTAACCTCCGCCCCGCAAGATGGACGAACAACAGCACAAACTGGTTCTCACGAAAATCGTCGCCACACTGGGACCGGCCTCCAACGACGTCGATACCATGATCCAGCTGATTGACGAGGGCGTGCGGCTGTTCCGCATCAACTTCTCCCACGGCAGCCTGGACGATTTTGGAGCCCTGCTCTCCAACGTCCGCAAGGCCTCAAAGATCACGAAGCGCTACATCGGCGCGCTGGGAGACCTCTCCGGCCCCAAACTTCGCGTCGGCCAGGTCCGCGACGCCGGCATCCACCTGAACGCCGGCGACACCGTGCGACTCACAGCGGAGTCCATCATCGCCGGGGACTACGACGCTGACGGCCCTCACACATTTTCGGTCAACCAACCCTCGCTCATAACCGAGGTCCGCCCCGGCGAGAGGGTGCTGATCAACGATGGAGCCGTCGCCTTGAAGTGCGTCTCCGGCGCGTCGGACAACGCCGGTCTCTTGGAGTGCGAGGTTCTCCACGGCGGGCTCGTCACCACGGCCAAGGGCGTCAACCTTCCCGACACCGCGCTATCCCTGCCCTCCCTGACCGACTGGGATCTTCGCTGCGTCGATTTCGCAGTCGAGTCCGGCTTTGATTTCCTCGCCTTGAGTTTCGTCCGCAGCGCCGCCGACGTGATCGAGCTCAAGGAGCGCTTGCGCGAACTGGGTGCCCGCCCCGCGCCCCGCCCGCCTGAAGAAGCCCAGTCCGCCTCCTACGGCCGCGGTTCCGAGTCATTCATCCCCATCGTCGCCAAGATCGAGAAGCCCCAGGCCCTGGCCGAACTCGACGCCATTGTCCATGAAACCGACGCCGTCATGGTCGCTCGCGGCGACCTCGGCGTGGAGATGGAACTGGAGCAGGTTCCCGTCTGCCAGAAGCGGATCATCCGCGCCTGCCACCACCACGGCAAACCGGTCATCGTGGCCACCCAGATGCTGCAGACGATGATCGACTCGCCCATCCCCACCCGCGCCGAGGCCAGCGATGTCGCCAACGCGATCCATGAGGGAGCCGATGCCGTCATGCTTTCCGGCGAAACCGCCGTCGGCTCCCATCCCGTTGAGACGGTCCGCATCATGCGCCGGATCGCCCGACGCATGAACGAGTATCGCAAGCAGGAAGGCATCCAATTCGATCCGCCCAGCTCCCCCCGCCATTCCCGCTACCGGACCGCCGCGCTCGCCGCCGGCGTGAAGGCCATCGTCCGGGATCTCGACGCTCGCCTCGTGGTCATGTGGTCCCAGACCGGCGGCGGCGCCAGCTACCTTTCCCAGAACAAGCTCGCCGTCCCGATCATCGCCTACAGCTCCAGCGATGAAACCCTGCGCCGCCTCTCCGTCCTCTATGGCGTCGCCCCGCGCTTCCTCATGAAGCCGAAAAGCACCGCCGCGTTCATCGAAGAAGTGGATGCCATGCTGCTCAAGAACGGCTGGGCGAAAAACGGCGACGCCGTCGTCCTCGTCCTGGGGGAACCCATCGGCCAACCCGGCCTCACGAACAAGATCCGCGTGCACTACGTGGGGGATGTTTGAAAGACGGCGCGACGCCCACTCCAAACCCCGTTTCGCCCCCCAATTGACTTGAGCCCCCGAGCGAAACTTGCTTCGCTCTCCGCGCCTGCATTGCCGCTAAGACGCTCGCCGAAGCCATCTCAAAAATCGAATCCCTCCTCGACGAGGCGGACCAGGCCTACGGCTCCGTCCTATTCGATGAATGGATCATCGCCTGGTTGGCCGGCGAACACCGGGATGTCCTGCACTACTTCGGGCCCCGCTCCCACCACACGGACTCCGAATTCCGCGAGGACCTCGGCCCCTTGCGCCGCGAGATCCTCAGCGGAGACTACCACGTCGGCGATCTCGAGTTCGTGCGTGACGCTCAAGGCGCCCGCTTCGACGCCTTCATCGTGGCTGGCCCCGGACGTTACCTGATCCTCAACAACGTGGAGAAATCCATCCAGGAGATCACCGCGAACCCTCGCTGGCACGCCGCGCAGGTGGCCATCGTCCGCCTCAGCGAGGCCTTCCGCGCCGACCCCCTCGTCCATCGCGGGTCAGATCCCAAGCTGTCCTGAGACTCTCAGCCTGGGTGAACTGTCCTCAGTGAGCCGTCTTGGGATATGCAAACGATGGCTCACCGAGGACAGTTCGCTCCACGTTTCCCCGCCGATCACTCGATCAACCCCGCGCACACGAAATACGCGTAAGTCGCAATCAACACGCCCCCCATCGGCTTCGTCAGCCTCCCGGCGAACGCCACACACGCGAGGTGCGCAGCCGCCGCTCCGGTCACGATGCCGATGCTCGTCCCGAATCCCTCCGGCATTCCCATCGGCTGAAACACGGCGAACAGCCCCAGGCACAAAGGAATGCAGATATGCCCGTCGCCGACCTGCGAGCTGTAGACCACGTCCGGCCGACGCTTCCAGCCGTACCACAACGCCATCACCCCGTTGGGCAGGACCATCAGCCAGCCGCTGAGCCAGCCGATGTTATCGGCCCGGATAAAGCCCGCCTCGATCCGCCCCAACCAGGCCACAAGCCCCTCGATGCTGACATACATCACGAATCCGCCCGTCAGCAGGACTACAAACTCCAGCCACAATCCACCCGGCAGAACGCGGCCCTTGAGCACGTTCAACTTCATCGCCTCCACCGCCTGCATGCACTGCCAGAACAGGAACAAGGCGATCAGCACGATTCCGTCGCCGCGTCCCAATTCCCCGTCCATCGCCAATGCCCAGACGCACCCCGTGAAAAACAGCGCCGCCGCGTTCGTCAGCGTCAATGAGAGACGGTTGATCCGCAGCTCCTGAAGATCCTTCTTCTTGGGCTTGTCCGCGGGCAACACAGCCATGCCCCAAAACAAGGTGGGCAGTCCGATCAGCAGGGTGAGGTTGGTGGCATTGTTGACCAGGCAGTTGACCATCACCTCCGGGCCCGTTCCAGCATGCCGAACCATCACCGCCACAAAGATCAGATTCCCAATGCCCGTGCAGTAAGGCATCACCAGCGTGCCCAGCGCCGTCCCCTCGATCCCCTTCCGCGACATCGCCTCCAGCCGCCACAGGATCAACGCCGACGAATCAAGGAACAACAACAGCAGAATCCACGGCGCCGCCCCGCCCGTCCGATCGATCGCGCTGAGAATGGGATCGATCACCGATTCATAAGATCCTCGATCTCGTCCGGATCGATGGGGATGTCCGCCATCAGGTCCACCACTCCGTCCTCCGTGACCAGCACGTCGTTTTCCAGGCGAATGCCGAAGCCCTCTTCGGGAATGTAGATCCCTGGCTCGACCGTCATAACCCAGCCCGGCGCCAGCTTGGAACTGGCGAAGCCGACATCGTGCACGTCCAACCCGATCGGGTGGCCGAGCCCGTGCATGAAGTACTTTTTCAGGGCCGGCTTGTCGGGGTCCTGCTTCCGGATGTCGCGCGGTTTGAGCAGTCCCAGCTTCAGCAGTTCCTCCTCGACCATGGCCTCCGCCTCCTTCTGCCAGTCCTTCAACAGCTTGCCCGCCGTGGTGGCCTGGATCATGTCGGTGATGACCCGCAAAACGGATTTGTAGACCTGCTTCTGCCGTCTCGTGAACCGGCCCTTCACCGGGATCGTGCGGGTAAGATCGGAATTGTAGTTCGCATAGCTGGCCGCCACGTCGAGCAGCAGCACCTCGCCGCTGCGACATTTCTGGTCGTTCTGCAGGTAGTGCAACACGCAGGAATTGGCGCCCGCTGCGATGATCGGCGTGTAGGCGAATTTCGCGCCGTTGCGGATGAATTCATGGGCAAACTCGGCCTCCACCTCGGTCTCATTCACGCCCGGCTTCACGAAGTCCAGCACACGCAGGAATCCGGCCCTGGTGATCCCGCAGGCTTTCCGGATCAGATCCACCTCGTGCTTCGACTTCACCGGCCGCACCTCGTGCATGATTGGCGCCAGGCGGCGGTAGTCGTGCAGCGGAAATTTCGCCATGCAGTCCCTCGCGAACCGCGCGTCCCGCGTCTCCACCTCGATCACCGCGCGCCGGTGCTCATTGCTGTTCAGATACACCTGCTCCGCCTCGCACATCAGCATGCGGAAGATCGTGTCGAATTCCGTCAGCCACTTCACCTCCTTGATCCCGGAGATCTTCGTCGCCTCCTCCTTGCTGAGCTTGTGCCCCTCCCAGATCTTCAAATGCTCGCTCGGCTCGCGGAGAAACAGGATCTCCCGGTGCTTCTCGTCAAACGCATCAGGAGCCAACAGCAGGATCGACTCCTCCTGCTCAATGCCGGTCAGGTAGAAAAGATCCGCGTTGGGTTGCATGACCAGGGTGCCGTCCGCGTTCGTCGGGAGGACGTCGTTCGCGTTGACCACCGCGAGCGAATGCTCCTCCAACCGCGCCGCGACGCGTTTCCGGTTGTCGACGAAGAGCTTGGAATTGATTGGCGCGTGTCTCATAGGCCGCGTATTAAAGCGGGCGACCCGACAATTGAACAGCCGCGAGTCACCCCTCGCCAGGTTCCCTCTCGGGAGGGGTGTTTTCATTCGCAGCGCAGCGTCGGCGAATGAAAATCGGGGTAGGTTCGCCCAGACTAGCCCTTGGCCATCTCAAGGCGCCCTCCCGCGGAAGGGATATTTTCGCTCGCAGCGCAGCGTCGGCGAACGAAAACCGGGATGGGTCTGCTGGAACTTGCTCTCGGCCAACAATGTAAAAACTGCCAATGAAACCAACCACCCGCCACCTCGCCGCCCTGTTGCTCTCCGTCACTCTCCCCTGTCTCGCCGCGGATGCCGCCAAGAAAACGCCGAGGAAGAAGGACAAGCCCAAGCCCGATCCCCGCCTCACCCTCGAGCGGATCTACGGAAGCAAGCCGGAATTCTCCTCCAAGGGCTACAGCGTCCACTGGCTCGAACCCGGCCAAGGCTACGCCCGCCTGCTCAAATCCGCCAAGACGGAGAAGGCCCGCGACATCGTCCAATACAATCCCGCCACCGGCGAAACCAACATTCTCGTCGCCGCCTCGTGCCTCGTCCCCGAAGGCTCCAACAATGCCCTATCCATCAGCTCCCATACCTTCACCAAGGACCTCTCCCGCCTGCTGGTCTTCACCAACACCAAGCGCGTCTGGCGGGCCAACACCCGCGGCGACTACTGGGTCCTCGACCTGAAGACCAGGAAACTCCGCCAACTCGGGGGTAAGGACGCCCAACCCGCCACATTGATGTTCGCGACCTTCTCGCCGGACGGAGACAAGGTCGCCTACGTCCGCGAGCGCAACCTTCACGTCGAGGACCTCGAATCCGGAGCCATCCAGACCCTCACCAGCGCGAAGTCCCCGACCGAGATCAACGGGACCTTCGACTGGGTCTACGAGGAGGAACTCGGCCTGCGCAATGGTTTCCGCTGGAGTCCCGACAGTCGGTCCATCGCCTACTGGCAGATCGACGAAGCCGGCGTGAAGGACATGCGCATGATGGACAACCTCACCGGCTTCTACCCGAAGGTGATCACCTTCAAATATCCCAAGACCGGCGAGCGCAACGCCAACTGCCGCGTCGGCGTCGCCAGCCTGCAATCCGGCGAAACCACCTGGATGAACCTCCCCGGCGATCCGCGCGAACACTACATCGCCCGCATGGAATGGGCGGCCAACTCCCGCCAACTCCTCATCCAGCAACTCAACCGCCTCCAGAACACCAACCAGGTCCTGCTCGCCAACGCCTGGACCGGCGACGCCGAAACCGTCTTCACCGACCGCGACGACGCCTGGGTCGATGTGCGCTACGACTTCACCGAATGGGTCAACGATGGGAGACAGTTCACCTTCGTCAGCGAACGCGACGGTTGGCGTCGCGTCTGGCTCGTGCCCCGCAACGGAGGCGCGCCGAAACCAATCACCCCCGCAGGAATTGACGTCGCCCGCGCCCTTGCCATCGATCATGCCAAGGGGTTGCTCTACTACATCGCCTCCCCCGACAACGCTACGCAAAGATACCTCTACAGCGTCGGCCTCGACGGCAAGGGAGCCGCCCGTCTCTCGCCCGCGAACCGCGCCGGAACCCACGGCTATTCCATTTCCCCCGACGCGAAGTGGGCCGTGCATACCTGGTCTTCCTCCGATGAACCGCCGCGCCTGAACTTCATCAACCTCCCGGAGCACAAGGTCGTCCGCCGTTTGGAGCGCAACCGGGAACTCCGCAAGAAACTCGCGAAACTCGACCGCCCAAAAACAGAATTCCTGCGCATCGACATCGGTGACGGCGTGGAACTCGACGCCTGGCGCATCCTTCCCCCGGGTTTCGATCCCGCCAAGAAATACCCCCTGCTGCTATACGTCTACGGCGAACCCGCCGGGCAGACCGTGCTCGACAGCTGGCGGGGCAGCGGGGCGATGTGGAACTGGATGATGGCGCAGCGTGGTTGCATCCTCATGAGCATCGACAACCGCGGCACGCCAGCCCCGCGCGGCAACGCCTGGCGCAAGGTCGTCTACCGGCAGGTCGGCATCCTGGCGCCGAAGGAACAGGCCGCCGCCTTGAAACAGGTCCTCAAGGACTCCCCGTTCATCGATTCCCAGCGCGTCGGCATCTGGGGCTGGAGCGGCGGCGGCTCCATGACCTTGAACGCCCTGTTCAAGTTCCCCGACCTCTACGGCGCCGGCGTCTCCATCGCTCCGGTCCCCGACCAGCGTCTCTACGACACCATTTACCAGGAACGCTACATGGGCCTGCCCTCCGACAACAAGGAGGGCTACAAGGACGGCTCGGCCATCCACTACGCCAGGAATCTCAACAGCGAACTCCTCCTCATCCACGGCACCGGCGACGATAACGTGCACTACCAGGGCATGGAGAAACTGATCAACGAACTGATCTCCCACGGCAAGCAGTTCGAAATGATGGCCTACCCCAACCGCACCCATGCCATCCGCGAGGGCAAGGGCACCTCCCTCCATCTGCGCCGCCTGATGACGGACTATCTTCTGAAACATCTCCGCCCAGAAGGGCGTTCACTGAACGATAGATAAACTCCCCCTCATCACCCATAGATCTCCGGTAAGTTCTTGGCGAACCCCATTCGGAGCTTCTTCTTAAGCCGGTTCAGGCGTCCGGGCCGGCGAGGCCGCGCGTCTAGCCCGGATATTCCATCACATCGAGGATTGAGTTGGGAGATCCGGCGGCGAGGGCTTGGAGAGGCGGGAGTGGGGCTCTGAAGGTGTTTTGGGTTGGTTTTGCCGAAGCGTGAAGACACTCCCCCTTCCTCCCGTTGTTTTTCCGGCGCCGGGGACAGAGCACTCGGCCACCACCCCGACTCCAGTCGCAGAGCTACCCGGCCGATCGTTTCCAGCAGGACATACGCCGCGCTACTCAGCATCAACCGCAACTGATTGCCCCACCAGTGATGACAGCTGGTGCGGTCGGCAAACAACCCCAGTTGCTGTTCCTTGATCCGGTTCTCCATCTCGCCGCGCGCACAGTAGATCCGATCGTAAATCCTCCCCGGCCTGCCTTGGAGATTGCTCACCACGAAACGGGGATTGGCTCCGAGGTGACTGCGCTCAGCCTTCACGATGATTCACCGTTTGCGATCCCACGAGTCGGCCGCGTAGTCCGCCCAGTTGAAGACCCGCCGTTTGGCGCCCAGCCGTTCATGCTCCCGCTCGGCCCGACGCATCAGCCTGGCCGCCACCTGGAGCAGGCGCGCGTTCTTGGCGATGCCCACCACATAGCCGATGTCGTGACGCTCGCACCAGCGCAGCATCTTCCAGCGACAAAAGCCTGAGTCGCCCCGGAACACGATCTTCACCCCGGGCCAGACCTGACAAAGGCGCGCGCTCAGCAGCTTCAGGATCGCCCACGTGTGTTTGGCCGGATCGATGGTTCTGGGGCGCAGATAACTCACCAACAACTGTTCCCCGCAAAAGACATACAACGGCAGGAAACACCAATGGCGATAGTAGCCATGAAAGAACCGGCCCTCCTGCTTTCCGTGGACGCGGTCGTCGGTGGCGTCGAAGTCCAGGATCACTTCCTCGGGCGCTTCCTCAAAGGAGGCGATGAAGCTCTCAACCAAGAACTTCGAAATCGCGAGAGCCGCGTCGCGGTCGGCGCGAGCTTCGAGCCGACACAAGGAGACGCGCATCCCGAACCAAAACGGGCTGATGGAGCCGCAGAGAATTGGAGTGTTGGAATAGCCCCCCTTCACAGGAATACCAGGAACTCCATCACTCCAAGCAAGAAGCGCCTAACATTCCGAGCCAACCGCCGTTCATAGGGCAAACCGACCGCGGTAGGCTTGCTCTGCGTTCGTGAGTCATTCCTCTTGTCCAAGGAAACCTGAGTAGCTCTGGGTGCCTGTTACCCAGTCTTCTTGCCCTCAAAATCCAGCTCTGGATCAGTGCGGTTAAGGTATCGGGAAGGGTGGTATGACCTCCATGCCCCGCAGTTCCTCCAACAAGACGTCCTGAGTGAACGGTGTCGCGTTGCTATCCGGCGAACCCGCGCTCACTTTGAAGAGCGTCCGCGTGCCTGGGGCGTAGGTCGGAATCGCCGAGGGATGCCCAAAGGTCGGCGCATCCGCCACGAAAACCTGTCCCATCGGGTTGATCGTGATGTGGGTCGGCGCCAGCAGGTCGCTGTCAATCGAGAACGCCACAAGTGCATCCTCCATGATCGCCATGGGCGGCATCTTCCAGATCGTCTTGGAGTAGGCGTCGGCGATGAAGAGGTCGCCGGTGTTCGGGTCCACGTCGATCCCCACTGGAAACCACAGGTTAGTGATGACCCCGTTGGTGATCGGGATCGTGTAGTCGTTGGTCACCGTCAGCAACACCGTGTGGTCCCCGGTGACCGGGTTCACCTCGATGATCTTGCGCGGCGGGTCGTTCTTGGACCCCGTCTTACCCAGCGTGTTGCCCACGTCCGTCACGTAGATCTTGCCTGCGTTCGGAGCCGCGGGCGGAGCCACGGTCATCCCCGTCACGAAGAAGAACTCATTCACACCGCCGGGCGAGAGCAGTTGCTGGTCGCCGGTCGACGGGTGCACCATGATCAGTTTACCCACGTTCGGCTCGTATTCAGAGTCCGCAACGAGGTAGCGGTGGTTCGGGAAAGCCGCGTTGGGAGTGTGCATCAAGTCCACAGCAACCGGCACTTGGAAGTGCTGGTCCCGAGAGATCACTTGGGGCTGCAGGCTCACCGAGTCGACCCGGAAGAGTCCGCGATCCCCGCGACCCTTTGCCGAATAGATCGACTCGTAGTCGATCGTCACATACTGCAGCCGGTTTGCCGAGGGGCTGTTGGTGATCACTGTCACATCGTAAGGGTCCACAAAAGCGCTGCTCAGCAGGTTCTGGCGAGGGTAGTCCATCGAGGGCACCGTCGGGTTGGCACGATCCTCGCGCAGCAGCGCCAGCTTACCGCCAAACACTCGTGGGCCACGGTCCGCTCCAACGATATCCCCCTCGAATGGCTGGACCGAATACACCAGAATCTCGAAGGTCTTGCTAATGGCGGATGTCTGCTCACCAACGCTGCCACCCACGCCGAAGTCCGTCGCCGTCACCGTCACGTTGGCGATGCCGAAACTTCCCGCCGGCACCGAGAAGACCAGGTCACTCTTGCCGAGGTAGGGGCTCGCCGTGACCGTGTTGATCCCAAGGCTGTTGAA
Organism: Verrucomicrobiales bacterium; assembly: GCA_038126235.1. GTDB lineage: Bacteria > Verrucomicrobiota > Verrucomicrobiia > Limisphaerales > JAYPEY01 > JAYPEY01. Next base: position 13,538 of record JAYPFK010000085.1, read on the forward strand.
CACCAGCGGCCCTTGCGTCGAGTTGACCGTAAAGTTGAAGCGCACGTCCTGGGTGACATCCTCCTCCTGGTTGTCGATCATCGTCCCTGCACCGCGCTTGCCACGGTCCGGGCTGATGTCGATCCCGAAGTCCTTGATGGTGAAGGTTGTCGGCATCATCGCGCTGGGCGGGTTCTGAACGTGCACATTGGGCCCCTTCAGCGTCGCGCTCGTCTCCCCGTTGATCGTCAAAAAGTCCGTCGTCACGTCGAACGTCGGCCGGTTGTTCACCACGTGCAGCGTGGTGTTGTTGCTGGCGCGGAAGTGGCGAGCGCCAGGTCCGGGAGGCTCCGTGCTGGCCGCAAAGGCTCCTGTCAGCGTCGCGTTGCGCAGCGGGGCGGCCAGGCTGTCGGTGAACGTCGCCGAAGGAGAGTTCTTGGCCACGTCGAAGCCAGCCATTCCCTCCGCCACCGTCAGCGCCCCCGTGAAAGCCGGCACCGCCGGGGTTGTGGCCCCCACTACGGAGACCACCGAGACACTGACATTCACATTGAAGTTCTGCCCGTTTTCCGAGGGGTCCGTGCCGTCGCTGATCGCAATCTGCGTGTTGTAGTCGTCATTCTGGATCGTCCCCACGCCCTGGTTGTCGGCGAAGGTCACGAAGTTCCCGTTGCCGCCCTGAGCCACGATGTTGCTCAGGTTTACCCGGAAGGTCTCGTCGTCCGGCGAGTTCGGCGGCGTCGTGTTCGATGCATTGCGCTCGTCAAACAAGTCCCCGTTCACCGGCACGTTGATCGTCTGCATCTCATTCACCGTCCCCGTGAATGACAGCGCCGTGCCCCCGCTGCCCGCGGTCAGTGTATAGTCGCTGTTAGCTGTGGTCGCCGAGTCATCCGCCGTCGTGAAGTCCACCTTCACGCCACCCTCGACCGCCTTGCTCAGCGTCACCGTAAAGGTGAAATTTGCGCTGCTGGCGTGGCGTTCCCAGTCCGTCACGTCGTTGATCGCCAGCGTCGCCGAGTCGTCGTTGTTGATGGCGCCCGTCGCCGTGTCGGTGACGTCTATATCGCCCGCCTGCTCGGTGCTGGTCGCGCTGATGGCGCCGAAGCTGATTGTGTAGGTCTCGTTGTTCTCCACCACGTCATCCCCCTTGATGGTCACCGTGATGGATTCGGTCTCGCTCACCGTCCCGGCAAAGCTCACCGAGGTGGTATCCAGCGTGAAGTCCAACGGGGAAGCGTCGGTGGTCACATTGGCGCTGCCGATGCCCAGCGTGAAGCCCCCCTCCACCGCCGCAGAGAGCGTCGCTGTGAAGGTCGTGGTGAAGTCGGCGTCCGTCTCGGTCACCGTCACGTCCGCAACCGTCACCGTGGCCGTGTCATCATTGTTGATCGTGCCCGTCGCCGTGTCGCTGACGTCGATGTCCGCCGCCTGCTCCGCACTGGTCGCGCTGATCGCCCCGAAACTGATGGTGTAAGTTTCATTGTCCTCCACCACGTCATCTCCCTTGATGTTCACCGTGATCGACTTCGTCTCGCTGGCAGAACCGGTGAAACTGATCGAGGTCGTCGTCAGCGACAGGTCCAGCGGAGAAGCGTCCGTGCTCACGTTGGCGCTGCTCACCGCCAACGTGAAGCCACCCTCCACCGCCGCCGAGAGCGTCGCCGTGAAGGTCGTGTCGGCGTTTGCATCCGTCTCCGAAACCGTCACGTCCGCGATTGTCACCGCCGCCGTGTCGTCGTTGTTGATCGTGCCCGTCGCCGTATCGCCAGTGGTGATGGCCGCATCCTGTACCGCCGAGGTCATGGAGACATTGCCGAGGGTGATCCGGAAGGTCTCGTTATCCTCGACGATGTCGTCTCCCTTGATGCTCACCGTCACCGACTTCGTCTCCATCGCCGTGCCGAAGAAGCTCACCGATGTGGTGTCGAGCGTGACGTCCGCTGTTCCCTCCGTGGCCACGAGCGCGGCGCCGAGGTCGGCAATGCTCAGGGCCAGGTCAAAACCACCCTGGACGGCGGCGTCCAGCGTTACCGTGAACGTGGTGGTGAAGTCGGCGTCCGTCTCCGTGGTGGTCACGTCCGAGATCGTCACCCCGGCCGTGTCGTTGTTATTGATTGTGCCGGTGCCCTCCACGTACACAGCCATGCTGCTGAACTGGACGCTTCGTCCGCTGGCAGCCAGCGTCGATAACACCAATTTCATGGTCTCATTATCCTCAACCTTGGTGTCCGTCGTGGTGGACACGTTGATGGTGAGCGGAGTAGTCGATCCTGCCGAGAAGAGTGTCACGCCGGCGGAGCTTAATTGGGTATAATCGCTATCCACCGCGGTAGCCGTGATGGGCGCCGTGGCCCGGTTTGCCGTCACCTCAGCATCCACCGGCTTGTCTATCGTCACCGAGAAGGCCAGCGTGCCGCCCTCGGCCACCGAGGGGGAACTGATGGAAATGGTCGCGGTGTCATTGTTGGTGATCGTGCCCGTGCCTGAGAGGGTTCCGCCCCCACCGCTGAAGGCAACGTTGCGTCCCCCGGCCGAGAGACCGCTGAGCACCAGACTCAGAGTCTCGTCCAACTCCACCTTGGAATCCCCGGTCGTGGAGACATTGATGGAGAAGGCGGTGGTCGAACCGGCGGAGAACAGAGTCGCTGATGCGGAAGCGATGGCAGTGTAGTCGCTGTCCGCAGTTTTGGCCGTGCCATCCATGGTGGCCCTTGTGACCGACACCGCCACGTCCACGGGGTTGTTGATCGTCACCGAGTAGGCCAACGTCCCGCCCTCCGCCACCGAGGGCGCGTTGATCGAGATAACCGCACTGTCGTTGTTGGTGATGATTCCATCGGCCATGGAGGAGGCGCTGACCGAGCCTACGGACGGGTTCTTGATGGTCACCCGGACACCCTCGTCGAGTTCAACGGTGCTGTCGCTGTTGGCGGTCACCGTGATCACCTTGGTGGTGCTGTTGTCGCTGAAGGTGACCAGCTGGTTCACCGGGAAGCTGCCCCCGAAGTCCGCCGCGTTGGCCGCATTGGCTCCCGTCCCTGAAACATCGAACTGGATCGTCTCGCCGATGTCAACCCCATCACGGGTAATCGTGAACGTCATCCCCGTGCCCTCATCTTGTGTAGAAGCCGTCGCGGCAATTGACCAAGAGGTGGACGCGGCGGCTGAAGCCACCTGAGGAATGGCCATGACGAGCAAACCGCCAACCATTGTGATGAACAGGCTACGCAATTGCCGTGAAATGAAGAGCTTCATGGTCATGATCTTTCAGGACTGCAGTATGAATCGGTCTGCCGGAAGTATTGATTTTCAAATTCACCGTTCCACGACGCGGTAGAACTGTGCGGGGGCGTCTGAGTTGAAGGGGGTCTCGAGTTGGACGGAGCCGTCGATCCAGGTGAGCGGCAGGTCGAGGTCGGCCCATGTGAGCAGGTCGGTGGAGACCTGGGCGGTGAAACGGGCCACCGTACTGTAAGCGACCGAGCCTCCGAGGCTGTCCCCGAAGCGCAGGCGCAGTGTGTTGCCGTTGACAATCTCGGGCGAGGCGATGCGCTGCAAGCTGCGGATGGCGAGCAGGGCGGACTGGCTGTGGGTGCTGCCGGAAGCGTTGCTCACCACCACCGAGTAAGCGCCCGCGTGCTCTGTCCCTGCCCCCTCGATGACGAGCGTATCGCCGTTGGCCCCCTCGATGGCGACACCATTGACCAGCCACTGGTAGGCGAGTCCGCTACCAGAGGCGACGACAGAGAATGTGACGGTAGAGCTAGGGATCACCGTTTGGCCTTGGGGTTGGGCGGCGATGGCCGGACCGCTGGAGGTGACCGCGAGGCTGTGGATGCCGCCGCCGGAGATGGCCGTCGCGTTGCCGACGCTGGCGACCCCGAGCTGGCCGGCGCTGTTGTCGCCCCAAGCGCTGACCCCCGAACTTCCGAGGGCAAGGCTGTGATATTCGCCTGCAGCGATGGCGGACACCCCGGAGAGGCCGCCGGGCACGCTGCATTGCTCAGAGTCGTTGTCACCCCAGGCGACGACGGAGCCGTCTTCCTTAAGGGCGAGGTTGTGGTAGCCGCCCGCGGCGATGGCAACTACGCCGGAAAGCCCGGCGGGCACGTTGCACTGGCCCTTGTCGTTTTTGCCCCACGCCACCACGGTGCCGTCGGACTGCAGGGCGAGGCTGTGGTCGCGACCGGCATCAATTGCGATCACCCCGGCCAAGCCGGAGGGAACCAAGAGGCGGCCATCACCCGGGAATCCCCAACCGATGACCGAGCCATTGCCCAACAGGGCGAGGCTGTGGAAGTCGCCTGCGGCAATGGCGATGGCGTTGTCGACGGCAGGAATGGAGAGCACCCCGCTGGGGTTGCTGCCAAAGCCGGTAACGGAGCCGTCGTTGAGCAGGCAGAGAGTGTGGTAGGCGCCGGCATCAATTGCGGAGACACCGGAGAGTCCGTCAGGCACGCTCGTGCGGCCATCGCCTGCGTAGCCCCAAGCGGCCACGGCGCCGTCGCCCAGCAGGGCGACACTGAAGTCACGTCCGGCGGACACGGCGATGGCGGCGCCCAGCCCGGCGGGGATGACAGACTGGCCCTGACCGTTGGAGCCGAAGGCGACCACGGCGGCATTGAGCGGAGCCAACGACGCCGCAAGCAGGGAAAGCGACAGGCCGATTGGGGCGAGGATGCGGGGTCTCATGATGTGGGGAATCGGTGGTATGGCGAGTGAACTGTGTGACGTAAAATGTCGTGGTAAAACCAAGATCACCATGCGAACGCTCGAGACAACATGGCTGTGGAAAGTAGTGGCGAGCTGGGCGCGGTCGTCCTAGGGCCAATCGACATTCAGTTCAACCAGAGGAGCGCTGCGGCGAGGTGAAG
>JAYPFK010000086.1:0-17499 GCA_038126235.1 Verrucomicrobiales bacterium
GGTTAGAGCGCGCGCCTGATAAGCGCGAGGTCGGCAGTTCGAGTCTGCCCTGGCCCACCATCAAACCGACGCGAATTTCTCCGACAATGTCGGAAGTCGTTCTTTGACAACTGCATACAGATAGATCAGTAAAGACAACTCGTCGAGAGCTGATGATGACGCCAGTCTGATTCAGTAATCTTTGTGATCAAGCTACTAAGGGCAATTGGTGGATGCCTTGGCGCCAACAGGCGATGAAGGACGTAGCAAGCTGCGATAAGCCACGGCTAGCGACAAGCACGCGTTGACCCGTGGATTTCCGAATGGGATAACCCGGCTCCAGTAACATGGAGTCATCTCCGGTTGAATTCATAGGCCGGAGAAGCGATACCCGCTGAAGTGAAACATCTCAGTAAGCGGAGGAAAAGAAAACAACGTGATTCCGTCAGTAGTGGCGAGCGAAAGCGGAACAGCCTAAACCGGGAAAACTTGTTTTCCCGGGGTTGTGGGACCCCAATGTGGCACGACTGAGAGAGAGTGGAACGATGTGGAAAAATCGGCCATAGACCGTGACAGCCGGGTACACGAAGCTCAAAGTCGGCCTAGGGGACACCCGAGTAATGCGGTGTGCGTGGAACTCTGCATGAATCTGTCCGGACCACCGGATAAGGCTAAATACTCGTTGGCGACCGATAGTGAACCAGTACCGTGAGGGAAAGGTGAAAAGGACCCCTGCTAGGGGAGCTAAAAGATCCTGAAACCAATTGCCTACAAGGTGTGGGAGCTCTTTGGAGTGACCGCGTGCCTTTTGCATAATGAGTCTGCGAGTTATTGTCTGTGGCAAGCCTAAGTCCTTATGGGATGGAGGCGAAGCGAAAGCGAGTGCCAACTGCGCGTTGAGTTGCAGGCAATAGACCCGAAGCGGAGGTGATCTACCCATGGGCAGGTTGAAGCTGCGGTAACACGCAGTGGAGGACCGAACCGGTTCATGTTGAAAAATGCTCGGATGACCTGTGGGTAGGAGTGAAAGGCTAATCAAACCCCGTGATAGCTGGTTCTCTTCGAAATAGCTTTAGGGCTAGCGTCGCATGCTGACCGACGGAGGTAGAGCACTGGATGGCTTAGGGCCCATACCCGGGTACCAAAACCAAACAAACTCCGAATGCCGTCGGGTGAAGTGCGGCAGTCAGGCTGCGGGGGATAAGCTTCGTAGCCAAAAGGGCAACAGCCCAGACCGCCGGTTAAGGCGCCCAAATGACGCTAAGTGGAAAGGATGTGAAGTTGCTTAGACAGTGAGGATGTTGGCTTAGAGGCAGCCACCATTTAAACAATGCGTAATAGCTGACTCATCGAGCGATTTTGCGCCGAAAATGATTGGCGATTAAGCGTCATGCCGAAGCCGCGGATTTCCGACCGGTTCGCCGGACGGGAGTGGTAGAAGAGCGTAATCAGGGCCTTGAAGCGGGACTGTAAGGAACCGTGGAGTCCTGATTAGTGAGAATGCAGACATGAGTAGCGATAAACCAGATGAGAATTCTGGTCGCCGTAAACCTAAGGTTTCCTGGGCAAGGTTCGTCCCCCCAGGGTTAGTCGGGACCTAAGGCGAGGCCGAAAGGCGTAGTCGATGGACAGCAGATTAATATTCCTGCACCGGCTTGGGCCAATAGACTGGGAATGACGCATGGAGAAACGCGGACATGTAATTGAAATACAGAGCCTAGCCTTCGGGCGAAGCGCACCGCGGGACAACGTGCCTAGAAAAGTTTCCTTTCGTTCTCCAGGTCGCCCGTACCGTAAACCGACACAGGTGGGTGAGTCGAATAGACTAAGGCGCGCAAGATAAACCTCTCTAAGGAACTCGGCAAACTAGCCCCGTAACTTCGGGAGAAGGGGTGCTCACTTCGGTGAGTCACAGTAAAGTGGATCTGGCGACTGTTTAACAAAAACACAGCTCTCTGCTAAGTCGTTAAGACGACGTATAGGGAGTGACACGTGACCAATGCGGAAAGATCAAGGTGAGGTGTTAGCCTTCGGGCGAAGCTCCGAGCCCAAGTCCCCGTGAATGTCGGCCGTAACTATAACGGTCCTAAGGTAGCGAAATTCCTTGTCGGGTAAGTTCCGACCTGCACGAATCGTGAAACGACCGGATCGCTGTCTCGGAGAGGCTCTTGGCGAAGTTGTAATGGCGGTGAAGATGCCGCCTACCTGCGGAAGGACGGAAAGACCCTGTGCACCTTTACTGTAAGCTGGTATTGTGTTCTGATTATGAATGCGTAGCATAGGTGGGAGACGTTGAAGCGGGCCTTTAGGGGTTCGCGGAGTCAACAGTGAAATACCACTCTTTTGTAATTAGGATTCTAACCTCGATCCCGTGAAGCCGGGCGGGGGACAGTGCTTGCGGGTCAGTTTGACTGGGGCGGTTTCCTCCCAAAGAGTAACGGAGGAGCGCTATGGTATTCTCAGCACGGTCGGCAACCGTGCGTTGAGCGTATGGGTAGAAGAATGCCTGACTGCGAGACCTACAAGTCGAGCAGGCGCGAAAGCGGGCCCAAGTGATCCGGCGGTTGAATGTGGAATTGCCGTCGCTCAACGGACAAAAGGTACGCTAGGGATAACAGGCTGATCGCGCCCAAGAGTTCATATCGACGGCGCGGTTTGGCACCTCGATGTCGGCTCGTCACATCCTGGGGCTGGAGAAGGTCCCAAGGGTTCGGCTGTTCGCCGATTAAAGTGGCACGCGAGCTGGGTTCAGAACGTCGTGAGACAGTTCGGTCCTTATCCTCCGTGGGCGCAGGAAACTTGAGGGGTTCATTTCCTAGTACGAGAGGACCGGAAATGACGCACTTCTGGTGTGGCAGTTGTTCCGTCAGGGGCAGCGCTGCGTAGCCATGTGCGGAAGAGATAAGCGCTGAAAGCATCTAAGTGCCAAGCTCATCCCAAGATAAGGTTTCCCTCCCATTAGGGCTGAAGACCCCAGGTAGACTACCTGGTTGATAGGTCAGGCGTGTAAGCGTGGCGACACGTTCAGCGGACTGATACTAATAGGTCGTGAGGCTTGATCGCTTTATTAATTCAAAAGCGATTTTCTCGACGAGCGTCTTGACGATCGTCTGTATGCAGTTTTCAGTGAATGGCTCTCCCGTCGGAGACGCTCTTTTTACAAACAGATTTTTTTGGTGACCATAAAGCGGTGGTCCTACCCGATCCCATCCCGAACTCGGCCGTAAAACATCGCCTTGCCGATGGTAGTGCTTGTAGAGCTTGTGCGAGAGTAGGTAGTCGCCAGATTAAAAAACCCCAACATTGTTGGGGTTTTTTTTGTGCCCGGATTTCCGGGTTTACAGAACTTCGAAGGTAAAGCCCCGAAGGTATTCCGTCTCCGGGATGGCCGGTAGCACGGGATGATCCAGGGGTTGGGAGTGTGGAAGAATCAGGCGAAGTTGTCGTCCCGTGTCACGGGCGGCGTCCAGAATCACGGCGAGAAAGAAGTCGTGATCCACGTGGTGGGAGCAGGAAAACGTGCTGAGCAGGCCGCCGCGCCGGAGAACACGCAGCGCTCTAAGGTGGATCTCCTTGTAGCCTCGGGCCGCATTGGGAAGATTCGCGCGGGATCGTGTGAAGGACGGCGGATCGAGAATCACCGCGTCAAACGGATCATCAACGAACTTGATGAACTCAGCAGATTTGAACCAATCGAACACGTTCACGCATTGAAAATGACAAATATTCTCAAATCCGTTCGCGATTGCATTGTGGCGGGAGCGATCGACTGCCGTTGAACTTTGTTCGAGCCCGAGGACCCGGCTTGCGCCAGCTTGGGCCGCATGGAGGGAAAAGCCGCCCTGATAACTGAAACAATCGAGGACACGAGGTTGTTCCATCTGCCCAACAAGTCGTCCGACCTCTCGATAATTGAACTGCTGATCGAGATAAGCGCCCGTCTTGTGGTGGGAATTGAAATCCAGCAGGAAACGGAGATCGTTCAGGGTCAGGTCGAAATCCGGCGGAATCTGGGCGGTAGGTGAGGGGATGTGTTCCAGTCCTTCAAATCTTCGAAAGTTCGAATCCACGCCCTCGAAGATCTCATGGTCAGGGAAAATGTTTCGGAGCGCGCCGTGAATCAGGTCGCGACGGCGGTCGAACGCTAGGCTCGAGATCTGGATGGACAGAAGCCGATCATACTTGTCGACCACGAGTCCCCCCAAGTAGTCACTCTCGGCATTTACCACGCGAAAAGCGGAAATGCCGGGAAGATGACGTTGGCGATGGGACAGTGCGGAGCGGATGTACTCTTCGAAGTAATGTTGGTCCACCGTGACGCGTTTGTTCGCGGCAACCCGGATGCGCACACGGCACCGGGAATTGTAAAAACCGATTCCGATGAAACGTTTACGCGAGTCCTTGATTTGGATGAGTTCGCCATCCTCAGGCGCGTGAGAGAGTCGCTGGATCGACTTTTCAAAGATCCAGGGATGACCGGCGATCACACGATCGGCGTGTCCTGGTTTCAGGAATGCGGTGGGAAGTGGCATGGGTTACGAAGCAAGCGGCCCGTTGGAAAACGTCGTTCCAACGGGCCTTGAACGGGGCGATTGTCAGGCGGTCTTCAACCCAGATTCAGATTGGCATCCGTCACGGCGCCTTCGGAAGCGGAGTTCACCAGGTGGGCATACTTGGCCAGCACGCCGGACACATAGCGCGGTTTGATGGGTTTCCACGCCTTTTGCCGAGATTTGAGTTCCTTGGCGCTGATGTTGATGTTCAGTTCGCGATTCTCGGCGTCGATGGTGATTTCGTCGCCGTTCTTGACGAGTCCCAACGGTCCCCCGACATAGGCTTCGGGTGTGATATGCCCGACGACAAAACCGTGGGTGCCGCCGGAGAAACGGCCATCCGTGATAAGGGCAACGTCGTTGCCAAGGCCGCGGCCCATAATGGCGGACGTCGGTCCGAGCATTTCTCGCATGCCCGGGCCTCCCTTGGGGCCCTCATATCGAATGACGACCACATCGCCCTTCTTGATTTTGCCGGCGAGGATCGCCTTCATGGCCAGTTCCTCGGAATTGTAGACCTTGGCTTTGCCCGTGAAGCGCAGACCTTCCTTGCCGGTGATCTTGGCGACGGAGCCTGCGGGTGAAAGATTGCCGTAAAGAACAACCAGGTGGCTGTCCTTCTTGATCGGCTTGTCGAGAGGACGGATGATCGTCTGCGTCTTCGGATAGGGTTTCACCTTTCTGAGTGTCTGCGCCATGGTTTCACCCGTCACCGTGAGGCAGTCGCCGTGAAGCAGGCCTGCCCCAAGGAGCGTTTTCATCAGCGGGCGGATGCCGCCGATGGCGACCAGCTCGGACATGAGGTGTTTCCCGCTTGGCTTGAGGTCGGCGAGATAGGGGACGCGCTTGCCGATCCGGGTAAAATCGTCAAGCGTCAGCTTCACGTCCGCAGCGCTGGCGATTGCGAGGAGGTGCAGCACTGCATTGGTGGAGCCGCCCAGGGCAATGACCACCGTGATGGCGTTTTCGAATGCCTTCTTGGTCATGATGTCCCGAGGCTTGATGCCTTTCTTGATCATCTTGACCACGGCGGCGCCGGCGGCGCGGCAGTCGTCCTTCTTGGCTTGGGAAACCGCGTTCTGCGCGGAACTGTTCGGCAGGCTCATGCCCAGCGCTTCGATTGCCGAAGCCATGGTATTGGCGGTGTACATGCCGCCACAAGAACCCGGGCCGGGGATGGCGCAGGATTCAATCTGCTGCAATTCCTTGTTGCCGATCTTCTTGTTCGCGTGGGATCCCACGGCTTCAAAGACGGAGACGATGTCCAGCTTGCGCTGTTTGGGGTCCCCCGTGATGCAACCAGGGAGAATGGTGCCGCCATAGACGAACACCGCCGGGCGGTTCATGCGGGCGATGGCCATCATGCAGCCGGGCATGTTCTTGTCGCAGCCTCCGATTGCGACGTATCCGTCCATGCCTTCGCACCCGACGACAGTCTCAACGGAGTCGGCGATGACCTCGCGGGAGACCAGGGAATACTTCATCCCCTCAGTGCCCATTGAAATGCCGTCGGAAATGGTGATGGTGTTGAAGATGATCGCCTTGCCGCCCCCTGCGTTGGCGCCGGCTTCGGCCTCAAGCGCAAGTTTGTCGATGTGGGAATTGCAGGGCGTGACGTTGCTCCAGGTGGAGGCAATGCCGACGATGGGTTTCTTGAAATCGGCCTTTTCGAATCCGACCGCGTAGAGCATGGCCCGGCTGGGCGCGCGGTCGGGACCGTCAAGCATGAGGCTTGAGTAAGGACGAGGGTTGGGTTTCGCGGACTTTGCTCTGGCTTTCTTGGGTGTCTTCATGGATCGGCCAGATTTTCTACAGGAAACCTGCCGGCACACAAGCCGTGAACGCACGGTCTGTCAGAGGTCTCCCTCGCCGCACCTGACGATCAAAAAGACTTGCAAAGATAGCCGCTGCGCTCTTTATTGCAATCGATTTGCATAAAATGGCATCCAGATCAGGTCGGGTGATTCGTGTTCTTTCGAGCGCGCTGGCGTGTCTGTTTCTGGCCCTTTCCATGGCGTCGAATTCGCCGACGTTGCATCTGGCTTTGCACAATCATGGCGGGGAACCCGTCGTTCGGGCTGAGGCCGCCTGCGACTCGCACGGGCACGATCACAGTCATGGTCCGTCTGAGAGTCCGCCGGACGAATCGCGACATGGTTGCGCCCTCTGCCTTTTTGTTCACGGGGGGGTTCTGAGCGCGGACGCCGCGCCTCCTTCGGTCGAAACCGGCCAGTCCCTTCCGATTGCAGATGTTCGTTCGCGAATTCGTCTCTTCTCCGCTTCTCCCTTCCTTCTGCTGCCTGGACGGGCTCCCCCGATTCGGGGCTGAGCCCACTTGCTTCCCCATTTCCCCAGGCCTTGAATCCGTTGTCGCGCCGGATCGACCCGCGCGACGGCATAGACAGAAAGAAACAGATGAAATCCATTTTAGTAAGAACCGGGCTGGCTTTCGCCCTCTGCCTCGCGGCGCTGCCGTTGCAGGCGCAAGAAGCCGAAGTGATCCAGGACCTGCAGCGTCAATTGAAGGCGATGCAGAAGGCGCTTGAAGAGCAACAACACGCGCATCAGGAGCAGATGCGGGCCATGCAGGCTCAGTTGGACACGTTGATGAAGTCCGTCGCGTCGCCTCCCGCCTTGCCATCCCCAGGGAGTCCTTCGCCCACGGATGTTGCCTCCGTGACATCCACCGCTTCCGTCACTGCGCCTGCGAATCCGTCCGGCGCTGCGGGCGCCGGTCCGACGACCAGTCTTCCCGGTTTCAAGTCGTGGCGTCCCACCGATCCCATCCGCATCAGTCGCGGCAATGCCAGTCTCGATCTGGGATTGACCGGCACGTTCACTGCGGGCGGTTCGACAGCGAGCGACGTTGAGGAGCTAAATCCCGGCGGGCACGACCCCAACGCGCGCGGCTTCACGGTTCAGGGTGTGGAGATCAATCTGGCCGGAGCGGTCGATCCCTATTTCCAGGGCTCGGCAAATCTCAACTTTGCCCTCTCGCCGGATGGGGAATCGTTCATGGAGGTCGAGGAAGCCTGGCTGGAAAGCGTTTCGCTCCCGGCAAACCTCCAGCTCCGGGCCGGTCAGATATGGTCGGATTTCGGCCGGCACAATTCCACCCACATTCACGGCTGGAACTTCGTTGATCAGCCGTTGGCCGTGAGCCGTCTGCTCGGTCCGGATGGCATGCGCAACCCCGGAGCGCGCCTGTCGTGGCTGGCTCCGACGCCGTGGTTCACGGAGTTGTCCTTCACGGTGCAGAACAGCGGAGGCGTGGCCACCAGCTTTCGTGGATCCAATCACAACCACGGTGAAGGGGAGGAGGAGGGCGTTCCCTTCGGCTTTAGACACGCGGAGAACGACCGGGGTGTGAAGGGATTCGAGGACATGCTGATCAATCCCCGGTTGGCCATGTCCTACGATCTGACGGACACCCAGACGCTGCTCTTCGGCGGCAGCGCGGCATTCGGGCCGAACAACTCGGGCGAAGGCGGAGAAACCGACACGCAGATCTACGGCGTCGACCTGACCTGGAAATGGCAACCGCTCGATCACAACCGCGGTTTTCCCTTCGTTACGCTGCAGTCCGAGTTTCTGGCCCGCAAGTACGAGGCGGGCGGCTTCGATTGGGACGAGGACGCCAACGGCGGCGACGGCGACGGGAACTTATTCGTCGATGAGGGCATCTTGACCGACCCGCTCACCGGCCTGCCCGCCGTTCTGACCCCGGAGACGTTGTCCGACTATGGAATCTACTCCCAGGTCCTCTACGGTTTCCGCCCGGGCTGGGTTGCCGGACTGAGATTCGACTACCTTTTCGGCCAACGTGCCGGTTACGAGACGCGCGGCCTCGGGTTGGCCGACAACGCCGGAGGCATCGACCCGGTCGGCATCGATCTCGAGCGAGGAAACCGCTTCCGCGTCTCGCCGAACCTGACCTGGTATCCGACCGAATTCTCCAAGGTCCGTCTGCAGTACAACTATGACGATCGCGACAAGATCGGTATCGACCACTCCCTTTGGCTGCAGATGGAGATGTCGCTCGGATCGCATTCGGCGCATCGTTTCTGAAACCTCAAACCGAACGGAAATGAGCTATTTCAAAAAGACCCTCCTGCTGCTCGGCCTGGCCTGCGCTCATTCGGCGCAGGCCGGGCTCAATATTGTCGCCACGCTCCCCGACTGTGCCGCGATCGCCCGGGAGATCTCCGGCGACCTCGCCGAGGTGAAATGCCTGGCGCAGGGAACGGAGGACCCGCACTTCGTCACGCCGCGGCCCAGCTACTCTCGTGTCCTGAATCGCGCGGACCTGCTGATTGTTGGCGGCGCGGATCTGGAGATCGGCTGGCTGCCGCCGCTGGCCTCCGGCGCGCGCAACCGCGACATCCTACCCGGCGGCAAGGGGCGGTTCAGCGCCTCCGACGGGATTCGCCTGATCGGCGTGCCGACCGGCCCGATCGACCGTTCGCAGGGCGACATCCACGCTGCCGGGAATCCCCACTTCCTGCTCGATCCCTTGCGGGGCAAGGCGGTCGCGCAGAACCTGGCGAGGGCATTGTCGCGTATCGATCCTAAGAACGCGGAACGTTACAAGGCCAACCTTGAGGCCTTCACCAGTCGCTTGGACGCGAAGCTGGTCGAGTGGCACAAGATCATGACGCCGCACAAGGGAACGGCGATCGTCACCTACCACAGCAATTTCGACTACTTTGCCGAGCGCTACGGACTGAAGGTTGTCGGGCAGTTGGAGCCCAAGCCGGGACTGCCCCCCACGCCCGGGCACGTGCGCAAACTGATCCCCAACGCGAAGGCGGCCGGGACGCGTATTGTGGCGATCGGCTCGTTCCGCTCGCGGCGCATGGCGGACTTCCTTGCCAAGGGAACGGGGGCAAAGATCCTTTCCCTGCCAGTCATGCCGACCGATACGAAGCCGACCGATGGCTATATCGGCTGGATCGACCATCTCGTCGGCGAGTTCGACCGGGCGTTGAAATGACATGAGCGACGACGCCATCATCCGGCTTACTGACCTGGCTGTCGGCTACGACCGGAAGGCCGTCCTTTCCGGCCTGAATCTGGCGTTGAGACGCGGCTCTTTCACCGGACTGCTCGGCTCCAACGGCTCGGGCAAGACCACCCTGATCAAAACGCTGCTCGGCATCCTCAAGCCGGTTTCCGGCAAGGTTGTCCGCTTGGGCAAGGACGGAGGCGATCCGCGGATCGGCTATGTCCCGCAACGCGAATCGCTCGATCCGGTCTATCTCTTCTCCGCCTTCGAGGTCGCGCAGATGGGGCTTTACGGCGTGGTGAAACCGGGACGGGGAATCGGCGCTTCGGGCCGGGAGCAGGTGAAACAGAGCCTTGAGCGCGTCGGGGCCGAGAGCTTTGCCGGTCGTCGTTTCTCCGAACTGTCCGGCGGCCAGATGCAACGCGTGTTGATCGCCCGCGCGCTCGTCTGCGACCCGGAGTTGCTCGTGCTGGACGAGCCCACGGCGGGGATCGACGCGGACGCGGCCAAGGCGGTCGGCGCCCTGCTGGCCGAGTTGCACCGGCAGGGAGACATGACCATTCTCATGGTCAACCACGAGCTGCACAGGATGCGGCAATTGGCTTCCCAACTGGTCTGGCTGCGCGATGGCGCGGCGGTCCAAGGCTCCGTGGACGAACTGCTCAGCCGCGACCGCATCGAGCAGATGCTGCAACTTGAGCTCGGCTGACATGGAACTGCTCAGGGAAATCCTCGATCCTGAGTTTTTGCTACGGAACTCCGTGCATGTCAGCCTGCTGATCGGCTTCGTCGTCCCGCTGTTCGGCGTCTTCCTCGTGATGCGGCGGATGGTGTTCCTCGGCGTGGCTCTGCCGCACATCTCGGCGAGCGGCATTGCGCTGGCGCTGTCCCTGCATGCCTGGCTGGGCGATTTCGACGGATCACACGGGGCCAATGAGCGGGTCCTGGCCTTGCTGGGATCGGTCCTGTTCGCCGGGGGGGCGCTGGCGATCCTGGCGTTCCTGGAACGCAAGGGGAGAGGCGGCGTGGAGGGGCGCATCGGAGCGGCCTATGTGATCGCGACGGCCGCGAGCATTCTCCTCTTGGCCAAGTGTCCGCAGGCCGAGCGCGGCTGGCTCAGCCTGCTGAAGGGCGAGATCATCGCGGTTTCCGACGAGGACCTGCGTCTGGGCGGCGGTTCGTTCCTGATCCTCACGGTCCTGCTGCTGGTCTTTCGCAAGGAGCTGTTGCTGGTGTCGTTCGATCGAGATCTGGCGGTTGTGCTGCGCAAGAACGTGGTTTTCTGGGACGGCCTGCTTTACGGGCTGATCGGGTTGTGTATTTCGATCTCTGTTTTCATCGTCGGACCGCTGATCACGTTCGGTTTCATGCTGTTGCCGCCAATGACGGGCCGGGTGTTCGCGCGCGGCATGCGGCAGTTGGCGTTGATCGCCTCGATCACTGGCGGCTGTGGCGCGTTGCTTGGTTTCTGCGCTGCCTATCATTGGGATCTGCCGATCGGGCCCACCCATGTCAGCGTCCTGGCCGCGGTGTATTTTCTCGCCCTCGGCGTGCGCCGACTTGTCGGTTGATTCGTCCGGCCGTCCGTTTGAAGCGGACCACAATGTCCCGCAAGGGCCGTTTGCCCTGGCGATACCCGCTCGCTGTTCATTTCACGTTCAACGACGGGCAGTTATGGTTGAGAGGTTCCGGGGTCGGGGCGGAACGATCCGACGCTCGATCTCGCAAGGCGATCGTTGTCGAACTGAACGCTGCCCGCTAAAGTCCGGTCCATAGCAAGATGTCTTTTATTTCGCTCAATTCATTGATCAGGGCGGCAGTGTGGGGCGGCGGGTTGTCGCTTGGCATGAGCGGCAGCCATGCCGCGGGGGAGAAGGTTGACTTCAACCGTGACATCCGGCCCTTGCTTTCGGACCACTGCTACGCCTGCCACGGCCCCTCAGAGAAAAGCCGCAAGGCGAAATTACGCCTCGACGCCAGTGAGGGCGCGGAACGCGCGACCAAAGAGGGGGGGCGTGTGGTCGAGCCCGGCCATGCTGACCGCAGTGAACTCTACCAGCGCGTCGCGTCCAGCGATCCCGATGAGATCATGCCGCCCCCGGAGTTCAACCTCCCGCTCTCCCCGGAGCAGGTTTCGTTGTTGAAGCGGTGGATCGACGAGGGTGGGAAATGGGGCGAACACTGGGCCTTCGCGCCGCTCGAACGGACTGAGCCGCCCGAGACACGTGATTCCGATTGGCCGAAGAACGAAATTGACCGCTTCATCCTGGCGCGGTTGGAAACAGAAGGTCTGCGACCGGCGGGGGAAGCCTCAAAGGAGCGGTTGCTTCGTCGCGTCACCCTGGATTTGACCGGTCTGCCTCCGTCGCTGGAGGAGATCGATGTTTACCTCGCCGACGCCTCGCCGGGAGCTTACGAGCAGGCGGTGGATCGCCTGCTGGCTTCTCCAGCCTATGGCGAACGCATGGCGCTTGAGTGGCTGGACGTCGCGCGCTACGCCGACACCTACGGCTATCAGGCGGATCGATTCAACCACCTCTGGCCTTGGCGCGACTGGGTCGTTCGCGCCTTCAACGACAACCTCAGCTACGACAAGTTCATCACCTGGCAGTTGGCCGGCGATCTCCTGCCGAATGCGACGCGCGACCAGCGTCTCGCCACCGCCTTCAATCGCAACCACCGCCAGACGAACGAGGGCGGCAGCATCAACGAGGAGTTCCGGGTCGAGTACAACGCCGACCGCGTGCGCACGATGGGCATGGCCTTTCTCGGCCTGTCGATGGAATGCGCGCGCTGCCATGAGCACAAGTACGACCCCATCTCCCAGGAGGACTACTACCGCCTGTTCGCCTTCTTCAATTCCACGGACGAGTCGGGCCTTTACTCCCACTTCACCGATTCGATCCCGAATCCGACACTGCTGCTTTATCCCGACGACGCCACCGAAGCCCGGCACAAGACTTTGAAGAAAAAGGTCGCCGAGGAGGCGAGAAAGCTGGCGTCCGCGGGAGCGGAGGAGACCGAGGCGTTCAAACAGTGGGTGGTTGCGAAGCCTGGGCTGGAGGAAGCAATTCCTGGCTTGGTCGGCAGTTTCTCCTTCGATGAAATCAAGGACAATAAGGTCGCCAACGCCGCCAATGCGAAGGCTCCGGGCGCCTTGAAGGAAGCGCCCAAGCCGGTCGAGGGGAAGTTCGGCAAGGCCCTGGAATTCACTGGCGAGAACTCGGTGGACATCGCGGGCGTTGCGGAATTCGACCGGGACGATCCATTTTCATTGAGCCTGTGGATCAGAACGGTCGAAAAACTCGACCGCATCATCGTGCTGCACCGATGTCGCGCGGGATCGGACGCCGGCAGCCGCGGATACGAACTGCTGCTCGAGGACGGAAAAGCGGCCTTTGGTTTGACCCATTTCTGGCCCGGCAATGCGATGAAGATCGCAACCAAGGAGGAGCTCCCCCTGAACCGATGGGTCCATGTCGGGGTGACTTTCGACGGTTCCAGTCGCGTCGCCGGATTGCGGATTTTCCTGAACGGGGAACCCGCGGCGACGGAGGTCAAGAAGGACACGCTGTTCAAGACCATTGGCTACGAGCAGGAGAAGATGAAGGTCCCGTTGCAGTTGGCGGCGCGCTTCCGCGGACGCGGATTCAAGGACGGGCGGATCGACGAACTGAAGATATTTGACCGCGAGTTGTCGGTCCTGGAGATGAAGACGCTTGGCGCGGGAGTTTCGCTTGCCGAGGCCGCGAAGGGCGCCGGGCGGGCGGAACTGCGGGAACTGCATCGGCTGCGTTTCGATCCAGACTACGTCGGGAGGGCCGCTGCGCTGCGGAAACTTCGCGTTGAAGAGAATGACCTGATCAACACCGTGCCCGAGATCATGGCCATGGGCGATTTGCCGGAACGGAGGCCCACTTACGTTCTCGCCCGCGGCGTCTACGACGCGCGAGGCGAGCAGGTGGAACCCGGTGTTCCCGAGAGCTTCCTGGAATTCGATGACACGCTTCCCCGCAACCGCCTCGGCCTCGCCAAATGGCTGACCGATCCAAGGCATCCGCTTACCGCGCGCGTCGCGGTGAACCGGTATTGGCAGCTTTTCTTCGGCCGCGGCATCTGCGCGACGACCGAGGAAGTCGGCAGCCAGGGCGAGCGGCCGACGCATCCCGGGTTGGTCGCCTGGCTTGCGCGGGACTTCATCGACGGGGGTTGGGACATCAAGGCGCTGCACAAGAAGATCGTCATGTCCGCGACCTACAGGCAGTCGGCGGTCGGTTCCATGGAGGCGATCCAACGCGATCCCGAGAACAAACTGCTTGCCCGCGGGCCGGGGCATCGTTGGTCGGCGGAGACAATCCGCAACAACGCGCTCGCCGCCAGCGGAATGTTGCGGCGCGCCATGGGCGGCCCGAGCGACCAGTCGCATGACCAGGCGGAGCATCGGGGCTCCGCCAGGAAAGACGTGTCGGGGAAGACCTTCCGTCGCAGCCTTTATCTGTACGTCAAACGCACTGCGCCATCGCCTTACCTGATCACCTTCGACGGCACGAGCCGCGAGGATTGCATCGCGCGGCGGCAGCGGACCAACACGCCGTTGCAGGCCCTGGTGACCCTGAACGACGAGTTGTTTTCGGAGGCTTCGAAGCGATTGGCTGTCCGCATGGCGGAAGAGGGCGGCGGCGATCTGGCGGGCCGGATTCAACTGGCTTTTCGTGCCCTGACCGGCCGTCGCGCGGACGAACGGGAACTCGCGGTTTTGAAACAGTTGCACGCCGAGCAACGAGAGCTGTTTAAGAAGGACGCCGAGGCGGCGAACGAGTTTTTCAATGCAGGAAGGAAGGGCGGCAGGGCGGACGAGCGGACGGTGGAGCTTGCCTCCCTCGCGGTCGTCGCCAACGCGATCATGAACTTTGACGAAACCCTGATGAAGCGATGAAGACGCGAAGCTCTTCAAACGTAGGACAGGCATCCTGCCTGTCTGGAGGATGGCCAATCCGCCCGCATCCGACAGTGGTGAATTGTACTCGCTCGTTTCTGATCGCGGCGGCCCGGCGGTCTTCCGGACGTGTGGTTCATTCCAAAACGCTCCGTCATGTCGGGGACAGGCAGGATGCCTGTCCTACGTTCGGGGCGCGCTGTTCGGCGCCCGCAACGATTTGAAATCATGAACGGTTCCCCCCCGACCTTTTTCAACCGCCGCGAAATGCTCACCCGTTCCGGGATGGGGCTCGGCGGGTTGGCCCTCGCGCACCTGCTGAATCCGGCCGATGCGAAGGCGGCGGTTTCCCCCGGCGCCCACGGCATCCTCGGCGCTCCGCATCACGCTCCGAAGGCGAAGCGAGTCATCTATCTTTTCCAGAGCGGCGGTCCCTCGCAGATGGACCTGTTTGATTACAAGCCGATGCTCAACAAGATGAACGGCGAGGATCTGCCGGCGTCGGTCCGTCGGGGGCAACGGTTGACGGGGATGTCGTCGAATCAGGCGCGGCTGCCGTTGGCGGGTTCGATCTTCGAATTCAAGCAGCACGGACAGAGCGGCGCGTGGATCAGCGACCGCATGCCGCACCTGGCCAGGGTCGCCGACGACCTTTGTTTCATCAAGACGCTGCATACCGAGGCCATCAACCACGATCCGGCCATCACCTTTTTCCAGACCGGCTCGCAGCTAGCCGGGCGGCCCAGCGTTGGCGCCTGGCTGAACTACGGGTTGGGCACGGACAACGAGAACCTCCCCGCCTTCTGCGTTCTCATCTCCCAGAATCGCGGGGGGCAGCCGATCTACTCGCGCCTTTGGGGCAGCGGCTTCCTTCCCTCCGAACACCAGGGAGTGAAGTTCCTGCCCGGCGACAATCCGGTGAACGCCCTGCAGTCGCCACCAGGCATTTCGCGGAAGGGGCGCAGGTTGATGCTGGACCGGCTGCGCGAGTTGAACCAAGGGCAGTTCGACGCCATCGGCGACGCCGAGATCAACTCGCGCATCGCCCAGTATGAAATGGCCTTTCGCATGCAGGCCTCGGTGCCGGATGCCATGGACGTGAAGTCCGAGCCGCAATCGACCTTCGATCTCTACGGTCCGGAAGCGAAGACGCCCGGAACCTATGCCGCAAACTGCATCCTCGCGCGGCGGTTGGCTGAGCGCGGCGTGAAGTTCATCCAGCTTTACCACCAGGGCTGGGATCAGCATGGCGGTCTGCCCGGCGGCCTGAGCCGGCAGTCCAAGGACACGGACCAGCCCTCCGCCGCGCTCGTCGCCGACCTCAAGGCGCGCGGCCTGCTCGAGGACACCCTGATCGTCTGGGGCGGTGAGTTCGGACGGACGAACTACTCGCAGGGCAAGTTGACGAAGACGAACTACGGTCGCGACCACCATCCCCGCTGCTTTACGATGTGGATGGCTGGGGGCGGCGTGAAGCCGGGCTTCAGCTACGGCGAGACCGACGACTTCTGCTACAACATTGCCAAGGATCCTGTCCACGTGCACGACTTCCACGCGACGATGATGCGCCTCCTTGGCATCGATCACCTGCGCCTGACCTTCAAATACCAGGGCCGCCGCTTCCGCCTGACTGACATCCACGGAAACGTCGTGGGGCCGGTGTTGGCGTAGGCGTTTTCCAAGGAGCGGCGACATTCTTGTCGCCGTGGCCGTGAAGCGGCCAGAACTGCGCCTTCGATGGGGGGCAACTCCAGGAAATTGGCGCGGCTGCAGAACCGGCCGCGCGCCCCTGTGTCGGCTTCGCCGTCAGGGCGACAGGGATGCCGCCCCTTCTTGGTCTTGTATCGGTTGCATCTGAATTTGTTTGGAATCTCCCTCCTCATCCATGACATTCGCCCCTCATTGCATCGAAAAGAAAACCGACCATGAAACTGTTCAAACCCTCCCTCGCCTTCATCGTAGCCTCCCTGCTGACGACCGCCGCCTCCGCCCAGGACAAGGACGGCAAACTCCGCATCATCTGCTTCGGCGCGCATCCGGACGACTGTGAACTGCAAGCCGGCGGCGTGGGAGCGATGTGGGCGAAGCAGGGGCACAAGGTGAAGCTCGTCGCCATGACCAACGGGGACATCGGTCACTGGCGCGAGGCCGGCGGACCGCTGGCAAAGCGCCGCCTGGCAGAGGTGAAGAAGGCGTCCGAGATTCTCGGCACGACGGTTCAGGTGATGGACATCCATGACGGCGAATTGATGCCGACGCTGGAAAACCGGCTCAAGGTCATCCGGGCGATCCGCGAGTGGCAGGCGGACCTCGTGCTCGCCCCGCGGCCGAACGACTACCACCCGGACCACCGCTACACGGGTATTCTGGTGCAGGACGCCGCCTTCATGGTGGCCGTGCCCTTCATCTGTCCGGATGTCGAGCCGCTCAAGCGCAACCCGGTCTTCATGTACTACTCGGACCGGTTCCAGAAACCGAATCCTTCGGCGCCGGACATCGCAATCTCGATCGATTCGGTGATCGAACAAAAGCTGGACGCCCTGGCCGTGATGGAGTCGCAGTTCCTGGAGGGCGGCGCGTTGGGCGGGCCGCACCTGCTGCCGCGTTCGGATGAGCAGCGCAAGAAGCGCATCTCCCAGGTCCGCGCCGGGCAGCGCGCGCGGTTCATGCGGATCGCCGACAAGTATCGCGACATCCTGAAGGAGTGGTATGGAGCGGAGAAAGGGGCCGAGGTGAAAACGGCGGCCGCTTACGAAATCTGCGAATATGGCCGCCGGCCCAGCAAGACGGAGTTGAAGAAACTGTTTCCGTTTTTCGGCAAGTAGGACTTGAGGAATCCGGGCTTTGAGGGCATGTTCACGCGCGTTAGCGGGAGCCGCTCCCGAGGCCCGGACAAGCTCCGGTTGTTCTTTCCAAGCTTTCAGAATTTACCCTGCCCATGCTCGTGCTCAGAAACCATGTCCTTTGACCGTAATCACGAGAACTCGGAGCCTCAACCACTGGTTGGTGGCCGTCAGGCCTTTGTT
>JAYPFK010000087.1:0-16814 GCA_038126235.1 Verrucomicrobiales bacterium
CGCCGCCCGCCGCCCGGGGGGGGGGGGGCGCGCCCCCCCCCCCCCCCCCGCCGCATTTCGAATGACCTCACGCGGACACGAGCGGCGCGTTGGCGTCCTCGGGCATTTCCGCTCGGAGTTTGCTGATGATGGGGGGGAGTTTCTCCAGCAGGTAGTCCACATCCTCCTCAGTGTTGTAGGCGCCCAGGCTGAAACGCAGCGCGCCACGCGCGAGGGAGGGCTTCAGGCCCATGGCGGTGAGCACGTGTGAGGGTTCAATGGAGCCCGTCTTGCAGGCGGAGCCGCTGGAGGCGCAGATGCCCTCCCGATCCAGGAGCAGCAGCGCCGCCTCCGCCTCGACGCCGTGGAAACAGACATTGCAGGTGTTCGGCAGGCGCCCGTCGTGACTTCCGTTCCGGCAGCTGACCTTGATCAGGTCCAGAATGCCGCGCTCCAGCTTGTCGCGCAGGGTGCGCACCTTGTGGACATCGCGCGTCAGGTGCAGCAGCGCCATTTCGGCCGCCTTACCGAAGCCGATGATGTAGGGGACATTGTAGGTGCCGCCTCGGCGTCCGCCTTCCTGTCCGCCGCCGGTGACAAAGGACTCATAGGGCGTGCGCCGCTTCACGAACAGCGCGCCGATGCCCTTGGGGGCATTCAGCTTGTGGCCGGAGATCGAAAGCATGTCGACCTCGCTGAGCTTTACATCGACGTCGACTTTCCCGGCTGCCTGGACGGCGTCGGTGTGGAAGGTCACGCCCTTGGAACGACAGATCGCGGCCGCCTCGTGGATCGGGAACAGAACGCCGGTCTCGTTGTTCGCCCACATCATGGAGACGATGGCCGTGTCCGGGCGGATCGCCAGCTCCAGCAGGTGCAGGTCGATGGTCCCGTCGGGTTCGACCGGCAGGTAGGTGACATCGTAGCCCCGCTGCTTCAGCTGGGCGCCGTAGGCGATGTTGGCGGCGTGCTCGACCTTGGTGGTGATGACGTGCCGCTTCTCCGGCTGGGTGATCAGCGCGGCGTGGATGGCGGAGTTGTTGCTTTCCGTGCCGCAACTGGTGAACAGGATCTCCTGAGGTTCCGCGTTGATCAATGCGGCGACTTGTTCCCGCGCCTGGTCCAGGGACTTTTTCAGCCGGGATCCGAAACCGTACGCCGCCGAGGGGTTGCCCCAGTTCTCGGTGAAGAAGGGCATCATCGCCTCGGTCACCTCCGGCGCGATCCGCGTCGTGGCGTTGTTGTCGAGGTAACAGATTTTCCCGGTCTGGCTCATGGGTTCCGCTGCAAAAGGAGCGTTGGTTTAGCCCCATTCGCGGGGCGGATCAATGCGATTCAGCGGAAGGGAATGAAAAAGGGGCGCGGAATTCGGTCCGCTTCAACGGTTGAGGCAGACGCGCGCTGGAACAACGCCAAGCCCTGGGATCGACGGAGGCTGAAGCGGAGAGAATTCCGCGCCCCGGGGAAACGCGAGCCTTACTGCCCCAACGGCGTCATGGGGCGCTTGGGGATGAATTGCAGGGCGCGGTCCTTGGCCTTCTCGATCTCGGTTTTCGACATCACTTCCGCAAGTTCCTTCCGCAGTTCGACGGCGTCCTTGCTGCCCTGGTTGGCGGCGAGTTCCAGCCACTTGTAGGCCTCGATCGGGTCGGATTTCTCGGCGGAAAGATAAAGCTCTGCGAGGCGGACACGAGCGGGTTGGGAGCCGCGCTCCGCGGCCGCGAGCAGCCATTTTGCGCGTTCGGCGGAGCTGTCGCGTTGGTAGAGGGATCCGATCCAGAACTGGGCCATGGGGTCGCCCTGTTCGGCGGCCAGCTGCAGCCAGCGACCGGCGCGGGCGGTGTCCTTGTTCACGCCGCGTCCCCAGAGGTGCATCTTGCCGAGCGTGGTCTGTGCGCCGGCGTGTCCCTGTTGCGCGGCCAGGGTATGCCACTTGAAGGCTTCCCGGAAATTCTGGTTCACCTCCTCGCCGCGAGCGAAGGTCCTGCCCATCTGGAACTGCGCCTCGCTGTCCCCCTCCACCGCCTTCAGCTTCATCCGCACCAACTCGATCGGGGCGACCTCATGGACCGGCGGCAGCATGCTGCCGGTGGCAGGCACGGCCTGGGCAGGCGCGGCAGCGGGCTTCGGGGCCGGCGTGGTCGCGGGCGGCGCCGGCGCGGCCGGTCGGCTTGGAGCCGATTGAACCCTGGCGATGGGCGGAGTGGACACAGGCGATGAGGTTCCGGTCGGCGTTGGAGATGACGTCCCTGACACGCTTGTCCGAGGCATCTCCGCCAAGGATGTGGCGGTCGTGGTTGCCGGAGTGGACGCAGCCGCCGGGACAGGTGTGGATTTCGGCGGATCGGGGATTTGGGCGGCCGGCGGAACGGTTGCGCGCTTGGGCGTCATCGGAGCGTCCGGTGTCATGAGGGGAATCGTGGCGGGCAGGGACGGCCGGGAAAGCCCCGCGAGATTCGGAGCCAGGAGATCCACGTTCGGCGCTTCCGCCGTGGACTGGTCCGGCGGGACAAGCTTGAAGTTCTTCGCCATCGTGGAGGCCTCGATCGACTGCTCGGTCGACAGGATCTGGTGAATGATGTCGCGGGCTTTTGCGGCATTGGGCACCTCCTGCACCGCGGCCAGGCGCAGCCAATGGCTGGCGCGCACGTAGTCCTGCTCCACGCCCTGTCCTTGGAACAGCATGATCCCGCAGTAATATTGCGCCTCCGCGTTGCCTTGGTTGGCGGCGAGTTGGAACCACTTGAACGCCTCCGGATGGTTCTTTTCGATCAGGCCCGTCCCTTCATGGAGCAGGCGGCCGACGGTGAACTGCGCGACGGCAAATCCCTGCGCGGCGGCCTTCCCAATCCAGCGCAATGCCTCGCGCTGATCCTGCTCCACCCCGTTTCCCGCATAGTGCATGTAGCCCAGGTTGTATTGCGCAAGGGGCAGTCCCTGATCCGCGGCGGCCTGGAACCATTGCATCGCCCTGCCGTAGTCCGGTTTTCCGAGGCGGTCGGTGTTGTAAAGCGTTCCCAGCGCATTCTGGGCGGCGGCGTTGCCCTGGGCTGCGGCCTTGCCATACCAAATTGCCGCCTGGTCCGCGCGCCGTGGGAGGTTGTGCAGTCCGGCGTCGTAATAGGCGCCGAGGAGGAACTGGGACTGTGCGTCGCCCCCGTTGGCTTTTCCATACAACTCCTTGATCAATTCCAGGGAAGTCTTCGCCTTGGCCGGAGACGCGTTGGTCTCCGCCGCTTTCATGCCTTCTCCCCATCCAAGGAGAAGCAGCGTCGCGGCCAGCGAAATGCGAATGAATCGATTCATCGGCGGCACAGTAATCAAGACTTGCTGCGAAAGCAAACGCGCCGCCCGGGGAATCAGGACAGCGTCTGGGAATTGGAGCTTTCGTGATCCTCTCACTTTTCGGCGGCCAGACGCTTTTCGAGCAGGTCGATGCGGGCCTGGATGGAGGCGGGATGCGGGGCGACCTCCTTCCAGCGTTGCATGTGGGCCAGGGCCGACTCCAGATTCCCGGCGCGCTCCTCCAGCAGCGCCAGGTGGGAGCGGATCTGCACGAGTAGAAAGGTGTTTCGCTCCTCCTCCGGTTTCCTGGCCTCGACGGCGAACCACTTGCGCTCGGCGCGTTCCCAGAGTTGCCGCGCCCGCGCGGTGTCGTGGTAGTGGCCGTCGTAAATGCGTCCGAGTTCGAACAGGATCTCAAAGCTGTCCGGATTGGCCCGCAGCCCCTCGCCCAGCAGTTCCTCCGCCTCCTCAGGTTTGTTCATCTGCGTGCGCAGCCAGAAGGCGGCGACGGTGTAGGTCTCGATCCGCTCAGGGTTCATCGCGGCGGCGATCTTCAGCCAGGGCAGGATCTCGCCGACCGAGCCGTTGTCCTCATGGTGTTCGCCCTCGCCATGGTCGTGATCGTGCGCGCCGCCTGTGTCGAGGTGCGTGTGGATGGAGGGATAGAAGTTCCGGCCGAACGCCTCCAACCAGTCCTTGGGCTCGCCGGGGCCGGGCAGTTCCTTGCGCTTGCCCTGCGTCGCGCCCGCCTCCTGCGCCATGGCCGCGCCGTCGCCTTCGTCCAGCGGCGCGTCGAAGATCGAAGGATAGAAGCCACTGTGGAAATAGGCGTCCGCCTTGAAATAAAAGTGATTCGCGAACAGCTTCCGCCCGTCGCCCAAGGCAACTTCCATCAGGCTCTGGCCCGAACGGTTTCCCTCCCAACCAATCCACCAACGCTGCAACCCCGCCGCGACGCCAAAGTTGGCGACGAACAGGAGCGTGAGGATGAGTCTGGGGGAGGGCATGGGGGGTGGTGACTGGTTGCTGGTTGCTGGTTGCTGGTTGGGCGTTTGGGAGGGGGATTGGCGATTTGAGATTTGAAATATGAGATCTGAAACCGGCGCGCCACGCGCGCTCCTCACCCCACCGGCTTCCGCTTGAACGCCTGGCAGGCGCCGACGAGGAAGAAGGCGGTGTAGCCGGCGGCGTAGAGCATCGCCAAGGCCATGACGCCCCAGCCGATCGGCGGGTGGGAGTGCACGACGAGGCCGCGCATGTCGTAAAATTCCAGGTGCGGGATGCTGTAGTAGGCGACGTAGAGCAGGGTCTGTATGGGCTCGGGCTGGTTCAGGGCCACGGTGTTCAGGTGGCGCAGGATGCCGAGAATGAAGGCGGTCGAGACCAGCATGATCGTGGCGTTCGAGGACACGGCGGCAAAGACCAGCGAGCCGAGCAGGGTCATGGAGGTCAGGATGCCCAGCATGAACCAATGCATCGCCAAAGCCTGGAACCATCCGACGAATTCGAAGTGCGCCTCCTTTGACGCGGATACGACCGCGAAGAACACGTAGAAGACCAGCAGCGCGGCCCCGCTGGAGAACCAGCTGCCGAGGAACTTGCCGAGGACCACGTCCGTCCGTGTCACCGGCTTGGCCAGCAGCGGAAGGATCGTCTTGCGCTCCAGTTCCTCCGGAATCTGCCGCGCCGCCGTCATTACCGCGATCACGATCGAGGATAGCCAGATCAGCGTCAGGCAGATTTCCTTCAGGTACCTCACGAGGTTGCCCTCGCCGAAGAAGTTCACCGCCCCGAAGCTCAGGGTGATCACGGCCGTCAGGATGAACAGCACGTAGAAATCCTTGCGCCGAATCAGTTCGCGGATGACCAGCGCCGCCATGGCCCGGATTGCTTCCCCGTTCATGACTGCGCCTCCTTTCGGATCTCGGTCTCGGTCGGGGCCTCGGACGCGGGCGTGAAACCGACCACGTTGAGGAAGATCTGCTCCAGGTGGGTGTTGTGCTTCTTCACCAGGTCCGCCACCGCGCCGTGCTCCTTCAATTCGCCCCGGTGCAGGATGCCCACGCGGTCGCAGACCGTCTCGACCTCGCCCAGTTCGTGCGAGGAGAACAGCACCGTCTTCCCCTCGTCCTTCAGCCGCTGGATGATCTCGCGGACCTTCATCCGCCCGATCGGGTCGAGACCGCTGGTCGGTTCGTCGAGGATCAGCAGATCGGGGCTGTTGATCAGGGCCTGCGCCAAGCCGGCGCGCTGCTGCATGCCCTTCGAGTAGGTCTTGATCTGTTTCTTTCGCGCGTCCTCCAGCTCGACCAGCTTCAGGATGCTGTCAATGCGCCGCTCCGTCTCGTCCTTCGGGATCTTGAAGAGGCGCGCGTAGAAGCGCAGCAGTTCCTCAGTGGTGAGGAACTTGTAGTAGTAGGTCAGCTCCGGCAGGTAGCCGATGCGCTGGCGGGCGATCGGCTTGCGGACGTCCGTCCCGAACAGCGCCGCCGAGCCGCCCGTTGGCGGCAGGAAGCCGAGCAGCACCTTCATCGTGGTGGTCTTGCCTGCGCCGTTCGGCCCCAGGAAACCGAAGACCTCGCCCTCGCCGATCGACAGGCTTAGGCCGTTGACCGCACGCTTCACCTCCTCGCCTCGCTCCTTCGAGACGTATTCCACAACCAGGTTGTCGATCTGGACGATGGGGTTCATCCCACCTTACTCATTCCCCTTCGGATAATCGAACTTCACCCCCGTGAAGCTCGAGCCCCGGATCTCCAGCGAGACGATTTCGCCCCCGAATTCGCCGGTTGCCTTCAGCCAGTCCGCCTGCGCCTCGAAGTAGGAGGTGTCGCCGACGGTTTCTCCGGTGGCGGAATTGGGCGTCGCGAGGAAGGTCAGGGTCTCAGTCTTGTCGCCGACGCTCGCCTTGATTTCGAAGCTGTCGGTCTTGACGCGGATGAAGTTCTCCAGGTGCCCGTCGAGGATCCAGAGCTGCATCTTGCCGGCCTCGCCGTCACGGAGGAGTTCCACGTGGTATTGATGCTCGCCCAACTCCACCGGCGTGCCGCCGTACTTGGGCTGGTGCGCGTGGCCGCCGCCTTCGTCGTGGGTGTGGCCGGCCTCGCCATGATCGTGGTCATGATCGTGCGCGTGATCATGATCATGGTCGTGGGAGCCTCCGCAGCCGATGGTCGCCGCGACGAACGCGGCGCAGATGATCTTTCCAATACGTTTCATGGGCGGGTCGGATGTTGCGACCGCGCAAGAGTGGCCGCGACCGGCGCTTTTGCAACCTTGTTTTGACGCGGCGCGCCCCAAACGCTCTTGCCAAACACCCCGATTTCCCCGACGAAAGACCCATGACAGTCCGCACGTTCTCCCGACTTCTCTTCGCGCTGGTCGCGATCGCCATGTTGGCCCTCCTTCCGGCGGGCGCCGCCGCCAAACCCAACATCGTCTACATCATGGTGGACGACCTCGGCTACGGCGATCTTGGCTGCTACGGCCAGAAGCGCATCCAGACCCCGAACATCGACCACATGGCGAAAGAGGGCATGAGGTTCACGCAGTTCTACGCCGGTTCGACGGTCTGCGCGCCCTCCCGGTGCGTGTTGATGACGGGCCTCCATACCGGCCACGCGCTGATCCGCGGCAACAAGGAGGTCAAGCCCATGGGCCAATGGCCGTTGCCCGCCGAAACGGTCACCGTGGCGGAGGTCCTGAAGGACGCGGGTTACGCCACCGGGCTCGTCGGCAAGTGGGGCCTCGGCGCGCCCGGCACCGAGGGGGTCCCGAACAAGCAGGGATTCGACTTCTTCTACGGCTATCTCTGCCAGCGCCATGCGCACAACTACTATCCTGAGTTCCTCTTCCGCAACGACCAGCGCGAGAAGCTCCCCGGCAACGTCGTGAACAACGGCCGCGAGGACGGCGCCGGCGTCGCGAAAGACAAGGTCACCTACTCCCACGACCTCTGCGCGAAGGAGGCCCTCGCCTTCATCGACCGCAACAAGGACAAGCCCTTCTTCCTTTACCTCTCGCTGACCATCCCCCACGCCAACAACGAAGGGCGCAAGGAAGGCATGGAGGTTCCCGACTATGGTCAATACAAGGACCTCGACTGGCCCGAAGCTCAGAAGGGGCATGCCGCCATGATCTCACGCATGGACAAGGACATCGGCCGTCTGCTGAGCCGCCTGAAGAAGCACGGCATCGACCAGAACACGCTGGTCATCTTCACCTCGGACAACGGCCCGCATCGAGAGGGCGGCAACGACCCGATGTTCAACGATTCCAACGGCCCCCTGCGCGGCATCAAGCGCGACCTCTACGAGGGTGGCATCCGCATCCCGTTCATCGCGCGCTGGCCGGGGAAGGTGAAGGGCGGGACGGAGAGCGGTCACATCGGCTACTTCGGCGACTTCATGGGCACGGCCGCCGAACTTGCCGGCGTCGCCCCGCCGAAGGGGCTCGATTCCATCAGCATTGTCCCGACCCTGCTCGGCAAGGGCGGACAGAAGGAACACGCCTACCTTTACTGGGAGTTCATCGGCGGCGGGCAGCACTATCAGGCCGTGCGCCAGAAAGACTGGAAGGGCATCCAGCACTACGATGGCGGCTTCGAACTCTACAATCTCGCGAATGACCTGGGCGAGGAGGACAACCTCGCCGCGAAGAAACCGGACATGGTCGCGCGACTCAGAGCCATGATCGATGAGGCCCACACGCCGTCCGAGCTCTTCAAACCCCGCCCGGTGAAGAAGAAGGCGAAGAAGTAAGGCAGGTCCGGCGGTCGCGGGTGATTGATTCTCCAATGATCGGCGACCTGGGATCCGCCTTCGCTTCGCAGCTTCGGCGCGACAAGCCAGCAGCCATGCCCCGCGCAAAGACACCGCCATTGCAGCAGGCCGCGAAGGATGGCGACCTGGAAAAGGTCCGGGCCGTGATGCAGAAAAAGTGGTGGCGCGCCGCGCCGGATATTGATTTCGGAGACGATTGGGGCTGCACCGCGCTGCATTACGCGGCGGAGGGGGAGAACCGGGAACTGGTCGAATGGCTTCTGGAGAAAGGTGCGGATGTCGGCGCGGTCAATCGCTTCGGGCATCAACCGCTGCACAACGCGGCGCGGCACGGCAGGACGGAGATGGTCGCGACGCTGTTGGAATGCGGAGCTGCCCTTGACGCGCCGGCCGGCGGCGACGGTTCGGCCCTGCACCTGGCCTGTCAGCGGGCTCGACTGGAGACCACCCGGCTGCTGCTGGAATGTGGGGCGGACCGGACGATCCGGAACAAGGACGGTCAGACCGCGGAAGAACTCGCGCGAACGACCCGGAACGAGGCGTTGATCGCGCTGTTCGAGTGAGGCCTGGCCGGGCCGGCGATTGCTTGGGTCGCTTCTGGCGCTATTCGGCGCAGGGGTGGGACTGGAATGCGGCGGTCGCAGACACGTCGCTACATCAACCAGGTTGTAGCGGCGTGTCTGCGACCGCCGCACTTTGGAAATCCGCGTAGGGCTGAAAACCTCGCCCGCCTTACCCGAACAGGTCCAGCGGCTTTGCCTCATGGCCGGGGAAGACCGAGTGGAGCCGGTCGCCGACACCGAAGCGGGTGAGGATGGGAGTGAGGACGTCGCGGTAGTTCGTGGTGACGGGGAGATCGCCGGGGCCTTCGAGAACGTCGTCGTTCAGAGTCGGCCAGTCGGCGATGACGCGGCCGCCCTTCACGCCGCCGCCCATGACGAACATCACGCTGCCACGGCCGTGGTCGGTTCCGAAGGAGACGTTCTCGTAGACCCGCCGCCCGAACTCGGTCATGACCACGACAGTCGTGTTCTCCATCTCCCGGCCGAGGTCGGCGTGGAAGGCGGCGAGCCCCTTGGCAAGGCGCGGCATGAGCGGGTCCATGACGGACTGTTGCACGAAATGCGAATCCCAGCCGTTGAGATCGATGGACGCGGTGGTGAGGCCCACGCGCGCCTTGATGAGCCGGGCGATCTGCCGCATGCCCTGACCGAAGGAATCATTGGCATACTCCGCGCCGTTGCCGGGAACATATTCTTCGGAGCGCAGTTTCGCGATCCGTTTCATGGCTCCGAAGGTGTCGCGGGCGACTGCGCCGAGCAGGCTGTCCTCCAGTTCGTAGAGTTTCCCGAGAGCCGAGGTCAGCTTTGCCGCCTTTCGGCCGAGTGAGAAGGACTCCAACGATTCCATGACGGTCGATGCGGGGGCGCCGCGCAGGCATTCAGGGACGCTCTTGCCCACGGCGACAGCGGAGAGGGGGCCATCCGCGCCGGCGGGCAGGGCGCGGAGGAAGCGCCCCAGCCAGCCGCCGGAAATCAGCAGGCCGCCATGCTCCATCAGATCCTGCGCCTCGAAGTGGGAGCGGGTCGAGTCCTCGGAGCCGACGGCGTGGATGACGGCGAGCGAGCCGTCCTTGTAGGGGCGTTCCAGTTCCTGTAGCAAAGGGTTCAGCCCGAAGAAATCGTCGAGCGGAACGGAGTCATCCTTCTTGATCGCGATGCGGGGACGGGCCTTGTGGTAGCCGTCGTCCTCGAAGGGCGCGACCATGTTCAGTCCGTCGGCCCCGCCGCGCAGGAAGACCACGATCAGCGACTGCCGCTCGTCGCCATTCCCGCTCAGGGACAGTTGAGGGCTCGCGGTTGAGGCGCCTTCGCCGGGCTTCGGCGTGCCAGGGAGTTGAGAGATCAAGGCCATGGTCAGCTCCATTGGAAGGCGGGGGCCGCGAGGCCCAGGGCGAGGCCGGCGCCGGATTCGCGGAAGGCATCCATCTCGGCGGCGGTCGGTTGGCGGCCGAGCAGGTGCGCCATCAGCGGCTCCTCGCCGCCGGCGCGCTCGGCAAGCCGGCCGAGGTTGATCCGCGTCTTGTTGTCGATGCGGTTCTCGGCGAGCGCGAGGGCGAAGTTCCAACGCCAGAGCAGCGTGCCCATCCAGGGCGCGGCCTCGTCCGGGTAGCCATCCGGCGTGGGGTAGTTGAAGGGCGCGTGCCCCATGCGCAGCATGTAATCGTAGATCGGCTCGTCGCCGTCGGTGCGGGCGTCGGTGGCGCGCAGGGCGGAGACGATGAAGTTGAACGGCCGCTTGAACTTGTTTCCCCGCGTGTTGAGGAAGGCGTCGGTGGCGAACAGAGCGCGCAGCGTCTCGCGGATGTCGCCGCCGGTCTCCAGGAAGCGGGATGAGACGGTCTCCACCGCGTCCTTGGGCGGCTCGTCCGCAATGAAGCGGCGGCAGAGTTTCGTGGCGAGGTAATGGGCGGTGGCGGGATGCAGGCTGACGATGCGCAGCACGTGGTCCAGGTCTTTCGCGCCTTCGCCTGCCGGGATCACCTCGCCCAACACGACCTTCTCGCCGTCGTCGTGTCGCCAGGGCTTGAACTGAACCTCGCCGTAGCGGTTGTTCAACGCCGGCCCCGGGCCTTTCTTGACCCCGCTGACAGTCCAGCCGGTGAGGCAGCGGGCGACCTCCATCACGTCCTGTTGCGTGTAGCCGCCGTGGACGCCGAGGGTATGCAGCTCCAGCAGTTCGCGGGCGTAGTTCTCGTTCGGGCGGTCGTCATTTTCCTGCTTCTTGTTGTCCCGGCCGTCGAGATACCAGAGCATTGCGGGACTCAAGGCCGAGGCGCGGACCATGTCGGGGAACTTGAAGGACGGAGCTTTCTCCGCCGCGCCGCCCAGTCCCAGCGATCTCGCGAGCTTCTCAGCCGTGGTCTCGCGCCGGTCTCCGAGATCGCCCAGGGCGTACTTGCGGATCACTTCGCGGTCGTCCCACAGCTTGAGCCATTTGCAGTCGCCCTTGGAGGGATCGATGTTGAAGTGGTCGGTCCAGAATTGGACCATCACCTCGTAGAGCTGGCGGCGGGAAAAGACAGCCCGGAGGATGGTCGAGCGGGACAGGTCGCGCAGGAGTATCTTCTCCCTGAATTCAAACATCAGGTCCACGGGCAGTCCCAACGTTTCGATGCCGCGCAGCGCCGCCTCGGCGTCGGGGTCGTGAAGGCGCTCCGGATGCAGTTGCTCCTCGATGTAGGCCTTGGCGGCTTCCTCCGCTGTCTGGCCGAGGGCGCGGGCGCGCGCGTAATCGTCGGGCCGCGGGCCGAAGGAAAGGCGGTTGAGGCAATGGCTGACGAGATCAATGGACGCGTCTTTCGGCGGGGCGAAGGGGCCAGCGTCACGGACGCTGTGGCTGCCGTCCGAAAGCAGCGCCTTGGGAAGCCGCTCGCAACCGGAAGCGGCGGCGGCCCCCGCCGCGGCGCCGAGTTGCACGAACTTTCTCCGGGTGACCTTCATGTCGCTCGGTGGTTTCGTTCCGCGACCCCAAGATTCAGCGCCCCGCTTCAAGCGGCGGCGGGGTTGCGGGGCTTGCAGGGGCTGGAGCCTCCGTCGGAGCCTGTTCCGTTGTCCGGGTGTTTGAACCGCGGGAGAGCGCGATCACGCCGCAGCCGCTGATCAGCATCCAGAAGAGCACGCCGATCCAACCGATGATGGGAAAGAGGCAGACGAAGGCCATCACGATGCCGCCCCGCAGGACGGCCCGCCACGGCTGCTCCCGGTCCGCCGGCGACGCCAGCCCGCGCCCGACTCTCAGGCAGAGCCCGGCCGATCCGGCCAGCCCGATCAGGAAGACTGCGCCCAGCGCGGTCACTCCGACGAATTTGAAGATAGGCTGCTTGGCCGCCGCGAGGGCGGCGCCCGCCAACGCGCCGGGCACGACGATCAGCAGGCCCATCAACGTGGCGTGGAAGGGCCGGCTGTAGCGTTCGGCGCCGCGCCGGACCAATTCCGGCCAAAGCGCGAAGGTTGCGAGCCAGCTGCAGATGAACACGGCCATCAAGGCCGCGATGAACAAGGGCCATCCGATTACCGCTGAGAGATACATGGTCTGTTGGGGTTGATTTCCAGTCAGGTTGGCGGCCGCGAGGGGAAATCCCGTCCGCGGCCACGGTTTCGGGAAGAGGTGACGGCGTGCAGCGGGGGCGGTTACGAGAGTGGTGAAAACGATTCTGAGCAGACAAGGTGGGGATCGCCACGCCGAAGCCGGGCGAAGGCTCTCTTCTTGGGAAACTCATTGATCTGAGCCTCCTCACGTCGGCTGCTACAAGGGGGAAGAGCCTCACAGATCGCGGAACATCCGTTCCACCTGCCGGAGGTCGATGCCGTGGGGACGGGTCTCCAGGATCCAGCCGAAGTCCTCCCGGGCGCCTTCGAGGTCCTCGACGCGGGCGCGCAGCATGCCGCGGCGCAGGCGTTCGTAGGGATTCTCCGGGTCCAGGGCCACCAGCAGCTCGAGGTGCGGCAGGACGACTTCCGGTTTCTCCAGATCGAAGCGGTCGGAGACGAGATTGCGCAGCATGCGTTCGACGATCTGTTGCTTGGAGGCGGGGATAAGGTGTTCGTCCAGCAGTTCGCGGCCGGTGTTGAAGCTGACGAGTTGCGCCGCCTGGTCGAGCGTCAGGACCTTGCCCTGCTCGAACACATCGATGAACTCGACCGGAGCCGAACCTTCTTCCGGCAGGTAGCGCACCACGAAGTGTGAAGGCAGCGGCACGCCGACGACCGATCTTACCCCCAGCTCGCGCGCCAACTCCATGAACAGGACTGAAAGCGTGATCGGCAGGCCTTCGCGTTCATCGATCACCCGGCTCATGTAGCTGTTTGCCGGGTTGTCGTAGTCCGTCCGGCTGCCGTGGAAGCCGTTGTCCTCGAACAGGTATTTCTTCATCGCCTCGATTCTTCCGGCGTCGTCGATGTCCTTTGGCAGGTCTTCGCGGATCTCGCGGGCCATCTTCTTGAGTGAACGGCGGTAGGGCGCGAGTTCCAGGTCGGGATTGTCCAGCCTGTCGAGCAGCAATGCTGCGTGGAAAAGGTCGATGTCATCCTCCGGGCCTTCCATCGCCTTGAGCAGCTCCTTCTCGATCGACCGCGTGTGCACGGCGCCGGCGATGCGGCGCAGGCGTCTGGCCTCACGGTCCAGTTCCTCGGCCCGCTGACGCAGGACGGCGCGGCTGGATTCGGCGTCCTCGCTCAGCGACGAAATCAGGTCCGCGTTCCAGGCGGCGCCGGCTGCAGGCTTGCCGATCCTGGCGAGCACGGCGTCCGTGGTCTCCCGCGACGGAGCCAGCGAATTCAGCTTTTTGCCGACGCGGAAGCGTTTGAAGTCTGCCTGGGTGTCGCGGAACTTCGCCAGCCCGACCCAGCCGTCCTGCAGGCCCCTGTCGTCGGACTCCATGACGGGTTGGTCGTTCACGTAGCAGAGGATCTTCTCCTTCTCGTAGCGGACCTTGATGTCGTTCCACTCGCCGGGCCGGTAATGCTCGGAGGGGAGGGTTCGCAGGATGCGCCAGTTGAACACGGTGGGCCCGTCGAAGCGCGTCAGGCGCAGTTGGCCTCCCGTGGGATAAAAGCCGTAATGTCGGTCTCGCCCGTCGGAGGCGAAGACCAACCCCGCCGCGCCGGCCTCGTCGTCCAGTTTTACGCTGACCGCAACCTCGTAGGGCCGCTGCGGCGGATCGTCCTGCGAAAGGCAGAGCGCCCGTCCGCCGAAGCCTTCTCCCACGCCCTCGACCCGGATTTGCCCGGACCGGCGGAACCAGTGTGATCCGAACACGGTGATCCACTCATCCGTGTCGAGCAGACCGATGCGGACCCAGCGGTCCATCGGTGTGGGGTTCGGCTTGTCCAACAGCGAGCGCAGCCGGTTCACCGGGACCGCATAGCCGAGGTTGCGCGTGACCGCGGACTTCATGGTCAGGACGCCCTGGACGCGGCCGTGGAGATCCAGCACGGGGCTGCCGCTGTTCCCCGGTTCCACCGGGATTGCCAACTGGATCATCTCAATCTCATCGATGTCCCGCTTGGAGGAGACCACGGAGACTTCGCCCTTGACGACGCTGTGCTCCAGGCCGTGGGGATTGCCCAGCGCGACCACGATGGCCCCCTGCTTCAGTTCGTCCGAATCGCCGAGCGGCAAGGGGGACAGCCCCTTGGCGTCGATCCGCAGGACGGCGAGGTCCAGCTTGCGGTCCCAGGCATGGATGGCCGTCACGGGATGCTCCGCCCCGTCGGCGAACTTGACGGTGATCGCCCGCCCCTCGCCGATCACGTGCAGCGCGGTGGCGATGAGACCGTCCTCGCCCACGACGAAGCCCGCCCCGACGCCCTCCTCCTCCTTGCCGTCGCGGCCCAGTTGATGAACCACCACGATGGAAGGCATGGCCCGGCCGGTGATCTCCTCGTAGGTCATCGGCTTCTCGGTGGGGAAACCGTTGCCGGTCTTCGCGGGCGCGTCGTCGTTCGCGTCCTTTCCGAACAGCGGCGCCGCGAGAACGGACGCGGCGGCGAACAGGGGAACGAGGAGGTTCGACAGCGAAGCCCCGGGTGTCTTGGTGAAAGGAGAAAAACGCGATTTCATGCGATGGGCCGCAATCTACGCGCAAACCGTGCCGTGTAAAACGGAAATGGGCTGTGGCGGTTCGTTCTCGCGCCCGTCCTCCTCCTCATTCCAAGACCGCCGCATTTCTGGAATTCGAGGAAAAACCGGCGTTGCCGGGCCGCGCCCGCGCGTGGTATCCGATGGCGCAGAATGAGAACCATCCTTGCCCTCGCCCTCCTCTTTCCCGCCGCCCTGCTTGCCGAACAGGCCAACACCACCCTGGACCAGATCCCCGATTTGAAATCGTTGCCGGACTCGACGGCGCAGCTTCAGGCGGCGATCGATCGGAACGGCGGCAATCTGACCCTGGGCCAAGAAAAGGTCTACCGGATTACAAAGTCGCTGGTCATCGATCTCGCGAAGCATCATTCCGTAAGGGTGAGCGCTTCGGGCGGGGCGACAATCGTGATGGATGGCCCCGGACCGGCGATTCGTCTGGCCGGTTCCCATGAGGGCACGGCGGGACCGAAGACCTTCAAAGCCGCGACGTGGAACGAGCGCATGCCGATCGTGGAGGGCATTGAGATTCTGGGCAACCACCCGGAGGCCGACGGCGTCGAGCTGTTCCAGACCGTCGGGGCGATCGTGAGCAAGGTCTCCGTGCGTTGGGCTCGGCATGGCATCCACCTGGTCACGCGGAACCGAAACGTGCTGATCTCTGACTGTCACCTCTACGAAAACTCGGGCGTCGGGGTCTATTACGACGATGTGAACCTCCACCAAAGCAACATCGCCAACTCCCACATCTCCTACAACCGGGAGGGCGGCATCGTCGTGCGCGACGGCAATGTCCGCAACGTGCAGGTCTCCGGCTGCGACATCGAGGGCAACATGCCGGACGACGAGACGCCCACGCGGGCCGCGAACATCCTCATCGACGTCTCTGGAACGCCGGACACCCGCGCGAAGTCGGTCGCGGAAGTTTCGATCACCGGTTGCACCATCCAGCACTCGGCGAACTACGGGGGCAAGGAAGGCAAGACCATCGCTCCGGGAGGGGCGAACATCCGGCTCGCCGGCAAGGAGATCTATCCCATCGATTCGGTGACCATCACGGGCAATGTGCTGAGCGACACCACCACGAACATTGACATCGAGCACGCCATGGACATCGCGGTCTCGGCAAACAACTTCTTCGCGCCGCAGCCGGGCAATCTGCGGGTAGCGAGATCGACGCGCGTGGTCGTGTCGGGAAACACCTTCAACCCGCGCCAGTTCGAACGGCCGGGCACGATCCTCTTCCAGGAGAGCACGGATTGCGTCGTCACCGGCTCGACGATCCACCAGTTCGCCACGCCGGACGGGGCGTTGATCCTGGAGCGTTGCTCGGGAATGACCGTGGATGGCCTCAACCTCAGCGATTGCGGTTCCGGCATCGTCCTGCGCGGGACCAGCGACAGCACAATCTCCAACTGCCGCGTCAGTCGGACGACCGAAGGCGTCGCCGACATCGTTGTCGACTCGTCGAACAAGAACATCCTCCTGAACGGAAATGCGTTCAGCGGGAAGACGGAGATCGCAGCCTCGGCATTGGCGGGGAGGTAATCGGCGCGAGCAGGCCCGGGAACATGAAGATCCGGCGAGCGACAGTCGCAGACAGGGACGCGTTGGTTTCCCTGAACAGGGAAACGCAGGCGTTGCACGCCGAGGCCCATCCTGATGTCTTCCGTGAGGACGCACCGGATGCCGAGGTTTCTGAAGCCTTCCGGCGCATGATGGAGAAGGCGGAGTCCTGTTGGTTGGCGGCTGAAGAGTCAGGGTTGATCGTCGGCTACCTGAGCGCGGAGTTTCTTCGGCGCGAAGCCTCTTGGTGCGCCGCGGCGCGCAGCGTCTGTTACCTGGCCTCCGTCGTGGTTGCTCCATCTTCCCGCCGCACGGGCGTGGCCCAAGCCCTCGTTGAGGCCCTGAAACGGGAATGCGCGGCCCGGGCCGTCATGCAGGTC
This sequence comes from Verrucomicrobiales bacterium, assembly GCA_038126235.1. Taxonomy (GTDB): domain Bacteria; phylum Verrucomicrobiota; class Verrucomicrobiia; order Limisphaerales; family JAYPEY01; genus JAYPEY01. The sequence goes on from JAYPFK010000087.1 coordinate 16,634, forward strand.
GAACTGGATGTCTGGGCGTTCAATGTCGAAGCGAGGCAGGCGTTCGAACGCCTGGGTTTTGTTCCCGTCCGCCAGAGAATGCGTGCGGCCGTGAAACAGCCGACGGAACGCGCAGGCACGTGCGGAACCTAGGGCTAATCGACATTCAGACTTGTACCATGATTGGAAATATGTTCCAAAC
>JAYPFK010000088.1:0-15895 GCA_038126235.1 Verrucomicrobiales bacterium
AGACCCCATGAGAACACCCTCGTTCACCCTGCTTTCAGTTGTCGCGTTCGCCCTCGCCACGGCGGTCTGCCCGGGCGCCGAAGCGGACGCGAATCCCGGACAGGCCTCCCCGAAGGCGGCCGCCGGGGAAGAGTCGGCGTTGATGAAGATCCTGACCCGAGACTACATGCTCGGTGACTGGTGGGGGAAACGGACGGAACTCGCGGAGAAGGGCATTGATTTCGAGTTCTTCTACATCGCCTCCAATCCGCACGTCATCCAGGGCGGCATCAAGCCGGGAACCGCGTATCACGGCGGGTTGGCCATGATGGTGGATTTCGACACCGAGAAGCTGGTCGGGCTTCACGGCGGAAACCTGCACGCCGCCTCCGCGTTGATCCACGGCCGACAGTTCTCCCCCCGACACATCGGGGACTTCAACAAGGTCAGCCTGATCGATTTCCAGAACACCTTCCGCCTTTGGGAGCTCTGGTACGAGCAACGGTTCCTCAAGGACAAGGTCTCGCTGAAATTCGGCCAACTGGCGGTGGACAAGGACTTTCTCGTGCCGACCGTGTCCCGGGTTTTCCAGAATCAGACCTTCTTCTTTCCAACCCTCGCCTTCAACGTCTTCGACATTCCCGCGCCCTTTCCGCAACTGCAGCATTCCCTGGCCTCCTCCCCCTTTGGCGCTCCCGGCGTTCGACTGCGCGTCGATCCCACGGAGCGTTTCTACGTCCAGGTCGGCGCCTACGACGGCAACCCGGACATGGGCTACACGGGAACCCGCGTGAACCTGAACGACAACGAAGGCGCGCTGTTCTATTTCGAGACCGGCTTCAAACTCAACCAGCGGGAGCAGGACACCGGCCTCCCCGGCAACTACAAGATCGGCGGGTTCCTTCACACCGACGAGTTCGCGGACAACTATGAGACCTTGGGCGGTTTCTTCGGCCTTTCCCACGGCAACGCCCCGTTGCATTCGGAGACCTTCGGAGCCTACCTGCTGGCCGAGCAGACCCTCTTCCGCGAAGTCGGCAGGGAGGATCCGGCGCAGCAGGGGATGAGCGCCTTCTTCCGGCTCGCCGGAGCCCCCAGCGACCGCAATCTGACCGAGTTCGAGATCGATGGCGGCCTGGTCTACAAGGGGCTTTTTCCGTCGCGCGACTGGGACTCCATCGGCATTGCGGCGTCCTACCTGCAGATGAGCAAGGAACTTCGCCGCGCCCAGCGGGACGCGAACACCATCGTGCCCGGAGCCTTCCCGACGCTCGTGGACTACGAGGCGGTCATCGAGGCCACCTACAAGGCGCAGATCACGCCCTGGTTCACCATCCAGCCGAGCATCGAATGGGCGCTGAACCCCGGCGGCACGCGCGGCAATCGCGACGCCGTCGCGTTCGTGCTGCAGTCCACCTTCCGGTTCTGAACGGACGGGAGCGCGGTCCGGGAAGGTTGCGACGGGGCGTCAGCGGCCTGAAGTCCGGGCTCCGTTCAGGCTTCTGAAACGCGCTCGATCAGCAGCGCGCAGTTCCAGGTGATGAACTCCCTGAGGATCGGCAGCCAGAGGAAGAAGCCGAACTCGGAATAATAACGCGGCGCGGCGCGCCGAACCTTCAGATGCGGGTCGCGCCGGATGTGCGCCAGCGTCTCTCCGATGTAGGTCGGGTAGAGCGTCTCGAACGGCGTATGAACCCGCTTCCGCTTGTGGAACTTGTCCCAGAGCCGGTGACCGACGCGCGGTCCCAGATAATGCCAAGGGGAGAAGTCGTGCCCGCCCCAAGGCGAAAGCCAGTTCGTCCAGCTCAGGTAGAGACGGCCGCCGGGCTTGAGCATCTTGTGGGCGTTCGTCAGGAAATCGAAGGGCTTGGCCAGGTGTTCCAGGACGTTGGAGCAGACGACCAGGTCAAACTCCCCGAGCTTGGCGAGGTCCTCGTTGTCGAGGTCGATGTTGGTGAAAGGGGCATCCTTGAGGTCGTCGAAGAGCCAGTTCTTCTCGTCGGCGAAGCCGACCTCGCAGCCGCGCTTGCGCAGTTCGCCGCCGAAGACGCCGTGCCCGCAGCCGAGGTCCAGGACCCGGGTCCCCTCTCCCAGCTTCACCCCGCCGGCTTCAATCCAGCGCATCGCGTCCCGCGCCTGAAGCAGATAGAAATCCGCGTCGTCCTTGTGCTTCAGGTGCTGGAGGATGAGCTTGTGGATGATCATGGATCGCGGCGAGGGACGAGGCGGATGTTTCGGCCGCTCACCAGCCCAGCACGTGGGCGAACATCAGGGGCGCGACGATGGTGGCGTCGGACTCGATGACAAAGCTCGGGGTGTCGGGGGCGAGCTTGCCCCAGGTGATCTTCTCGTTGGGCACGGCGCCGGAGTAAGAGCCGTAGCTGGTGGTCGAATCGCTGATCTGGCAGAAGTAACTCCACAGCGGGGTGTTCTTGCGGCGGAGATCCTGCTCGATCATCGGGACGACGCAGATGGGAAAGTCGCCGGCAATGCCGCCGCCGATCTGGAAGAAGCCGATTTTGTGCTTCCGGCTCGTCTTGATGTACCACTTCGCCAGATGGACCATGTATTCAATGCCGCCGCGGACGGTGTTCACGTTCTTGATGGTCCCGTCGATGTTGTAGGACGCGTAGATGTTTCCGAGCGTGGAATCCTCCCAACCGGGCACGTAGATCGGCAGCTTCTTCTCCATGGCCGCGACCATCCAGCTGTTCTTGGGATCGATCTGGTAATGCTTCTCCAGCTGGCCCGAGCGCAGCAGCTTCCAGAGGAACTCGTGGGGAAAGAAACGTTTGCCGGCCTTGTCCGCCTTGACCCATTCGCGATGGATCGCGCGGTCAATGCGGCGCATGGCCTCCTCCTCGGGAATGCAGGTGTCCGTCACCCGGTTGAGGTGGCGCTCCAGCAGGTCCTGCTCGTCCTGGGCGCTGAGGTAGCGGTAGTTCGGGACCTGCTCGTAGTGATCGTGGGCGACCAGGTTGAAGATGTCCTCCTCCAGGTTCGCGCCCGTGCAGCAGATCCCGTGAACCTTGTCCTGGCGGATCATCTCCGCGAGCGACAGACCGAGTTCCGCCGTGCTCATGGCGCCGGCAAGCGTGACGAACATCTTGCCGCCCTCGTCGAGCAGATCGACGTAGGCGTCCGCCGCCCGGACCATCGCGGCGGCGTTGAAGTGACGGTAGTGATGCTTGATGAACCTGGAAATGGGACCGCGTTTCATGTCGGCGCATTAAACGGGAACTCGCGACGCTTTTCAATCGGGGCTTGTTGGATATTCCGGGGGGGAAAGGGCGTCCGGGAAACACCTCACAGGATTCCCACATGATTCGTGTCACTGCCCTCAAACCACGACTGGCGCAAGCAGGGCGGGGCGGATTATCCCCCTTGAGCCGACGCAGGCATGCCCCGGCTCGACTCACTGAGGACAGTTCGTCCCACCTTTGTCGCTCATGCTTGGGACGGTTGTCTCGTGACGCCCAATCGCCTATAACGGCCTGCCGGAATCGGGGGCCTCATGCCGGAACTGGAATTCAACCTGAAGATCGTCGCGCGGACGCTGGAGGACGGAAATGTCCTCGCGGCCAGCCTCGGGTTCCCGGAGGCCGACGCGCTGGGAGCCTCGCCCAAGACCGCGCGGGAGGCCCTGCGCGCCCGCCTGAAGGAGCTGATCCGGATCTGCCCCGTCCATCTGCTCCACCAACGCGTCGCCCCCGCCGAGGCGGCGGCGGCCTCGGCGGTCGTCGTCCTCGATCCGCCGAAGCGTTCGCCGGCCTGGGCGGAGCCGGTGGAGCTGCGGTTCGACGTCTTCAAGTGGAGCCCCGGCGAGAACGCCTTTGTCGCCTTCGTGCCGGAGTTGAACATCCAGGTCGTCGCCGACAAGGAGGAGGAACTGGAGGAGCGCATTCGGTCGCACATCCGTTTCGCGTTGAAGCGCACCGGGGCGGCTAAGTCGCTCTGGCGACTGACGTTGCTCCAGCGCGCGCGGGACGTCGAACTGGAGGACGACGCGGTTTCCGTGAAGATCGCCGCGCCCGCCGAAGCCGCGCGGGGCGACGGGAGGAAGGAAAAGAAGGAGTCGATCCTGAAGCAGTCCGCGACCGAGCTGCTGCGCGAGAACCTGGAGCCGGCCTTCGAGGTGGAATCGTTGACAAGGCGGCTCGCGGACGCGCTCGGCGGGCGAGAGTCGCGCAGCGTCCTGCTGGTCGGTCCCGCCGGTTGCGGCAAGACGGCCGTCGTGCATGAGCTGATCCGCAACCGGACGAAACTCCGCCTCGGCGCCACGCGCTTCTGGACCAGCGGCGGCTCGCGGCTGGTCGCCGGCCAGAGCGGCTTCGGCATGTGGCAGGAACATTGCCGCAAGCTGGCGCAGGAGGCGTCCAGCGCGAAGGCCATCCTGCACCTGGGCAACCTCTTCGAGCTGATGGAGGTCGGCAAGAGCTCCCACAATCAGCAGGGCATCGCCTCCTTCCTGCGGCCCTACATCGCCCGCGGCGACCTGCAGGTCATCGTGGAGTGCACGCCGGATCAGCTTTCGATCATCGAGCGGGCAGACCCGCATCTGCTGGAGGTCCTGCTCCAGATCGAGGTCCCGGAACCGGACCGGGACACCGGCCGGCTGGTCCTGATGAGTTTCGCCGCCCAGGCCGGCAGCGCCGAACGGCCGGCGATAACCGAAGAGGGCCTCGATGCGCTGGAGCGGCTGCATCGGCGCTACGCGGTCTACTCCGCCTGGCCCGGGCGGCCGCTGCGCTTCTTGAAGAACGCCCTGGCGGACAAGGCCCGCGAGTCTCTGGCCGGAATCGGAGTCGCTCATCCGGGCGCGTCAAAGTCAAAGAAGGCAAAGTCCGCCCCGCCCGCCGCGGCCGATCCGCTCACCGCCGCGGACGTCACCGCCGCCTTTTCCCGCGAAACCGGCCTGCCCCTGTTCCTGCTCGACGACGCCGTTCCGCTCGACCTGGCGGCGACGAGAAGCTCCTTCGCCTCAAACGTGATCGGCCAGGACGAGGCGGTGGATCTGGTGGTCGATCTGATGGCCACGGTCAAGGCGCGCCTGGCCCGGCCGCGCAAGCCGATCGCCTCGCTCCTGTTCATCGGCCCCACCGGCGTCGGCAAGACCGAGATGGCCAAGGCGCTGGCCGGATTCCTCTTTGGCGACCGCGACCGGCTCGCGCGCTTCGACATGAGCGAGTTCGGCGATGAACTGGCGGTCCAACGGCTGATCGGGGGCGTCTCCCAGAACGAGGGGCTGCTCACGGCGAAGGTGCGGGAGCAGCCGTTTTCCGTGTTGCTGCTGGACGAGTTCGAGAAGGCCGACGCCTCGCTTTACGATCTGCTGCTCCAGGTCCTGGGCGAGGGGCGGTTGACCGATTCCTCGGGCCGCGTGGCGGACTTCACCAACACCGTCGTCATCATGACCTCGAACCTCGGCGCGCAGTCCTTTCAAAGCGGACCGGCGGGTTTCGTGGTCAATTCCGACGCGCGACAGGACGCGCGGGAGCACTTTGCGGGCGAGGTCCGGAAGTTCCTGCGACCGGAGATGTTCAACCGGATCGACCGGATCGTGCCCTTTGCGCCGCTGGACGAGGAAACCGTGCTGGGCATCGCCCGGCGCGAAATCGGCCTGGTCCGCAAGCGCGACGGCATCGCCCTGCGCGATGTGAACCTGGATGTCTCCGAGACCGCGATCCGGCGTCTCGCTGCCGGCGGCTTTGATGTCCGCTACGGCGCGCGTCCCTTGAAGCGGACCATCGAGCGGGAACTGCTCGCGCCCCTGGCCGAGGGCATCAACGGCTACGCCGCCGAGACCGCGCTGGATGCGGCGGTCGATGTGGAAGGCGATCGACTCGCGATCCGCCTGCGCAACCGGGTCGACGAGGAAGGGCGCCGGGTTTCAACGACGGCGGCCGGATCGCCGGTCGCGCGTCAGGCTGAACTGGCGATGGAACTGCGACGCGACGCGCAGCGCCTCCGGGGCTGTCCGACGGTTCTCGGCTTCGAGAACACCGTCGCCTTTCTCGAATCGTTCAAGGCGCGGCTGTCGGCCAGGAAGTGGACCAGCCCGGAGGACGCGAAACGCCTGGAGCCACTGCCGCGTTTGAAGAAGCTCCTCAGGGAGTCGGACGCCCTGCTGGCCGCGACCGAGGAACTGGAACAGGAAACCGTCGTCTCGATCTACGACCGCGAGGAATTGTCACCCCCGAACAGGGAAGCGGAACTGGACCGCTTCCGGGAGGAATGGCGTTGTCTGCTGCGGCGGGCGTTCTGGCTCGAAAGCGATCAGCCGGACGACCTGACCTTCACCCTGTTCGCCGAACATCGCGAGGCGCTCTGGGAGTTTGCCTCCTCCTGGTTCAACGTCTTCCAGGACCTGAAGTTCAAGGTCGCCGTTTATCGGCTGGAAGTGATGGAGAAGGGCGCGATGCTGTCGCCGGAGGACCATCGTTTCGAGGTGGAGCCGGAACTGCGCGCCCAATACATCGAGGACCCGCCGCGGTTCCTCAGCGAGCGGCCGGAGGGGACGCTGGGCGTGACCTTCGCGGTGCACGGCTCCCTCGCCGTCCCCCGCCTGCTCGGGGAAACCGGCGCCCATGAGATCAAGTCCAAGGACGCGACGCTGCAGTGCTTCGCGCACGCGAGCCTGGCGCCCTTGGAGGAATACCTAACGCCCGCCGGGGTCGCCCGGAAAGTCCCCGCTGAGAAACGGGACGTGCGGCGCACGATCGACCGCGCCAAGGGCCGGGTCAACGATCGGGACCTGGGAAACACCGCGCTGCGGGGCCGGCCCTTGGAGGAGGTTCTCCATGAGGCGGCCGAGGAACGGTTGGACCGGGAGGTTCGCGGACTGCTGGATTGACGCGGCTATGAACTTCACGATCCCCATTTACATCGACGAGAAGCGCGAGGCGGGGCGTTCGTCCCCGCAGTTCACGGCGCGCCCGCTGTTCTTCCCGAAGCCGCTGAGGCGCGGCGAATCGCTGCAGCGGGTCCAGGCAAGGCTGGCCGGCGACCTGCGCCGGACCCTCGTGGAACTGGCCCGGAGGTGGCGGCACGACGAGTTGGCGGAATGGGCGCATTGTCCGGAGTTCGAAGAGCGCGAAGCCAAGCTCACCCTGCGGCTCAAGCGCGCGACACTGCACGCGCCGTTCCTGCTGATCTCGGTCAAGGCGCTGGGCCGGCGCGTCGCCTTCACGCCGAGCATTCCGGACCTTTGTTTCGAAGTCCGGCGAGGCGAAGATCTCGCGACCCGAGCGGAGGAGGTCCTGACGCATCACTACCGCGAACTGGAAAAGGAGGCGGAGAATCCGGTCCAGCCGGATCGCGTCGGGCTGTCGGGCCGGGCGCGGGTGGTCTTCCTGGAACTGAGCGCGCCGGTTGAAAAGGAGACGCCGCGCATACCGAAACCGAAGTTCGCCATGTTCGGCGGCGACGGCGAGGAGCTTTCGGGCGCGGAAGAACTGGAGAGGATCGGCCGCAGCCTGCACGCGCTTTACCCGGACGAACTGGACCGCGCCTCGTTCCGGGAAACAGAGGTTGAGGAGACCGCGCGCCTGCTGGATTCATCCGATCGTCGTCCCGTGCTCCTGCTCGGTCCGGCCAAGGTCGGCAAGACGGCAATCCTGCACGAGGCGATCCGCCGGGGGATGGAACAGCGGCGACGCCGGTTTGGCGGGAAGCGTCAGGTCTGGCTCCTTTCCCCGCAGCGCCTGATCTCCGGCATGATGTACGTCGGCCAGTGGGAGCGGCGCCTGCTGGCGATCCTCAAGGAAGCCGGCGAGCGGGACCATGTCCTCTACTTCGACGACCTGCTCGGACTTTACCTTGCGGGGCTGTCGGCGAGTTCGGACCTGAACGCCGCGCAGGTGTTGAAGCCCCACGTGGAACAACGTCGCTTCCGGATGCTCGCGGAGATGACGCCCGAGGCCTTCCGCAAACTGCGCGAGAAGGACCGCGCCTTCGCCGACCTTTTTCATGTGATTCCCGTCCGCGAAACCAATGACCGCGACACGCGCCGCATCCTGATCGCCGCGCAACGCCGGCTTGAGGGGCGGCATCGCTGCCGCTTCGAGCTGGACGCGATCCCGGCGACACTGGAGCTGCAACGCCGCTACGCGAGCGACCAGGCTTTCCCGGGCAAGGCCGCAGGCTTCCTCGCCCAGCTTGCCGCCAAACAAGCCTGGGGCGTCGTCTCCCGCGCGACGGCGTTGATGGAATTCCAGGCGACCAGCGGTTTGTCGCGCTCCTTCATCGACGCCGGGGAACGGCTTGCGCGCCGCGACATCGTGGCCGCGCTCGCAACCAACGTGATCGGGCAGGCCGCCGCGGTCGAGGCGCTGGCGGACACGATCGCCACGGCCCGGGCGCGACTCAACGATCCGGGGCGCCCGCTGGGTTCGCTGTTGTTCCTCGGCCCCACCGGCGTCGGCAAGACCCAGTGCGCCAAAGCCGCCGCGGAATACCTGTTCGGCGACGCCTCACGCCTGGTGCGCTTCGACATGAACGAGTTCGTCGACGGTCTCGCCGTCGCCCAACTGGTGGGGACGTTCCGGGAGCCGGAGGGGCTGCTAACGAGCGCGGTCCGGCGGCAGCCGTTCTGCGTGCTCTTGTTCGACGAGATCGAGAAGGCCCACCCGGCGGTGTTCGACGCGCTGCTCGCCGTGCTGGGCGAGGGTCGGCTCACCGACGCTCTGGGCCGCACCGCGAACTTCGCGAATTGCATCGTGATCCTCACCTCGAACCTGGGCGTCCGCGAGGCGGGTTCCCGGCTGGGTTTCCGACCCGACGACCTCGGCGCCGGCCAGGTCTTTGTCGAGGCGGCGGAGAAATTCTTCCGGCCGGAGTTCTTCAACCGACTGGACCGCGTCGTTCCCTTCGCGCCGCTGGCGCGCGAGCACATCCAGACCATCTCGCGCAAGCTCATCGCCGACGTGTTCGCTCGGGACGGCCTGCGGCAGCGCCGGTGCGTGCTGCAGATCCACGAAGAGGCGATGGCCCGGCTGGTGGAGAAGGGATATCACCCAAAACTCGGCGCGCGCGCGTTGAAGCGCGTAGTGGAAAAGCACGTGGCCCGTCCGCTCGCCGTGCGGATCGCGGAGGTCGCGCCCGGCGCCCCCATGACGGTGACGGTGTTTCCGCGCGGGGAAGAGATCGCGACGCGCATCCAACCGCTGGTCAACGCGGAGCGGGCGCCGGCGGCCGAAGCTTTGAGCGGCCGGGAAATTGACGAGGGGCTGCTCGACGCGTTGCGAGTCGGACTACGCCAACGCGAGGCCAGCATCGCGGAACTGGAACCCGCGGGCGCGGTGCCCCTAGATTCCTTGTCCGAGGAGCAAAAGCTCTACTTCGCGCTGCGGGAGCAGTTCAAGAAGGTGGAGACCATGGTCCGGCGGCTCGATGGCCGCCTGCGCGCGCAGGATGCGCCGCGGATCTCACGGACACCCGCGCAGGCACGACGGAAGCCCCGCCACATGGAACATTGGCGCTACGCGCCGCGCCACATCTACAAACATCTCGCCGCGGCGGAGCACATGCGTTCCGCCCTGGACGAACTGGCCGAAGAGGCCGGGCCGTTGCCGGAGACCGGCGCGGCAACCGAGGTTGCGCATGAGCTGGCGCTGCTGGACCTGATGCGCCGGACCGCCGGTCATTGCGAACGCGTCGCGCTGGCATTCAAGGTCTCGCAGGAACGGCCCTCGTTCCAGATGGCCCAGATCCTGATCGATCACCACGAACTCTGCGACCAGCTCTGGGGCATCGAGGCCGCGCTGGTTGGCCGCAACGGACCGGAGACGGTCAAAGCCCGGGACGAATACTGCCTGGAGATCGTCCTCAAGAAGCAGGAGGCGCTGCCCTTGCTCCAGCTTTCCGGCGCCGGCGCCTCAGAGATCGCCCGGGCCGTCGAGGGCACGCACCTGATCCTCCAGCGCGACGGCAGGCTCACGCCCGTGCTGGTTTTCGCCCTGACGTTGGCGGAGGACGAGGACCCCCGCGACGCCTGGCGGCGGCGCCAGGAGGCGCAGCGCGACTGGATGGCGGCGCTCGCTCGCGGCGAAGCCTCCGCAGACGACGATCCGCTCGCGATCCCGCCGGTCGTCCGACGTTACGAGGAGAACGGCCCGACGCTGGACCTGCGCTTGGGATTCGTGACCACGAACTGGCCCGACGCGGGGGACCTGCGGACCTTTCTGCTGGCCCAGCTTCCGCCTCCGGGAGAATTCCAACTGTGACCATGGCGACGAACGAACGCATACCCGTCCTGCTCTGGGAGGATCGCGCCGGCCGCGTCACCGGCGCCCTGGTCGCCGACTGGGACAACACGGCCGCGGTCGGCGATTCGCGGCGCGAGGTCCTCCAGCAGTTGAAGGCCTTCCTCGACTGGCATCAGGAGGAATACGGCTTCGTCGAAGGAGGCGAACTCCACGACCTGAAGCTGACCGTGCAAAAGGTGGAGGTCCGGCCCGAATACCGCCGCGAGGAAAGGACCTTTCCCTGCGAGGAGACCGTGCGCCTGCGCGTTCCCTGCGTCCAGGGCCGGGACGAGGACACCGGCATGCTGTTTTGCGCGATCCCTACCCTGGGCCTTCGCTTCAGTTTTCACGACGAGCGGGGACTCAAGGGACTGGTCGCGCATTTCGTGCAGAACGCGTTGAAGGGCGCCACACCTGCCAGCGTCGCGCGACGCTTCCCGCCGACGGACTTGGAGATCGATCACATCGTGTTCCGCGCCCGCGACACCGGTCGCGGGAGGGAGTCAAAGCCCTGGTTCGAACGACCGGAGTTTGAGCGCCTGAAGACGGTCGCTGAGCCATTTCTCGGCGGGCGCGGCAAGGGCGGCAGGTTCGGCGCCGCGTGGGGCCGGGCGCCTGAGGTCCAGGATCTGGCGCGCCGCCTTGGCGGACAGAAGGCCAATGTGATCCTGCTGGGCCCGCCCGGTTGCGGCAAGACCACCCTGCTCGCCGACGCCGTCCGCAAGCTGTCGCTGGAGAAGGTTGAGGAGGTGGATGCCGAACTGAAGCGATACCGCTTCTGGCTGACCAACGCCGCCCGCCTGATCGCGGGAACGCCCTTTCTCGGCCAGTGGGAGGAGCGTTGCGAGGAGGTGATCGAGGAACTGGCCGACGTGTCCGGCGTCCTCTGCGTCGAGAGCCTGCTGGATCTCGTCCACACCGGCGGACAGGGGCCGGCGGACAGCCTCGCCTCCTTCCTGCTGCCCTTCCTGCAGCGCAACGAGGTCCGACTGGTCGCCGAGGCCACGCCGACCGAACTCGACGCCTGCCGGAGGCTGCTGCCCGGTTTCGTGGACGCCTTCCAGATCCTCCGCCTGGAGCCCTTCGACGAACGGGCCGCGCTGGACCTGCTGGACAAGGCGATCGAGGCCAAGACCCGCCAGACCGACGTCGAGGCGGAACCGGGCGCCGGCGCGCTCACGCGGCGGCTGTTCGCCCGCTTCATGCCCTACGCCGCCTTCCCAGGAAGGACCGTCGCCTTCCTGCGCGACGCCTTCGACCGGGCCGCGGAGGACGGCTCGGAACAGGTGACGCAAGACCTGCTGCTCCGCCGTTTCGTGGAGGAGACGGGACTGCCGGAGCTGTTCCTGCGGGATGACCTGACCTTGAAATGCGCGGATGTGCAAAACCGGCTTGAGGAGCGCGTGATCGCGCAGCCGGCGGCCTGCCGCGAGGCGGCCGAGGTTGTGACCGCCTTCAAGGCCGGCATGAACGACACGACGCGTCCGGTGGCCTCCCTGTTCTTCTGCGGTCCGACCGGCGTCGGCAAGACGGCCCTCGCCCGCGCGATGGCGGACTTCCTCTTCGGCGGCGGCAAGGCTTCCGTTCCAGCGGACAGCGCCAACGGGGACCGGCTCATCCGGCTGGACATGAGCGAGTATTCCCTGCCCGGCTCCGCCTCGCGCCTGACGCTCGCCCCGGACGGCGGCCCGAGCGACTTCATCAAGCGCGTCCGCCGGCAGCCCTTTGTCGTCGTGCTGCTGGATGAGATCGAGAAGGCGGCTCCCGAGGTGTTCGACGTGTTCCTCAACGTCTTCGACGAGGGCCGCCTGACGGACCGACTGGGTCGGGAGACCGTGTTCCGCAGCGCGGTCATCGTCGTGACGTCCAACCTCGGCGCGGGCGGCTCCGGCGGGCTGGGCTTCGGCGCCGCGGCCGGACCGTCCTACGAGGACGAGGCGATGGCCTTCTTCCGCCCGGAGTTCTTCAACCGCATCGACAGCATCGTCCCCTTCGAACCGTTGGAGACGGAATCGATCCGGCTCATCACGGAGAAGGAACTGCGCGAGCTGGGGCAACGCGAGGGCTTCGCCAAGTCCGGTCTCCGGTTGACCTGGACGAAGGCTCTCGTCGCGCATCTCGCCGAAGCGGGCTTCGACCTCAAGCTGGGCGCGCGCCCGCTGCAACGGGCGATCGAGCGCGAGGTCGTCGCCCCGCTCGCCCGCTTCCTGGTGGAACGCCCGGACCTGCAGGACGCGGAGATCCGGATGGACTGGAATGAGGGAGAAGGCATGAGGATCGCGTAGATCGGATCCCCGGTCACCTGAGCCGGGAGGGCGCTGCGCCTGGCCGAAACGCGCCGACGGCGTGCCGTTCCAGAGAACGGCCCCGCTCAGTAAACGTCGTCCACCACGGCGGACATGATGTCCTCGTAGGTGCTTTCTCCAGCGAGCACACGCCGGATGCCGTGTTCCCACAAGGTTTCCATGCCCGAATCGACGGCGATACGCTGGAGTTCGGATTCGGGCTTCTTGGCCATCACCGCATCACGGATCTCCTGGGTCGGGATGAGCATTTCGACGATGCCGCGTCGCCCATCGTAACCGGCGAATTCGCAGTGGGTGCAGCCGAGTCCGCGCCGGAAGTCGGCGGTTTCGAGGAGCTCCTGGGGAAGACGTTCGACGAGGTTGGTCTCGGGCTGGTAGGGCGCGGCGCAGAAGGAACAATTGAGGCGCACAAGCCGCATGCCCAGGACGCCGATGACGCTGGAGCAGAGCAGGTAGGGCTCGATGCCCATGTTCAGGAGGCGCGTATAGACCCCGGTGGTGCTGCCCGCATGGATCGTGCTGATGACCAGGTGGCCGGTCAGGCTCGCCTGCACGGCGATCATCGCCGTGTCCGCGTCGCGGATCTCGCCGATCATGATCACCTGCGGGTCCTGCCGCAACAGGGAGCGCAGAGCAACGGGATAGGTGAAGCCCTTGTGCACGGCCAGCTGCGACTGGCTGAGGTGCTCCATCGGAATCTCGATCGGGTCCTCGACCGTGCTGATGCTGATCTCGTCGCCGTGCTGCTCGATCAACCAGGAGAGCGCGGCGTAGATGGCGGTGGTCTTGCCAGAGCCCGTGGGGCCGGTCAACAGGATCAAACCGCCCGGCCGCTCCAGCAGATGGACGAACTGGTCGCGAACGTTCGGCGTGAAACCCAGCGTTTCAAGGTCGAAGGTCCGCGAACTGGGATCGAACACACGGATGACGACCTTCTCGCCCTCATCCAACGGAAAGACCGAGACGCGCAACGTAACCCGTCCCATTTCCGGAATCGTCGAGGCTCGTCCGTCCACCGGCATGCCCTTCTCGTATGTCGGGATATCGCACATCACCTTGAACCGCCCGGTGATCTTGGCGTGGTGCTCGATGGGCAGGTAGTCCAACACGCGCAGCTTGCCGTCCACCCGGACGCGGATCACCAGGGTGGAGCCGCGGGGTTCGATGTGGATGTCGCTGCCGCCCATGCGGATCGCGTCCAGCAGGATGTAGTTGCACAACGTCCCGTAATCGACGTCCGAGGTGGGCGTGAACTGCAGGTAGTTGGAGGTCTCGCTGGAAACGTACTGGCTCATGGGCGGGCTGTTTCAGGCACGGGGAGATTGGCTGCCAAAGTCATCGGCTCCAAGCTCCAAATCCGGGTCGCCAAGCTTGAATTGATGGTAGGGCGAACTGTCCCCAGTGAACCGCGCGCGGACATGCTCACGTCGGCTCAGTGGGGACAGTTCGCCCTACCCGATCCATGACCTTCGCATAGTGAGGATATCAGCTGTGAACACGGGCATGCGCTGTCCGGATCCGACGGGAAGGCCGATGGCGCGAGGCCGGCTCCATCGGTCGGAAATCAGGCGCCGGTCTTGAGTTCGACGATGTCGTGGGTGGCGGATTCGCGCTGGCCGGCCGGGCTGATGCGGATGAAGCGGGCGCGATCGCGGAGTTGCCTGAGGTTCCACGCGCCGAGGTAGCCCATTCCGGACTGGATGCCGCCGATCAGCTGGCCGAGCACCTTGTCCACCGGGCCGGAAACCTCCTTCAACGCCTCGACGCCCTCGGCCGAGACCTTGCGGGTGGCGTCCCTGGAACTGTGGCCGTAACGGGCGGCGGACCCGGCCTTCATGGCGGCCAGGCTGCCCATGCCGCGGTACTGCTTGTAGAGCTTGCCGCTGATTTCCAGAATCTCGCCGGGAGCCTCGGCGCAGCCCGCGAGCAGCCCGCCGCAGATCACGGCGTCGGCCAGGGTCAGAGCCTTCACGATGTCGCCGGACTTGGAGATGCCGCCGTCGGCCAGGATGGCGACGCCCTTCTTCCGCGCCGCCTGCGAGGCGATGTAAAGGGCGGACATCTGCGGGATGCCCACGCCGGCGACCACGCGGGTCGTGCAGATGCTGCCGGGGCCCTGGCCGATCTTGATGCAGTTGGCCCCGCAATCCGCGAGGTATTCCACGCCGGAGCCGCTGGTGACGTTGCCGGCGATGATCGGCAGGTCGGGAAAGAGTTCCCGGATCAGCTTCACGGTGTCGCCCACACCCTTGGTATGGCCGTGGGCCGTGGAGACCGCCACGGCATCGACGCCGCGTTCGACGAGCCCCCCGATGTGGTTCGCGATCCGGTCCCGGTCCAGTTCGCCGACGCTGTTGCGCGTGGCGGAAACGGCGGCGCCGCAGACCAGGCGAAACTGGGAATCCCGCGCCGGCTTGAACTGAGCCTGACGCTCCTGCGCAATCCGGTCCACATCCGACAGGGTGAACAGCCCCCGCAGGCGGTCCTCGTCATCGACCACCAGCAGCTTGTCGATGCGCGGCTGGTCGGCAAAGAACTGGTCCGCGCGCGCAATGGGGTCGGAACCCAATTCCTTCTCGTTGAGCGTGAACACGTCCTTCCGCGGCGTGAGGGCCTCCTTCGCCGAGCGGTCGGAATAGCGCGGGCGCACGACGCTGCCGGGCAGGAGGCCCACCAGTTTTCCGTCGTCGTCCACCACGGGAAAGGTGCTGAAGGTGAAACCGCGCCGGTCGATCATGTCCAGCACGTGGCCGATCGTCTCGTCGGGGCGCACGATGATCGGATCCTGGATCAGGCCGTGCACGTGGTTCTTGACGCGGGAGACCTCGCGGAGCTGGTCCCGCTCCTTCATATTGTAATGGATCAGGCCCATGCCGCCGTTCTGCGCCATGGCAATGGCCATGCGGGATTCGGTGACGGTGTCCATGTCCGAGGACACGATGGGGAGGTGCAGTTCGAGGCCTTCGGCCAGCCTGGTTTCCAGCTGGGTGTCGCGCGGGAGGATCTCCGAATACAGGGTGGCGAGGGTCAGGTCGTCGTAGGTGAGGGCGCAGTCCTTGTTCGCCTGGAAGAAGTCATCGGCCCGCAGGTAGAACTCGCGATCGAGGGAATTCGGTTCTTGGTTGACTGCCATGGCGAAGCTTGCCAAAGCCCCTTGGAGGCTGACAAGCGGGAACTGGCCGGAGGCGGCAAAAAGAGCTCATTTCCCCGGCATTCCAGTGGCTGCGCTGGCCAAAGCGTGGCCTCACCCGCGACCCGGCTGCCTTCCTGCGATAGGCTCCCACCTTCTCGCGAGACCGTGTGAAAACTCCTCCGATTCGTAGCTGGTGATTTGAAAAGCGGACGACCTGAGATGCGCGTAGCATT
>JAYPFK010000089.1:0-14872 GCA_038126235.1 Verrucomicrobiales bacterium
GACGTTGCCGCCCTCCGTCACGATCCTCGCGCCCGGCCTCATCGTCAACGAACCCTCGTCATCTGGCTCAACCGCCTTTCGCGCCGTCATCCTGAGGCCAGTTAGGCCAAAAAAAGCCGGCAACCTCATCGATTACGGCTTCGTCAGCAACAACCGCGAAATCCGACCAATCCCTCAGAGGCGATCCACTCGAAGGATCAATCGACAAATCGCGTAGCTGTTTGCCTCAACGCCTCCGCCGCCTTTTCTTCCTCGACCGCGTATTCCCGCCGTCCCGAGAGATTCACGGTCTCCTTTGGATCGGCCTGGTGATCGTAAAACTCCTTCGCCACCGGCTCCCCCGTTTTCCAGTCCCGCCATTCAGTATAACGGAACCGGTCCGTCCGCGCGGAATACCCCATCACCTCCGGCGCGCCCCGATAGTAGGCCGGGCGCGGATGCTGCGTCAGCGCGACGTCCTTCACCTTCGCCTTCGGATCATCGATCACTGGCCGCAGGCTGACGCCTTCGAGATCCTCGACCTTCGGGAGGCCGCAAAGGTCACTCAAGGTCGGAAAGACATCCACCAATTCCGCCAGGGAATCCGTCGCCTGGCCCGGCCGCTTCATGCCGGGCGCGGAGATGATCAAGGGGACGCGGGCGTCCAGCTCATAATCTGAGGTCTTGCACCATAGCGAATGCTCGCCGAGGTGGAAGCCGTGGTCCGACCAGAGCGCGACAACCGTGTTGTCGCGCAGGCCGAGCCGGTCCAATTCGTCCAGCGTGCGGCCGATCTGGGCGTCCACGAAAGAAATGGCGGCGAGATACCCGTGCCGGAGTTCCATGGTCTGCTCGTTCGTCAGGTCGCCCTTCTTGGGCATGCCCTCGTAATTCCGCAGTTCCTTCCAGATGTGCAGCGCGATCTTCGGCGCGCCCTCGGGGGCCTGGGGATTGGCCGGCGGCGCGAGCTTCTCGCGGTCGTAAAGGTCCCAATACTTCTTGGGGGCGTTGAAAGGAAGATGCGGCTTCCAGAATCCGACCGCCAGGAAGAACGGCTCCTTCTTCCCCTTGAATCCACGCAAGGCGCCGATCGCCTCCTCCGCGATCTGGCCGTCCCAGTAGAAATCGTCCGACACGTCCAAACGCTGTGTGGGACCGCGTTTTTTCTCCGGTTTTGTCCCTTTTGGGGCGCCGGGCACGACCCAGTCCTCCCAATGCGGCGCCCAATGAAACGTCTGAGGCACGCTCCAGGAAGCTGGATCACCCTGAGGGGTGGTGTTGCCATTATGGAAGATCTTGCCGATCCCCCGCGCGAACCAGCCATGGTTCTTGAAATGCTGCGGCAGCGTGACGACATCCGGCAGCGTGTCGCGGAAATGCCGTTTGAGGTCCCAGACCTTCAATGTGTCCGGCCGCCGCCCCGTCATGAAGGACGCCCGGGAAGGGTTGCAGACCGCCTGCTGGCAGTAGGCCCGCCGGAACAAGCGTCCCCGCGCGGCCAGCTTGACAATGTTCGGCGTGATCGCCTCCGGATGGCCGTAACTGGCCGGCGAGGCATTCATATCGTCCACCACCAGCATCAAGACATTCAGTCGTTCCTCCGCCGCCATCGCGGAAACCGCCAAAAGGCCAACGAAAATCCCCAAAATTGCGCGTTTCATGTTTTTTTAGAAGAGATCGAACGCTTGGGAGCTTGGCAGGCGCCGGAAGATTTCTGAAGTTCCAAATCCTTGGAAGCTCCCGGAATCCCGGCCGGACAGTTGTCTATGGCATATGATGAAACTTGGCGCTTCCTTAAGATTTGGAGCTTGGAGCCCGGGATTTGTCCCCGCCTCCCTCCTTCTCCTTGCGCCGCCCCTGCTCCGCCTCTATTTTCCACCCCGGGTCCGCCCCGATTCTGAATCATGTCAACGTCGTCCGATCAACTCGCCTGGGCCGTCTACGACTGTGTCTCGGGAGCCCGCGTCATGGCGGACAAGACCCCCTTTACCATCGGAAGCGGAGAGGGCGCAGACCTGGACCTCGGCGGCGGAGAGGAGGGCGTGGATTGCGAGATCAAGCTGCTCAAGGGATTCGGCGTCAGCCTCACAAACAAACGCCCCGACAGCCAGCTGATCGTCAACGGCGAAACCGTAAACTACACCGAACTCGCTCTGGGCGAGGACTACGCGGTGAAGGTCGGCCGACATTTCCTGGCCTTGCGCGGCGGAAAAAACCTGGACGACTGGCTGGGACGGCTCGACCACACAAAGTGGTTTCTGCAGGATTCCATGACCGAGGCGCGCGAGGGTCCCATGCCCGCGCTCAACCTCTGCCGCGTCGCCAAGGACAACGGCCGCCACCCCCGCTCCCCCGTCCGCCCCGCGGGCATGCGAGCCGGCTTCCACCTTCAGGACCTCTGGAATGAATTCGGCTACGACGGCGCGGGCCGCCCCCTCGAGGACGATTTCGCCTTCGCCGAGGAGATTCCCGCAACGGACGAAGAAGGGACTGTTTTCATCGATCCCGCCGCCGAGGTCATCACGCCGGTGATTCTGAGCGAACACGAGGCCATCGAGGAGCCTCCGCCCCTGCCCGTCCCGCCTTCGCCGACGGAAACGGCCGAGGAAGCGGCCCCTTTCGCTGAGGCCCCGCCCCTTTCAAAGCCCGCCTCCTCCGACGAAACCGCCATCGTCGCCGCCGAGGAAATCCACGTCACCTGGGAGGACCTCAAGCGCGACGCGCCCGCGCCACTGGCCGATCAAGGCCCCCTGCGCTGCCCGGTCTGCTGGCTGCGCTTCGACGCCGGCGATATCCTGCACATCGCCGTCCACGACTCCCTGCGCGGCGACCCCGTGCTCGGCGCGACGTCGCAGCAACGCTTCCTGCCAACCCGCTTCAACGACGCCGGTCTCGCGCTCGACGATTTCGGCCTGCCCTGTCCCGACCTCGCGTGCCCGCATTGCCGTCGCCGTCTACCCACGGGCTTCATCGACCTGCCGCAACACATCGTGTCAATCGTGGGCGACGAAGCTGCCGGAAAGTCCTACTTCCTGACCGCGCTGCTCAGCGCGCTGCCGGAAACATTGCACCGCAGATTCGAAATCGCCTTCCAGGACGCGGATCCCGAGGCAAACGAAACGATCAACAGCCGTCAACGAGCCCTGGCCAGCGCGGCTTCGCCCGCCGAGGCGCGACTCAAACCCACGCGCCCCGACAGCGCCGCCTACGCGAAGATCTCCCGCCACGGCCGCATGGTTCCCCTGCCCCGGCCCTTCACCTACCGGGTCGGCTCCCCGAAAGGCGCATTCGATCCCTTCGCCCTGACCTTCTTCGACAACGGAGGCGGCGACTTCCTGCCCGGCTCCGACACGCCCGACACCCCCGGCGCGCAACACGTCGCCCACGCCGACGGATTGATTTTCCTGTTCGACCCGTTCAGCAACTCCGGTTTCCGCAAACGACTGAACGACGAAAGCGATCCTCAGTTCGCCGCGAAACCCCTCGACCGGCAGGAGACCCTGCTTTCGGAAACGCTCCTGCGCATCCAACGGCACCTCCATCTCACGCCGGACGAACGACGCAAGACCCCTTTGGCTGTCGTTGTGGGCAAACACGACGCGTGGTCGAGGAGTTTCCCTCTGGCGGAACTTGCGCCCGTCGTCGCCGACGGCCGCCTGGACCAGCAGGCCATCGACCAAAACTCGGACAAACTCCGCGACCTCCTCCGTGAAAGCTGCCCCAAGATCGTCGGCGCCGCCGAAGCGATTTCCGACCGCGTCCGCTATTTCGCCGCCAGTTCCTTCGGGCACACGCCCGTCAAGGTCGACGACCAACACATCGCCCCCGACCCGGCGCGCCTGAAACCCGCCGGCGTCGATCTCCCCCTGCTCTGGCTGCTCGCCCAGGTGGAACCGGATACAGGTCTTTCCTGACTGAACACTGATGGATCTCCCCGAAGCCAGACGCCTTGTCCAGCAGATCGTCGATTCGCTCGCCGACCCCCGCCGACAATTTCAGGACCTGAAGCTCGCGCGCGAATACGCGGACGTCTGCCGCGCGGTGAACCTCCGCCTGGAGCAGTCCATCGCGCTCATTCGGGGCGGCCAGGTTGTCGCCGGCCTGCACCTTGCCGAGGCCGCGCCCGCTGTGTTGGATCTGATCGCCGTGCTGGGTTTCCGCGAGGAACGCCAATGGCGCGCCCTCTGCGAAGGCAAGGGGCACCCCGTCCCGGCGCCCTTCGACGACGACAAGGTGCGCGCCCTGAACGAGGAATTCGAAAGGATCGTCGACGCCGACCATCCACTCTACCGCGACTACCGTCAGTCGATCCTGAAAGGCCGCGAGGACAGAGCCCTGGCCGTCCTGCGCCTCATCTGCCGTCTGAAACCCGACGACGCCGAAGCCGCCGCCGAGGCCGCCCGCCTGGAGAAGAAGTTTGCCCGCGCGCGCCTGGAGAAACTGGAGAAGGCGGTCGCGGCCAACGACGAGGCCGCCGCCTTCAAGATCCTTGGCTCCTTGGAGCGGTTGGAGTTTTCCCCCGGTGAGGATCTCGATCTCTGGCGCCGCGCCCAGACCCTCCGCGTCAAGGCCCGCCTCCGGCAATTGGAGGAACTCCGCGCGAAAGACCGCTGGGAGGACGCGCGCAAGGTCGCCGACCTGGTCGACACCCTGCGCTCCCGCTTCCAACTGGAACTGGCCGACGGGGAAACCCAGGCGCTCAAGGACATGGAAGCCTGGATCGGCCAGCGCGCCGCGGAAACGGAGGAGGACCGCCGCTACAAGAAGGTCTTCGGCGAACTCCAGCACATCATCAACGTCTGTGAGGAGAAGTACCTCTCCGTCCGCCGCCGCCCCGTCGCCGAGTTGCGCGCCGACTTTGAGGCGCTTGCCAAGAAATGGCAGGAACTCCAGCGTTTCGAACGCTCCGTGCCCGAGGAATTCGAGGAGAAGTTCGACAAGTATTACCGCCTCGTGCGCTACCAGGTCCGCCAGCGCGAACGCACGAACAAGCTGGTCCTGGTCACGATCACTCTCCTCGTGCTGGCCGCGACCATCACCGCCGTGGCCATCGTCCGAGCCAACCGCCGCGCGAACCAACTCGCCTCGGAGCTGGATCAATACGGCCGCCAGCGCCAACCGATCGCCGCCCAGCGCTTCATGGAGCAGATCGTCACCAACGACGCGCGGCTCATCGCCCTGCCCCGACTGAACGCGGCGCTGACCAAGGCCGGAGCCTTCGTGGAGCGCGAGGACCGCATTCGCCGCCTGGCGGAGGAGAAGGTCCTCTGGCTGCTCCAGCAGGGCAAGGCCGGCTTCGTGGAACTGGCTCCGGAACAGTACATCCAACGCTACGATGAAGCCGCGCGCCTGAAGGACGACGTCGCCGACGACTTCACCCAGGAGGTCGAGGAACGCCTCAACGACTACCGCAACCAGTGGGACGCGTGGCTGTTCGGGGAGCGAGAGGCGCGCAACAAGCGTTTCAACGAGGAGCTCACCAAGGCCGAGAAGACCGCGGTCGATCTGCTGGTCCTGGAAAAGGGCGAGGATTCCATCCGCGAGGGGGTCAAGCAGATCGAGAACTCGCTCCCCGTTCTGCAGGCCCTTGCCAACCCCAAGCTGGAGGACCTCAAGATCACCGGGGAACTGGAATTCCGCCACCAGGCCCTGACCCGCAAGTTCAACGACTTCAAAAACAAGATCACCGCCTGGGAGACCATCAAGAAGAACCTCGCCGATCCCGACACCGTGGAGAACTTCATCGCCACCCTGCGCGAGTTCCAGAACAGCGACTTCGCGCCCATCGAGAACGTCCGCCGCTCCCGCGAGACCACCGCTGCCAATCCCCGGGTTTCCGACATGATCCTCGACCTGATCGCATGGAAGAATGACGGCATCCGCGGCACGGTTGAAAACCGGGCTCCGCTCATCGAGCATCCCGGTCAAATCTCCTCCGCCGAACGCGCCGCCCTGAGCCCGCTGGCCGACGATCCCTCGCTGACCACGCTCAAACGCCTCCGCATTGTCGACAAAAAGAAACCCTCCACCGACCCCGACCGCACCCGCATCATCTACATCCGGGGCGAACTGGAGGACAACCGCTTCGGCCGCCCCGAAGGCGAAGCCTACGACCCCGCCGCCTCGCCCGACGCCGTGCGCTTTCAGAGGCAACAGTTCGCCTCCGCGGATTTCGACCTCACCGAACTCCCGGCCTCACCAGAAAGGAAGCTCCTCGACGACACCGGGATCGGCGGGCTCGCGACCGGCACGGAATCACTCTATCCCAAGGGCGCGCTCGACCTCATCGAGCAACTCCACCACGACGAGACCGCCAGCCCCGTGTTCCGCGCCTACCTGCTGAACCGCCTGCTGATGGCGGTCGACGTCCGTCCCGAGAGTTTCGGCCTGCAGTGGGCGCCCGCTTTAAAGCCTCTGCGGAAACGCCTCAAGGAAACGGGCGTCGATGAGGTCCAGCCTGCCGACTGGATCGTCCCCCGCCGGTTGGAGAAGTTCACCTCCGTCATGCAGTCCTACTTCAACGAGGCAAAGAAGGTGGAGCCAAAGAAGCAGGCCGTCTTCCTGCACCGCCTCGCAACGCAGGCCGCAGAGGACGGGTTCCAGTTTGTCGGCTACGTCGATCCCGAGACCAAACTGCCGACCGCCGTCGCCGACGCCGCCATGAACCTCGGCGAACTCTGGGGCTGGGCCGGCGAAACCAAGCGCCCCGCCCTGCTGTTCCGCTACGACGCCGCCAGCCAGAACTACACGACCGTCCGGCCGCCACTGCCCTTCTCCCCCCTGTTCGTTTTCCATTCCGACCGGCAGAAGATGCTCCGCGTCGTCGCCGGCGGCGTCGGCTACGACCCCGACACCGCGGCCAACCCGAAATACCTTCCTCAGTTGTTCGTGGAATGACCGACTCCCCCTCATTCCCCCTCCGCTGGCGCGGCCGCACTTCCGGCCCCTTCAGCATTGCGGACATCGAGGAGCGGTTGGACGCGCATGAGATCGGACTTTGGCACGAGATCGAGCACGAAGGCCGGTGGGTCACGCTGAAGGACTTCATCGACGCCACCGGCAGAATCTCCCGCGCCCTCAAGCAACGCCCGACGCCGCTGCCGCTACCGGAGACCGAGGCGACCGCCGACGCCGGCGCCATGAACCTCACCCGCCGTTGGCGCATGGCCTACGCCGGCGTCGGCCTGCTCTACACCGCGCTGAACCTCGCCTTCGTCTGGTTCGCAGTCCACGACGCCAAGCCCGCCCTGTTCTACGCCGCCCTGGGCCTCGGGCTGCACAACCTCTACGCCCGCCGCTGGCTCTGGGGCGCGGCGCAGACCGCCATCGCCATCACCTTTGTCTCCCTCGACTGGCCCACCCTCTGGCTTGGCTTCTGGCCCGCCATCGAGGTGATCTTCGTCTGGAAGGACGGGCGCGGCCTCGCGATGAAATAGCAGGAACTTCAAATGCCCCCCACCCCCGAGAAACCCGCCAAGCCCGCCCCCGACCGCAAGGCCGGGCATTCGCCCATCGACGACATCGCGCCGAAGGGCGTCGAAAGCCTGAGTTGGATCGAGCAGGACATCGAGAACCGCTTCGGCTTCTTCCGCGGCGGACGTTACAGCAACGTCAACAAGGTCCTCAGCTTCGTGCTCGCCATGGCGCTGACAGCGGCCTTCTTCGCCTTGCTCGTCTTCGCGCTCGATCCAATCCCCTCCGTGCATCGCTTCACCCTGCCGCTGATCCGCCACGGCAACACCTGGTTCACCGGCCCTTGCGTATTCTTCTTTTTCTGGTCCATCGCGATCCTGTTCCTCAAGTCCCGCAAGATCGCCTTCCAGGCCAAGGCCCTCGATCTCACCGCCGTCCCGCAACAGGCGGACTTCGTCATCACCGAGGCCACCGCCAAGACGGTGCTGCACCGCATCCACAACCTCGTCGATCACCCGCGACACTTCGTGCTTTTCAACCGCATCGAGCGCGCCCTCTCCAACCTCAGCAACCTCGGCGGCGTCTCGGAGGTCTCGACGATCATCAAGTCCCAGGCCGAGAACGACGAGGACCAGATGGCTTCCAGCTTCACCTTGGTGAACGGCATGGTCTGGTCGATCCCGGTCATCGGCTTCATCGGCACCGTGCGCGGCCTCAGCGTCGCCATCGGCAACTTCTCCGACACCTTGCAGGCCTCCGGCGATCTCAACGCGATCAAGGACAGCCTCCAGGGCGTGACCGGCGGCCTCTCCACCGCCTTCGAAACCACCCTCGTCGCCCTCGTCCTCGCGCTGATCATCCAACTCGCCATCACCTTCATCCAGCAGAAGGAAACCGCCTTCCTCGACGAGTGCAACGACTACTGCCACTCGCACATCATGTCGAAACTGCGACTCGAACGGCATGAGGAGCATGGCGGGAGCGAAGGGAAAGGTTGAGAGCGTGAGAATACCAAACTCCAACCGGCGCTGGCGCATCCCATCGCCAGGTCCCCTCTGGGGAGGGGACCTGCCTCTCAAGCCACCCGCCGCCCCTTGCGATTTGGAGCTTAGAGCTTCTTTGAGATTTGGAGCTTCCTACCACCCTTCCCCCCGGCCCTGAACGCCCCCGCACGCCATGGCTCGCCGTCGTAAAATCGCCGCGCAGAAGATCAGCTTTTTCGCGTTTCAGGACATCATCACGGCGATCACCGGCATCCTCGTCCTGGTTACGTTGATCCTGACGTTGTTCATCAACAACCCCTCCGCTTTCTCCAAGGGCGACGGTTCGCTGGAAGATCCGTTGATGACCGAGCTGAACGACATCCTCGAACAGCTCAACCGCGTCAACTCCGAGAACAAGGCCCGCCAGATGCTTCTCACCGACGCCGCCACCGCGCCGAATGTCGAACGCCTGGAACAGGACATCGACTCCATCAAGTCCCAGGCCGGCGACGTCAAACGCGAACTCGAACTCACCAAGGAGAAGCTCATCCACAAGCAGTACGAGGCCGCCGCCCTGGCCGCGCAACTCGGCCTGACCAAGAACGACAAGGAGAAGGAGTCGCTCAGCGAGATCGAAAGCCAGAACGAGAACATGCAGACGACCGTGCTCGACATGAAGAAGCGGATGGAATCGATCGTCCGCGCCAAGAACCAGCTCTGGCTGATCCCCGACAATGCGTCACAGACCAAGGAGAACCTGATGATCGTCGTCTCCGACACGGGGGCCAGCGTGGAACGGTTCGCCGCGCCGGAGACACGCCAGGAGTTCAACGGCTCGACCGCGCCTGGCCAGTTCCTGAACGCCATCCGCAAGTGGAACCCGCAGGCCGTCCACCTCGTCTTCTACGTCCGCCCCTCCGGCATCCGGCTGTTCAACTTCTGCAAAACCAAGGCCGTGGAGTCCGGCTTCACCGTCGGCTACGACGCCATCGAGGAGGACAAGATGCTCTTGTTCGGGGACAGTAATCAGTAATTGGCAGCCACCAGCCACCAACAACCATGCCCCGCCGCCTGCCAGAACAGTCCGACAGTCTGGAGATGTTGCTCGACACCATGTGCAACCTCTTTGGCGGCATCATACTTATCGCCCTGATGATCTCGCTGCTCGCCAAGGACACCGAGATCTCCAAGACAATTACGGACGCGGACATCAAGGCGAAGGAGATGCTGGAGAAGAAGCTCCAGCAGGCGAAGGAGGAGTTGAAGCAGGCGCAGATGTTCAACCAGAAGCTCGCCGCCCAACTCGGCGACCCGGGCCGCTCCGAACAGATCAAGCTCCTCGAACGCCGCGAGGACGCCGCCGACACCTACGAGGAGATGAAGAAGGAACTCCAGGCCGCGCAGGAGAAGCTCGTCCAGACCGCCGAGTCTGTGGAGCAGATGGAGCAGATGAAAAAAGAGCGCGAGGCCGAGACGGAGTTGATGGCCAAGCAGCAGGAGGAAGAGCAGAAGAAGAGCGCCGAACTCGCCGCGGAACTCGAGGACATCCAGAAGCGGCTGACCCAGGAGATGAACCAGCGCATCCGCAAGCTCCGCCTTCCCCAGGAACACCAGACCACCAAGGAACCGGTCGAGATGCTCGTCCGCTACGGCCGGGTCTATCCCGTGCAGCTCTACGCGCGCGGCGCCTCCAGCGGCTTCAACAGCGGCATGATCAACCTCCAGACCGCCGGCGAGGACCTGCGCGAACTCAAACCCATCCCCGGCAAGGGCGTCGATCCCGCCAACAACCTTCGCGGACTCGTGAACTACTATCAGCAACTCCCGCGCAACGCCTACCTTGTCTTCCGCGTCTACGGCGACTCCTTTGGCCAGTTCAACACCGCCAAGGAAGCCGCCACCCGCATGGGCGTGGAGCTCTCCTGGGCGCCCCTCGAGGACGACGCCCGAATCATGATGGGCTTCGGCTCCGGCGCTCCGCCGCCCCCGCCGCTGTAGAAAGCGCGAATGTCGAAAAACGAAATCCAAAACAAATCCGAAACCCGAATGCTCCAAATTCGAAGCGACATGCCAACGCGCAGGAACGGCCCGAAGGGACGCCTCCCCAAGGAGGGGCGACATTCCTGTCGCCCTGCCCGCGCAGCGGGCACAAGGGCGCCCGAAGTCAACGACGACGCGCTTTCGACCTCGCCTCGGATTCGTCCGCGCCTCCTCCGCCCCCTTCCGGGCCACGGCGACAGGAATGTCGCCGCTCCTTGCCTGTCGTTTCGCGATTTCGGATTTCCTTCTTCAAATTTCGAGATCCCCCTCTGATGCAAACGAGCTGCTACAACTGCGGACAGATCATCGAGCCCGACGAATCGGGCGCGGCGATCATGGACTGCCCGCATTGCACGGCTCCCTTGTATTTTGAGTCGCTGGCCGCGACGCCGCCCGACAACGGCCTCGATCCGAACGACGAATACCGCAAGCCCTGGCAGGACAAGACCATCACGACCGTTTCCGTCCTGCTCATGGCCCTGATCCTGATCCTCTGGGTTCTTTTCCCCGCCATGCGCGCCGGAGCCGGCGGCGGCAGCGGTCTCAGCCTGCGCAATGAAATGTCCGGCCCAGCCAGCCTGGAGGAACAACGCGCCATCGAATTTGGCGCCATGGGAAAACCCGACCGCCGCCGCAATCCCGGCAACGACACCTCGGCCGTCGAGGCCGGCATGGTCGCCTCCCGCGCCGGCGAGGGCGAAATGTCCCTTCCCGAGAATTCCGGCGACGCCTCCCCCATGTCCACGGACGCCAACCTCGGCAGCCTCACCCTCGCGGATCTTCCCCGCATGACGAACATCGTGATGCTCAGCGACAGCTTCGAGGCCCGGCTCGCGGCCGCCGGGGCCCGCTCCGGCGACATCCGGATCTCGCTCATGTGGAACAACGTCAACGACATCGATCTCCACGTCTTCGACCCCCGCGGCGACCAGATCTTCTACCTCAACCGACGCGTCCGCTCCGGCGGCGAACTCGACATCGACCGCAACGCTCAACGGCCCCTCACGCGCCGCCCCGTCGAAAACGTCTATTGGCCCGAGAACGGCGCGCCGCCGGGAACCTACAAGGTCTACGTCCACCACTACCGCAACAACGGCGCGCCCGACCCCACCCGCTTCGTGGTGCGCGTCCTGGTGCGCGGCAAGTCGCGCGACTTCACCGGATCCGTCCGCGCCGGCGAACCGCCCAAGCTCGTTCACCAGTTCCGGGTTTCATCGATGCGGGATTGAGGCTCCCTCACCGGTGAGTCGGAAAACCCTCGGAAGGCAGGGCAAACTGTCCCCAGCGAGCGCGGCTGCGGAATGGGTGACCGCCTTCGCAAGAAAGTGGATAGCTGGCCCTTCGCCAGCCCCATCCACGCTCTGGCGGGCGCAGCTGCGGGCAGTCCCGGGTCCTGTCGCCCGCCGCTTTGTCCTTCAGTTCGTCCGAATGCCTCGGTAGTTTCCCGCGGCAGATGAAGAAGCCACTTCACCGCTTGCCGCTGGCCATCACCCTCCTGCTGGGTTTCCTGTCCCCGTGCCTCGGCTCGAATTGGCCGATGCTTCGCGCAGACGCCGAACGCAGCGGCTACACCGCGGAACCGATCCCCAACCAGTTGCAACTCCGCTGGGCCTTCCGCTCGCCGCACGCGCCCCGCCCCGCCTGGACGACCTCGGAACGCATCCACTTCGACCGCGCGTTCCAACCCATCATCATGGCGGATCTCATCCTGTTCGGCAGCTCGGCGGACGACCAACTCCGCGCCCTCGACGCCGCAACCGGAGAGATCCGCTGGACCTTCTTCGCCAGCGGACCGATCCGGTTGGCCCCCGTCGGCTGGAAGGACCGCGTCTTTGTCGCCAGCGACGACGGCTGGCTCTACGCCTTGAAACTGGAGGACGGCTCCCTGCTCTGGAAACAGCGCGGCGGCCCCACCGACGAGACGGTCATCGGCAACGAACGTTTGATCTCCAAGTGGCCGGCCCGGG
This sequence comes from Verrucomicrobiales bacterium, assembly GCA_038126235.1. Lineage (GTDB taxonomy): Bacteria > Verrucomicrobiota > Verrucomicrobiia > Limisphaerales > JAYPEY01 > JAYPEY01. The sequence continues at coordinate 12,383 of JAYPFK010000089.1, forward strand.
GCGGCCCGGTCGTGCTGGACGACGTCGTCTACTTCGCGGCCGGAATCTGGCCCAGCGACGGGGTCTACCTCCACGCCCTCGACGCCGCAAGCGGCAGATCGCTCTGGACCAACGACGAAACCGGCCAACTCCTCATGAACCAGCCGCACGGCGGAGCCAGGGCCGAAAGCGGCGTTTCCGCCCAAGGGCACTTGGCCATCGCCAACAATGGTCTGGTCGTCCCCACCGGACGCGCGGTCCCCGCCATGTTCGACCGCGCAACCGGCAAACTGCGCTACTACCACCTCCAGAAGAACCAGCATCGCGGAGGATCCCGCGCCATGGTCGCAGACCAGTTCTTCTTCAACGACGGCTGTCTTTTCGACCTCGAGACCGGCGACCTCTCCTCGCAGGTCGGCGGCGGAGCCCTGGTCGCGATCCCCAACGGCGTCGTCCGCGCCAACGGCCGATCCCTCGTCCGTTACAGCTGGGCGGATGTCGAAACCAAGGACCGCAAGGGAAAGCCCGTAAAATCGCGGCGCCTGATCGAGGAACGGCTCGCCTCCATGGAACGCGAGATCCTTGAGTTCCTCGTCGCTGACGGAGACGCCGTCTGTGGCGAGGATGGACGCGTCTGCGCGATCGACTACGCCCGGCAACGGACCGTGTGGTGGGCGCACAAAGTCGAGGGAAAAGTCCTCGGCCTCGCCGCCGCGAACGGCCGCGTCGTCGCCTCGACCGACCAAGGCCTCGTCTACTGCTTCGACGGGGAACCCGAACCTCCGGCAAGCGCCGCAAGAGCCTCGCTCCCCGCAGGCCCGATCCAGCCGCCCCCCTCAGCGAACCACGTCAAGGCCGCCGCAGAAATCCTCGGCAAGACCTCAATCCTCGAGGGCTACTGCGTGGATCTCGGCGCGGGTTCCGGAGAACTGGCGCTGGAACTCGCCCGGCAATCCTCGCTTCACATCTGCGCCATCGAGTCCGATCCCGCCAAGGTCGCCGCCGCCCGCCGCAGGCTCGCCGAGGCGGACCTTTACGGTGTGCGCGTCTCGGTTCTCCAGGGAAGGCCGGACAAGACGCCCCTGCCAAAGAACTTCGCCAATCTCACCGTCTCCTCCCGCTCGTTGTCAGGAACTCCCGCCGCCGCCATCGCCGGGGAGGCGCAACGCCTGCAGCGCCCCTACGGCGGCGGGACCTGCTTTGGGGCTCCCGACGCGATGAAGGCGGAAACCCGCGGCGAATTGGCCGGAGCCGGGAGCTGGACCCACCAGAATTCCAATCCCGCAAACACCCTCTGTTCCGACGACGCCATCCTCAAGGGACCGCTCTCCATGTTCTGGTTCCGCGACGTGGAATTCGAGATCCCCAACCGCCATGGTCAGGGGCCGGCTCCGCTGTATCACAAGGGCTACATGGTCGTCGGCGGTGTGGACGGACTTTGCTGCCTGGACGCCTACAATGGCCGCGTCATCTGGACGCATGATATCCCCGGCCTGCTCCGCGACTATGACGGCATCCACCACGATGTCGGAGTCGGGGAAACGGGCGGGGCCTACTGCATCGGCGAAGACGCGGTGTATGTCCGCGACCGGGACCGCTGCCTGCGCATCGATCTGGCTACAGGAAAACGGCTGAACGAGTTCGGGACGCCGGTTGGAAAGGACGCGACCGACCGCAACTGGGGCTACCTCGCCTGGCACAAGGGACTGCTTTTCGGTTCCGTGGCCGATCAGTCGCACAGCGTCAGCCCGCGCTACAAGCTCACCCGGCTGCGCACCGAGTCCGTCCTTTTCTTCGCGATGGACGCCGCGACCGGCAAAGTCCTCTGGAGCTATCGTCCGAAAGGCTCCCTGCGTCACAACGCCATCGCCATCGCCGGCGGAAGAGTCCATCTGATCGACCGTGCGTTGGTCGAAACCGACAATGTTCCCAATCCACGCCGCAACGGCAAACACGTCGCCAAGCTGCCGGCCGATCAGATTCCCGGCGGGACCCTGCTCGCCCTGGACCTGAAGACCGGGAAGGAAATCTGGCGCAACGACGAGAACATCTTCGGCACGCAGCTCACGGTCAGCGAGGTCCATTCCGTCCTGCTGATGAACTACCAGGCCGTGCGGCACAATTTCTTCGCCCTGCCCTCGGAGACCGGCGGCCGCCTGGCGGGCTTCGACGCCGCCACCGGCAAACGGCTCTGGGACGCGCAGGCGAAATACCAGACCCGTCCCCTGATCAACGACGACACCATCTACGCGCAAGGCGGAGCCTGGAACCTGAAGACCGGCAAGCCCCTGTCCTGGAGCTTCGAACGCTCCTACGGCTGCGGCCAGATCTCGGCCAGCCGGAACATGATGCTCTTCCGCTCCGCCACGCTCGGCTACCTCGACCTCACCCGAGGCTCCGGCACGGAAAACTACGGCGGCATCCGCCCCAGCTGCTGGATCAATGCCATCCCCGCCGGCGGCCTCGCCCTGATTCCCGACGGCTCCTCCAAGTGCCGCTGCAGCTACCAGA
>JAYPFK010000090.1:0-13642 GCA_038126235.1 Verrucomicrobiales bacterium
ACTGGTGGAGGCGGCGGGAGTCGAACCCGCGTCCCATGAAAAATCTTCCGGTCGTGCCTACATGCTTAGTCAGGCAGGGGTTGTCGGCAGCGCGATGACGGCCTGACACGAATCGCGCCGCGTAGTCCGCATGAGAAAGTCTCAACGATCGGCGCGCGGTCTCCGCGTCTCGTCCAGCCTGCTGCGTGCGCTCCCCCGCCTAGCAGGCGTTGGCCGGGGAACGTCGCGGCAACTTAGGCCGCGAGAGCCAACTCTTGGTTGTTAGCAGTTATTTGTTTGATCCGATGATTAACGAGGCCAACGAATCATCCTCGGCATGCCACTTCCGGAGCCATCTCCAGGTCGAAACCAGTACGCCCCCGGTCCAGTGTGTCGGCAATCGATGAACGAATCCGACAGCCGCTACTATCGACCTGGATGTTGTTTTGGTCAAGGGGCGCATGATTCAGGCAGTGAGTCGCTTTGAGGCCCCAAGAACGACCGGCGCCGGGCCGGTAGGGATGATTGGCCCCCAATGAGCCGCGCCGGGGCATGCTCTCGTCGGCTCATTGAGGACAATTCGCCCCGCCTCGGCCTCCTGGAGGGCGGAGGAGGCGCCAAGACTGCCCTTGACGCAGACCCGCCGGGCTCGATGCTTCCGGGCATGTGCGCCGCCCTGTTCCCGCAAAGTCTCCGCCGCGTTTGCGCGTGGCTCTTGTTTGTCATCACCATGTCGCCACTGTCGGCAGCGGAACGCAGGCCGATGTTGATGGCGCATTACATGCCGTGGTACGCGACGAAGGAGGTCAGCGGTCATTGGGGCTGGCACTGGACGATGAACAAGTTCGACCCCGACAAGCGGCTACCGGATGGCAGCCGCGAGGCGGCCTCGCACGACCGGCCCCTTATCGGACTCTATGATTCCGGTGATATCCACGCGCTGGAGTGTCACGTCCAGTTGATGAAGCTGGCGGGAATCGACGGCGTGATCGTGGACTGGTACGGAATCAAGGAATTCAACGATTACGGCGTGATTCATCGGAACACGCGGCGGCTGTTCGAGGTGATCAAGCGAGCAAAGTTGAAGTTCGCGGTCTGTTACGAGGACCAATCGATCAAACACATGGCAGCCGGCGGCGCCCTGAAGGCGGAGGAGGCGACGGCGCACGGGAAGGAGGTTTTCGCCTGGATGGAGAAGAACTGGTTCCGTGACGAGTCCTACTTGAAGATCGACGGCCGGCCATTGTTGCTGGTGTTCGGGCCGCAGTATTTCAACCCGCCGGATTGGGAGGCGCTGTTGTCGACGCCTGCATCCCGGCCGCGCCTGCACGTCCTGCCGCACGGGCGGTCCAAGGCGGGAACGGAAGGTCGGTTTGGCTGGCCTCCGGTGACCGGAGGGAAGGAGATTCCTCGCGCGACGTGGCGGGCTTACCTGGACCGGCTTTACGCCGGCGACGATGTCGCGGACTCGGTGGTGGGGGTGGCATTCCCCGGGTTTCGCGACATCTATGGCGAGGCGGGCCTGCACGAGACCTACGGCTTCATTCCTGAATTCGGCGGCCAGACCTTCACGGAGACGCTGGATCGCGCGTTGGCCAGCGGGACAAAAGTCGTTCAGCTCGTGACGTGGAACGACTACGGCGAAGGGACGGTCATCGAACCGACGCGGCGTCGGGAATTCGAATTCCTTCAGGAGGTCCAGAAAAGAAGACAACCGACCGGCGTCGGGGAAATTGCGGTTGTTGCGGCGGACCTGCGGTTGCCGATCGAGCTTTACCAGCTCAGGAAGAACAAGGCCGGAAACAGGGACGCCGAGACGCTCCTGGACCGAGCGGCCGACGCGTTGCTCGCTGGGGACTGCGCCTTGGCGCGGAAGTTGTTGAAAATGACCCCTCACTGACGGCTCGCCGGGCGCCGCAGAATTTGCAATCAGCGCCATCCGTAGACAGCCGGACTTGGCCAAGATTCGACGGGAGGGGTGGGTATGCCCGCAACATGATCTGGAGGAACTCTTGGGACCCAGGCCATGGAAGAAGCCGAACACGTTTCGTATGTGGAGCATGTCGTCTTGGGCATCGCCGGCTTGTTGCTGGTGGGGGCGGCCATCCTGTGGGCCACCAAGCGCGTCCGCTTCCCCTACACTGTCGTGCTCGTGCTGGCGGGCATGGCGTTGGCCGAGGCGGCGCGGAGGTTTCCCGAGTCGCTGGCGCCGCTGAGGGAGTTCGTCATCTCTCCAGACCTGATCTTCTTTGTTTTTCTTCCAACGCTGGTCTTTGAGTCCGCCTTTAACATGGACGCCCGGCAACTACGCCGGAACCTGGCTCCGGTCCTGATGTTGGCGGTGCCGGGGCTGTTGCTGTCGACGGTGCTGATCGGCGCGGTGGTCTCCTTTGCAACCACGATCCCGTTTCCGGCGGCATTGCTGCTCGGCTCCATCCTGAGCGCGACGGACCCGGTCGCCGTGATCGCGCTGTTCAAACAGATTGGCGCCCCCCTGCGTCTGACCGTGTTGGTCGAGGGGGAGAGCCTGCTGAACGACGCCACCTCCATCGTGGTTTCGCGCATCCTACTGGGAGTGGTGATGGCTGGGGTGGTTTCCATGGACACGCTGACGCAGGGCGCGATCGACTTCGTCGTGCTTTTTGCGGGCGGCCTGATCGTCGGGATCGCGATGGGCTATCTGACCGGACATGTGCTGGGCCGGGTGGAGTCCGATCCGTTCATAGAGATCACGCTCACCACGGTGGTGGCCTACCTGTCCTTTGTGGTGGCCGAAGCCTGGCTGCATGTGAGCGGCATCATGGCGACGATCGGGGCCGGTCTGGCGCTGGGCGGTTGGGGACGGATGAAGGTCTCCCCCTCGGTGCGGCACTATCTTGATAACTTCTGGGAGTATGCCGCGTTCATTGCCAACACCCTCATTTTTCTCATGGTCGGCCTGCGCGTGGAGCTGCCGGCGCTGTGGGGTTCGATGAGCCTGCTGGTTTGGGTGATCGCGGCGATGCTGATCTCCCGGGCGGTGGTGGTCTACGGCCTGATGCCCCTGATCGGTCGTGGGACGCGTTCGGAGCGGGTGCCGATGCCCTACCAGACCGTGATGTTCTGGGGCGGATTGCGGGGAGCGATCGCGCTGGCGATCGTCATGAGCCTGCCGGAGTTCGAGTATTCGGAGCTGTTCTTCCCGGTGGCGATGGGCGCGGTGCTGTTCACCCTGCTGGCGCAGGGGACAACGATCTCGCCGCTCATGAAGAAGCTGGGATTGGCGGAGCCGCCTTTGCCAGACCGCATGGCTCGGCTTGCGGTCGAACTGGCGGCCGAGCAGCGTTCGCGGACGCGCATCCAGGAGCTGATGAAAGGCGGCCTGTTCTCCGGCGCGATCGGGGAGCGCCTGCTGGAGAAATGCAATGAACGCATCAGCGGCACCTTGGCGAGCATCGACGAGCTGCGCGGCACGGAGCTGCACCGCGAGCAGGAGCTGCAGCTGCTCTACCTGCGCTGCATGACCGAGGAGAAGTCGCTGTATATCGACCTGTTCAACAAGGGCCACCTGAGCGAGCGCTCGTTCCGGGAATTGTTGCTGCAGCTGGCGATGGAGGTCGATTCCATGCGCTACCACCGGATGCTCCCATTGGTCCGACTGCGAAAGATGCGCAAGCACCCCGTTGAACACACGGTCGTGCGGGCGCTGAGCGCGGTCCCCAGCCTGACCCCTCTGGCCGAAAAGCTCCGGCTGGATCGTGTGGCGATCAACTACGAGGAGGCATGGGGGCACTTCCAGGGCAGCAGCCACGTGCTGGAGCGGATCGGCGAGCTGGCCCGGATGGAGAAGATACCCGAGGACGTGGCGGAGGAAGTGCGTCGCCAGTATCTCCACTGGCAGGAGGCGGCGCGCAAACACCTGGACCTGATGGCGGAGCAGTTCCCCGAGTTCGTGGGTTCCATGCAGGAACGGCTGGGCAACCGTCTTCGACTCCTCGCCGAACTCGAGGCCAGCGAGGAGCATGCCGAGCAGGGCGCGCTGCCCAAAGGGTTGGCCGAGGAAATCCAGGCCGACATCGACAAACAACTGCGTTCGCTGCGCGGCCATTCGGTGGAACGGTTGAAGATTGAGCCCGAGGAACTGCTGCGGCAGGCGCCCTTCTTCCAGGATATCCCGCCGGAGGCCTTCGCCAACATTTCCAAGAACCTCCGGTCCCGGACGGCCGACACGGGTGAAACCGTCATCCGGCAGGACGAGGAAGGCGAGTCGCTCTTTATCGTTGCCCGCGGCGTAGTGCGCGTGTCGCGGGAAGAGGATGGCGTGGTGCGCGATCTGGCGTCGCTGATGGCGGGGGATTTCTTCGGCGAAATGGCGCTGCTTCATCCTGAGCCGCGCGTGGCCTCGGTGCGAGCGGTGACGCCCTGCGCGCTCTATGAACTCCGTCGCGAGGACCTGGAAGAGACCATGCGCGCGCATCCGGTCATCCGGCAGCGCCTGGAGGAAACGGACCGCAAGCGGAAGGCCGCGTTGCGCGGCGAACCAGTATCTTCGGAAGGCTGATCGGGCCGCTTGTCTGTTCGGCAGCCTGACCCCATCAATTCGACTTTCCACGTATTGTCCCTGTGGGACTTGGCGAGGGACGCCAGCGGCGAAGCGTACCCACCCGGATTGGCAGACCTTTCGCCAAAAGACCCCATTTCAAATACGCTGTGCGCAAATGCTGGATTGCGCCCCCTTTTTGGCAGGTTCAGTATGCCAGCCCTCAAACCCTTTCTTACCTTCGTCGAAAAATCCCGCAATCCGGTCCTCCCGTCATGACTCAACCCATCCGACTCGCAAGCGTCCTTGTCCCACTCGTCGTGGGAATCGTGTCCGCTGTCGCCGCCGACAAGTCAGGCGGCTTTGGAACCGAGCCCGAGCCGTCCGGGTTGAAGCGCGTCGTGGCGGTCACGAACGTTTGCGCCTGGCCGAACCTGACCTTGCTGCGGGACGGGACGTTGATCGCCGTCCTGCACGACCAGCCGGCGCATGGAACACGCGAAGGCGATGTGGCGTGCTGGGCCACACGCGACGGCCTCGAGTGGGAAAAGCGCGGCACGATTACAAAGCACGCGCCCCACACCGTCCGCATGAACCACGCGGCCGGGCAGGCGCGCAACGGCGACCTGGTTGTGCTTTGCTCGGGCTGGACCGATGTGAAGCAGCCCGAGCGACCGAAGCAGCAGTCCTTCCGCGACGCGGTGCTTTCGCCCTGGGTGATGCGCTCCAACGACGGCGGGCGCAACTGGTCCAAGGATGAAGCCTTCCCCAAGGCCGAGGCCGGTTGGACGGAATACATCCCCTTCGGCGACATCTGGATCGGTCAGGACGGAGCCCTGCACACGTCCTGCTATCAGGGCCGTTACGTCGATGCCACGAAGTCGTTCCAGATGAATGGCTGGCGTTCCTTGCATTTCTTCAGCAGGGACGACGGACGGACCTGGGAACGCGGCGCCGTGATCGGAGCCCGCCACAACGAAACAGCCATCTTTCCGCTGGGCGGGGGGAGCTGGCTGGCCGCCGCGCGCATCGAACGGATGGAGCTGATCCGCAGCGACGATCACGGCCGGAGCTGGGGCGAGCCTGTCGGGGTCACGGACCGCAATGAGATCAACGGTCACCTCGCCCGTCTGCGGGACGGACGCCTGCTCCTGAGCTACGGCGTGCGCGTCGCCGGGCGGCGCGGCGTCTGCGCCAAGCTGAGTGAGGACGACGGACGGACCTGGGGCGCGCCCCTGCGCATTGCTCACGCGATCGGGAACGCCGACTGCGGATATCCCGCGAGCTCGCAGCTGCCGGACGGCGCGATCGTCACCGCCTGGTACGCCAAGGAATCGACCGAACATTCCGGCTACCACATGGGGGCGTCCATCTGGCGCGCTCCGGGGAAGTGAACCCGGCGCTCAGATTGCCTTTCCCGGGCGCATGACCAGATGTCATGCAGAGGGCAGTTCGCCCCAACATCGTTCGCCTTCGACAAATGAAGGGCGGAGCCAGTGGAGGAAAGGGTTCTGATTCGGCTTGCGCCCCCGCGGGTCGCGGCTTACCAAATCCCCCCGGCTGTTGCGGTCAACCAGCCGGTATTCCCCGAAACAAAACCGCGTGAATCCAACCGACCCATTTTCCGAAATCGGCGCCCGCATCGGCGGGTTCATCGACGAGCACACGACGCGCCCCGCTTCGGACGCCGACTTCAACCGGCTGGCGCTCGATCTGTTCGCGCTGCAATTCCAACATAACGGGCCTTTCCAACGGCTTTGTCGCGCGCGCGGCGCGGAACCCGACTGCGTGGATCACTGGACGAGGATCCCCGCAATGCCCGCGGCGGCCTTCAAGGAATGGGAAGTCACCTCGCTTCCGGCCGACCGGCGGAGCAGGGTGTTCCATTCCAGCGGCACGACGGAGCAGACGCCCAGCCGGCATTGGCATGACGACGAGTCGCTCGCGCTTTACGAGTCCTCGTTGAAGCCGGGATTTGCGCGGGCCGTCCTGGGCGGGGAAACCCGCGTGCGTCATCAAATCGGCCTGTTGACCCCGTCCGAGGAAGACGCTCCAAACTCCTCACTTGTCCACATGTTCGCCGTCGTGAAGGAGACCTTCGGCGATCCCGATTCGACCTGGCTGGGCGCAACCGGCGAAGACCGCGCCTGGATCCCCGACCCGGCGCGCTTGGCGACGTTCCTGGAGCGGTCGGTTGTTGAAGAACTTCCCGTGATCCTGCTGGGCACGGCCTTTCTCTTCGTCCATCTCCTGGACCTGTTGGAGGGGACAGATCATAGATTCACGCTGCCCGCCGGGTCCAAAGTCATGGAAACGGGGGGCTACAAGGGCCGTTCCCGCGAGATGCCACGGGAGGAGCTGCACCGTCTCATCGGCTATCGCCTCGGCGTCGGTCCGGAGCGCATCGTACGCGAATACGGCATGAGCGAACTCAGCTCCCAAGCCTATGCGAACGCCCAACCTTCAGGCCCGCCCCCGCCCGCCGAAGGCGGCGAGGCTTCGCTCTCTCAACTCTCAACTTCCGACTCCCCGGCGCGCCGGAGCCCGGCGAAGGCGGCTCAGCTATTCCACTTCCCCCCCTGGGCGCGGGCGAGGATCGTTTCGCCGGAGACGGGCGCGGAGGTTGCCGAAGGCGAAACCGGTTTGATTCAGATCCACGATCTTGCCAATCTGCGATCCGTCGCGACGATCCGCACAGAGGATCTCGGCATTCGTCGCGGCGAGGGTTTCGAACTACTCGGCCGCTCGGCCCAGGCCGAGCCGCGCGGCTGTTCGCGCATGACCAACTGACAAGACACCGCCATGGAATTCGAAAGCGATTCCGATTTCACGACCTCCTACTTTGCCGACCTTGGCGGGGAGGAGGCGCTGACGCCGACGCTAGTCCGCGAGGCCGCGTTGGCGTTGCGGCGCAATCGGCGCGAGTTCCTCGACTGGCGGTCCACCGGCAACATGATCCGCGCGCTGGCCAAGGTCGGAGAGAACTGGCGCGATCCGGATTACCGCTTCCGCCGCCTCGTGCTGGAAAAAGGCCCGAAGGAAACCGGCTTTTCCCGGCAGACCCTGGAGCGCGGTCTGGCGACATTTTTCGACCAGCTGACGAAGGAAAACCTGGAGGCGCTGATCTCGCAGGAGTTTGGACACCTGCGCCGGCTCGACGGCATGTCGACGAACAAGGAGGAGCGCTTCTCCGACCGTTCGGCCCTGGCGACCGGTCCCGAGCTGATCGTGCACATCTGTTCCGGCACGCTGCCGAACCCGACGCTGGCGAGCATGGTGTCCGGCCTGCTGGTCGGCTCCTCGCAGTTCATCAAGTGCAGCCGCGGGGCCTCCTTCATCCCACGCGCCTTTGCCCACTCGATCTACGAGGAGGAGCCCAAGATGGGGGCCTGCTTCGAGATCGCCGAATGGGCCGGCGGCGCCGCGCAGTTTGAAGACCCCCTCTTCGAGGAGGCGTCCTGCGTCACGGCGACCGGCTCCGACGAGACGATTCGATCCATTCGGGAGCGGCTGCCGCTGGCCGTCCGATTCCTCGGCTACGGCCACAAGCTCAGCCTCGCCTTCGTCGCACAGGACATGCTCGATGGTTTCCTTGCCTCCGAAACGCTGCACAACGCCGCGCTGGACATCGCCGCCTGGGATCAACGCGGCTGCCTCTCGCCGCAGGTGATCTACGTGGAGAAGGGCGGCACGGTCGCGCCTTCGGTCTTCGCCAAGCAGCTGGCGGAGGAGCTGGACAAACTCGAGAAGAAACAGCCGCGCGCCGAACTCACGCCCGAGGAGGCGGCCGAGATCGCCAACCGTCGCGCGATCTACGAACTCCGCGCCGCCGACAGCGGCGAAACCCGCCTCTGGCAGAGCGAGGGCTCCACCCACTGGACCGTCGTCTTTGAAAGCGACCCGCAATGGCAGTACTCCTGCGGCAACCGCTTCGTCTACGTCAAGGAGATCGCTGACGCCAACGAGGTCCTGCGCAATCTTGAGCCTGTCCGTGAGTTCCTTTCCACCGTCGGCCTCGCCGCGCCCGAGGAGCGCCTGGAAGAACTGGCCACCGCGTTCGGCCGCTTCGGCGCCACGCGCGTCTGTCCGTTGGGCCGCATGCAGAGCCCGCCCATCACCTGGCGTCACGACGGCCAACCCGCCCTCGCCAACCTCGTCACCTGGACCGATTGGGAACAATGAAGCCAATGCGGAACTTGGAGCGCCGAATGCGGAATCTTGGTCTCGCTTCCGACGCGGTTCATTCCGCATTCCATATTCCGCATTCCGAAATCAACAATTCCGCATTCCAATGAACGTCGAACTCCGAAAGACCTTTCAATTCGAGGCCGCGCACCTGCTGCCGCACCTGCCCGAGGATCACAAGTGCCGCCGGCTGCATGGGCACAGCTTCACCGCCGAGATCGTCGTGGCGGGCGAGTGCGACGAAAAGCTGGGCTGGCTGGTCGACTACGCGGACATCTCCAAGGTGATGAAGCCGGTCTGGGAAAAGCTGGACCATCACTACCTCAACGAGATTCCGGGACTGGAGAACCCGACCAGCGAGAACATCTCCCGCTGGATCTGGGATCAGCTCAAACCCGGGCTCCCACTGCTCAAGGAGATCGTCGTCGCCGAGACCTGCACCGCGAAGTGCGTGTACCGCGGTTGACACCGGGGCGCCGCCAGAATTTCCTTGTTCGCATCCCGGCAAACTCCTATCACGCCCCAATCCCGAAAGACGATTTCGAACCACCAGCAACGATGAACACCGATTCCTCCAAGAACTCCATCACCCGCCGCAATTTCGTCAAGCAGGGCGCCGCATACGGCGCGGGCCTGTCCACGCTTGGTTATGTGAAATCCATGAAGGGCCAGAATGCTCCTTCCCAGAAACTGCGCGTCGGCATCCTCGGGATGGGCCGCGGACGTGGACACATCTCCGCCTGGTCCGCCGTGCCGGGCGTCGAAATTGCCTACGTCTGCGATGTCGACAAGCCGCGGCTGGCAGTCGGTGTCGAGGCGACCGCCAAACGCCAGTCGAATCCGCCCAAGGGCGTGGAGGACTTCCGTCGGATTCTGGAAGATCCGACGGTCGACATCATCTCGATCGCATTGCCGAACTTCTGGCACACGCCGGCGGCCATCATGGCGATCAAGGCGGGCAAGCACGTCTACGTGGAGAAGCCCGGCAGCCACAACGCCCGCGAAGGCGAGTTGCTGGTCGCCGCGGCCCGCAAGTACGACCGCTACGTCCAGATGGGCAACCAGCGCCGCAGCTACCCGACCCAGATCGAGTCCATGGCCAAGCTGCACGACGGCGCGATCGGCAAGGTGCTTTTCTCCCGCTGCTGGTACAACGGCGCGCGCGGCTCCATCGGCAAGGGCAAGCAGGTTCCCGTGCCCGACACGCTCAACTACGATCTCTGGATGGGTCCCACGCCCGAGCGCCCCTACCTGGACAACCTGGCGCCCTACAACTGGCACTGGCGCTGGCACTGGGGCGGCGGCGAACTGGCCAACAACGGCATCCACGCGCTCGACATCTCGCGTTGGGGTCTGGGCGTGACCTACCCGACACGCGTGACCTACCTTGGCAACCGCTACCATCACGACGATGACCAGGAGACGCCCGACACCGGTGTTGCCCAATTCGATTTCGGGGATTCCGGCGCGACGTGGGACGGCAGCAGCTGCCACACGCGCAAGGCGGACGCGCACCCCTTCGTCGCCTTCTACGGCGAGGGCGGAACCATGCACTGCGACGCAGTGGGCGGCTACAAGATCGTCGATTTCAATGGCAAGGAGATCGAATCGGTGAAGGGCATCCGCGGCGATGTCCCCCATTTCACAAATCTTGCCGACTGCGTCCGCTACGGGGGACACTTGAATTCCGAGATTGGCGAGGGACAGATCAGCACGCTCTGGTGCCACCTCGGAAACATCGCCCTGCGCAGCCGCAGCGTCCTCGACATCGATCCCGCCACCGGCAAGATCATCGGCAATCCCGAAGCCCAGAAACTTTGGGGCCGCGATTATCGCAAGGGCTGGGAGCCAAAGATCTGAGACGGTAGGTCAGAGGTCAGTGGTTCAACGAACGACTTCTGAACACTGAAAACTGACTACTTCGCCTTCGGCTTCTCCTCCGCCTCAGGCGCCTCTTTGGCTTTGGGCTTCGCCTTGGCCTTGGCCTTCTCTTCCCTGGCCTTCGCCTTTTCGGCGGCAGCCTTGCGCCGGGCGACGATGCCATCGAGTTTCGCCTTTTCCGCGGCGAGAACCTCCTTGCTGATGACGGCGGGGACGATGTCGGTCCGGTCGAGCTTTTCGCCCTTGGGCAGTTCGCGCAGCCTGATGGCGCGATACCAGACCGGGTCGCCGTGATCCTGCAGGCTGAGGTTGGCGCCGCGGGCTGTGAGATCGCCGCCGCGGGCCGTCAGGAGATCCACGTTGAACTTCCACTTCTTGTCAGCGTAATCAAAGTCGACCACTTTTAAGCCGTTGAGCCAGTGCTGGACGACCGTGCCCTGGCAGACGATGCGGCCGTCATTCCATTCGCCCACAGACAGGGTGGCGTCGTGCGAAGGCTGCATGCAGAAGTAGAGGGAGGCGGCGCTGGTGCGGGGATTGTGGCCGTCGTGGTGGCGGAGGTTGTCCAGGATCTGGTACTCGTACTGGCTCGGCCGGTAGTAGACGCCGCTGTTGGAGCCGGGGCCGACACGCCATTGGAAGCGCAGTTCGAAGTTGTCCGGGATCTTCCGCGTCACGCATTCCAGGGAGCCGCCCCGTTTTGCGCGGAAGAGCGCGCCGTCGTCTATGGTCCAGTTGCCGGCGTTTTTCCAGCCCTTGAAATCCCGGCCGTTGAAGAGCAGTTCGAAGCCGAGGCGTTTCTCATCTTCGGTGAGGGTGTTGGGATCGTCCGCCGGGGCGGCAAACGCGGGGACGGCGGCGCAGAGCAGGACGATGGGGAGCAGGGCGGATTTGCTTTTCATGTCGGAGGACAAGGGAATCGGGTTTCCCCGGCGTTGGCAAGGTCCGAAGGCGGGGAGGCAGGGACAGTACATTTGGGGCGGGATCATTTTCTCTTTTGGATCCGATGATCCTGTTTCAACTCCGGGTGTCCGAGATACGGATTGCGCGCCGGGGCGGGGCGGTTAAAGTCCCGACGATCCGTCAAACCGAACCGCCCCATGAAGAAACTCCCGCTCCTCGCAATCCTAGTTGTTCTTTCGTTCACGCTTTCCACACACGCCGCCGACAAGGTCCTCCGGGCCGGGGCCGCGGCGGTCGATATCACGCCCGAAAAGTGGCCGGTCTCGTTGGTGGGTTCGTTCTCCGACCGGCAGGCCACCAAGGCCTGGGACCGGCTGCACGCGCGGGCCCTGGCCCTGGACAACGGCGACACCCGGTTGGCCATCGTCGTCGTGGACAACTGCCTGATCAAACGTCCCCTCCTGGACGAGGCCAAGAAGCGCGCCGCCGCCCGGACGAAGATCCCCACGGACCGCATCCTGATCAGCGCCACGCACACCCACACCGCGCCGGCGTCGTTGACGCGGGAGATCATCGGGATCCGGTCCAGCTCCGACTATCTTGAGCAGCTCACCGAGGGCATTGCGGAAGCCGTCAAGCGAGCCGAGGCGAACCTGGAGCCCGCGCGCATCGGTTTCGGAGCCGCTTACCTGCCGCAGCACGTGTTCAACCGCCGCTGGCACACGGTCCCCAAAGCGAAGCGCATGAACCCCTTCGGCGGCACGAATGACGTCGTCGTCATGAACCCCTCCCGCGCCAGAGGCATGCTCCGCATCCCGGCCGGTCCGACCGATCCCGACCTCTCCTTCGTGTCCGTCCGGGCGAAGGACGGACGCCCCATCTCGCTGCTCGCGAACTATTCGCTGCACTACGTCGGCGGCATACCGGCAGGCGGCGTCTCGGCGGACTACTTCGGCGAGTTCGCCCGCCAGATTGCGGACCGCCTGGGCGCGAAGACGGACGGCGACAAGCCGTTCGTCGGGATCATGTCCAATGGCACGAGCGGCGATATCAACAACATCAACTTCTTCGAGCCGCAGCCCCGCAAGGCGTCCTTCATGCAGATGAAGCTGGTGGCCAACGACGCGGCGGACGCCGTGATCGCGCAGCATGAATTCATCGAGTTCAACGACTGGGTCCCGCTCAAGATGAAGCAGAAGGAGCTGACGCTGAAGGTGCGCAAACCGACGCCGGAGATGCTCGCCAACGCCCGCAAGTATCTCGCCGCGCCGAGCGAGAAGGGCCTGCCGCCGCGGGCCAAGGCCTACGCGGACCGCGCCATCAAGTTGCACAATGGCCCCGCCACCGAGGACATCGTCCTGCAGGCCATCCGGCTCGGGGATCTCGGGGTCACGTCGATTCCCTGTGAGGCCTTCGTGGAGATCGGACTGGACATCAAGGCGCGCAGCCCGATGCATCACACCTTCACCATCGAACTGGCCAACGGGCACTACGGCTACCTCCCCACGCCGCGCCAGCACCGCCTCGGCGGCTACGAGACCTGGCTCGGCAGCAGCACGCTGGAAGTCAACGCCTCCGAGAAGATCGCGGACACGCTGCTGGAGATGCTGGGTGAGCTGAACCGGTGAGGCGGCAACGCCTCACTCCCCGTCCAGACTCCGCGGGCGGTCGATCTCCAGAAAACCCTGCAACTGCCGCAGGCGGGTGGGGTGGCGCATTTTGCGAAGGGCCTTGGCCTCGATCTGACGGATGCGTTCGCGGGTGACCCGGAACTGCTTGCCGACCTCCTCCAAGGTGCGGGCATAGCCGTCGCCGAGCCCGAAGCGCAGTGACAACACGCGCTGCTCGCGTTCGGTCAGACCTGTCATGAGGTCGCCGAGCCGCTCCTTCAGAAGGTTGAAGCTGGCAAGGTCCAGGGGATTCTGGGCGGACTTGTCCTCGATGAAGTCGCCGATGTTCGACTCCTCGCTCTCACCGACGGGCGACTGCAGCGAGACGGGCTGCTGGGACATCTTGAGCATGGCCCGCACGCGCTCGACCGGCAGGTCCATCTCGCCGGCGATTTCGTCGGGCGTGGGTTCGCGCCCGTAGTCCTGGAAGAGTTGTTTCTGCACGCGCATCAGCTTGTTGATCGTCTCGATCATGTGGACCGGGATGCGGATCGTGCGGGCCTGG
>JAYPFK010000091.1:0-12943 GCA_038126235.1 Verrucomicrobiales bacterium
GCATGTTGGACTGGCCGCTGCAGATCCAGACCTCGCCGACGACCACATTCTTGAGCTGGATGCGGTTGCGGCCGTCGATGGTGAGTTCGCCGGGGCGGCCGACGCGCAGGGGCTTGAGCGTTACCATCCACTTTCCGTCCTTGGCCCGGGTGGACTGCTTCTGGCCTTGGAACGACACGGTGATGTGTTCGCCCTCGCTGGCGAAGCCCCAGACAGGCACGTTGACCCCGCGTTGCAGGACCATGTTGTCCGTGAAGATGGCCGGCATCCTGATTTCCGCCTGGAGGTTGGCGACGCCTGCCAAAGCAAACGCGAGAAGGGGGGAGAGGGTTCTCTTGAACATGATCGTTTCCTGGGTGGTGTCTTGTCGACGACCGGCCTCCGGCCGCAATTCAATGGTGATAGATCGAGTTGAGCCAATTCAAATTGCGGCGTCAACGAGAAATCCGGTTCAGGTACAGAACGGTAACAAATCGGTCCAACGGGATGTTCCCGCGCGCCGGTTTGGGCGCAACCAAGGAATACTCGGACAGAACTTCAGCCGACCTTGGGGCGAAGCGGGAGGAATGTGCCCGGCGCGCCGCGCGCCAAGCTCGTCTCAGTCGTCGTTTCGCTCCGGACCGGAGCGGGCGACGAGATCGGCGAGCGTGGTGTCCTTGGCGGCGTCGGTTTCCGCGCGCCGGATGCGGTCGTATTCGACCTTGACCACCTCGCGTTGCGGTTCGTCCCGGGTGGCCATTTCGTCGCCTCCGCTGCTGCGCAGGGCGTGGAGGATGTCGAGGGCGGAGATGCGATGGATGGGGCGCGTGGGGGCGTGGCCGACATCGTTTCCGGCGACTTCCAGCACCAGCCCGGAATTCTTGAGCGAGGTAAGCACGCGGCCGACGAGGCGGGAGGGGACGTCGAGGGCGTTGGCGATCTGTTGGGTGGTGGGCGGGGGCTGCTCCGTCTGGAACCGTTGTCCGATGAGCGTCATCATGCGGAGCGCAATGAATTCGCGGCCGTCCTGATCGACGTTTTCACACTGGATCTCCTGCATGTAGGTCCTTCGATTCTGGAAGTTGTAGGCGACCTGGGCTCCGAAGAGCAGGATGAGCCACGAGGTGAAGAGTCCGATCAAGAGCAGGGGAAGCATGCTGAGGCTGCCGTAGATCTGGCTGTCGGTGACGACCTTGGATGCGTAGAGGACGCTGAAGAGGTGGTTCATCTGCCAGAGACAGCCGCCGACCCCGCCGCCGACCAGTGCGGCCCGCCAGTCGACCTTGGTGTTGGGCACGGCGAGGTAGAAGAGGGCGAAAAGAAGGCTCAGAATGACGAAGGGCATGAGCGCCATGACCAGGTTCTCGATGAACGGCATGTGTGCCAGCCGGCTGCGGGTCGCTTCGAAGCGAGGCCCCGAGGTCAAAGCGAAGACGAAGACCAGGCAGAGCGGGCCGAGGGTGATCGTGGACCAGTAGCGCATCACGCTGTTGGGGAAGTTGCGCGACCGGGTGACGCCCCAGATGTCGTTGAAGGTCTTCTCGATCGTGCTGAGGAGCGAGATGGCGATGAGGATGATGGAGATGATCGCCAAAAATCCCAGCTTCCCGCCATCGACGTTGCTAATAAAGCTCTTGATATGTTCCACCGCCTTTTCGCGGCTGACATCGACGGGCGGGTCGGTGGCGGTCGCGCCGGATCCCCGGGAGGCGGCTCCATCGTTATCGCCTTTGCCTGCATTGGCGGCGGCGCGGCGGGCCTCATCGCGGGCGAGTTCCGCCTCCTGCTTTGCGGTCAGTTTCTGATTGGCGTCAAGCTGAGGAGCGACGGAGGCGATGAAATGGTCAATGAGACGGTCAATGCCCTCGTCGCCCTCCTGTTTGAGCAGGCTGGTGGAGACGAGCACCATGACGGCCAGCATGGGGATCAGGGCCAGGATGGTGGTGTAGGCCAGCGCGGCTGCCCGGAGGAGGCAGCGGTTCCGCACGAAGTTGCGCGCCACGACGACCCAGAAATGTGCGGCAGTGAGCCAGGTGGAGGGACGTTTGCGGAATTCCACCGCCATCCGACGATCATCGAGAAACAAACGGGCTGTCTCCTGGATCTTCCTGAATTTGGCTGCAGGTTCGAACGGCATGGGGTTGATGTGGCCCCAAACCTAAGGCGCCGTCAAACCGGCTGGAAGCTCGAATCCGCGTCGTTGAGCGGGGGGCTCCTTCGAAACGTCCCGGCGGTCACACATCGATGACGTCGTCGTTTGCCGGCCGGGGGGGGAAGCGGTCGGCGCGGATCTTGAACCGTCGGCTCAGGCGCTCTTTGGCGACGGCGCGCACTGCCGGGATCATGAGTGCGAAGCCGCAGAGGTCGGTGAGCAGCCCGGGGGTGAGCAGCACGATGCCTCCGATCAGCACGAGCAGGCCGTCGATCAATTCCGCGGCAGGCATCTGGCCTGACTGAAGTTCCGTCTGGATCTGGCGCCAGACCTTCAAGCCCTGGCTCCGAGCGAGGGAGGCTCCGATGAATCCCGTGACCATCACCAGCCCCACGGTCGGCAACGGGCCGATGCGTTCGCCGATCAGGAACAGGAGGTAAAGCTCGATCAGCGGAACAGCGATGAAAAGGGCCACGAGTCGCGGAAACATGGCCGGAATATGGGCGGCGCCTTCCTTTGCCTCAATGCGTTTCCCGCTACGAATCCCCCGCATCATTGTAATTGGCGGAAAAAGCTTGCGATACCAAAGTGATATCACTGTAATAACAGTCAACAACCCACCAGAGAGAAAGGAACACCGATGAGCGCAACGACAACGAACAAAAGGGAAGTCCGGGGCAGTGAGGAGCGGCCGTATGAGACGATGAACGGCTGGTCGGCCCTCGGGCTGCATTTCCTGCTGTTGATCGCGGGGATCTTCACCTTCGTCGCCACATTCTCCGGCGGCTTCAAGTGGCCGTTGCTGGTCGTGGGGGTCCTGATCGAGATCGCGACCTTCATCGGGCTCTTCGGCTACTTCACCCTGCAACCGAACGAGTCGCGCGTGCTGATCTTGTTCGGCGAATACAAGGGGACCGAACGCCGGAGCGGCTTCCACTGGACCAATCCCTTCTACTCGAAGAAAAAGGTCTCGCTCCGCGCCCACAACTTGAACGGCCCCAAGCTCAAGGTGAACGACGAGCGAGGCAATCCGATCGAGATCGCCGCGGTGGTCGTCTGGCGGGTGGAGGACACCGCGCAGGCCTGCTTCGATGTGGAGGACTATGAGGATTACGTGGAAGTGCAGAGCGAATCGGCGGTGCGACATCTGGCGCGGTCCTATTTCTACGACCATGGCGAGGATGAGGAGGAGAACGAGATCACCCTGCGCAGCGGCGGGGAGGAGGTGGTCGAGACGCTGAAAGCGGAACTGCAGGAGCGTCTGGGCAAGGCGGGAGTCAGCGTGGAGGAGGCCCGCATCACGCACCTGGCCTACGCGCAGGAGATCGCCAGCGCCATGCTGCGCCGGCAGCAGGCGGAAGCGATCATCGCCGCCCGCAAGAAGATCGTGAAGGGAGCCGTGAGCATGGTGGATATGGCCCTTAAGAGCCTCGACGAGGAATCAGTCGTGGACCTGGACGAGGAGCGCAAGGCCGCGATGGTGAGCAACCTCCTGGTCATCCTCTGCGGCGACAAGGACGCCAGCCCGGTGGTGAATACCGGCACGCTCTACACTTGAAATGGCCGAGAAGAAGAAATTCCTCCTGCGCATCTCGCCTGAGCTCTGGGCCGAGTTGGAGGCCTGGGCTCAGGCGGAGTTCCGCAGCGTGAACGGGCAGATAGAGTTCCTGCTGCGGGACGCGGTGAAGCGGAGGAAGACAGCCAAGCTGGAAACCGAAGATGAGTGAAGCGTCCCGCAATCGGGCGGAATGGGAGAATCCGGCGAATTGGTCGCGCTGGGGTACCTATCGCAGTTCGCGGGACACCCGGGTGTTTGTGCCGAGCCGCATTCGTTTCTTTCGCTGGACGATGAATTTCGTCCATCCCCAGGCGGGGCTCTGGCTGATTGCCGTCATGGTGGCCGGCGGCATTTTCGGAGGAGCGCTCGGAGTGGTCGTGGAAATCGTCAAAGCCTGGATTCGGGGCGCGGCGACAACCGGATGAGGAACGGAAGATGAAAGAGCGCACGAAACATCGTTCGCAGGATCGCGATCAACGTGAGTGGGAGAACCCGGACAACTGGCACGGCGGGATCTTCGGCGTCTACGAGAGCGAGGCGGACTCGCGGGTGATCGTGCCCAAGAAGAACCCGAAAATGGGATGGACGTTCAACTTCGCCAAGCCGCAGGCGTGGCTGCTGCTGGCCGGGATACTCCTGCTGGCCGCAACGATCACGGTGGTGGCAATCCTGCTGGAGAAACGTTGAGTCAGGAGACCGGCGATGAAGAAGGCACGAGGCCGCAATTTCGGAATCGTCTTGGCGGCCTTGCTGCTCGTCCCGGTTTCCGTCAACGCCGCCGTTGCGCCCAAGGTCCTGAAAACCGTTCCCGCCAACGGCGACACGGCGGTGAATCCGCACATGAAGGAACTGCGGATCGAATTCGACCGGGCGATGGATACGCGCGGCGGGATGTCGATCGTCGGGGGCGGGGACACCTTTCCCAAGATAAACGGCCGGCCCCGGTGGATCGGCGACCGGACACTCGTGGTCCCACTCGAACTCAAGCCGGACCGCGAATACTCGTTGAGCGTGAATTCCTCGCGCTTCCGCAACTTCCGCGGCGCGAATGGCGAACCGGCCGTCCCGTATCCGGTGTCGTTCCACACTGCGGCGCACGGTGAGACAATGAAGGGGGCGGCCCTGACCTTGGAGTTGAACCGCCGATCGGTGGCGCAATTGCGGGCGGCCGTCGCCAAGAACTATTCTTATCGCGATCGGCGACGTGTGGATTGGGGCGCGCGGTTTACGGAATTCGAATCGAGGTTGCTGGCGGCGAAGTCCAAGGCGGAGTTTGCCGAGGGGGCCGCCGAACTTCTCAAGGTCGCGGAGGATGTTCACATCTGGATCGAGCGGGACGGGAAGACCGTCGGGACGCATCAAAGAAGCGTGCGGCCGAACATGGATTTTCGTTGGCTCCAGCGGAATGTTCCGAAGTGGCGTCAGCTGAACCGCGCCGTTTACACGGGCGACTATCCCGGCGGAGTTCGCTACATCTTGATCGCCACGTGGAGCAGGGGACGAGCGAAAGAACTGCAGGCGATCCACCCGTTGCTCGATGAACTGGCCGCCGGTGACAAGCTGATTCTCGACCTTCGCGCGAACAGCGGCGGCGACGAGCGGATCGCCCGGGAGGTCGCCGGGCGCTTCATCGACAAGCCGGTGGTTTACGCCAGGAACCGGAACGTCGATGCGTCGTTGCCGGGAGGCTTCACCAGGGTCTTTGAACGCACGCTGGAGCCGAGACGCGGTCGCAAGCCGTTTCGGGGCCGGATCGCCGTTCTCATGGGGCCGGCGAACATGAGCAGTTGCGAGGCTTTCCTGCTGATGATGCGGCGGGTTCCGAACGCCACGCTGTTCGGTGAGAGATCTTATGGAGCTTCCGGGAACCCCAAGCCGACGACGCTGGAGAACGGCGTCACCGTGTTCCTGCCGAGTTGGCAGGCGATGGACGCGGAGGGCGAGGTGTTCGAAGGAAGGGGACTGGAGCCGGATGTCCCGGTGGAGTGGAAGCCGGGCAACAGCGATCCCTTGATCGAGGAGGCGTTGCGACGATGGAAGGAGGGCTGAATCGTGAGCGATCGGAAGATATTGGAACTGGTGATCGTATTGAGCGTCCTGGTGTTCGGGGTGACCGGATTGACCGTGTGGCTGAGGAGCGTGTTCCGTGAAATGCGGGAGGAGGTGAAGAAGCGCTTTCGAAGAAAGAAGATCCTCCGGCGGCACAATTTTGCCGGGTTCTTCGGCCTGGAATCGCTGGGACACTCCCAGGTCCGGGGCAACGGCATTCTGGTTCTTGGCGAGGACGAGCTGTACTTCGCGAAGGCTTTGCCGCGTAGGGAAACCGTGATCCCGTTGGCGTCGATCACTGACGTGTCCAATCCCCGCAGTCACCTCGGAAAGAGCAACGTCGTAAAGTTGCTGCGTGTGGAATTCAAGATCCAAAGCAAGCAGGACGCCGCGGCATTTGCGGTGGACGATGTCGAGGCGTGGACGGCCGCGGTGGAGGACGCCCGGGAACGCGCGCGCTGCGGAGCGAATTGAATCCGAACACAGAAAAGCCCGGCGCCGCTCATTCGGGCCGGGCTTTGAAAAGAGGCTCGGATCAGCTCAAGGCTTCGCCGGAGCGAGGGCGGGCTTCTTCTTGCCGGCCTTGGCGGTCGGGGTGGCGTCGGCCTGCAGGTCGCCGAGGGCGTATTGGATGCCGTCGAGGTAGTGCTGGACGACGTTCTTCTTTGTGTAGGTGTCCTCACGATGGCCGAGGTTCGTGTAGAAGACGCGGCCGCCCTGGAACTCGCGCAGCCAGGAGACGGGCACTTCGCGCGGCCCCTTGCCATACTGTTCCTTGTATTTCTCGAAGCGCTTGTTTTCCAGCACGCTGGTGACCTCCGTCTTGCTCATGTCGAGCGAGACGAGGATGCGGAGGTTCTCCTCGCCGGCGTAGGTGTCCGGCTTGTACTGGTAGATCTCGTCGGTGTGCCAGAAGCCCTTCGCGGCGAAGGCCTTGTTGAGCGGGTGGGTCGGGTCGTCCAGCTTGAAGCCCCAGTTGCCGCCGGCGGTCCAGGGATGGCCGTTGAACTGGCCGCCGATCATCGAGGCCGCCAGTTTCCACTTGTAGAAGTTGTCGCCCGCGGCATGGATGCCCGCGATGCCTTTGCCCGCCTTGACGAAGTCCATCAGCGCGTCGCGCTGGGTGTCGTTCTCGAAGGCCAGCGAGGTGGTGTTGTTGAAGACGACGGCGTCATACTTGGCGAGGTTCGCCTTGGAAAAGACGCTGTATTCATCCGCGAAGTCGGCCTTGAAGGCTCCGGTCTTCCTGCCCATCTCCTCCAGGCAGTAGTTGCCCCAGGGGATCGAGGTGTGGATGAAGGTCTCGCAGCGGAAGAAGACGAGGATGCGACGGGCCTTCTTGGGGGCGACGGTGGCCTGGCCGGGGATCGCTTCGCGCATCGAGTTCTTCTGTTCCGTGGTGACCGGCTTGAAGCGCGCGGCGGCGCGCTCCTTCCAGGTCTGCGGTTTGGGGGCGGCGGTGGCGGTGGCCGCTGCCAGGGCAAGCGCGGCAAATGTGGGAACGATGAGGGAGTTCTTCATGGTGTTGTGGTTCTACGAGTGGGAATCGCTGGTTTACGAAATTGGATGGGGATGTCGAGAGATATTTGGAGGGCGTAGCGCCTCAATTCACGATGTCCCGTTCGGGGGCGAAATCCCGGCCGAAGGTGGCCTTGAATTCCTGTTTCCAGTAGTCCGCGTAGGGGACGTCCTGCCGCTCGCGGAAGATCGGCGCGCCCAAGGTGTGGTGGATGTTGAAGGGCGGGCGGTCCTCCGGTTCATCCATCTCCTCGCACAAGAAGTTGAATTCGAGCGGCAGTCCGCCGATTTCCTCGTCCTTGAGCCACTCGAAACGGTGCAGGAACTTGGGCGTTTCCCTCTCCACGATTTCCCGGGTCAGCGCCCGGGTGGAGGGGTGGTCGCAGTTGTAGATCACCGTGGCGGACCAGTTCTTCCGGGGATAGGTCGTTTGCGGCAGTCCGCCCATCTTCGTGGCGCTCTTGGGGACGTAGTCGTGCTTGCAAACCTGGATGGCGTATTGCGGGTCGAACAGGTCAAACATCTCCTTGATGTCGCGCGTGATCAGCATGTCGCAGTCGAAAAAGATCCCCACCCCGCTGCCGTGCATGAGGGCGGGGACCATGAAGCGCGTGATGCTGAACTGCGTGGAGCCGTTGGGGTCGATGGGACGGGTGCAGAGGTTGTAGGCCAGCAGTTCGTCCCGGACGATCGGGATGATCTTGACGTCCATCTCGGTGCGGCTGCGGATGGAATGAGCCAGCATCTTGGCGGCCGCGTCCTCCAGGGGATCGTAGCCGATCCAGACCACGTGCTGGGCGTCTTGGGCGTCTTCGAGTCGGTCGAACAGTGTCATAAGCGGAATTGTTGGGTTATCGATCCTGCGACCGGCGGGAAGCCGGTCGCGGGCGCATCCTGTCGGGTGGGGGCGGGGTAGTCAATCCATCCGGATGCGGATTGACGAAAGCCGCGTCCCTCCCGGACACTCCGCGTCTCGTCAAAGCCCATCCACACCTTGAAAAAGCTTTCCTCCCTCCTCCTCTCGTTTCTCCTCTTGGTCGCCTTCGGCCTGCAGGCCGCCGAGCACAAGACCCCGGTCACTTCCGTCGAACTGAATGACGGCGACACCCTGGTGTTTCTCGGCGACAGCATCACGCACCAATGCCTCTACACGCAGTACGTGGAGGACTACTACTACACCCGCTACCCCAAGCGGAAGATCCGCTTCCACAACGCCGGCGTCAGCGGCGACAAGGCCACGCACGCTCTGCGCCGCTTCGACCGGGATGTCGCCGCCTTCAAGCCGAAATACGTGACCGTGCTTCTCGGCATGAACGACGGCTCCTATCGCCGGTTCGAGCAGGACATCTTCGACGAATACGAACGCGACATGTCCGCCCTGATGGACCGCCTGACGGAGATCGGCGCGACGACGATCGCGATGGGGCCCTCGATGTATGATTCCCGCGTGGCGCGGACCAAGCCGCCGCGTTGGCTGAGGGACCAGGAGCAGATCAAGCAGGCCACGCGCTACTACAACGCCGTGCTGGCGTTCTATGGAACCTGGCTGCGCGACGAGGCGATCCATCGCGGCATGGGCTACGTGGACATGCTGGCGCCCTTGAGCGCGCACACCACACAGGTCCGGCTGACCGAGCCTGAGTTCACGGTGATCCCTGACGCCGTGCATCCCGACGCCAACGGCCAGGCAATCATGGCGTTCTCGCTTCTCGAACAGATGAACTCGTTGCGACAGGTCTCCGGCGTGACGGCAAACCGCGTGAACGGCAAGTGGCGCGTGACCGGCGGCAAGGATGGCAAGGTCACCGACATCGAAGGCGACGAGAGCGGGGTGTCGTTCACCTACCTGGCTCCGGCGTTGCCCTGGGTCCTTCCCCCCGAAGCGGCGCGCGGTTACGAACTGACCAAGGCCGGCCACAAGATGAGCAATGAGCGTCTCGTTGTCCGCGGCCTGGCGCCCGGCAAGTACGAGCTGAAGATCGATGACGCGGTTGTGGGGCAATACACCCACGCTCAGCTCGGCGCGAAGGTGGAACTGCAGAGCAACTCGAAAACCCCCCAGTATCAGCAGGCCCTTGAGGTCGCCTTGTTGAACAAGGAACGGAACGAGAAGGCGGTCCGCCCCTACCGGAACCAGTATTCGAAGCTCAAGGGGCAGCAGTCGAGCGAGATGGACAAGAAAGATCCTGCCGCGTTCGAGGAGTTCATGGATCAGTTCGAGGCGGAACTCGCCAAGCTGACGGAGCTGAACCGCTCTTATGAGGGGAAGATCGAGTCGGCCCGGCAACCGAAGCCGCGGCGGTATCGCTTGAGCCTGCTGCACTGAGCGGGGCGCCGAGTGATCGGAACTCGGGAGGGGGGAGACGGACCTCAGGGGCGCGTGTGTGCAGGCGCCCACAGGGATCCGGAGAGTCTGCCTGAAGTCGTTCACGGGGCGGGAGTGAACCGCCTCGCCGCCGACGGGCGTGTTCGGCATGCCTCTGGGGACTCCGCGAGCGCTGGATGGCCGCCCATGGCTTGACCGTCTGGGAGTCTCAAACACGGTTCTTGATCCGCAATTCCCCGATCACATCGGCTTTTAGCAAGATTTGTCATGGTTTGACCATTGGAGATCTGGAGGGTGTCTCCCCGATGGCGTTTACTGTCTGGAATTGATTCAGTGTCCGCTGGCTCAACCTTTCGGACTTGGCCGTCAACCGCTGGGAAGCCGATGAAAAAGCTGAAGATCGAGAATCTGAAATCGCGGCGCAATTTCCTCAAGGGAGCGGCCAGGAAAGCGGCTCTCCCCGCTGTCGTCGTCTGGACCATCCACAAGAACGCTCCCCCGGTCTTTGCGCGGGAGCCTATCTGAGGAGCCTTCCGGTGACGCGGCGTCCATGGCGTTCACGCTTCAGCGCGCTGGATTTCCCGGTTGAAGTTCCGTCGTCCGAGTGTCCCGAGGCGCAGTTTGTCCGAAAGGCCGAAACTCCGTGGCGCCGATTCTCCGCTTCCCTCATTCCTCCATCCGCCAATACCCCTCCATCCCCATGTGCAACGCGAATTTCCTCCCATTGATCGTCGCGCTCCTGTTGGCCGCGTCCTCTTATGCCCAAGCCGGCGTTACCGCCGCCGGACGCAACGCCGAGGGTCAGTCTGCGGTCCTCGCTGACGTCGCCAGCGGCGATGTTGTCGCCGTCTCCGCCGGCAAGCGCCACAGCGTCGCCCTGTTGGCCGATGGTTCGGTCCTCGCCTGGGGACAGGCGATCGACAATCGCATCGGCGTTCCCGTCGGCCTGCGCGCCGTGGCCGTTGATGCCGGCGCCTATCACTCCCTCGCCGTCGCGACCGATGGCACGGTGGTCGGCTGGGGGTTCAACGGCTCGGGCATCCTGAACATTCCCTCCGGACTGACCGATGGCTCCTCCCGCACGATCGCGGTTTCGGCCGGTGACTATCACAGCCTGGCATTGAAGTCCGATGGCACCGTGGTGGGCTGGGGCTCGAACGCCGGCGGCCGCGCCGCGCCGCCTTTCGGGTTGGCCGGGGTGGTCGGCGTCTCGGCGGGCGGGTCCCACAGCCTGGCGGTGAAGAATGACGGCACGGTCGTGGCCTGGGGCGTCAACGAGGACGGGCAGTGCGACGTGCCCGGAGGCCTCACCGGAGTGGTCGAGGTTTCGGCAGACCTGAGCCATAGCGTCGCCCTTAAGGAGCCTGTCGGACTTTGGTTTGAGGTCGTGTGATAAAACGCGCGCTTGGGGCTTCGAGCGGAGGCCAACGCTTGAATGGCTGTCGACGGCCAAACCGCCCCGCTGACCGTTCGCGCAGACCTGAGAAGCCGAAGGTTCTTCGCGTGGGAATATTATCCAAGTCTGCGGCTGATTCTGCGGCAGTTGAAGGCCAGACCAATGAGATCCCATTCGATCCCGGCCCCTTCCAGTCCCCGGAGGTGAAACTTTGTGAAGCCCATGGCGCACTTGATGATGCCGATGGCCCCCTCCACTGAACCGGCCCTTTGGCGCATTTTCTGTCTGCCCTCCGGGCTGGTCGCGCGCTGATGCATTTGCCGTCGTCGGCTCTCACGCCAGGCTCGCCATCGGGTCATCCGGTGGTTGGGATGAGCGACTGAGGGCGGCGCGTTCAAGGGGCAGAAGACTCGTGTGTTGCCGCCGGACTCGATCGCCGCGATCTGCTCGGTGTTGTCGTAGCCTTTGTCGGCAACCAGGTTCTCCACCTCCCCCAACGACGGGGGAAGGCTCTGGAACACAGGCAGCAACTGGCGTCGGTCCGAGGTCTGATCGCTGAGCATGGTGGAAACGATCAAGCCTCCTTGAGGTTGGGCGCTGACCGCCAGTTGGGCGTTGTATCCCTGCAGGAAGTTGCCATCTGGCTGAGGCATCAGCCGGCTGTGAGGATCTTGGAGATTGATCGTATCTTTGGGGCGCGGCTCGGGAGGAAGCTTCTTGGGCTGTTCCTTGCCGGGCGTTTGGGAAGCCGCTTGTCTCTCCCGCTCACGCTGGAGCCGGCGTTCTTCCCAATTCTGGCCGAGCGGTTCCTTGGCCGCCTTCAACCGGGCCTGCCGGCGTTGTTTGTCGGCCAACTCACGAGGCAACGCTGTAGGGGCATTTTCCTCCCGTCCGTCGGCGGTCTCGGCCTGATCCAACAGAGTGTCGATTTGGCGGCCCAGGCGTTGCAGTTCCTCATCCAGTTCCAGCTGGGTCAGCGTGGCCCTCTTGCTGGCGGCGGCTGCCAGCTTGGTTCCGTCAACGCAGAGGGTTCCCACGTTCAGCAATCCCAGCTCGCGGGCCAGCTCCAACACCTTGAGGAAACACTCCTGAGTGAACGGACGGTTCTCCCTGCGGAACTTGCAGATGGTGTCATGGTCGGGATGCAGGTTGCCGCTGAGATAGCGCACGGAAACGTCCCGATACGTGGCCAGCTCGATCTGCCGGGAACTGAACCTGCCGGTGGCATAGCAATAGATGAGCACGGCGAGCATCATGCTCGGCGGATACTGACGACTCCCGCAGCCGCGCAGGTTGACATGGGCTGCATCGGTGTCGGCAGCCTCCACCGGCTCGAGAATGAACAACGCCAAGTCGTCATCGGCCACCCAATCCCTCAGATCGGGCGGCAGCAGCATGGGAGTGTCACGGTCAACATTGACAAATCGTGCGGCCATGTTGTTTCCGACGATTTGGATCGTCTCGACTTCAAAAAAGTCCGACAGGCTCCTGTGACCGCCGGCGTTTGCCGCATGACTTCAATTGAAAGCCCGGCTCTTCGGCCGGGCTTGTCCTTTTCAGGCGCGTCGACCACGCCGCTGGGGGCAGGGGTGCGCATTGGGGGCCGGAATTCCGCCCGACTTGAGGCGCCTGAGGCTGCAGATGTCTCATTTTGAGCATTGACGTTCCGTGCGGCCTCATTTTTACCACCGCAACGCGTGTCAATGGCGCCGCCGCTTGTTGCCTCAAGCTTTCCTAGTCATTCAGTCGTTATTCGAACTTACTAATGCACTGATGAAGAAGCTGAAAATTGAAAATCTGAAATCGAGGCGCAAGTTTCTCAAGGGAGCGGCCAAGAAAGCTGTCATTCCCGCCGTTGTCGCCTATTCGGTCCACAAGAACGCGCCGCCACTGTTTGCGCGCGAACCCATCTAGGGCTAATCGACATTCAGACTTGTACCATGATTGGAAATATGTTCCAAACTT
>JAYPFK010000092.1:0-12608 GCA_038126235.1 Verrucomicrobiales bacterium
TCATCGAGCTTTCCTGCCTCACCAAGAAGATCGGGGCCGGCGGCGCGCCCAATCCCTGGGACCAGCACAGCTCATTGGAAGCCGGCCACCGCGCCATGGCCTACCAGGTGGATCAGCCCATCGCCGCCCTGATCAAGGACCTCAAATCCCGCGGCCTCCTGGAGGAAACACTGCTTGTCTTCACCGGCGAGTTCGGCCGCACGCCCTTCTCCCAAGGCTCCAACGGCCGCGACCACAACCCGCAGGGCTTTAGCGTCTGGCTGGCGGGCGGCGGTGTGAAAGGCGGCACGATCTACGGGGCCACCGACGAATTCGGCTACCACGCCGTCGACAAGCCCCGCAACATCTACGACCTCTGGGCCACCGTCCTCCACCAGCTCGGCCTCGACCACGAGGCCCTCACCTTCCGCGCCGCCGATCGCAACATGCGACTGACCGACGTGTATGGGGTGGTGTTGGAGGAGGTGTTGGGGTGAGGAGAGCTTTCCCATTCTGTCAAAGATGATGGGCAGCGCCGCTGACGATCGCTTTGGCGGCGCGTGATCACGGTTTCCCGCGCGCTGACGAGCGCGTCAAGCATGTCAGGCCGTCAATCCCAACGCCTCGCCGAGACATCAGGGGAACCGCGGGGAAACTCGACGCTCACTGGCGGCCTTCAACGCGGAGATTGAAGATCGTTCAGCCGCAACGGGACCAAGCGCTCATCAACCCCGCCTTGGTCGATGGCTTCCCTGCGGATTGATGCTTGTCAACCATCGCGGTTGGGTGGGTTATGGGAGTATGAATTCAGATCGGGATGACAGGGCAATCGGCAGGTCGGGGGGAGACGGCGGTTCGGCCGCAACGAACGCGGTCAAGTCAGGGGACCTGAGCGTCCGGAGCCATGTCGGTTCGAATTTCGCGACCTACCTTCAGCGGCGCTACGCGCCGGCGTTGTTGATTGTTGCGGCGACTGTCGTGGCGTCTCATCTGCTGATGCACCGCCACCTCGACAGGCTGGACGCATCGGGCAGCGCCATCAACTTCGCCGGGCGGCAGCGGATGCTGAGTCAGCGCATCACCAAACAGGCGTTGTTGATTGTCGATGGCAGAAAGCAGGACGCAGACCTGGAAACCGGGATCCAGGAGGACGCGAAGGAATGGGCGACCGTGCAGCAGGGGCTGATGCGGGGGGATCGGTCGCGCAATATTCCGCGAAACACGGATCCGGAGATCGCGACGCTGATGGTCAGGAACCAGCGACCGCACGAGATCATGCTGGCGGCCGTGGAGTCGCTCCTGGCCGGACGGAGTGATGACGAGACCCGCGCCGCTGCGATGAAAAACCTGCTGGCCGCGGAGGGAGAATACCTTGAGACCATGGACGCGGTGGTGTTCGCGATGGCGGACAACGCCAATCGCGCCACCGTTTTCCAGGCGCGGACTTCATGGGCCATGCTGATCGCAACCCTGTTCATCCTGGGGATGGAGGCCGTCTTCATCTTCCGGCCCGCAGTGCGCGAGATTGCCTCCTCGGCGGAACGTCTGCATGTGATCAACCAGCGCCTCGAACACGCGTTGGGCAGGGCGATCCTCGACATGCTGTCGGTCTGCAGCTTTTGCAAGGCGGTGAAGGACGACGACGGCGAGTGGCGACCGCTGGACGAGTATCTCTCGGAGACGAGGGACGTCGTCTTCAGTCACGGGTTGTGCAACGATTGCCTCAGGAAGCATTACGGCGATCTTTTTCCGGAAGGCGAACTGGACGAGCTGTCGTAACGCAGTCCCGGAGGAACGCGGACTGGCCGAACCCGCGGAGCCCGTCGCCGCTTGGACGAAGGCATCCGCCTTGTTCCACGCGTCACTCCGGCAACTCCTCGCCATGCGTTTCCGGCGCGAAGCGGATGACGGCGAGGCCGAAGAGGAAGAAGGCGCTGAGCAGGGTGGCGGTCTGGTTGACCGTGAAATTCATGGACTGCTGCAGCCAGGCGGTGAGGAACAGGACGGGCGCGGCGACGATGCGTCCGAGGTTGAAGCACAGTCCGCCGCCCGTGCCGCGCAAACGCGAGGGAAACAACTCCGGGAAGTAGATGGCGTAACCGGCGTGAATGCCGCTGACCAGGAAGCCGAACACCGGGAGCGCGATCCAGTAGAATCCCGCGCCCATCTGGTTGAACATCCCGAACAACGCCGCGCTGCTCGCGAAGCCGCCGATGAAGAAGAACGAAAAGGCGCCGCGCCGGCCGAGCCGTTCGCTGATGGGTCCGAAGGCAAGCATGCCGAGAAGACCGCCGGTCATCACCAGGAAGTGGCCGGTCATCTCCTGTTTCTTGATCCGGCTGAACCCGGCTTCAAGGGCCGCCTTTTCCTCCGCGGGAGAGCTGACCGCGGCTTCCTGAAGAACCTGCCGTTCCGCAGCGCCGCGCATGAGGGAGCGACCATAGATCTTGACGCCCCAGAAGGTCGCCAGGCCGACGGCGGCCAAGGCCACGCCCACCAGGGTTCGACGGCGGAGCTCGGGACTGAACAAATCCCCCAGCCTCCCGGTCTGCTTGGCGGGATCGGTTTTCGCGGTCTCGCGCGCCTTGAGCCAGCTATCGGGCTCCTTGAGTTTCACCCGGATCCAGATCGTGAGCAGCGCCGGCAGCGCGCCGATGCCGAAGGCCAACCGCCAGTTGAGGTCCGGGATGGCCTCGGTCCTGAAGTCGGGGTTGCCCACGATGAAGGCGCCGGCGGCAATCGCGAGGAACGAGCCCAGCGCGCTGGTGGCATGGAAGATGCCGAGCGATTTCACGCGCGCAAATCCGGGGAAGACCTCGGCAACCATGGCGCTCGCCACCGCCCATTCGCCGCCCACCCCCATGGCCACCAGGAAACGCAGGACGATCACCTGCCAGGCGGATTGCGCGAAGGCCGTCAGGGAGGTGAACACGGAATAGACCAGGATGGTGATCACCATGGTCCGGGCCCGGCCGATGCGGTCGCTCAACATGCCGAAATAAACGCCGCCCACCGCGCCGCCGATCAGGAAGGCTCCCAACGCGATCTTGCCGACGGCGTCGCGCTCCGCCTTGGGCGTGTCCAGAGGCAGCAACGAGCCCATCATCTCGTTCATGCTGGTGACGAAGATCTGCCCCTCGAACGTGTCAAAGATCCAGCCCAGCGAAGCGATGAGGAGGACCAGCCATTGGTAGCGGGTCACGCCTTTCCACCAGGGCGCGTCGGCGTCGCGTGGCGCCGCGCCGCTCACGGGCGAAACCCCTTCATGGACACCGGCTCCCCGGTATCAATGGAGCGATGCGCGGCCTCGCATAGGGCGATGGACCAGACTCCGTCAATGCCGTCGGCCACCACCCGGCCGGTTCCGCGGATGGCGGCGACCATGGCCTGCATCTCCTGTTCCAGTTCGTAGAGTTCGCTGGCCTGTTCGGTGAATTCCACGGATCGCAGTTCGCCCTCCCGGGACCGGCTGCTCATGTAGTCCAGGGTCTGCCGGGCTTCGGCATCGTCGGTGGCGCCGCGCCAGGTCGCCAGGAGGGCGCCCTCCGTGCCGGTGAGTTTGAGACCGTGTTGATGCCCCCAGGCGGCAAGCGTCTGGGAGATCGTCGCATGGGCGCCATTTTCAAATTCAAGGATGGCGGTGAAGTTGTCGTGCAGTTCCGGGCGGTCCGTCTGCCGCGAGTTGGCCTTGGCATAGACCGACACGATCTCCCCCGCCGTCGGTCCGAAATACCAGCGCGCCTTGTCAAAGCAGTGCACCGGCTCCTCCAGTTCCCAGCTTCCCACGCGGTCGATGTCGTAACGCCAGCCGTCGGCGCCCTGCCGGTAGGGCCAGCGCCAGAGCTCGAAGAGCGCGTGCCGCGGTTCGCCGATGGCGCCGTCGTCCATGAGTTCCTTGACGCGCCCCCAGAGCTGCGCCGCCCGGCGTTTGAAGCCCACGGCGAGGACCAGTCCGTTTTCCTCCGCCAGCCGGACCAGGTCCCGGCATTCACTGGTGCGCGGCGTCATGGGCTTCTCCACAAACACATGCTTGCCCGCCTCCAACGCCGCCTTGGCGGTCTCGTAGTGCAGGTGGGTGGGCGCGGCGACGTCGATCGCGTCGATGTCGTCGCGGGCGATCAACGCCCGGGCGTCGGTGGTGGTCCAGGCGTCGGGAAACTCGCGCGCCGCCGCCGCCGCCGTGGCCTCCGAGCGCGCGGCCACGCCGGCCAGCGTCGCGCCCCCGGTGTTGGCGATGGCGCGGGCGTGATTGGCGCCGAAGCGCCCAAAGCCGATCAGTCCAAAGCGGATGGGTTCATTCATGGCTCTTGGTCGTGCGTCGGTGAACCTAACGACCTTCCCGCGCGGTTCCAACTTTCAACCCAAAACACGACCCGCGACCCTTCCTGAAAATTTTTGACGCCCCCATGGCCTTCGCGTAGCTTTGCCGGTTCTTATCGCGCCGGGACTGCCGCGCGGGAATTGAGTTTTTGCCATGCTGAAATTTTTCATCAACAAAGTGTTTGGCTCGAAGAACGAGCGCGAGATCAAGAAGATGCAACCGGTCATCGCCCGCATCAACGAGCTGGAGGAATCCTACCAGAAGCAGTCTGACGACTTCCTCCGGGGCAAGACCGCCGAGTGGAAGCGGGAGCTGTCGGAGATCGAGGATCTGGACGAGCTGAAGACGCGGCTCGAAGAGATCATGCCGGAGGCCTTCGCGGTGGTGAAGAACGCCTGCCGCCGCCTTTGCGGGCAGGAGGTGATGGTCCGGGATCATCCGCTCAAATGGGAGATGATTCCCTACGACGTCCAGCTGATCGGCGGCTGGGGCCTGCACACCGGACGCATCGCGGAAATGGCCACCGGCGAAGGCAAGACCCTCGTCGGCACCTTCCCCGTCTACCTCAACGCGATCACCGGCCGCGGCGTGCACGTCGTCACCGTCAACGACTACCTGGCCGCGCGCGACAGCGAGTGGATGGGCGCCGTCTACCGCTTCCTCGGCCTCACCGTCGGCTGCATCCAGAACGCCCAGCGGTCCGACGAACGCCGCGAGCACTACCACTGCGACATCACCTACGGCACCAATTCCGAGTTCGGCTTCGACTACCTGCGCGACAACGGCATGGCCAACCGCAAGGAGGACCAGGTGCAGCGCGGGCACTACTTCGCCATCGTGGACGAGGTGGACTCCATCCTCATCGACGAGGCCCGCACCCCGCTGATCATCAGCGGACCCGCGGTCGCCAACAGCGACAACGAGCGTTACGTCGCCACCAAGCCCAAGATCGAATCCCTCCTCCGCCGCCAGCGCAAACTCTGCGACGAGTTCCTCGACGAGGCGAAGAAGAAGATCAAGCAGCTCAACGAACTGGAGGGCGGCAACCGGGAGGAGGAGGAGATCCTGCGCTACGAGATCGGCCTGCTGCTCTTCAACGTGAAGCAGGGCCAGCCCCGGTCGCCCCGCCTGATGTCCATCCTGGAGAACCCGGACAACCTCAACATGATGAACAAGGCCGAGCTGCAGCTGCTCGCCGACCAGACGAAGAAGGAGCTCTACGCGCAGAAGGAGCTGCTCTACTTCGCCATGGATGAGAAGTCCCACGACGCGGACCTGACCGAAATGGGCCGCACCTTCATGAATCCCGACGATCCCGACGCCTTCGTGCTGCCGGACATCTCCACGCTCTACCATGAGGTCGATCAGCGGGACGATCTGGACGCCCACCAGCGCGCGCAGGAGAAGGCGAAGATCCAGGAGCTGTCCGACGACCGCGCCTCGACCGTGCACGTCGTGTCCCAGCTGCTGAAGGCCTACTGTCTCTACGAGAAGGACGTCCAGTACGTCGTCGAGAACAACAAGGTCGTCATCGTCGATGAGAACACGGGCCGCAAAATGCCGGGCCGGCGCTGGAGCGACGGGCTGCACATGGCCGTCGAGGCCAAGGAGGGCGTGGAACTGGAGGGCGAGACGCAGACCCTGGCCACCATTACCATCCAGAACTACTTCCGCCTCTACCACAAGCTGGCCGGCATGACCGGCACGGCGGAGACCGAAGCCTCGGAATTTTTCGACATCTACAAGCTCGGCGTGCTGGTCATCCCCACCAACAAGCCCTGCCTGCGCATCGATCACAACGACACCGTCTACAAGACCAAGCGCGAGAAGTTCAACGCCGTGCTGGAGGAGATCCGCGAGATCCACAAGCAGGGCCGCCCGATCCTCGTCGGCACGGTCTCGGTGGAAACCTCGGAACAGCTCGCCCGCATGCTCAAGCGCGCCGGCATCGTCCACAACGTGCTCAACGCCAAGTTCCACGAAAAGGAGGCCGAGATCGTCTCCCGCGCCGGGCAGAAGGGCGCGGTCACCATCGCGACGAACATGGCCGGCCGCGGCACGGACATCAAACTGGGCGAGGGCGTCGCCGACCTCGGCGGCCTGCACGTGCTCGGCACCGAGCGCCACGAGTCCCGCCGCATCGACCGGCAGCTGCGCGGACGTTGCGCGCGTCAGGGCGACCCGGGTTCCTCGCACTTCTTCATCTCCCTGGAGGACGACCTCATGCGCCTCTTCGGCTCGGACCGCATCTCCAAGGTCATGGAGCGCGTCGGCCTGGAGGAGGGCCAGGAACTGGAGCACCCGCTGTTGAACCGCTCCATCGGCTCCGCCCAGAAACGCGTCGAGGGGCACAACTTCCAGATCCGCAAGCGCACCCTGGAGTTCGACGACGTGATGAACAAGCAGCGCTCGGTGATCTACGAGTTCCGCAACGAGATCCTCCAGGCCGAGAGCGTGCACGACCGCCTCATGGAGGTCATCGAGGAGGTCATCATCCAGAAGGTCGAGGAGTTCTGCTTCGAGGACAAGGAGCCGGAGGACTGGAACATCCGCGGCCTGGCCGACTGGACCAACCTGACCTTCCCGATCGGCATCCCCGAAGAGGAACTGCTCAAGGCGGCGACGAGCAACGACGAAGCCCCGCCGGCCGGCTCGATCTACAACGGCTTCAACGCGGCCCAGTTCGGTGTCTGCAAGGCCATCACGGACGCGGTGAAGGAGGCCTACGAGATCAAGGCCAGCATCGAGGATCCCACGGCGCTCACCGCCATCGAACGCTGGCTCATCATGGCCGCGATCGACCAGAAATGGCAGGAGCACCTCTACGAGATCGACAGCCTGCGCCACAGCATCGGCCTGCGGGCCTACGGACAACGCGACCCGCTGCTGGAGTTCAAGGCGGAGGCCTTCAAGGTCTTCGACGAGATGATGGTCGATATCAAGACCGAGATCTGCCACAACGTCTTCCTGGGACACTCCAGCCGCGAGGCGCTGGAGCGTTTCCGTCTGCGCATCGCCAACCGCGGCGCCAAGACGCAGCACCAGGACGTCAACGCCTTCGGCGCCGGCCAGGGCGGCGGGGAGTCCAGCGGCGGGAACATGGTGGCCGAAGCGGCGGCCGAGATCGAGAAGGCCATGCCCGTCGAAAGCGGCCCCAAGGTCGGCCGCAACGACCCCTGTCCTTGCGGCAGCGGCAAGAAATACAAGAAGTGCTGCGGCCGCAACGCGGAGTGAGCGGAATCAGGGCGCTGAAATCCCGTTGTCCCCGGTCTCCGGATCGTTGACCAGGATGTTCGTGGCGAGCTGCCGCTTGATGCGGAGGTGCAGCCCCTTGCGACCAGCCATGCGTTTCTCCAGACGGCCGACAGACTCCGGCGCCATGGCGATGTGAAACACGGGATCGCCCGGCCGCACGACCGGCATGGTGGACATGCCCACGACCACGCCGTCCTGCGGGGACACCATGCGGTTCTGCTCTCCGCCGAACATGTCCAGATTCACCGCCAGCAGCTGGTCCTTCTTCACGACATCGCCGGGAGCCACGAAGAACTTCAGGATGCCCCCCCGTTCGGCGCGCACCCAAGTCGTCCGGCGGATGACGGATTGGAAAGCCGGATGTTCGGGCTCGCCATCGACCAGGCCGTAGTGCTTGAGCACGTTGATCGCGCCGCGCGTGCCCAGCTCCACGACACCCGGCTCGATCTTCCAGATCTCGCCGGCCTCCAGGATGATCGCCGGAATGCCCGCCTTGATCGCCTCGGCGCGCAGGGAGCCGTCGGGCCCGGAGCCGTCGACGATGAACGAGGCGCCGAAGGCCCGCGCCAGTTCGGTCACCTCGGGCACGGAAAGGTCGCCGCGCACGTTGGGATAATTGGTGCGTCCGGCGGCGGCCGTGTGGAAATCCACCAGCAGATCCGCCCGGGCGACGACCTCGTTGAACAGGGCATGCGCGAGCCGCGCGGTCAGATGTCCCGTGGGCGAACCAGGAAAGCAGCGATTGAGGTCACGGCGGTCGGGAAGATAGCGGCTGTGGTTTTCCAGGCCGAAGACATTGACCACCGGCACCGCGATGATCGTGCCGCGCCGGATCTCCAGAGGGTGGTCCATGAACACCTCGCGCACGATGCCCAGGCCGTTCAACTCGTCGCCATGCACCAGTGCGGTGAAACAAACAATCGGCCCGGGGCGCGGCGCGGCGATGACGCGCACGGGGACGGAGATGCTGACGCCCGTGTAACTCTCGCTGAAGTGGAGCCGCAGATCGTAGGATTCCCCCCTGCGGATGCGCTGCCCGGCAATCTTCAGCGGCGGGCGACGGGTCTTCTTTTCGGCGGTCATGGGAACGAGGATAGAAGCGGCGCGGTCTACGGTCACGCACCAAGCGACGGCAGCCGCCTTTCAGCGCCGCCGGAACCACGGACAACGGGCGTCCCTACTTCCTTCGTCATGGAACTCATCCGCTGCGTCCGGATCACCCGTCACTGGCCACGGCGAAACCGCACGTGAATCATGCTTTTCCTCGATTGCCGCGGAGACACCTCGTGGAGTTTCGTCTCCGCTCCGCGCGGGATCGTTCTTGAGGTCCGTGGTTCAGGGAATCGATTCGCGGGCGTCATGAGATTGCTTTGCCTGACCGCGCTGCTGTTGGCGCTCTCACCCGCTTCGGGAGCCCTCGTTCATCGCTGGAGCTTTGACACGGACGGTTCGGATTCGGTCGGCGCGGCGCACGCCGTGATGATGAACGGAGCGACCGTTTCCGACGGCCAGCTCCAACTCAACGGAGCCGGAGCCTACGCGACCCTGCCGATCGATTCGACTCTGGCGGGCCTGGGCAGCGCGACCATCGAAGCCTGGGTCACCCACGACCAGTTGACGTCCTGGCCGCGCGTTTTCGATTTCGGAAACGGGAACGCGACGGGTAATCCGACCCAGGGCTACCTGTTCCTGACGGCGTCTCCGCAGTATTCCTCCATTGTCTCCTACGCCCAGTTCTCCATCACCCGGACCGGAAACACCGCCTCGGAGAACATCTACGCGGGCGCCGTTCCCGGACCGGGAGTGGAATTGCACCTGGCCGTGGTGTTGGACGCCGACGCCGGGATGGGATTGGTCTATCTCAATGGCACTCTGTTGCTTAAGGGACCCCTGACGCTCAAACCGTCGGATATCGTGAGTGTGGACGGGCAGGAACACAATTGGCCGGGCCGCTCGCGCTACAGTTCCAATTCCAGCCTGAAGGGATCGATCAATGAGTCCAGGATTCACGACACCGCCTTGAGTCCGGCGGAGATTCTGGTCAGTCACCATTTGGGACCCTCAGCGCCGCCCGACGCAACGAGCCTACACCTGCTCAACCCCGCGGCGTCACCCGGCGCGTTCTCCTTTCAGATGAACACGGTCACTGGACTCTCCTATGCCATCCAATACACTGATTCCCTGGCGCCGCTTGACTGGCGCCCTCTGACCGCGCTGACCGGAAACAACTCCGTCCAGACCGTCATGGACAATGGCGCTCCGCAGACCCCGCGCTTCTACCGCGCGGAAATCACCGAAAGCCAGTAAGCGCCGTCTAATGTCATGGTCGCGGTTGTGTCACCCTTTCTGGGTCTTTAAGTGGGGCGCCTGCGGCAAGACGCCCCTACCCCCGTTGGTAGGAAAGGCTCGCCGTGCCGTCCCATTTCAAAGTCCTGAAGGGACGCAAAACGGTTGCTCTTAGGTCGAAGCGGGTTGACGAGGCGGGAGTTGGCAACTCACGATTCCAAGCGTGGCAGACAACCGCGACTCAACCATGCCGGGACTCTGGCTTCTGCTCTTCCTCATGGCGGCAATTCTCCCCGGAAGCTCCGCGTCCGCGAGCGCTGCGGAGACATCGCTTCCCGCTTTTCCGGAAAAGGCCCGTTTCATCCTTTCGACCGATCTATCCGGCGACATTGACGATGCCGCTGCGTTCGGCTTCCTGATCGAAGCGACGCAACGGGGACGAGGGACGATCGCCGCCGTCGTCACCGACAGCCCCGCGGAGTCCGCGGCTCCGGCGGCGCGCGCGTTCCTCGATGCCTGGGGGCTGCGCGAGGTTCCGGTGGGAGCCTATCGGGGCAGGGTAGGGGATGCGCGCGACGGCCCCTATGCGCGCGGCGTGGCGGACGCCTTCGGGCAGAAGGGGCGGAGCCGCGCCGACTTTCCGGACGATGTCGCGACGTTGCGGCGGGTTTACGATACTGCCCCGGACCGCTCGATCGTCTTCATCGCAATCGGCTTTCTGAACAGTCTGGTGGGTCTGCTGCGATCGCCGGCGACGGGGGCGCCGGATTCGGTAGACGGGGCGGTCCTGTTCGAGCGGAAGACCGCCTACGTGGTCTCGGTCGGCGCGAACTTTGTCGGCAATCCGGACGGCGCGACGCGGTGGAACTGGAAGCACGCGCCCGGGGCGGCGGAGTATGTGTTGAATCACATGACGCGTCCGTTCTTCTGGCTGCCGGCCAACGAGATCGACCAGGCGGGTTTTCCGAAGGACCACCCGCGCGCCCGAGAAGCCGACGCCCTGACCGGACCGGAGGGCTTGGGCTGGGATGCCGCGACCAACCCGATTAAGCTCGCCTTCGAACTGGCCCGCAAGAATCACCCCGGACTCCTCGCCGACGGCCTGCGTCGCAAGGCCTTCGATCCCGCCGCGGTCCGGTTTGCGACCGACCTCGACGCCGACCTGTTCGGCTTTCACTGCCAGAATGTGAGTGTGACGATCCGCGACGGACATCTGCGGGTCAATCCGGAACGGCATGGCCCTTTCGCCGTCCTACGCCTTGCCATGCCCACGGCCGGAAACAAGGCGCGGGATTATCTCGATGGGATTCTCGGGAACCTTGCGCCGCCGAACCGCTGAGCTGCGCGGGATATTGGAGCTATCCGAACGGCGCGCGCCGCAGATTCCGCGCAGTCGCCAGGTCCGCAAATGTCTTTCCTCCCCGCAGCTTCCGCGCGCCCGTCTTGCGTCGTTCACCAAAAC
The DNA here is from genome assembly GCA_038126235.1 of Verrucomicrobiales bacterium. GTDB lineage: Bacteria > Verrucomicrobiota > Verrucomicrobiia > Limisphaerales > JAYPEY01 > JAYPEY01. Next base: position 11,304 of record JAYPFK010000092.1, read on the forward strand.
GATCCCGGAATTCCGAGAAGACCGAATTCACGAATTCCTTCGAACCCAAAGCCATGCCGTCACTGAAATAGCGCACACGGACACGCAGGGCTTCGGCGGTCGTCAATTCGCCTCCCGTCGCCAGGATCTTCACAATTGTCTCCCGACTCAGCGTGACCTTGTCCGAACGTCCTGAAACGCCCGCCTTTACGAACAGCAACTGCCGATAGGCGGCGCCGATCGCCTGCCAAACTTTGCCTTCGGAGAAACTTGCGATCCCTGCCCGCGCCTCCTTCATGCCGGCAACCGCCTCGGCGTAGCCGCACCAGCGATAGTCTTTCGGGTCTTCCACCAACCCGGCGCGCACGGGATTGAGATCGATGTAGGCCGCCACCTTGGCGACGACACTGGGGGAATCCTCGACCAGAACCGACTTGAACCGCTCGGCCCAAAGCGTCCCAAACCGGCCGTGCTGTTTGTTGAACCATTTGGTGTAGCGCTGCTTCAACTCCTTCATGTAGAAGGAGATGTCGCCCATGCGCGCAGACAACCCCTCCCGAAGATCCTGCGGCAGCTTCCTCCCATATTCCCGGAAAGTCTGCTCGATGAGCTTCCGATACGGACTGTTCTTCTTGTAGTAGCCGCCGACGCGCCGAACCAGTTCGGCGTCAGAGACATCCTTGGAATCGGGGACGCGCACGAGGGTGTGGAAGTGATTGCTCATGACACAGTGGGTGACGACCTCCACGCCAGCGAAGCTGGCGTGTTCGCGGATCATGACCCGCAACTTCTCCTTCTCCACATCGCCAAGGAGGAACTGCCCTCCGACCACACGTCCGATGACATGGTAGACCGCCGTCTCTTCCTGCAATTTGATTCGAGCCGTTCTCATACTCCTTGCATTGGTTGGTAGCCGAAAACTGCCGAATTCCGCCGTTTTGAGTCAACTATTTTGTGTCTGTCACTTTTGTTTGTTTGCTTTTATTTTGCTTTTGTTGGTCACCTTTGTTTTTCTTTTTCAAACTGGCGGGCTTGTCCATCGCAATGGCGGCCAAAAGCGTCCCGACAATGAGGATCAACCCGACATAGTCGGCGGCCGAGAAGGAGAAATTATGGACTCCGTCGCCATCGAGAACTGGAAACGAGGCGTTTCTTCTCTTTTCGATTGCCGGTCAGGCCGCCTCACCGGCCTCAAAACTCCAACAGCATCCGCGCCGGGTTCTCGATGAGATCCTTGACGCGTTTGAGAAAGGTGACGGCCTCCTTGCCGTCGACGATGCGGTGGTCGTAGCTGAGGGCGAGGTACATCATGGGGCGGATGACGAC
>JAYPFK010000093.1:0-12535 GCA_038126235.1 Verrucomicrobiales bacterium
TTAAATCACGACTTCATCCCATTGTACAATTTAAAATTCGTGAACAGAACCTAGGGCAAAAAGGCAGGACAGGGGATTTCGTTTCATGGCGTTCGATGCGGTTTGCTCAGAGTTGCTCTTGAGGGGCGATTTTGTCACCCGGAGGCCGATCAAGGCAACGAGTGAAGAACCACGGAACACACAAAATACACAGAACCCGAATCAAGACTGCCCGATCTCCTTTCCGCGTATTCTGTGTCTTCTGTGGTTGTTTCCTTCTTCAGCGGCTTCTTCCGCTCTCCTGGATACGGCGAAACTCCCGGGTGAGACTCTGGACCCGTTCCGGGTTCTCGTTGTAGCGGTTGTTCGATTCGCCGAGGTCGTCGGCGAGGTTGTACAACAGCCCGGCCGGCTTTGCGGGATCCACGGTGTCGTCCGCCTTCGCGCCGCCGCCGTTCTGGCCGAGGATCAGCTTCCATGGACCGCGCCGGATGGCCATGCGGTTGATAAAGGAATCCATCACCAGCGACTCACGCCTAGGCGTGGACTGCTTGCGATCCATGAGGGCCCCGAGGAAGCTGAAGCTGTCCTCCGCAGCATGCTCCGGGAGAGCCTTCCCAAAATGCTCGGCGAAGGTGGCGAGGACATCGGTGAGAGCGATCAATGACGTCCTGTCCACGCTCCCCGGCTTGATGTGTCCCGGCCAACGCGCGAGCAGGGGTACACGGACGCCGCCTTCGTGGACGCTGGTCTTTTGGCCGCGCAGGGGGCCGTTGATGAGGTGTCCCTTGATCTCGGGATGGTCGATGGGGCGGTATTGAAAGATCCCGCCGTTGTCGGAGGAAAACAGGACGAGGGTGTTTTCGGTGAGTCCGTTGCGATCCAGCGCATCGAGGACCTTCCCGATGGACTCGTCGAACTCGTTCACAAAATCGCCGTAGACGCCGATCTCGCTGGAGCCCTTGAAGCGCGACGCCGGCTTGAGCGGGCCGTGGATGTTCCGGTGGGCGAGGTAGAGGAAGAACGGCTTCTCCTTCCGGTAGTCGTCCAGCCAGTTTACGGCGCGGGCGGTGAGCATGTCGCAGAGTTCTTCATGTTGGTAACGTGTCGCCTCGCCGCCGGCCTGACCAAGCCGGGCGGCCCCGCCCAAGCGCGGGCGATGCAGGTAGTCGAGTTCGTAGCCTGGTCGGGGATCAGGGGTGATGCGGATCGGGTCCTTCGGGTCGAGGCCGAGGACGCGATGGTTCTCGATGATGAAATGTGGGAACTGACCGACATGGGGAAAGCCCCAGAAATAGTCGAAGCCGAATTCCAGCGGGCCGGGTATGAGATCGCGGTTGTAGTCGGGCCCGAGCACGTCGTCCCAACCCGGCATCCCGGGCTTGCCGAAGCCGAGATGCCATTTCCCCAGCATGGCGGTCTGGTAGCCCTGCTCCTTGAACAAATTGGCGAGGGTGTAGCGACCTTCCTTGATCAGGCACGGATCGTTCGCCCAGACGGTTCCGCCCCCATTCCAGGTCCGCCAGGCGTAGCGCCCGGTGAGGAGGTTGTAGCGGCTCGGCGTGCAAACGGAGGCGGGTGAGTGCGCGTCGGTGAAACGCCGGCCTTCCTTGGCGAGGCGGTCGATGTTGGGCGTGCGGGTCTTCACGGCCCCGTAACAGCCCAAGTCGCCGTAGCCGAGATCGTCCGCCAGGATGAAGAGAACGTTGGGACGTTCTTTGGCGGCTGCCCCGCAAACCGGACGGGCGGCAATTCCCGGGACGAGCAAAGCCAAAAGCAGGAAGATGGATCGGGTTTTCATGGGTGAATAATCGGGAACAAGCCGCAATAATACCGATAACTTCCCCATGTCATCAATCACCACAAACAACCGAATCCGTCGGATCGCGGGCTTGGCCTTTACGGCGCAGGCCTGTGTTTTGTCCCTCTCCGCCCAGCAGGTGATCGCGCTTTACCCCGGCGAGATCCCTAACAGCATTCCGCATTCCGTGAAGGAGGTTGTGGAGGAACGCAACGGGCAGTTCTCCGGCTATAGGGGCGCCACCCATCCCACCCTGGAGATCGTTCTTCCCAAGAACGCGAACAAGCCGACCGCGGCCGTCGTGATCTGCCCGGGCGGAGGCTACGTGAGGCAGGTCTATCGTCGCGAGGGAACGGAGATCGCGCAGGTGTTCGCGGAGCAGGGCGTGGCCGCCTTCATCCTGAAGTACCGCATCCCCAATGACGCCACGATGGCGGACAAATCCATCGGCGCGTTGCAGGACGCGCAGCAGGCCATCCGGTTGGTCCGGTAAAACGGGGCCGAATGGAACGTCGACCCCAGGCGCGTCGGGATCATGGGTTTTTCCGCCGGCGGTCACGTCGCCTCCACGGCGGCGACCCATTTGAAGAAGAACCGCATCCCCAACCCGGAAGGGACCAGCCTTCGCCCGGATTTCGCGATTCTCGTTTATCCGGTCGTCAGCATGCTGGAGGGAATCACCCACACCGGCAGTCGGAAGAACCTGCTGGGCGACCGTCCGGACGACGCGCAGGTGCGGCTGTTTTCCAATGAACTGCAGGTGGACAAGGACACGCCTCCCACGTGGTTGACGCATGCCGGTGACGACCAGGCGGTGCCGGTGGCTAACAGCGTCCGCTTCTACAATGCCCTGATCAAAAACAACGTTCCCGCGGAGATGCATCTCTACCCCGCGGGCGGACACGGCTTTGTGTTGAAACGGCCCGCGAAGGAATGGATGCCCTCGATCATCGACTGGATGGAACGCGGCAATCTGAAAACCCCGCCGCGATAGAGGTTGCCCGCCCGCCCGCCAAGGCAATTGCCTGTCTCCTTTCCGCCGCGCGGTGCTGTGGCGTTCCCCGCCGCGCGCCGGCCAGTTCCCGGGCGCGCCAGAAGCTGAAGGTGGAATCGGCGGGGGGAACCAGGGCCTTGTTGCGATCGGGCGAGGGGGGGCGTCGGACAACTGGCGGGCGTTGAGGCGGAATGCGGACTTTTGCGCCAAAGGTTCCGGACAAGAAGATGGAGGCTGGGGGTGTAAGAGTTCCGGAGGACTTCTTCTGAAAGGAGCGGACACAGCTGATCGGAATGAATCCGGACGATGGGTCCTGACCTACACATGAGCCTTTCAATGTCCACTGAACGTCCGCAAGCATGCCCGGTTCCGGGCGCTTGCGCTGCGCCCTCCACGTCCGCCAATAAACTGGCCGCAATCAGAACGGATGATCCGGAACCGCAGTTTCGACTCGGGATCGAACTCCTTCAGGCGTCCCCGCCGAAGCGGGATCAGCTTCAGGCGAGAGTGTGGTTGCGGTTGGCGGCCGCTCGGGGGCACTCGGGGGCCCAGTATTTCCTGGGGCAGATCCACGAGCATGGCTGGGGCGTCCGTCCCGACGATGTTGTCGCCCTGGGCTGGTACTACCAGGCGGCCGAACAAGGCCACCGGGATGCCCAGTATGCCGTCGGTTTTTTCCTAAGCCATGGGCGCGGAGGGGAGCGCAACGACGAATATGCGGCCCAGTGGTTGCAGCGCTCCGCATTGCAGAACCAACCGGACGCGCAGTATTGCCTGGGGCTGTTGTATGAGGTCGGGCAGGGCGTGCCGAAAGATCCCTCGCGCGCCTGCGAGTGGTTCCTTGAAGCCGCGCAAAACGGGCGCTGTGACGCTCGCTACGAGATCGGCGTGCGGATGCTGCGAGGCGAGGGAATCACCCAGGACGAGGCCGCCGGCGCGCGTTGGCTGCGCGAGGCTGCATGGCAGCGGCATCGGCGGGCGCAGTTCCTCGTGGGCCGTTGCTTTCTGGACGGGCGAGGCGTCGCGCGCAACCCGGAGGAAGCGGCCTTCTGGTTCCTGCTGCTCGCCCGAAAAGGCTTGCGTGAGGCCGCGGACCTGGCGGCGCAGGCGCTCGAGCCATTGTCGGTGCGCCAAACGCGTGAGGTGGCCGGTCGCGTCAGGTCATTCGAAGTGGGCGATGCGCCCCGCGCGTGACTGCGCGTTCGCCGCAGATTCCCTGTAAGAATTCCCGACGGGTTCTTCTGAAAGGGGGTGAGCGGCGGTTGGTCCGAATGCGGCCGCCACTTTCAGTCAACAACTCAAACCAAACGATCTGCAAACCATGAACTTCCCCAACGACAACCAACTTGCGCCGGCGGTATCTTCGGTCCGTCCGCGGAGACTTCTCAAGGCTGACTGCTACCATTGCGGCCAACCGATGTCCTACAATGAGGACGACGGCGGTCGGCGCATCAAGTGTCCGGCCTGCGACAATCCCTTCCGGCTCCCGGGGGGAGAACGCGCGCTCGCCCTTTACCGCGGCGATGGCCGGGCCTTGGCCCCGTCGACCGGATATCTGCCGGCCGAGGTTGCGGTGGAACTGGCCGAGGAGGAGATTTTTGAGCGCCGGGAGGCGCGCCATCAAAGAAACGACCTGCATCGCTTCAAGGTGCGCAAACTCGTGCGGGAGGAGGCAGAGACGCAGTCCAACACCGACGGCAAGTTGGGCGCCGCCATCAACGGCGTGTGTGTCGCGATGATTCTGTTGGCGCTCCCTTTCGCGAAATCCCTCGAGGGTTACGTGATCTTCATCTGCGCGATTTCCGCGCCTGCAGGCATGTGGGGAATGGGGCTATCGGCGTGGTCGGCGTTTCAACCCGAACGCGAGAGCGGCCCCGGCGTTGTGGGAATAGGCCTGGGGCTCCTGCTCTTCCTCCTCATCCCTCTCGGGTTCAAGTTGGCCACCTGAAAGGGAAGCCCTGCGCCGCATCCATCCCACCAGTCACCATGACCTGCCAGTGCCCCCATTGTTGTCAGTCCGTGAAGTTTGACCTCGACTCGTGTGGCTGGACCATCACCTGCAGTCTATGCGACGGGCAGATCCAGTTGCCGGAAGCCTGGCAGGTGGAAGCCGCCGAAGATGGCGGCTGGCGATGCAATCTGGGTGGACGTCGCGGCTTTGAATCCTGGGACGAGGATGGCGAACCGATCGCCGGGCGTTCCTTCTGGAAGACGCCCGCCTTATGGACGAGGTGGGCCCGCCAATGCACGGTGTGTTCCTGGATATTTACCTTCCTCGCGCTCTCGTTCCTGGTGTGCGCCTCGGTCTGTCCCGTTGGCGGCGCCTCGGGGAAGAGCGTGCCTTGGAGCCAGTCTGTATCGTCGTTCGAACTATTCGGCTTTTCCTCTCTGGAATTGTTCGGGTGGTCCGTGCTGACGGCTTCGCAGCTTGCTTCGGAAGCCTGGTCCGAGTGCAAACGCTGGGAAGTCCTGGCGGGCGTCGTGGTGACCCTGATCTTCCTGGCAGGGTGGGTCCTGTTTCTGATCATGCGCTGATCCGGGGATCGGGCTTCTCGAGGGGGCAGTGTGAAACCTCGTTGCCCGTCGCTTCTGCAACAGCTTGTCAACCGTCTCGATATCTGGACGCCGAAGGGGAGCCTCGTTGTTCTGTCGACTGGCCCTAACGGTTTCCATGAAGGCGCCTTCAGCATTCTCACGGGTTCGGCGAATTCGCGGGCGGAGTGGTCGCGCGGGATTCCCGAGCGCCGGATTTAGTCATTGGATCGGTTGTAGATCAGCCAGTCCATGTCGCTCATGCCGCGACGGTCACTGTTGCCGCTCATGCACGACCGCAGGAGGTTTTCCGCCTCTGCGATGGCCGTGTCCTGGCTGGTGAGCGCGTGTCGCACGCGTTGGCCGTCGATACCGTGGCAGTAGACTGAGTAGGCTTCCCCGTCTCTTTGAAGCCGCCAGAGCCTTGGGAACCGAAGCCTTGCCGGCGAGGCCGAAGAGGCGGACGGCGCAGTATTTCGCCGCAACCACCTGGGCCGCTTCCAGCGGACCATTCCCACGTGGGTGGGGAGAACAAAATCTCCCTCCCGTCCACCCCGCGCCCGTGCGGACCATCCCCACGTGGGTGAGGGTTTCGCAGAAGGCGTTCAATTCGCATCTTTTCGGGACTTTAGACCTCGATCAGAATTTAGCCAGCACGAAACAAAAGACACTTTTTCCGACACTCTTCTGTCAGGATCTGTCAGCATTCCAAACGTATGGGGATGGAATAAACTAACCGTTCAGTTCAGGGGGGTGAGGAGGGTCCCAGAGAGTCGTACAGGGAGTCATATCGGTTAGCAAAGTGGCAAAACGGGCCGGTAGAAGTGGCCCGGAAACCAAGACCACAGAAAGGCGAACTGACATGAACAGATGGGACAGATTGACGGACGGCTATCTCCGACGTTGTGAGAGCCGGGGGCTGAGTGAGGCAACGATCCTGGCGCACCAATACGAGTTGAACCGCTGGGGCGGTTGGTTGAAGCGGCGGATCGAGCCCGGGACGCACGTCTACGACATCGAAGTGAGGACAGCTGACAACAGGGTTTACACGGTGCTTCGTGGGTCGATCACCATAACGGGTCGACCGCGCCGGTCCCGTCGCGGGAACAGGACATTGCGGAGGGCGAAGACGCAGGTGTCGGCGGCATTGGGATCTGCGCACCCTGCTGCAATGCTATGGGACAGCCGGCGCCACACCGTGAACGAAAAGACCTATCGGCGCGGACGGACGAGGAAAATCTGGAAACCGAAATCAAACCCGACACGAAACCCCTTCGAAAACCGGAGGTTTCACGCCAGACTCATGCCCCTGTGGGATGGTTGTGTTCTTTTTTGATTGCCCTGATTAATACGCAGGCTTTTATTCGCGGTCGTTTTTGACCTGAATATGTTGATCTCCCTCTAAATCAAGATTGTGCTTTGCCGATAGAGCATCACATGGCTGGACTTCATCGCCCCTCCAAGTCACGGAATATGAGCATTCAAACCGGCTTGCGCCAATCAGGATCTTCTACCTCACACGCTCCTCGAGGGGCGGTTTTTTTTGCCGTCGCCATCGTTACGTTGTGCTTGCTACAGTTGGCAGGCGCGGCGTTTGCCGCTCCGACTCCCTCAACGGGCGGTTGGCAGAATCTGGGCCGGGCGGCCGACCCGAATAAGTATTCCAGCGATGGCGGTTGGACTGCCGCCGCGCCGGATCTGGTGGGCATCGATCCGACCCGTCCCTACCTCCAGTATCAGGTCGATTCCGGCGTCATTTATTTCAAGATCCGGGTGGAAGCGAGCGAGACGGGATTGACCGCGCCGGCAGTCAACACCCTGCTGGACCTCAACAGCGACGGGCTTCCCGAACTCACCATGACCATGTCGGTCAAGGAGGGCACAGGGCAGAATTCCTTCGACGGAGCCGCGGACGTAACCGGCGGCCAGGTGGACGTCAACACCTACAATTACAAGATCCTCTTTTCGCCACTCAGTGACGACGGGGACGTCAATGCGAACATCAGCCCCTCCACCACCACCATCGAGGGAGGCACGACCGAGCAGTTCACCATCTATGAATCGGTAGGCGGGGAATACTCGGTCGGAAGCGCCGGGCCTTCGCTCACCGATACTGCGGGCAACATCTACGAAGGGAACGTGGCCATCTACTTCGACAGCGGGGATCTTGATTCCGACGGCATCGTCGAACACGACTACATCTTCTCCTTCAAGCTGACCGCCTACGACGACTTCGTTTCCTACATGAACAACCATCTGGAACCCTCCAGTTCCTCGGTGAACTACGAGACCCTGGCCGGCTCTTGGCCGGGCGGCGTCTTTTACGGCGCCGCCGTTTCCGCCACGCAGGACAACTCGGTCAATGGCGACATCGGCGGCGGCGCCTGGACCGGCTCCGAGACCTGGCGCGAAATCTTCGGCATCAACGACATCCCGGCGGCCCGGGACAACACCTACGGCGTTCTCGAGGACAACACGCTTTCCGGAAAGAACATCGTCACCGACACCGACGCGGTGGCGGGAACGGATTCGGACACGGAGACGGCGACCGCTTCGTTGACCGTTGCCAGTGTGACGGTAAGCAGTGTGGAGACCGCGTTCGCCAGTCTCGCGGACGGTTCCGGCGCCTTTGCCGGTTGGAAGCAGATCACGCTCAGTCACGGAACCGCCTACCTACAGTCCGACGGCTCTTTCCAGTATGTTCCCGCCGCGAACGACGCGGGCGGCGACAGCTTATCCTACAAGGTCAGCGACGGGGACGCCGAATCGAACGCGGCGGTGGTGACGGTCAACGTCACGGCGGTGGACGATCCGCCGGTCGCGGTGGCCGACGCCAATACGGCCCGCGAGGCCGGCGGCGCAAGCAACGGAACCGCCGGCGTGAATCCCGAGGGCAATGTGGTGTCCGGCACGGTGACGTTGACGGCGGGCTCGGATGTCGATGGCGCGGCCGATTCCGATGTGGAGTCCAGCGTGACGGTGACTTCCGCGGTGAATCTTGCCAAGACCTCCTCCGCGACCTCGGTCACCGGTTCGCACACCGATCTGGATTCGGCCTACGCCGCCGTTCCGGGCCTTTACGGCGAGCTCAGGATTCTGGCCTCTGGTTCCTACCGCTACGTGGTCGACAACGCCAACCTGGACGTCGAGGCGCTGCGAGTAAGCTCGAACACGTTGACCGAGACGTTCACCTACACCATCACGGATGGCGGGGGAAACACGGCCGATGCGACCTTCACGATCACGATCCAGGGGGCCAACGACAATCCCGGCGCCCTGAACGACTACAACACCGCGAAGGAGTCCCTGACCGCCTCGCTCCCCATGGGCGGCGTCAGCTATGACGCCAACGATCCGCTTGGCATGAAGGCCGTCGGCAACGTGCTTTCCAACGACGGCGACGTCGATGAAAACGGGGAGACGGCCGCCATCGTCGGCCTGACCGCCACCGCCACGGCGACCGCCATCGTCAACAACGAGGGAACCACCGAACTCAGCTTCTCGGCGGCCTCCACGCTCAACAACGTCAGCGTGGGTTACTACATCTTTGTCAATCAGAGCGGCACCTACTATGCCGTGGTGGACTCGGGCTCCACGGCGATCACGGTCGCCAGCAACACCCAGAACGCCGACGGCACCTACTCGATCGTCCTGAGCGCGACCCCGGATGCCTCCACCGACATCGTCAACGGTTCCGCTGTGGCGTTCAACAACACCTATGTCGCCTCCTTCACCAGCACGAGCGGCAAGAAGCTGGCCACGGTCTCCGCTACCGAGGCGGTCGGCAGTTCGACGGTGACCATCACCCCGACCGCCGGCGCGATCGCGGCGGGCATGTCCGTCAGCGGCAGCGGCGTGCCGGTGGGAACGTCCGTGACGTCGGTGGTCTACACCGGCGATGTCGCCAGCCAGGTCGAGCTGAACAACGAGTTGACCAGCATGAACGGGACGGTTCTGACTTTTTCGGCCCCGTCCGGAGCGACGTTGACCGGGCAATACGGCTCGCTGACCCTGGCTAGCGGCGGCGACTACACCTACACCCCGACCGTCGACAGCGCGCTGCTCAGCGAGGGTGAGTCCGGGGTGGAGACCTTCACCTACACGATGCAGGACGCCCTCAACGTGACCTCGACCGCCAATCTGGTGATCCTCGTCTACGGTTCCGGCGCCAACGACCCCAACGCCAAGGCGGACGCCGTGGATGCGGTTGAGGCGGGCGGCGTCGCCAACGGCACGGCCGGCGTGAATCCGGCGGGCAACCTCCTGACCGGGACGGGGACCACGGGGGCCGTGGCCGACACGACCCCGACCGGCTCCCTCGTCCTGATCGCCGCCCGGGCGGCGGGAGACGCTTCGGACACCGCGATCCACGCGGCCACGACAGGCAACACGACTTCAGGGAGTCCGACGGTCACCGTGGCCTCGGGAACCGGCATCAACGTCGGTATGAAGGTCACCGGATCAGGGATTCCTGGCGGCACGACGGTCAGCGGCGTCAGCGGCACGACGGTCACCCTCAGCCAGAACGCCAGCGCCACCGCGTCCGCGGTGAATCTCCTGTTCGTCGAGCCTTCCACTGTCGATCTCACCCTGACCGGGCTCTACGGCTCGTTGACCCTGCATTCGGACGGGAGCTACGCCTACACGGTCTCCAACTCCGCCGCGGTCGTCCAGGCGCTGCGGACCAGTTCCGACACCTTGACCGACAGTTTCATCTACCGAGTGGCCAACGGCGTCTTCGGCTCCGGCAATCTGCTGATCGACTCGACCACCTTGACCGTCACCGTGAAGGGGGCCAACGACGCCCCCGTCGCCGCGAACGACACCGCGACAGCCTGGGAGGCGGGCGTCAATCCCGGCGTGGACGGTTCCGGCAATGTCCTGCCCAACGACACCGATGTTGATGACGTCGTCCGCACGGTGACGGCGGTGCGCACAGGGTCCACGGAGGGGATGGGCACGGCCGGAACGGTGGGCGTCGCGTTGGCGGGGAGCTATGGTTCGCTCACCCTGAACGCCAACGGCGGCTTCGCCTACGTCGTCAACGATTCCAACGCCGCGGTGAATGCCCTCGCGACCGGCGCGACGCTGGTCGATTCGTTCAACTACACGGTCCAGGACGACACGACGCCCGGCGGGGAACTGACGGATGTCGCGGTGTTGGCCATTACCATCGTCGGGGACAACGACGCTCCGGAGGCGAAGAACAACACCTACGTCGCCACTGAGGACACATTGCTGGAGAACCTCAACATCGTGACGGACAACGACGGCTCCGCCGGCTTGGACAGCGACGCGGAGGTTACGGCGCTTTCGGTGGTGTCGGTGAACGGGGCGGCGTTCGGGACGCTGGCGGCCAGTTCCGATTCCGTCGGCCATCCCTCCGGCGATGGTTGGAAGCAGGTCGCGTTGGCCAACGGAACGCTTTACCTGAAGAGCGATGGGAGCGCGGAATACCTGCCCGCCGCGGATTCCTCGGCAGGCGACAGTTTCGTCTACGCCGTCAGCGACGGTTCCGCGACCTCCAACGAGGCGACGGTCGTGTTCAGCGTCACCGCCCAGAACGATCCCCCGGTCGCCCGGGCCAACACCTACTCGACCGACGAGGACGTCCCCCTGACGGACCTCAACCTGAACATCATCAGCAACAACGATTTTGCCGCCGGGCAGGATTCCGATCCCGATCACGCGCTGACGGAGCTTTCCGTGGCGACCGTCACGGTGAATTCAATGGAGACGGCGTTTGCTTCCCTGACCGACGGCGTTGACAGCTTCGCCGGTTGGAAGTCGGTGACGTTGGCCCACGGCACGGTCTACCTGAAGGCCGACGGATCGATCCAATATCATCCGGCCGCGGACGACCACGCGGGCGACAGCTTCTCCTACAAGGTCACCGACGGGACTGATTCCTCGGGCGACGCCCTGGTGACCCTTGTCGTCGCCGCGGTCAACGACGCCCCGGTCGCGCAGGCCGACACGGGCGCGGTGAATGAGAACGCCACGCTGACCGTCACGACGGCCAACGGCGTGATCACAAGCACGGGAGTTCCGGGCGGCGTGGACTCGGACGTCGATGGCGACACCTTGACGGTGATCGGTGTGACGACCGGCACGGCGGCGAACGTGGACGCGGTCGGCACGGGCAACGTCGGCGGTTCCCTCGCGGGAACCTACGGTCACCTCACGCTGGCCGGCGGAGGCGGCTACAGTTACGTGGCGGACACGGCGGCGGCGGAAGCCCTGGCGTTGGGAACGACCGTCATGGACGCCTTCAGTTATGCGATAAGCGATGGCAACGGAGGCACGGCCTTTACGACCTTGACCATCACCATCACGGGCCAGAATGACGCCCCGGCGGCGCAGCCCGACACGGGCTCGGTGGACGAAAACGCCACGCTGACGGTCACTGCGGCCAACGGTGTGATTGTAAGCACGGGAGTTCCGGGCGGCGTGGACTCGGACATCGACGGCGATTCGCTGACGGTGATCGGCGTGACGACCGGCACGGCTGCCAACGTGGGCGCGGTGGGGACCTCCAATGTGGGTTCGTCCCTGACAGGGACTTACGGTCACCTGACACTGGCCAACGACGGAGGTTATGTGTACGTGGCTGACACCGCGGCGGCCGAGGCCCTGAATCTGGGGGACGACGGAGTGGATGTGTTCAGCTACGCGATCAGCGATGGAAAGGGCGGGATGGCCTTCACCACCTTGACCATCACCGTCCATGGCCTGGATGACGCGTTGAGTGTGAACGACGTCGTTGTGAACGAAGGCTCGCCCTACGCCGTGTTCACCGTCACCGGCGGGTCCGGCCAGCAGATGAAACTTGGGTTGATGAACGGTTCCGCCACCGTGGACGCGGATGGAACGCCTGTGCTCGATGGCAGCGAGGATTTCGGGCCCGCGTTGCAATATTACGATCCGACAGCCAACGCGGGCGCCGGAGGCTGGGTGACTTATATGGCGGGCTCTTATGTGGCGATCCCCACCGGGGAAACCACCCTGCTGGTGCGCACGGCGATCATCAATGACGGGCTATACGAGGGAGCCCACGCCTTTTCCCTGGTGGCGACCAATACCAGCGACACGGAATTCACCGGCGGCGGCACGATCAAGGACGACGGAATCGGAGACATCTTCAAGGACGATGGGTCGGTCGATTCGATGGCGGCCAAGGACGACGACCGTCCGGCGTTCTCGGTGAACGACGTGACGGTGAACGAGGC
>JAYPFK010000094.1:0-12215 GCA_038126235.1 Verrucomicrobiales bacterium
GCCCCACCCACAAGTTCAACCGCGTCCAGTCCCATGGATTCCCCCTCTCCTCCTTTCTGTGGATTCCGTGTCTTCTGCGGTTGTCCCCTCGCCTCTCAGACCCTCAGCTTCGCGACGGCGATGCGGCCGGAAAAGCAGTGATCGATGTCCGATCCCGGCTCAAAATCGCGCTCCGCATAGACACCGGCATAACGGAACGAATTGTCTTCTGTTTCAAACCTCACCGGCATCGGGCGTGTCCCCCGCTCGCAACGAACACTCTCCGGCTCCGGCGCCCCCGTCGGCAGGTGCGGCAGATTCACGTTCCAGAACGCTCCAATCTCCAAGGGCTCCTCCAACAGGCTCTCCAACTGGCGCCTCGCCCGTCTGGTCGCGGCGGGCCAACTGATCCCCAGGTCCTTGACGATGTAATGGGAGATCGCGACCGAGCGGACACCCAGGATCGCGGCCTCCCTCGCCGCCGCCACCGTCCCAGAGTAATAAACGTCCACGCCCAGGTTCCCACCTCGGTTGATGCCGGAGAAAACCCAGTCCGGGGTGAATCCGGGAATCACGTCGCCACGCAACGCCACCCTCACGCAATCGGCAGGCGAACCGTCCACGGCGACTTCATCATCCCCCCGCCGATCGATCCGGATCGGCCCGCTGGTTTCCACACGATGCCCACATTCGGACATCGCCCCCGCCGGCGCGACCGTGACAACCCGTCCGCCTTCGCCCAGGTTCGTCACCGCTTCCCGCAAGGCCGCGAGGCCCGGCGCGTCGATCCCGTCGTCGTTTGTCAGCAAGATATTCATGGTCTGCCTGTTTCGCTCATGTGCAATTTGAATCCAATTGGTGGGGCGAACTGTCGCCGGTGAACCGGCGCGAGCATGACCAGGCGCGGCTCACCGGCGACAGTTCGCCCCGCCAGCTTGGCAACACTCTCCTTCCGCGCCTGTCTCCACTACTCATTTGGAGCTTCAAGTTTACCCGGTCCGGATTTGAAATCCCCGCCCGCATCGCTTACAAGCGCGGTTCACATGCCCAGCGAATCAATCGCAGACCGACTTGTAAAGGCCGCAGCCGGGCTCTCCCGCGCGGTGAACGGCCTGGCCTTTTCCCCTCCGGTCACCCACGTCTACAATCCGCTCGACTACGCCTGGGCCGCACATGAGGCCTACCTGCGGAAGTTTGGAGGCAGCAGCAAACGGGTCCTCCTGCTCGGCATGAACCCCGGCCCCTTCGGCATGGCCCAGACCTCCGTCCCCTTCGGCGAGATTGCCGCCGTGCGGGACTGGATGGGCATCGAAACACCCGTCGGAAAGCCGGACAACGAGCATCCGAAACGCCCGGTCCAGGGCTTTGCCTGCCCCAAGTCCGAAGTCAGCGGGCGCCGCCTCTGGGGGCTCTTTTCGGAAGTTTACCCCGACGCCCGCGACTTCTTTAAAGACCACTTCGTCGCCAACTACTGCCCCCTCGCCTTCATGTCGGCAACCGGGGCGAACGTCACTCCTGACAAACTCCCCACCGCAGAACTCGAGCCCGTCACCCGCGCCTGCGACGCGCACCTCCGTCAACTGGTGGAAATCCTGGAACCGGAATGGCTGGTCGGCGTCGGAGGCTGGGCGCACAAACGATTCCAGGCCTTGTTCGATGACGACCGCCACCGGATCGGAACCGTCCTCCACCCCAGCCCCGCCAGCCCCGCCGCCAACCGAGGCTGGGCCGAAGCCGCAACCAGACAGCTCAAAGCCCTCAGCGTCTGGTGACGCGCCCTCGCCCCGCCATGATCGAACTCAAATCCAAGACCATTGCCGGCCGGAAGGACGGCCCGCATCTCCTGATCACCGGCGGCGTCCACGGCGACGAATTCGAACCGATGCTGGCGCTGCGTCGAATCCTGAGCCGCATTGATCCCAACGATCTCAGCGGCCGTTTGACGGTTGTCCCGGTCGTAAACGAGTCCGCCTTCGCGCGCCGGGATCGCTGCGGCGATGACGGTCTGGACCTCGCCCGGACCTGCCCTGGGGACCCAACCGGCTCGATCACCCAGCAGACAGCTCATGCCCTTACCTCGCTGATCCGCGAAGCGGACTATTACATCGACCTCCACACCGGGGGCACCACCATGTCCGTCTTCCCTCTCGCCGGCTATGTTCTGCACCCGGACGAAAAGATACTCGAAGTCCAGCGGCGCATGGCCCGCGCCTTCAATCTTCCCCTGATCTGGGGCACGGACTGGCGTCTGAAAGGCCGATCCCTTTCAGCAGCACGAGATGCCGGCGTGCCGGCCATCTACACCGAATACCACGGCGGCGGCCGCTGCGACCCCGCGGGCGTTGATGCCTATGTCGAGGGCTGCCTCAACGTGATGAGCGAGCTCGGAATGATCGAACGCCACATTGCGGCGACTCGCGGAGCCCTGATCGTCGAGGACGACCGCCCCGAATCCGGCCACATGCAGGTCCAGAATCCCGCTCCCTGCGACGGATTCTTCGAATCGGCCGTCGAACTCGGCCGGGTCATTGGCGAGAACGAGTTGATCGGCGTGGTCACCGATCCTCTCGGGGACAACACCGTCGAAGTCCGCTCCGCCCAAAAGGGCATGGTCATCGTCCTGCGCACCTTCGCTCGCGTGGAACAGGGCGACGCGCTTGCCGTCGTCGTCGAAGTCGGCTGAAATCTCACCCCATCCCATCATGAGCATCTGGCGCTGGACGGATCACATCGCCCCCATTCCCGAAGACGCCCGCATCACGCTCGGCGAAGGCGGAACACCGTTGATCCGCTCGCGCCGCATCGGGCCGGCGGCCGGACTTTCCAACCTCTTCTTCAAGCTGGAGACCGGCAACCCAACCGGCTCCTACAAGGACCGCTTTGCCGCCGCCGCCGTTTCAGACATGGCGGCCCGTGGCATTCGCCGTTGCATCGCCACCTCCAGCGGCAACACCGGCGCGGCCCTCGCCGCCTACTGCGCCGTCGCCGGCATTCGCTGCCAGATCGCGATCGTCGAGACCGCGCCCGCGGAGAAGCTTCGCCAAATGCTGGCCTACGGGGCGGAACTTTACCGCGTCAAAGGCTTCGGAACTGATCCCCGGACCACCGCCGAGACCTTTGAAACCCTGCGCGACCTTGCCGGCGAACCCGACGCCGACTTCCAGATCAGCGCCTTCAAATACAGCCCCGTCGGCATGTCCGGCGTGCGCAGCATCGGCCTGGAGATCGCGGAGCAACTCCCCGCCGTCGAGCACGTCTTCAGCCCGGCCGGCGGCGGCGGACTCACCCTGGCGGTCGCGCAAGGATTGCAGGCGGCACAGTGGAGCCTCCAAGGCCCGGACTCCGCAGACTCGTCGGCCATGCTTCTACGCCCTCACCCGAACCCTCTCCCCCAGGAGAGGGAGAAAGAACCCGACGCTTCCGGAATCCTTCAGCCGCGTGGCGACCTCACGCGCGATCAAAGACATCCCTCTCCCGGGGGAGAGGGACCGAGGGTGAGGGTGGTTCCTCCAGCCGTCCACTGCGTCCAACCCGCCGGCAACGACACCATTGCCACCCCCTTGCGGGAGGGCGCCGAAAAAGCGCGCGACGTCCGGTGTGCATCCCGGATCAGCGGCCTGCAGGTCGCGAATGTCATCGACGGAAACGAGGTCATCGCAGCCTGTCGCGCCAGCGGCGGAACGGGTCATGCCGTCGAGGACGAATTCATCTGGAGATGTCAACAACGACTGGCCGCCGAGGAAGGGATCTTCGCGGAACCCGCCGGCGCGACGGCCCTGGCGGGAGCCTTGCAGGCGAAAGAGAACGGTGACATAGCCGACTCCAACACGATCGCCTGCCTCATCACCGGCTCGGGATTCAAGGATGCAGGCTCTGTGCAACGCATGACGGACGCCCTTCCCTGCCCGTCCGTTTCCTTGGGCGAATTGCGGGAGGCGATGAAGGACTGACAACCCCGTTCAGTCAGCGAATTCGCGGCGCCATGCGACCTCGCTCAACCGTAAGCCCGCTTCAACCTCGCCCGGTCGTAGGCCTTCCGCTCGGTTGAACTCATCTTCGCAAAGTCCGGCCGGCCGTCGTCCTTGACCGGCCATTCGACATTCAACGCCCGCCCCGGAGCCTGCGATGGTTTGGCCGTTTTCGCATTGGCCGCCTTCGACGTTTCGTCGCGTTTCCCGGCGGCCAACGGATTGTCCCGGATCGTCGCGGTCGATTTCGCCTTGGCCGAGCCGTCGTAGCTCATCGACTGGTCGGTGAGCTGCAGATCGTCGGACAACGCGCGTTTCGGCGTGATCTTGAGATGCTCCAGAATCCCATGATAGGCGCGGACCGCCTCCTCCGGCGTCAAATCGCCGTTGGTGATCATCCGCAACATCTCGATGAAGGCCAACTGATGCTCCGCATTGTTGATCTTGCGGCCGAACAACGCCACGCGCGCGCCGTATTTCTTCGCGTCGTGGATCAACCTGAAGGCGTCGTAGGTGGTTCCGGCGCTGCCGCCGAGGATGCCGACCACCAGGTTCGGGTCATACTGGCAGAGCTCCTCCATCAGGCGCGGCCCATGATAGACAATCTTGAGAAACTGCGGCCGCCCCGCCTCCGGCACGCCGGCCAGGTTGCGAAGGATGTTGTCGTTGATGAATTCGCCCAACTTCTCCGGCGGAATCCCGCTGTCCACGTTGGGATCAAAAACCTCGAGGAAGTAGCGGAACTTCTTCCGCTCGGCCTCCTCCCGAAACTCCTTAAAAGCCTGCAGCGTGATGTAGTCCTGATCCAGATCGTTCAGGAAGGTGACCGAATACAGGCCGAGATTCGCGCCCGGAAATTCGTCCGTCGAACGGTCGCATTCCACCTTGCCGCACTGGATCTGGTCAATGCTTGCCGAACGGAATGGCCGCGCCCCCTCCTTCAGGTAGCTGCCGTGCCGGATCGCCCAGACATCCGTGGCGTCGTTCGCCCGGGCCGCCGGTGTGATGTGGGAATTCTGGAACAACCCTTCCTTGATCGTGAGCTGCTCATTGATCGACGCCGACATGAGCAGAATGTCGATCAATCCCTGATGCGCAACCTCGCGGATGACGTCGAGATACTCAGGGAGATTCCGATGGCCGAACTCCTCCCGACTCCAGACCTCCGGGGAGAAATGCGCCGGATGCTCCCCCTTCCTGGCCAGATAACCGCGCGGCCCCGTCGCCCGCACCCCAAACGCCATGTCCGCGTCCTTGGCGTCCGCGATGATGAAGGCGTTCGTGGACGGGTTCGAGCGGATCTCGGCGAGCTTCTGGTCGAGGGATTTCATCGGGAAGGGATTTCACCCCGAAGGGGTTCAGGCATTCACCTTGCTCAACGTGTCCTTCAACGCCTTGCCCGACTTCTGCAGGCCGAGCTTCTCCTTGGGCCAGAGCTCGATCTCGACGTGTTCTTCCGCGCCGCCTCGGCCGACCACGGTCGGAACGCTAAGGCAGATGTCGCGCACTCCGTAGGCTCCCTGTTGCAGCGAGGAAACGGGCAGCAGGCGTTTTTGATCCAGGGCAATCGCATGGATGACGTCGCGGATGGCGATCGCCACGGCCCAACCGGCGCCGCCCTTGCGGCTGATCACCTCGGCGCCGCTGCCCTTGGTGCGCTCGAAGAGCTTGTTCTGCACCGCCGGGCTCCACTTCGGGAGGCCGCTCAAAGGGAAACCGTTCACCGACGCCGACGACCAGACCGGGACCATCGAATCACCGTGCTCGCCGAGCAACAAAGCCTTCACCTGCGTCGACGCGAGATCCATCTCCTCGGCGATCAGGGAACTGAAGCGCGCGGTGTCCAGCATCGTGCCCAGCCCGATCACCTGGCGCCACGGCAGGCCGCTGTCGCGCGCGGCAAGATGGGTCAGGATATCCACCGGATTTGACACCACGAAGATGATCGCGTTCTGCTTCATGCCCGCCGCCTTGATGTCGGCGATGATCTGCATGAAGATCGAGACATTGCGATTGATGAGATCCAGGCGCGACTCGTCGGGCTTCCGCCGCGAACCCGCCGTGATCAGGAAGATGTCGCTGTTCGCCGCCTGCGCGTAGTTGCCTGCGTAGATCTTCTGATCCGCCGTGAAGGCCGCGCCGTGCAGCAGGTCGAGAGCCTCACCCTCGGCCATGGCCTGATTGGCGTCGATCAACTGGATTTCCGAAACCACGCCGCCGCACTGCAACGCAAACGCCGCACACGCGCCGACCCTACCTCCGCCTCCGATAACTGTGACTTTCATTGTAAATTCGTGTCCATTCGTGGTTAACCCTGCAACTTCTGCATGATCTGGTCGGTGATGGCCTTCACCGCCGCTTCGGCTTCCGGCGAAACCTCGCCGCTGACCTGGGCCTCGTCCTTGGGCGGAACCGCGCAGGTGACGCCCGGACGCCATTCGGCATTGTCGCAGAGTTCGCATTCCTTCAGTCCGATCCGGGGATCCGGAATCCCGAGGTTCTGCTTGATGGCCAGCAGGTCCTTCAACTGGGCCGGCGTCATGGTGTTCGGCTCCTTGCCCAACTGCGCCGCGATCAGCACCGTCTTGCAGTAGGCCTCCAGGATTTCCATCTTGAAGTAGGCGTCCTCGACGTTGTTGTGGCTCCAGGAAACCACGCCGTGGTTCGCCATCAGGATCGTGTTGTGCTTGTCCACGAGATCGGCGACCAGCTTGCCCATCTCCGGCGTGCCCGGAGTGCGATAGGGCGCGATCGCCACCGAGGAAAACACCTCAAACTCGGGAATCATGCAGGTCGGCGGCTCGATGCCGGCCACGGCGTAGCCCGTGCTGGTGGGGGGATGACAGTGCGCCGTCGCCACCGCGCGCGGCTGCCGCTTCATGATCTGCAGGTGCATGAGGATCTCACTCGTGCGCTTCTTCAAGCCGAGCAGCTGGTTGCCCTCGAAATCCACCAGGGCCATGTCCTCAGGCTTCATGAAGCCCTTGCTGACCAGGGTCGGCGTGCAGACCGCGATGTCCTCGCCCACGCGGATCGCGATATTGCCGCCATTGCCATCGACATATTCCCGCTCCCACATGCGGCGGCCGACATCGACAATCTGCATTTTCAAATCGTGGCAGTAGGCCGAATTGAAAAGATCCTCCAGGTCCGCTTTCGAGCTCTTGGAATTGAGCTGGGCCTGGGGCGCGGAGGCGTCACCTTGCGGAACTGCGGTCGGCTTCGCGCCGGCGGCCTTGCCTCCGTGCTCGCGGATGATGTCCTTGGCCGACGGCGTCAGAATCGCCCCGGCGGTCAATGCGTTCAGATCCGCTCCCTTGCGGATCGCTTCCTCGACGTCCTTTGCGCTGATTACTTTTTTCATTTCTTCGGATTGTAAAAGATGTTGTCCACCAGGGCCGCGTTGATCGCGTCCACCGGCGTCGGATTCTCAAAAGGGGCCGACGCTTCGGCCCCCTCGATGAACCCGATCGTGTCGCCGACCCCGCCGCCGAGATCGTCGTAAACCACGAGGCTCGGCTGCTTGCTCAGACCTTCAGGAGCCTCCTGCCCCTGCTGAAAATGTTCGCGATCATACGGACTCACGATCAGATAGCGGCCTCCCTCGTAGGCGGGAATCGTCTGACTCAACGTCACGCGGCCGATGACCCGTCCCAATCTCATGCCGCCTCCTCCCCGACTGTCTTGTCCACGATCCCGGTGATCATCTGCCGCGCCGGGCTCCTGTCGTCGCCCACGGCCATCCGTGCGGCCTTGCCGTCGGAGGACACGATCACGTGCTGATGCATGCCGGCGCCATGAGCGTCGATCGCCACGATCGGCGTGCCCTGGGGCTCGCCCTCGCGGTTGATCGGCTGGCAGATGACGAACCGCCAACCATTGAAGCTCGGATGCTTCCGGGTCGCCGTCATGCTGCCTTCGACTCGCGCCAACTGCATGGTCAGGAAGGTTGAGGGGGCCGGATCAATAGATCCGCAGATTGTCGACCATCACGCAGCGACGGACGCGCGTGAAGGTCTTCGGGTTGGTGATGCCTTCGCCGGTCGGCGTGGCAATGGAGAAACTCAGGTAGCCTTCGCCGCCGAGACCAAGTCCCGCGCCGCAGGGGCCGTTCTTCACGAACAGGGTCGTGTCCAGGGCCCGCGCCATCGCGGTCATATGATTCACGTTGTGCGAGTGGATGATCGAGGTGTGCTTGTAGTTGTGCTCCGCCTCCTTGGAGCGCTCGATGCCCTCCTCCACCGATTTCACGCGGACGATCGGAATGAAGGGCATCATCTGCTCCTCGATCACGAAGGGATGGTCCGCGTCGGTCTCCGCGAAGAGGAGCTGCGTTCCGTTCGGGATCGACACGCCCGCCGCATTGGCCAGAACGCTTGCGTCCTTGCCGATCAGATCCTTGTTCACCACGGCGTGGGAACAACCGCCGCCCTCCCCTTCCTTGATCGTGAAGGCCGCCTTGGTCAGCGCGTCGAGCTGGGTCGCGTTCAACTGCGCCGCGCCGTTCCTTTCCATCGCGGACATGAACTTCCCGAAGGTGTTCACCAGCACGAACACCTCCTTCTCACCGATGCAGAGCAGGTTGTTGTCATAGGCGCCGCCGGTGATGATGCTGCTGGCCGCGCGATCCATGCAGGCCGTGTCATCGACCAGCACGGGCGGGTTTCCCGGACCGGCGCAGATGGCGCGCTTCCCGGTCTTCATCGCCGCAGCCACCACGGCCGGGCCGCCGGTGACACAAAGCAGGCGGATGTATTCGTTGGCGCAAAGCTCGGCGAAGGAGTCCAGCGTCGGCTGCTCGATGATGCAGATGAGGTTCCGGATGCCGGTCTCCCGCTCGATGGCCTTGTTGAACTCACGCACCGCCATGGCCGCACAGCGCGCCGCCGACGGATGGGCGTTGAACACCACCGCATTGCCGGCGGCGACCATGTTGACCACATTGCCCGCGAGTGTCGGGATGGAATGGGTCGAGGGCGTGATCGCGCCGATGACGCCGAAGGGCGTGTACTCCTCCAGGGTGATCCCGTGGTCGCCGCTCATCCCATAGGGATTCAGCCATTCCACGCCCGGCACGTTCTTGATGATCTGCAGTTTCTCGATCTTGTGATCCAGGCGGCCGATCTTCGACTCCTCCAGTTCGATCCGCCCCCATTCCTGCGCATTGTCCTCGCACATCGTCTTCACGATGTGGATCACCTTGGCTCGCGCATCCTTGCCCTTCTCACGCAGTTGCAGGAAAGCGGCCTGGGCCGCGTCGCAGGCGTCGTTCGCCGTGGCGAACACGCCGTAATCGCCGGAAGAACGCCCGCCGCAGCCACAGTCCTTCTTCGGTTCGGCGGCGGGGGCCGCAACGGACGCGCCGCCATTGCCGGCTCCGGCGCCCAGTCGCCCAAGCACCTCGGCGACGACATCCTTGATCAATGCTTCGTTGAGTTCAGCCATGTTTGAAATCGTGGTTGGTGATTCGTGATTCGTAACTCGTGCTTCGTGCGACGCGCCCGGCGCCGAAGGCGCAACGCTTCAACTGTTTGTGGCAGTCGACGTGAGGAGGCTCATTTCTCGATTACGCATTCCGCGCTCCGCGTTCCGCTTTCAACTCAGCTTTTCCCGTCGTAGATCTTCTTCCCGAGGACATCGACGGTGTCGACGATCCCGATGATCACGGCGTCGACCGGCGCGCTCTTGAGGTTCGGGGCCAGACGCGCGGAACTCCCCTGACAGAAAAGGACCAGTTCGCCCTCGCCGGCGCCGACGCTGTCGACCGCGACGATCGTGTTCACGCCGGGGCGGAACTTCGTCGGGTCCTTTTCGTCCACAAGTTGCGGCCGCAGCAGGAGCAGCTTGCGACCGCTCATCGCCGCGTCCTTCTTGGTCGCGACAATGGAGCCTTCGACTTTGGCGAGAAACATGGCGTCGGGTGTCCGGGGTTCGTTGGCGGGTTCAGGTTGCGGGCGATCGAACGGACGGCGCGACGCAGACGACATTCAGGCCGTCCGCGTCGCCCGCCGATCAGATCACTTCGCTCCGGGCAGAACCTTGTCGGTGTCGTTGTGCGGACGCGCGATGACGTGCACGCTGACGACCTCGCCGCCGACCTGCTCGGCCGCGGAGGCCCCGGCGTCGGTCGCTGCCTTCACCGCGGCGACATCGCCCTTGACGACCGCCGTGCAGAGGGCGCTGCCCACCTGCTTCATCGGGCCGGCGAGTTCGACGTTCGCGGCCTTGAGCATCGCGTCGGTGGCTTCCACCAGCGCGACCAGGCCCTTCGTTTCAATGAATCCAATTGCTTGCTGTGCCATAACTTTGTGTCAGTTGAGGGTTGAAAATCAGTTGAGTGTTGAGAGTCAGCTTCAGTTGAGAGTGGGGGAAACCGTGTTGCGTGTTGCGTGTTGCGTGTTGCGTGATTCGTCCGATGTCTATTTCTTTGCGCCTTTTGAGCCTCTTTGTGGCTCCAATCAGTTCGTTGCGGTCTTTTCCAGAAAGCGTTTCACCTCGCGGGCGACAACGAGTTCCTCGTTGGTCGGGATGACCATCACCTTGACCTTGGAATCCGCCTTGCTGATGACGGTCTCGGTCGCCTGGGCGGAGTTGTTCAATTCCTCGTCCAGCTCGATGCCAAGGTTTTCGAGGTTGGCGCAGATGGCCGAGCGGATGGGCGCGCGGTTCTCGCCGATGCCGGCGGTGAACACCAGGGCGTCGAGCCCGTTCAGGTCCAGGTGGTAGGCGCCGATCCAATGCCGCGCGGAGTGTGCCAGACAATCCAGGGCCAATCTCGCGCGCTCGTTGCCTTCCGCGGCCGCGTCGGCAATGTCGCGCAGATCGTTGCTGACGCCGGAGATGCCCTTCAGGCCGCCGACGGTGCACATCTGGTCGACCGCCTCATCCGCGCTGATGCCGAGCTGCTTCATGACGAAGGGGATCGCCATGGAATCGAGGTCGCCCACGCGGTTGTTCATCGGCAGCCCGGATTGCGGGCTGAGGCCCATGCTGTTTCCAATGGCCGCGCCGTTGCGGATGCCCGTGATGGAGGAGCTTCCCCCCAGATGACAGGAAACCACGCGCAGGTCCGGGCCGGCGACCGAGGTCGCGGCGCCATCGACATAGAGCCGCCGCGCGCGCTCCGCGACATCCTCGCGGCCGAGCAGTTCCGCCGAACGCTCGGCGATGAACTTGTGGCTGGCTCCGTGGAAGCCCAATCGGCGCACGCCCAGTTCGAACCACTCCTGCGGCACGGCATATCGCTGCGATGCCTCGGAGCTGAACTGGTAGAACGCCGTCTCGAACAGACCGACCATCGGGGTATTCGGCATCTTCTCACGGAACTGCCGAATGCCGGCGATGTAGGGCGGGTTGTGCGCCGGCGCGACGTCGTTGTAGGCCTCCATGGCCGCCAGAACCCCCTCGTCCAACTCCAGGCAGCCGCTGACGCCCTTCGCCAGCACGGTCTTGAATCCGACCGCCGCCAAATCCTCTTCGCCCGCAATGAAGCCGCCTTCCTTGAGCCCGGCGAGACATTCCTCGATCGTCGAGGCGTAATCCGTCACGCGCTCGAAGCCGCCCTTCGTCAACATCACAGCCTCCCCGCTGCCGAAATCGAACAAACGATATTTCAGCGACGTGGAGCCGATGTTGGCGATGAGGATCTTCATGGATTCTGGTTGCTGGTTACTGAATTCTGGTTGCTGGTTGGGGCCGCCTGCATCCCGGTTCGAATGAGTCATTCGCTCAGGGAAGCCACCGAGGCTGGTTCAGCGGATTTGGGCCGCTTGTTTCAAAGCCGGCCGCATCAACCAGCAACAAGCAACCCGCATCGCGCCGCAGGCGCTCAGGCCAGCCACTTGCCGAGGCCGGAGAGCTCCTCGTGCGGACGGGGGATCACCTGGACGCTGACGACTTCGCCAACCTGCGAGGCGGCGTCGGCGCCGGCGTCAACCGCGGCCTTCACGGCGGCGACATCACCCCGGAAGAACCCTGTGACCAGGCCGCTGCCGATCTTTTCCCAGCCGGTCAGCTTGACGTTGGCGGACTTGAGGGCCGCGTCGCATGCTTCGAGCAGCGCGCAGAAACCCTTCGTTTCAATCATTCCCAATGCTTCTTGAGCCATTTGTTGTTTGGAGTTGAGTGTTTAAAAAGTTGCGAGTCGGGGAACTTGGAGTTGATGGCCCCGTCCCTATTTCTTGGCCTTGGGAGCCTCCACGAACGCCGCCAGAAGATCCTCGTGCGGACGCGCGATGATGTGGGAGCTGACGAGTTCGCCGACCTTGT
>JAYPFK010000095.1:0-11108 GCA_038126235.1 Verrucomicrobiales bacterium
AATCACGACTTCATCCCATTGTACAATTTAAAATTCGTGAACAGAACCTAGCGCGGGATCGAGGCGCGGCTGCGTGGCGACATCGCCGCCGTCGAAGGTTTCGGCGACCGCGTCCGAGAGAGCCTCGTAAAAGACCATCACGTCCTCCAACGTTCGCTGGCTGCCATTGTGCATGTAGGGCGCGGTGAATCTCAGGTTGCGCAGGCGACATCCTTCGAAGCGGAGAGGATCGGATCGAAAAACAACAATCTACCCAGCGCGACCTTGGCGGGCGTGGTTGGATTGTCGGCCGGCGCTGGAGCCACCGCGGGCAAGGGGGCCAGGCATCATCGGTAATCATGCAGCGGGGATGTTCAGTTCGCATCCCAAGCTTAAATCACGACTTCATCCCATTGTACAATTTAAAATTCGTGAACAGAACCTAGCGCGGGATCGAGGCGCGGCTGCGTGGCGACATCGCCGCCGTCCCCGCTTCCAAACTCAGTCCTTCCCCCGCGTCCGCGCACCGTTTACGTTCCCGGCCATCGTCATGAAGACCCACCTCCGAACCACTCTCTTTCTCCTCGCCCTCTCCGGAACCGCGGCAATTCCCCTCGCCGCTGAAACCGTCCCCTCCCTGTTTGTGGAGGGTTATGCCGGGCAGCTCAGCCGCGCGCCGGGCGAGGAGGTATCGTTTCATGTCTCCACGACGGCGGCCTCGTTCTCCGCAGAGATTGCGCGCCTCGGAGCCGAGACCAAAACCGTCTGGTCCAAGCGCAACATCCCCGGCAAGGAACATCCCGTCCCCGACGACGCCTCGGCGCAGGGATGCCACTGGCCCGAGGCGTTTCGCGTCACGGTGGCGAAGAACTGGGCTCCCGGTTACTACGCGGTGAAGTTCCACGCCGAAGACCGGGGCGGCCGTTGGACCCAGCGCGGACGCAGGACCGCGGACAGCGAGGCCTTCTTTGTCGTCCGCGCCGCCGAACCGGGCAAGCGCACAAAGATCCTCCTCCAGCTCGCGAGCAACACCTACAACGCCTACAACAACTGGGGCGGCTCCAGCGTCTATGCCTACAACAGCATCGCCAAGAACCAGGGGCACCGGGTGTCCTTCGACCGCCCGCCTTCCTCGCAGTTCGGGCGCTGGGAACTGCCCTTTGTCCAATGGGCCGAACGCGCCGGCTACACCCTGGACTACGCCGTAAACTCCGACCTCGAATTTCACCCCGAACTGCTGGCGAATTACCGCCTCGTTCTGAGCGTCGGGCACGACGAATACTGGTCCGCGCCGATGCGCGACAGCCTGGAGAAGTTCATCGCCGACGGCGGCAACGCCGCCTTCTTCAGCGGCAATTCGGTCTGCTGGCAGGTGCGCAGCGAGGATGAGGGGCGCGCCTTCACCTGCTGGAAACAGTATTACTTCACCGATCCGGTCTGGCAGACGGAGGACCATTCGACCCTTTCCACCGCCTGGAGCCATCATCTCGTGAAACGCCCGGAAAACCAGCTCACGGGCGTCGGCTTTCTCTGGGGCGGTTACCGAAAAAGCCACGGACAGTTCATGAACGAACCGGCGGAATACACCGTCCATCGCCCCGACCACTGGGTGTTCGCCGGGACCGACCTGAAGCGGGAGTCCAAGTTCGGGGCCAAGGACACGATCGTCGGCTACGAATGCGACGGCTGCGAACTGGAATGGAAGGACGGACTCCCCTTCCCCACGCATCGCGACGGCACGCCCAAGTCCTTCACCGTCCTCGCCACCTGCCCCTGCCGCTGGCATCCCGACGATGCCGAATGGTACGAACGATGGGAAAAGGGCCGGACGGGCAACGCCTGCCTCGGCGTCTACACGCAGGGCGGTACCGTCTTCACCAGCGGCTCCACCGACTGGTCGCACGGGCTGAAAGGCGGCGACAAGACCGTCGACCGCATCACCCGCAATGTCCTCGACCGTCTGTCGAAGTAGCCCGCGCGAAAACGTGGGAGCTATCGCGAACGGAACTTCACGTTGCGGAACTTCACTCCGGAGTTGCCCCAGGAGTAGAATCCGATCGTGCCGGACGCATGCGTTGAATCGACGATCTCAAAGTCTTTCGCACCGTCGAAATAGGCGCTGATCTTCGCCCCCTCGAAGACCAACCTGACCTTGTGCCACTGTCGTCGCTGATACCCTTCGGCGACGGATGCCAGGACTTCGTAACGATCCCCCTGCTTGACCGCCAAGGCCCGGAAGGGCCGCTGATTGTGGGCGGACCAAAGGTAGTGGTCATGCCCCCCGCCATAACGCAGCGCGATGCCGACGCCATCGTCATCCGTGGAGTTCATTTCAAACGACAGTTCCCCGTCGCCGAACCGCGCCCCGTCCTTGAACAGATAGAGACTGCCCGGACGCTCCACGGCGGGTGTGTTCTCCATCACCCGCGGACCGCCAACCATGACGTTGGAGACCTGCTCGATGATTCCATTCTCCGCCGACCATTCACTCGGCGGTTTGGCTCCCTCCGCGTCTTCGACCCGCCAAAGGTCCGCTCCCAGCGGCAGCAGGTCCGGGTCGACCACAAAATCCGCCTCAACGACCTGACTGGGACGCCCGTTGGAGGCAAAAGCGCGGGCCCGCAGCTTCTCGGAGCGCTCAATCCGAATCGGTTTCCGGTAAAGCTGAGAATCCAGGGAGGGCGTCGAGCCGTCCAGGGTGAAGCGGACCTGTTCCCGATAAGGTTGATCCGCCTTGAGGGCGACACGCAACGGCTCAGGCGAGGCTGAACCCGCGGGCTCGACTCGCGGAGCGCGCGTTCCATCGGTCTGCAGCGCGATCCAGGATTGGTTCAGGTAGCTGCACTTGCAACCGGCCGAGGCGTCCGGCGCGAAGACCAACCCGCCGGCGGGAATGACATTGATCCAACATCCGGGACGAATGCCGCCGAAATCCTCGGTCTTCTCGTTCCGCGTGAGATCGAAGTAGCCCAGCGTGGCGGACCGGAAGACCATCATGTCCCGCGATCCCGCGAGCACACCGCAGCCATAGGAACGCTGGAAATTGAACGGACGGCCCTCCCCGGTAAGCAGATCCCAGGCGCCGCCCTGCGCGTAGATCGTGCGGTCGTTGATGACCGGCCGCGAATCATATTTCACCTTCTTCTCCCAGAGCAACTGGCCATCCGACAGGTTGAACGCGGAGATCCGTCCGCCGATCTCACTGGCGAGCCGAAACCGGGTGGGCTGATAGCTCATCATCAAGGTGTGATGTTCAGCGGAAATGGCCGACACCGTTCCGTAGATGTCGTTCTCGTTCCGCCAAAGGACTTCTCCCGTTCCGGAATTGAGGGCGACAAGCGCGCCGGTGGCATGATTGCCCTCGGTCGCCTTGCCATCCTTGCGTCGGTCGAATGCGGCGATCGGACGATCGATCAGAACCACCATTCCCGCTCCGATGGCGATGCCGTTGTGCCGCAACGAATGCTTCGCGTCATACCGCCACTTCAATTCACCCGTTTGGGCGTCGAGGGCAAAGAAGGTTCGCGACTCGGTGAGTTGATCCTTCATGTCGCCTCCCGGACGGTAGCGATAGGTCACGACGTGTTCCGGATTGGACAACGAGCCGAACAGAAAACCGTCCTCGCTGGCAAGATGCCCCCAGATGCCCTCCTCTCCCGCGACCGTCTTCGGCGCGGTGAACGTCGCCAACAGTTTCCCGGTCCGCGCATCAATGCGCAGACATTGGTTGCCCCGTCGGACATAAACGCTGTCGTGGGTGACGCAGTAATTGCTGCCCGTGCCGCTGGTTCCCATGAGGTGGTCGCCGTCGTATGACTTCAGAATGTCGGGCAGGGAGAATTCCCAGAGCTTGTGTCCGTTGTAGGCGTCCACCGCGATGATGCCGTCAAGCCCCTCGGAGTAGAGGACGCCGTCCTTGAACAAGGGCGCCGGACCGCGGCCATGGCGCTGGGTCATGGGCTGCTCCAGGTCCGCAAACCACAGCACGCCCAGCGGACCGCTGACAAGCCGGTCGGCCGAATTCACCGTGTTGGCAGGATTCGCATATTGATGCGTCCACTCGCCGGCCCCGTCCAGCGGACCGCGCTTCTTCATGTCCATCTCGCCAACCTTGCCCATGACCATGACGCCGCCGTAGGGCCGCAGACTGCGCTCGGCCTCCGCCCGGGCAGCCCGCGAAAGCCCCCCTTCCAGCGAACGCGCCGACACCACCAGATTGGCAAAATACTTCGGCAGTTGGGTGTCCTCGAGATCCGCCTCCAAGACCATCACCCGGGAACCATAGTATCCCGCAGCGGTCAGGGCTTTCCGGGCTGCTGCGACCTTCTCCGTGTCAGGATCGATGGCATAGATGAAAAGCTCCGTGCGCTTTGCCAATTCCAATGCCAGCCGTCCGTCGCCGCAGCCGATATCCAAGGCATAGCCCTCCTTGATCCCGGAGCGCCGGATGATCTCCCCGGCAGCGGATGCAGTCTGCGAATCCGGTTGCGGAACACGGATTGGATCGGGATGGGCCGCGAGCGCGGAATGTCGTTCCAGGGGACGAAAGCAATGGATGACTCCCCTGTCCGTGGACACGAAAAGCCCTTGATTCGCCGCCGCCAAACCATAAGCGACACCCTCGACCTTCGCGCTCCAGACTTCACCCTCAGCGCCAAGCCTCATCATTGAGACCCGGCTGTTTCCGCCCACGACAAGTTTGTCTCCGGCGACTATGGCCTCCGAACCGCCGTCGTCCTGCTTCAGGCCGAACGTCTCCTTGAGCGAGCGGACCTGCTGAGGTTTCCCCTTCCGATCCAGTTTCTCCATGTCCGCCCATTGGAACTCCGCGCGTTTCCCATCCAGCGAACAGACCAGTCCGTCCGGCGTGGCGACGACCGGCCCGTTTCCAATCCGGGGCCCGGTGGATCCGGCGGCCTGATCGAAGACATACCCTTCATTTACAAAGAACCGGTCACTCAGGGTGACCCTGGCTCCTCCGAGACGGGTGTTGGACTGGAGATGCAGATATTGAAAAGCGCCGGTGGCCCGGTTGAATGCGGCCGGCACGCCCCGCCCCGTGGCCATAAAAACCTGCGCTTCGTTGGCGGCAAGATAGCCCTGCGCCGCAACGCCACTGTTGGCGTAGGCGCCGCCATGCGGCTGCCCCATGTAGATGGAGCCGGCAGTGTCGTTCACCCAGATCGTCCGTCCGGTCTCCGGTTCCAACGCGTACAAAGCCACGCCGTCAGACGGCCAGATGCCGGCCGCAAAATAGACAATGCCATCAAGAACCACCGTGCCTCCTCGAGCCGGCCAACGGGAAATCATACGCCCATTGCCCAGAGCCATTTCCTCGCCCGGCCCGCCACGCTTCTTCCACTCGAGGCTGCCGTCGCCCGCGTTCAGGCAATAAAGATACCCGTCGTCGCTGACTGCAAACAACCGCCCATCGTGCCAAGCAGGAGCAAAACGGACCGGAGCGCGGGTCGGAAACGTCCACTCCTCCACGCCGCGTTGGACGTCGAGGGCCACGATCCTGCCGTCGATGCTGTCCCCGAAGAAAACCCGCCCCTCGGCGACGATCGGCTGCGGCGCGCGATCGAAGGTCATCCGCTGCGAACGCGGCCATGCGGGTCGGGGAGCATGGCGCATCCGGAAGACCCACCGCTCCGCCAATGTCACCGGCAGTTTCTCGCGGGTGTAGCCGCTGCGGGCCGCATCGTGACGATAGGTCGGCCAGTTTTCCGCCGTAACCGTCAATATCCCAAGGCCCGGCAGGCACGCCGCCAGAATCATTGCGGCGCGTTTCATGTCAGAAGCGGGTGGGCCAAACGATTCATCACCGCCTTCAAAACTCCCGGTTCTTCTTCAATCCCGGGAGCGGCTTGGGATACTGTCCGTTCTTGTCGGCCTGCACCGGCGCCGGACTGTCGAAGGTCATCTTGTCCGCGTCGGGCGCGTATTCGTGCTCGTGGTTGAGGAACTCATCAAAGGTCACCTCCTGACCGGTGTGCGCGGAGTAGCGTCCCATCGAGGTCACGACACTGGCGTGAACGCCAGAGGGGACCTCGTTGAAAGGTTTGTCGTTGCGGATGGCGTCGATCAGATCCTCCCACTCGTTTTCGAAGGGGTTGTCCACGCTGCCGTCGCGGTTTTCCGCCGACTTCCAGATCAGGCTTTCACGGGTCGGGTTCTGGGTCTTGTAGGTGCTTGAGGGCCGGCCGCAATCACCCTGCTTGGAGACGATCGCCATTCCCTTGCTGCCGTGCGCGTAACTCGAGTAGAGGGGCGTCGCCCCCGCGATGCCGCGACCGTCCATGTACATCTTCGCTCCGTCGGCGAAGGTGTACTCCACCGAGTAGGAATCGAAATTCTGATCCACGTAGGGCTCCCCGTTCGGCCCCGTCTTCTGGTAGTGGCGGCCGCCGATGCCCAACGCCTTCACCGGCCAGTCGTTCTTCATCCAGCACAGGTGGTCGATGTGGTGGATGTTGAAATCACTGAAACCGCCGCCGCTCGCCCAGATGAAACTGTGGAACCGGGAAATCTGCCACATCAGTTCGCTCGGCTCGCCGGGCCATTTCGTGGAAAAGGCCGACCCGATCGGCCCCTGCATCCGGTAACCGCGCATCAGGTTGATCTCGCCGATCTCGCCGTCCTGGATCCGGGCGTGCAGTTCCTGCAGAGCGCGGCTGTGGCGCGACTTGAGTCCGACTCCCACCTTCAGGTTCTTCGCCGAAGCCTGCTTCGCCAGTTCCAACATCCGCCGGGAGGTCGGGCCGTCCGCCGTCAGCGGCTTCTCCATGAAGACGTGCAGCCCCTTTTCAATGGCGTATTTGAAATGCACCCAGCGAAAGGCCAACGGCGTCGTGAAGATCGCGATGTCTCCCTTTTTCAGGCAGTCCATGGCGCCCTTGTAGGCGTCAAAGCCGATGAACTGGCGCTCCTTCGGCACGTCCATCCGGTCCTCGTATTTGCGCGAAAGCGCCCGATGGCTCCGCTCCAGGCGATGCTCGAAGACATCCGCCATGGCCACGAGCTTCGGCGGACCACTCTGGTTCATGGCGTTGGACGCCGCGCCCCCGCCCCGCCCGCCGCACCCGATCAACGCGACCTGCAACTGATCGCTCCCCGCCGCGTGCACGTGAGGCAGCGAAACGCCCGCAAGCGCGCCCACGGTGGCAATGCGGCCAGTGTTCTGGATGAAGTGACGTCGGGAGGAGGAAGGATTGAGGGATTCGTTCATTTCGGGATTGTTTCCATAAATCGGGGCCCGTCAACGTCGCAGTTCGGCCCTGAATCTCCGGGAGCAGCCACCGCGCTGCGCGAAGCGCAGTTACCGCATGCTCAGCCCAGATCGACGCCGCGCCCGCAATCCAGAGCCTCGCGGGAATCATCCAGGATATCCGGAAGTTCTGTAGCCGGACACTCCCGCAGAAGACTGATCAGCGACCTCTTCGGCCACCTCGCCGCGCGCTGACGCTCGTAATCCTCCACCGACACGACTACAACCACTGGCGTTCCACGACGCGTCACCGTCTGCGGTCCAGCCTGCAAGGCACGCTCCACCACCTCGCTGAAACGCGCCTTCGCCTCCTGTAGCTGGGCCGTTCTGGCAATTGTGTTTCCGGGCAGTGGCCAAGGAGGGGCAACATTCCTGTCGCCCTGCCTGCGCAGCAGGCACAAAGGGCGCGCACTGGGCAACGCGGCTGGAAAACAACCAAGGCCAGGGGGGCATCCGACGGCAATCTCTGGCCCCTTCAGGGCCACGGCGACAGGAATGTCGCCGCTCCTTGGCGCGCCCGGCAACACCCGCGCGCCGCAACATCCGGAGCTGAAGCGGAATAAAACCCGCGCCCCAATTCCCGCCCTATTCTTCCAGCAGCGGCGGGGGCTTGCTCTGGTTATCCCCCGCCTCCACCTTCTTCGACTCCCGTTCCCTCTCGGCGGCGATGATCTCCCAGACCTTCTTGAGAGTTTCGCGGGAGATGGAGGTGATCTCGTAGTCCGACTGCTGCGGCTCGTCGATGACGCGGAGGGCGCCTCGTTGTTCGCGGGCTTTGACGCCATCGGCGAGAACCTTCTTGATCTGGTCGAGGCTCTTGGCGAAGGAGGCGAAGCGTTCGCCCAAGGCGGCAAGCGGGTCGGGGCCTTTGTGTTGGACTTCCGGCTTGGGCCCGACCTTGGCGGCGAGGGTGTCGGCGAGAGTTTTCTCGATCGATGCGAGGCTCTTGCCGAGCGGACCGAGGGCGTCGGATTGGGCGGCAGGCGCGGAGGCGCGGCGCTGTTGTTGCAATCCGGCAGCCAGGACCTTTTCAATCGAGGCAAGTCCCTTGGAAAAACCGGCCAGTTCTCCCACCGCCTTCATCAGGGCCTCATTCTGCTGATTCTGAGATTCGGCGGCCTCGGTCGCAAGTTCATCGACCTCGGCCTCAACACCGATCGCCTGGGCGCGTGAAGCCTGGAGCTCGGCCTGTTGACGGACGGCATTGCCAATCGCCTGCTCGATGCGGTCCAGGCCGTCGGAGAAGGTCGTAAGCTGGGCGACCACGCGGGAGACCGGATCATCCTCGCTGGCGCCGCCGAGGAGGAGGTTCTTCTTGAAGGTCTTCCTGATCTCGTCCCAGCGAGCCTGCTGTTCGGCGGTCATCGAACCGCGAAGTTCGGCGAACTTGAGCAGGTTCGACTCCGCCCCGGAAGTCAGGGTCTGGGCCTCGTTCTTGTAGTGGTCGTTGATCAGTTCGCCGATCTCCTGCTCGTTCATGATCGGCAGGACCTTCTCGGCCATGCGGTTCATGTTGCGATAGGAGCCCTGCATCTTGAAGGGCGGCTCCGTGCGGTAGGCGTCGGCCTGGGCGGCGGAGGCGATGTATTCCAGGTTCACGCGCAGGACGGTGTCGCGGATCGTCATGAGCTTCTTCATGACCGAGACCATCTCGTTGATCTCCTCGACCGAGTAATTGCCCTCGAGGTTGATCCCCTCGCGGGAGCCGGTCTCG
Organism: Verrucomicrobiales bacterium; assembly: GCA_038126235.1. Lineage (GTDB taxonomy): Bacteria > Verrucomicrobiota > Verrucomicrobiia > Limisphaerales > JAYPEY01 > JAYPEY01. Next base: position 8,961 of record JAYPFK010000095.1, read on the forward strand.
GCGATCTTCATGATTGCGTACACGTCCTTCTGGCTGCGACTGCTGAGCTTGGCCAGAACGCTGTTCGAAGTGAGCGCGTTCTCAACGTAGCTGGACTCGAAGGCGTCGGCGGACTCGCCGATGATATCGCCGAGATTGTAGGTGTCGGCGCGGTTGGCCAGCATGTCGGGGATCTGGAACTTCTCGCCGGACTCGGTGTAAGGGTTGCCGGCCATGACGACGCAGACCTTCTTTCCGCGCAGGTCGTAGGTCTTGGCCCGGCCCTTGTAGACACCCTCGATCTTCCGCTGGGCGTCGCAGAGGGAGATGAACTTCTGCAGCAACTCGGGATTGGTGTGCTGGATGTCGTCCAGGTAGATCATCACGTTGTCGCCCATTTCGAGCGACAGGTTCAGCTTCTCCATCTCCTCGCGGGAACTGGCGTTCGGCGCCTCGGTCGGATCGAGCGAGGTGACGTTGTGGCCGATCGCCGGGCCGTTGATTTTCATGAAGATGATCCCGAGCCGGTTGGCGATGTATTCCATCAGGGTCGTTTTGCCGTAACCGGGCGGCGAGATGAGCAGCAACAGGCCCATGCGGTCGGTGCGGGTGTTCTCACCGACCGTGCCCATCTGCTTGGCCAGGTTGTCGCCGATGAGCGGCAGGTAGACCTGGTCGATGAGGCGGTTGCGCACAAAGGAGCTGAGCACCCGTGGCATGAACTCCTCCAGCCGCATCTCGCGCTTCTTCTCCTCGATGAGCCTGGCCTTGATTTCGTGGTAATGGTGAAACATCGGCACGGTCGTCCGCTCGTGCGCCTGCAGCTTCACCATGAAGGCGTTGTAATCGAGGTAATACGCGCCGTCCTGAATCACCCCGTGATTGCCGACGAGCTTGGGCAATTTCGCCTCCACGGCGGCATCAACGACCGCCATCGGCTCAAGCTTGCCGCGCAGCAGCACGGCGACGGCTTCGTCGAGATAGGTAAAATCCAGGTCCGCCCCGGCGAGGACCTCCGCAACCTCGGGCGAGACGGTCTCGCTCGCCTCATCGGACGCGGCGTGCTCATGCTCGGAGACCTCCGGATCGGACGCCGCGACGCCCGACAGACTGTGCAGGTAGCCCCCCACCCAGTCGCGGATCAGGCGGAAACTGCTGTTCAGATCCTGCCGGACCGCCTTGAGCGCGTCCTCGAACTTCTTGCTGAAGTGCTTCAGCTTGATGTGCCGCTCGAAGGCCTCGCAGATGTCGGCCGCCTTGCGACTGACGACGAAGCGATTGTTGTTGGTCAGGTCGTAGAACAGGTATTCGCCCGCTGTTTCAGCCACCTCAGGCTCGAACAGCTCCGTCTCCTCGCAGAAGACGCCGATCAAGCCCTGCAGTTCCCGGATGTAGAAACCCTGCGCCGCCTGACCGGGAAAGAGCTGGTTGCGCACGCCGAAGCCCTGGAGCTTGGCGGCGAGCACCGGATCCTGCTTCTCGTAGCCATGCCAGAAGGCCGCGGCGCAGGCCCGGGCGCGGGTGTGGTAACGCAGGAGACCGATGGAGCCGTGCATCCGCGCCAATTCACCGATCAGTTGCGCGGCATCGACATCGTGGACACCCTTCACGTAGCCCTCGGAATACCGCGGCGCCATGAACTTCTGCACAAAGGCATGGCGGTCCTTCTCCTCCATCTCGGCCACCTCCGGCAAGGACGGAAGATCCTCCCCGCCCTTCTCGCAGGCGCACAGGACCTGATGGGCGAGATGTTCCGCGCGGTAGACCTGCTTGGTCTCGGAAACCACCTCCTGGATCCAGACCGGCCGGGTCTTGAGAAATTCCTCGTCGCCCACCCGTTCGAAGAAGTCCGTCCCGGACAGGTGGTAGAACATTTCCCCGTCGCGCAGGACCATCGTAAGGTCAAGTTGCTGGGTGTTGACCGAGAACTTGTGCTCACCGAACTGGATGACGTTCTTGCCGTCGACAAACAACTCCTGCCGGTCCTTGAGCTGGCGAACAGCGTCCTCGCGAATGGTCTTCAGTCGCGCCTGGATCTCGCCCGCCTTGACCGAGTCCTCGAGATCGGTGAGCTGACCGATGATGTCGCGGACCTTGTCGACCATGAGATCGCTGGCGTAGTAGCCGTTGATGTCGTTGATCGACTCCATGTTCTCCACGCGATGCTGG
>JAYPFK010000096.1:0-9839 GCA_038126235.1 Verrucomicrobiales bacterium
GAAACCACGGGAAACTGTCTCATAAGGAATGGGCCAAACCGTGGGGTCCAATCAAAATCAACAGAGGGGAGGGAGGATTGTCTTTATGGGGCGAAGCACTTCAAGAGGCTAATCGAAGTGGGAATCACTGGATGATTCACGCGGGTAGAGAAGCGATTCACGGCGGAAGATACGTCGGTGAGGGAATCCTTTCAGGTACAGAAGCTGGAGAGAACTTGGCGCATGAAGAAGAACCTTTGTTGCACCTAGAGGGGGCAGTTCGAACTTACAGGGCTCCCGGTCATGGAGAATGGGTTGCCGCATTCTTGGATGGGCAGATCGATGTGGCTGCGAGCATTGCTGCCAAGTTGGACTTGCCTCCCGCAGTTGTCACTCGGGATTTATCAACGGCTAAGCATTGGCTCAAGGATCGGTGCCGTGGAAGCCAACGTGTTGGTTTGTTGTCGAGTTCAGGGGCGGTTCGACTTGTGGCTGACGGAATACCGTCATCTCCGCGATCCAATGAACTGGACCAAGTAGCGCACTGGTTTCTCAGGCCGAGAGGTGATTTTCGTTCTTCGAACGCGGTCGAAGTGCCGCTGAGTGAATTCGTGTGTCAAGGTCTTGAAATAGATTACGCAGGCGTTTGTTGGGGTGGAGACTTGATCTGGGACGACGGTTGGGAGGTTAGAGCAATGCGCTCGCCCCGTTGGCAAAACGTCCGGAAGCGCGAAACGCGAGAATACCGAGTGAATGCATATCGCGTCCTATTGACTCGCGCACGCGCCGGAATGATAGTCTTCGTCCCGTCAGGAGACCGGGATGACCCTACGAGAAGCCCGGACGAATTTGATCGAGTTTTCGAAGTGCTCAGAACCGCGGGATGCTTGGTTCTGTAGGGTGTTCGCCACTTGGCAAGATTGATCTCCTTTCCCCAGCGATTCGATACCTGGATGGTAGTATTCAGTAGATGGAGATTAGAGCGACGGACCCAATTCGAAGGGGGTGATCATCAGAATGCGGCCGTTTTGCAACCTGAACGCTCAGGAATTGCCTCAGATTCGTGTGGATTCGACGACTCGACTCGTAACCGCTCTACATTCTGGAGCCAATTGATGATCTGGTTCCAACTCGCAACCGTTAGGGTCGCCATCCCCTTCCCCCCCTTGACACATCGTCCCCCCGCTTTCATTCTGCGTTGGTTGACGGGGAGCCATCCAGCCCGGGATTCCGGGCGAAGGCTGAGATTTCCGCGCGGGGGCGCGGTTGACCCATTGGAACCTGATCCAGGTAATGCTGGCGTAGGGAAGTTCGCCGCTTCCCCGCCATTTTCCTGATCCAACCGACTGATACAAACATGATTGCATCCAAAGACTCCCTTGAACCCAAGAGCGACCAACCGCTGCCCAAGTCCCGGCGCGTCTACATCCAGGGGAAATCCCGCGACGATGTCCGCGTGCCGATGCGCGAGATCGAACTGAGCGAGACGAAGGGGTTCAACGGCCAGATAGAAGTGAATGAGCCGGTCCGGGTGTATGACTGCAGTGGTCCATGGGGTGATCCCTGCTTTGAGGGCGATGTGGAGCAGGGGCTTCCCGCTCTTCGTCGGCAGTGGATTCTCGATCGTGGCGACGTGGAGGAATACGAGGGCAGGGCGGTCAAGCCGGAGGACGACGGCTACCTGTCCGAGGTTCACGCCCAGAGCGCGACCGAGTCCTCCCGCAACCGCCTGCTCCAGTATCCCGGCCTGATCCGCAAGCCGCTGCGCGCGAGCAAGGGGCATCCGGTCAGCCAGATGTGGTACGCGAAGCAGGGCATCGTCACGCCGGAGATGGAATACATCGCCATCCGCGAAAACCAGGGCCTGGAGGCGTTGCAGGAGAAGATCGGCGACAAGGCGGCGCGCAACACCCTGTTTCAGCAGCATCCGGGCAGTTCCTTCGGCGCGGCGATCCCGCGGGAGATCACTCCGGAGTTTGTGCGAGACGAGGTCGCCCGCGGCCGGGCCATCATTCCGGCGAACATCAATCACCCGGAATCCGAGCCGATGATCATCGGTCGCAACTTCCTGGTGAAGATCAACGCGAACATCGGCAACTCGGCTGTCGCTTCCAGCATCGAGGAGGAGGTCGAGAAGATGCGCTGGTCCACCAAGTGGGGCGCGGACACCGTGATGGATCTCTCCACCGGCAAGAACATCCACGCCACGCGCGAATGGATCATCCGCAACTCACCGGTCCCCATCGGCACTGTGCCGATCTACCAGGCCCTGGAGAAGGTCAACGGCAAGGCCGAGGAGCTGACCTGGGAAATCTATCGCGACACGTTGATCGAGCAGTGTGAGCAGGGTGTGGACTACTTCACCATCCACGCCGGCGTGCTGCTGCGCTTCATCCCGCTGACGGCGAAGCGCATGACGGGCATCGTCTCCCGCGGCGGCAGCATCCTGGCCAAGTGGTGCCTCGCCCACCACAAGGAGAACTTCCTCTACACGAACTGGGACGAGATCTGCGAGATCATGGCCGCTTACGATGTGAGTTTTTCCATCGGCGACGGCCTGCGGCCCGGCTCCCTGGCCGACGCGAACGATGAGCCGCAGTTTGGCGAGTTGAAGGTGCAGGGCGATCTGACCAAACGCGCCTGGGAACGCGGCGTGCAGGTGATGAACGAGGGCCCCGGCCACGTGCCGATGCACATGATCCAGGAGAACATGGAAAAACAGCTCGAGTGGTGCCACGAGGCTCCGTTCTACACCCTCGGGCCGCTGACCACGGATATCGCCCCGGGCTACGACCACATCACCAGCGGCATCGGCGCCGCGATGATCGGTTGGTATGGCTGCGCCATGCTTTGCTACGTGACGCCCAAGGAGCATCTCGGCCTGCCGAACAAGCAGGACGTGAAGGACGGGGTGATCGCCTACAAGATCGCGGCTCACGCCGCCGACCTCGCCAAGGGCCACCCCGGAGCCCAATACCGCGACAACGCCCTCAGCAAGGCGCGTTTCGAGTTCCGCTGGGAGGACCAGTTCAACCTGAGTCTCGATCCCGTCACCGCCCGCGCCTACCACGATGAGACCCTGCCCGCCGAGGGGGCGAAATCCGCGCACTTCTGCTCCATGTGCGGTCCGAGCTTCTGTTCCATGAAGATCACCGAGGATGTCCGCCAATACGCCGCCGAACACGGCGTCTCCGAAGAGGAGGCCTTGGAGCAGGGTATGGCCGAAAAGTCGAAGGAGTTCGTGGAAAAGGGCGCCGAGGTCTACGCGAAGGCTTGATCCGCGCTCCGACGATGCCTCACTCAATCCCCGACGCTGATCTGCACGCGGAAGAAGCGTTTGGCAACGTCGGTGGGGATGGTGACGGTGCGGGTGTCGCCGTCATCGGCCGCGGTTCCATTGGTCACGGGGGCGTAGGTCTGGCCGATCTGGTCGGTAAACTGGACAGAATAGGTCCGCGCGCCGCTGATGGGACTGAAGATGAGGTCGATTCCCGGGGAGCCCTTGGCGAAGCGGAACTGGAATTTCGACGCCGCTGAGTTGGGATCGGTGTCGGCGACGAATTCGTAGCTGTTGTCCTGCTGGTCGTTGTCGGGATCGGCGACGTCGCCCCAATGCGTGGCTTCCTTTGTCGGATCGGTCAGGATCGCGAGGCTGAAATGCTGGTTGCGCCAGGCTTCCTGAACGGAGCCGGTCACGTCGATCGCCACGGAGGCGGAGGCGGATTTCGCGCCGCCGGAACCCGTGTTGTTGTTGTCGTTCAGGGAGAGTTGCAGCGTGTCCGCGCCGATCAGGTTCAGCAGGCCGGTGTAGTTCAGGCCTTTGGCATCAGCGAGTGTGGCGTTGATCGATGCCAGCGGGGCAATGATGGAAACGCTTGCGGTGTTGTTTCCGGTGATCTGGCCGGCAGTTGCGCCGCCGGAGACATCGTCGGCCAGGGTCAAGGTCCCGCGGGTCACGGAGAGCGTCAGGGTGAGGTTTCCGGAGCCGGCATCGACATCGCCAAGCACGACGCCGGTGACGGCTTTGGCGGTCTGTTTTGTGGCGGTGAGGTTGGCCGGGGCCTGCAGGGTGGGGGCGTCGTTCACGGCGTTCACCGTCAGGCTCAGGGTCGCGGGCTCGGAGCGGTTGCCATCGGTGTCGGCGACGGTATAGGTGAGGCTGTCGGGACCGCTATAGTCGATGGCGGGGGTGTATTCGATTTTCCCGCTCTGGGTGTCGATGGAGGTCATTCCATGGCTCGGGCCGGAGGCGATCTGGATGGAGGCCGGATCGAGGGTTTTGCCCGTCGCGGGAACATCGTTGGCGAGGACAGCGACGGCGACGGCGGTCTCCTCGTCCGTCATATCGGTGTCGTCGTTGGCTGTGGGTTCCAAGCCTTCCAGCGCCACGCTTTCAATCGCGATGGAGCTGGCGGCGGTTCCCAGGCCGATGAGGTCGAAGGCGAGGGTGGCCGCGACATCGGTGGTGAGGTCGCTGAGATCGATGGAAACGGTGACGGGGAATGCCGGCGTCCAGGTGGTTCCGCTGGCTCCGGCTCCGGGGACCTGGGTGTTCGCGCCGTAATGCACGGTTCCGTCGCGCTGATAGCTGAACAGCGCGGTGGTCTCCGATTGCGGCGTCACGCCGACCAGCGATTGTGAGGAGGCGTTCAGCAGGGAGATCTGGAAGGCGTCCGGCGGTTCGAGCGCGGCGTTGTCCTGAAGGTTGATGGCGTTGAGCGTGATGTGCAGCAGGACGGCGTCGGCGGGCAGGTCGAAGGTCTGGGAGAGGGAGACGGGCAGCTGCACGCCGTCCTCGGCCAGGATGCCGGCGCCGTTCTGGACGGTGAGGGAGCCGACCGAGGTCCAGCCGAACCCGGCATCCATCGGATCGGAGATGGCGAAGTCGGCGTTGCGCAAAGGGGCGGCGAAGCCGGCCGTCGCGCAGAGGAGGAACAACGCCGCCGACAGCGCCATCTGAATTGTTCTTCCGCAGGACAGCGCATCCTTGCCTGTCCGAAGCATGGCCGTTGGCGCCCCAGTGGTGATTTGGAGCCCGGAGTCTCCGGGATTGGCAGCGATGCACACTTCGTCGATGGAAGGTTCGAGCGTTGTGGCGGCATGTCGGGGACAGGCAGGGATGCCTGTCCTGCGTGGACGCGCGTTCCGCGCGGGGTCCCGCGTGTTGTTGGTATGCCGATTCATCGCGCCCATTGGATCACCCCTCGTTCGCCGCTTCGACCGTCACGGAATAGCCCGTTGAGTAGCCGGCTTCAGGATCGGTTGTGATCTTGATGAAATAGTCCCCGGCCGCCAGCCCGCGCAGGTCCAGAGTCGCCTGGCCGCCGATGGTCCGGGCGAAGGCGATCAGGGAGAGTTCCGCATTGTAGAGCCCGACCATGAGAACGGGCTCGTCCTCGGCTCCGGCGATCTGGATTCGGTCGGAGGACATCGCGGCCGAGGTGAGGCTGAAGCGATGCCAGTCCGTGTCCGCTCCGGTGGGAAGGGTCAATCCGGTCGTCGTCGCGGTTCCCTGGGTGAAGGAAAGCGGGGTGGCGACGCCTGAGGTGTTGTTCGCCTCTGCGGCGTCGGCAAGGGCCGGGAGGACGAAGCCGGCGCGCGCCGTGTTGTCGCTTTCACCCGTCTCGGCGACGGTCGCGGAAACATCGACGGCGACGCCGAGGTGGCGATGCCCAAACACGTCCGTCGGCAACGATACGTTCGCTGTCAGGTCGACCGCTTCACCGGCCGCCAACCCGGCGAGCGCAATGGCCGCGCCCAGGGCCGGATCGGTCTGCGGAGCGATCACGGCGTCGTCGGAGAGATAGAAGCGGTAGTCGGTCGCGGCGGCGGGGGCGTTGCCGATGTTGCGGATGCGCAGGGTCGCGCCGATCTGGCCGCCGGAAGCGTAGTAGTCGTCGGTCGTCAACGACTCAACGATGAGGTTCGGTCCCGTCGGGTCGGGCGCGGTGATCCGGAGCGTGTAGGCGGGCGTCTTGGTCTCTTCGGCGCTGCGGTTGTGAATGCCTATCCGGTATTCGCCTGCGGCCAGTCCCTGCAGGCTGATGACGGCGGCGCCGGGCGTTGAGGTGTTCACCGTGACGGGCACGACGCTGTTTGAACTGTCGGTCAGGATGACCCCGAGGTCGCCGTCGGCGGCGTCGAACAGGACTTCGATCATGTCGCCCGCGCCTCCGGTTCCGGCCATGCGGAAGATGTAGCCGTCGATGTCGCGCGGGCTGTGGAGGTTGTTTCCTGAGACGGTCGTCGTCCCGCGGATCGTTCCAAGATCGACAATCTCGTCGGCCTCAGCCTCGGTGGCGTCCGGTGTGTCGGCGAGATAGACGTCGCGTTCGAAATCGTTGTTGGCCTCGTTCAGTTCATCGACGACGGCGGCGGGATCGATCCGCGCCCGGAGAATGGCGGTCCGCGAAAGGGGGTGGTCCGGCGCGTCGAACACGACCTTCACCGTGCGCGATTGTCCCGCCAGCAGGGAATCCACGAGGACGGGCGAACCGAGTTGGCTGACCGCTCCATCGATGTCGAGTTCCAGGATGACCGAAGACTGTCTGGCGATCGCGCCGCCGACGTTCGCAACGAGGACTGCGACCGCGACATTCTGCGCGTTCGGCAGCAGATCCAGCGGCGCGGTGATGGCGTCGATCACCAGGTCCGGACGGTCGGCGTCGGGGCCGATGAAGCTGATGGCGTACTCGAAGACCTCATTGTCCGAACCGACCACGGCGAAGTAGTTTCCGGCGGGGAGTCCGGCGAGACTCAGTTCAATGGAGCCGGAGGCCGCGTCGTTCTCGGGGCGGATCCAGCGCGCCACTTCGCGGCCGGCCCCGGTCAGGATGTAGAAGCCGGCGTCCCGCCGTTCATCGGCGCGTTCGAGAACGATCTTGTGCGCGGCCGCGCCGGTTTCGGACAGGGTGAAGCGGAAGAAGTCCTGGTCGCCGGGACGGCTGACGACGAGATTTCCGAGATAGGTCGCGCCGTTCAATCCGCCGACGCGTGTCGCGTTCACCGGGCTGTCGTTCGTCTCCAGGCGGTCCTCGGGCAGGGCGATCTCGGCGGGGATCCAGACGAGGTTGTCGGCGACATATTCGTCCTGCTCGGCAACCTGCGAGCGCCGGTCGACGCGGAAGCCGATGTATCCGCGTCCCTGGATCTCGGTGGGCAACGTGACGAGGAAGTCGTCCAGCGTCCAGAGACCGTCGCCGTCGATGCCCGGAACCTTGATCACGGACAGCCGCGCGTCGGAATCGTCGGCGACCTGATCGCGGCTCCAGAGGATCTCGGCTTCGCTGGCGCCGGCGGCGTCGATGCCCCAGTTTGCGATGCTGAGATCGAGGGAGAGGGTGTCGCCGCGCATCAGGGAGACGTTGTTCAGCAAGGCATCGGCGACGAGGGCCGGTTTCTGCGGCTTGGGCGGATCGTAGACAAAGCGGAAGGTGTCGCCGTCCTGTCCGGCCCCCGAGATTTCGAGATAGATCTGCCCGGGCGCGACGCCGTTGAGATCGAGGACCCAGGCGCCGTCGTCGAAAACGGGGGTTCCGATCACGTTGCCAAACTCGTCCACCCAGCGGACCCCAAGGTCGCCGACATCGGTGGAGGTCGTGGCCGGAACGGCGTTCTGGCCCCCGACGATCGGCGGATTCTCAAGCCGCAGGGTGTCGCCCGCGACTCCCGTGGCCGCGGTGGTGACGGAGATGTAGCCGTTCTCATCCTTCTTGAGCGGGAGGTCGGCGGCGCCGGGATCAGGGGTCTTCACCGAGAGGTCAGGATTTGCGGGGGAGGACTTGGGCGTCGCCTTGACGGCGGGCTTGCCGAACCAGGTATGGGTGTTCGGATCCGTCAGGTCGTCGGCCTTGAAGATGTTCCCGGAGACGAGTTCGGCGGAATACCATCCGAAGAGGACCTTGCCTTCCAGTTTGCCGGAGATGCTGGCCGGCATGGCGAGATCCCAGCCGTTGGCGCCGTTGTTGAGCTTGCTGCCATCCCATCCGATTTTGACGCCGATGCTGCCGCTGATGGTTCCGCTGACGCCGGCCAGGCCCTTGCCGATGCTGCCGGTGACGCTGAGCGAGGCCTCGAGGGAGGGCGTCAGGTTCCAGTAACCCGTGACCGTCATGGGCGCGCTGGAACTCAGGGACTTGACCTGGATGCCCATCGCGAAGGTCAGCTTTGCGCCCCAGGTCCCTTCCACCGTGACCGAGGCGGAGGGCACCCAAGGAATCAAGGTGACCGCCTTGAAGCCGGGGAGCTTGTAGCTCGTCACGGACTGCAGCTCCAGGCCCATCGAGCCCTTGGTGATGTTGAAATCCTTGTCCACCTCGAAGGCCTCGTAGGTCACGGCGAGGGAGTTCTCGGTCTCGGATTCGAGGTTGGCGCCCTCCTTCAACGGATCGTCGCTGCGATCGACCACGACGACATCGGCGTCGGAGTCCTTGAGGTTGTCGGGCAGATCGGAGTCGCCGACCAGTTTGGCCGTTTCGAGGACCTGTTTCTCCTGGATGAAGCTCTTCAATCCGAGCCAGGCCTGGGCGGCCTTTCCGCCTTCCTGTTGGAGGGCGCCCTTCACGTGGAAGAGGAGGGACTTGAGGTCCTCGCCGCTCATCTTCGGAATGAGTTTGGAACTGAGATAGTCGCCGATCAGGGTCACGGGGATCGTGCGGCCGCCGATGGGGTTGATCTTGTCGAAGATCGCCATCATGTCGTAGCCGAGGAGCTTCAGGTTGAAGCCGATGCCGCCGACCACATCCTCGGGTTTCTTGGTCTCGTCGAGCGGCAGCCTGGCGGCAACTTCGGCGTAGATGCCGGCGGAGAAGGTCGGGGTTCCTCCGAGCAGCGGGACGTCGGCCGGCAGACTCGGACCGGCAAAGTCGATCAGGGTGTCGCGCCGCTGGACGTAGTAGACGTCCTTGATGTGGTCGATGGCATAAATGTATTCGATGTCGGCGTGGGTGATGAGCGCGGGCTCGAAGGCCTTGATGGTGTATTCGAGCTCCTTGTCGGGCTGGCCGCCCTTGAACTTGATGACGGCCTTGAGGGTCCAGCCGTCGTTCAGGCGGTTGATCGGGAGCTGGAAGGTGAACAGCCGCTCGTTGACCATCTTGGGCGCCTCGATGTTCTTCTGGTTGCCCAGCGTCAGGGTGGTGATGTCGCGACCGTTGAGGAAGACGCTGACGCCGGCCGCCTCGAAGGTGTCGGAGCGGCTCAGTTCCACGCGGAACTCCTGGTTCAGAGGCGCGGCGGAGGGTTCGTAGATGTAGCGGCCGAAGAAGTTGTCGTCCTGGTTCGGATCGAAGTCGGTGGCGACGCGGGCGAAGGTGATGCGGAAGCGGTCGCGGTTGTTGCCCTCGCTGAATTCCTTGATGGCATTGCCCTCGTCGAAGACCACCCAGTAGTAGCTGCCGTCGGCCGCGGGCGTCTGGTCGAGCTTGATGGTCAGCTTGTGCTCGCCGACCTGCCATTTGGTCTTGTCGGTCACAACGACGGCGGCCTGCAGCGGCTTGGCCTTCGTGAAGTCCTCGTTGGCGCCCTTGAAGATCTGGATCTTGAAGGGGTTCTCCACGGCCTGGCTGTTGATGCGCCAGGTGACCTGGAAGCGGTCGATCAGCTTCGGACTGCCGGTTTCGCTTTCGAGCGTGACCGTGGCCCGAGCCTGGATGTCGGCCGGGGCCTTCACGCCGCCCGCGACGCCGCTGGGACGCTCTCCGGTGATTGTCAGGACAGGATTGATATTCAGGGGCGACGGGAAGGAACTCTGGTATTTCTTGAGCAGTTCCGCGGGTTTGTCGCCGATGGCGTTGAGCAGGGCTGAGACGTGATTGGGCCCCCGTGAACTGGCCCATTGCGAATGAGATGGTTTTCCGGGA
>JAYPFK010000097.1:0-9583 GCA_038126235.1 Verrucomicrobiales bacterium
AGAACCTAGCGTGTTTCTGGGCGAATGCACGCTAAAGCGTGAACTCCAACCCCGAACGCCGACGGGCAAGCTTTCGAAATTGCATTGATTCTGGCGCTCATGCGTAAGCCCTGTGATCCGCCGCCGGACCGTTGACTTGCCGAAAATCCACGTTGTATGGTCGCCACTCGACTCCCGTCGGATCGGAGCGCCGTCAACCGCCCCCTTCCGGCGTCCGAAACGGTCCCGATCCGACACGAACAGTCCGCGCATCCTTCGCCCCATGAAATCCACGAACTCCGCTTCCCGCCTGCTCGCCCTCGCCCTCGCCGCGACCTTCGGCGGCTCCGCTTTCGCCGCTGACCAGACGACGCCCGGCTGGAAATCGCTCTTCGACGGCAAGTCGCTCAAGGGTTGGTCCTGCCCGGAGATGAAATACTGGTCCGTCCGCGACGGCGCCATCACCGCCGAATCCACCGACGAGATCCCCTGCGCAAAAAACCAGTTTCTCACCTGGGAACTCGGCGAGGTCGATGACTTCGAGCTTAAACTGAAGTTCCGCGTCTTCGGCTCGGACAGCGCCAACTCCGGCATCCAGGTCCGGAGCGGCCGCGCCGAGGACGGCCATTACTTCGGCTACCAGTGCGACATCGACCGCGGGCTCAACTGGCTCGGAGCCATCTACGACGAGCACATGAGCCGCAAGTCCCTCGCAACCCGCGGCAAGAGCGTCACGATCGACACGCTGGGCCGGCGAAGCGAGAAGGAGATCGGCGATCCCGCCAAACTGGTCGAGGGCGTCAACCTGGAAGAATGGAACGAGTATCACATCACCGCCGTCGGGAACACGCTGACCGCGCGCATCAACGGCAAGGTCACCAGCCAGGTCACGGACCGGCAGATCGGCGAGTTTGAGTTGAAGGGGCTGCTCGCGCTGCAGATTCATTCCGGCCCGCCGATGAAGGTCCAGTTCAAGGACATCCAGCTGAAACGCCTCCCGCTCAGCGACGGCCGCAAGAAGGTGGTCTTCCTCGCCGGCGTGCCCAGCCATCCGGCCCGCACCCACGAGCACAACGCCGGCTGCTGGCTGCTCGCCAAGTGCCTGAACGACTACAATTCCGACAAGGTCCTCGCCACGGTCCATCACAACATGGGCTGGCCCGAGGACCCCAGCGCCTTCGACAACGCCGACGCCGTCATCATCTACTCCGACGGCAACGCCAAGCACCCGCTCATGGACAAGGCCAAGATGGATCTCTGGACGAAGATCGATCAGCGCGGCGTCGGCCTCGGCTGCATCCACTACGCGGTCGAACTTCCCGCGGGCGAGCCGGCCGACGGCCTGCGCAAGTTCATCGGCGGCGTCTTCGAGCCCTACTTCTCCGTGAACCCGCACTGGGTCGGAAAGTTCGACGTCAAGCCCACGCACCCCATCACACGGGGCGTCAGCTCCTACTCGATCAACGACGAGTGGTATTACCACATGCGCTTCCGCGAGCGGGAGGAGGGCGTCACCCCGATTCTCGTCTCCACGCCGCCCAATGAGACCCGCACCGACCGCTGGGGCCACACCCATGGCGGCAACGAGCACGTGAAGAAACGCATGGGCATGGCCGAGGTCACGATGTGGGCCAGCGAGAATCCGACCGGCTCGCGCGGCTTCGGCTTCACCGGCAGCCACTTCCACGACAATTGGGCCAACGACAGTCACCGCAAAATCGTCCTCAACGCCATCCTCTGGACCGCCAAGGGCAATGTCCCCATCACTGGCGTCCCCTCCTCCGTCTCCAAGGAGGACATGAATTCCAACCTCGACAAGAAGCCCGCCCCGAAACCACGGAAACCCAAGGGAAAAGGGAAGGGCAAAGCGAAGACCGGCAAGGCAAAGCCCAAGGCGGAGAAGAAATAGGAAGAACCGGCGTCCGCCGCCCAGACGAAACGATGGAGTTTCGGAGAATCAGGGTATTGGAACTGGCTCCCCTTTCGGGCTGATCCAGTCGGCTCCAGGACTCCACCACTTCAACAAGGCCCTCCGAACCCCGCCTTTCTGGCGCCGGTCTCAGATTGAACGGCTTATTTTCCGGCGGGTGCGCTGACCGGGGCGTCCATCCCGCTTTCCGGGGCTTCGTCCTCCCGCGCCTCCGGGTCCACCGGCAGTTCCGGCGCAGGATCGGCCGCCTTCAATTCCGCGCCGTGCGCCATCATCATGGCGATCCATTGCGTGCTGCGACCGCTTTCCATCGCGATCTTCGTGGTCATCGTCAACGGCACGGCCAGCAGCATGCCGATAGGCCCAAGCGCCCACCCCCAGAAGAACATGGAAACGACGATAACCAGCGGCGACATCCCGAGGCTCTTCCCAAGCAGACGCGGCTCCAGGAAGTTGCTGATCGAGATGTTGATCGCGAGATAGCCGATGGCGGCCAGGGCGGCCGTCCCGAGGTTGAACTGGAAGAGCGCCAGTGTGACGCCCGGAATGGCGGCAAGAATGGAGCCGACATTGGGGACGTAGTTCAGCATGAATGCCAGCAGGCCCAGCAGGATCGGGAAGTCGATCTTCAGGACGCCGCACAGGATGCCGACGCCCACCCCGGTCAACAGGCTCATGATAGACTTGATGCCCACGTAGAAACGGACATCCTCAACGATCTTGCCCAGCCGCCCCCAGCCGGAATCGTTCATTCCCGGCAGGCGTTTCACCTTTTCCGGCAGAATGGCAGCCTCCAGCAGCATGAAGATGGCGAGCAGAAGGATGATGAAGGCCTGGCTCATCACGGCGGTCAAGGCGCCCAGCGTGTTGCCAACCCACCCCATGGCCGCGGCGGGATCGAGCAGGTCCCGGATGGGCTGGCTGTTCTCGATATCCAGCCCCCGCCCCTGCAGCCAGTCCGTCAGATCCTCAATGCGCTGCGAAGCCAGGATCTGGTAGCCGGCCAGGTTCTTGGTGAGGTCGTTGACCGACTTGCCGATGACGCCCACCCCCAGAACAGCAAGCGCGACCAGAAGGAAGATGACCACCCCCAACGCAACCGGCATGGGGAGCCCCTTGCGGTTCATCCAGATGGCCATCGGGGCGCTGACAATCGTGACAAACACCGCCGTGAGGAAGGGAACCAGGACGATCGAGGCCTCGCGGATGCCCGCCACGACAATGACAAACGCCGCGATCAGAAACATGAGTTTCGCGATCCGCGAATTCGCCATTGGTCTGACGAGGCCGTTCACCATGGGGTTCGCAATGTAGCAGCGGTCGGCGAGGTTGTAACGGGGTTTCCCAAAATCAGGGCGAATTTTTCGTTCCAAGGCCGCTTCAGGGAGCTTGCGCCCGAGTCGCGTGGCCATGTTCGACACACGCCTGACGCCCGGCAGATAGGGCGAATCGTCCTCAAAGAGCCGTCCCGGGGCATGCTCGCGTCGGCTTATTGAGGGCCAATCGCCCCACCACCTTCGCCATTCCAGCGTCGAGCCCGCGTTCCCGTCGGAATCGCCGCACCTCCAGCAAAACAGTCCTGATTTCCCCCGCCCTTCAGCACGGCCTGCGCGTGGCGGGCGTAGTGGCCGTGAAGATCCCGGGCGTATTGCCTCAGTATTCTCTCGCCCACCCCCTGATGATCGCCGCATCGGTAGAGGGCGCGCGCGAGGCAGAGTTCCCGAAGCGCATCGCCCCGGGTCTTGTTGTCGGTCCCGCTGCTGGGAATGTCCTCCAACGCGTCGCCGATCGCGGCGACCGCATGGCCGCCGACGCCTTCCATTTGCAGAACTGCGGCCAACGTCCGGGCGGCGGACAGATCACCGATGGTCTCCAACGCCAAGGCCGTCGCGCGGAAATGGGAGAACTCGCTGTCAGAGCCGAGCCTGGCCGCTTTTTCCAGGATCGGTTTCAACGCCAGCGGCGACCGCGTCCGGCCCAGCGCGACGATCCGGCTGTCGAGAGGGCTCATGCTGGCCCCGTATTGCCCCATGCCCTTGAATTCCCAGCCCTCGTCCCAGTCGGCGGCGGAGACGGGCGCGGCGAGCGCGGCGGCCCCGGCAGCGTCGCCCATCATTCCCAGGACATGCGCGTAGGTCAGCCGGACGGAATCGTCACGCGCGCTGGCCAACGCTTCGCGGAGCAGCGGCCGGGCGGTTTCGAACTGCGCCAATACGACCTCCAGTTGATCGAACTCGTTCGCCAGCGCGGCGACCGCCTCGGCGACTCGGGCGCGGGGCAACGGGAAGGAATCCTCCTCGGTCAGCGCGCTTTCCGGCAGGTTTCCAATCTCAACCAGATGTTTCTGCAATGCCTTGATGTCGAGTTCACGGGTCGCGCAGCCCCGCTCGGCGATCATGGCGGCGGCGACGCCGGCGGCGTAGCCCTGGTTCTGCACGTCCGCCTGCATCCGGATGCAGGGCAGCGCGTCGCGGTGCGCGCTCACGCCCAATCCGGTCACCAGAATGCCGTCCAGCCCCCGCGGCAGAAGACAGCGATAGGGCACGCGCACGTCGACGTCGGCCCGGTCCGGCGGGCGCAGCATGAACATCGGGTGGATGATGTAGCCGTGCGTGTCGAAGTTGCTGCGCGCGATCACGACGGTGTCGGGTTGCGTGCGGCGCATGATCATGTCCATGGGTGAAAGGGTGAAGTCGCCGACGATCTGCCGGCGCTCGCGGGTGTCGATCAATTGCCCGTGGTCGTAGGATTTCCGATACTTCTGCCGAACGACGACCAGCGCGCGCCAGATGTCGAAGACATCGTTGTCATCGACGAAGGTGTAGTCCGTGTTGGTGTATTTCTGTCCGAGCTCCTTGGGGGGGAGGCCCGTTCCCTGGACGGCCACCTCCGTGTCGTCGGTGTAGCGGCAGGTCGCGCCGGCGGCGGCGGCGATGTCGGCGTTGCCGGTGGAATCCACGACCGCGCCCGCCAGGACGGCTCCGCGCCCGTGCGGCGTGAGGACGACAACGCCTTTCACTCGGTCCCCCTCCACGACCGCGCCCGTCCCGAGGCAGCCGTACCAGACATCCACGCCCGCCTTGCGCAGTTCACGCCGATAGGCCTCGCTCTTGTGCTCTGGACTCCAGCCTTTGCCGCTGGTGCGTTTGTCCGGTTCCCCGAGGGCCGCGACATGCCCGTCGAGTTCGGTGGTGAAGCCGACCTTGTTGCCGTGGTAATAGCTGCTGATGAACCCCATGGTCCCCACGCCGCCGAGGCCGTGGAGATACTCGATCAGCAGGGTCTTCGCGCCGCGCCGTCCGGCGCCGATCGCCGCCGGGGCGCCGCCCGTGCCGCCGCCCACCACCACGACGTCATATTCGCCCAGCACGGGAACCCCGCGCAGTCCGGCGGGGGCCACACGCTGACCGACACGGAGGTCGGATGCCGCGTGGGCTCCGCGGATTTCCCCTGCGACCGGCTTGTCAGGTTTGTCGCCGGCCAGATGGACTCCCCGCGGCGCCGGCAGCCTGGCCGCCAGCCCGGCCGCCGCCTCGCCCACGCGCGCGCCAACCGCCATCAGGTTGACCGGCCGGGTGAGCTTTGTCGCCGCTTCACGGGAAACGTCGGCGCATCCGTTCAGGACGAACAACCGCTCCGTGCCGGCGGGTTGGAAGCACCCCAGCGGAACCTCGCCCGCTCCGGGCCAGGCTCCCTTCAGCGATGCCCGGCCACGGAAGGAATCGGGGGGAACCTGAAACAGGACCTCCGAGGCATCGACCGCCTCCGGCGTCCAGGTCCAGTCGCGCGCCGCCTGCTCCAAGGCAGCGAAGGAGGCGAAGCTCCCATCGGGCATGGGCGCCTCCAGGCGGTATTCGTGAACGGGAAACGCATCGCCCTTGCGATCGATGATTGTGACCGGGGTCTTGCGCTCGCGCGGAACGGCGGCGGCGTTCCCGCTGGGCGCGCCGCCCACAACCGTGCGGTTGAAACTCAGCGTCTCCGCGGGATAGGGCGCGAACCGCGCCGAGGTCTGACGGGCGAGGTTGCCGCGTTCGGTGGCGTCAATGACCACCTTGGCCACGATGGCCTGACGTCCGGAACGGCTCTCGATGACCACTCCGGCCGGTTTGCCTTTTTCGTCCCGGAGCAGGTCGGTCGCGTAACTCCAGAAGAGAAACTTCGCTCCGGCATCGATCATGGCCTGGTCGAAGACGCGTTTCACCTGCATCGGAGTGGCGGGCTGGATGGCGGCTTTGCGCTCCACGGACTCGGAGGAGTTCCCTTCGGCCTCCACCACGATCTCAGCAAGCAGGACGCGCTTGGCTTCCTCGGCCTTCCTGACCTCCAGTTTCAGGTAGCGCGCCTCGACCTTGAGAGGAGCCGAGAACGGCAACGCCACATCCTCGCTTTTCAATCCGGCCAGCTCATTCGTCAGCGTGGCCGCCGGCGTCCAGTTTTCCCTGTCGGTGCTGACGCTGACCTCAACCCGTCCCACCTCGAAATCTCCGGGTCGCTGGTAAGCCAACGCGTGAATCCGGCCGAGGACCCGCGACTCACCCAAGTCCAGCAACAGGGTGACGTCGCCGTCAAACTGGACACTTTCCTTGGCCGCGCTGCGCCACTTGCGGTCCTTCAGCAGGGACGGCGGATCCGTGTCTCGGTGCTGTCTCGCGGCGGAGCGATCCGGGGAGTATTCAAAGGGCAGTCCTTCGCCGATCGCCGGTCCTGCGGTGTTGCGTGACGGCTGGAAAACCTCCCTCGCCAGATCGGTGGTCGCCTTCTCGCCGGGCTCCAACCACAGGCGGTAGGTCGCGCAGATGTCCTCTCCCAGGTAGGGCCGGGGCGCCGCAAGAAACACCTTCGCCCCCCTACGCGCGGCCTCGACCGCCGCCGCCACGCCGCCAGAGCCTCCCCCAACCACGACGACATCCACTTCGTTCAACACCGGGAGCGAACCGGCGGGCTCCGCGACTTCCACCGCGGCAAACGCATTGGAGGAGAGGATCAAACAACCGGCAAGGAGGGAACTGTGAAGGGTCTTCATGGTCAGGACAGGGATCGACCGCAGTCTCATCCCCACGACAATGTTGGGACAAGCGCTAACGTTCGGCCGGACGGAATGCCGGGAACCGGACAGCCTTGGAAGGACTGTCCTACGAACGTTTGCCGCTCAACAAACCCGGATCCGAGACCCTCGCCCCGCCTTACGCGGCCTCATCGGTCTCCAGGAAGCCCTGGAGCTGACGGACGCGGGTCGGGTGACGCATCTTGCGGAGAGCCTTGGCCTCGATCTGCCGGATGCGTTCGCGGGTGACCTTGTACTGCTTGCCGACCTCCTCCAGCGTGCGGGCGTAGCCATCGACCAGGCCGAAGCGCAGCTCCAGCACCTTGCGCTCACGCTCGGTGAGGCTGGCGAGCACGTCGTTGAGCTTGGTCTTGAGCATGCTGAACCCGGTCATCTCGGAGGGGTTTTCAGCGGACTTGTCCTCGATGAAGTCGCCGAAGCAGGCATCGCCGCTGTCGCCGACAGTGGCCTGCATGGAGATCGGCTGCTGGGCCATCTTAAGGATGGCATTGACGCGCTCGACCGGCATCTGCATCTCGTCGGCGATCTCCTCGGGCGTGGGCTCGTGACCGTAGTCCTGCACCAACTGCTTCTGCACCCGCATCAGCTTGTTGATGACCTCGATCATGTGGACCGGGATGCGGATGGTGCGCGCCTGATCCGCCACGGAGCGGGTGATCGCCTGCCGGATCCACCAGGTGGCATAGGTGGAGAACTTGAAGCCCCGGCGGTATTCAAACTTCTCGACCGCCTTCATGAGGCCCATGTTGCCCTCCTGGATGAGGTCGAGGAAGGCGAGGCCGCGGTTGGTGTATTTCTTGGCGATCGAGATCACGAGCCGCAGGTTGGCCTCGACCATCTCGGTCTTGGCCTTGTGGGCCTTGGCGGCGAAATGCTTCAACAGGTCGTAGGCCTCCAGATACTCCTCGTAGGGCATGCGGACGAAGACCTCCAACGCCGCGATCTTCTGCTTCTCACCCTCGATGAAGGCGGTCAACTGCTGCGATTTCCGCTGTCCCTCCAGTTCCTCGATCGTGCGCAGGCTGGTCTGGATCTTGTCGAAGATGTTCTCGGTCACCAGGATCATCTCCTCGATGACCTTCTGCTTGTAGAAGAACTTCGGGAAGGCGGCTTGGAGCCGCTTGTCGGCCCGCTTGAACAAGGAATGGGCCTTGGCGCGGGCCGCGGCGCTCCGACCGCCCTGCCACGAGGCGTAGCGGTCATCAACCTCCCCGTCCGTCTTGCGGACCTTCTTCACAAGCTTGCGCAACTCCTTGAGGTGCTGGTCGCGGCTGTCGATCTTCTTGTCGACGATGACCCGGTCGAACCGCTCCTTCGGCGGCTCGGAGATGAGTTTCTCGGCGAGGGCGATGTGCTCCTTGCCGGTGAAACCGAAGCCGTAGATGATTCGCTTGACCTCGTTCTCCGCGTCCTCAATGCGCTTGCAGATCTCGACCTCCTGCTCGCGCGTCAGCAACGGCACCTCGCCCATCTTGCGCAAGTACATGCGAACCGGATCATCCAGGATGTCCAGGCGGCTCTTGTCCTCTTCCTCCGGCTCCGGCTTCTTGACGTTGTCCACCTCCGCCTGATCCACAATCTCCACATCGAGGTTGCGGAGTTTGGTATAAACCTCGTCGAGGTCGTCCGGAGTCACGACATCCTCGGGCAGGGCGTCGTTGATATCATTATAGGTGAGATAGCCCTGCTCCTGGGAGAGGCGGAGCAGTTCCTTGATCTTCTCGGTCAGATCGAAGGCCTGCTTGTCATCCTCGCTCGCCGGGGCGGCAGCCTTCGTCTCATCGAAAGCCTTGGCAGCCTTGGCCTTCATGCGAGCGCGGGTCTCAATCAACTTGGCGACCTCGGCCTTGAGATCCGCCTTAGACGCGGCGCCCTTGCCTGCCTTGACCGTCTTCTTCGGCGCGGCTTCAGCCTTCGCCGCCTTCGGAGTTGCGGCCTTCTTCGCCGCCGGCTTGGCCGCCTTCTTCGCGGCCGGCTTGACCGCCTTCTTCACGGCCGGCTTGACCGCCTTCTTCGCGGCCGGCTTGACCGCCTTCTTCGCGGCCGGCTTGACGGCCTTCTTCGCGGCCGGCTTGACCGCCTTCTTCGCGGCCGGCTTGACGGCCTTCTTCGCGAGGGCGGAAGCAACGGCCTTGGCCTTCTTCGTCACAGTCTTGGCGGCGGATTTTTTTGCGACCTTCGCCGTCTTCCGCGGAGCCGACTTGGCAACAACGGCCTTCTTGGGCGTCGCCTTGACGGCCTTGGCTGCGCGCTTCTTTGCGGCCGGTTTGGCGGCCGTTTTCCTGGCGGCGCTGGCAGTCGATTTTGCCGGCTTCCTGGTCGGTTTTGCTTTCTTCTGAGCCATAAAATCAGTTCTTGGGGTCCTCGGACGCACAAAAAGAGCCCGAAATCATGAATAAAAGAGCGCCCTGCGTCAAGAGTTCATCCCAAGAAAAACGGCCAACATGCCAGTGGACGGTCAAGTCCATCTTTCGGGGGGGCGGCCCTGCGGTTGAATCGGCGGCAGGAGCAGGAGGAATGCCCGCCAGGTCGCGGTCCGGTCCACGCCTAGCCTAGGGCTAATCGACATTCAGACTTGTACCATGATTGGAAATATGTTCCAAACT
>JAYPFK010000098.1:0-8994 GCA_038126235.1 Verrucomicrobiales bacterium
CTGGTCGTTGGCCGGACACGCGGGGCTTCGCTACGCTCGCACGCTGAGAATTGGGCATTGCGGCAGCAATGCCCCACCATGGTCGATAAGGCGGGGCAAACCTGCTTGTTTGCCCATTGCTCAGCCAGAGCGAGCAACGCGATGCGCAGGCGTCCCTTCTACTTCTCCGCCTCAGCGCCAGCCTTTGTCACCGGGCGCAGAACGCAGCGGAATCCGAAGTGTTCGTTGCGGCGGTCGGGCTTGCTCCACTTGGGTGTGTTGCGGTGGGAACTGGCCACTTCGACCAGGGCGTCGGGGCTGGTGCGCCAGTTGCCTCCGCGCAGCGCTCCGAACATCATGGTGTCGTCGTAGAGATCGCGGCACCATTCGGAGGCATTTCCGCCCAGGTCGAACAGGCCGAAGGCGTTGGGAGGGAAACTTCCAACGGGCGACGAATGATCGAATCCATCGGCGTCGCCCCGATAATTCCCGAAGGTCGTCGGGGCCGCGGTCAGTTCGCCGAAGGGGAAGCGGGCCGGACTGCCGAGTTCGGCCAGGAGTGAGGCCCGGTGACGGTCACGCGGGGCGGCGTCACGAGGCTCGTCCTTGAGTCCGGCGGCGATCGACCACTCGTAGTCTGAGGGGAGTGTGAATTCAAATTCGTCGGAAATCGTTCCGGAGGTCCGTTCGTGTTTGGTGAGCCAGGCGCAGAAATCCAGGGCGTCGCGCAGGTTCATGCCGAGCGCGGGGTGACGATCCGTCTGCTCGAACCGTGCATCCCGCCAACCGTCCAATTTGCCGTAGTAGGGCGTTTCGCGATCGATGATGTCGTCGGGCGGATTCAAGCCGGTCTGCTGTCGGTGCTTTTCCAGGTCCTCAAGGTTGTCGATGAGGCGATAGACATCGGAGTCGGCGTCGTGCCCGGTCTCCTTCACGAAGAGGTCAAAGTCGCCGAGGGTGGTTTCATGCACGGCGAAATGGACGTTGAGCCCCGGGATGGAGACGAATTCCATGCCGAGCGAATTGGTAAAGCGGGATTGGGGCGGTGGGGGCGTCGAAGCTGCAACCGTGGCGTCGTCCGAGGAGAAGGTCGGAGGTTCCGGTTGCCGGTTCATCTGGATGACTCCAATGACCAACAAGATGACCAGAGCGAGGACGACGCCCACGATCAATGCGGATCCAGCCGGGCTGGTCCGCTGAGGGGTGGGCTCGGCGGAATCCAGTTCGAGCGATTGAAGAAATTCACGGATGGAAGCCGGGCGCTCCTCGGGTTTCTTGGACAGGCAGGCGAGGACGGCCCGATTCCAGTTCGCGGGAATGGGATTCCCGACGTGCGCCAACTCCTGACGGCGTTGTTCCAGCGGCGGGGCTTCCTTGGTCTCGATTTGGCGGCAGACATCACCGCTATGGAACGGCGGCTTGCCGGTCAGGCACTCGTAGATCATGGCGCCGAGCGCGTAGATGTCGTCCTGGGCCGTGGGGCGGTCGCCGTTGAGTTGCTGGGGGCCCATATAGGCCAGCGTGCCGGTCACGAACTCATTCTGTGACGACGAGGTCATCGTGCCGCCGAGGGTGCGGGCGATGCCAAAGTCGGCCACCTTGGCGCGACCCTCGGCATCGATCATCACGTTGCCGGGCTTCAGGTCGCGGTGGACGATCCGTGCCTCTTCATGCGCATAGGTCAACGCCTCGCAGATCTGCCTGACCCAGGCCTCGATCTCGTCCGTGGAGAAGACGCCTTCCGCTTGCTCGGCGCGGCGTTTCGCCAAGGTCGGCCCGTCCACATATTCCATGGAAATGGCGGCCAGTTCCTCGGAGACGAGGAAGTCGAACACGCGGACGATGCGAGCGTGTGTCAAGCGGATGCACTTCTGCGCCTCCTGTTTGAGCTGGGCAAGTGCGCCTTCGTCGAAGCGGAGCGCGTCGGGGAGGACCTTCAGGGCGACGTCGATCTCAAGTCGTTCGTCGCGGGCGAGCCAGACGATGCCCATGCCGCCCTGGCCGAGGCGACGTTTGAGAACAAAGCGATCGAACAGCCGATCGTCCGGTCGGTGAATCCGGACGGTCTTGTCGAACGAGTTGTCAGGCACTTCCGGCATGGCGGGGGTGCGAGGAGCACCTTAGTCCATTCCTCGGCCCGGGACAACGGTTGCGAGCGTAGCGAAGTCCCGCGTGTTCGGCGTTTCCTGTGGCGTCACTGTTTTGAACTGCGCCCTGTCCGCGCAACGTCTTTCACTTTCGTTTGTGCTCGCGGCGCTCGGTCGTATTGAGGCGCAAAAGAAACGGCCGACGGGCGAACCCGTCGGCCGTTCTCAAATGGTCTTGTCGATGGGGTTATTTCTTTTTCTTGGGCGCTGCCTTCTTGGCCGGAGCTTTGGCTTTGGCGGCCGCTTTCTTGGGCGCTGCTGCCTTCTTCGCCGGGGCCTTGGCGGGAGCCTTCTTCTTGGCGGGAGCCTTGGCTTCCTTCTTGGGAGCGGCGGCCTTCTTGGCCGGGGCCTTCTTCTTCGCCTTGGCCGGGACGTCCAGGCTCAGCTCCTTTTGCGCTGTTGCCTGCTTCTTGGCGGGCGCCTTCTTCTTGGGAGCGGCGGCGGCCAATTGTTCGCGGATCTCCGCTTCGGCATGCAGCCAGTGTTCCTGATGGCGTCCATCCGGGCGGCCGGCGTCATTCCAGATGTGATAGGCGCGCAGCGCCACCTTTTCGTAGTCGATTTCGATGTCGTTCTTTTTCGTGCTCATGTCTTGTTCAGATTGTTTTGCGTGTTTCTGGGCTCCTTCCGTTACGGTTTGTCGCCGGTTGGGTTCCCTTCCTGTCGCGAATCTCTTCCTCGTTTCACGCCGTTTGGCGGCGTCTTCCCTGCGACAGGGCGCGCGAATATGGAGACGGCGCGCGCGAAGTCAACGAATTTGAAAAGAAAAGTTCTGACTCCCAAAACGAGCCGGGCGCCCCGGGGCGGGGCGCTCGAAGCGGGAAGCTCTCATGGGCTGGGAAGGGGGCGTTCGTGTAAGTCGTTTGAGAACAGCGGGTTTGTCCGCTTCGGTGTCGCGGGGAAGCGGCTCCGGGCAGGCTTTGTGATCCGCGACCGATGAGGCGATGCGCGGGGACGCATGAAAACTTTTCAGCGATCGAAGTGGCTGGAATCAGATGTTCACGCGGTCGCCCGGATCGCGTCCGTCGCCGGCGTCGCCCGCCAATTCGCGGATCTGCTGAAGCTCCTGCGTCAGGTGTTTGCGGATCAGGAGGAGGTCGGCGCTGTGGATGAGAAAGTTGCAGCCCATGCTCAACAACTCGGCCTGTCGCTTGGGCTCGCCCCAGAAATGGATCCCGGCGCCGATGTTCCGTTCCCGCGCCTTGGTGAAGATCGTCTGCACGGCGGCGGTGAAGTCGGGGTGATCATACTGTTCGGGAACGCCGAGATTGCAGGAAAGGTCGTGCGGCCCGATGAGGACGCCGTCGAGTTCGGGGACGGCCAACAACTCGTCGAGGCGTTCGATGGCGGGAACGCTCTCGATGTTGACGATGAAGACGTGGCTGGCGTTGAGGTTTGCCATGTAGGCGTCCAGTTCCTCCGAAATGGAATCGCCTCGAAGGCGCGCGGCGAGGCGTTCGCCCTTCAAGGGGCGATGCTTGATGGCGCCGCGAAGGGCCTCCACCTGCTCGACCGTTTCGACGTAGGGGGCGACGACGCCGGTGGCCCCGTCGTCGAGAACCGCCGTTGCCTGATAGGGATCGGGCTCGGGAATGCGGACAATGGGCGCGATGTTCAATGCGGAGTAGGTCCGGCACATCCAGCCGACCTGGGTGCGATCGAGCGCGTTGTGCTCGGTGTCGATGAAGACAAAGTCGAGTCCGGCGGTCTGGAGCGCCATCGGCCAACGGGGGGAAGGGGAGACGGTGCAGGTTCCGTAGGCGCGGCGGTCGCTGTGCAGGGAAGCAATGAGTTCGGATCCGGTCATGGAATGGGATTGTTGGATGGAGCGATGGAATACCGCAACCGGATTTCCGCGAATGCGGCCGCCGGAGTGATCGGCCGCAAAGGGGCGCTCAGGTCAGGTCGGTTGAAAGGGGGAGGCGTCCGCTTCGTCCGTGAGAGGGCTCAACTCTCCGGATGTCTTGCGGAAAGCGAATGCCGCGCGGCATTCCGGACATCGAACGCGCCACGTTCCGTTGATGTCGGACTCGACTGCGTTTTCGTCCGGCAGTTCACCCCAGCCGGTGACTCGCGCCCGCCACGCTTCGTTCAGTCCGAACTCCTTGCCGCATGTCGGGCAGGCGGACACGGCAAGTCGTTGTACCAGGTCGTCGAGTTCGCGCTCTTGGAAGAAATCGTCAATTACGAATGCGGCGACGAGGACGATTCCGATCAGGATGAAGAGTTGATACGTGACTGGTTCACCGTGGAGGTCTGCCGGGATCGGCAATATACCATCGGAGAACACAAGGCTGAGGGCAAGCGCCACGGTCAGGAGGCCGGGAAGGACGGTCTTTTTGAAGATGTTCGAGGGGCGGCGTGACATTGCGGATTCGGGAATGAGAATCACTTGGAAAGCTTGCCGGCGATGGCCAGGACGATCACGGAACCGACGGTGGCCACGACCAGGGAGCCGATCGTGCCCGTGCTCTGGAGCCCGATAAGGCCGAAGAGGAATCCGCCGACCATGGCTCCGACGATGCCCAGCAGCATGTTGCCGGGGATGCCGAAGCCCTTGCCCTTCTTGATCAAGCCCGCCAGCCAGCCGGCAATGGCGCCAATGATGAGGAAGCCGATGAATTTCATGGTGTCAGTGTCCCTGTCTGTCGGACTGCATTTCTGATGACGAGGGTTCGTGGGGTGGATTCATCAGGCCCGCCGTTTCGGCCTTGAGCCGAGCTTCGGATTTGGACCTGTCGGTGTGGTCGTCATTATTGCCGAAGAGGCCGGCCAAGACAAAAGACAATCCAAAATAGGCGACTCCAACGGGGTTTGCATCGTTGAACCGGTCGCCGTAGATCTGTTCGTTCAGGTAGGGAAGCAGAAGGCTCCAGGCCAGACTGAACGCGCCGACGAATCCCAAGGCGAGGCGAAAGCGGTGATTGTGACAGGGGCGTGGGACAAAGTGCTAGCCGAGGAAAATTGTTGTGACGATGATCCCGCCCAGATAGTCGAGAGTCCAGTGCGACATGTCCTCGTCAAGGGCGATTGGATCAATTCGACGGTCGGTCAACAGGGCGATGATCAACGCCGTGATGACGAGGCAGTTGCAGACGACGAAATTCACCGACACCCACCGCTTGATTTGGGAGAGAGTCATGGGATTTGTGGAGGAACGGTTTGGGGAGTAAGACCGATTGACCAAGCCATCATGCGGTCTATTATCTTCGTCATGCGCTCAAAAGCAATTACACCCGCTTCAGTATTTTCTCGTCGCCGCTTCCTTCAAACGACTGCATTGGCCGGCGCGGCTTCCATCGGCTTTCCCGCCATTGTCAGCGCACGTTCGCCGAATGCCCAACTCAACCTGGGCATCATCGGCGTGGGTGGGCGGGGCGGACGCAACCTGCGGGAGATGCAGTCGGAGAACATTGTCGCGCTCTGCGACGTGAACGCCAACAACCTGGGCGCGGCGAAGAAGCAGTATTCGAATGCGCGAAGCTACAAGGATTACCGCAAGTTCTACGAAGACGCGAAGGATCTGGACGCCGTGGTTGTGAGCACGACGGAGCACACGCATGCCTTTGCGACGCTGCCGGCGTTGAAGATGGGCAAGCATGTGTATTGCGAGAAGCCTCTGACCCGCGATGTGCACGAGGCGCGCATCATCACCGAGGCGGCCAAGGCGGCCGGCGTCGCCACGCAGATGGGCACGCAGATCCATGCCAGCGACAATTATCGCCGGGTGGTGGAACTGGTGCAGTCCGGGGCTGTCGGTCCGATTCGCGAAGCTCACGTATGGGTCGCGCGGGCCTGGGGTTGGCAGTCCAAGGAAGACGCCGAGAAGAACAAGGATCGGGTGTGGTCGTTTGAGACGCCGAAGGACTCGATGCCGGTTCCGGATTATCTGGACTGGGATCTGTGGATCGGCCCGGCGCCGTTCCGGCCGTATCACGAGATCTATTTTCCGGGGCCGAAGTGGTACCGGTGGTGGGATTTCGGCAATGGGACGATGTCCGACCTGGGCAGCCACTGGAATGACCTGCCGTTCTGGGCGTTGAAGCTGGACGCGCCGAAGACGATCGAGGCCTTCGGTCCCAAGGCGCACCACGACATCGCGCCGGCCTCGATGTCGGCCAAGTATGAATACGGCCCGCGCGGCGACATGCCGGCTGTCTCGCTTACCTGGCACCAGGGCGACAACAAGCCGAAGATCTGGCACGAGAACGAGGCCGTCCAGCAGTTCAAGAGCGGCGTCCTGTTCATTGGGGACAAGGGCATGATCATCTCCGATTACCGGAAGCACAAGCTGCTGCCGGAGGCCGATTTCAAGGACTTTGAAGCTCCCAAGCCCTGGATCGCGCCGTCGATCGGCCACCACGCCGAATGGGTTCACGCCTGCAAGACCGGCGCGCCCACGACCTGCGACTTCGCGTATGCCGGTCCGCTGACCGAGGCGAATCATCTGGGCAATGTGGCCTTCCGCGCCGGCAGGAAGCTGGAGTGGGACGCCAAGAACATGAAGATCCCGAACGCTCCCGACGCGGAGCGATTCCTGGGACGCGAGTATCGGAAGGGGTGGACCTTGGGGTAGGCCCGCGGCCTGCCCAAGGAGGGGCGACATTCCTGTCGCCCTGCCGGCAGCGCCGGCACAATGGCGCGGTGAGAGCTTGAGCCTCGTTTCACCCGCCGGCCTGATTGCAGCCAAAGCCTTTTCTGGCCCTTCAGGGCCACGGCGACAGGAATGTCGCCGCTCCTTGGTCAGACGCCCGCCGCGGCTTCGGTGAATCGCCCTTGCGCCGCCATGGCGCATGATCCAGTATCCGGCGGATGGGGCCGCCGCGGAACACTCATGCCCAGAGCCGACCGCTTCTGGAGCTGGCATCCTTTGAATTGGGGGAGCGGCGGTTCACTGTGGACGATGTCTTCGACGCGGCGAATTTCCGAGGGGAACTGGAGAATTTCTGGAAGGAGTATCTGCAATGTCTGGCCAGCGAGGCGGCCGCTGAGGCCGCCGGACTGAAGGCGCCGAGAAAGGAGATACAAGGACGGAGCGAGGAATATCGATACGCGCACGACCTGGTCACGGCAGAGGAGACGGACGCCTGGCTCGGCGAGCGGGGCATCTCCCCGGAGGCGTTTGAGGAGTACTTTATCCGGCGTCATTGGCTGGACCAACGCGATCTCGCTAGCGAACCCCGGTTTCGCCCCCTTTCCACCGCCGGTCCCGAGGAGTACGAGGCTTTTCGGGTTTACACCCTGTTGAGCGGCGCTTTCGAAGGCATGGCCGGCCGGCTTGCCCAACGGGAGTCGATACGGATTTCCACCCCCGCCGACGAAACCGCCGATGCGGAGATCGTCCGGGAGCAGCGGGAGAATTTTGAGGCGCGCAGGAAGGACATTCGTGAGAGCGTGGGGGAATGGCTGCAGTCCATGGAGCGAGGGCAGGAATGGCTGGAGGATCAGATTGCGCTGGAAGCGTTGTTCTCGCAGCGTTGTCGGCAGAACCTCTCCCCGGTCAGGCTCAGGCAGACCCTGGCGGCGTTGAGACTTCCCCTGCTCATGTTCGATTACGAGGTGATGGAGGTGGATACGATCGACACGGCCCGGGAGGCCTACCTCAGCATCACGCTGGACGGGCTGGACATGGAGGATCTGGCGCACGAGCACCGGCTTCCCTACCACCGGTCGAGGTCGTATCTGGAGCGGATCCCGGAGTCGCTGCAGCAGTCGTTCATCAGCAGTTCTCCGGGGGATCTGATCGAGCCGAAGGGCGGTCAGTTGAAGCTGATCCGGATCAACGCCAAGACGGAGCCCAGTCTGGAGGATCCCAAGATCAATCAATACATTCATCGCCGGATCCTGAAGGAGTTTCTTTCCGATCTGGAGGCCCGCCACGTCCGGTGGCGGCTCAAATGACCCAGCAGGCCGATGACTCCCGACAGTAGAGCCATTCTGCGCAGCTGTTCGTTCCTCCAGTTCCTCCCGGAAGAGGAATTCGAACGGGTGGCGGAGCTGTTCCACAGCGTGCGCTACGACTTCGGAGACGTCATTGTCAAGCAGGGCGAGGAGGCGGACGCCTTCTACGTGCTGACCTCGGGACGGGCGCGTGTGGTGAAGGACGATGGGCGCGGCGGCGAACTGGTTCTCGGTTCGCTGCAACCCGGGAAGGAGTTCGGGGAGACGGCGCTGTTGCGACCGGAGAACCGGATGGCCACCGTGCGCTGCAGCACGACCGTGACGGTCGAACGGTTGAGTCGGGAGAACTTTCTGGAACTGCTGGATGAGTTTCCCCAGCTGCGGAATCGGATCGAGACAACGGCCCGTTGGCGGACGCTGCACGGTTTTCTGTATGAGTTTTCCAATTTTGGCCGGCTGCCGCAGCCGGCGCTCTACGCCCTGCTCGAGAAACTCGAGAGCCGCTCCTTCAAGCAGGGGGATCTGATTGTCCGGCAGGGCGATCCGGCCGACGCGATGTACATCATCCAGTCAGGCAAGGTCCGGTGTTACCAGGAGGAAAAGGGCGGGCAGCGCAATCTCTCCTTTCTGCGCGACGGGGACTTCTTCGGAGAATTGGCCATCCTGACCGGAACGGACCGGACGGCATCGGCGGAAGCGGCCCAGGATTGTGAGTTGCTGGCGTTGCCCGTGGATCGGGTCCAGGAACTCATTCGCGAGTATCCGGAGTTTGAGGATGTTGATTGGACCCCACGGTTTGGCCCATTCCTTATGAGACAGTTTCCGGTGGTTTCGGTTTGTCTGTCGTCTTCTGGTTGCCTTGAAGGCTCCGACGCAGGGAGGCCGGAGGCCGACCGGAGGCGGAGCCTTCAAGGAGTTGACTCTGGGCGAATTTCGCCGGGGTTTGCAAGCCCAACGAGCGGTGCGG
>JAYPFK010000099.1:0-4145 GCA_038126235.1 Verrucomicrobiales bacterium
ACTGGAGGCCGTTCAGGAACTTGGATTTGGAGATCAAGGGCGTGTTCATGGTCTTTTCAGTCTGCTTTGAGTTCATTGTCCCACAGGGGGGGCGCCATCCGTTGTCACCGGGTCGGGACGGCCTTTAGCCAAGGCGGGAGGCTGGGCTGGCGCGCGTCGGTGCGGCTCGCCGCTAGTCTCTCAGGTTGCACGCGGCGAGAATCACGCAGGCAGGAGCCACGACGAAGGTTGTGAACAGGAGAACCAGGGAGAGCGCGACGGGGCCAAGCGCCAACATGCCCGCGATGGCCCCGCAGGTCAGGAATACTGTCCACCATGCCTTGATCATCGCCGGGCAATCTCCTGGCGGCTTCCGGCGCCGGTAGCCGCCGCTGGGTGTTGCAGTTTCGTGAGTTCGACCTTCGCCACCGAATCAAGCCGGATGGACCTGTGAACTCCGGAGGCGGCCCTGCCTTTCAACAGCCAATCCAGTCGCGGCCCGAGCGCGACGCGTTCCGGATGAAACTCCTCGCGCACCCCGTCCCGACGCCGCACCAGTAGGGGCCGCTGCTCGCGCACGGCCCGGAGCGCCACCTCGAGCGAATCAACCGGGATTCTCCGGGCTGGGGACCCCACCCGGCATTCAAAACTCGAACGCAGGCGCTTCAGGGCGTCCTTCTCCGGATCAACGCTGTTCCGGCAAAGCCGCTCGACGACCCGTCCCAAGGCCCTGCGGTAGGGGAATCCCGGAAGGCCGCTGGCAGCCTCGCACGCCAGGAGGACGGCCGCTTCTTCGGTTTGCTCCAGAGGGAGCCCAGAGCACAACGCCTCGACGGGGCGGGTGAATTCGTAGGTCTGCCGCAGAGGACAGTAGCGGATGGGTTGGTTGAACCCTTCGCGAAGCAGCCGCAGGTCGCGCATGGCCGTCCGCCGGGACACTTCCAACCTCGACGTAATCATGCCGATGGTCACGTGCAGGCCCCGTTTCAGCCGCCCGTGAATCCAAAGCAGCCGCGCCATTTGTCCCTTCGTCGTCTGTTCATCCATGTTGTTTCTTTCTCGTTGAGTGTTCTCAGTCAGATTGGCACATGTAACACTAAATCATTGAAAGATTCAACAATAATATCTATTAAAACAGCAAGACATTCGGAAGCGAGGTGGTATGCTCATCAGCATGACAGATGAACAGGTGAACGTAAGTTGCTTGGTCAGTGCAGGTTGCATGATTCGAGATCTGCGCAAGATGCTTAAGGATGGAATTCGGAAGGCTGGCGAACCGCTGAGCCTGGAGGAGGCCGATGTGCTGGTGGACTTGATGCTCTGGCGCGATGGGACCTACTACCCTCAGGCGCGCAAGGAGGCCTACGCGGGCAATGCCGACACCGAGTGGATGCCCATGAGCGCCTTGAAGGAGAATCTGGTGCACGGCGATTCCCTCCTCTCAAAGAGGTTGAAAGCCCTTGCCGGGGAGGGTTTCCTGGAGATGCGCAAGGTCACGGAATTCGAGGAACCGGAACGTTCGAGCTTCAGCCGCCGGATGCACGGCAACTCCAGCCTCGCGAGGATCACGCCCGAGGGCGAGGCCGTCGCGACTCGAATCTGGGAGCGCTATTGCCGGCTGGCCGACCGCCTCCTGGCTCCGGCCGAACTCGAACGCGCGGGCCTCGGGCAGGAGAACCTGGAGCCCTTCATCCAGCTCAACCGCTTCCTGCAACGCTCGCTCCAAACCCTCGGTCACGCTTGGCCTGACTGACTTCTCAGCCGGCATTCATGCAGATGATCTCGCCGAAGGGGATGTCCGGATACGCACCGGCAGTCAGGGCCCAGAGTGTGGGATACGGCGGGGGCTTGGCGGGAAAGGACCCATAGCCGTCCGTCAGGTAAATGAGGGCGTCCAGCTGGAACATGGGCCGTTTGAGCCGTTCGGTGATCCAGTCGAAAACCGGTTCGAAGGCGGTGCCTCCCCGCCCTTGGAAGCGGCGCCGGTCAAGACGCGCGGCTTCGTGGGCCTCGAACTCCTCCACGCGATGAATCTGCGCGTCGCATTCGATCAGGGTCAGTTTGCATTCCGTCACCGAGCGCAGCCGGTCGAGCTCGCCCAGGATTTTGGCCAGTTCGTCCTCCGACATGGAGCCCGAGGTATCGACGGCCGCGACGATGTGACTGGGCCCCGGGGCGCCCATCGCGGGTAGGTAGAGGCCTCGCCAGATGTGCTTTCGATTGGGAGGAAAGAGCCGGTAGTCGTCCCGGCGTAGGCCGGTGAAGAAACGGGAGAGCAGCGCGCGCCAGGGGACATCGCCTCCGCCCGCTTTCCGGATTTCCGAGGCCCAGACTCCGGGATCTTGCCCGCGCAGCTTTTCGCTCATCGCCTTCGTCAGCCCGATGCGCAGCCGGCGACGCTCGGCAGTCGAGGGATATTCCTGCGCCCGCGTCGCGTGTCCGCGGATGTCGTCGGGTGAAAGGTGCGCATCCCAGCCGCGGGCGTTGTCTTCCTGGAGGGAGGATCCGCCGCCATCGACGTCCTGGTCCTCCAGACGCCCATAAATGTCCTCCGCGGACAGGCCGCGGAAGGAGCGGTCCAGCAGTCCGGAAGCCGGCATCTTGAGCCCCATCTCCACCAACATCAGGTTGGTCGCGTAGTCGATCGCCCGATTCCAGCGTTCCGGCTGGCGCGGACCTCGTCGGTCGATGTGGCCGAGGACGCAGTGCATGACCTCATGGGCGAACACGAAGGCGATCTCAGCCGCCGGCAGCCCCGCGCAGAAACCCGGGTTCACGTAGATGTAATAGCCGTCGGTGGCCATGGTCTCGCACCAGTCCATGGCCCCGGCGTTGACCACGGGAAAACGGGCGACGGCGGAGGCCAGGTAGGGCTCGTCGAGCATCAGGCCTACCCGCGCCCGGAGGATCTCCCTTGGCAGGTCATCATTCACAGCACCAGGTCCCGGTGTCGCTTCATGAACGCCGCAATCTCGGCGTGCGCGGCGAACCGCGGTTGCTTCTGCAGGATGTTCCTCAACAGCAACACTCCGAACTCCGGCTTGAGGCGTCCGATGAGGATCGCGGCGGCGTCCAGGATGCCCTTGTCCTTGGCCGCGTCCGTCACATAGGAGATCAGCGCATACTGATCGCCGAGTTTCCGGGGCAGCTCCGCCTTGCGGGGATCCCGCAGGATGGCGCGCATGCTCTCTTCGCTCAAGGCGGTCGTGCAGTAGTTGAAGAACTCGATCGCCGCCGGTTCGCCCACCGTGCCGATCAGGATGTCCTGTGTGTCCATCATCGACTCGGCGCCCTGTAGGACGTCGGAAGCCATTTCCCACGAGCGCGGGGTGGGAAAGCCCCGGTCCGTGTTGTCCATGTTCAGCAACAACTCCTGCCGGAGGCTGAGAAACCCGATCACGAGAGGGTGGATCTCGCGGTCCACCGCCCACCTTCGCCAGTCCTCGAAGTCGGCCTCGAAGTCGAGGTGGATGAACCGGTTGGAAAGGGCCGCGGGCATCCTGAAGGTGACGGAGGCGTCCTCGGCGCGGTTGCCCGCGGCGACGATGCTCCATTTCTCCGGGAGGGTGTATTCGCCGACGCGGCGGTCCAGCGTCAACTGGTAGAGGCTCGCCTGGACCAGCGGCGGGGCCGCGTTCAGTTCGTCGAAGAAGAGAACTCCCTCGGACGCGGGGTCGTGGGGGAGGAAGGAAGGCGGGCACCAACTCGCCTTCCCCCTCGCCACGGAGGGGATGCCGCGCAGGTCTGTCGGATCGAGCAACGAGGCGCGGATGTCCAGGAGCTCAAGTTTGCGCCGACCGGCGACCTTGCGGACGATGGAGGACTTGCCGACCCCCGGCGGGCCCCAGATGAAGGCGGGCCACCGGGTGGTCAGAAGCCGGAAGACGACCTGTTCGACTCGGGAAGGTTTCATGACAGTCTTTTGAAGACACCGTCCATCCACCGGGGGTGGGGACGTAGCCAGGTTGAGATAGCGAGTTGCAGCTTCAGCCCCAGGCGCAGGTGCGTAGCCGGCACGGCCTCCAGCCACGAGCAGTAGCTCGGGGTCGCCCCGACGAGAGTCGGCAGGGACGTGGGGCGATCGGATGGAGCCGCCAGCCGCAACAGGACGGGGGGGATGTCCGGCTCCCACTCGCCGCCATCCAGCCTCATCACCGCCTGCTCCG
>JAYPFK010000099.1:4245-8893 GCA_038126235.1 Verrucomicrobiales bacterium
GGGGGGATGTCCGGCTCCCACTCGCCGCCATCCAGCCTCATCACCGCCTGCTCCGCCAGACAGGCCGCGAAACGGATCAGGGATTCCGGACTCCCGGTGGACACCACGATGGACTTCCCGCGGACCTCCGTTCTGAGTCCGAGTTCGGAGAACCGCTTCCCCGGTTTGCCCAGGACGCTGTTGACTTCCAGGCGCGTCGCCAGCCTGACGGGGGCCGTGGAACGTTCCGGAAGGGGAATCCGGATGGTGAAGCCCTCGTCGTCCGCGGCGATGACGGCCTTGTTGGAACGCCTGACCTGGCTCCTCGACGCGGGCACGTCCGAGGGAACGAACGTCCAACCGCTCCTCTGTCTGGAGCGGTTGCGCCCGCGGAGCCAGCGTTCGAGATAAAACGACTTGAGGCGCCGTGTGAGGACGAGTCCGCCTCCGCGCCCGATGGTCTCCCGGCTGACGATGCGCAGCCGCGTCTGCCCGAGCGCCTCGGAGAAGGCCGCCCGGGCCAGGAAGACGGCGCATTCGACATCCTCGCGGGTCAACGAGAACGGTTCGATCGGCGTTCCTTTCTCGGCGCAAAGAAGCCGCTCGACCGCCTCGGGGCAGGGCGTCGCGCCCAGGCCCTCGAGCCACTCGTCGAGCGCCCGGCGCAGGCGGGAGCGCGCCTCGCGATCCGGGTGGTAGAAACCTCCCGCGACGGCAAGATTGAAAGCCTCGGAATCCTTGTGTGCGATCGTGGCCATGCTTCAAGGAGTCAGGTGAACAGCCGGCGGCCCAGCGCCTCGTGGGCCAGGCGCGCGCATTCCGGGGAGGCCTCGTAGCCGACTGCGCGGCGCCCCATGGCGGCGGCCTCGGCCAGGGCGGTCCCCGACCCGGCGAACGGATCCACGACCAGATCGCCCGGTTTGGTGAAGAGCGCGATGGCGCGTCTGGCCAGGGCTCGGGGAAACTGGTGCGGGTGCGTCCGGCCTCTCCCCGCAGCCGGGAGGGTCCACAGGGGATGCGCGCACTGACGGATTTCCGCCTCGCTCAATTGCACGGCGCTGTCCCTGCGGTCAACGCCGCAACGCGAAAAGAGGAGGATCTCCTCGACGTCGTCCACTCCGAAGGAACCGACGACCCGCTTGGCCAGGAATCGGGCGGAAGCCGAGCCCCTCCTGAACTTGTGCCAGAAAACGCGGCCGAACAGGTTGAGGCCGGCTGCCTCGGCCATCTCACGATGAACGCTCGCCAGCGCGATCAGAATACCCGCATAGCGGAGGTCCTTGACCTGAAGGACGAGGACGCCCCCCGGGCGGAGCACACGCCGGATTTCGTCATAGACGGGCTTCAGGCCGCGGGCAAACGCCCCGCTTTCCCGGCGCACGCGCCCAACCTCCCGTTGCTCGCGGACCGGCTTTTTCAACAAGGCCTCGATTTCAGCGGAGAAGTAGGGCGGGCTCGTGAGCACGAGATCCGCCTCGTCGTTGCGGACGATGTCCATGCGCGCTCCATCACCGCAGATCAGCTGGTATTGTCCGGGACAGTCCGTCATCGCCCGCCTCCTGAATCGTCGGACCACCGGGCGGCGATCTGTTCCCTAAGCCGCCGGGCCTCCGCAGGTTGCAGCATCTGCAGCAGGGCGAGGCGGCCCGACAGTTCGTTCGCGGACATCGGCCGCCCATGCCAGTGGGGTTCTCGATTGTTGGCCAACGCGTGCGCCGCCGCGCGCAGGCGACGGCGCAGGCGTCGCGGCAGGTTGGGCTTCTCGTTGACCACAAGCCCGGTGACGATCTGCCGCCGGCCACGGCGAAAGATGTTGGTCTTCTTCGCGTCAAGCTCGTAGCCGAGTTCGCCCAGCGCCCGGGTTGCGAAGGGGATGATTCTCACCGCGTTGGAGCCGCCCGAGAATGTCAGGTCGTCAGCGTAGCGGGTGTACTTGACGCCGCTGGCCTCGGACGCCTTGGCGACGGACACATCCGTTGACTGGAGAACCAGGTTGGCGATCGCGGGACTGGTCGGGGCTCCGGTCGGCAAGCCCCCGTCGTAGCAGCAGATGTCCGCAATCACCCGCCTGGCCGCAGCCGAGAGGGAGCCATCCAGCAGGCGCCAGCAGGCGGACAAGACATGGCGGTAACGCGTGTTGGGAAAGAAGGACTTGATGTCCACGTTCACCACGCAGGGCTGCCCCACGTGGATCTCGGCGTTGGTAAGGATGGAACGTCCGCGCCGGAAGCCGTGCGCCGCGTCGTGGGGGATCAGTTCGTCGAAGCCGCGCCGCAGCAGGTTCCTCTGCAGACGCTTCAGGCGATTGTCCGGGACGGTGACAATGCGCTTGCCCCCGGACCTCTTCGGAAGCGGATAGGTGTGGTAGAGGTGATCGAACACCCTTCCTTCCTTGTCCAACGGGCGCGACTTCCAGCGTTGCACGCAAAGGGCGACCAGATAGCGGACGTCGTGAATCGAGAAGGCGAGGGCGATCTCGTAGGCGACCGCCAGAGTCGGCCGGGTCTTCCACTCCTCGCGGACCCAAGGGATGAACCGCCGGAGCTTCTCCTGCGGTAGGCGCAGCGTCCGGGCCGGCGAGGCCCCCTCCAGGACGCGGCGGAGCTTCTCCTTGAAGCGGTCGTTGGCCAGGAGGCGGCCGATCTCGACTTCCTCGAGCCGCCCGACGAGGTCGGGGCGTCGGACTCGGAGCAGGCGCCTCAGCGCTTTCCATTCGCCGCCGGGGCCCGCAAAGCCTTCCCACGCCGGTTCCCCCTCGCGGTTTGGGATGTTGAACAGTCGAGCCTGCCAGCCGGCGGGCGGACGGGACAGCGCCCACCTGACCAGGGTGCGGAATTCCTCGGGAGTGATTCTCCAGCTACCCTCGTCGCCTCCGGGAAACAAACCGCCGGGGCAATGCTCGATCGCGAGGCTCAGCCGGCAAAGCCGGGTCTCCCGGGAGAGCC
The DNA here is from genome assembly GCA_038126235.1 of Verrucomicrobiales bacterium. Classification (GTDB taxonomy): domain Bacteria; phylum Verrucomicrobiota; class Verrucomicrobiia; order Limisphaerales; family JAYPEY01; genus JAYPEY01. The sequence goes on from JAYPFK010000099.1 coordinate 7,170, forward strand.
CTTTCCGGCCCGAACCAACGAGGCTGTCGTCCCAAGCGGCAACCCAGGAATCCCAGGGTTCGGCCGACGACAGCAGCGCCCCGAGAACGGATGGCCGAACCTCCTTGACGAGGGTCGCCAACCCGGGTCCCGTGGCCATGAGCCGCTCGATGTGCTGGCGCAATTCCGGAAACTCGAGGTCCCCGGGGCGCCAGAGCGCCAGTGTTTCCGGGAGCCTCGCGGCAAGCCGAATCATGGAAGCCGCGTCCCCGTTCTTTCGCCAATGGCGCACGAAAGCGGCCCGGCATTGGTCGGTGCTGCTTGTCGCAGGGAGCATCTGCGCCAACCGGCGCCGCGCAGCTCCGTCGAGCAGCGGGGACTCCAGCGCGCGCTCCAGACGGCCCGGACTGCGGCTGAAACGAATCGCGTCAGTCCAGTCCTCGGCGCTCGCGTCGCCTGCCAGATCACGCACCGCCGGATCCTCCAGTTTGTCGATGACCGCAAGGCGTCGTTCCGGCCGCAGCGAAAAGAAGGCGAGGGCATTCCGAAGGCGGACGTTCGCCAGTCCCCTCAGGGTAGCCGACCGGGCAGGCAGCGTTTCTGGACCGTAGACCCAGGATGACCTCTTTTGCAGGGCAGGCAGTATCCTTCCGGCGCAGGAATCCAGATCGGGCCTTCCAAGCAGTTCAACCACCTTCGGCGCCCGGAACCGCCTGGCTCGCAGAGAGGCGCAGGCCTCAGGCAGGCCGCTTCGCAACCAGCGTTCCTCCGCCAATGCTTCCGGCGTGTCCGGGTGGCGCAGCGGGTGGCTCCAGATTGCGCGCGCCAGCGCGGGAGCCAGCGCCGCCTCCGAGAACGAGCGATCGGCGAGGATCCACTTCCGGATTCCCCGCGGCAGGCTTTCAAAATCTGGCTCGTCGAGCGACGGGAGTCCCTTCGCGAAACCCTGTTCGAGGAAGGCCCGGCGGGCCGAGGCATCCAGGCTTTTCGGCCTGCCCCGGAACGCCGCCGCCAGCAATCGTCTGGTGCGCCGTCCACCCGGCGCGATGGTTGACTCCGGCGTTCCTCGTTCGAAGGCGAGCAGCGCGTCCAGTCGCCATGCGAAGAATGCCGTCGCGACCGACAGTCCCGGCCGCCGGCCGCCCAGCAGCAGCCAGCGCAGCATGTCCGCGCGCCGCCTTTCCAGCCCCGCCGCCCGGGAAAGGGCGCGAAAGCCAGCGATCGGTTCGACCGGATCTTCCTCGACCCAGTAGCGCAGCAGGACCTCCAGTCGCCTGAGATTGTCGGGTTCGGCCGTGGCGACCAGATTGCGCGCCACGCGGAGCGCCGGACTCTGGCCCGCCTCGGCGGCGGCGAGAATCTCATCTCGAATGTGCCGGGCGCCGGCCTTCGCCCGGTCGCGGACATCCTCCAGCGAGGGGTCGTTCCTCGAAAGCGAGCTCAGGATGCGCTCCTCAAGATCGGCGATCGTCTCGTGAAGGTCTTCAAGCATCTGGTGCATGAGGCAATGAGTTTCGGGAGGGTCCGCCGGTTACTTCAGCGCTTCTCACACTCGCAGGGCCGCAAGGGACTCCGAAAAGCCCCGCGGATGGCCTCGCGAACGCGGGCTCGCCCAAGTGGAAGCGGGGTCAGCAGCGGGGCTTTTCGGAGCCCGAGTCGCGCTCGAGACCGCTCCCCTTTCGCAACTCTGGCGAAACGCCAGATGATCCTAAAATCCGGCTGACCCTTCCCGAAACTCATAGATT
>JAYPFK010000100.1:0-8768 GCA_038126235.1 Verrucomicrobiales bacterium
GTTGTTTCTCTCCTTTGTGGATACCGGGCATTGGCGGATAGCCAATTTGAGGGTCGTTCAATATATTCACGATTCCTCTTACGAGTGCACTTCCAGCGAAATGCGCGTCCCAATCACAGGATTTCCTTCGCCAGAGTTCTTTCCATTTGTGCTTCAACTGTCGGGGGCGTGTTCCAGATCCTTTCTTTCCTTCCGGCTTCACGATAGCTAGGTCAGGAAAACAGTTGTCTTCAAACTGTTCCTTCGACAAGTGCTGGTCGATCCTGCTGACCAAAGATGTCGAGACTCTGGAATCCCAAATGGTTTGCGAATTCTCTCGGCCATCGGTTGCGAAAGACGCCACCTTCGTCCATCCGCTATCCATGGGAGCGCCGTTCAATCGACGACCAAGCACGGCACTCCTAACGACTTTCCATGTGTCCCGGTAGTCCGCTTTCGGCACGCCTCCCCAAATGCAGATTGTCTCCGCCATGCACTTTAAATCGGTCAACACGTCTTTATCCAACGATTGTTCGCAGTTGACGGCTTCCCAGTCGCAAGAGCCAACCAGCGCGCGGAACTGCGCGACTAGTGGAATCAAGAATTGGGAAACGTGCTCCATAGAACAAACTCTGCTCTTGGCGTAAGCAAATTCTCTTATTCGCGCGTCCCACCCATTCACAATCTCCGCGCTCGAAACGTATTCTTTTCTGTATTTCCGCTGAAACTCCTCCTCGTTGATATCGGCAACGATTCTCGACAAAACTTCGTTCCTAAGCGTATGACATTTCTTATCCAGTGAAGAGGAATCAGATTCGGGTAAGAAGTCTGATTTCACGGGCGTGTTTCCAGCCGAGCGCATTCCGGTCAAGTAGCCCTCATCAGATTTCCAGCGATATTGCCCAGAGTAGCGCTCTCCAGTCACGTATGCCGCCGATTGGGATCTTTTCAAGCCTGGTAGATCTTCTGTTACAAACAGCCTGCCATCCTCCGTTTGTGTAAGTGTTCCATTCTTAATCATGGATTCTGCGGTAGCGTAGTGGCAACCAATGCCGGCTGGAGGCGTCCGCTGAGGATCGAATACGGATACGGCACGACTTCGAGCCCGCTCCTCCCACCGCCGCAGTCGCCGATCCCAACGTTCACCATGCAACTCTTCAAACTGTCCCGTCAGAAAGTCGGTTCTATGGGGTATGCAAACGAACGCATACAAAACGAACCGGGCCTCCAAGTCTGAACTTGCAGGCGGAAACTCCAACCCCACCAAGCCCAATGGTCACGGCAACCGCAACCGCCTCCTGATTCTCATGCTCTACAACACCGGAGCAAGAGTCTCGGAACTCACAGCCATCCTCGTCAAAGATGTTCAAGCGGCGGACAATCGACAAGTGCTGCTACACGGCAAGGGCCGAAAAGAACGCATCATGCCATTATGGCCCGAAACCAAGACCGCCGTGCGTCGCTGGATCAAAGAAAACCGGATGACGCCAGAGCTCCCCCTACTTCCCGGTCGTTTTGGCCAACCGCTTACTCGATCAGGAGTCGCTTGGAACCTCCGGCGAATCATCCAAATAGCCCAAAGGTCCGCTCCATCTCTCGAAACCAAGCGAATCTCGCCTCACACTTTCCGCCACACCACGGCCATGCACCTGTTGCAATCGGGAGTCGCCCACGAAGTCATCTCCTTGTGGCTCGGCCACGAAAGCCCCAGCACCACTCACCTCTATGTCGAGGCCGACCTCGAAATGAAGCAACGCACAATCGACGCAATCCATCCGAACCTTCCAAAGAAACGCCGCAAACAGGAGCAAGACCAACTGCTGCGCTTCCTTCAGGACAATAAATTATGCTGAGACCGAAAACTCCCAATTACCATGGCCACCTCTGGAAAACAGTCCTCGGACGCGACCACTGGTAGCCGAACTCCGCATAACAGACACCTTTGCATAATTCTTGCCCAGCGCCGTTGGGCGGATCGCGTTCTCGATCAGATTGTTGTCGATGGCCACTTCGCCGTGGGCGACGTACTTTTCCAAAAGCGGCCATTGGTCGCGCGCGTAGCGCAACGCCTGACCGAGTCTGCTCTGCGGCAGTGTTTTGGGCGCGATGAGTTTCATGGCCCGGTCCAGACGCCGTAGGACGGGTGCGGCCTGCCACTGGCGCGTAGGCTCGCGCAGGTCGGGCCCCGCGTTCCTCTTGCGCAGCCCGGCCTCGATCTCATAGAGCATCCCGATCTGCCGCAGGAACCACGCCGCGCGCCGGTCTTCCTCGCGGGCCTCGTAGAACTTGCGTCGGGCATGCGCCCAGCAGCCGAAGAGTTCACGGTTGGGCCGATCGCGGCACAGCGCCTCGTAGACCCCGTAGCCGTCAGACTGGAGTTTGCCTTCGTAATCCCGGAGGAACGCTTCGGGTCCGGCGCGGCCGCGGCTGGTCTGCCAGTCGAAGATCACGTCCGAACCGGGACGGCCGTAGGTCCACAGATAACCCTGGGCGCTTCTTCCCTTTTGATCGGAGGACAGATACTTGATGGGCGTCTCGTCGATCTGAAGGTAGCCGCCGCCCAAGAGGTTCCTTTTTATCTCCTCGTAGACGGGGCGCAACCAGGCGGCGGCGTGTTCGATCCAATCGGCCAGGGTTTGGCGCGCGAGTTCAACGCCATGACGTTCACGGAAGATCTTGGCCTGCCGGTAGAGGGGCAGATGGTCCTCGTATTTGCCGAGGACGACCTGGGTCAACAGTCCGGGACCGGGCAGCCCCTGTTCGATCAGGCGCGCGGGCAGCGGCGCGATGACGATCCGTTCCCCGCGAACATACTTGGGTCGGATGTAGAGCCGGCGCAGGAACTTCGCCGGCAGCCAATCCAGTTCCTCGGTGCGCTCCTCGCCGATCTTGCGCCACGCATCAGGTTGGGCTTTCACCTCTTCCGGTTCCAGGACGATCTCCTCGGTTTCGAGATGATCGGGCAGCTTTTGGCGGCGGGGTTTGCGTTTGGAGGGCGCGCAGGCCGGCGGGGTTGCGGGCTCGTCTTTGGGAGGCAGTGTCCGCGCCGCTTCGAGCCCCTTGAGCAGCAACTCCAACTGCGCGGGATCGACCGCCTCGTTCTTCTTGCCGCCAAAGTGTCGGGCGATCAACGCTTCGAGTTTTTGGCGCAGGAGCTTTGCCTCGCATTCCAGGCGCTCGATGGTGTGATCCTTGGCGGCCAGCAGTTCACGCGCCTCCTCCAAGGAGTCGATGGTCGGAAGTGTCGCGGCGTCGCTCATGCGGAACGTTCACTCAGACCGCCCTGTCGCCGACGCATTCAAAATGCGCGAAGAAAAATCAGCGACGATACCAACCGGGCTTGGCGACGATCTCCAGACCGTTCAACAACGCGCTCAACTCCTCGGCGCGCAACCGGATCGAGGGGACCTTGCCGGCCGGCCGTGTGAACCGTCCCTGCTCCAGACGCTTGGCGCAACACCACAGGCCCGAGCCGTCCCAATAAAGAATCTTCAGGCGGTTGCCTCGCCGATTGATGAAGACAAACAAATGTCCTGAGAGCGGGTTCTCCTTGAGGTGTTGCTCGACCAACGCGCTCAGCCCGTTGAAGGAGCGGCGCAGATCGGCGGGTTCGGTGGCCACAAAGACGCGGGTGGCGGCCGAGAGGCTCAACATGCGAGCATCCCCAAGATGGTCTCGATCTGCTCGGCCGTCGCCTCCGCGCCGAGGCGGATCAGCGATCCGTCGGGAAGCTGGATTTCCGCGCACCACGCCTTGCATTCCAACGGCGCGGTCAGGCCGATCTCCTGGAACAAAGTGTTCGATTGCGAAGTGGACTTGAGGGAGGCGGCAGCGCGACGACGACTCATGCACCTCTTCTACACGTTCAGAACGTCTTGACGCCAGAGGCGCTCAACCGGACGGATACGAAAAGCAAGACCGTGTCTGACAATGGAGACCCGATGAAAACGGAAACGGTCATGCGCGCTCTCGATAAGACGAGAGCCGAGCGCGATGGCATGAAGGCGGACGACATCGCCTGAATTTGGTAGGCAGTCCGCCCTGAAGAACCCGACAGGGCTTGTTCCCAAGACGGGCATCTCTGGCGAGGGCGCGCCGAGATCTACGCAGCCGGACAGTTGAATGATCAATAGCTGGAATAGGACGTCCGGAAATCTTGATCCCGCTCGTCGCGGAGGTTCAAGCCCTCAGCCTACAACTTGAACCGATAGGATGTTTCCCTTGGCATCATGCAGGACGCGGGAAGAGGTGCTCGGTTGTATATTTTCCGTGGCAAGGAAGCACAGGTCGATGCGCATTGTGAGATTTCCAACCGTGGTTCAGAGCTCAAAACCTCCGACTCAGTCCGATTACCGCCCCTAATCCTTTGGCGGAATCGATTCGGGCGGAACGGACGCCAGCACCCTGATGGAAACTCTCCTGCCAGATGCGGCGAATCTCAGCGTGTGCTTCCCATTTCTTAAAAAGCTGCCTTTCTAGGCGCACCGCAGTATAGACGCCTACCCACGTATGGCCGCCGCTGCCCGATCCCGTCTGACTTACTGTCGGGACCGTCGGATCCGCCACCGTGACGCCGTCTGTGAAATCGAAACGGCTGTGGGACCAACCAAAAGCCGCGCCGGCGAGGGCGTGGGCACGCCACCGCTGCGCAAAACGCCATTCCAACGCCGGCCCCAGACGAAGGTGGAGGGTGTCCACCCGCAGGTTCCGCTGCCCAGTCACCGTCGCGGGCACGGTCGTCTCGGTCCGCGTCGGCGTACTGCCGATCACAGGGGCTCCCGGAATCGTGTTGGCAAAAAGTCCGCTGAACGGCGCCGTCCCCGCGGGCAGCACAACGCCGCCGAGCCCGAAGATGTCGGTCAACACATCCGCCGTCGCGCCGACTGCGCCGGCCTGTTCCCAGTCCGCGTGCTGATAGGAGACTCCCGCTTCGAGGTCCACCGACCATTTCTTCTTCTCCAACCAGTCGTAGCGGTAGAAGAACTCAATTCCCGGAAGAGGCTGCTGGGAAAATGGGCGGGTGTATTCGCCGCCGTTGATGGCGACGCTGTGCAATGCCAAGGTCCCGCCGGTCAGCCCCGGATCGGGATCCGTCGCCGGAGTCACGCCCGGAATGCTGGCGGCCTGCGCGTCGCTGGTGTAGCCGAAGAAGGAGGTTCGCGGAAAGGAGTAGTTCGCGGGCGGCGCCGGGGAGACCGCGTTGCCCGTGGAATCGACGCGATTGAAGCCGTCATCGTAAAAACGGTCGGTCGCGGGATTGCCGTCGTTCGGGCCGGGATTCGTCGCCCGACGCGCGGAAAAGTTCGCCTTGGCGTTGAACCAGACCGGAACCTGGACACCGAACTGATGCCGTGATTGGGATCGCTCCTGGCCCTGCGCGCCGCAGACCAACAGAACCGCCGAAAGGAAGATGAGTTGTGCTTTGAGATTCATGATCGTGGCGGCTCAGGGTTGTTCGACGACCAACACGCGATAGAAGCGGGTCGCGCCCGGAGGACTGTCGGTGTTGGGCGCGCCCTCGTCGAGCCAGTGGAGCCGCTGTCCGGTGCCGGGAATCGAGACGGGCGAGGTTTTCCACTCCGAGCCGGGGGCGCCCGGCGTCATCGAATCCCGGTATTGCACCACGTAGGTCAGCCCGGCTTCGGTGGGAAACTCCACGTAGAATTTCGTCCGGCCGGTGACCGGATTGTAGCCCCGGAACCCCTGGACGGAGATCTGCCTGGAGGACCTGGGCGTCTCGACCGGCCTGGACTCGTTAAGCAACTCCAGCTTCAGCCCCGGTGTGAAGGGCCGCCGGTCCTGGCTGAAATACTCCAGGTTCAACTCCTGTTCCGAATTCGCCGGAATGGGGAGGTTGTATTCCACGTAGGGCCCCAGCGCGTTGGTGCCGGTGGCGTTCCGGAAGCTCACCGTCGAAGGCAGATTGGTGGAGGTGATGCGCAGCGCCGTGAAGTCGAACGGCGTGCCGTTGATCACCCGCACCCGCTGCTCGTACTGGCTGGTCTGTGGATTGAACAAGGGCGTGCCGTAGGTCGCGTTGTAGAAGCCGTCGGCCGAACTCGTCAGCAGCGGCTGGTAGATGATCACCGGCACCGGCGTCAGGATGCTGGAGCCGTCATCGTAGGTGATGGTCAGGTAGACAGTCGTCCGGTTCGTGCTGCCGTCCTGGCCGGACACCGCCAGCACCTCCACGGTCAGGTTGGTCGTGTTCAGCACAACCGACTCGATCAGCTCCGGATTGTCGACCTTCGTCAACTCCACGTTGGTGACCATCAACCCGGGCCGCATCGCAGTCGCCGTGAGATCGACATTGGGGATGCCGCCCAGCGCCTGGATCTCGACCAAGATCGCGACGCCCGCGTTGTCGGCGTCAAATCGTCCGCCTTCGTCCACTGTCAGGATCGCCAGGTAATCCGGGCCGAAATAATCGGGAGCCGGCGTGTAGGTCAGGCCTTCGAGGGCGGCGTTCAAGTCGGCCTTCAGCCCGGTCATGACGAGGAGGTTCGTCCCCATGCTGACGCCGTCGGCGAATTCCAGGCCCAAGGTGCGTGAAGCCATCAGCACGCCATTGGTCACCCCGATCGTCACGGTCAGGACCTCGCTGTCGGGATCGCTCACGGAAATCCCGTTGGACGGCATGTTGGTCGAGGAGAAGATCAGCGAGGTGTTCTGAAACACCTTCTGCGGGATCGGCTCCCCTGCCCCGTCAAACTCGACCGGAGGCAGCGCGTTCACCGGCTTGGCGTAGACGGTCACCGTCACCGTCGCGACGTCGGTCTCGCCGTCCGGATCGCGGATCTCGTAGGTGAACACGTCGATCCCGAAGAAGTCCGGGTTGGGCGTGTAATTCAGCGTCCCGTCGGGATTGATGGACACGCTGGCGTTGACCGAGATCGCGGAAACCACCGTCAACGCATCCCCATCGGGATCGCTGTCATTGCCCAGAACGTCGATCACGTTGCCGACACTGTCCTCGTTCACCGTGGCGGTGTCCGGCTCGGCGTTGGGCGGATCGTTGACCGGCGTCACCGTGATCTTGACCGTGATCAGGGCGGACCCGCCGTTGCCATCCGCCACGACCACCGTGAACTGATCCGGCCCATGGTAGTTCTCGTCCGGGAGGTAGCTGTAGGAACCGTCCGGATCCACCACGACGTTCCCGTGGGTCGGCCCCGTCATCAATGTGTAGTGCAACACGTTCCCGTCGGGTTCGTAGGCGAGCTGGCCGGAATAGGGCGTGTCCTCCGGCGTCGTGAAGGACACCTCCATGTCGGGAAGATCCGTGTCCCTGCCCGCGGTCACATCCGGTTGTCCGTCCTCGCCAAACACCTCGCCCGTGCCGTCGTCCACGATCGTGCCCTCGCCGGTGTAGACGCTGCCGCTCAGGTTCGAGGCGTTGAGCATGAATGTCTCCGGACCGTCGGGGAACGCGTCGTTGACGATCGGCGAGCGGACCAGCAGCGCCCCCGCGCCATCAAGGGCCACCCTGGAGTCAGGCGCGTAATCCTGCCAGGACAGGCCGTCGAAGTACTGCAGGCCGGGGCCGTAATCGGCCGAAGTGGCCGTACCGTCGCTCGTGGTCAGGCTGGCCAACTGGCCCGGCGCGCCGGTCACTGTGAACACCGCATAGGGCGAAGCTTCGTTGACGGTCACACTGGTCACGCTCAAGGGCCGGTCGTCGTCCGGCGCGGCATCAGGATCCTTCGTTCCATCTTCCTTGAAGATGTCGCCCGTGCCGTCGTCCACGATCGTGCCGGTTCCCGTCCCCGTGGAGCCGCCCGTGTTCGTGGCGCTCAAGGTGAAGCTGTGCGGACCTTCGTTCTCCTCGTCCTGCACGATCGCCGTGCGCACCAGCAGCGTTCCCGCGCCGTCGAGGACAACGTAAGAGCCGGGTGTGTAGGGCTGCCAATTGGAGCCATCGAAGTATTGGAGCCCGGGACCGTAATCCGCCGAGGTGGCCGTGCCTTCGGTCGTAAACAGACTCGCAAGCTGCCCCGGCGCGCCGTTCACCGTGAACACCGCGTAGGGCGATGCCTCGTTGACAGTCACGCTGGTCACCGTCAAGGGCCGGTCGTCGTCCTTCGTGACGTCGGGATCCTTCGTTCCGTCTTCCTTGAAGATGTCGCCCGTGCCGTCGTCCACGATCGTGCCGGTTCCCGTCCCCGTGGAGCCGCCCGTGTTCGTGGCGCTCAAGGTGAAGCTGTGCGGACCTTCGTTCTCCTCGTCCTGCACGATCGCCGTGCGCACCAGCAGCGTTCCCGCGCCGTCGAGGACAACGCAGGAACCGGGCGTGTAGGGCTGCCAATTGGAGCCATCGAAGTATTCGAGCCCGAGACCGTAATCCGCCGAGGTGGCCGTGCCTTCGGTCGTAAACAGGCTGGCCAACTGCCCCGGCGCGCCGGTCACCGTGAACACGGCATAAGACGAGACCTCGTTGACGGTCACGTTGTGAACGACCAAGGGCCGGTCGTCGTCGTTGCCGCCGTCGCCCGTGCCGTCGTCCAGGATCGTGCCCACGCCCTGCGCGTCGCTGATCGTCGCGCCCGAGGCGGCGCTCAGGTTCAGGTGGAAGTTCTCGGAGCCCTCGTAGATCGCCGGGCTGTCGTTCAGGATCGTCACCGCAACCGTGTGGCTGGCCTCGCCCGCCGCGAAGTTCAACGTCGTGGTCGTGATCGCCGTGTAGTCCGAACCGGCCAAGGCTGTGTTGTCGGCCGTCGCGTAGTCCACGCTAGAAGCCAGGGCCGTCTGGCCCGTCTTGGTCACGGTGAAGGTCAACGTCCCGGCCGCCT
>JAYPFK010000101.1:0-6734 GCA_038126235.1 Verrucomicrobiales bacterium
CCTTCACCTCGCCGCAGCGCTCCTCTGGTTGAACTGAATGTCGATTGGCCCTAGGGCCTGTCCGTTCGCAGGGGGCCACGCTGGCCGGGGGGCTAGCTGTGAGTTGAGCCGTAAGACCTTATATTGGCTTTAGCGTTAATCTTTCAGTTTTGGGGCTCCATGAGTCTTGTTCATAAGTCATATGCGATCATTTCAGTCAAAGTGAAGGTTGCATTTGTTGCAGACTCTTGACGAAACGGTCGGATCGGGTTAGTTCTCGACGTCCTTAGAGGACCGCCCATCCGGGCGCAATTGGTTTCGCTGATGAACGAAATACGTCAATCGGACCGAACAACTCGTTTGCAGCGAAGCCCTTTCAACCCCCTGACAGAGAAAGGAAACGCACCATGGTGAAAAACAGCGACGCAATGTCGGAAGCCGTTCTCGATTCCCAGCACCCCTTCCACCAGGTTGACAGCATGCCTCAGAAGCAGAAGAAACACCGATACGAGCGCCGCAAGGTGCGCCAGGTTCTGCACAATGGCGAGTGGATGGCCGAGGAGGAATCGAATGCGGACTCGCCTCCGCTGTAAATCCAACCGATCAGAGTTTTCGAGCCGCCCGATAGGGCGGCTCTTTTTGTCGGCGGATTCAGGAGCGGATGGACCGGCGAAGGAACGGCCGGCAAGCCAGGGTGACCAGGAACATCCCCACGCAGGTCATGACGATGGCGGGGCCGCAGGGGGAGACGAGATGGTAGGATCCGGCCACGCCCGCGATGCCGCTGACCGCGGCGATGACGAGGCTCAGGACGATCTGTTGGCGGAGGTTGCGGCAGACATTGCGAGCGGAGGCGGCAGGGATCACCAACATCGGCGTCACCAGGAGAATGCCCACCAACCGGACGCTGACCGCGACGGTCAACGTCAGGGCCAGCACGAAGAGGAGGTTGAGGCGGCTGACATTCACTCCGCAGACATGCGCCATGTCCTCCTGAGCGCTCAGCAGTGTGAGCGAACTCAGCCTGGTGAACACGAAAATGGAAACGAGCAGGAACAGGCCGCCCGCGATGGCGACGTCGAGCTCGCCAACCGCCAGGATGTCGCCGAACAGGATCCGGTGAATGTCGCCCCGGAAGTCGCCCTTCAGGCGGCTCAGGAGAATGGTCCCCAGGGAGATGGACCCTGAAAGCAGGAGGGCCATCACGGTGTCGGTCGCGAGTTCGGTGTTCTTCTTGAGCCATAGCAGCGATGCCGCCACGGCGAAACTGAAGACGATCACCACAGGGGTCGGGTTGGCAAAGCCGAGAGCGACCCCGAGCGCCACGCCGCCGATCGCCCCGTGCGCGATGGTCTCCCCGAAGAACGACATGCGGCGCGAGGTGACGAACACCCCGAGCAGGGCGCAGAGCGGGCAGAGAAACAGGGCGACCAGAAACGCCCGGATCATGAACGCCTCAGTGAGCATGATGATGGTGATGGTAGGGTGAAACGCCGATGCCGTAGGCCTCCTTGAGGGACTCCGCGTTCATGACCTCCTCCGGAGTGCCGTGGCAACAGATGCTGCCGTTGAGCGCGTAGACGTGGTGCGCGTGCTTGTAGACCATCGACAGATCGTGGGAAACGAGCACGACGCTCATCTTGTGCCGGTCGTGAACTTCGCGGATGAGTTCGTAGAAACTCTGTTCACCGGGGGTGTCGACGCCGGCTGTCGGTTCATCGAGCAGGAGAAGTTCAGGTTCCTTGAGCAGACTGAAGGCGATCAGCACGCGCTGGAGTTGGCCGCCGGAGAGCCTCGCGATCGGGCGGTCCATGAGCGCCTCGCAGCCGAACTCGGCCATGGACGCCATCAAGCGGTCGTCCAAGGCGCGACGCCCCATCCAGAACCAGTGCCGGGTGGCTTTGAGCCGAAGCGCGAGGAACTCCCGGACGCTGAGAATGAAATCGCGGTCCAGCTCCAGCTTTTGTGGCACATAGCCGATGCGGTGCAGGGCCTTCTTCAACGGAACGCCGCCGAAAAGCCGGACCTCCCCCGAATCGGGTTCCTGAAGTCCCAGCAAGCAGCGAAGCAGGGTGGTCTTGCCGGAGCCGTTGGGGCCGATGAGCGCGACGACCTTCTCGGCCGGGAGCTTCATCGAGACATCGCGCAGGACAGGCTGGCCGCCAAAGGCGAGGTTCAGCCCGACGGTCTCGGCGACGCTCGGCAGATCTTCCTGATGATCGCAGCAGGCTTTCACTTCAGGTGCTGCAGGAGGACGCCCACGTTGTTGCGCATGGAAGTCTCGTAGGCCGATTTTTCAAACGGGCCGGTTTCGAGGGGGTCGAGTTCGGCGATCGGGATGCCCAGATCTTCGGAGATGCGTTGCGCAAGTTTGGCGGAAAACTGGGGCTCCGTGAAAAGCACGCGCGCCTTGGTCTCCCGGATGGCGTCGTAGAGTTCCTTCTGCTGTTTCGGCGAGGGGCTCACGTCCGGGGTCTGTTCCACCACGGCGGCCAGCGTCAGGCCGTAACGGCGGATGAAATAGGGAAAGGCGTTGTGGAAGGTGACAAACGGGACATCTCCAACATCCGCAAGCGACTTCTCGATTTCCGCGTCCAAGGCCGTGAGGCGGTTGATGTACTCCGCGGCATTCCTGGCGTAGCCCTCGGCGTTCTGCGGGTCCGCCTTCTGGAGCGCGGCGCGGATGGCGTGGACCGCTTCAATGGCGAGGGCGGGATCCAGCCAGACGTGGGGATCAAAGGCGCCGTGGTCGTGTCCTTGATGGTGATGCCCGTGATCGTGCCCTTCATGGTCTGTCGGGATCAGCTGGCTGGAAATCCCGGAGGTGGCGGTGACGATGTCTGGCTTGTGTTTTGAGGACAGGTTGCGGATGGAGCGCACCAGCCAGTCGTCGAGCCCGAGTCCGTTCATGATAACCAGCTGCGCGCGGCTGATCTTCTGCCCGTCCCGGGCGCTGAAGGTGTAGCCGTGCGGCCCCGATCCGGGAGGCAGGAGGTTTTCCACGTGGGCCAGGTCCCCTGCGACGTTCCTGGTGAAGCAGTAGACCGGAAAAAAAGTGGTGACGACCCGGAGTTTGCCGTCCCGGGGAGCCGGTGTCGCCGGCGGCTGCCTACAGCCGCTCAACAACCCCGCCATGACTGCGCACAACAGCAGGGCCACCGCTGACGTGGTGATTGTTCGCTGGCTCATGCCTTGGAAATTGGTCCGCTTCATCTCTTTTTGCAAACCGTTCGCATCGGTATCGCAAAAGAAACGCCCTTTCGCGCAAGGCGAAAGGGCGGTGGGAACTCACTTCATCAGGAGGGCCTGACGGGCGCGCTTGATGGCCTTGCTCAGTCGGCGCTGGTAGGGCGCGGGAAGGCCGGTCCACTTGCGGGGCAGGATGCGGCCTTCGTCGGTGGTGAACTGGCGGAGCAGGTTGGTGTTTCGGTAATCGAGCGCGTCGATGGTGAAATCGATCTTCGGCTTGGGGCGCGGGGTGCGGTATTCGCCGCGTCCGCGTCCGCCCTTGGAGTCGTTGTTCTTGCGTGGCATGTCGGTTACTTGATTTCGCGGTGGACGGTGTGGCGACGGAGATGCGGGTTGTATTTCTTGAGTTCAACGCGCTCCGTCTTGAGCTTCTTGTTGCGAGAGCCGAGGTAGCGCGAGGGCGGTTTGCCTTCGGCGCGCGCTTCGGTGCATTCCAAAATAATCGTTTCTCTGGGCATGGCTTACCTTTTCTCTTTGGCTGAATCTTTGTCGTCGTCGCTCGAATCGTCCTCGACCTCCGCCAGGCCGGAGCTGCCGACGGATCCTAGGCTGCCGATACGCTTGTTCCGCAGCATCCCGTCGCGTTCAAGCTGGGCTTGGGCCTCGACGGTGAACCGGGTCCAGGGAATCGCGTTCAGGCGGGCCTTGGGGATGGGTTTCTCGGTCCACTCGCAGATCCCGTAGGAGTTGTTCTCGATACGTTTGAGCGCTTCATCGATCTCGTGGAGCGAATCCTGATCCGACGAGAGCATTCCGAGGGCGAAATCGCGGTCGTAGTTGTCCGTGCCGGAATCGGCCATGTGAAGGCTGTAGCCGGCGAGCTGTTCCGTCGATTCCTTGGCGAGTCCGGACATCTGTTGTGACAGGCGGGCGCGGAGGTCGAGCAATCGCTGGTAGTATTTCTCCCACTCCGGCTTGATCTTGGGCCGGTTTGGGGCGGCGTTGTGGGAGTTGTTCTTCTTCTTGCTCTTGGGGCCGCCGATGGCAAAACCGAGGATGGAAGCCGCCGTCGCCGAGCTTACGGCCCTGCCGGAGCCAGCCTTCTTCTTCTTGGAGGCTTTGGCCTTGGGGGCGGCGAGCGCGGCTGTCTTCTTGGCAGGGGCCTTCTTGGCCGCCGCCTTCTTCGGGGCTGCCTTCTTGGGCGCGGCCTTTTTCGGGGCTGCCTTCTTGGGCGCGGCCTTTTTCGGCGCCGCCTTCTTGGCCGCCGGCTTCTTGGCTGTTTTCTTCTTGGCTGTCACAACGTGAAAAGCTTCCGGTTTTTCGTGTCAATGAAACGCTTAAACCGGTAATTCCGGGGCGCCTCACGGGAACGAGAGCGCAAGAACGTAGCAAAACCGAAGAAAACCGCCACAAAAAAACTGGGGAAATTTGGGCCGCCTTTTTGCGCCCCCGAACGCCCCAGCCAGAACGTCGCCGACGAACCGGAGGAAGGGGGAAACCAAGGGGCGCGCCGGTCTGGCTTCAGCCCATTTCGATGCACGCGTAGGCGTTGTGATTGTGGATGCTCTCGAAGTTCTCCGCCTCGATCTTGTACCAGGTTATCTGCGGGTGCGCGTTGAGGCGGAGGGCCACGTTCCGGATGAGGTCCTCGACGAACACGGGGTTTTCGTAAGCCCGCTCGGTGACCGCTTTCTCATCGTGGCGTTTCAGGAGGGTGTAAAGCTCGCTGCTCGCCGAACTTTCGGCGATCTCGATGAGTTCTTCCACGGAAACCGCCTCCCGCGACCGGATCTGGATGGTCACGAGGCCGCGCTGGTTGTGGGCGCCGTTGTCGCTGATGGCCTTGGAACAGGGGCAGAGCGTCGTCACGCTCGCCGCGACGTGGAGGACGACATCGATTTCGTCGCGGATGGCGTTGGCGTCGAGGCGGACCTGGTAGTCCATGACGCTTTCGATGCCGGAGACCGGGGCCGCCTTGCGACGAAAGAACGGGAAATCCATCTCGATATGCGCGGTCTCGCTGCCGAGCCGCTGGCGCAGTTCCCGGAGCAAGGCTCCCAGGTTGGCGAGGTCGATCGGGCCTTGATGGGCGTTGAGGGCCTCGATGAACCGGCTCATGTGCGTCCCTTTCACTTCCTTGGCCAGGTCCACGGCCATGCCGATGATGGCCACGGTCTCCTGCTCGCCACCGTCGGCGTCGCGGAAACGGATGGGTTGGCGCACGCCGCGCACACCCACCTTGTCGATGCGGACGTTGCGGTCGTCCGGCAGGTTCTGGGTGTCGTGCAACTCCTCCGCTGTCCCGGCCGGCCGGGAGGCGTTGGAAGAGGCTTTGTCTTCCTGCGATTGTTCAAGCATCGGCGCAAACTATCAATGGGACGTCGATTTGCAAAAAAAGTTTTTCCGCGGGATCGCTTTCCGGCCAGGAAGCCGTCATCCTGTCGGGACCAAAGGGGCGACCGCGCGCTGCGGCCGGCTCCGGAACGAAGGATGAAGGAATCGAAACGTCTGCTGCTCGGTCTGTTTGTTGTCGTCGCTGCCCTGCCGGTGTCCGCGGCGGCGGCCCGACACTTCACGGTGGCGACCTACAATGTCGAAAACTACCTGGATCGCGCCGTCGGCGGCCGCAAGGCGAAGAGCATTGCGGCCAAGGCCAAGATTCGCGAATGCCTGCTCGCCGCGCAACCGGACGTCGTCGCGTTCCAGGAAATGGGCGGACGATCGGCGTTGGCCGGACTCCGGAACTCGCTCGCGGCCGGCGGATTGGATTTCCCCTACATGGAGCATGTGTCCGGCTGGGACACGAACATTCACGTGGCGGTAATGAGCCGGTTTCCCATCGTCCGGAAGCGACCCCATGTCGAGGAGCGTTACGTGGTCTTTGGCAAGGCCCTGCATGTCAGCCGAGGATTCGCGGAGGTCGAGATCCGCGTGGACGACCGGTATTCATTCACGCTCTTCAACGCCCACCTGAAGTCCAGGCGGCCGGTCAGGATCGCGGATCAGGCGGACATGCGGCTGGAGGAGGCGCGCGTCCTGCGCCGCCTGCTGGACGAACGGTTGCGGGAAGATCCGTCCGCGAACATTGTGGTCGTCGGCGATCTGAACGACACCAAGGACTCGAAACCGGTCCGCGCCCTGATCGGGCGTGGACGAAGCAAGCTGACCGACACCCGTCCGGTCGAACGGAATGGCGACACCGAGCCAAGCGCCAATCCTCGCTACGATCCGCGCCACGTCGCCTGGACCTATCACTACGGCAGGGAGGACAGCTATCAGCGGATCGACTACATCCTCCTCAGTTCCGGGATGGCGCGGGAATGGGAGCCGGGCGAAACCTACGTTCAGACGCATCCCAACTGGGGCGTCGGCTCCGATCACCGTCTGGTGATCGCGGGCTTCGAGGCGGCGGACAAGTAGACTCTCTCGTGGGACGGCCGTCGCTTGGCGCGACGAGGCGCAGCAAAGGCGGCTGGCGGTCCCCGACGTATCAAATCCGTTTTCGTAGGCTCCTAGGTTCTGTTCACGAATTTTAAATTGTACAATGGGATGAAGTCGTGATTTAA
>JAYPFK010000102.1:0-6130 GCA_038126235.1 Verrucomicrobiales bacterium
AAAACGCATGGACTCGTCAACAGGTGAAGTTTGTCTTGACCTCGATTTTCATGTGTGACGAGGTGACGAGGCTCATTTCAGAAGGGATTCAATCAGAGCCTCCTCACGTCGGCTGTTACAGAGCCGCTGTAGGATCGCGCCTCTTTGATTGGGCGACGATCTTACCTGGAATCAGTTGCCCCGAACTCCAAATTCAGTCGGCTGCCAGCGGGTCCGTCTTGGCGCGGAACTCGGCGAGATTGTCCCGACCATCCCCGTCCGGATCGTCTTCGGCTCCCAGCGCGTGCGTCAGCAGGCGGCGGAATTCCCAGTCGTCCGGCAGTCCATCGGCGTCGGCGTCGCCTTCACGTCCGCCGGCGTGTGATTCGTGCAATGGGTCTAGCGTCGGCAACCGCGCCTCGACCCCGGCGAGGTAGTCGCGCAACCGGCGCCATAGCTGGAACTTCACATCGGGATGTCGGGCGCCCACATCGGCCGTCTCGGAGATGTCCTCGGCGAGATCGAACAGATGCACGCCGCCCGTTTCATACCAAGCGACCAGCTTCCAGCGATCCGCGTAGATCGAGGACGATGGCCGTTGATTCTTGGCCAGGTCGCCGGTGAGCACGTAGTGCGGCGAATGAACCACGAGTTCCCCCCTTCGTTGCACCTCTGGGATTTCCGCCGCTCCCGAACTGATGGCCCTTGCCGTCGGCGCGATGGACCCTCCGTCGATATCCTTGGGCAGGGCCGTCATGTCGCCGCCGGCGAGGTCCCAGATCGTGGGCAGCAGATCAATTCCCATCACGGGCGCGTCGCATTGGGAATCGGGCGCGATGCCGGGACCGACAAGAAAGGTGGGCACGCGCACGCCTCCTTCCCAGATCTCGGGCTTGTAGCGCCGCAACGGCGGACTCGCGGAGAGATGCTTCGGACTGCCGTTGTCCGCCTGGTAGAAGATATAGGTGTTGTCGCCAATGCCGAGCCCCTCGATCCGGTCGAGCAGTTGCCCGACAGCCGCGTCGAGATCGGCCACCATCGCCGCGTAGGCCGGATCCTTGTGAATCTCGCCCAAGGGCCGCCCCTCCAACGCCGCCAGGGTGTCGGCCCGATGCTGGATGGCCTGATGCACCGCGTAGTGCGAGACTTGGCAATAGAATGGCCGGCCCGCGGCGACAGTCTCCTCGATGAACGAGCCCGCCCGCGCCGTGATCGAGTAGGCGCGCTTGGGGTCGTCGTTGACCTTCGGGCCCAGGCTGCCCTCGCGGTTGCCGGTGGCTCCATCGGACGCATCGAAGCCGTGCGCCTCCGGTCCGCCGCCCGCAAGGTGCCACTTGCCGAAATGCGCGGCCCGATAACCGCCGGGCAGGGTCTTCAGGAGTTCCGGAATCGTGATGTCCTCGGAACGGATCTCGCGCGTTCCCTTGCCGCCCGGGTGCAGCTTCTGATTCCCCTTCAAGTCGGTCCCATGTCCGCGCCCCACGATGTCCGTGAAGGACAGCCGCGCGCAGGTCTTGCCGGTCAGGTTGGCGTAGCGCGAGGGAGAGCAGTTCGGCGCGGGAGAGAGCCCTTGGGAAAAGCGCATGCCGGCCGCCGCGAGTCGGGCGATGTTGGGCGTCCGATAGTAGTCGCTTTGGGAATCCCTCCTCCGCTTGTCCATCGGAAGGCTGAGCCCCGTCCAGCCCTGGTCGTCGGCCAGAATGAAGACGAAGTTCGGCCGCTTCGGGACATCCAGCGCGATGTCGGCGTCGCGATCGCAGACCAGCGCTCCATGCTCGATCCGCAACTCCGCCATCTGGAGAAAGGAGATCTTTTGCCGGGGCGTGCGTTGTTCGGCCGGCGGCGTCGGATAGGGGCGGTTGGGCTCGGTGTGGTAGAAGATGAAGGCGCGATCGCCCATGACGGCGACGCTCGGATGCCGGGCGAGCGTGGCGTCGGCCTCCCCCTGCCCCGGTTCGCGCAGGATGCGTTCCTGCTGGGCCCAGCGGATCCCGTCCGGCGAATGGAACACCGCCAATCCCTCATGCGGATCGGCCAACATCCAATACCGGTTCCGCCAATGGAAAACGTAAGGAGCCTCCTGGTAACCAAAGCCGCGTTGCTTCGGCGGCGCATTGACATCCCCGGGGCACTTGCCGTGGTTTGTCCAGTTCGACAGATCCCCGCTCTCCGCCCATTGGATGCCCCCGCCCCTGCCAACCCGGTAGTAGGCCCGATAACCGTCGCCGACCTTGAGCAAAGAAACGTCGATGGGATCAGGTTGGTTGAAACCGGGGACATCGACGAGTCGCCAGCCGTCGATCGGGTCGTCGAGCGGCGCGACATAATGCCGGATGACGCCATTACCGCCCCAGGGCGGTTCCGCGGAGCCCTTGTAGGTGGCGAACATGTGCAACCGGTCGCCCGCGACGACGATCCCGGGAGCCCAGTGAGTGTCGTCGTTGTCCGGCCGCCCCTTCCGGCCATCGAAGGCGCAGTAGCCGCGAAACCGCCAATGGAGCAGGTCCGGCGAGGAGATCACGCCCAAGGGCGTTCCCACATAGCTCGCGCTGTTCCGTGTCGCCCGACGGGCCGTGTAGTAGATGAACCATTCCTTCGCCCGCGGATTCCAGACAATCTCCGGATCGCAGGAGCCGTTGTAGTTCGGATCGGCGAACAAGGGCTTCGTGACACTCCCAAACCGCTTCCGGCCCGGCGGAATGGAAAGGTACGCCTTCGCGAGCGGCTTCACCTCCTCCCCCGTTTCGACCTTCAGGTTCTCCACCTTCCCTTGGAGCGGATTCGGGGCGACGTAATTCCCTGCGGCCGAGCGGTCGTCATGACCGATGCTGAGAGCATCGACGGGTTGGACCGGAACCAGTCCCGGCGAAGCGCCTTTCGCGACCTGCTCGGCGTCGAGATACAGCGTCAGGACATCGGCGGTGAGGACAGCCTTGAAACCAAACCGCTTCGGAGCCGACTCCGCCGCCGCGATGCGCCTGACGCGGCCGTTCACCCGGACGTCAAAGGCAAGGCGTGAGTCCAGCAGGTGAACGGCCCAGCCGTGTTGCCGTCCCCCCTGGGCCGCGATGACGCCGGTGTCGGCATTCCGCGTCACGTCGCCGGTGATGCTCAGGGGGCGGTTCGCGATCTCGGGATTCTTCGGCGCGCCTTCCTTCTGGGCCCGATTGTCAGCGGACTCCGCCGCCGGGACGCCGATCACAAGAGCCTGGAACAGGACCGGAAAACACGCCAGCGTCTTGATTGAGGAGAACTTCTTCATGGTCGGTGTCGGATCGTCGGCAAAGGCGGACGCGGAGGCGGATTTCGAGGGGCGCCGCCGATCTGAGCTTCGGCGGCCGCGCCGGCACGGGAACGCCGCTCAGGCCAGCCAGCCGGCCACGGCCTTCAACGCCTCGACCGGATCGTCGTCCAGCGGCCAGTATTCCAGGCCGACATATCCCTGGTAGCTGGTGTCGCGGATTGCGGCGAAAACTTCGGGGTAATTGATCCCGCCGCGCTGCAGTTCATTGCGTCCGGGATTCCCCGCCGCGTGGAAGTGGCCGATCTTGTCAATGTTCGCGACGATGTTCCGGATCACGTTCCCCTCGCTGATCTGCTGGTGGTAGATGTCGAAGACCACCTTCACGTTCGGGCTGGCAACCTCGTCCACGATTCCGAAGGCCTCGTCGCTGCGGATCAAGTAGTAGCCCACGTGGTCGATCAACTCGTTGAGCGGCTCGATCACCAGCGTGACCCCTGCCGCCTCCAGGGCCGGGGCCACGACGCGCAGGCCGTCGATCAGGCTTTGTCGCTGCTCCTCGCGCGGAACGCCGGATCGGTAGTCGCCGACCTGGGAGATCAGCGTCCGGGGCCCGAGCCGCTTCGCGGCCTCGATGGATTCGGAAACGCCCCGCGCGTAGTCCTCGCGCAATGCGGGATCAACGAGGCTGATGAACTTCGTGCAGCAGGCGGAGATGGCGAGGTTGTTGGAGGCCTGGGCCGCCTGCAACGCCGCCAGATCCTTGTCCCACCAGCCCCAGAATTCGATGGCTGAAATGCCCGCGCGCCGGACGGCCGCACAGGCATCCTCGAAGGACCGGCCTTCGAAGACCGCGTCGATGCAGACGGAGGGAATCAGGTTCGGGTTCATTGGATGAATCTCTCAGGCAAGCAAAACCGAATCGCCCTCACCCTCGATCCCTCTCCCCCCGGGAGAGGGAAGAAAAGCCAAGGCATGCTGAACCGCCCGACATGTTCGGAAACGAGCGGAGTCGCCAGCGCGAACTCCCTCTCCCTGAGGGAGAGGGCCGGGGTGAGGGGGTATCCATCGACGGAAGCTCGTTCACTTTGTTTCCAAGTCATCAACCGCCCGTTGCCAGGACGGAAAAGTCGGCGAAGGAGATGTAGATCAGGAACACAATGGCGATGAGCGCCCAGCCGGCCTTCCGCGCGTGTTCCCAGGGTTTCATATTCACTGCCCCGACATCCTCCTGAACAAACTCCGTCTCGCGCGGTTCCAGTTCGCCGATGACCAACATCAGGATCACCAGCCAGCTGAAGACGATCCCCAAGAAATGGAACTCATGCATGGAGGCGACGATCTTGTCGAAGGGCGGCACGAAGTAGCCGATGGCAATGATCGAGAAACCGGCGATGAGGGCGAACTTGGCCGCCTTGGCAGGAACCCGTTTGCTCAACATGCCCACCAGCACCACGGCGAAGATCGGGATGAAATACATGCCGTTCATTTTCTGCAGGTAACCGAAGATGCTGGTGGTCTTGGCCAGCAACGGCGCAATCAACATGGCCGCCACCGCGACGCTCCAGCCGAAGACCTTGCCGGATTTCACGACCGCAGCCTCATCGGCGTCCGGTCTCAGCACGTTCTTGTAGAGCCCGAGGCTGAACAGGGTGCAGGAACTGTTCAGGGCCGAGTTGAAACTGGACAGGATGGCCCCGATCATCGCGGCCGCGAAGAAGCCCGTGAGTGATGCGGGCAACACCGAGTTCACAAGTTTCCCATAGGCCTGATCCGGCTTGATGCCCTCGCCGGCGAACATCGTGAAGGCGATCATGCCAGGGATCACGAGATACAGCGGCCCGAGCAGTTTCAAGGCTCCGGTGAGCAGGACGCCTTTCTGCCCCTCGGCCAGGCTGCTGGCGCCGAAGGTCCGTTGGATGATCTGCTGGTTGGTCGTCCAGTAGAAGAGGTTCAGCAGGAAGATGCCCGAGAAGATGGTCCCGAAGGGCACGGACGACGACGCGCCGCCCACCGAGTTGAGCCGGTCACGCTGCTGCTCGAAGATCAGCGAAACGCCGCCCGTCATGCCGCCGTCGCCGCCCAGCTTGGCCAACGCAAAACCGGTGATCATGAAACCGCCGACGAACAACCCCACGCCGTTGATCGTGTCCGACACAGCCACCGTCCGCAGCCCGCCGAAGAGCGCGTAGATGGAGCCGATGATGCCGACCACCCAGACGATCAGGACCAGGGATGTCGTCTCCGACGCTCCGCCCAGCATCGAGGGCACGTCCAGGATGCCCATCATGCCGGTCGCGCCGGTGTAGAGGATGATCGGCAGCAGGATGCCCACGTAGGCGACGAGGAAGATGATGTTCGTGATCACCTGGGTCTGGTGATCAAAGCGGATCTCCAGGTATTGCGGCACGGTGGCCACGCCGCTCTTGAGGAAGCGCGGCAGGAAGAACCAGGCCATGAACACCAGCGCCACCACGCAGACCACCTCCCAAACCATGACGCAGAGCCCGTCGGTGAAGGCCGCGCCGTTCAGCCCCACCATCTGCTCGGTGGAGAGGTTCGTCAGCAACAGCGAGCCGGCGATCAGGGGGAAGGTCAGCGAACGACCGGCAAGGAAGTAGCCGCCGCTGCTGGCGTGGTCGTCCTTGCGCGTCAGCCACCAGGTGAGCGCGGCCACCAGTCCGGTGAAAAACAGGAATGAGATCAGGGTCATGACAATAGGTTCAGTTGGTCCAACTGCAGGGGGTTGCGAAAGCAAAAATGTCGAAGAACCGCCCGGTTGCCAATCATGTTTCTGCGGCGGGCAGACACATGCAGGACAGCGCTCCCAACCTGTCCCATGAGTCTGCTCGGTTGGTAGCTGGTGATTTGAAAAGCGGACGACCTGAGATGCGCGTAGCATTTCGGGCG
>JAYPFK010000103.1:0-5858 GCA_038126235.1 Verrucomicrobiales bacterium
GAAGTTTGTCTTGACCTCGATTTTCATGTGAGACGAGGTGACGAGGCTCATTTCAGAAGGAATCCAACGGTCAGAGCCTCCTCACGTCGGCTGCTACAGGAATATGGAACCGCCTCCCGCTCAAGCCAGGAGGTCGTGCATCACGTGCCCGTGGACGTCGGTCAACCTTCGGTCGAGGGAGTTGTGACGGACGGTGAGACGCTCGTGATCGATGCCGAGGAGGTGGAGCGCGGTGGCGTTGATGTCGTGGACCTGCGTGTAATTGCTGCGATCCGCCGGCTTGAAGCCCCATTGATCGCTCTCCCCATGCGTGACGCCGCCCTTGATGCCGCCGCCGCAGAGCCAGTTTGTGAAGACAAAAGGGTTGTGGTCGCGGCCCGTCCCGCGCTGGGCGCAGGGCATGCGGCCGAATTCCGTGGTCCAGATGATCAGCGTCTCATCGAGCATGCCGCGCTGCTTGAGATCCTTGATCAGGGCGGCCGAGCCGACAGCCATGCCGTGCGCCAGCGGCCCGTGGTCGCGCTTTACATCCTCGTGGCTGTCCCAGTTGCGCCGCGGGAAACCGTTTTCATTGCCGCTCCAGATCTGCACGAAGCGCACGCCGCGCTCCAGCAACCGGCGGGCGACCAGGCATTTGCGGCCGAAGAACTCCGCCTCGGCCTTGGGGTTGATCTCCGAATCGTTCACGCCCGGGCCTTCCGGCGCGAGGCCGTAGAGGTCCTTGATGTATTGCGGCTCCTTGTCGACCGACAACGCCTCCGTCGCGCTGAGCTGCATGCGGGCGGCCAACTCGTAGCTGTGGATGCGGGCCTGGAGACGATCGTCGCCGAGGCGCGTCAGGGCATGGCGGGCATTGAGGCGGCCCATCAGGGCGAGGGCGTCGCGATCGGCCTGCGGAGTGATGAAATCGTCCTCGGCGCGGGCGAACAGGTCGTTGATCGGCGTCTTGTCGCCCGGACGAATGACCGTGCCCTGGTTCTGCGCCGGCAGGAACATGGAGGACCAGTTCTTCACACCGTTGGAGGCGAGTCCCCGATGATCGGGCAGGACGACGAAGGCGGGCAGGTTTTCATTCGCGGAACCGAGCGCGTAACTGACCCACGAGCCGGCGCTGGGAAATCCCGGGCGGTTGAAGCCCGTCGTCTGCAACAGCGTCCCCTGGCTGTGCACTCCCGTCTGCCCGACCAGGTTGTGGACGAAAGCCATCTCATCGACGACCTCGCCGAGGGGGGCGACGATCTCACTCAGCGGCTTGCCGCATCGGCCGAAGGGCCGGAAATCCCAGTAGGACTTGGCGCTCGCGCCGGGAGAGCTTTGGAACAGCTCCACCTCCTCGCCCGGATCCCACTGCTTCCCATGCTCCTTCTCCAACTGCGGCTTGTAGTCCCAAAGATCGACGTGGCTGGCGGCGCCGGCCATGAACATCTGCACCACGCGCTTCGCCCGGGGAGGATGATGCAGGGCTCCGGACAAGACGCCGTCGCGCGCCAGCAGGTCGGTCAGCGCCAAGCCGGCAAATCCGCCCGCGACGGAGGAAAGAAAATGGCGGCGGTTCGTGGTCATTCGATTGAGCAGCGTAGGAGCGTTGCAGATTCGACGCAACGGGGATTTGCGGGTGGGGAAAAACACCAAATCCAAAGAACGGACGGAAGCCATCCCCACCCGACGGACAACGGACTACGGACCAACCACCGGCCTCCGCTGCGCCCTGGTCGCCAGGACGAGGCCGGCGAGCATGATTGCGCCGCCCGCCACGCGCATGATTCCAGGTTTTTCCGCAAACCACACCCACGCGATCGCGGCCGCGACCAGCGGCTGCAACAGCAGGCTCAACGATCCGAACGACGCCGGCAGATGCCCGAAGGCGTAGGCGATCAACCCCTGCCCCGCCACGTGGCTGACGAAGGCCAACGCCGCCAGGAACCACCAACCCGCCGGAGTTTCCGGGAGCATACTCTCGCCCGACGCCAGCGCGATGACCAGCAGCGTCGCCGCAGCGGAGAACCCGGCCCACAACATGATCGTGGCCGGAGAAAACGAACTCCGCAGCAACTTCACGGTGAGTTGATAGCTTCCGTAGAACAAGGCCGTGATCACGGCCAGTCCATCGCCGATCAGGTAGCGGATCTCCAGGTTGACGCTGGCGCCGGCCAGCATCGCCGCTCCCGCCAGCGCGACGACCATGGCCACGATGAAAGCGCGGGTAATCCGTTCCTTGAGCAGCAGCCACGCCCCCAGTGTGACGACGATCGGGGCGAAGTTGGCCAGCAGGGTCGCGTTGGCCACCGTGGTCAGCTTGATCGACCAGTGCCAGAACGCCATGTCGAGGGCGAAGAAGAACCCGGCCAGCAAGAGAAGGCGTTTCTCCCCGAAAGTTGAAGGTCGGCGGGGTGGATTCGCTCCCCGCTGTTCCCAGACGACCCAGAACCACAATACGGGCAACGCCAGGAACACCCGGAAAAACGCGGTGGAACTGGGGCCTACCCCATGATTGGCCACGCATTCGCGAACCAGATTCGGCGCAAAAGCGATGCCCACGGCCCCGGCCAACATGGCCGCCATTCCCCAACCCGAAATGGGATGTTCCCGCATCCGCGCGTTGTAGCCGCTTTGCCGGGGCGCCGGAACCTATTTCTTCCCGGGCTTCCCCTTGTTCTCGCGCAGCATTTTGGCGAGCCGTTCGGCCAGTTCGGCATTGACCGGTTTCTCGGAGATGTTGCGGTCCTCGGCCGGGTCCTCCTCGTGGTCGTAGAGCATGCGGGCGATGGGCGCGCCCCCCTTGCCGGAGTATTCCGTGAACCGATGCCGGTCGGTGCGGATGGTGTCGCCGGGACCGAAACGGCCGATGGCAAACTCCTTCCACGCGGCGTCCGGGTTCTTCAACAGCGGCACGAAGCTGCGCCCCTCAAGATGGCCGGGCTTGGACAGCCCCGCGAGTTCGCAGAGCGACGGATAGATGTCGATGAACTCGGTCAGCCCCTGCGTCATCGCGCCGCGCTTGAACCCGGGAGCGCTGACGATCAACGGCGCGCGCATCGAGGTCTCGAAGCAGCAGTGTTTGCACCAGAGGGTGTGCTCGCCCAGGTTCCAGCCGTGGTCGCCCCAAAGGACGACGATGGTGTTGTCCGTGAGTTTGAGCCGGTCGAGTTCGTCCAGGACACGGCCAATCTGCGCGTCGGTAAAGCTGACGCAGGCGTAATAACCACGGATGAGGTTCAAGGCCGTCTCGTTCGAAACCGGCCCCTTGCCCGGAATGCCGGCATAGGCTCGCATCTCGCCGAAGCTGTGGATGGCTTCGTTCGGCGCGCCTTCCGGGCGATGGTAGGTCTCCGGCAGCTTGATTGAGTCCGCGGGATAGAGGTCCCAGTATTTCTGCGGACACACAAAAGGCAGGTGCGGCTTCAGGAAACCAACCGCAAGGAAGAAGGGCTGCTCCTTTTCACTCAAACGGCGAAGATCCTCGATGGCCTTCTGCGTGATCATGCCATCGGCGTAGGCGCTGTCCGGCGCGTCGGCGGCCTCGTAGGCGGGTCCTCGTTTGCGGCTCCCCTTCCCCTCCGAACGCTTACGGTGGATCTCGATGTTCTCGGGGCGGTGGTAGCCGATGCCGTTCCGCTTCGGCCGCCACGCCGGCTCCGACCAACCCTTGGCGTTGTCCTGCGGATAGTGGAACACCTTGCCGTTGGAGACCGTGTGCCAGCCATTGTTCTTGAAATGCGTGTTGAGCGTCAGGGCATTCGGCGCGTCCTTGTCCGCGCGGGCCTGGTAGCTGACGAACCGGTTGCGCGCCGGTCGCACGCCGGACATGAGGCTCGCGCGCGAGGCTCCGCAGGTCGGCACCATGCAATACGAGCGGTTGAACACCACGCCGCGGGAGGCGAGACGGTCGATGTTCGGCGAATGCATCTGAGTCTGGCCATAGCAACCAAGCTGCGGGCGCAGGTCGTCGACGGCGATGAACAGGACATTGGGCTTGTCCGCGGCGACGGCGCCCGACACCGCCGCCACAACCAAAAGAAGGCCGATCAAGGATTTCCTCATCCCCGCATGCTCGTTTGCCCCGATCGGTCAGGCAATTCAAATGATACGGCGAGAACGCTGCCCCAATCGCGCGCGTCGCGGTCCCGCCTCCGAGAGAACTCCGACCACGGATCTGCCGATCGCTCCGTCTTCTTACCGCTCAAACCCGGCCCGAATCTTGCCGTCGTGGCCGATGAGGGGTTGGGCCTTCTTCACGCGGGCGAGCGGACGACAGCCCGGGCCGACGCCGTCCGTGCCGAGATCCGCGTCCATCTTCGCGGCCAGTTCCCGGAGGCGCTTCACGATGTCGGGGTGAGCGGCGGCGACGTCCTTCTTCTCCCCGATGTCGGTGTCGAGATTGTAGAGCGGGAACTGAGGCTCGACCTTCTTTCCCCCTTTCTTTTGCTTGCCCTTCTTCGGAGCCGGGGCGCGGTTCACCAGATGGAGCTTCCAGGGACCCTGGCGGATGGCCTCGAGCTTGAAGCCGCGGAAGTAATGAAAAACCTCATGCGGCGTCTTTGCTCCGGGTTCGCCCGCCATCAGCGGCCAGATGTCGGCTCCATCGAGCCGGTCGGCGGCGGGGACCTTGCCGCCAGCCAGTTTCACGAAGGTGGGCAGGATGTCCATCATGCCGCAGACCTCGCCATTCTCGGAGCCGGCGGGGATCCTGCCGGGCCACCATGCGATCGTGGGTTCACGCATGCCGCCCTCCCACGTGCTGCCCTTGAACCCGCGCAACGGCGCGTTCACGCCGCGCGAGGTGCCGCCATTGTCCGAGGTGAAGAGCACGAGCGTGTTCTTGTCGAGATTCAGCCCGCGAACCGCTTTCATCACCTGCCCCACGCTCCAGTCCACCTCCTCGACCCAGTCGCTGTAGATGCCGTGCGGCGAATTGCCCGCCCAACGCTTGCCGGGGAAGATCGGGAAATGCACCGCCGAATGCGGCAGGTAGAGGAAGAAAGGCCGGTCTTTGTTGTCCTTGATGAACTTCACCGCCGCCGTGGTGTAGCGCTCCACGATCCCCTGCTGCTGGTCCTGCCTGACCCGTGCGACGACCTGTTCGTTCTCCAGCAGCGGCATCGGCGGCTGCGCCATTCCGCGAATGCCGCTTTCCAGGTCCTTCTGCTGCAGGTTCCTGTTCGCGCGTGGTTTGGGCAGCGGCGCGCCGAGGTTGCTCTTGGCCCCGTCCGCAATCGGCCCCATGTCGTTCGAGTAGGGGATGCCGAGGTAATAATCAAAGCCGCGGCGCGTGGGCAGGAAGGGCGGCTGATCACCCAAGTGCCACTTGCCGACGCAGGCGGTCGCATAGCCGGCCTGCTTCAACAACTCGGCCACGGTGGGCGTCTCCCTGCTCAACCCGATCTCGGCGGAGGGGAAAAGCACATGCGGCGTGGGCAGCGCCCGCTTGGGATAACACCCCGTCATCAAAGAGGCGCGCGACGGCGAGCACACGGGCGCCGCGTAGAAGCAGGTCAGCTTCATGCCCTCCTCGGCCAATCGGTTCAAATTCGGCGTGCGGTTCAACTTGGAGCCGTAAGGCCCGATGTCCGCGTAACCCATATCGTCGATGTTGATGACGATGAAGTTGGGCTTGTCCGCGGCGAAGGCGGATGCCGCGAAGTGGAGAACCAGGGCGAAAAGAAGACCGGCGAGGAGGCGTTTGGGCGGTTTCATGGATACAGAGGCTATCGTGGTGGGGGTAGGGACGACAAGCAAGGGAATCCCCAGGGCTTACGCATGAACGCCAAAATCAATGCAGTTTCGAGAGCTTGCCAGTCGGCGCTCGGGGTTGGAGTTCACGCTTTAGCGTGCATTCGCCCAGAAACACGCTAGGTTCT
>JAYPFK010000104.1:0-4939 GCA_038126235.1 Verrucomicrobiales bacterium
GGGGGGGGGGGGGGGCGGGCCCCGCCCCCCCCCCCCCCCCCCCCCCCCCCCCCCCGCGAAACCGAGCGCCGGTAATTGGAGGCGACGAATCCCGTCGGACATCACACCGCGCTCCGCCGAACCTCCGCGCCTCCCGATCACCGGGCGTCCTTCCCCGCGATCTTCTCCGAAAGGAATGCCGCCACCCGCTTCGCCAACAATTCCTTCCCCTCGGGCGTGGGATGCACGCCGTCGTCGCCGATGAGGGCCCCGGTTTCCAGTGGCGGCTCCGGCTTGGCGAGCGCGGTGTTGAGGTCGTCGACCGGGACGTCCAACTCGAGCATGACGCGGAGGGCGATCTCGTTGTATTGCCGGATTGCGGCGCCGGTCAGTTCGTAATCACGGTCCGCGCGCTTGGCGGCGGCGCGGTCGTCGAGGATGGGCGTGGTGGTCGCGAAAAACACCGCGGCCTTCGTGCCCGACCGGAGGCGTTTCACAATCTCGCGGAGGTTGGCTTCGTATTGCGCGGGTGGGACCTGGAAATTCCCCGCGGCCTTGAACCGCTTGGTGTCGTGGATGCCGCAGTTGAAGTGGACGATGTCCGGCTTTTCCTGGATCGCCCAAAGGTCGAGGCGCTTGAGCACGTTCGAGCTGTCGCCGCCGTTGGACTTCGAACTGACGATGACCGCCCTGCCCTTCAACGCCTCGGTCACCAGCGGCGCATAGCCCAGGCGGATCGAATCGCCGATCAACACAATCCTGGGCAATGGCCCCCTCGCAGACAACGACGCTGCTCCAACCCGCTTGAATGAACCGTCCAAGGCGGCAAAGGCCCGATGCGCGGTTGCGCGCAGGAAGCGCGCGTAATCCGGGTCGAATCCGTCGGGAGCAAACGCATTGGCCTCAACGCTTTCGCCGAACAGGGCCTCGAACCACACGCAGCCCAGCAGATACTTGCCAGCGGCGCTGGCATGATGCCCGTCCATCCTGAGCTGGCGGGAACCGTCCTTGCCCTTCCTCCAATGCCACCCGGCGTGCAGGGAATGGGCCTGATCAGGAAGCGTCTGCGGTTGGGCCGATGGATCGAAACCGTGGTCCGGCCGAAAACCCCACTTGTAGTCCGAGTCCGCCAGGTACATGGCGTCCCCGCTGGGGATGATCCCGAGCTTCTGTTCTTTCGCGAGGGCGTGATAGGCGGCGCGCACCTGCTCGTACATGACCTTCCGGTTATGCGGCTCCTTGCCCTCGTTCTCCGGCTTGAAACGCGGATCGTCCACGCGGTAAGCCCAGATCTGGTGCGCCAGGATCTTCGCCCGGGGCGCGCGCTCCCGGATGTAGGCGAGCAGGTTGTCGGCGAAAGGCTGGTAAGTCTTCAGATCGTGGCTCTTATAGCTGACCTGCTGCACCGTGATGAAATCCCACTGGTCCTGCCTCAACAGGTCGTCCAGCGACTTTTTGCCGCCCTGATAGGGGGAACCCTCGGGATCATCGGGATCGGCCTCGTGTTTGGCGACATGCCCCCAGTGGCGTTCAAACGTGCAGCCGCCGAGGTTGGCCTTCCCGACAATCAGCTCATGCCCCGCCGCCTCGACAATCTGCGGCAGGTAGGTCAGCGAGTTATCGGCAAAGCTGTTGCCGACTGTCAGGAGCCGCACGGTCTGCGGCGCGGCGGAGGCGGCGGCGACCGCAAGCGCGAAGAACAGGGTGGAGAGGATTCTTTTCATGGGCGTTGGCAGAGCGTGGTCATCATGAAGTCAGCAACCGCACGCGGAAAGCGGTTTCACGCTCGAACGGATGATGGCACGACGGCGGCAACCAAGGAGTGGCGACATTCTTGTCGCCGTGGCCGCAACGCGGCCACAGTGGGCGTCGGTTGCAACGAGAACCTTCATTCCATCCGAAGCGTCGGGGACATGCGAACGCGTTTGTGCCTGCTGCGCAGGCAGGGCGGCAGGAATGCCGCCCCTTCTTGAGTCCAACCCTCATCACTCCCCCAGGTCCCCGCCCTCGGTGAGCCAGGCGAGATTGAAACGCGCGACGGTCAGGCGATCGCCGGAATAGCTCGTCCCGCTCTTGCCCTGGCGGCGGCCGTAGAAGCAGAGGATCGTCCCCGACTTCGTCACAGCGAGGTCGCTGTACATGCCGGACTCGACCTCCAAGGCCTTGTGAAAGGCCCAACTTTGGCCCTCGTCGTAACTGAGCTTGATCGAGAGGTTCCGCCGCGCGCCCCGCCCCTGCATGGTCGATTTGCCCTCCGCCGAGACGCCCTTGGAATCGAACAGGTTGTGCGGGTTGGAGAACAGGATGCGGTTGCGGCCGCCGTCGGCCTCAGTGGAGTAGCGGATGATCGAGCCCATGCATATGGGCTCCAACAGGGCGGCGTCGAAGCGCGGCTCGCTCCAATCCGTCGCGCCGTCGGGGCTGGTCACGACGATGCGCCGATGGCGCGCGGACTCATTGCGGACGTTGAGCATCACGGAACCGTCGGCCAACTCGACGGCGGTGGTCTCGTTGGGGTTGAGCGTCTTGGTTACGTCGTTCGGAACGGCGATCTCGCTGGCCTTCCAGGTGGCGCCGCCGTCGTCGCTGTAGATGGTCGCGGTGACGGAAGGCCTATGGGCGTTGCCGCCCTTGCCAGTCGACAACCAGACCGGGACCACCAAGCGCCCGCTCCGCAACTGGATGCCATGGTTCGGCCCGGTCGCAATGACGGGCGCGCGGTAAGTGAACTGCCGGAACGTCTCCGTGATCTCAACCGGTTCGGACCAGGTCAGCCCGTCATCGACGCTCTTCCGGTAAAACGCGCGGCCGTACTCGATGCAGTAGAGGAAATGCACCGTCCCGTCCCGGTCGGCGATAAGCACGGGATTGTTGACCGTGATGGCGTCCTCCTTCACGGACTTCAACCTCAGGGCCTCCTTGTTCTTCTTAACATCCCTGGGGACGACGGTGGTGTTCATCGGCGCGCTCCAAGTCCTGCCCTCGTCGGTGGAGCGGCGGACGAGAAGTTCGATCCGGTCCCAGTCGCCGCCATTCTCGCGCGCCTCGCACCAGGCCAGGACCGTGCCCTTGGCGGTCACGACAATGCCGGGGATGTGGTAGAGCTTGTAGCCGCCCTCGCCGCCGACGAAGAGATCCTGCTTTTCAAGCAGGGCCCTGCGGTTGGAATCGGCGGCGGACGCGGCTTTTGGAGGGGCCGTCGCGCCAAGCAGGACGGCAAGCGCCAGGGCGTGAAGGAGCGATGCGGGTTTCATGATCTCAATTGAAGAGCGATTGCCGGTGAGCTGAGCCTGGACTCAATCCGCCAGGATTTCCCGGAGGACGCGGCCGTCCGTGTCCTTCATTCGCACGCCTAGCAGCGCGGCGATGGTCGGGGCGACATCCGTGTTGCTGACCTCGTCGAGCGTGACGCCCCGCTTCACTCCCGCGCCGGAGATGACGAAGTTCGCATACATCAGCGGATGCGTCGGAAGATACCCGTGGGAACCGCGCGGACCGGGTGTCGGCGCGATCACCTTGTCGCCGTTGGCCGAACCGGAGAACGAATAGCCGTCCTCGGCGGCCAGGAACAGGTCCGGGCTGCGCGGGTCCTTGTCCGGCGGCAGTTGCCCCACGCCGGCAAAATCCTTCGGTTCGATCACAGCCGCCACGCCGGGGACCTTCGCGAACTCCACCGCGAGCGAGCGACTGATCTCCGCGCGGTTGGCATCGTCGAGGATATAGACCATCGCGGCGCCGCCCTGCGCCAAGCAGTAGGCCTGTTGCTCGACGATTCGTGGCCCGGCAGTCTTGAGCAGCCCCTTCTGGCGCAACAGGACATTCGGCTGGATCTGGTTGGTGTAGGTGATGAAGCCGTGGTCGGCGGCAACGACGAAGGTCGTGTTCTCGTAGATCCCGGCAGTCTTCGTGGCCTCGACCAGTTCCCTGACGCGGTTATCGGAATCGTTGCAGGCCCAGTAGGCCTCGGGAGTGTTCCGGCCGGTGGCGTGCTCGAAGGCGTCCACGCTCACCAGGTGAATCGCGAGAAAGTTCGGCTTGTGCGCGATGAGGATATGCTCGGCGATGCGGGTGTACATCCAGTCGCGCTGCGCCTTGCCGGCGTTGCCCGCCTTGCACCATTCCATCTGCTTCTCAATGGGGATGCCCTTGGCCCGGAGTTCGGCGAGCAGGCTCGGCGTGCCGGCGCCCTCAAAGATCTTCTGGTCGAACACATCCGGCAGCTGCCAGTCCAGCGTGGCCGCATTTCGCGAGGCCGGCCAGATGACGCCGGCGGTCTTCAAACCGGCATCGTGCGCCACGTCGTAGACCGTCGGCGTCTTGACGATCTCGTGCTTGTCGAAGAGCGGGTCCGGAATGAAGGGGACGGACTTCTTCGTCTCACGGTCGTAGTAGTTGTTGCCGATCACCCCGTGGCGGCCGGGCTCGACGCCGGTGACCAGCGTCGTGTGATTCGGCCAGGTGACCGAGGGGAAAGAGCACTTCATCCGCCCGGCCCGCGCGCCATCGGCGGCCAGGCCCCGGATCGTCGGCATGTGCGCCCGCGGATCGTCGAAATAATAGGAGGCCAGGCCGTCGATGCTGATCAGGATGACGTGCCGGTCCTTCCGCGCAGCGTGGGCGGAAGCAAGGGCGAAGACGAGGGAGAAGAGGAGAAGGATGCGTGTTTTCATGAGGATCGGTTTCTTCGACGCGGATTGGAGACGATTATTTAACGCAAAGCCGTTTCGAGACCACCCCTAAAGGAGCCGGCGGCGGCTCGCCAATGACGAAACTCCCAATTCCGAAGGAAACCCGAATGACGAGGGGCGGCCGTGTCGCATGACCTGTATTGAGCCCCTCCTGACGTGAAAGTCGCAGCCCCGGTGGGGCGAATTGTCCTCAATGAGCCAACGTTAGCATGCCCAAGCGCGGCTCACTGAGGACAGTTCGTATAGCTTACCCGGAGTTGTTCACTGGTTGG
>JAYPFK010000105.1:0-1954 GCA_038126235.1 Verrucomicrobiales bacterium
CGTCGAAGGCGGCGTCCACGCCCTGGACGCTGATGGTATCAGCCATGGCTCCACCGTTGATGGTGAGAGAACTGGAAGGATTGGCAAAGAGGGTGTTCTCGAAGGTGGAACCGGTTAGTTCGCACAGGCCTGCTCCCGCGTTGTTCTTGAGCACAACGTCAGTGTTGTTCACCCCGCCGGGAAGATTGAAGACAATGTTGCCGGGCGTCCCCGAGTCGGTGATCGGCTCCAAACCGGTGTAGGTAATTGTAGCGTTGCCGGAAATGCTGATCGAGCCGTTGGCCGGATTGGAGGGATCGAAGTTATAGGTGGTCGTGCCGCCAGAATATCCCGTGATGGTCAGGGAGTCCCCGACGCCGGTGTTTCCCCCACCGTTGTACACGATTGCGCGCGGAATGGCAGGGCTGAGATCGACTGTGAGGGAATCGTCGCCGTTTGACCCGTTGATGACAATCTTCCCAGTGAAGGCGGTCAGCGGTATGTCCACCGTATTGGGATCGACTTGGACTGCAGGCGAGAGGGCCACGGTGGTGTTCGATGCATCCGAGATGCGGATGCGATCTGGGCCTGTCAGAAACTCCACTCGGACGGTGTCGTCGGTGTCGCCGGTGGTGTCGGCAATCACAAAGTCGTTGCCGACTTGTGAAACATTCGAATCGTAAGCGCTGAGATCAACCCCTGTGCCGCTGAGAGCGATGTCGTAGGCCCCCTCGTCGGCGTCGTCGCTGACGATTTGGAGGGTGGTCGTGCGCGCGCTGACGGCGGAGGGATCGAAGGTGACGGTGAAGGTGGTTGACGCGCCTGCGGCAACCGTTCCCCCGGCAGCAATCGAGCCGCCAACAGCAAAATCGGAGGCGTTGCCCCCCGTGACCGTGACGCTGGTTATCGTCAAGGCTGCTGTGCCGGTCGCGTTGTCAATGTTGAAGGTGCGTTGAACGCTCCCACCTGCCGTGTTGACCTGTCCGAATCCGGCGGCGGAACCGCCGTCCGCGATGTCCGCATCGGACACCATGGCGCCGTCGTTCACGTTGATTTCCGGAGTTCCGGGAAAGCCAAGGTTGGCGAGGACCTTCAAGAACTGTACAGTCCCTGGAGGACCGGGCATTCCATTGAGATGCAAATTCGGGACCGGAAATGTGCCCAAACCAGTATTAGCCATCCCGTCCTCAATAATGACAGCTCCGGAGTCCCCGGCGAGGCGTTCAACCTCGATCCAATAGGTGGTGTTGGGGGAGAGCGATTGCCCCGCCGCAGTGAAGACCGCTTGGACCGGAGTCAGACTCTTGCCGGCATTGACCATCCCGAGATCGGCGATGACCGTGCCCGAATCTGGAGCGCTCATTCCCGAATCCGCGACGACGCGCATGGCAAACACTGTGTCCGCATCGCCGTCGGCCGGGGTCGGCAGAACCCGGGTCTCGACGGATACAAGAGTGTAGGGCGATGCGTCCGTGCGAAACGCCGTTTGCGCAACCTGGCCGGGCATGAGCGGGAGTTGGCCCATCGGGAAGAATATCGACGTAGCCCCGGCAAGATTATCGACGATCGCGACTGGTCCGACAGCCCGCGCGCAATCTATCGGCGCGGCAAGCGCCAGGCTCGCCGTCACTGCCAGGGCGCAACGGGAAAAGGACTGATAGGCCGAGGAAGACCTCCTGAGAAACGAGCAATTGATCGATTTAATCTTCATGATTCAGGCAAAGAGAATGGAGAAAGGAGTCAACCCCGATGTACTCTGCGCTTTCGATGGACTCGGGAGTGAATCGGCGGCGGCGCATCGGAAGCGCCGACCCGGCGATCGACGGCGGCTTCCACCTGAGTCGCGCTTCGAGTCAGCCCTTGCGGAAGGGGCAACCTGCCGGGCCAAGTATGGGAGAGGGGCCAATTCGTCCTCGCGGGCCTTAGGGCCAATCGACATTCAGTTCAACCAGAGGAGCGCTGCGGCGAGGTGAAG